>CAWJDH010000008.1:0-429487 GCA_963841625.1 uncultured Actinomycetota bacterium | reverse complement strand
CGACCTGGCCCTGCTCAGGGTGCCGGCCGCGGATCCGGAAAGCAGGATCGGCTCGCTGGTCGTCAACCCCGGTGGTCCGGGCGCCCCCGGCACGCCTACGCCGCGCCGGCGAGCGCGGTCTTCCGTGAGCCGCTCCTGCGCGACCTACGACATCGTCGGCTTCGACCCGCGCGGCACCGGCGACAGCGACCCGGTCGACTGCCTCTACCGACGCCGAGCTCGACGCACTACCTCGCCGAGCGACCCCGACCCCGACACGGCCGCCGAGAGCGCCGCTACCTCGCGCTGGGTCGACGCGGTTCGGCGCAGGGCTGCGCCGACGCACGCCGGCGACCTCGCCGCCCACGTCTCGACGGTCGAGGCCGCCCGCGACATCGACGTGCTGCGCGCCGCGCTCGGGGAGTCGCCGCTGACCTACTTCGGCGCCTCCTACGGCACCCAGCTCGGTGCGACGTACGCCGACCTCTTCCCGCGACCAGGTCGGCCGCCTGGTCCTCGACGGCGCCGTCGACCTGTCGCTCGCTCCCGGCAGCTGAGCCTCGAGCAGGCGGGCGGTTTCGAGACCGCGCTGCGCGCCTACGTCGCAGAACTGCGTCGACCAGGACGGCTGCTTCCTCGGCGACTCGCGTCGACGACGGGCCTCGACCGGATCCAGGGCTTCCTCGACGAGGTCGACGCCGACCCGCTGCCGACCGAGCTCGGACCGCGAGCTCCGCGTCGGCAACGCCTTCTACGGCATGGTGCTGCCGCTCTACAGCCGCGACTACTGGCCGATCCTCGACCAGGCGCTGCAGCACGGCGCTTCGACGGCGACGGGACGGCTGCTGCTGCGGCTGTCCGACCTCTACGACTCGCGCGAGGGCCGACGGCTACACCGACAACTGCTCCGAGGCGCTCTACGCGATCAACTGCCTCGACGACCCGTACGCGATCCCGCCGGCGGAGGTGCCGGCGCAGATCGCCGGCGTTCGAGGAGGCCTCGCCGACCTTCGGCCGCGTCTTCGCCTGGGGCCTGACCAGCTGCCTGCGGCATCCAGTCGAGGCGACCGAGCGCGCCGCGACGATCGACGCGGCCGGCGCCGCCGCCGATCGTCGTCGTCGGCACCACGCGCGACCCGGCGACGCCGTACCAGTGGGCGGAGCACCTCGCCGACCAGCTCGAGTCGGGCGTGCTGGTCAGCCGCGACGGCGACGGTCACACCGGCTACAACAACGGCAACGACTGCGTCGACCCCGCGGTCGAGGACTACCTCATCCAGGGCACGGTCCCGGAGGACGGGCTCCGCTGCTGAGCGCCACGAGCACCGCGGCCGCGGTCGCCTCGCCCGGGCGCACCGGGACCTCAGCGGGCGTCTGATCGGCTCCGCGATCTGCCTGGATCCGCCTGGTGGCCAGCTCGATCATCAGCTGCGCGGCGGGGGAGAGCATCGCGCCGGCGCGGTGCACGATCGCGAACGTGTCGTACTGCCGCGGCCGCAGCGACACCCAGCCGGCGTCCGGGCGCCAGCCGGGGCAGCAGCTGCTCGGCCGCGCCGCGGGGGATCACGGAGTCGGCGAGCCCCATGCCCGACCAGCTCGACCGCGGTCTCGACGTCCTCGACCTCGATCCGGGTCTGCGGGTTGCGGCCGGTCTCGTGCAGCATCTGGCGCAGGATGATGCGCGTCGAGTCGTCGGCGCGCCAGGTCGTCTCGGGCATCACCAGCGACGCCTGCGGCCAGCCGGTGCGCGGTGACCGGGGTCGCCAGCCGCGCCGGGTCGGCGCTGATGTAGACCAGCTCGTCGCGGGCGACCGGCGTGACCGTCATGCCCTCGCTCTCGACCGTCGACACCGCGATCATCGCCGCCTCCAGCCGGCCGCGGCGCAGGTCCTCGGCCACCTCGGTGGAGTTCTGGCCGACCAGCTCGACGCGGACGCCGGGGTAGCGCGCGAGCACGTCGGCGACCAGCCCGGCGCCGGCGTACAACCGGGCGATGCCGAACATCCCGAACCGGATCGTGCCGGTCTCGAACGACTTCACGCTCTGCACCGCCCGCCGCGCCTCCTCGGCGGCGGCGAGCGTCCGCTCGGCGTGCGGGCGCAGCGTGTCGGCGACCGTGGTCGGCACGACGCCGCGGCCCGACCCGCCGGAACAGCTGGACGCCGAGCGACTTCTCCAGCGCCCGGATCTGCTCGGACACCGACGGCTGGGCGTAGCCGAGCTCCTCGGCGGCCGCGGTCAGCGAGCCGTGCTCGTAGGTGGCGAGGAAGCAGCGTCAGCTGGTGCAGCGAAAGCATAGGTTCTCCTTGAGATCCTGCAGGAAAGACGAGGCTACCCCTATGTATTGCGTCGCCGGACAGGATTGACGCCAGCACCCGACCGACCGTCCTCGAAGGAGGTCCACCATGTTCGACCACCACTGCACCGCGTGCGCCAAGCGCCAGCTGATCTTCCCGAGCCAGGTCACCGGCGCTCGTCAACACCGACCACGGCATCGTCGTCGCCTTCACCTGCTGGTGCGGCGCCGAGCAGACCCTGCTCACCGGCGCAGGCGCGCCCGCCGCGACGCCGCGTCCCGTCGCCGCCTGAGGCCTCCGCGCGCCGCCGGGCCGCGTGCCGGTTTCGCGCGCCGCGACCGCGCGTCCGTATACTTCCCCGGGTTGCCCGGCCGGTCCACGCTCCGAGCCGGGCAGCGCGCCGCCTTAGCTCAGTCGGTAGAGCGATTCACTCGTAATGAATAGGTCGTCGGTTCGATTCCGACAGGCGGCTCCACGGACAGGCCCCTGACCTGCGCAACCGCGGGTGAGGGGCTTGTCGCGTCGTGCGGCTGCGGGCGATCTCTTCGCGGGAGACCTGGGTGTGCACCCCTCGGCGTCGCTGCGGTCGACAGTCCCGAGGCGGCCTCACCCTCCGGACAGCACCAGCTCACCGACCTCCTGCGCGAGCCCGTGCACGCCGGAGTCCGGCCAGAGCGAGCTGACCCGGATGTCGAGGTTCCGGGTGGCGAGGGGGAGGGCGCGGGCGTAGATCCGCTCCCGGACGCTGGAGAGGAGATGGTCTCCGGCGGCCACGGCGACCTGGCCGCTGAGCACCACGGCGGAGGGGTTCAGCAGTGAGACGGCGGTGGCCAGGCTGGCGCCGAGGATCAGGCCGGCGTCGCTGACCATCCGGGAGGCGGTGGGGTCGCCGCGCTCGAGCAGGTCGACCACGTCGTTGACCGAGAGCGGCGTGACTCGGGTCGTCCGAGAGGTCGCGGGCGAGGGCCCAGCCGCCGGCGTACGTCTCGACGCAGCCGCGCTTGCCGCAGCGGCAGTCGACGGTCTCGGTGCGGACGCCGGTGGTGTCGGCGGCGGTGTGGCCGATGTCGCCGGCGGAGCCCGCGGCGCCGCGGATGACGCGGCCACCGCTGACGATGCCGCAGCCGATGCCGGTGCCCACCTTCACCACGAGGAACTCATCGGTGGGGTTCGGGAGGTGGATCAGCTCGCCGACGGCCATCGCGTTGACGTCGTTCTCCACCAGCACCGGGCAGCCGTACCAGTCCTGCAGCGTCTCGCGGACAGGGAACTGGTGCCACCCGGTCATGATCGGCGGCGAGATCACCCGGCCGGCCGCGTGGTCGACGGGCCCGGGCAGGCTGATGCCGATCCCCCACAGCGGCCGTCCCGCAGAGGACGCCGTCAGCTCGTCGAAGCACTTGCGCACCTGGCCGAGCAGCTCGTCGGGGCCGACGGCGATGTCGACGCCGACGCTGCTGGCCTCCTCGAGGCGGCCCTCCAGGTCCACCCGCGCCAGCCGCATGCCGAGCGCGCCCACGTCGGCGACCAGCAGCATCGCGGCGGTGGCGTCGAGCCGGTAGCGGGTCGCGGGGCGGCCGCGGCCGCTCGCCACGGCCTCCGTCGGCCACCAGCAGTCCGGTGGACAGCAGCTTCTCGAGCCGGCTGGTGACGGTGACCCGGGCCCAGCCGGTGGCCTCGGTCATCTCGGCGCGGGTGAGGGTGCCGCGGCGTCGTACCAGCGCCAGCAGCTGCCTGGCGCCGTCGTCGAGCTCCGGGGGAGAGGCGGCGCCGTCAGGGACGGTGTCGGGCTTCTTGCTCATCGGTCCGCTCGCTCCACCTAGGTTCGGAAAACTTCTGGTTTCAGTCTATTGACAGACAAGTTAGCGCTGTTTAAGGTCTAGCACAAGACATTAATCGGAGGGAAACCCACATGCGCAAGCTCGCTCACCGCCGGGATCGCTTCCACGGCGCTCGCCCTGACCCTCGCCGGCTGTGGCGAGGACCCGCAGGCCGGAGGCGGTGGTGGGGACAGCTCCTCCTCCTACGCGGCCGTGATCAAGGGCCTCGACAACCCGTTCTTCCAGCAGATGGAGCAGGGCATCGACGCCCAGGCCGGGGAGTCCGACGTGGACGTCGAGGTCCAGGCGGCCTCGAGCATCACCGACACCAGCGGGCAGGCCGACCGGCTCAACGCGATGGCCCAGCAGGGATACGGCTGCTACGTCGTCAACCCGATCTCCGGCACCAACCTGATCCAGGGCCTGGCCCAGATCGCCGCGCAGCGGCACCCCGGTCGTCAACATCGACAGCCCGATCGAGGCCGACGCGGCCGAGAAGGCGGACCTGGAGGTGTCGACGTACATCGGCACCGACAACGTCGAGGCCGGAAAGATGGGCGGCGAGGCGATGGTCGAGGCGCTCGGCGGCTCGGGCAAGGTCGCCCTCATCGGCGGCATCTCCGGTGACGTCACCAGCAACGCCCGGCTCGACGGGTTCAAGGAGGGCGCCGGCGACCTCGAGATCGTCCAGACCGTCGCCGCCGACTGGGACCGCCAGACCGCGCAGACCCGCGCCACCGACATCCTCTCGGCGAACCCCGACCTCGAGGGCTTCTTCTCCGCCAACGACGACATGGCCCTCGGCATCGCCCGCGCCGTCGCCAACGCCGGCAAGACCGGCGAGGTCGACATCATCGGCGTCGACGGGATCGAGGACGCCCTCAAGGCGGTCGAGTCCGGAGACCTGACGGCCTCCGTCGCGCAGTACCCCTACGCGATCGGCGAGATGGGCGTGCAGGCCTGCGAGAAGGCCGCCGCCGGCGACGAGCTCCCGGCCAACGTCACCGCCCCGGTCGCGGTCGTCACCAAGGACAACGCCCAGGACGCGCTCGAGGCCTTCCCCGCGCCGTTCGAGGAGTTCGAGAACCCCCTCGAGTGACCTGAGCAGTCACCCCACCCAACCGCCGTACGTCGCAAGGAGATCGCCATGACCACCACCACGGTCGAGCCGCCCAGTGCTCCGCCCGAGGAGCCGACCCGAAGGATCCAGCTGTCCGAGGTGTCCTGGCCCGAGCTGGCCTCGACCATCGGGCTGGTGGTCATGGCGATCATCTTCGCCGTCATCAACCCCGGCTACCTCAGCGAGGGGAACGTCTCGGCGATCCTGCAGGCGAGCGCGATCCTGATCGTGCTCACGATCGGCCAGACGTTCGTCATCGCCACCGGCGGCATCGACCTCTCGGTCGCCTCCACCATGACCCTGGGCGCGATCGTCCTCGGTGAGTTCTACGCCGCCGGCACGGGGATCGGGGTGGCCGCGCTGGCCGGCTTCGTGGCCGCGGGGGTGGTGGGGCTGATCAACGGCCTGCTGATCTCCAAGGGCGGGATCACCGACTTCATCGTCACCCTGGGCACCCTGTCGGCGGCCTCCGGGCTCGCGCTGATCATCGCCGACGGGCAGAAGACCACCATCGTGGAGCCGTTCCTGCTCAAGATGTCGGTCAACGGCATCTGGATCTTCTCGTGGTCGGTGCTCCTCGCGATCGCGCTGGCCGTGATCGCCCACGTGGTGCTGTTCCACACCAAGTTCGGCGTCCACGTGCTCGCCATCGGCGGCTCCGAGGAGAGCCTCCCGGGCGGTGGGCATCCGGACCTGGATGGTGAAGACCGGCGTCTACGTGATCTCCGGATCGCTCGCCGGCGTCGCGGCGCTGCTGCTGGTGGCCCGGGTGGGCGCCTCCGAGCCGGCGGCCAACACCAGCTTCCTGCTCAACTCCGTGGCCGCCGTCGTACTCGGCGGCGTGAGCCTCTTCGGCGGCCGCGCCACCATCGCCGGCCCCGTCGTCGGAGCCCTGCTGCTGACCGCCCTGGTCAACGGCCTGACCCGGGTCGGACTCTCGGAGTTCTACCAACCCCTGACCGTCGGCATCGTCGTGGTGCTGGCCGCGTTCATCACGAGGTACCAGAAATGACGAACTCGACTGACACCTTCGCTCCCGGACGACATGCTGACCGTGCGCGACGTACGCAAGAGCTTCGGCCGCGTGCAGGCCCTCCGCAGCGCCAGCATGTCCGTGCCCCGCGGCCAGCTCACCGCCATCGTCGGCGACAACGGCGCCGGCAAGTCCACGCTGGTCAAGTGCCTCGTCGGCGTGCACGCCCGGGACGGCGGAGAGGTCCTGCTCGACGGGGCGCCGGTGCACTTCACCAACCCGCAGCAGGCCCGGTCGGCCGGGATCGAGACGGTCTTCCAGGACCTCGCCCTGGTCGAGGACCTCACCGTCGCGCAGAACCTCTTCCTCAGCCGGGAGGAGACCCGGGCCGGCTTCCTCGACCGCCGCCGGATGCGCCGCGAGGCGCTCGACATGGTCAGCAAGCTCGCGATCAACGTGCCGCGGGTCAACGCGCGGGTACGCCGCCTCAGCGGCGGCCAGCGCCAGGCCGTGTCGATCGCCCGGGCCGCCGGCTTCTCCTCCAAGCTGATCGTGCTCGACGAGCCCTCCGCGGCGCTCGGCGTGCAGGAGACCGCCCGGGTCGAGGAGCTGATCATGGAGCTCAAGTCCAAGGGCGTGACCATCCTGCTGATCAGCCACAACTTCGAGCAGGTCCTGCGCCTCTCCGACCAGGTGCAGGTCATGCGGGCCGGGCGGACCGTCGCCAAGCGGCGTACGGCGGAGACCGACGGCCAGGAGCTCGTCGGCCTGGTCACCGGAGCCATCCTCGACCCCGCCACCGACCCGGAGGCCCCGGCCGCCGCGGGCCAGCAGCAACGGACGGGAGTCCGTCAGATGACCCAGCTCGGCGTCCACGCCCTCGTCTGGAGCGGCACGTGGGACGAGGCGGGCGCACGGCACGCGATCTCCTCGGCCGCGGCCGCCGGCTTCGACCTGATCGAGGTGCCGATCCTCGACCCGTTCGGCATCGACACCGAGATGACCCGGCGGCTGCTCGACGAGTACGGCCTGAAGTCGGCCTGCTCGATGGGGCTGCCCCCGCACGCCGACGTCGCCAGCGAGGACGATCAACGTCCAGGCCGAGGGCAAGAAGCTGCTGACCCGGGCGGTCGAGGTGGCCGAGGAGCTCGGCGCCGAGGCGCTGTGCGGCGTGCTCTACTCCCGGCTCGCGAAGTACCCGACTCCGGTCAGCGCACGGTCCCGCGCGCACGTGGTCGACGCGATGCAGCACCTCGCCTCGCGAGGCTGCGGCTGCCGGCGTACCGGTCAACCTCGAGGTCGTGAACCGCTACGAGAGCAACGTCGTCAACACCGCCGCGGGGATGCTGGAGCTGATCGACGAGACCGGCGCCGACAACCTCCGCGTTCACCTCGACACCTACCACATGAACATCGAGGAGGACGGCTTCGCGCTGCCCGTCGACCAGGTCGGCGACCGCCTCGGCTACGTCCACATCGGGGAGTCGCACCGGGGCTACCTCGGCAGCGGGACCATCGACTTCGACGCGTTCTTCGCCGCGCTGCGGGCCAGTGGGTACGACGGCATCGTGACCTTCGAGAGCTTCAGCTCCGCGGTCGTCCACCCCGACCTCAGCAACGACCTCGCGGTGTGGCGCAACCTCTGGGACGACGGCGACGACCTCGCCCGGCACGCCCACTCCTTCATGGCGTCGCGGCTGCTCGAGGCATGAGCGGGGATCCCGGCTACCTCGGGATCGACCTGGGCACCAGCGGCCTGAAGCTGACCCTGGTCGGCAGCGACGGCACCGTCGTCGCGGAGGCCGAGGAGACCTACGAGATTGACGTCGGCGCGTCCGGGGTACGCAGAGATCGACCCCCACGACTGGAGCCGGGCGCTCGACCGCTGCGTCGGCCGGCTCACCCAGGCTCCCGGCGGCGGTCACGCGGGGGCGCATGTGGCCGCCGTCGGGTTCAGTGGGCAGATGCACGGCGTGGTGCTCACCTCGCCGACGGGCAACCGCTGCGGCCGGCGATGCTGTGGCCGGACCGGCGCGCTGCTTCGGTCATGGGGCGCTGGCACGACCTCGCGCCGGAGGTCCGGGGCGCGCTCTCGAACCCGCTGGTGCCGGGCATGGCCGGTCCGCTGCTCACCTGGCTGCGCGACCACGAGCCTGCTGTGTTGCGTGATGCGCTGGTGGCCAGTCCCAAGGACTGGCTGCGCCGGCAGCTGACGTCGGGTGACGCCGCGGGTGACCGCAGCGACGCCTCCGCCACGTTGCTCTGGGACGTGGTGGCCGACGACTGGTCGACTCGCTGCACGTCGAGCTCGCCGGGGTCTCCCGAGAGCCAGCTGCCGGTCCCTGCGCCGAGCGACGCGGTCGTGGGCACCACCCGGCTGCTCGGCGGCGACGACGTACCGGTGGTCACGGGTGCCGCGGACACGGCGGCCGCGCTGGCGGCGCTGGAGCGCTCCGCCTCCGGCCGCTGCTGCGGCGACGGGGGCGTGGTGGTCAATGCCGGCACCGGCATCCAGATCCTCCGCACCGGCGCCCGCCCCGAGGCCCGGGTCGACCCGAAGACGCACCTGTACGGCGACGCGTCGGGTGGGTGGTACGAGATGCTCGCCATCCAGAACGGCGGCCTGGCGCTCGACTGGGCGCAGTCGACCCTCGGCGCCTCGTGGCAGGAGGCCGTGACCCTGGCCGAGGGCACCGCCCCCGGCAGCCTCGGCGCCACCTTCCTGCCCTTCCTCACCGGCGAGCGCGGGGGCGTGGCGTCCCTTTCGGCCTCGGCCGGGTGGCGGCACCTGACCACCACCACGGGCCGGGCCGAGCTCCTGCGCGCGGCGTTCGAGGCCTACGCGTTCACCATCCGGCGGGGGCTGGAGATCATCGACGCGCCCGCGGGGCCGGTGCTGCTGACCGGCGGCGGCGGGCGGGACCCATTGCTGCGTCAGCTGCTGGCCGACGTGCTCGACCGTCCGGTCTGTTTCGTGACCCTGCGCAGCGTGTCCGCCGTGGGCGCTGCCGTGCTCGCCGCCCGCGGCGTGGGTGCCGAGCTGGACGTGCCGGCCACGGTGGTCGAGGTCGAACCCGGCAGCGTCCGGACTGCCGGTGCGCTGGAGACGGCGTACGCGCGGTGGGTGGCGACGCTGGAGAGGGGCTCGGCCAGCTAATCCCCGTCCTCACACCAGGCCGTGCTCGAACGCGTACGCCGCGGCGGCGGTTCGGGACCCGACGTCCAGCTTGCCGAAGATGTTCGACAGGTGGCGGGCGACGGTCTTCTCGCTGAGGACCAGGTCGGCCGCGATCTTTGTGTTGCTGTGGCCGGCCGCGACCAGGCGGAGCACCTCGACCTCGCGGGCGGTCAGCCCCGCCGGCAGGGTGGTGGGGCGCAGCAGCTGCTCCGCCTCCTCGGCGGCGGGCGCTGCGCCAAGGGTCAGGAAGGCTTCCCGGGCCGCGGTGACTTCCTGACGCGCGGACTCCTGGTCGCCGAGGGCGGCGAGGGCACGGCCGGTCAGGAGCCGAACCCGGGCGCTCTCGTACGGGCTGTCCGCGCGCGCCCACAGCTGGCGTGCCTTGCGCAGGTAGGGCATCGCGCCGGCGGGGTCACCGGAGGCGAGCTCGACGGCCGCAGACGCGTACGCCGCGAGGGCCAGCAGCGACACCGAGCCGACCTTCCGGGCGACGTCGTCCAGCTCGACCGCGGCGGTGCGGGCCTCGTCCAACGCCCCCACCGCCAGCAGCACGTCGACCGCCGCGGGGAGCAACCGGCAGGGCTGGGTGGGATTGCCGACCTCGGTCAGCAGGCGGCGTACGGCGGCCGCGGCAGCGTCGCCGGATCCGCGGGCCAGCCACAGCAGCGCCAGGCCGGGCTGGGGGTCGTGGCCGCGCTCACCCGCCCGCTGGTAGGCCGCGTCGGCCGCGTCGTACTCGCCTCGCAGCCGCAGCACGTCGCCGCACTCGGCCTCCGCGAGCCCGATCGCCGCCAGGAACTCGACCTGGCGGTAGCGCTCGATCGCGAGCGCGAACTCCTCGAGCGCCTCAGACCAGGCACCGCGGAACCGCATCACCTGTCCTCGGTGCACCGAGCACTGTCCGGTGAAGGCGACCAGTCCCGGTTGGGCGGTGCACCAGCGGTGCAGCGCGGAGGTCCACTCCGCCACCCGGCCGAAGTCGGAGACCTCCTGACAGCCCTCGATGGCGGTGCAGTAGACGTTGCCGAGGATGATCGGGGAGACCTCGCCGGCGGCGGCGCCGGCCATCGACTCGTCAAGCCGGGCCAGCCCTTCCGCGACCCGGCCGGCATAGATCGCCAGCCGCCCTTGTGCCACCAGCCCCAGCGCCAGGAGGTCCGGATCGGCGTGCCGCCGGGCGACGGCCGTCGCTTCGTCCGCGCACTCGGCGGCGGCCGGCCAGTCGCCGGCACCGAGGTGGCGGTGCATGTGCAGGAACGCGACGTACCCGCCCTCGACCGGGTCGTCGCCCAGCTCCTCGACGAGCCGGCCCGCGCGGGCGCCCCACCCGGCCGCCAGCGCGGGGTCACCTCCGGTGCCCAGGATCATCGCGAGGTGGAAGCAGCAACGGGCTGCCGACGCCTGGTCACCGGCGGACTCGAAGTGGTGGAAGGCCCGCTGGAAGAAGTCGAGGGCCGCCTCCCGCCGACCGGCCAGGTACGCCGAGATGGCGGCGGCGCGCAGGTCCTCGGCACCCATCTCGTCGGGCACGACGCCGGACCAGGAGTCCAGGGCCGCGGCCCAGTCGCCTCGCTCGTAGTCCGTGCGGGCACGGGCGAGGTCCTCGAGCACACCCATCGCGAGTACCTCCGGGTCGGACGATACTCGCGCCGGGTGTGGTGGTGGACGGTGTTCGGTCACGCGGCTTTGGCCTTCTGCCGACGTACGGACCTGGGGGCACGCTCCTCGATCCGGCACACGACGTGCTCGGCGTCCCGCCCGGCGCCCGCGAGCAGCATGGACGAGAAGGCGTACTGCATCGACAGGCCGCAGAAGAACAGGCCGGGGACGTCGCCGGCGACGCCGCGATACTCCCGGGGCCAGCCGTCCTCGCCGAAGACCGGCAGGTCGATCCAGTCGAATGCCTGCTGGAAGCCGGTCGCCCAGACCACGTTGGCCGCGTCGACGACCGTGCCGTCCTCCAGCACCGGCCGCCCGTCGCGAACGTCCTCGACCCGCGCCTCGTTGCGGACGACGCCACGCCCGGCGAGGTCGGACCGCTGGACCCGCAGCATCGGTCCGCCGTGGAAGCGGATCTCGGACATCTCCTTGCGGCCGATCGGGGTACGGCGGGTCACGACGTGGGTCCATGCGAAGAGCAGGACCGGGAAGATGAGGTGCATCCGCCGCGAGTCGAGCCGGACCGGGATCTGCCCGCAGTCGCGCCCCACCAGCGTGGTGGGGCGGGTCGCGGCCACCTCGTAGGCGATGTCGCACCCCGAGTGGGAGGCGCCGACGACGAGGACCCCGCCGTCGCGGAGCTGTCCCGGCCGGCGGTACTCGCTCGAGTGCAACTGCAGGATCGACGGGTCCAGGTCCGCCGCGAGGTCGGGGATCTTCGGCGTCCTCCCGAAGGTTCCGGTCGCGATCACCACGTTGTCGCAGTGCAGCGGGCCGGTGTTGGTGCTGACCACGAAACCGTCCCCGCCGTCAGCGGCGACGAGCCGGTCGACCCGGATACCGAGTCGGACTGGCAGCTCGAAGCGCCGGGCGTAGGCCTCGAGGTAGTCGGCGACGTCGTCCTTGCCGGGGAACGACCACTTCGGAGCAGGGAAGGGCATCCCGGGCAGGCAGTCGTACTGGGCGGGGGAGTAGAGCCGGAGGCTGTCCCACTGCTGGCGCCAGTTGTCCCCGATCCGCTGGTTGCGGTCCAGGACGACGCAGCTCCTTCCTCTCTTCTGAGGTGGTACGCGGTGGCCAGACCGGCCTGTCCCGCGCCGATGATGACGGTCTCGACGGTGTCCATGGTCCCTCCTCGTGAACTGGTGAACTCACGCTAGGGACGGGACGGGGTTCCTCGCGTCGGACGGATCTCGCATCTGTGGTCGCCCCGGTGGTGGGTGGAATTACCCATGCTTCCTGACGCGACGGGGCCGGCGACCGGCTCCGACTAGGGTGGTGGCCGATGGCTGACGACTACTGCGAACTGTGCGACCTTCCGAGGTCCCAGTGCATCCACGGTCTGCCGGCACCGACGCCGGCTCCGGCACCCGTGCGGAAGAAGGCGACGACCCGGCCGAAGCCCGCGAAGCGCATGGCCACGACGACCGCGCCGACACGCCCGCGGCGATGGACGCCGCCCGAGGCGATCCGGCCGCACGTCGTGCACGTGTTGCAGGAGGCGGGCGGAGAGCTCGACGCCGAGGACGTGTTCGACCGGCTCGAGGAGCGCATGGCCGACTCGCTCCTGGAGTCAGACCGGGAGCGGACCCCGGAGGGTGAGCTGCGGTGGCGGTACGCCGCACGGCGGGCCAGGCAGACGCTGATCGCCGACGGGTTGATGGCGAAGTCGCGGCCCGGGCTGTGGGAGCTGACGGAGGCCGGTCTCGCAGATCGCTGACGCGCGGCGGCGCCCGCCGTGGATCTCGGAGGTTGACTCGACTGGTTCGCGCCGGACGATCCCGGTCCAGAGGCTGACTCGGCGTGCGTTCCTCACTGGCATTCGTATATGGCACGTTGGAGAGGGGAAGCCCAAGGCTGCCCCTCTCCACCCGAAATGTTCGATTGTGTCAGCAACACGAGGTACGGGTTCAGACCTCAGTTGTGACAAGGCCCAATCGTCACGGGCAGGGCTCGTGGAGCTTGACCACGCGCAGGTCCACCATGCGGGCCACAGAGACCTTCGAGCCGGCGGCGGGGAACAGGGCGCAAACCTTCCACCCGGAATCCAGCATCTGGAATCTCTCCAGGCCAGTCGCATCGTTTTGAGTCAGGAGGAAGCTGCCCAAGGACTGTAGGCGGTCTTGGGCGTCCTGCAGGTTCGCTCCCACCAGGAAGGGCATCACGAACGTCTCCGAGGCTGCGCGCGCACTCGACCGTGCCCGCGTCTTGGTGGGCTTCCGGACCTTCTGAACAGCGGCCGGCTTCTCGGACGACTCGTCGGCCACCTGCTCGTCCTCACCATCGAGCTCGTCAGGCTCTTCGCAACTTCTGTCTACAGTCAGCCGCGGGGCGCTCGTAACGGTCTCACCCGGGGCTGGGGCCTGGTCGCAAACGGTCCAGTTCGATTCGTCAACCACGCCGAACATGCCTCCCCCGAGGACTTCGGGCTCGTCTCGGTATCCGGCGCGGTCCAGGTCGCTGAGCGCGATATCAAGCCGCTTGGCGGTCAGGTCGGGCATGACGGCATCCTCGCCGCCGCAGGCAGCCAGGGCCGCGGACAGCACGAGACAAGCAACGCAACGAACAAGCAGTTTCATTGGACTTCCTGAACTGACTGGGTGTCTCCTCTCGAGACCGCCCGGTGGATATTTCAGTGGTGCCGCGTGTGGCATTCGAGGTTGAGACGAGACCCCTGGGTGTGCGTGACGGAGAGCCGAGGCTCCAATTCACGAGATCGGAAGAAATGGTCAAGGCAGGTGGTGGGCGCGTAGTTACCTTGGGCCAATCGGATGGCTCGACGTACGCCTGCCGCCGCCCTACGCGGCAGCTGGCCTCGGATTCGGCTGAACTCCAACTCCCGGCATGATCACGCGTTGGTTGAGTGCGCCGGGTCGGACCCGTGCCACGCGTGGAAATCGGCCTCGTTCAACCTGAGGCGACAAGAAGCCCCCGGCGCGATGCGCCGGGGGCTCTTGGGTGTCTGTGCCGGTTGGGCTCAGATCCGGAACTTGCCGGTGACCCGACCGTTCGTGAAGTCCACCGAGCACATCGTGGTGTAGATCGAGATCCGACCGTACTCCCGCGTCTCGTAGCGAGTTCCGGCAATGGAGTAGGCGAAGGACTGCCTGCCCCATCCGTCGAGGATGTTGGCCACCCGCGCCTTGGTCTGTCCCTTCTGCACAGCGCGGTACTCCCGCGCGGTGCAGACCCCGGGGCGGGAGTCGCCCGCGGTGGCCTGGGCCGGAGCGGCGAAGGTGATCGGTGCGGCGATCGTTGCGGTGGCCACGAGGCCGAGGAGAAGCTTCTTCATGATGGTGTCTCTTTCGTAGTTGCCGGGTGTATTGGAAGTCCGTCGTTCACAAGACGCAGGTCCCTCAGCAGCGTGACGGCGTCCCAATGTGAGGTGGGTCACAGCGGTTCGCCCGGTTCATCGGCTCGGCCATCGGCACGCCTCGATAGGAGGCGGAAACGCCTGTGGAGAGGGCGGGAGGCCCGCTGCAGCTGGCGGGCAACCGCGATCAGTTGCGTTGCCCAGGTCAGCGTGGGACCTGTCTGACGGCTAGAAGCTATCGTTGATGGTGAGCTTGCCGTACTGCTTGGGCAGGTTGTCGGTGCTGCTGCAGGTCAGGGTGACCGTCTGTCCAACCGGGATCGGGCTGGACGAGCAGTCGGCCATCGCCAGCACCTCGGAGCCCTTCATGAACTTGACCTCAACGAAGGCCGAATCCTTGTCATCGCGGTTGTTCGTGACCTTGAGATTCTTGATGTCGAGACCGAACGGGCCGCCGACCACCTTCCAACCGCGGGCGTATTCGAAGCCGTCAACCTCGAAGGCCTTGCCCTCCCTGATGCTCAGAGGGTTGTCAGCGCCTCCAGGGCGGTTGTCGTTTGCCTTGATCGCCTTGTCCGCGGCGTTGAGGCCCGCACCAACCAGAGCGAAACACCCTCCAACGAACAGGATGAGAAGCAGTCCCATGATCAGCAGGACGTTGCGCAACGTGTGCGACTTCTTCTGCGGCTGCGGCGGGTAGTAAGCCGGCTGCTGTCCGTACGGCTGGTCGGGCATCTGCGAAGGCGAGTACTGCTGTGTCACTTGGATCCCCCCATGAGATCAATCTTGATTTCGGATGCGGCGATTGCCGCGGGCCTCGGCAAGTATCAGCAGTCAAGTGGTCTAGCGCGGCAAATCGCGAAAATTCGATGTCCGTTCCCCCGCGCTCAGGCTGGCGTCCGCACCACGCACGGTGGGTGGGGTGAAATGTGCGAACGGTGTGGCCCGATGGCTGACGAGTACTGCGAGTTGTGATCCCCGAGCTCCTAGTGCATCCAGGACCTGCTGGCGCGCAGATCGTGACCGAATCGGAGACCGCAGACCACGTCTCGCCTAGCCTTCCCGAGTATTGTCTCGGGGAGGCTGTTCATGGCGGGGGAGTCTGCGCGCGGACGTGGCGCAACGACAGCGGGCGAAGGCGGAGCGGCTGGAGCGCTCGGCCGCCCGCTGGGAGCGGGGAGCCGAGGGGGAGGAAGCGACCGCTGCCGCGCTGGCTCAGCTGCCCACGGGCACCTGGACGGTGCTCCATGACAGGAAATGGCCGGGCCGGCCTTACGCCAACGTCGATCACATCGTGGTCGGACCGCCCGGCGTCTTCGTGATCGATTCCAAGAACTGGTCGGGTCGCGTAGAGGTCAGGGACGGCGTTCTGCGTCAGGGCGGCCGGTCGCGGGAGACATCCGTGGCCACTGCAGTCGACGCGGGGAAGGCGGTCGCCGGACTGCTTCCTCCTCTGCTCGGGCCGCAGCTGGTGCATCCCGTGCTCTGCTTCGCCGGGGAGGACGAGGTCTCCGGCTCCGTCCGAGACGTCGTGGTGTGCTCGACGTCGAACCTGGTGCCCATGCTGTTGTCACGGCCCGCCGTACTCGCGGCCGACCAGGTGGTCCAGCTGTACCTGGCCTTGAACCAGGGTCTCCAGAGCGCTGCGTTGTCGGCATCGGACCCAGTCACGACGCGGGCGCCCGGGTTGGGGACCCGTGGACCAGCGCGATTAACCAAGCGAGCAACCGCAAGCAGGTCAGGCAGGCGGCGCTCCCCGCGGTCAGGTCTGGCCCCCGCGATCGTTGGTCTTGGCATGGCAGCCGTGCTCATCATGCGTCCGGACGTGGTCAGTGGCCTCGGCGATGAGATCTCCGGGTTGTTCATCGACAACATCTCTGACACGTCGAAGCCCGAGCCGAAGAAGCAGCACCCTACGAAGGGCGCCGGTCGCCAGAAGGACGCGACCCAGGGCCGCTAAGTCCGGGCGAATGCCGGACGTCGAAGCCCGACCGGGTATGATGCCAGTGGCAACCCAGCCACCCGTGCTCTGTGTCTCGGGGCTTTCAGCGGCCGTTCCGATCATCCGATCCGCCGCCCGTCCCGTAGAGCACGCGCTGCAGCTGCGACTGCTTCGGGCAGTCGATGGAGAGTGGATTGGCGACGACGAGACAGGGTCGCGGGCGTACGAACCGACGTACGGACCGAAGGCCTCGCAACGACAACGAGGGCGTGCTGCCCGTGCTCGCGCAGGCGGTACGCCGGCTCGAGAACGCGGTCCAGCGCGGCCGGGTGTCCGGCAGCGACTACGCGCGGTACCAGGCGATCGCCCTGCTGGCGCGTGAGGAGCGCGGTCGCGTGCGGTCCGACAGCGAGCTGAACCAGGTCCGCCGCGACTCCGAGCTCAAGCGGCTCGACGGGATCGCGACGATCCTGGCCCAGATCGCGGCCAGCGAACCGTCGTTCTTCCACCTGCTCGACGAGAAGGCCGACGTCTCCGAGGGCACCCGCATCCTGATGCGGGAGATGCAGGTCGCCGCGGGACGCGAACCGGCGCCCGAGCCGGAGCCGCAGGCGAAGGTCGAGACGGAGGACGGTCGGGTCGAGCGACGCGTGATCCCGGACGCCGTACGCGCCCGCCAGCTGGCCATCCCGTTCCAGGTGCCCGACTACACGGCCGTGCCGCAGATGCCGGCCCGCCGCCGGCTGGTCGGGCTCGAGCTGATCGAGCCCTGCTGAGCGCCTTCGAGGACACCACCCCCGGGGCGCCGGCCTGCATGGAGCTGCCCGGGTCGCCCGAGCTCCTGGTCCGCACCGGTCACGAGCTGATGAAGCACCAGGCGCAGGTGGTCGCGGCGGCCGCCGAGGGTCACCGCACCTTCCTGCTGGCCGACGAGCCGGGCCTCGGCAAGACGGCCCAGGCGCTGCTCGCCGCCGAGGCGGCGGAGGCGTACCCGCTGCTGGTCGTCGTCCCCAACGTCGTCAAGACCAACTGGGCGCGCGAGGCAGCCATGTGGACGCCGCGGCGCGCGGCCACCGTCATCCACGGCGACGGCGCGGACATCGACGCCTTCGCCGACATCGTGGTCGTCAACTACGAGATCCTCGACCGCCACGCGGGTTGGATGGGCAACCACGGCTTCCGCGGGATGGTGGTCGACGAGGCCCACTTCATCAAGAACACCTCCTCGCTGCGCTCGCGCAAGGTCCTCGAGATCGCCGACAAGATCCGGACCCGGATCGCCCGGCCGCTGATGATGGCGCTCACCGGTACGCCGCTGATCAACGACATCGACGACTTCCGCGCGATCTGGCAGTTCCTCGGCTGGATCGACGAGAAGAAGCCGCGGCCCATCCTGATGGCCCAGCTCGAGGGCATCGGGCTGACCCCGCTGGAGCACGACTTCTACCCGAAGGCTCGTCGTACGGTCATCGACCTCGGCATCGTGCGCCGCCGCAAGGTCGACGTCGCCGCCGACATCCCCGCCCGCCGGGTCGCCGACCTGCCGGTCGAGCTCGACGACGCCGCCACCCGGTCGATCCGCGAGGCCGAGCGCAACCTCGCGCTCCGCCTCGTCCAGCGGTACGACGCCGCGCTGGTCACCCGCCGCAAGAAGGTCCAGGTGGAGGGCATCGACCACGAGCTGGTGCGTCGGGTCGCCACCTGGGAGACGCGCTCGGACGACGACGAGACCTCCGAGGAGAACGTCTTCACCATGGTGCGGCGGATCGGCCAGGCCAAGGCGACGCTGGCCGCCGACTACGCCGCCCAGCTGGCCCGCTCGGCCGGGAAGGTCGTCTTCTTCGCCAAGCACATCGACGTGATGGATGCCGCCGAGGAGTTCTTCGCCAAGCGCGAGATCAAGTACTCCAACATCCGCGGCGACCAGACCTCGGCCGCCCGGCAGCGCAGCATCGACGCCTTCACCAACGACCCCGAGGTCCAGGTGATCGTCTGCTCGCTGACCGCAGCCGGCGTCGGGGTCAACCTGCAGGTCGCCTCCGACGTCGTCCTCGCCGAGCTGTCGTGGACCGACGCCGAGCAGACCCAGGCGATCGACCGGGTGCACCGGATCGGGCAGACCGAACCGGTCACCGCGTGGCGGATCATCGCCGCCCAGACGATCGACGCCCGGATCGCCGAGCTGATCGACAGCAAGGCCGGGCTCGCTGCCCGCGCGCTCGACGGGGCCGACACCGACGTCCCCGACTCGGCCGACATCCAGGTCGAGGCGCTGGTCGCGCTGCTCACCGATGCGCTGGAGGAGCGAGAGGCCGCCTCGGAGGAGTGAGCACCAGGGTGCTCCTGTCCGCCAGGTCGATGTCTGACCCGAACCGGTGGCTCGCCTTGTGCAGCTCGCGGCGCAGCCACCGTGCATCCGACTCCGTGGCGTGCCGGAGCCGGAGCTTGCGTGCCTGCAGGGGGACCATCCGTAGCTGGTCGAGCCGACCGTCCTCGTCGAGGTGGGCGAAGTAGAGCAGCCGTAGGTCGGAACGATATTTCTCGTGGCCGGAGATGCCCTCGTAGTCGTTGACCAGGTCGCCGCAGCCGTAGAGCACCAGCCGGTCGCGGTAGACCTCGACCGGGCGCGGATGGTGGGAAGAGTGTCCGTGTACGACGTCCACGCCGGCGTCGATCAGCCAGTGGGCGAAGAGGACCTGGGCGCGCGGGACGGCGTACCCCCAGTTGGAACCCCAGTGGACGGACACGACGGCGATGTCACCCGGTCGCTTCGTGTGCCTGACGCGGTCGCAGAGGTCGGCGGCGTCGGCCGGTGACAGGTCGCCGACGAAGGCCACTCCGGGCCGGTCCTGCCGGCCGCCCAGGTGCCGGGTACGCCGCTGCAGGAGGCGCCGACCGACCAGAGCAGCACCCGCTTGTCGCCGGCGGGGAGCCCGAGCGGCCGCCACGCCTCCTCGCTGTCTCGTCCGGCGCCCACCGCTGCCAGACCGGCTGCGGCCAGCGCGTCGAGTGTGTCCTCGAGGCCGCGGACGCCGAGGTCGAGCACATGGTTGTTGCCGAGGACACAGGCGTCGGGCCGCGCGACGGTGAGGCAGCCGATGTTGCCAGGGTGCATCCGGTAGTGGACCGCCTTGCCGGGCGCAGCGTCGTCGGAGGTCGTGATGCTGGTCTCCAGGTTGATCACGCGGAGGTCCGGTCCCATCTGGTCCATCACCTGCAACGCCTCGCCCCATGGCCAGTCGAAGGCGACAGGTGCGGGGATCGGCCCCGACGCTGACTTCGCCAGCTCGACGTAGGTCCGGGCGTCGTCGACGTACCTCTCCCACAGCCGCGGGTCGCCCGGCGACGGCAGGATCTGGTCGACGCCGCGGCCGGTCATCACGTCACCGGTGAGGCAGAGCACGAGGCCGCCCACCGTTCCAATCTAGGCCGGATGCAGGGCGCGCGAGGATGGTCGGTATGTGGCCACTCGACGCCGAGTCGCTGAAGGAGGCGCAGCGGGAGCTCGCCCGCGCCGAACCCTCGCTCTGGCGACCGCCGGTCGGCGACCTGCGCGTCGGCGGCTGCTGGGTGTGCTTCCCGCGCGGCCTTCGTGGTCGCGGAAGTGCCGGCGACGCGGCGTGGGTGGCGGCGGTGGTCATGCGTGGGGACCGACTCGTGGCGCAGGAGGTACGACGCGGGGTCGCCGGGGCGCCGTACTCTCCCGGCCTGCTGGCGCTGCGGCTCGGCCCGCTCATGGAGGAGGCGGTGCGAGCGCTGCCGACGCGGCCGGACGTGCTGCTCGTCGACGCCACGGCGCGAGACCATCCTCGAGGGCTGGACTCGCGCTCCACCTCGGTGCGGAGCTGGACCTGCCGACAGTCGGCATCACCCACCGGCCGCTGCTCGGCCAGGGGGACTGGCCCGAGGACCGTCCCGGCGCCACCACCGCGCTCCGGATCGACGACACCGTCGTCGGGTGCTGGATGCGCACGCGGCCCGGCGTCCGGCCGGTCGCAGTGCACCCGGGGTGGCGGGTCGATCTCGACACTGCCGTTGACGTCGTGGGCGGCACCACCGGGAAACGCCGGACCCCGGAGCCCCTGCGTCGCGCGCGTTGGCTTGCCCGAGAAGCGCGCCAGCACGATGACGACTCGGGTGTCGGTGGTCGCGTCTAGCGTTCATGTCGAACGGATGAGGGGGTCGACATGAGCGATGAGCACGACGATCTGGAGGCGAGCACCGAGCGCGCGTGGACGCTGTTCCGGCAGCGGCTGGCGGACCGGCTGGCCGCGTCGGAGGAGGACGACATCCTCCTCGTCGAGGTCGAGGCCGGGGTGGCCGAGGACGAGCTGCACGGCGCCTCGCCCTACCTGCAGTTCGTGGGCTGGGGCGAGGCGATGCTGCGGGCGGAGGTGGTCAGCAACGTCTACCTCGACGAGCGGTTCGAGCTGACGGCCGACGACGAGCGAGTGCTGACCGACATGGGGTGGTCGGAACCGCTGTGCGACGAGGACGGCGATCCGGTCCCGGGCGATGCGAACTTCCACCTCGACGCGCCGCTGCGCGA
Organism: uncultured Actinomycetota bacterium; assembly: GCA_963841625.1. Lineage (GTDB taxonomy): Bacteria > Actinomycetota > Actinomycetes > Propionibacteriales > Nocardioidaceae > Nocardioides. The sequence continues at coordinate 408,657 of CAWJDH010000008.1, read as the reverse complement.
GGCCGACCGGGTGGCGGTGATGGCGGTGCGCGCGCTTCGGGAGGTGTTCGGCTGCCCGCACCCGGCGTTCCTGGTGGCCGACGGGTTGGAGCGCGGGTCCGAGGAGCCCGCCGGGGAGCCGTTGTCCGCAGAGGAGGCCGAGCTCAGCTACCCGGAGGACTTCGACCAGCTGCAGGCGCTGGTGGACGGCGCGCTCGAGGTGATGTTCGAGAGTCCCGCCCTGCACGACGAGGACGGCGACCTGCCGATCAACTGCGGGCAGTCGCGGGTATTCGTCCGGGTCCTCGACGACAGGCCGGCTGTGGAGATCTTTGCGGACATCGTGGTCGACGTGCGCGACCGGGCCAAGGCGGTGGTCGAGGCCGCCCGCCTCAACCTGCGCTCGGCGGACCACCAGTTCGTCGTGCGCGGCGACCGGCTCGTGATGCGGACCTCGCTGGTGGCGTGGCCCTTCTCGCCGACCCAGCTTCGTGTCGTGGTCGGCCGCTTCTGCCACGAGGTGGACGACATCGCGGCCGAGGCGGTCGTTGCCGTCGGTGGGCGGCGGTTCCTCGAGCCGACGCCGAGCGAGGAGCCGGCGGTGCCGGCGTCCGACGACGTCCACCCGGGCCTGGCCACCTTGCTGGAGATCCTGCACACCGGCCGGGTGGGGCCGGCGACGGTGGCGGGGCTGTTCGACGGCGACCGCCGCGAGCTGGTCCACCAGATCCACGGGATCCGCGCCGGTCGCCGGTCCTGTGGCGACCACGCGGAGGAGGTGGTCCTCGACCACCTGCGACGGGGTCTGCGGTTCCTCGCCGACCAGGCGGCCTCGCGCGAGGAGCGGGGCCGGCGTACCCGTCGGTCGCGCCAGCAGCCAGCTCTCGCTGCTGCCCGACGAGGACGTGGGGCAGGACTCGCTCGGGGTGGGCTGGGGGACCTGACAGGGTGGGTTGCCGCCTCGGTCACCAGCTGTAGAACCCCGGCTCTATCCCGAGGGACTTCACCCAGGTCTGCTCGCCCTGACGGATGATCGACTCGGCCCGGCGCGCCACGAGATCGAGAACGTCGTCACCCGGCTGGCCGTCCAGAGCGGCGATGACGGTGGGGATGTCTTTCGCGGGAACCGTGACCCAGTACTCGTACTCGTCGCCGAACGGGGAGCCGCTCAGATCGTGCCCCGCGAACACGAGCGCACCGTCGTCGGTCAGGCGGGCGTTGACGACGAGACCCTCCTCCCGCCAGATCTGCCGGCTTCCCGCGCCTTTCACACGTACATCTTGCAGGCGGTGGCGGGAAGAATCGATCTGCGCGACACCACTTTGCGTCCACAATCGGCCCTCCCGACCCGCTTCTGCACAGGTGGTCAGAGGCCCCCTGTTCAGGGACACGTCCGACACGTTGGCTGGCTCCCATGGCACGCAAGCACCCGCCCGCAGGAGGTCCGCCGGGCTTCCGCCGCGGCCCCCGGATCGCCGATCTGATGACACCCGAGTACCGCCACTTCTTCTCGAGCTCGCAGGCCGCCGAACGCGCAGGAGATGCCGAGACGGCGCTGGAGTACCACCGGGGCATCCCGATGTTCAGGCGGAGCGCCCACGTCGCCAGGCTCACCCAGCTCGCGGGACTGACGGGTGAGATGGAGCCCTGGATGTGGGCCCGATGGGCGGCGTACCAGTGCACTCGCGCCGAGGATCCCGGTTCCGACAGCAAGAAGATCCAGCGCACCGCGCTCGACTACACGCTGGGGATCCTCCATGCCGACGTCCTCGCAGAGAGGGCCGCGGCGGGACGTGACCACATCCCACTCGTCGCGCGGGTGTGCGGGGAGGACTGGACGTTCCATCAGGTCTGCACCTTCGAGCTCGGTGGGCTGTCTGAGTTCACGAACTCCTTGTCCACGGGTCGCTTGCGTGAGGAGACCGGGCTCTGCAGGCAGTGGGTCACGGCGCCGATGGGTGGCTTCCGGCTCGAGCCGAGTGATCCGGGCTCACTGGTGGTTCGCGACCTGGGAAGCGGTGAGCCTGTCCAGCTCCTGGACCTGGGAGCCCGGGTCCATGCCGCCCCGGGCGGCTGGCTGATCGGCAGACTGGTGCCGACCGGGACCGACCCAGCCCTGATGTTCGACACCAGGCCGATCCCGGTCGACGAGCAGACGGCCAGGGCAGTTGCCGCGGACACGCGGCCCGCGGCTTGGCTCGGGGCGCTGGTGACCGCGATCGGTGAGGGGCGTTTCGACCGGGCTGTGTTGCAGACCGAGGACCGCGAGCTCGTCACCGACGTGCCGAGCCTGTCGCTGGTCGAGGTCGGTACGCCGCCCGCGGCGCTGGCCAGCACGCTGGAGGCGCTCGGACGTGGGCGCGACGAGATCGGACGGGCTGCGTTGCGCATTCTCCGATCGGCCGGCGACGGCACCCTCGACGCCGAGCGCGCGCCGTACGTCGGCGCCGCGGTGCTCAACGCGCATGCGTACGCGGAAGTGGGTGATCGCGTACTGGCTCACGGCCAGGCCTCGGCGTGGGCGGGCTGGGCCGACCTGGTTCCCGAGCCGGCGCGGTCGCGGCTGAGGAGACTGGCGGAGCAGACTGGACCGCGTGCTGCGTGAGCCCATGTCCACAGGCCCCATTCGGATCTTGTACTTCGAACATACGTTCGATAGAATCAAGCATGTCGATCACCCACCTGGCACCTCCCGCCTTGGCGGCCGCGGTGCGCGACGCCCGATCGGCCGTGGCGGCGGCCGGGGTGATGGGCGTAGCCGGCGTCTCGAGCCGGGAGCTCGGTGAGGCGATCCAGGAGCTGGCCGAGCTGGAGTCCCAGGTGGTGGCGCTGAGGCTGTCGCTCTCGGCCGAGGCCGACACTCGAGGAGTGGCGGAGGAGACTGCCGACACTGGCACCGACGCCTGGCTGGCGCAGGCTGACCGGCGAGCCGCGGGAGATCATGGGCGGTGGGCTGTGGGTCGCCCGGATGCTTCAGTCCAGGTGCCACCACACCCGCGAGGCGCTCGCTGCGGGGAAGATCCGGCTGTCGCAGGCGAAGGTGATCGTGCGTGCCGCCCACCGTGCGCCGACCGGGATCACCGCGGAGCAGTTCGCGGACGCGGAGGCATCGCTGGTCGCGATGGCAACCGGTCAGGGCACCCTCACCGGTCGGCCGATGACCGCGACCCGGCTGCGCCAGGCGGCCCGCCGGATGTTCGCGACCCTCAGCGCCGAGGTCGCCGACCAGATGGAGTCCGACCAGCTCACCGAGGAGTCCAGACGGGCCAACCACAACACCTGGATGATGCTCGACGACAACGGCGACGGGACCTGGTCCGGGAAGTTCACAGTTCCTGAGCTGCAGGGCCGCTGGTTGCGCCAGGCGTTGGAGCGGCTGTCCTCCCCGCGGCGCCTCTACCGTGACCAGCAGGGGAAGACGCAGGTCGACGAGACCGTCGACAACGGCCTCAACAACCTGTCGTGGAGCGAGCACCTCGGCCAGGCGATGTGCGAGTTGATCGAGCACCTTCCCACCGACGGCTACACCAACGGCAACGCCGCCACCCTCGTCGCGCACGTCGACATCGACGACCTGGTGGCTGGGGTCGGCGCGGCCACGCTCGACGGCGGAGTCCGGATCAGCGCGGGTGAGATCCGCAGGCTCGCGTGCGAGGCCAGCATCCTGCCGCTCGTGATGAACGGCGACTCGGTCCCGCTCGACCTGGGACGGGGTCAGCGGCTCCACTCCCACCACCAGCGCATCGCGCTGTCCGCCACCCACGACACCTGCGCCGTAGGGGGATGCGAACGCCCCTTCGCCTGGTGCGAGGTCCATCACCACCGACTGAGCTGGGGCAGCAACGGAAGGACCGACCTGGACAACGGCCTCCCGCTGTGCGGCTACCACCATCGACGAGCCCACGACGACAGGTGGGACCTCCGGCAACACGCCTCGGGCGACTACCGCTTCCACCGACGTAGGTAGGCCGTCACATTTCCATGATTCGTGGCGTGGGCAACAGCGATCGTGCGGTGACTCCGACATGGTGGGTGGTCGTATGCCTCCCCCCGAAGTCTGGTACGTCAGCTACGGCTCCAACATGTGCCGCGAGCGCCTTCGCTGCTACATCGAAGGCGGCCGGCCGCGCGGCGGTGCGCTCGAGTACGTCGGCGCACGAGACGACACCCTCCCCTCCGACGACATGGCCGTCGAGCTGCCCGGCAGCCTCTACTTCGCCGGGGAATCGCCCACATGGGGCGGCGGGGTGGCGTTCTACGACCACGACGTCGCCGGCTTCACGCCCGCGCGTGCCTACCGGATCACCGTCGAGCAGTTCGCCGATGTCGCCGCCCAGGAGATGCATCGCCTCCCCGAGGAGGGTGATCCGCTCGAGGAGGTCATCATCGGCGGTCTCGAGACCGGCAGGCACGAGGCCGGTCCGGGCCACTACGAGACCCTGATCGAGGTCGGACAACACGACGGCCTGCCGATGCTGACCTTCACGTCGCCGCACGGGCTGGACGCCGTACCCCACACGCACCCTTCGCCGCCGTACCTCGCGATGCTGCGCCGCGGCCTCCGTGAGGCTCGCGGCTGGGGCGACGACGAGATCGACTTCTACTTCGCGTCCGTCGTGGCGGCCTGATCCGGATCAGACGCCGCCGAGGTCCTTGAGGTCCTTGAGGATCGCGTCGAGCTGGGCGAACAGCGACAGGTGACCCTGGTCGTCGAACAGGTGCGGCGTGGCACCCGCGACGTTGGCCGCCAGCCACTCGCCGTGGGCGAACGGCACCATCGCGTCGTGCCGGCCCTGCCAGACGGCAACCGGGACAGTGATGTCGCCGAGGTCGAATGCCCACGGCTCCACGATCGCCAGGCCGTCCTCCCGCGCGCCCACGATGCCCTGCGCTCCGGCGCGACCGAACACCCGGCTCAGGTAGTCCGCGAAGTCGCCGGTGATGAAGGCCGCGTCGACCGGGGTGACCAAGCCGCCGAACGCCGTCACCAGCTGCTCCGGAGTCGCCTCGAACACCGGTGGCAGCGTCTTCTCCAGCAGTCGCGTGTAGACCTCCCGCCCCTGGACGGCGGCCTCGAAGTCCTCGACGTTCTCCTCGCCCATGCCGGCGCTCCAGTCCAGGCCCTCGGCGTCGTACGGCGCCACGCCGGCCAGCGTCGCCGCAGCTCGGCAGCGGTCGGGCAGCAGGGCGGCGCAGGCGAGGGCGCGCGGACCGCCACCGGACCAGCCGAGGGTGATGAACTCGTCGATGCCGAGGTGATCGAGGACCGCCACCGAGTCGGGGACGTCGTCGGCGATCCTCGACGAGGGTCCGTCGAGGTCCCGCGGGGTCGAGCCGCCGTACCCGGGCCGTGAGTAGGTGACCAGCTTGAGGTCGGCCTTGCTGAATGCGTCGTCCAGGCGGTCGTACGGCGCAGCAGCGGACGGGGTCCCCGAGTGGAAGAGGAGCGGGTAGCCGTCCTCGGCGCCACCCGTGAGCACCTCGAGGGTGCGGCCGTCGGGTGTGGTCGCCTCAGTGAATCCCGACATGGGCCCTCCCTTGGTCGCGTCCCGCTCACCCTAGGGCAGGCCGCCCGCCGGCTACGTGGTCTGAGCCTGTGCTGACGCTCGTCGAGCCACCTCGGTCAGGAAGCTGGAGAAGCGATGATCGCCCGGCGGGGGCTGGTAGCCGAGTCCGAGTGAGTCCAGGAAGAGCTCGAGCGCCTCCTCGGATCGCTGCTCGTGCAACACGATGTCGATCTCGGCGGGAAGTTGCCGGGCAAGGGTTGGGGCGCCTGCGATGAAGTCGTCAACGGCGGCCCAGACATCCTCGTAGAACTCGGGCCAGTCCTCGTTGACGTAAGCACCGAGGAGGCGCTTGAGTGCCGGAACTTCAGTCATCTTCGCCTTGCCGGTTCACGACCCGGGCCGCGATCTCGCCGAGCAACTCGCGATAGCCGCCCTCGCCCGGCTGCACCTGACATCCAAGAGCACTTACGAACGCATCCAATTCAGCTGCGCTGTCGTGGATCTGCAACGCCCACGCAATCTCGTCGGGCAGTCGCCGCGCCAAGACTGGCTCTTCGGCCATGAACGCGTCGATGTTGTCGGCCACGTCGCCGACCAAATCGAAATCCTGGTGCAGGTATGCGCCCATCAGCTGTTCAAGTGCCGGCTTCTCCATGACCCTCCGATCGAGCTTCATGCTTGCGGGAATGCGGTCAGAATGCGATAGCCCTCCGGCATTCTTGCGTCACGGACCAGGACGGCACGCAACCCATCGACATGAGTGACGTTGCCGCCGGCATCCATCGAGCGGCCGATGACGGTCGCTGCGCGGCCGTCGAGCCCGAGCCTCTCGGCGGTCCCCGACAGCCAGTCATCGATTGCCGACCGGCGCGAGTCCAACAACCGGCCGATCGCGCTCTCGGCTGTGTATTCGTCTGTGAAGGTCGAAGACACTCGCGGCGGGTTGGGCTCCTGGAAGCGAGCTCGGAGCTCGTCGTCGGTCTTGCCCACATGCCGTTCGAGCGTGTGACTTCCTGAGTGTTCGTGCTGTCCGCAGCCATCCCCCTGGCCGGTGGGGGAGCAGCCGGAGGGTGCCCGCCTCGCCCCGAGCGACCGACCGCTTCGCCAGGACGTCGACGTACTTGACGAGCTGGGTGCGGACGGCCCGGAGAGCGGTGGTGCCGGTCCGGATGGTGGTGGCGGCGGCCGTGACGGCGGCGCGCAGCGCCGTGAGGATGGCGGCGAAGCGGGGTGCGTAGGCCGCGATCCGCGCGCCGGCGAGCGCACCCTTGCCCGCAGCGCCGACCCCGGCGGTGACCAGACCCAAGCCGACGGTGAGAGCGGCCTCTTCGGCGACGACCCGCAGTACCTCGAGGCCGAGGTCGACGATCTCGCGGCGCTTCTCCTCGACCGAGGCCGCATAGGAGTCGCACGCACGGGCCAGGGTGGCGTACTGGTCGACCATCGAGCCGATGGCCGACCTCACCTCGGTGATCGCGTCGATCGCCACTGGGATCTCGGGGGATTGCTGGCCCTCGAGGCCACGGATGGCGGCGTCGCAGTAGCCGCGGAGCCCGTCCAGGGATTCGGCGGCGCTGCGCCAGGTGTGGGCCGCGTCGCGGAGCCGGTCGACGTCGGCATTCGGCCAGACGAACCCGTCGATGGCGTCGACGAGGAGGCCGACCGGGAACGGCAGGTCGAGCGAGGCGCCGCCGAGAGCCGATGGCGGGGTCGTCGGCAGCACCGTGGCGAAGCCGCCCTCGGGCAGGGAGTCGCCCTCGTAGACGACCGCCCCGCCCATGACCGAGGCGACGTTGGCGTTGCGGTGGTTGACGCGCGCGGCCTCGGTGAGGTGGCCGAGCGAGGCGAACGCGGCCACCAGGTCGGCCAGGGCGCCGGTCGCCTGTGCTGCCGCGTCGTCGTACGCCGCCGCGAACTCGGCCGCGGACGAGTCGTCGCCGGCCATGGCGGCGTAACCGGCGAGCTTCCCGGTCAGGGCGTCGTACTGCAGGGCCGCGACGTGGTTGGCGTCCTCGAAGGCCGTCCGGGCCGTGGCGTAGCCACCGCCGTCGACGAGCAGCCTCACCGGACCTGCTCCCACAGCTGGCGGTTGACGGGCTGCGGCGGAGGTGTAGTTGCGGTGTGCGGTGTCGGCGGCCTGTCGCATCCGGGCGAGGGCGTCGCGCATCTCCCCGAAGCCCTGGTTCCAGGCAGGCTTGGGCGAGGCGGTGGGCTTCGGCGGCCTGGCCCTCCCAGGAGAAGTGGAGCTGGTCGATGCGGCGTTCGAGGTCCGCGGCGAGCTCGCGGAGCGCCGTGTGTCCGCGGGTGAGGTCGTCGATCACCGTGGCGAGGTCGTCGACGTCGAGCGAGTAGGCGTCCTCGCGCATCAGCCGAGCCTCGCGTGCAGCCGCTCACCGACCCGGTCGAGCGCCGCGTGGACGGCGAGATCGCGTGCGCAGAGGTCGCGGTGGGCCGCGTCCAGCAGGTCGCCGATGGTGGCGAGCCCGGTGAGTACGTCGTCCGCGGCCCGCCGCCAGTCGGACCAGGCATCGGCGAACGAGTCCGCGGCCAGTCCCGTCCATCCGCCCTGCAGGAAGGTGTCCACCTGACGGGCGGCCTGGTCGCGGACGTGCTGCAGCTCGTCGGCCGCGTCCCGGGCGTCGCGGATCGCGGCCCGGAAGGCCGCGTGATCGACAGCGATGGTCATGATCGATCCCTAGGGGTTGCCTCAGCCGGCGGCGAGGTAGTCGTCCATCGGGATCGGGATCATGTCGTGGTCGGTGGCGAGGTGAACGACCTCGATCGGGACGTGGGCGAGGCGCGCGGCGTCGTAGAGCGCCTGCGCCCAGCCCCGGTCGTCGGGGTTGATCCCGCCGCCTCCGGGTCGCGAGCGCAGGAACGCGAACCGTGCGCGGGGGGCCACGTTGGTGCGGAGCCGGCGCAGCAGCTCGGCCAGGCCGTCGACCTCCTCGGGCTCGGGCGGCTCGACCGCGCCCTCGATCTCGGTGACCCGGGGTATCGGCCGGTCGTCGCCGTCGACCAGCATCATCCAGATGCTGTGGCGGGAGAAGCCGAGCGGCTCCATGAGCTGTCGCCAGGCATGTTCGAGGTCGGCCTGGGTGCGGATGAGTGGACGGAAGGGCATGTCAGCAGTCATGCCGGCGACTCTCTCTCCGATCGCCGGATCGCGCGAACGGCTCTCCACAGGCGCTCTCTAGGCCGGTGCGCCGCTGGCTCTTGCGTGTCCGGAGTGAGCGGAGCATCGTGGGGAGCGACTGGCTTGGAGGTGTGTGGATGCACGCGAACGTGGGCGATCGACTGGTCGTCGAGGGCATGAAGGTCGACTCGCCGAAGCACGAGGGCGAGGTGGTCGAGGTACGCGGCGACGACGGAGGTCCGCCGTACGTCGTCCGGTGGTCGGACGGGCACGAGGGACTCACGTACCCGGGTCCGGACGCCCACGTGGTCCCGAAGGGCTGACCGGCCTCAGACCAGCGAGCTGGCGTCCGGGGGCACGTCGATGGACGACTCCTGGAGCAGCTCGATCGGGATGATCTCGAGCGCGCGCTCGTTGGTGGAGGCGAGGACGACGGGCGCGGCGATCCCGGCTTCGTACGACTGCAGCCAACGTGCCGCGACCACGCACCAGCGGTCGCCCGGCTGCAGCCCCGGGAACTGCCACTCGGGTCGGGGCGTGGACAGGTCGTTGCCGACCTCGCGCTGGTGCTGGAGGAACTCCGGGGTCATCACCGCGCACACCGCGTGCACCCCGACGTCGTCGAGCCCGCAGTTGCAGCTGCCGTCGCGGTAGAAGCCGGTCAGCGGGTCGCTGCTGCACGGCTCGAGCTCCCCACCCAGGACGTTGCGCTCGGTCATGGGTCGAGCCTTCCCTGCCCGGCGGATCGTTGTCCACAGGCGTCTCGTCGCCTCTGGCGAGGTCGCTCGTTGTTTCGTACGTTGAGGCCGAGCTCGTTTGCGCACGACGGGTCTCGGGAAGAGGTTGGATGTGACGCCGGTACGTCGATGGGTCGCCACTCTCGTCGTGGCGCCGCTGCTGGTGGCCGGGTGCTCCGACGACCCGGAGCCGCAGGTTCGAGCAGACCCCGTCCCCGTCGCCCACCGAGTCGACCTCCGCTGCCGCCGAGCCGAAGGCGTGGGAGGTGAAGTCGGAGGCGGGCGCCGTCGCCTTCGCGAAGCACTGGATCGACGTGTTCAACGAGGCCAGGTCAGCGGGCGACACCAGTCGAGCTGGAGCGGCTGAGCGCCCCGCAGTGCGAGTCGTGCTCGGACTTCGTCGACGCATGATCGAGACCTCTACGCGACTGGCGGACGCCTCGAGAGCCAAGGGTGGCGCGTCTTCGAGCCGTGCCCGCGACAGGCATGCCCGCGGTCGAGGCCCGAGTGGTCTCGATGCGGATCCGACAGAGCGCCGCAGAAGTCATCACGGGAATCGCGGCGCGAGTGGAGTCGCTTCCCAGGCGGGAAGTGCGACGTTCTCGGCGCGCCTGAATTGGCGCGCGCAGCGGCTGGGTGATGACGCGACTTGGTGTTGTCGATGACAGTGATGGCATCCGGTGCCTGCTCATCGCGGCTGACCGTCTGCGCTGCCTGCCGCTGCGTCGGCCGCATCACGCGCGACGAGCAGTGCGTAGGCGCGGCTCCGGCGGCAGACTGGTTCAACGCCTTCACGGCTGTGCGCCAGACGGTCAGCATCGGCGCAGCGATCCCGCTGCAGGAGCCGTGCGTCGACTTCGTGGCGCGAGACGACCTACTCGTACGAGCCCGTGTGCATTCGAGGCGAGGGCATCGCAGGGTGACGGGTTCTACGGCTGCGGCGGCCAGATGAAGTGCGGGCGAACGACAAGGGGCACACTGTTCAACGTCTGGGCGCACTACCCCGACGGATGCGAGTGAGAACCTGGGCGAACAGTGCTTCGAGCCGGACGAGGCGCCAGCGGCACCGACCCCACAGGTCACCCAGGCCCTCGTCCTGCGCGCCTTCCAGCGAATCCCGGTGCCGGCGTCGCGGGTGTCGATCCAGCCGCCGGGCGGCAAGACGCTGGTCAACCTGGAGACGATCTTCTCGACGCAGGCCCAGGAGTTCACCCGCACGATCGGCCTGCTCGGGCATCGGGTGGACTTGCAGATCTGGCCGTCGCGGTTCGAGTGGGTGACCGGCGACGGGGCCGACTTCGCGACCGACTGGGCCGGGCGGCCGTGGGAGAAGGGCGTGCCGATGGGGGAGTACATCACCCACCTCTACGACGACGCCGCCGACGTGACCACGCGGGTGGACACCACCTGGACGGCGAAGTACCGCGTCGACGGCGGCTCCTGGCAGGACGTCGGCGGGACGGTGACGATCGAGGGCGAGCCGTTCGACCTGGCGGTGCTTCAGCGCGGCGCCGCACCTCGTCGGCTGACGGTCGCTCAGGTGGGCGGGAGCACCCCGGCGGCCCGCGCGGCGTCGGCGTACGCCTCGGCCAGGGTCGCGATCGTCTCGTGGGCGTTGAGGCCGCTCGGGTTGGGCACCACCCACAGCTCGGAGCCGTTCAGGTCAGCCGGCTGACGTCCGGGGACGGCCCGGCGCATCGAGAACGCAGCCCGGTACGCCGTGATCCCGGCGACCGCGACGACCCGCGGCCGCAGCCGAGCGACCAGCGACTCGAGGCGCCGGCCGCCCTCGCGCAGCTCGTCGTCGTCGAGCTCGGAGGCCCGGGCGGTGGCCCGGCGGACCAGGTTGGTGATCCCGATGCCGCGCGAGCGGAGGTGGTCGCGGTCCTCGTCGGTCATGCCCGCGGACGGGTCGACCGCCTGGGTGATGATCCCGGCGCGGAGGAGGGCCGGGTAGAAGCGGTTCGCCGGGTGCGCGAAGTGGGTCTGCGTGGCGGCGGTCCACAGGCCGGGGTTGATGCCGACGAACAGCAGGCGTACGTCGTCGCCGAGCAGGTCGGGCACCTCCATGCCGCGGCACGCCTCGAGCTCGTCGCGGGTGAACCTGGGCATGGGGCCGACTCTTGCAGAAGGAGGAACCGGGGCGGCAGCGCTACCGTCGAACTGTCATGAGAACTCCTCTCCGATCCAGGCTCGCCCTCGTGGTCGCCGCCGGGCTGGCCACCGCGCTGCTCGTCGGCTGTGGGACCGACGAGCCCACCGCCGGCCCGGCCGAGCAGGAGACCAGCAGCGAGACCAGCAAGCCGACCCCGAGCGAGACCGTCCCACCCGGGCCGGTCGAGTACACCGCGATCGCCCTGGTCTCGGCGTCGAACGCGGAGGGCTCCGTCTCGCCACAGGCGGTCGTGCTGGACAGCCAGAAGGCGATTGAGGATTTCACCCGTCAGTTCAGTGGCGACCAGATGGGGCAGGCGCTCGCCCGGCAGTACGAGCGCGCCGACCTGCCGAAGGGCGAGGTCATGCTCGGCGCTGTCGTCGACGTGTCCTGCGAGCCGCCCAGCGATGTCCAGGTCAAGAAGACCAAGAACGGCATCCAGATCACCGCGACGACGAAGGTCTCGAAGAACGTGCAGTGCCTGGTCCCGGTCACCACGGTGGCGCTGGTCTCGGTGCCGGAGGCAGCGGTCTGAGGAACGCGAGCGTCAGGGCGCGTCGTAGATGATCGCGAGCCCGTCCGGGATCTTCCGCTGCTGGCCGTCGGAGGGCGAGTTGCGCACCCCGACCACGCCGTCGCGGTTGGCGGCGACCATGGTGGAGGAACCGCCGCCGTCGAAGTTGAGGGCGTCCTCGGCGCCGAGCTGCCTGAGCAGCCGGGCCTCCTCGACCAGCGTGAGGCCGCGGCTGAACGTCGCCCGGCCGTCGACCACCAGCAGCAGCAGCCGGCCGGTGTCGCGGTCGATGCCGATCGCGGTCCGCGGGTGCAGCTCGCGGTCGTCGCTCACCTGCCGTACGCCGTTGCGGAGCAGGATCTTCTCCCCGCTGATCGCCAGCTGCGGCTCGCCGGGCAGCCTCCACTCCACGCTCGCGATGGACCCGACCCGCAGCTGGCTGAGCGCGTCCGCCCCGGCGCCGCGCCCGATCAGGACCAGCCCGCGGATCTGCTGGTCGCTGTTGAGGGTGGTCCGGTTCGAGGCCACCCGCCCGTCCTGGATCACGACCATCCGCACCCGCTTCCGCTGGCCGTCGGTGATCCGGTAGCCGAAGGTGCGGCCCCAGGCGGGGGCGTAGATCCCGACCTTCCCCTCCCGGACCCGCGGCGAGTCGACGTTGGTGATCTCGATCTGCGGGAACTGCTCGATCTGGGCGGTCATCATCCGCGGACCGATCCGGAACTCCCCGTCCCGCGTCACGTAGAACGCGTTGTGCCAGGTGTACTTCGCGCCGTGCAGCATCCCCTGCTGCCGGTCGCGGCCGACCCCGAGCGGAGCCCCGGTGTCGTAGATGTCGAAGAAGCCGCCGTTGATGCCGGCGACGGCGTCGTCACGGGCCAGCAGTGCGGTGAGCGGGGCCCGCGAGGGGACGTACCGGCCGTGCGCGTAGTCGATCGTCACCCCGGCACGGCTCGGATTGACGGTGAGCAGGTGGGCGCGGATCTTGCCGCGCGCGTTGGTCTGGTTCCAGCGTCGGTAGCGCACTCCGGGGGAGACCTGCCAGGAGCGTTCGCCCGAGATGACCGTGCGGGCGCGCTGGCTGCGCGGGACGAAGGGGGCCGACGGGCCGGTGATGCCCTCGGAGGTCTGGCCCGGGGGGCGGCTGGGGTCACCTTCGCCGGCGGCCCGCACGGCCACGGGTGTCTCCTCCTCGGAGCCCGGCCCCCCGTCGCCGAGGGTGACCGACGCCAGCGCCCCGACGTACGCCGCACAGCACAGCGCCATGACCGCATAACGGACCCGCCCCTGCTGCATGCGGGTCAGGCTATGTCGGCTACCGGCTCACGACGGGGAGGTGCGCCACCGTGTCATCGAGTACGACGGCGCCGGGGGTCCTGCTGCTCATCCCGCCGAAGGTGTCGCTGATCGGGGAGGCGATCACGTAGAGCGATTGGCCCGCCGGGACGTCGACGGCCACCGACGGCAGGGTGATGCGACGCTTCTCGCCCTGGACCGGGTCGGGCTCGTTGATCGGGAGCACGTTGTTCTGCACCAGGTGCGCGTCCGCGGGCGACGTACCGACGGCGAGGCCGTAGAAGGCCCGGTTGTTGACGCCCAGCGCGGTCATGGTGCCGGTCAGGTGCGGGGAACCGGCGATGCTGATCGGGCCCTCGGCGATCGGGTACGCGATCGCCGGTCCGGCAGCCTCGGTGGTGGCGACCTGGCCGACGTCGAAGTTCGTGTTCGGCGCGACCGAGCCGACGGTGGTGCAGGTGCTGTCGGGCGTGGCGAGGTGGTAGGCGCCGTACCCGCCAAGACCGGTGGACCGGCCCTTCAGCTTCTCGTTCATGAAGCGCAACGCGAGGTCCCCGAAGGTGCCGCCGGCGAGCTCCTTGCTGCACGGGTCGGAGGCGACGTTGACGCCCTGCGGATAGATCGCGGGCAGAGTGTGGCCACCGTTGTAGCCGACGAAGATGCTCTGGGCGCGTGCGCCGGCGGTGATCGAGCGCTTGAAGTTGGCGATGCCCTGCTGCAGCGGGAACAGCGTGTCGGTGGTGCCCTGTCCGACCAGGACCGGGATGTCGAGCCGGCGACCGTGCTCGACGTGCCACTTGGGGCCGTTCTTCCGGAAGTACGCGTCGAGGTTCTCCGTGCCGGGGGTCGACCCGTCTGGCCAGGACCCGGTCGCGGTGCCCTCGACCAGCGCCTTGTAGACGCTGGTCTCGAGCGCGTCGTTCGCCGCGCCGGCCGCACTCAGGGCGAGAGCCCACTCGGTGCGAACGACCTCCTCGGGTCCCAGGCTCTCCTTGAGGTCGTACCAGGTGATCTCGGGCGCCAGCGCGTCGAAGACCGGCGTGCCCCTCAGGCGCAGGGACTCGAAGGCGCCGAGGAACTGGTAGCCGCCGCCGTAGCTGCCGCCGATCGCACCCATCCGCGGGTCGCCCGGCGCGTCCTTGCGGACCCAGCCGAGGTCGGCGATGAGGGAGATCAGGCGGCGCACGTCGTGACCCTCGTAGTCGGGGTTCTCGACGTGGGCCTTGCCGCCGCTCTCGCCGAAGCCGCGCTGGTCGAAGGAGAGGACGCCGTACCCGGCGTCGAGCCACTTCTGGAAGCTGGCCGGGTCCTTGGTGCGGGACCCGCCCCAGCCGTGGCTGTGCATGATGAACGGCACCCGGTTGGTGCTGCTGGCTCCGGCGGGCCGGAACAGCGTGTAGCAGATCTTCACCTTCTCGGTGGAGCTCGGCTCGGGCACGCTCGAGACGCAGCCGTCGGTGGTGGTGGCGGCCGGGGCGGCCTCGGCCGACCCCAGAGGTACGGAGGAGAGGGTGGCCGCCACGAGACCGGCGCCTACGGCGAGAGCGATGCGTGACTTCATAGCTGTTCAACTACCCAGCAATGCGTCAGGTCACGCCTGGGAGCGATTAGTCTTGCGCCGCGTGGGGGTGACCTGGAACACGTTCGTCGAGGGTGACAACCTCGATGTGCTGCCCACACTCGAGGCCGGGTCCGTCGACCTGATCTACATCGACCCGCCCTACAACACCGGAAACCCCTTCGCCTACCGCGACGACTTCCGGGGCCACGACGCGTGGGTGGCGATGATGCGTCCGCGGCTGCAGGCCGCGCGCGAGGTCCTCGCGGAGTCGGGTGCGATCTTCGTCAGCATCGACGACAACGAGGTGGCGCACCTGCGGCTGCTGATGGACGAGGTGTTCGGCGAGACCGGTTTCCTCGCCCAGGTGGTGGTCAACCTCAACGCCAAGGGCCGCCAGCTGGGGAAAGGGTTCGCCACCAGCCACGAGTACCTCCTCGTCTACGCGCGAGACGCCCGCCGGTGCGTGCTCGACGCCAGCAGCGCCGAGACCGTCGACGAGCGCGACTTCCCCCTGAGCGATCCGGACGGGCGCCGGTTCCGGCACCTGCCTCTGCGCAACACCAACAAGAAGTTCAACCCGGTCACCGCCCGCACGCTGCACTTCGCGGTGTGGGGGGACCCGGAGAGCGGCCGGGTGAGCACGACGCCGTACGACGGCGCGGTGGAGATCTCGCCGGTGTTCGGCGACGGCACTCCGGCGGTGTGGCGGTGGAGCCGGCCCAAGATCGAGGCCCAGCCTCGCGACCTGGTGTGCCGGGTCGTGCGCGGCACCCGTGGTGAGCGGGTCGACGTGTTCCAGAAGGACTGGCTGCTCCGCGACGACGAGCGGGGCCGGCGCAAGAAGCTGCGCACGATCTGGCTGGCCGCGGAGATCGGCTCCACCGACACGGCCGTCGCCGAGCTGAAGGACCTCGTCGGCCACGTCTTCGAGTCGCCGAAGCCGACCGGGACTGGTGCGCCGGATCCTGGCCACCATGCCCGACGACGCCCGGGTCCTCGACTTCTTCGCCGGCAGCGGTACGACGGGGCACGCGGTCGCGCTGCAGAACGCAGAGGACGGCGGGACCCGGCACTGCCTGAGCATCAACTCCGCGGAGCCGACCCGGCCCGGGTCCAACGCCCACGGTGCCGGGCTGGCGACGGTCGCCGACATCACCCGGGCCCGGCTGGCCGCCGTGGCCGAACGGGTCGGCGGCGGTCTGGAGGAGCGGCGCTCACCCGGCGACCCGGGCCGCTCCGGCGACGAGCCGGTCCAGCAGCAGGCGTAGCGGCGGCCACGCGTCGCGGCCGCGACGCACCACGGCGTACGCGCGCAGGACGGTGCCGGTGCCGGCCAGGGGCACCACCTGCACCCCGGCGAAGGAGCCGTCCAGGGGCAGCAGCGCCACGCCGAAGCCCGCGCCCACCAGCTCGGCCACCAGGTCGAGGCTGTCGATGCGGTGGGTCACCCGGGGTGCGAACCCGGCCCGGGAGGCCAGAGTGCGCAGGGCACCCTCGTCGGCGGTGTGGCGTGAATTCACGATCCAGGGCCGGTCGGCGTAGGCCGCGAGGTCGCCCGGGCCGCCCGCCTCGTCGTCCGCCTCCGCGCCCGCCGGGACGCCCAAGCCCCAGGGCGCCGTCCACAGCGGAGCGGCCACCACGTCGGCCGGCGTGGAGATCGGGGCCAGGTCGTAGTCGTAGACGAGGGCGAGGTCCAGGTCGTCGCGGGCGAGCAGGTCGAACGCCTCCAAGGGCTCGTACTCGTGCAGGACCACGGTGACGTCGGGATGCGTGGTCGCGAGGTCGTGGACGACCGGAAGCAGGGAGCGCACCATCGCGGTGGCAAAGCCGCCCACCCGGACCGTGCCGGCCGGCTCCGCCTCCGGGTCCAGGTCCAGCCGGGCGGCGTCGACCGCGGCCAGGATGGTGACCGCGTGGTCGGCGAGGCGCCGCCCGGCCGGGGTGAGGCGGACGCGGCGGCCGGCTGGCTCGAGCAGCGCGACCCCGGTCTCGCGTGCGAGTGCGGCGATCTGCTGGGAGACGGTGGAGGTGGTCAGCCCCAGCTCGTCGGCCACCTCGCGCATCGAGCCCAGTCGGGAGAGCTCCAGCAGCAGCCGGAGGCGGCGTACGTCCATCCCGCCATCGTCCGGGATGAGTGAACAGAATGTCCACTATTCTCACGTGGACGCGAACAATGCTCGTGAGGTCCCATGAGCCCATGACCCCGACCGCACTCCTCGCCGCCACCGGCCGGCCCGCCGCCCGCGTCGGTGCCTCCATGGCCGTGGTGTCCATGCTCTCCGTCCAGCTCGGGCTGGCCGCCTCGGTCGGCCTGCTCGACACCCTCGGCCCCGAGGGCGCCGCCTGGCTGCGACTGGCGTGGGCCGGACTGCTCCTGCCGGTGCTCGCGCGGCCCCGCCGCCTGCAGATCCCGGCCTCCGCGGTGCGCACGTGCGTGGCGCTCGGCGTCGTGACCGCCTCGATCACATTGCTGTTCATGGCCGCGCTGGCCCGGCTGCCGCTCGGCACCGCGAGCGCGCTGGAGTTCCTCGGCCCCCTCGGGGTCGCCGTCGCCAGGGGACACGGCGCCGGCCGACGCTGGGCGCTCGTCGCCGCCGTCGGGGTGCTGTTCCTGACCCGCCCCTGGACGGGCGACGCCGACCCCGTGGGCATCGCGTTCGCGCTCGCCGCCGCGGCCGGCTGGGCGGCCTACATCCTGCTGACCCAGCGCGTCGGCGACGAGGTCGACGGGATCGCGGGGCTCGCGATCTCGATGCCGGTGGCCGGGCTGGTCGCGACGCTTGTCGCGGGGCCGTCGGTGGTCGGCTCGGTCACGCCCGCGATGGTGCTCGCCGGCCTCGGGCTGGCGGTGCTGCTCCCGATCGTGCCGTTCACCCTCGAGCTGCTCGCGCTGCGGAGGCTGACCACGTCGGCGTTCGGGACCCTGATGAGCCTGGAGCCAGCCTTCGCCACGCTGGTCGGGCTGGTGGTGCTCGGCCAGGTCCCGGACTTGCTCGCGGCCGTGGGCGTGCTGTGCGTGGTCGTCGCCGGGCTCGGGGCAGAGCGGGTCGGCGCTCGATCTCCGGCCGGGACGCTGGAGCCGTTGAGGTCGGGATGAAGGCCCCCGGTGCGCTAGCGCCGTACGTGGCGGATTCGCTCCGGCCAGTGGAGCTGCACCCCGAGCTGCTCCAGGCGTTGCTGGAAGTCGACCAGCAGTCCCGCCCTGGCGCGAACGGCGTTCGGCGAAGTCCGTCGTTCGAGGCAGAACGCCGCCAGCGCACCCGCAGCCTCTCCGACGTTCCACTCGACCGGGTGCAGGCGGTAGCAGCCGTTGGTGATGTGCGTGACGCCCAGGTTCTTGCCGGCGGCCAGGAGGTTCTCGAGGCGCTGTGGCAGCAGCGCGCCGAGAGGGATCTGGAACGGATAGGTGGCGATGTCCAGGTAGCCGCGGCCGGACGCGCTCGGGTGCAGGTCGATGCGGTAGCTGCCTACGCCGACGGTGTCGCCGAACGGCTCGGCGCAGTCGGCGCCGGGTCGGGCTTCGACGCCGACGTGTTGCTCCAGCACCGTGGCCTGCGCCTTGATCCGCCGCGCTTCCCTGACGTACGGGCGCATGGCGAGCCCATCGCTTGTACCGACCACGGATCCACAGGGCTGCAGCTCGGGGAAGCCCGCGCCGCCGTCCGGCCGGGGCGCCTCGGACTGCAGCCAGTGGATGAACGACAGCGTGAGGTCACGCGCGCCGGTCAGCGCGGCGCTGCGCTCCTCCTCGCTGCCACCGATGAGCGGGGTCAGCCAGTAGTCCACCTGTGGCCAGTTCACGAGCGTGACGTCGTGGACGGGGTCCCGGTGGTGCCCGCCGTACCGGATCCGCCGGAAGGACCAGAGGTCCTTTCCCTCGTGGTCGTACAGCGGTCGCCGCAGGGCGTTGCCGGTCTCCGGCTCGGCCGTGGCCCACCCGAGCTGGGACCCGGGCCAGTGGTCCGCCCGGTAGCTCTTCCAGAACTCATAGCTCGGTGGCCGCGCGAGGACCTCCGCACTGCCGGGACGGCGCTCGAGGGCGGCACACCAGGTGATGGCCTGCTGGTCCCACGGGTCCGCAGGTCCCGCCAGGGCATGCGGTTCACCGGTCTCGCGGCTGCTCTCCGCGCCGACCACGTGCTCGCAACCCACCACGGGCAGCAGCTCGCCCTCCTCCGTGGCGTCCAGCACGTACTCCGCCGAGACCGTGACGTGCTCCGCGTTCAGGGTGTCGAGGAACCCGACGGCGCGCACGCGGTCGCCCACCACGGTGGCAGCGGTGGCGGTGTGTCGGGTGAGCAGTCGCAGAAGGCCATGCTCCCGGGCCGGCCGCAGCATCTGCAGCAGGACCTCATGGAAGACGAGGGGCTCGGCCGCCAGGTTGCTCACCCATGCGTTGCCCGGGTTGAGGTGCTGATCCCGGCGGGCGGCATCGGTCAGGTCCCGGGTGGCGCGGTAGTGGTTGCGCACCGCCTGTCGCATCCGTCGGTACGACTCGGTGATGCCGGTGGTCTCCACCCAGGGGTGCTCGTCCGGGGGGACCGCCTGGCTGGTCAGCTGCCCGCCCACCCAGGCCGTCGGCTCGGTGAGAACGACGCTGCGGCCATTGCGGGTGGCGGCCAGGGCGGCCGCGATTCCGCCGCATCCCGCGCCGACGACCAGCACGTCGCAGTCGAGCTCCACTACGCCAGAATGCCCTCATGGACACCCCGCGCGTCGCCCTGGTCACCGGAGGATCCAGCGGGATCGGGGAGGAGACCGCGCTCGGCCTGAAGAAGGCCGGGTTCGAGGTGTACGCCGTCGCCCGCCGCGTGGACCGGATGGTCGCCCTGGCCGACGCCGGGGTGGGCGTGTTCGGGATGGACGTCACCGACGACGCGTCGATGACCTCCGGCGTGGAGCGGATCCTCGACGAGCACGGCCGGATCGACGTACTCGTCAACAACGCGGGGTACGGCTCCTACGGCGCGGTCGAGGACGTGCCGCTGGACGAGGCGCGGCGGCAGTTCGAGGTCAACGTCTTCGGGCTGGCCCGGCTCACCCAGCTGGTCACACCGGCGATGCGGCAGCAGGGCAGCGGCCGGATCATCAACATCTCCTCGGTGGGCGCGGTCATCTACGAGCCGTTCGGGGCGTGGTACCACGCGACGAAGTTCGCGGTGGATGGGTTCAGCGACAGCCTCCGGGTCGAGCTGGCGCCGTTCGGGATCGACGTCGTGATCATCCGGCCCGCCGGGATCCTCACCGAGTGGAACCAGATCGCGCGCGACGGCCTGCTGGAGAGCGCGAAGGGTGGCGCCTACGAGCAGATGGCCGGCTCGGCTGCGCGACGGCTGGCGAGCGTCGACAACAAGGTCCTCTCCAGCGGCCCGAAGACGGTGGCGAAGACGATCGTCAAGGCAGCGACCGCGTCGCATCCGCGGTCGGCGTACGCCACCGGCCGCGGGGCCCGGATGGTGATGGCGTCGCGACGGCTGCTGCCGGACCGGGCGTTCGACGCGATCCTGAACCGCGCCTACCTTCGCTAGTCCACTGGAATAGCCCGCGCGGGCTCGCCTGATCACGCCATGTTCAGGCGCGGGCTTGCGCGCCTACGGTCCATGCCAGCGGGCCACGGCATCGGACGATGCCTCGCATCTCTCGGCCAGCGTGGCTCCGAGCAACACACATGACTGGGGACGGGGACGCGCGAGGCGATCCAGCCTGAGAAGGTCCACTGCCCTTCTGGCGGCCGGGCCTCAGCCGGCGAGCCGGGCAAGCGGCGCGCCGAACGCACGCGCAGATTGAAGGCACCACGAATGAACCACCTGCTGAAGCGACTCCTGTCCATCACGATCATCACGCTGGCCCTCGGCCTGGTAGCGGGACCGGCTGCCGCGGGGAACCCCCACGTCGTCAAGGGGCCTGCCGTCAGTGTCGACGGCAACACCCTGACCATCACTGCGTCCATCGCCGGGCTCGGCAACGTGCCGTCCGCGAACTTCACACTGACGGGAACCGTCGATGTGTTCTCCCAGTGCTACAACAAGGGCGGTCACAACCCAGCCGCGGACAACAAGGAAGAGACCGTCGCGGTCAACGAGTCCGGTACGTTCCCGGTCCGCAACGGCCGCACCAATGTCTCCTTCCAGGTGTCGCCGCTCTCGACGCTCGACTGCCCGGGAAACCAGGTCGTCCGCATCGAGTCCGTCAGCTGGGACCTCACCCTCACAGGTGAGGGCCTGACCATTCCGATCAGCGGCAGCACCCCCTGAGAGGTCAGACGCCGGCCGCCTTCTCCAGCGCCTTGATCTCGTCGTCGAGGTAGGTGAGCAGCCGCTGCAGGTGGGGAACGGTTCGGCGGCAGCCGGTCAGGCCGAAGCACATCTTGCCGTCGTAGGAGGTGCAGGTGATGTTGAGCGCCATCCCGTTGATCGGGATCGACAGCGGGTAGGTGCCGAGCAGCTCGGCGCCGTTCCAGTAGTGCGTCGAGCGGGGGCCGGGGACGTTGCTGATGATCAGGTTGTAGGGCGGCCGCACGATGCCCTGCATCCTCAGGATCGGGGCGAGGATGGCCGGTGCCTGGCCGATCGCGCTCATCGCCATGATCTGCGCCGGCGTCATCGACGACAGGCCCTCCTTGCCGTCGCGCATCGACTCGTGGATCGACTTGAGCCGGTCGGCGGGGTCGTGCAGGTGGCTGCCGAGCCGCGCCATGACCGCGCCGACCGCGTTGCCGCCCTCGGCCGAGGCGAGGTGTGACTGCTTGGCGTTGAGCCCCACGGGCACCATCGCAACCATCGTGGACTCGGGAAGAGCGTCGAGCTCGAGGAGGTAGGTGCGGATCGCGCCACTACACATCGCGAGCACGACGTCGTTGAGCGTCGTACCCGTCGCCTTGCCGATCGCGCGCAGCCGCTCCACCGGCCAGTCCTGGGCGGCGAACCGGCGGGACCCGGTGATCTGCTGGTTGAAGATCGTGCGCGGGGCGTAGAGGGAGAGGGCCGAGGTCTCGTTTCGCAAGCCCTTGGTGATCGTCTTCACCAGGGCGCCGGGCATCCCGACCGCCTCGGCGGTGATCCCCATCGCCGAGCGCAGCGCATGTATCGGGACGTCGGTGATGCTCTGCTCCGTGCTCGCGTCGGCACCGCTGGCCTTCGACCCGAGCTGGGCGCCCCACATTGCCGGCATGCCGCGCTTTCGCCCGTCGGTGGTGAGCACGCTCTGCAGGAGCCGCATCGCGGAGATGCCGTCGACGAGGGCGTGGTGGGTCTTGGTGTACATCGCGACCCGACCGTCACGGAGGCCTTCGATGATGTGGGCCTCCCACAGGGGCCGCTCCCAGGCGAGCCTGGTGCTGTGGAGCCGTGAGCAGAGCTCGAGCAGCTCGCGGACCCGGCCCGGCTTCGGCAGCGCGCTGTGCCTGACGTGGTGCTCGATGTCGAACTCCAGGTCCGGCTTCCAGACCAGCTGGCCGGCGGTGCGGGCGGAACGGTAGGGATGCTTCAGGAAGAGCGGCGCGATCTCGTCGACGTCGAGGGAGTTCTCGTACATCTCGCGGACGTAGTTGCGGCCTGCTCCCTCGGGCTTCTTGAACAGCTGGAGCCCGCCGACGTGCATGGGCATGTTGCGGTTCTCGGCGAGCAGGAACGCGGCCGACGTCGGGTCGATCGGAGAGACCACGGGTCCCCCTTCCCTGGTGAGGTCTTCTGATCCTTGCCGGTTCGGCGGGGCGTCACAAGATGCGCGCGCCCTCTTCCATTCGGTCGCGCGGACGGGCACCCTGCTTGCGGCCGATCCGCGGCCGATCACTCATCTCGGGAGTGCCCATGTTGCGTCGTACCCTCCTCACCCTCTCCTTCGCGGCCAGCCTGCTCGTGGCGGCCCCGCCGGCCGCCAACGCCGCGACCTACTCCGCCCCACTGATGACCGCCATCTCCGACCTCGTCGTCGCGAGCGAGGTCCGGACCGGCTACAGCCGCGACCTGTTTCCGCACTGGATCGACGCGGACGGCGACGGCTGCAGCACCCGCAACGAGGTGCTGATCGCCGAGGCCGACGACCCGGTGACGGTGGGCTCCGGCTGCTCGCTGTCGGGTGGCCGGTGGTTCTCCTACTACGACCGCCTCTCGTGGACCAACCCCAGCGATGTCGACATCGACCACATGGTGCCGCTGGCCGAGGCGTGGGACTCGGGTGCGCGGACCTGGACCACGTCGGTGCGGCAGTCCTACGCCAACGACCTCGGCGACTCGCGCTCGCTGGTGGGGGTGACCGACAACGTCAATCAGGAGAAGGGCGACGCGGACCCGCGCGAGTGGATGCCGACCTACGAAAAGTGCCGTTACCTCCGCGAGTGGGTGGCGGTGAAGCACCGGTGGCGGCTCACCGTCGACAGCGGGGAGAAGAGCGCCCTGTCGTCGCTCGCGGCCGGCTGCACCAACACCACGATCACCGTGACCCTGGCCCGCTGAGCCCGCCTTCCCTCCACAGCGCCGCCTCCCGCGGCCGTCGTCCACACGTGGTCCGGCGACCCCCGCCCCTCGTCCGTGCTCGCTCCTAACGTCGCTCCTGCGCCGAATGGTCCGGTGCTTTCGTCAAGGAGGAGTGATCGATGAGGAGACACGTGGTGGCGGCGGCGGTCGCGGTGGCCGCACTGCTGGCGGGGAGTGTGCAGACCGCACTGGCTCTGTCCGGGGAGAGGTGGGTGCCGCCCGATGACACGATCGTGCGGGTCACGGGCAACGCCGAGGAAGGGTTCGGCATCCAGCACCACGACGGGACCTCGCTCTTCCCGCCGACGCTGTCCGAGGCCCTGGCCGAGTGCAGTGAGTACGACACCCAATCGGCGCGGGTGCGCTGCCGCGCCGAGGTTCGCACCTGGTACCGCGATCTCGCCGACATGAAGGACGCGTTGCGCCTGGCCCACCAGAGCGGTGACGGCGAAGACGGAATGCGGCCGGGCGCCGCTCTGGGATGATCGGCCCATGGAGGCCACGCCGTTCGACCAGCTGGTCTCACGCGGTCGCACCTCGCTGAGGCAGAGGCTCGGCCGGTGGCGCTTGAAGGTGTACCAGATAGCCCAGTGCGCCGTGGCCGCCGGAGTCGCCTGGTTCATCGCGGCCGACCTGCTTGGTCACCAGTCGCCGTTCTTCGCGCCGATCGCTGCCGTTGTCAGCCTGGGCACCTCCTACAGCCAGCGCCTGCGCCGGGTGGCGGAGGTGACGCTCGGGGTGGCGATCGGGGTCTTCGTCGGTGACCTGCTGGTCGTGCAGCTCGGCCAGGGGTGGTGGACGTTCGTCCTGGTCGTTGCGCTGGGCATGTCGGTGGCCTTCCTGCTCGACGGCGGCCAGATCTTCGTCATCCAGGCGGCTGTACAAGGCATCGTCATCGCCGGCATCCTGCCGCAGCCGGGTCAGGCCGTGGTCCGGTGGACCGACGCGCTGATCGGCGGAGCCGTCGCCCTGGTCGCGGCGACCGTGGTCCCGGCCGCCCCCCTGCGTCGGCCGCGGGAGCAGGCAGCCCTGATCGTCGACAAGATCGCGGCGCTCGTGCGGGCGGCCGGGGAGGTGATGACGCACGGCGAGGTGGAGCCCGCCCTTGACCTGTTGGCCGATGCCAGGTCGACCGACCACCTGGTCCGGGAGCTCCAGTCCGCAGCCGACGAGGGAATGAGCGTGGTGGCGTCGTCGCCGTTCCGGGTCCGGCACCGCGGTGAGATGCGGCGGATGAGCGAGCTGGTCGATCCGCTCGACCGGGCGTTGCGGAGCACCCGCGTGATGGTGCGGCAGACGGCCGTGGCGGCCTACCACCGGCGCCCGGTGCCGTCGTCCTACGCCCAGCTGTGCGTCGAGCTGGCGACGGCGGTCGAGGTCGTCCGCGAGGAGCTGGCGGCCAACCGGCTCGCGGTGGCCGCCCGCCGCCCGTTGCTGGAGGTGGCCGAGGCAACCGGAGTGGTGGAGCGCAGCCAGGTGCTGTCGGCCGAGGTGATCCTGGCCCAGGTCAGGGCGGTGGTCGTCGATCTGCTGCTGCTCACCGGCATGGGCCCGATGGAGGCGACCGACGCGCTGCCCCCGCCCCCGAATGGACGCCCTGGGTGAGTGGTATGGCCGCTCAGCAGTGGGTGCTGCACGTCGATCTCGACCAGTTCATCGCCGCCGTCGAGGTCCTGCGCCGGCCGGAGCTCGCCGGACTGCCCGTGGTCGTCGGCGGCCGGGGTGACCCGACCGAACGGGGCGTGGTGTCCACCGCGTCCTACGAGGCCCGGGAGTACGGCGTCGGCTCCGGGATGCCGCTTCGGCTGGCCGCGCGCAAGTGCCCGGAGGCGGTGTTCCTGCCCGTCGACGCGCCGGTCTACGAGGCCGCGTCGGCGCGGGTGATGGCGACCCTGCGGTCCCTGCAATGGGCTGGGACGCCGGTGGTGGTCGAGGTGCTGGGCTGGGACGAGGCGTTCCTGGCGGCGGCACCGGTGGAGGGGGTGGGGGGAGGGCCCCGGTGGCCGGGCGATCCCCGGGAGTTCGCGGCCCACATCCAGGCGGAGGTGCTGGCGGCGACCCAGCTGCACTGCTCGGTGGGGATCGGCGACAACAAGCTGCGGGCCAAGATCGCGACCGACTTCGGCAAGCCGCGGGGGACCTGGCAGCTGACCGAGGAGAACTGGTTCGAGGTGATGGGCGACCGCCCGACCGAGGCACTGTGGGGGATCGGCAGGAAGACGTCGAAGAAGCTGGCCGCGCTGGGGATCGAGACCGTCGCCCAGCTCGCCGCCTCCGACGCGCGGATGCTGGCCGACGAGATCGGGCCGACGATGGGGCCGTGGTTCCACCGGCTCGGTCGGGGCGTGGACACCAGCCCGGTCGACGCGACCCCGTGGGTGCCGCGGGCCCACGGCCGGGAGGAGACCTACCAGAGCGACCTCGAGGACTGGGCCGACGTCGAGCGGGAGGTCCGGACCCTGACCGGCCGCGTGCTCGAGGACATCTCCCGCGAGGGTCGTCCGGCGGCGCGGGTCGGGATCAAGGTCCGCTACCGCCCGTTCGTCACCGTCAGCCGCAGCCTCACCCTGCCCGCGCCGACGTACGACTCGTCCGTGCTGGCCGACGCGGCGGTCTCGCTGCTGGAACGGGTGGAGCGGGACCGTCCGGTGCGGCTGCTCGGGGTGCGGCTGGAGATGACCGAGCCCCCGGGCGGCTACTAGGCCTCGAGCGACGCCGGCAGCTCCTGCACCACCGCGTCGACCACGGCCACGAGGTCACCGCCGCTCTCGTCGGCGACCGCCCGCTGCCGCTGGTACGACGCCCCGTGCCGCGGGATGTCCTCGACCGCGCGCAGCTCGTCGGCGCAGCCCAGCCGTCGGGCGACCGGCTCCAGCCGCTCGAGCAGCTCGTGCAGGTCGTCGGTCATCAAACGCTCCCGGCAGGCCGAGTCGAGGATGATCTCGGCGTCGAGCCCGTAGCGGGCAGCGCGCCACTTGTTCTCCTGGACATGCCAGGGCGGCATCGTCGGCAGCGTCTCGCCGGCCGCGCAGCGTTCGTCGAGCTCGACGACCAGGCAGTGCATCAGGGCGACCAGCGGGGCGAGCTCGCGCAGGTTGGAGACGCCGTCGCAGACCCGGTTCTCGATGGTGCCGAGCTTGGCCGCGGGCCGCAGGTCCCACCGGATGTCGGCGAGGTCCTCGATCACCCCGGTGGTCATCGAGTCGTCCACGAACGACTCGTACTGGGCCCAGGTGTCGAACTGGAACGGCAGCCCCGCGGTCGGCAGCTGCTGGAACATCAGCGCCCGGGTCGAGGCGTAGCCGGTGTCGGTGCCGGCCCACAGGGGCGACGACGCCGAGAGCGCCTGGAGGTGCGGGAAGGTGTTGAGCAGCGAGGACAGCACCGGCATCACCCGGTCGACCTCGGGCATCCCGACGTGCACGTGGACGCCCCAGATCAGCATCTGGCGGCCCCACCACTGGGTCCGGTTGATCAGCTCCGCGTAGCGGTGGCCCTCCGTGATGTGCTGGCGCGACCAGGCGGCGAACGGATGGGTGCCGGCCCCGAACAGGTCCACGCCGATGCTGTCCGCGGCGGGCAGGACCACGTCGAGGGTTCCGCGCAGGTCGGCCATCGCCTCCGCCACCGTGTCGCAGACCCCGGTCACCACCTCGACGGTGTTGCGCAGCAGCTCCTTGTGCAGCTTGTTCGGCTCGGCGAGCTTCGGCAGCACCGCGTCGAACAGCTCGGAGGCGGAGTTCGTCAGATCGCGGGTGCCCTTGTCGACGAGCGCGAACTCCCACTCGACGCCGAGCGTCGGCCGGGGCGAAGCATGGAAGTCGAGGTGCACGGGCCAAGCGAAGCACAGGAACGTTCAGCGTGCGGCGAGTCTCTCCAGCCAGGGCAGGTGGGTGAGGCCGTCGTACGGCGCAGCGCCGGCCAGCATCGCCGCCCGCACCCGGTCGCAGGAGTCCATCGCGAGACGCACCACGTCGTCGGGGTAGCCGAAGCGGACCCGGTGCTCGGCGAACTCGTCCTCGTCGTCGACCCAGACCCGGCCGCTGTTGCCGCGGACCACGTCGAGGTCGAGGTCGACCGCCGTGAGGTTGCTGCCGTCCCAGACGGGGGGCGTGGTCATGTCGACATACACCTGGACCTGCCCGCCGCGGGCATGGAACGTGGCCAGCCAGCCACGGTCCTCGTCGGGCCCGGGCGCGGGGGAGAGGCCGACCTGGGGCACCGGGGCGACGTACTCCGCCCCGGGCCGGACCATCAGGGTCCCGGCCTCGATGCCCAGCCAGTCACCGTGGTCGTCGCTGCCGAGGAGCACGGCGTCGAACTCCCAGTGCGGGCGGCCGCCCCACTTGCCCAGCACGCAGCGGACTGCGGCGCCGGGGCTGGGACTCACACCCCCAGTTCTACAACTTGGGCGGTGCGATCCGCTTGCTGGCACGGGCGAAGAAGTCCTGGTAGCGCGACCCGGCCAGCTTGGCGAAGTGGTGGATGGCGTGGGCGTCGAAGCCGACCAGGACCCGGGCCTTGTCGGAGGTGACGCCCTTGAGGATGATCCGCGCGGCCTTGTCGGGGGTCATCCGGGCGAGCTTGTTCTCGAAGAGGTCGTCGATGGCGGCGGCGTCCTGGCTGGCGGTCTTGCGGCCGTGCCGGGAGATGCCGGTCTTGATCCCGCCGGGGTGGACGCACGTGACGCCGACCGGGTGGCCGGCGACGAGCATCTCCTCGCGGAGCGCCTCGGTGAAGCCGCGGACGGCGTACTTCGAGGCGTTGTAGGACGACTGGCCGGGCATGCTGATCAGCCCGAACAGGGAGGAGATGTTGACGACGTGGCCGTCGCCGGAGGCGATCAGGTGCGGGAGGAACTCCTTGGTGCCGGTGACGACGCCCCAGAAGTTGATGCCCATGATCCAGTCCCACTGCTCGTAGCGTCATCTCCTCGAACTCGCCGGTCATCGTGACGCCCGCGTTGTTGACGACCACGTTGACCCGGCCGAAGTGCTCGGCGACCTCGGCGGCGTAGGTTGCGAAGGCCTCGCGATCGGCGACGTCGAGACGGTCGGCGCGGACCTCGCGGGCGCCGGCGTTCTTGACCAGGTCGACGGTCTCGGCAAGCCCGGCCTCGTCGATGTCGGAGATCGCGAGCAGCGCGCCCTGCCCAGCCGCCTCGACCGCCAGCGCCCGGCCGATGCCGGAGCCGGCGCCGGTGATCACGACGACCTTGTCGTTGAGCGTCTTCATGCCGGCACTCCCTTCGTTCGGTGTCCCGTTTCGGTGGGGGCCGGCTCACGTCATAGGCTGCGACGTCGAAGCGGGCGGTCAGCTCGCGGAACTTGAAGGTGGTGCGCGGCCACAGCACGGTGTTGCGGCCGTGCTCGTCGAGGTACCAGCTGGAGCAGCCGCCGGTGTTCCACACCGTGCGCTTCATCCGGCGCTGGATGTCGTCGTTCCACCGCTGCTGGGCGGGCGCGGTCGGCTCGACCGCCGCGTAGGCGTTGAGGCGCATCGTCTTGATCGCCTCGCGGATGTAGGCGACCTGGGACTCGATGATGAGCACCATGCTCGAGTGGCCGAGGCCGGTGTTGGGCCCGACGATGAAGAAGAGGTTCGGGAAGCCGTGCACGGTCGTTCCCTTGTAGCCCGCCATCCCCGACTCGCGCCAGGTGTCGGCCAGCGTGCGGCCCTCCCGTCCCCGGATCTGCTCGGCGATCGGCAGGTCGGTGGTGTGGAAGCCGGTGGCGACGACGAGTACGTCGATGGGCCGCTCGACGCCGTCGGCGGTCACCACGGCGTCGCCGGTGACCTTGGCGATCGGCTCGGTGACGAGGTCGACGTTGTCGGAGTCGAGGGCGGGGTAGTAGTCGTTGGAGATCAGGATCCGCTTGCAGCCGATCTCGAAGGTGGGGGTGACCTTCTCGCGCAGCTCCGGGTCGGAGATTCCCTTCGCGAGGTTGGCCAGGGCGAGCTTCTTGGCCGGCGCCGCCAGCTTGGGCTGCAGCGTGAAGCCCGGGACATAGGTCTCGCGGCCCCAGTAGATGGCGCGGCGGTAGAGCTTCTGGACGGCCGGGAACCGCCTGAAGAGCTGCCGCTCGATGCGGGTGTACTTCCGGTCGTTGCGGGGCAGGACGTAGGGCGCGGTGCGCTGGTAGACGTCGAGGTGGTCGACGACCTTCTGCAGCTCGGGGACGATCTGGATCGACGAGGCGCCGGTGCCGATCACCGCCACCCGCTTGCCGGCGAGGTCGACGTCGTGGTTCCAGCGCGCGGAGTGGAAGATCTCACCCTGGAAGGACTCGATCCCGTCGATCGCGGGCAGCCGGGGGGCGGAGAGCCCGCCGGCGCCGGAGATCAGGGTGGTCGAGGTGACCGTGCCGTTGGAGGTCTCCACGGTCCAGCGCTGCGCGGTCTCGTCCCACGCGGCGGTGAGGAGCTCGGTGTCGAACGCGAACCGGTCCAGGACGCCGGACTCCCGCGCGATCCGCTGGAGGTAGGCCTGGATCTCCGGCTGCGGCGAGAACGACATCGACCAGTCGGGGTTGGGCGCGAACGAGAAGGAGTAGAGCTGGCTGGGCACGTCGCAGGCGGCACCGGGGTAGGTGTTGTCGCGCCAGGTGCCGCCGACGTCGGAGCCCTTCTCGATCACCAGGAAGTCGGTCTCGCCGTCCTCCTGCAGCTTGATCGCGGTGCAGAGCCCCGCGAACCCCGCCCCGATGACAAGGTGGTCACAGTGTCCATCGAGCTTGGGTCCGTCGATCCTGGGTCCGTCGATGCTCATGCGGCCACGCTATTGGCGTTATTGAACAGGTGTCAATAGAATGCCGCCCGTGACGACGACCACATCGAGCAAGGGCCACCGCACCCGGCCCCAGCGCAGTCGACTGAGCCCCGACCAGCGGCGCACCCAGCTGCTCGACCTCGGCGTCAGCCTGCTCGCCACCCGCTCCCTCGACGAGCTGACGATCGACGTGCTCGCCGAGGAGGCCGGGATCTCCCGGGGCCTGCTCTACCACTACTTCGGAAACAAGCACGACTTCCGTGAGGCCGTCGTACGCCGCGCGGTCGCGGACCTCGTCGAGCAGACTGCTCCCCCGGAGGGAGGCGAGCCGCTGGACCGGCTGCTGGCCTCGGTGGCGGCCTACGTCGACTACGTCGTCGCCAACTACCAGGGCTACGTCTCGATCGTTCGCGGGGCGGCGGGCGGCAACGAGACCCTGCGCCGGGTCTACGAGGAGACCCGGGCCGCGCTGACCGACCGGATCTTCACGGAGGACGCCCAGGGCGAGATCATCCCCGACACCCCGGCCGCCCGGCTGATGGTCCGCGGCTGGTCGGCGATGGGGGAGGAGATGGTGCTGACCTGGGTCGCCGATCCCCGCGGTGTCACCCGCGACCAGCTCCTGGAGTCCCTCTCCGCCTCGCTGCCGGCGCTGGTCGAGCTGCTCCACTGATCGGTGGGCCGTGTTCGCACCGAGGAGCGGGCGAACAGGGAAGGAACCGCGCCATCAGCCCCAATCAGGCGGCGTTTGCCCGCTCCTGCGAACGGTCCAGCACCTGAAGCAGGCACTCGGTCACGAATCGGGTTCGAACATCACTTGGCGCCAGGTGAATCGCAGGACCACCCAGCCACCGCACACGAGGACGGTGTAGCGCCAGCAGTCGCGCCCGTGGGCGTCCTTGCCGGTGTGGAACTCCCACGAGTCGGCCTCGAGGGCTCGGACCTTGCCGGACCCCGCCGGCAGCCCGCACGAGCGCCTGATGGTCGACGTCACCGTGTCGGAGGGCAGAGTCCGCGACCGTCAGGGCCACGGCGAAGGGCAGTCTCCGGGCGCAGTCGAGCACCGTGCGCATCGGTGAGGTGACGTGGCCGCGCTCCTCGGAGACATCAGCCCAGAACAGATGGTGCCGCGGCGACTTCCTGGCTTTCGAGTTCAGGGGAACCGTGATCCACGGCGTCGTCGATGGGAATGCAACCTCCCAGCCGTGCAGCTGAGCGGCGCTGAGGTGCGAGGCCACGCCGCCCAGCCGGCCGGGTGGGAGAATCCCCGCGTTGTGCAGATCTCCTACCCACCCCAGCTCCCGGTCAGCGCCCGCCGTGACGACATCGCGGCGGCGATCCGGGACCACCAGGTCGTCATCGTCGCGGGCGAGACCGGGTCCGGGAAGACCACGCAGCTGCCCAAGATCTGCCTCGAGCTGGGCCGCGGCCGCGGCCCTGAATCTGGGGGCAGCCTGATCGGGCACACCCAGCCGCGCCGGATCGCGGCGCGGTCGGTCGCGGAGCGGATCGCCGAGGAGCTCGAGACCGGGCTGGGCGAGCTGGTCGGCTACCAGGTGCGGTTCACCGACTCCACCTCCCCGGCGACGCGGCTGAAGGTGATGACCGACGGCATCCTGCTCGCCGAGCTGCAGCGCGACCGCCAGCTGCGCCGCTACGACACGATCATCATCGACGAGGCGCACGAGCGCAGCCTCAACATCGACTTCCTGCTCGGCTACCTCAAGCGGCTGCTGCCGCGGCGGCCCGACCTGAAGCTGATCATCACCTCCGCCACCATCGACCCCGAGCGGTTCGCCGCCCACTTCGCCGACCGGCACGGCAAGCCCGCCCCGATCATCGAGGTCTCCGGACGGACCTACCCGGTCGAGGTCCGCTACCGGCCCCTGATCGAGCACGCCGAGGAGGACGAGGAAGGCGAGGCGGTCGTCCGCGACCAGACCGAGGCGATCGTCGAGGCGGTCAAGGAGCTCTCCGCCGAGGGCGCGGGCGACATCCTCGTCTTCCTCCCCGGCGAGCGCGAGATCCGCGACACCGCCGACGTGCTCGACGGGCTGGGACTCCGCAACCCGCTCGAGGTGGTGCCGCTCTACTCCCGGCTCTCGGCCGCCGAGCAGCACAAGGTGTTCCGGCCCCACGGCGGCCGGCGCGTGGTGCTGGCCACCAATGTCGCCGAGACCTCCCTGACGGTCCCCGGCATCCGGTACGTCGTCGACACGGGCGTCGCGCGCATCTCGCGCTACTCCGCACGGACCAAGGTGCAGCGGCTGCCGATCGAGCCGATCAGCCAGGCCTCGGCCAACCAGCGCTCGGGCCGATGCGGCCGGGTCGAGGCCGGCATCGCGATCCGGCTCTACTCGGAGGAGGACTTCGAGTCGCGACCCGAGTTCACCGACCCCGAGATCCTGCGGACCAACCTCGCCAGCGTCGTGCTCCAGATGACGTCGCTCGGGCTGGGCGACATCGCCCGCTTCCCGTTCGTCGAGCCGCCCGACCGGCGCAACGTCACGGCCGGCGTGCAGCTGCTCGAGGAGCTCGGCGCCCTGGCCGGCGGGGGGACCGACAAGCACCGCCTGACCCGCCTCGGGAAGCGTCTCGCCCGGCTGCCCGTCGACCCACGGCTCGGGCGGATGATCCTGGAGGCCGAGCGCCTCGGCTGCCTGCGCGACGTACTCGTCATCGCCGCCGCCCTCTCGCTGCAGGACCCCCGCGAGCGACCGGCCGACCTCCAGGCCCAGGCCGACCAGGCCCACGCCCGGTTCCGCGACCAGACCTCCGACTTCCTCACCTGGCTCAACCTGTGGCGCTACCTGCGCGAGCAGCAGCGGGACCTGTCCAGCAGTGCGTTCCGGAGGATGTGCAAGCGGGAGTTCCTCAACTACCTGCGGGTGCGCGAGTGGCAGAGCTTCGAGTCCCAGCTCCGCCAGGTCTGCCGGGAGATGCGGATCCAGGTCGGCCAGCCGTCGGACCAGCCGGACGCCGACGGCATCCACCAGGCGCTGCTGTCCGGGCTGCTCAGCCACATCGGCCTGCTGGAGGAGCGGGACAAGGGGAAGCGCGGGCCGAGGGAGTACCTCGGCGCCCGCGGTGCGAGGTTCGCGATCTTCCCCGGCAGCGGGCTGCACCGGAAGAACCCGCAGTTCCTGATGGCCGCCGAGCTGGTCGAGACCGGCCGGCTCTGGGCCCGCCAGAACGCCGCGATCAAGCCGGAGTGGGCCGAGCGCCTCGGCAGCCACCTGGTGAAGCGCACCTACTCCGAGCCGCACTGGTCGAAGAAGCGGGCTGCGGTGCTGGCCCGCGAGCGGGTGACGTTGTACGGCGTCCCGCTGGTCGCCGACCGGCTCGTCAGCTTCGGGCGGGTCGACCCGGCCATGAGCCGCGAGCTGTTCATCCGGCATGCGCTCGTCCAGGGCGAGTGGAACACCCGCCACCGGTTCCTGGCGACCAACCGCGAGCTGCTGGCGGAGGCCGAGGAGCTGGAGCACCGGGCGCGGCGCCGCGGGATCGTCGTCGACGAGCAGACGCTCTTCGACTTCTATGACGCGCGCGTGGGCGCCGACGTCGTCAGCGGCGCCCACTTCGACACCTGGTGGAAGCGCGAGCGCCGGGAGCGGCCGGACCTGCTGACCTTCGACCGGGAGATGCTCACGCAGGACGCGGCCGACGAGATCCGGGAGGCCGACTACCCCCGGACCTGGCAGTCCGGCCTGGTCGGATCAGACGGCGCCGAGGGTCTGACCTTCCCGATCGGCTACCACTTCGAGCCCGGCGCCGAGGACGACGGGATCACCATCGAGGTCCCGGTGGCGACCCTGAACCGGGTGTCGTCCGAGGACTTCTCCTGGAACGTCCCCGGACTGCGCGAGGAGCTGGTGACCGCCCTGATCCGGAGCCTGCCCAAGCAGCTGCGGGTGAACTTCGTGCCCGCCCCCAACCGGGCCCGCGAGTTCCTGGCTGCGGTCCCGGCGGGCGACGAACCGCTGCTCGACGCCCTCGAGCGCCATCTCCGCGCCACCACCGGTGTCGTGGTGCCTCGAGATGCGTGGGACTGGTCCAAGGTGCCGGCGCACCTGCAGCCCACCTACCGGATCGTCGACGACACCGGGGCCGAGCAGGCGAAGGGCAAGGACCTCGAGGCCCTCAAGGAGCCGCTGCGGCCGTCCTTCGCCCAGGCCATGGCCGACGTCGCCGCCGACACCGGCCGATCCCGCACCGGCGAGACCGACTGGGTGTTCGGGGCGATCGAGGAGTCCTTCACCCAGCGGCGTGCCGGTCACGAGGTGCGCGGCTTCCCGGCGCTGGTCGACGAGGGCACGACGGTCGGGCTCGGGGTCTTCGGCTCCGAGGCCGAGGCCGCCGCCCGGCACCGCCTCGGTGTCCGAAGGTTGCTCGTGCTCCAGGCCCCGACATCCGTGGCAGAGGTGAGCCGCGACCTCACGGGCGCACAGAAGCTCGGTCTCGCGGGCTCGCCGTACCCCACCGTCGCCGAGCTGCTCGATGACGTCCACGCCGCGGTCGCCCAGGAGGTGGTGGACGCGCACCCACCGGTGCGCGACGAGGCCGCGTTCAAGGAGGTGCTCGCTGCGGCGGCCGAGGACCGCGAGGACCGGTTCCGGGCGGTGCTGGGCGACGTGCTCAGGGTCCTCGAGGCATGGCGGCACACCGACAAGCTGCTCGCGGGGCGTGCCCAGCTGGCCACCCTCCCGGCGCTGACCGACATGAAGGGCCAGCTCGCCCGCCTCGTGCACCGCGGATTCGTCGGTGAGGCCGGTGCGGCGCAGCTGCGGCGCTACCCCACCTACCTCGCGGCCCTCGACCAGCGGCGCTCCCAGCTCGACTCGCAGGTCGCGCGGGACCGGCAGCTGATGGACCGGGTCACCGACCTGCAGGAGGCCTACCTCCACCAGCTCGAGGCGCTCCCGGAGGGCCGGCCGCCCGATGCGCACCTGAGGCGGGTCCGGTGGATGCTCGAGGAGTACCGCGTGTCCCTGTGGGCCCAGCAGCTCGGGACGGCGTACGCCGTCAGCGACCAACGGATCCGCAAGGCGCTGGCCGCCACGGGGTCGACGGCTCCCGCCGGCGCCTCCGGCGTGGCAGGCTGAGTGCGTGACCGACCGCGCGTACCACCGGCCGATGCCGGCGGGCTCGAACTTCTTCGACGCCGTGGCCGGCGGCACCGACCCGGCGGCGGTCAGCGAGGCGGCGGACCGGGCGGCCACCCTGCTGGTGCGCGGTGCCCGCCGGTCGGGCGACGCGGAGGTGGCCGACCGGCTGATCCACCTCGCCGACAGCGAGGGCATCGAGACGATCGCCGAGGTCTGGTCCGGGTCCCCGGCCAACACGCTGGCCGGATGCCTGTGGCGGCTCTACCTGCTCCGGTCCTGGGTCTACTCCGACCCGTCCGGCGTCGCCGCCGAGTTCGAGGCGGGCCGGGTGCGCGCCCCGGTCGCGCGGGTCGTTGCCGGGGTCGCCGACCCGCCGGGACCCGACGAGCTGAAATGGATGGTCGACCAGGTGCTGCGCGGCATCGCGGAGCGCGACTTCGCCGACGTCCTCTTCCGCGCGGCGGCCTTCGCCCGCGTGGTGGCCACCGGCCGTGCCTCGCTCCCCGAGCCGACCGAGGAGGGCATCGCGCGGCTGCTCGGTCTGGCTGAGCAGCTGGAGGCGGCCGGACACCTCGAGCTGAAGAATTCGCTCGCCTGAGGGGACGATCCGGCTCATCCTCGGGGTTCCTCGTCTACACTCGCACTCGTGTGCCGGGCCGCGGCAGCCCCGGGTCCCAGATTCAGCCGCTGCGAGCGGCCACGCGCCGTGAGGCGCTCCCGGTCCGGCACACAATTACTCCCCGATACAGTCGAGCGGGGCAGCAACCGGTCGATGAGAGGGAGGTCCCGGTGTCGTCGCGGGCCACGACCGGCAGGGCACGCCGCCGCGTCGCGGTCGCCGTCAGCATGGCGGTGATGCTGGCCCTGGCCGCCTGCGAGGCCGACGGAGGCGCTCCCCGGCCCGCACCCTCGTCCAGCGCGACGAAGGAAGACCCCGTGTCGCTGACCCTCGGAGTCAACGGCACCCCAGACGAGCTCGCGGCCTACACCGCGGTCGCCGAGACCTTCGACTCCCTCTACGACCCGGCCACCGTCGACGTCGAGAACTGGGACTCCAGCGCGGACATGATGGCGGCGATCCGGGACGGCCAGGACGTCCCCGACGTCTTCCTGGTGAACCGCGACGACCTGGCCACCCTTGAGCAGGAGCAGGCGACCCAGCCCATCGACACCCTGCTCGACGCGCGCGGGGTCGAGTTCGGCGACGCCTACTCTCGCGACGCGCTGCAGGCCTTCAGCGCCGACGACCGGCTCCAGTGCATGCCGTACGGCATCTCGCCGATGGTGATCTACTACAACACCCGGCTCGTCGACTTCGACCGGATGGAGAACCGCGGCCTGGAGTTCCCGGCCGAGCGGGAGGCGTGGACGTTCGAGATGTTCACCGCGGCCGCCCAGTTCGCCAGCCGACCGGGTGG
Organism: uncultured Actinomycetota bacterium; assembly: GCA_963841625.1. Taxonomy (GTDB): domain Bacteria; phylum Actinomycetota; class Actinomycetes; order Propionibacteriales; family Nocardioidaceae; genus Nocardioides. The sequence continues at coordinate 372,006 of CAWJDH010000008.1, read as the reverse complement.
TGGCGCCAAGGGCGTCTACATCGAGCCGGGGATTCGCAACTTCGCGCCGTTCATCTACTCGGGGGGCGGCCAGGTCTTCGACGACGAGGACGCGCCCACGTCACTGGCCTTCTCCGACGGCGACAGCGTCGAGGCGATCGAAAGAACGCTCGAGGTGCTCCGCCGGCCCCAGCTGACGCTGAGCGAGAAGCAGGTGGCCAAGCGCAGCCCGCTCCAGTGGTTCAAGCGAGGTGAGCTCGGGATGATGGCGGGCTACCGGCGGCTGGTGCCCGAGCTGCGGCAGGTCCACGGGCTCGACTTCGACGTGATCTCGATGCCGATCCTGGACGGCTCCGCGACGACCGGGGACATCACCGGGCTGTGCCTGTCGGCGGACGCCGCCAGCACGCCGGCCGCGGCCGACCTGATGGTCCACCTGGTCGGGGCCGAGGCCGTGGAGCGGGTGGTGCGGGCGGGGTACCTCGTTCCGGCCAACAGCGAGGTCGCGCTCTCCGAGGAGTTCCTGCAGCCCGGTCGGCTCCCGGAGCACTCCAGCGTCTTCAACAACAGTGTGCGGGCGATCCAGATACCGCCCCTGCTGTCGGTGTGGCCCGAGCTCGAGCGAGCCGTCGCGCCCGAGCTGCAGCAGCTGGTCGAGGTCCCGGTGCTCGACGACCTCGAGGAGCGACTGGCGGACATCGACGAGGAGAGCCGCAACGTCCTGGAGTCCGACACCGCCACACCCACGGAGGAGTGAACCGGCTCAGGCCTGCGGGTCCTCGGACGACTCCCTCGCCTCGGCGTCGGGTGTCTCGGCGTTCGGGCTCCTCGGGCTCGGGCTCCTCGTCGCCGGAGACGATCGCCGAGACCAGCACCGGCGCGGCCAGGTCGATCTGCCAGGGCCGCGCGCCGTACCCCGCGAGCTGCTCTCGTACGGCCTCGGTGAGCTCGTCGGGCTCGCGCGACGCGGGAGGCGTCCACAGGGTGCGCCGCAGGTGGTCGGGGGTGAGCAGGTTCTCGACCGGCAGGTCGAGCTCCTTGGCGAGCTTCGTCATCGCCGGCCGGGCGAGGTTGAGCCGGCGGGCCGCGACCGGGTCGCGCTCAGCCCAGGCGCGCGGCGTCGGCGGGCCGTCGGTGCGCGGCGAGCGCTTGGGCAGCTCGCTCTCCGGCATCTCGACGGCAGAACGGATGGCGGCGACCCAGCGGTTGGCGTAGCGCTCGGCTCCGCGTCCGTGGAAGCCCTTGGTCCCGAGCAGGGTCGCCCGGTCCGTCGGCAGCACGTGGGCGGCGGCGACGATCGCGGAGTCGGGCAGGATCCGGCCGGGCGTCACGTCGCGCCGCGCGGCGATCTCGTCGCGGGTCTCCCACAGGCCGCGGACGGCGGCCAGGCCGCGGCGGCCGCGCACCTTGTGCAGCCCGGACGTACGTCGCCACGGCTCCACTCGTGGCGACAGGACGAAGCCCCGGACGAAGTCGAACTCCTGCTGTGCCCACTCGGTCTTGCCGGCCGCCTCCAGCTCGGCGACCTGCGCTTCGCGGAGCTCGACGAGCGGCTCGACGTCCAGGGCGGCGTACTCCAGCCAGGGCTCGGGCAGCGGCCGGGTCGACCAGTCGACCGCCGAGTGCTCCTTGGCGAGCCGGTGGCCCAGCATCGTCTCCACGAGCGTGGCCAGCCCCACCCGCGGGTAGCCGAGCAGCCGCCCCGCGAGCTCGGTGTCGAACAGCCGGGTCGGCCGGAGGCCGACCTCGGCCAGGCAGGGCAGGTCCTGGGTGGCGGCGTGCAGGATCCACTCGGTGTCCCCCAGCGCCGCCTGGAGCGGGTCGAGGGAGTCGAACGGGATCGGGTCGATCAGCCAGGTCCCGGCGCCCTCGCGCCGGACCTGGACCAGGTAGGCGCGGCTGGAGTAGCGGTAGCCGGAGGCCCGCTCGGCGTCGATCGCCACCGGACCGGACCCGGCCGTGATCGCCTCGCAGGCCTCCCGCAGCTCGGCCTCGCTCTGGACGACGTGGGGAAGCCCGTGGCGCAGGGACAGCAGGGGACGCGGCGGCTCGGTCTCTTCGGTCGGTGTCTCGAGAGGGGCGTCGGTCGGGTCGGACATGCGTCGTCAGTGTCCCGAGCCACGCTGGCCGCGCCGGCTCGGCATCGCGGTCACACCCTCCGGGACCGGCGGCAGGCCCGCGGCCGTGCACAGCAGCTCACCCCAGGCCTCGACGTGGGCGCCGATGTCGGGCGGGGTGCCCGCCTTCGCCTTCGGGGGCAGGCAGGGGGTCCAGGACGCCCGCACCTCGATCTGGGCGCTGCCGCCCTCGTCGGCCATGCCGCCGAAGCTCTCGGTGGCCACCCGGGTGACGGTGCCCGAGGCGGCGAGGTACGTCGCGCCGTGGGCGTCGAGCGCCTCGGTCAGCCAGGACCAGCCGACCGCGGCCAGCAGCGGGTCGGTGATCAGCTCGAGGTCGACCTCCGCCCGGGCGTAGGCCACGCACCGGTAGGTGCCGTCCCAGGCGTCGTTGCCGGCGGGGTCGTGGAGCAGGATGATCCGTCCGGTGCCGAGGTCGGTGTCGTCGACGGTGACGTCGGCCGACATCGCGGCGGCGTAGGGGGCGATCCGCTGGGGTGCGGGCATCTCCTCGCAGAAGACCTCGGGGCGCAGCCGAGCCGCGTGCATGCTCTCGACCGCCTCCCGGAACTCGGGAGGCCATGCGCCCGCGCCCGTGCCCGGGTGCGTCTCCTGACGGACGACCATGCCTCCACACTAGGTCGGAGCGTCCACGTCGATGTGCGAACACGCCGACTGACCTGCGAGGCTTCGCCCCATGAGCACCACCGCGCCGTCGAGGGGACCCCTCCACGACAGCGCCTTCCTGCGGGCCGCACGAGGGGAACCGGTGCCCCACACGCCGGTCTGGTTCATGCGTCAGGCCGGCCGCTCGCTGCCGGAGTACCTCGCGCTCCGGGAGGGCATCGGCATGCTCGAGTCGTGCATGCAGCCCGACCTGGTCGTGGAGATCACCCTCCAGCCGGTCCGGCGGTACGGCGTCGACGCCGCGATCTTCTTCTCCGACATCGTGCTGCCGCTCAAGGCGGTCGGGGTCGACCTGGAGATCCGGCCGGGTGTGGGGCCGGTGATCGCCTCACCGGTGCGGACGCTGGCCGACGTCGAGGCGATCCCCGACCTGACACCGGACGCCGTCCCCTTCATCACCGAGGCCGTCTCCCGGCTCGTCGGCGAGCTGGGGGACACCCCGCTGATCGGGTTCGCGGGCGCGCCGTTCACGGTGGCGTCGTACCTCGTCGAGGGCGGGCCCTCACGCGACCACGCCCTCACCAAGGCGATGATGTTCGGCGAGCCCGACCTGTGGGACGCGCTGATGCGCAAGATCGCCGGCATCTCGGCTGCCTACCTCGAGGTCCAGGTGGCCGCCGGGGCGTCGGCCGTCCAGCTCTTCGACTCGTGGGCCGGTGCGCTCACGCCCGCTGACTACGAGCGCCACGTGATGCCGCACTCCGCGGCCGTGCTGGCCCGGGCGGGAGCCCTGGGCGTGCCGCGGATCCACTTCGGGGTCGGTACCGCCAACCTGCTGACCTTGATGGGGGAGGCGGGCGCCGACGTGGTCGGCGTCGACTGGCGCACCCCGCTGGCCTCCGCGATCCCGCTGGTCGGGGACCGCGCCGTCCAGGGGAACCTCGACCCGACCATGGTCTTCGCCCCGACCGAGGTGATGACGGCCCGGGCGGGGGAGATCATCGAGGCCGGCCGCGGCGCGAAGGGGCACATCTTCAACCTCGGCCACGGAGTGCTGCCGACCACCGACCCCGACCAGCTGGCCCGGCTCACGGAGTTCGTGCAGAGCTACGCGTAGCGGACTATCCGCTCAGGACGCCTTCTCGGGGCGGAGCTCCTGAGCCAGCTCGACCAGGATGGCTGCGCAGGTCGCGGACCTGCGCGGGTGCGCGGTCGAGGGCCCGGTGCCGCAGCACCAGCCGCACCTCGGTGTGGTCGCCGGCGATCGGCCGGGTCGTGATCAGGCCCGCCCGCTCCATCGGGTCGCCGACGACGCTGTAGTCCGGGAGCACGGTCACCCCCAGCCCCTCGGCGACCATCACCTTGCCCATCTCCGCGCCGTCGGTGCTGTGGCAGGTGACGGGCATGTCGGAGCCGAACAGCCGGTGCGCGAACCGGTGCATGAGGTAGCCGGAGCGCATCGCGACGAAGCGCTCCTGCCGGAGATCGTCGGTGGTGACCGCCTCACGCTGCGAGAGGTGGTGACCTCCTGGCAGCACGACCACGGGACGTCCGAGGAACAGGTCGGTGCCGACCAGGTCGACGGGCGGGTCGTCGCCGATCAGCTCGTTGACCAGCCCCAGGTCGAGTGAGCCCTCGGACAGGCCGAGCTGGATGTCGGCCTGCTGCATGTTCAGGACCTCCACGGTGGTGCCCGGGTGGGCGCGGTTGAAGGCACTCACCGCCGGCACCAGGAGGGTCGAGGTCGCCGCGTTCACGGTCCCGAGGCGGACCAGCCGGGTGGTGGTCCTCTGGTCTCCGGCCGCCCGCCGGAGCCTGTCGACGGCCTCGAGCACCTCCACCATGTGCTGCAGCAGCTCGCGCCCGTGACGGCTGATCCGGGCGCCGGAGCGGCGCCGGTCGAGCAGGGTCACGCCGAGCTCGCGCTCCAGCTTGCTGACCGCCTCGCTGAGCGCAGGCTGGGAGAGATGCAGCTTCTCGCTCGCTCGTCGGAGCGAGCCGTGCTGGGTCACTGCGGCGAAGTACTCCAGCTGTTCGATGCGCATGAGACGTCCTGTCGTAGGTCAGGGAGTGATGGAGGGCCGGGGCCGGCAGGAGCGGACGACTGCGCGGTCGGGTGGCAGGTCGCGCCTCTCACCCCCTCGCCCTTTCCGTTGGCGGCACGCCCGGCCTCACCTTGAATGTGTCGGATAAGTCTAGCAATCTACTCGACATTGAAGACAGCGACTCACCACGTGACTCCGAAGGAGCCCGAGCATGACCACCCCAACCGTCCACCCGCACATCTGATGGCGACGTCCACCGCGCTGGAGCAGGAGCGCGCCCCGGGTCGTCCCGGCAGCACGGTCCCGGTCCTGTCCGCGGACGAGGCGATCGCCGTGGCCCGCGAGCTGGCGACGGAGCTCGCCGCGGGGGCGGCCGAGCGCGACACACACCGCCTCCTTCCCGCGAGTGAGATGGACCGGCTGTCGGCGTCGGGGCTGCTGGCGATCACGGTCCCCGCGGCGTACGGCGGCGCCGACCTCCCGGCGTCGGCGGTGACGGAGGTGTTCCGGCTCCTCGCCACCGGCGACCCGAGCGTGGCCCAGATTCCACACAGCCACTTCGTCTACGTCAACGCGCTGCGTCATCGGGCCGACCGCTCTCAGCAGGTGTTCTTCTTCGGCGAGGTGCTCGCCGGAAAGCGCTTCGGCAACGCGCAGTCCGAGGTCGGGAGCAAGCACGTCCGCGACCACGCGACCACGCTGCATCCGACCGGCCCTGGCCAGTGGCGGCTGGAGGGCACCAAGGGCTACGCCACCGGGGCGCTCTTCGCCCACTGGATCCCCGTGCTCGCCCACCTCGACACCCTGCCCGACGGGTCCGGCGGTCCGTTGCACGTCGCCTGGGTGGAGCGCACCGCCCCCGGCGTCACCGTGATCGACGACTGGAACGGCATGGGCCAGCGCACGACCGCCAGCGGGACGGTCCGGCTCGAGTCCGTCGACGTTCCCCAGGACCGGATCACGCCCTACCACCTGACCTTCGAGGGCCCGCAGACCTACGGCGCCTTCGCCCAGGTCCTGCACGCTGCGCTGGACGCCGGCATCGCCCGCGCGGCGCTGGCCGACGCGGCCGAGTTCGTGACCACGAAGAGCCGGCCCTACCCCGACGCCGGAGTGGAGCGCGCCGCGGAGGACCCCCTGGTGATCCATGCCTTCGGCGAGATGGAGCTCGCCGTGCGCGGTGCCGAGGCCCTGCTCGCCGAGGCCGCTCGCGCGGTCGACCAGGCCAACGTCGACCTGCGCGAGGAGACCGCAGCCCACGCCTCGCTGGCGGTCGCCGCGGCCCGCGCGGCCACCACCCAAGCCTCGGTCGACGCTGCCACCCGCCTGTTCGAGGTCGCCGGCACCAGATCGGTCCTCGACTCGCTCAACCTCAACCGGCACTGGCGCAACGCCCGGACGCACACCCTGCACGACCCCGCGGCCTGGAAGGTCCAGCACCTCGGGAGGTGGGCCGTCGACGGCACTCTCCCGCCCAACCACGGACAGCTCTGAACGAGTAGTCCCGAGAAGAAGGGAAACCGCATGACCTCCCCACTGAAGTTCCACTGGTTCCTCCCGACCAACGGCGGTGACGGCCGCCAGGTCGTCGGCGGCGGCCACGGCGTCTCCGCCGGCGCCTCCGGGCGGCCGGCCAGCGTCTCCTACCTCGGCCAGGTCGCCCGGGGTGCCGAGGACATGGGCTTCGAGGCCGCGCTGACGCCGACCGGCGCCTGGTGCGACGACGCCTGGCTCTCCACCGCGATGCTCAGCCAGGTCTCCGAGCGGCTGAAGTTCCTGGTCGCATTCCGGCCCGGGCTCACCGCCCCGTTCCTGGCCGCCCAGATGGCCGGCACCTTCCAGAACCTGTCCCGCGGCCGGCTGCTGCTCAACGTCGTCACCGGCGGCGAGAGCCACGAGCAGAGGATGTACGGCGACTTCGAGGACAAGGATGCCCGCTACGAGCGGTGCGGCGAGTTCCTCGAGATCGTGACCCGGCTCTGGGCGGGGGAGACCGTCGACTTCGAGGGCAAGCACCTCTCCGTCGAGGCCGCCAAGCTCGGACAGATCCCGCACCCTGCGCCGGAGATCTACTTCGGCGGCTCCTCGCCGGCCGCGGGTGACGTGGCCGCGAAGTACGCCGACGTCTACCTCACCTGGGGCGAGCCGCCGGCCGCCGTCAAGGAGAAGGTCGAGTGGATCCGGGGCCTGGCCGCCGAGCAGGGCCGCGAGGTCCGCTTCGGCATCCGGATGCACACCATCACTCGGGACACCTCCGAGGAGGCGTGGGCCGAGGCCGACCGCCTGCTGCAGGGCATCGACCCCGAGCAGGTGAAGAAGGTCCAGGAGGGCCTGAAGGCCAGCGAGTCCGAGGGCCAGAAGCGGATGCTCGCCCTCAACGGCGGCTCCAAGGACGACCTCGAGATCCACCCCAACGTGTGGGCCGGCGTCGGCCTGGTCCGCGGTGGTGCCGGCACCGCCCTGGTCGGCAGCCACGAGGAGGTCGCCGACCGGATCGAGGAGTACCACTCGGTCGGCATCGACGAGTTCATCCTCTCGGCCTACCCCCATCTCGAGGGTGCCTACTGGTTCGGCGAGGGTGTCCTCCCGATCCTCGCCGAGCGCGGCCTCTGGACCCACCCGGCCCCGCAGGTCGACCACAACACCGCGGTGCCCTTCCAGGCCGCCGGCCGGACGGCGGCGGCGTCATGAGCACTGCCTCTCCGCGGGTCGCGGTGGTCGTCGGCAACCCGAGGCCGGCCTCGCGCACCCTCGACGCCGCGCTCCACGTCGCCCGCGAGCTGACGGGTGACGAGCCGGACGTCGTGGTGGACCTCGGGACACTCGGTCCGGCCGTCCTCGACTGGCAGGACCCCGACGTGGCGCGACTGGTCGAGCAGGTCGGGTCCGCCGATCTGGTCGTGATCGCCAGCCCGACCTACAAGGCGACGTACACGGGGCTGCTGAAGGTCTTCCTCGACCGCTTTGCCGGTGGCACCGGACTGCGCGGTGTCGTGGTCCCGCTGATGATCGGGGCCGCCCCGGGCCACAGCCTCGCGCCGGAGCTCAGCCTGCGTCCGGTGCTCGCCGAGATCGGCGGCATCACGGTGCGGGGGCACTACGTCCTCGAGAACCAGTACGACGACCCCGCGGCCTACGCCGACTGGCTCGACGCCATTCACCCGACCGTTTCCTCCCTGCTCGTCAACCTGACAGGAGCCGTCGCATGACTGTCCATCCGCTCAAGACAAACCAGGATCTCGATCCGGCCCGCCTCCGCGAGGCCTTCGGCGTCTTTCCCAGCGGCGTCGTCGCCGTCGCCGCGGAGGTCGAGGGATCGCTGGTCGGCATGGCCGCCAGCTCGTTCACCTCGGTGAGCCTCGAGCCCGCCCTGGTGTCGTTCTCGGTGGCCAACACCTCGCAGACCTGGTCGAGACTGCGCCGCGCCCGGCACCTCGGGCTCACCGTCCTGGCCGATCACCAGGATGCCGTCTGCCGCCAGCTCGCCGGCCCCGTGGAGCGCCGCTTCAGGGGTCTCGACGTGTCCGTCACCCGTGACGGCGCGGCCACGCTCGACGAGGGCCTCGCGATGTTCGACTGCTCGATCTACCGCGAGGTCGAGGCCGGCGACCACACCATCGTCATCCTGCGACTCCATGCCGTCGAGCACCCGGACTCGTCACTGCCGCTGGTCTTCCACCGCAGCGGCTTCACCCAGCTGCACGACGCCCTCGAGGAGGTGGCCAGCCGATGACCACGACAACGGATCCGCAGGCGCTGCCGACGCCGCGCAAGGTGGCGGTGGCCTCGGCGGTCGGCGCCACCATCGAGTGGTACGACTTCTTCCTCTACGGCACCGCCGCCGGCCTGGTCTTCGACAAGCTCTACTTCAACGGCCTGGACGGGCCGACGGCCCAGTTGGCGGCGTTTGCGACCTTCGCGGTCGGGTTCTTCGCCCGGCCGGTCGGCGGGCTGATCTTCGGCCACTTCGGTGACCGGATCGGCCGGAAGAAGATGCTGATCCTCACGCTGCTGATCATGGGCCTCGGAACGGCGGCGATCGGCCTCCTGCCGACGTACGACCAGATCGGGCTGTGGGCACCTGTCCTCCTCGTCGTCCTCCGCGTCCTGCAGGGGATCGGCGTCGGTGGTGAGTACGGCGGCGCGGTCCTGCTCGCCGTCGAGTACGCGCCGGTGGAACGACGCGGGTTCTTCGGGAGCTTCGCCCACATCGGGGTCCCCGGCGGGCTGCTCCTCGCCGCCGGCGCGTTCTCGCTGGCCGGTCTGCTGCCGGACGCGGCGTTCCTGGCCTGGGGCTGGCGAGCCTGCTTCCTGATCAGCATCGTGCTGCTCGGGATCGGCGCCTACATCCGGCTCTCGATCATGGAGACCCCGGCCTTCGCGCGGGTGCAGGAGGCGAAGGAGATCTCCTCGGTGCCGCTTCGCGACCTGCTCCGCACCCAGCCGAAGCGGCTGCTGCTCGGCATGGGGACGCGGTGGATCGAGGGCTTCACCTTCAACTTCTTCTCGGTGTTCCTGCTCGCCTACGTCGTCACCAACCTGGGCCTGCCCAAGGACTGGGCACTCAACGGCATCCTCGTCGGCGCGGCGCTGGGTGTCGTCCTGGTCCCGATCGCGGGCGCGCTCTCCGACCGGGTGGGCCGCAAGCCGGTGTTCCGGGCGGGCACCTGGACGGCCCTGTTGCTCGCGTTCCCGGTGGCTGCCCTCGTGCAGAGCGAGTCCCGGCTGGGGATCTTCGTCGCTCTGGTGGCCGGACTCGGCCTGGTCTACGGCGTGGTCTACGGCCCGCTCGCGGCGTTCTGGTCGGAGCTGTTCGACACCAGGTACCGCTACACCGCCCTGAGCTCGCTCTACCAGATCTCCGGTGTCGTCGCCTCGGGACTCACTCCGCTGATCGCGGCCTGGTTGGTGTCGCAGGGCAACGGAACGCTCTGGTGGGTTGCTGCCTACAACGTGGCCGTGGCCGCAATCAGCCTGGTCTCCGCCCGGCTGCTCCCCGAGACCCGTGGTCGCGACCTGGACCACGCGTGGCGGATGGCGCACACCGCCGAACCACCGCGGGAGCCACTCGCGGCCTGACGGGGGCGAGCCCCTCGCCGCCGCTCAGTCAGTCGGCGGCGAGGGGTTCCACACGGCGGCGTCGCACGAAGGACCGGACCAGCAGCCAGCCGGGCACTCCCAGGAGGAGCAGGACGACCATGAACGGCAGCAGGGCGCCCAGACCGGTGGCCAGCACGGTCGCGGCCCTGCCCAGGGCGTCCCACCCGTGCTGGAGCCCCGCGACGAAACCGGCCTCGTCCTGCTCGACGGGCACGGCCTTCTCGGACTTCTCGAGGAACACGGTGATCGTGGACAGCGAGGTCTGGTCGGCCAGGAAGGCCTGCTGGGCCTTCAGGGAGTCGAGGTCGGCCTGACGACGCGACAGCTGGCTCTCGATCGCGATGACGTCCCGCAGACTCTGGGCCCGGGAGAGGAGCAGCTCGATACGCTCGAGGCTCCTCTCCTGGGCACGGACCCGTACCCCGATGTCGATCACCTCGGTGGTGACGTCCTCGGACGTCCGCTTGGCCGACCGCAGCTCAGCGACCTCGCCCAGCTCGGTCATCACCTCGTCGAAGAACTGGCTCGGCACGCGGATCACCAGCCGCGACCGGTCGATCCGGCCCTTGGTGTCGGTGGCGGTCTGCTCGTCGGAGATCTCGCCCCGATGGGCATCGACCACCTTCTGTACGTCGAACCTGGCCTGACCCACGTCCCTGGCCCGCAGGGTCACGGTGCCGGTCGAGATCACCGCGCGGGTCTGCAGGACGGGTATGCCCTGCGACGAGCTGTCGGAGGCCGAGGTGACGCTGCGGCCGTCGGGGGGAGCTGGTTCTGGTGCTGGGGCTTCCTGCGCCAAGCCACCCCCCTCCGCGGCGATCCCGTCCTCGGCGGCAGTCCGGGCGGTGGGGCTCTCGAGCGAGTCTCCGCCGCCACCGGAACAGGCGGCCAGGACAAGCAGGAAGGAGAGGAGCAGGCCGAGGCCGGGCAGGAGGGCTCGTCGCCTGAGCCGGGATGTCGTCGTCATGGGGGTGGGACGTCAGCAGCCCCCGCCGGGTTCCCGACTATGAGCCGGAGGCCTTCTTCGCGCTCGTCTTCCTGGCCGTCTTCTTTGCGGCAGCCTTCTTCCGCGCCTGCTTCAGCCGGACCTCCGTGGTGTTGCCCGCTGCGCGGGTCTCCAGGTAGGGCTGCGCCGCCACCAGCGAGCTCAGCTTCGCGTGGCCGAAGGCGCGGGGGTCGAAGGAGGGCTGACTGCGCCGGATGTGGTTCCCGATCGCGGACAGGTTGGCCCAGCCGTCGTCGCCGACCGTCGCGTTGACCGCCTTGGTGAGCACGCTCTGGGCGTTGGCCTTGGGTGCGGGTTCCTGGTCGGGCTCGTCCGGTGTCTCCTCGCCCGTGTCCTCGGCGCCCAGCAGCTCGAGGCCGATGAACTTGTCACAGGCGTTCTGCAGCGACATCGGGGTTCGTTCGCGGCCCAGTCCGTAGACGGTCTTGCCGGACTCACGCAGCCGCATGACCAGGCTGGTGAAGTCGCTGTCGCTGCTGACGATCGCGAAGGACTCGACGTTGTCGGCATAGAGCAGGTCCATGGCGTCGATGATCAGCGCTGAGTCCGTGGAGTTCTTGCCGGTCGTGAATGCGTTCTGGTGGATCGCCCGGATCGCCCGCGCGTTCAGCTCCCTGGTCCAGCCGCCGAGCCGGGACGAGCTGAAGTCGCCGTACGCCCGCCTGATCGTGGGCGTCCCGTACTTGGCCAGCTCGTCCAGCACCGCCTCGGCGTACTTCGGCGAGGTGTTGTCCGCGTCGATCAGTACGGCGATCCGGGCTGAGCCGGTGAGGTCGGTGTCCACCCCGGGACTCTAACGCCGCCGTCGGCTTCGGTCCGGAACCACCATGGGAGGCTGGGAAACATGAAGCGGGTGGTCGTGGTCGGCGGCGGGATCGCCGGGTTGACCGCGGCGTACGTGCTCGGAGAGGACGCCGACCGGGACGTGGTCCTGCTCGAGGGCTCCCCGCAGGTGGGGGGCAAGCTGCGACTCGCGGAGGTCGGCGGCGTGACCGTCGACGTGGGTGCCGAGGCCATGTTGAACAGGCGGCCCGAGGGCGCCGGGCTCGCCCGGGAGCTGGGACTGGCCGTCGTGCATCCGGTCGCCACTCGCTCGCAGCTGTGGACCCGCGGCGCCCTCCGCCCGCTGCCCCGCTCCCTGATGGGGGTGCCGCTCGACGTCGAGGAGCTCGCTGCCTCCGGGGTGCTGTCCGCCGCCGGGCTGCAGCGGGTCCGCGCCGAGCCCTCGCTGCCACCCACCGAGCTCGACGGTGACGACGTCTCGGTCGGCGAGCTGGTGGCCGGCCGGCTGGGCGACGAGGTGGTCGACCGCCTGGTCGAACCGCTCCTGGGCGGCGTGTACGCCGGCCACGCGCGCGCTCTCTCGGCGCGCGCCACCACCCCGCAGCTGGTCGCGATGCTCGACCGCGGCTCCCTGCTGGAGGCCGCGGCTGCGGCGGTGCCGATGAGCATGATCCCCGTCTTCGCCGGGGTGCCCGGCGGGCTGGGCGGGCTGTCGGCGGCGCTGCTCGCCTCCGGCCGGTTCGCCGCCCGCACCGACGCCACCGTGCGGGAGCTGCGCAGTGTCGACGACGGCTACGCGGTGGTGGTCGGATCCGCCCACCAGCCCGAGCTCCTGTCCGCCGACGAGGTCGTCCTGGCGGTGCCGGCCGCGCCCGCCGCCCGGCTGCTCGGCGACCTGGCACCGGTGGCGGCCGCGGAGCTGGCAGGCATCGAGTACGCCTCCACGGCGGTGGTCACCCTCGCCATGCGGGCGCAGGGATTCCCGATCGCGGAGGGGAGCTCCGGGTTCCTGGTCCCGCCTGTCGAGAGGCGACGGATCAAGGCGTCGACCTTCTCGTTCGCGAAGTGGGCATGGGTTCGCGCGAGCGGCCGGGGCGTGCTCGACGGCGAGGACGCGCTGCTGCTGCGGACGTCCCTGGGCCGGCACCGGGAGGAGGCCGCGCTCCAGGCGACCGACGAGGAGCTCGTGGATGGTTCGCTCGCCGACCTCTCCGATGCGATCGGGCTTTCGGGTGAGCCGGTCGACGTCCACGTGCAACGCTGGGGCGGTGGCCTGCCGCAGTACGCCGTGGGCCACCTCGAGCGAGTCGCCAGGGTCCGGGAGGATGTCGCGCGCCGTCCGGGGCTGGCGGTCTGTGGCGCGGCCTACGACGGTGTGGGTATCCCCGCGGTCATCGCCTCGGCCCGGCGTGCCGCCGACGAGGTCCGCGCGGCAGAATGAGCGCCATGAGCACCACGCCCGGCAAGAGCAAGGCCGCGAGGTCCCGCGAGCTCAACGAGTCCATCCGCTACACGATGTGGTCGGTCTTCCGGCTGGCCGACGTCCTGGGTGAGGCCGACCGGGCCAGCGAGGCGGCCGAGGTCGAGAAGCTCGTCGAGGAGCTCGCCGGCGAGGACGTCGTGGTGCGGGGCTTCTACGACGTCAGCGGGCTGCGCGCCGACGCCGACGTGATGGTGTGGTGGCACGCCGAGCGGTCCGAGCAGCTGCAGGACGCCTACAACCGGCTGCGTCGTACGTCGTTCGGCAGCCGCCTGGCCCCGGTCTGGTCGCAGATGGCGCTGCACCGCCCGGCCGAGTTCAACAAGAGCCACATCCCGGCCTTCCTGGCCGACGAGGAGCCGCGGGCCCACGTCTGCGTCTACCCCTTCGTCCGCTCCTACGACTGGTACCTCCTGGAGGACTCCGAGCGCCGCCGGATGCTGGCCGAGCACGGCAAGATGGCGCGCGACTACGCCGACGTCCGGGCCAACACGGTCGCCAGCTTCGCGCTCGGCGACTACGAGTGGCTGCTGGCCTTCGAGGCGGACGACCTGCACCGGATCGTCGACCTGATGCGCCACCTCCGCGCCTCCGACGCGCGCCGCCACGTGCGGGATGAGGTGCCGTTCTACACCGGCGCCCGCGTCGAGATCGCCGCCCTGCTCGACCGCCTTCCGTGAGCCTGGGCCCTACTTCGGCTCGAGAGTCAGGCTCACGGAGTTGATGCAGTAACGGTCACCGGTCGGGGTGCCGTGACCGTCGGGGAAGACGTGGCCGAGGTGGGAGCCGCAGTTGGCGCACCGGACCTCGGTCCGGCGCATCCCGTGGGTGTTGTCCTCGAGGTACTCGATCGTGTCGGTGATCGGCTGGTAGAAGCTGGGCCAGCCGCAGCCGGAATGGAACTTCGTGTCCGACTCGAAGAGCTTCGCGCTGCACGCCTTGCACCGGTAGACGCCGATGGTCTCGGTGTCGGTGTACTCCCCGGTGAACGCGCGCTCGGTGCCGGCCTTGCGGAGCACGGCGTACTCCTCGGGCGAGAGCTGCTGCTTCCACTCCTCGTCGGACTTCTCCACGTCGTACGCCATGCAGACCAATGTAGGGGCGTGTGCCAAGGCTGCCGCTGGGGTACCTTCCGACGTGGGCCCCATCACCCCGCTCGCACGTTGACTCATTCGGAGAACACCTGTTCACTGAACATCAAGGGGTGAGCTCGAACAGCCGGGCTCCACCGACTGACTACATCAGGAGAGGCATGGCAGGCAGCATCGTTCCGTGGCAAAAGGTCCGCACGCTCGGCAACAAGCTGACCACTCCGCTCCATCCTGACGACTACCTCTCCCTGCTCAACCCCCTGTGGACCGCGCGCGAGCTGCGCGGCCGGGTCGAGGAGGTCATCCCCGAGACCGACGACGCCGCCACCCTGGTGATCCGTCCCGGCTGGGGCTGGCACTACAACCACCGGCCCGGCCAGTACGTCGGCATCGGGATCCAGGTCAAGGGCAAGTTCCAGTGGCGCTCCTACTCCGTCAGCTCGCCGCCGCGGCGCAAGGGACGCACCATCTCGATCACCGTGCGGGCGATGCCCGAGGGGCTGCTGTCCGCCCACCTCGTGAAGGGCCTGGCGCCCGGCACGATCGTGCGGCTGGCGCTGCCCGAGGGCGACTTCGTCCTGCCCGACCCGCCACCGGAGCGGATGCTCTTCCTGGTCGGCGGCAGCGGCATCACCCCGGTGATGGCGATGCTGCGGACCCTCGACCGGCGCGGCACGATGCCCGACGTCGTCATGCACTACTCGTCCCCGACGCCCGAGCGGATGATCTTCCGCGACGAGCTCAAGACGCTCACCGAGCGCCACCCGTCGCTGACGCTGCACGAGCTGCACACCGACATCGACGGGATGCTCGACCTCAAGGACCTCGACGACCTGTGCAAGGACTGGAAGGAGCGGGAGACCTGGGCCTGCGGCCCCGGTCCCATGCTCGACGGCATCTCCGAGCACTGGGAGAAGGCCGGGCTGGAGGACCAGCTGCACCTCGAGCGGTTCTCGCTGGAGCTCGGCGGGGACGGCGGCGAGGGCGGCACCATCACCTTCCGCAACTCCAACAAGACCGTCGAGGCCGATGGCGCCACCACGGTGCTGGAAGCCGGTGAAGAGGCCGGGATCGGGATGCCCTACGGCTGCCGGATGGGGATCTGCCACACCTGCACGCTCACGCTCGTCTCCGGAAAGATCCGCGACCTGCGCAACGGGACCGAGTACGACCAGCCCAACGAGCAAGTACAGACCTGCGTCACCGCTGCTGTCGGTGACTGCACGCTCGACATTTGACGAACCGGAGGTTGAGGAGGGCGCGCAGCGCCCGTCTCGAAACCCCGGAAGACGAAAGGAGACCGGACCATGGCCATCAGTGACGTCAAGGAGTACACCCACCTGAGCGAGGAGGAGGTCGAGCAGCTCGGACGTGAGCTCGACGCCATCCGCGCCGAGATCGAGGAGTCCCGCAACTCCGATGACGCGGCGTACATCAACCGGATGATCAAGCTCCAGCGCGGCCTCGCCGCGGCCGGTCGGGTGGCGCTCTTCGCGAGCAACCGGAAGTCCGCGTGGGCGGCCGGCACGACCATGCTCGGTCTGGCCAAGATCCTCGAGAACATGGAGATCGGCCACAACGTCATGCACGGCCAGTGGGACTGGATGAACGACCCGGAGATCCACTCCAGCAACTGGGAGTGGGACACCGCCCAACCGGCCGAGCAGTGGAAGCACTCCCACAACTACGTCCACCACCAGTTCACCAACGTGCTCGGCCACGACAACGACATCGGGTACGGCGTGCTGCGGATGGCGCGTGAGCAGAAGTGGCACCCGGTCAACCTCGGGCAGCCTGTCTACAACGCGCTGCTCGCCAGCCTCTTCCAGTGGGGCGTTGCCCTGCACGACCTCGACATCGAGCGAATCCGCAAGGGCCAGAAGGACCCGAAGGAGATGAAGCGGCAGCTCCGCCAGATCCTCAAGAAGGGTCGCAACCAGATCCTCAAGGACTACGTGGTCTACCCGGCGCTGAGCGGCAAGAACTGGAAGTCGACGATCAAGGCCAACGCGACGGCCAACCTCGCGCGCAACCTGTGGTCCTACATGATCATCTTCTGTGGTCACTTCCCCGACGGGGCGCTGCACTTCACCGAGGAGGAGCTCGAGGACGAGACCCGGTCCGAGTGGTACCTGCGCCAGATGCTCGGCTCCGCCAACTTCGAGGGCGGTCGCACGCTGCACATCCTGAGCGGCAGCCTCGGCTACCAGATCGAGCACCACCTGTTCCCGGACCTGCCGAGCAATCGGTACCCCGAGATCGCGGTGAAGGTGCGGGCGCTGTGCGACAAGTACGACCTGCCCTACACCACCGGCCCCCTCTACAAGCAGTACGGCCAGGCGCTGCGGACGATCATGAAGCTGTCGCTGCCCAACCGCATGACTGCCTCGGACCAGCCGACCGACGAGCACCCGCCGGTCGAGCGGGGCCGTCCGTCCGAGGCCGAGCGGCCGACCCGGCGCCGGGAGACCGGCGGCTGGTCGCGCAGGATCACGGCATGACGATCACAGCCACCCGGGCCTGGGTCACCCAGTGCGCGCTGAGCCGGATCTGTGGCGTGTGCGGGGAGACCCTGGGCCGGCCCATCGCCTTCCTCGGCAGCCCGGAGGAGGAGGGCCGCAACGCCTTCCACCTGCCGCCGATGCACGTCAGCTGTGCGCAGGCGGCGCGGGCCGATGACCAGGTGCTGGTGAGCACGTCCGGCTTCGAGTTCGTCCGGCCGAACCGTGAGGACACCGACCGCAGGCCGAGGTTCGAGCCCAACTCGCTCATCGGAGGTTGAGGTGGTTTCGAGGCTCGCTTCGCTCGCACCTCAACCTACGAAGGGCATCGAAACCCCGTAGGCCGTGGCTGGGCCGTTAGCCTGACCGCGTGCCCAAGACTCCCGCAGCCGAGGTCGTCGCGGGTGAGCGTGCGGTCCGGGTCTCCAGCCCGGACCGGGTGATCTACGAGGCGACCGACCGGACGCCCGAGGTCACCAAGCTGATGGTCGCGGAGTACTTCGCGAGTGTCGAGGACGGGCTGATGCGCGCGCTGCGGGAGCGGCCGACCGCGCTGGAGCGCTGGACCTCAGGCGTCCGCGAGGGCATGCGGCTCGCGACCGGCCCGCAGGACAGGAACGCCGACGCGTTCTACCAGAAGCGGGTGCCCAAGGGGGCGCCCGACTACCTGGAGTCGGTCGAGGTGACCTTCCCGTCCGGCCGGACCGCGGACGAGATCTGCCCGACCGAGATCGCGGTCCCGGTCTGGTGCGCCCACATGGGCGCCCTGACCTTCCACCCGTGGCCGGTCCGGCGCGCCGACGTGGACCATCCCGACGAGCTGCGGATCGACCTCGACCCGCAGCCCGGTACGACGTTCACCGACGCCGTACGCGTCGCCGGGGTGGCCCGTGAGCTGCTCGACGAGCTCGGGATCGTCGGCTTCCCCAAGACAAGCGGCAACCGCGGCCTCCACATCTACGTGCGGATCGAGCCGCGGTGGGAGTTCACCGACCTCCGCCACGCCGCCATCGGGTTCGGACGCGAGCTGGAGAAGCGCGACGACGGGGTGACCACGAAGTGGTGGAAGGAGGAGCGCGGGGAGCGGATCTTCGTCGACTACAACCAGAACAACCGCGACCGCACCATCGCGTCGGCGTACTCCCTCCGACCCATCCCCGGGGCGCCGGTGTCGACCCCGATGACCTGGGACGAGCTTGCCGGTGTGACCGACCCGCGGGAGTTCAACCTGTTCACCGTCCCGGACCGGCTGGCCGCCTCCGGTGACGCGTGGTCCGCGATCGACGACGTCCACCACGACCTGACCCCCCTGCTGGAGCTGTGGGAGAGCTCGGAGGGCGGCGAGATGCCCTACCCGCCCGACTACCCCAAGATGCCCGGCGAGCCGCCGCGGGTGCAGCCGTCGAAGAAGGTCGAGGCGCACTGGGACGAGCAGGGCAACCGGATCGAGTCCTGACGGCCGGGGTCGGCCCGGGCGGGTCAAGCTCGGCCCTCATTCATGACTATTGGCTTTGTCCGTGCTGACCAGGGGGCGCATGGTCCACCCGGGCCATCAAAGATGCGTAAACAATTCCACCCGGGCCATCAAAAATGCGTGAAAACGTAGTGCGTCCGGGGTCTGAGGGGTGGCGACCGGCAGGATGTGCCTGTGAGTGCCAGGCGGGGGAACCAGAAGCTGTCCGAGCCGGTGAATTCGGGGGCTGCCGGAGCCGCCCGGTGGTCCGACTACCTCGACTGGGTTCGGTCGGAGCTGGCCAACGGGGTCCTCGCGTTGGCCCCGGAGGTGCAGCGGACCCCGCGCGTGCCTTCGGGCTGGACCCCGCTCGAGCTGCTCTCGCACGTGCTGCACATGGAGCAGCGGTGGTTCGTGTGGGGATTCCTCGGCGAGCCGGTGGCCGAACCCTGGGGCGACTGGAACACCGACGAACCCTGGACGTCCGACGACTCCGGCTCGACCAGGCCCCAGGCGCGGTGGCAGGTCTCCGAGGAGGTCACCGCCGAACAGCTGGCCGAGCGGCTGGAGGCGGTCGGGGAGCGGACCCGCGGCGTACTGCGTGACTTTCCGCTGGAGGCCACGGCCGCGCCTGGGGGGCGGTTCGCCGAGGACCCACCCACGCTGGAGTGGATCTGCTTCCACGTCCTGGCAGAGTACGCCCGGCACGCCGGGCATCTGGACATCGTGGTCGAGATCGCCACCGAGGAGTGAGCGCTTCCCCACGGTGAGGTCGCGGGGCGAGCAGTGCAGGGGCCCCCTAGACTGCCGGGCGACGGTTCACGGGAGGGAGGGTGCGCATGATCGTGTCGCACAAGCACCGGTTTGTCTTCCTCAAGACGCGGAAGACGGCCGGCACCTCGCTCGAGATCGCCCTCTCGCGCCATTGCGGCCCGGACGACATCATCACGCCCATCTCCGACGAGGACGAAGTGCTGCGCAGGGAGCTCGGGGGCAAGGGGCCACAGAACTGGGGGTCGATGCCCGGCCGCCGCGCCGTCAACCACATGCCGGCGTCGGGGGCGCGACGCCTCGTCGGTCACGAGGTGTGGGACGAGTACTTCAAGTTTGCGGTCGAGCGGAATCCGTGGGACCAGGTCGCGTCGTCGTATCGCTACAGCAACCGTCGGCCCGAATGGAACGTACCGTTCGGTGCCTTCGTGCGCTCACGCCGACTCGAGAAGCTCGCGAAGAACCAGCACATCTACCGCCTCGGGGGGCAGGTTGCTGTCGATCGCGTCTGCCTGTTCGAGTCGCTCGTCCCTGACCTTGCCGAGGTCTGCGACCTCCTCGGACTGCCTCCCCTGGAGCTCCCACACGCCAAGGCCAGCCCCGATCGCCGGCACTACCGAGAGCTCTACGAGCCGAGTGATGTCGAGGTGGTTCGCAGGGTCTTCTCGGACACCATCGACACGTTCGGATACGAGTTCTGAGAGCAGCGCTTGCTCGTCGGAGAGCCCGCAGCCAATGAGGCAATCGGCATCGAGGGGCACCGGCTATCCTTCACGGGTCACACGCCGCCACTTCGGGAGTTCAGTGTTCGCCAAGTCGTCGCAACGCCCCCCCGTCCGCCTGCTGATGGTGACAGGCTCGGGGCGAAGCGGCACCAGCACCGTGGCCGGCGTGCTGAAGCGGCTGGGGATGCACCTTCCGCAGCCCGAGAAGCCTCCAGGCCCGGCAAACCCGCGCGGGTTCTACGAGACCCAGTGGGTCGTGGACTTCCACAGGTCCCTCCTGGACCCGATACCCGTTCGCACCGGTGACTCCCGACCCCGGGCCACCCAGCTGGCGGCTCAGGCGGCCGCCCGACCCCGGGTGGCCAAGCAGCTCAACGAGTGGCTCTCCGGCCAGCTGAGCCACCCCCTGGTGGTGATCAAGGATCCACGCGCATTCTGGGTTCACGACCTGTGGCGTGGGGCCGCGGAGGAACTGGACGTCGAGCTCATGTACCTGACGATGCTGCGTCACCCTCTGGAGGTCGCGAAATCCCGCGACAGCGCGTTCCTCGAACGACGTACGCCCGAGTTCCGCCGCCTGCGAGAGACCTCGAACGTCGCAGGATGGTGCAACGTGACCTTCGAGTCCGAGCGGGCCACGCGGTCCAGCAGACGGTGCTTCCTGCGCTACAGCGATCTCGTCGCGGACTGGCGCTCTGCCATCGGCGGCGTAGCCGAGCAGCTGGACGTGGAGTTCGACGTCGACCTGTCGAGCGACGAACCGCACGAGATCGACAGCTTCGTCGACCCCGCGCTCTACCGGTCCCACGTCGAACCCGATGACCTTGACCTGCCGGACAACCTTCGCTCGAGTGCCGAGCGGGTCTGGAACACGATCAGCGGCCTGGTCGAGGACTCCCAGGATCCGCGCGCAATCGAACAGCTGTCGGTGATGCGCGCGGAGTACGGCCGGATGCACGACCACGCCGTCGCGATGGCGCTCGACGACATCACCGCACAGGACGTCGAGACCCGAGCCCGGGTCCGGCGCAAGCTCGGCCGTCGGCATCGGCGCGAGCTGCGGAACCTGCGCACCGAGCTCACTGCCACTTCAGACCCTGGTGCGGGCGACGAGTCGGGTGGGAGCTCATGGCTGACGCGCGCCCGGGGGAGATCCAACTGAGCGCCAGCACCCGTCCCGCACTCACGATCCGCGCACGCTCGTGGGCTAGGATCGCGCGCCATGGGATGTTGGGCCGCACGTTGACCGGTGATCATGTCCCGGGCCGCTGGAACGCCCTGGCAACCCGCACCAGGGGTGCGGCGCGGCGTCGCCTGAGACCCGGGGAGGATCAGGACCCTCCACGCGCCACGCAGGCCCAGCTCTTCGACGGGGACACGCTCTGGCTTGCGCTTGCGACCGACCAGCAAGGAGTGCTGGGGCTTCGGTCGCGGAGTTCCGGTGATGTCGTCCTCCTCGATTTCGCGCCTTCGGGTGCCGCTGCCCCTGGGGAGCACGCTGGGTTGGCCGACCTCCTGCGCCACGCCGAGGTGATAGCCGGGGACTCATCGGGTCACGAGCTGGTGGTCGTGGATCCTGACGCCTCCAGACCCCCCGTTCCGGTCGCGTGGGCCGGACAGCAGCTGCCCTCGCCGACCCGCACCCCGCCCACCGGTGACCAGAAGTGGCTCTTCGGGATCACCCTCGACGAATCGATCGTGGTCAGGGCACGCCGGGTGGCCCTGGTTCCGGCCGTGCGAGCCATCCGACTCGAGAACGAGCAGCTCGTGGTGGCATTCGCAGCGGAGTCTGCCCCTGACTGCGTGGTCCTCGCCCGAATGGACGGTGAGCGCCTGACTCAGCTGGCGGTCGAGCCCGAGGGAGATCTCTACGTGTTTCGCCTGGGCGACGGTGATGTGCCCGCGAAGGTTGGCGAAGTCGCACTCGTGAACGTGGAGCGCGAGGGCCGCGAAGTGCCGCTTCGCCGGCGGCACCGGGACCTCGAGGTCCCGGGCACGGCCGTCGTCATGCCCAAGCTCACCGGTGATCCGACTCTCGGACTGGCCGCCCTCAACGTGGCCTACCGGCCGGACGGACAGCTCGCGGTCCGTCGGCAGGGACCGCCGGCGCGGGTGTCGAAGCCGTCATGAAGCTCGTCTTCCTCCTCCCGACACGGGATCCCGAGCGCGGCGTGTTCCACTCCACGATGCGAACGGCGTCCGCGCTGAGGGTTCGCCACTCGGTCGAGGTGTGGGTGGTCCGGGACGAACCGGGGGAGGCCTGGCCGACGGACCCAGACCTACGGGTACGCCGCCTCGTCACGGTCGGTGAGGACGATGCACCAGGCGATGATTCCGACGGCCACGATCAGCACCTCTTGAGTGGGCCGTCGCACCTCGCGCCACCGGGATGGGATCGAGATTTTTCCGAGCTCACCGACCGTGAGCTCGAAGGGGCACTCCGCACGCTCGACGCGGACGTGGTGGTCAGCACCTCGCCGGGCACCCTCGCGGCGGCCGTGAGCCTGGTCCGGCCCGGGACCGCCCTCGTGCACCATGAGCGGTTTCGGCCCTCCCAACGCAGACACGCACTGAACGCCCTGCGTGTCTACGGCCCCCGGGTGCAGGCGATTGTCACGGGTGATGAGATCACCGCCTCCTACCTCCGAAAGGAGCTGGGAGCCGCCGGCCCTCGTGTGATGACGTGTCCCGATCCGTTGGCACACGGATCGCTGCCACATTCACGCGGGACCAGCAACGTGATCACTGCTGCAGGCTCCCTGACACCCGAGAACCACTTCGCGAGGCTCATCAGGGCCTTCGGGGAGGTCGCGCCGGAGATGCCGGAATGGCGGTTGCGAATCTTCGGAACCGGACGCATGCGGAAGGAGCTCGCCGCCGCGGCGCGCAAGTATCTGCTGTTCGATCGGGTCGAGTTCCCAGGAACCTCCGCGTGCATGCCGATCGAGTGGGCGCGCGGAAGCGTCGCAGTGGTGACGGCGCGGGGGAGCGTTCCGCTTGCCACAGCCGAGGCCATGGCTGCAGGGCTTCCCGTCGTCGCGCACAACCACGCAGACGGCGCCCCACACTTGATCGAGCACGAGCGCAACGGGCTGCTGGTGGATCCTGATTCACTGCCGAGCCTGGGCGCGGCCCTCGTGCGCCTTGCCCACGATGCCCCGCTGAGGTCCAGACTCGGGAACGCAGCGCTCCAGAGCACGGGCCACCTCCGACCGGATCTGGTGGCGAAGTCGTGGGAAGGCCTGTTTGCCGACGTGACCCGGCCGCGGGGCACCGACGAGGCCGCCGGCGACCCCGCGACGGCAGTCGGCGCCGGGGGCGCCAAGACGCGTCGACCCCGGGTCGAGCTGTCGCCGGAGGAGGCAAGAGGGTAGAACCCTCGATCTGGTCTCACGTACCGCCGCGGTCTGCAGTGACGAATGGTTCGTGCTGCGCCCGGTCCGCGACAAGAACCCGGTAGTGGTGATGCCGGTGTCGGCCCGACCCGGGTTCCTGAGCCGTCTGGCGGAGGACGACAACCTCGACCTGGTCGTGGACGAGGACCTGACCTCCGAGCCGCGTCCGCCCCATGGCCCGTTGGGCGGGGTGATCGAGGCGGTGATCCGAACGCAGCCCTCGGCCCTGACCTTGTCGGTCCCGCGACGGGCCAACGGTCGGGCCACACTCGCTTGTCACGGAGGCCAGGTCGACGTCGAGTTCTGGGACGAGGTCGGGGACACCCTGCTCGCGCCGCGGCCCAACGAATGGGTGCGGAGCTGGGACCGCGATTCGAAGCTGCGTGACATCGAAGTGAGTGGCCTCGCGCTGCCCACCATCCCACTGGCGGCCGAGCCGACATTCGACGACCGGAACATCCAGGTCGATGCGGTGTACACCTGGGTCGACGGCGATGATCCGGCGTGGCAGGCCAAGCGCGACGCCCGTCTGGCGGAACTGACCGGGCTCTCGCTGACGCGTGCCGCCAGCGGCAAGGCGCGCTTCCTGAGCCGCGACGAACTGCGGTACTCGATGCGGTCTTTGCATCTCTTCGCTCCGTGGATCAATCACATCTACCTCGTCACCGATGGGCAACAGCCGCCCTGGCTGGACACCGCCCATCCCGACGTGACCGTGGTCGCTCACGACCAGATCCTTGCGGCCGAGCACCTGCCGACCTTCAACTCGCATGCGATCGAGACCGGCCTCTACCGGATCCCCTCCTTGAGCGAGCACTTCATCTACTTCAACGACGACGTCTTGCTGGGGCGACCGATGCGCCCGGACCAGTTCTTCGATGCGTCTGGACAGTTCGCGGCTTTCGTCGGGGATCAGATTCTCGGTGCGGACACCCCGGATGCGCTGCCCTTCCGGCGGGCGGGCCTCAACAACCGCGCACTGCTCCAGGAGGACTTCGGTCGCACCATCACGCGCACCATCCGGCATACGCCGCACCCGTTCACCCGGAGTGTCTTCGAGGAGCTCGAGGGACGCTACTCCGCACGACTCAAGCAGACCGCAGCCGCCGCGTTTCGGTCGGAGACCGACGTCTCGGTCGCATCTTCGCTGGCCCAGCACTATGGCCTGATGACCGGGGCCGCCTACGCAAGCCGGGTGAACGCTGCCTACGTCTCGATCACCGACGCCCTGATCGAGTCCGTGCTCGCCGACCTCCTTGACAGCCGTTCGCGCGACATCATCTGCCTCGCGGACCATCACGACTGGGCGCTGCCGGAGGGACGCGTCAACGTCCTGGTGCGGAAGTTCCTCGACGCGTACTATCCGGTCGCCGCACCCTGGGAGAAGTGAACCTGCTTCCACTGCGCCGAGGTGGCGAAGTCGTGCAAGGTCAGCGTGACCGCAGTCCGTGGATGAGGCGGCTGGGCCACTTGCCGGGCCGGGAGTCCTGGGCTCCGAGCTCCGCAACGAGCTCTCGCTGCTTGCGCAGAGCCCGACGGAGCCGCGCGATCTCGGCCTGACCCTCGCGTTGCGCCAGAACGATGCTGCCGTGCGTGTGGTCATAGACCGTGGCGACCGCGTACTCGTACATCTCCTCGTAGGCGGCGTGGATGTCGTCCATCTGCTGCATCGCTCGTTCGTCACCAGGTTCGTCGACCATGACCCCGAGGAGATCCCAGACCGCTTCGGCCATGTCTCGCAGCGCGGCAGGGACCTTCAGGTCGTCCCACGTGAGCTGGGACTTGCGTAGGTCGGCGCTGAGGAAGTCGTCGTTGGGGTGGTGACCGTTGTTGCCCAGGTCGGTCTCGTAGCGGAGGTCGAGCTGCTGTCCCACGCGCGCCAGGGCGACGCGCCAGTCCGAAATGAGGTCGGTGTAGCGAACGAAGGCCCGACACAGGCCTCGTCCGGCCTTCTCGGTGAGCAGCGCCGAGTGGACCCAGCCGGCCACGTTCGAGGTTTCCTTTGCTCGACGCAGCGCCTCGGGTTGGTGTTGAAGGTAGGCCAGGTCCCGGGATCCCACGACCTCGGCAGGGTGACGCAAGGCGGTCAGCAGTCGAAGGTCCGCTCCGACGTCCTGCGCGGCGCTTCGCCACGCTGAGGCGAACCAGTACGCGTGGGGATCCTTGATGACCACCTGCGGCGCTTCGAGCTGCTCGCCGAGCCACAGGGCCAGCTCACGCTCGATGGATCCGTCCGCCAGCAGGTCTGCCACCATCGAGAGGGCCTCGGGCCGGCTGTCGATGTTGTGAATGGCGAGTTGCTTGAGGTGTCTCTTGTGAAAGTCGATCACCCACTGCGGCTCGTAGAACCCTCGCTGGTTGCTGGGCTTGGCCGGGACCTCAGGCTGGGGGATGTGTAGACCGAGGCGCTTCAGGCTCCCGGCCAGCGAACTTGTGCCGCTGCGCCCGGACCCGGTCACGAGGACAACCGTGGAGCGGGACAGCGACTGATGAGACACGATGGCGGCACTCCCGAGGCACGATCTCGACAATGGGACAGTCGAGAGGCTACCTGCCCGCAGCCGCCACGAGTGACAGGCGCCGGTCCGCCGCACGGTACGGCTATCCTCGGGGCGTCGTCCCGCCGCAATGCGGAATCGAATGTCCAGGAGAGACGTGACCCCCCCTTCAGCACAGAGCCGTGGCCGACTCTTGATCGCCACGGGTTCCGGGCGCAGCGGCACCAGCACCGTGGCCGGGACGCTCAAGCGGCTCGGCCTCCACATCCCCCAGCCTGAGATCCCACCCGACGAGACCAACCCCCGCGGCTTCTACGAGTCGCAGTGGGTGGTGGACTTCCACAAGCGCCTGCTCAACTCGGTTCCCGCCCGCACCAACGACGCCAGGCCCCGGGCCGCGGAACAGATCCGGGAGGTCTCCACCACCGAGCAGGTCCGCGAGGAGCTGCGGGACTGGCTGCGGGGACAGGTGGACGAGCTCGGACCGGGTGGGCAGATCCTGGTGAAGGACCCACGCGCCTTCTGGGTCCACGAGCTGTGGAGCGGAGTGGCCGACGACCTGGGCCTCGATCTGTCGTACCTCACCATGCTCCGGCACCCGGCGGAGGTCGTCCAGTCGCGCGAGACCCACTACCTGTCGAACCAGACCGAGGAGTTCCGCCGGACCCGCCAGACGGCCAACCTCGCGGGTTGGGTCAACACGGCGTTCGAGAACGAGCGGGCCACGAGGGCGCACCCGCGCACCTTCATCAGGTACGTCGACCTGCTTGCGGACTGGCGGGCTGCGTTGGCCCACGCCCAGCAACAGCTGGGGCTGAGCTACAACGCCGACCTGAGCATCCCGGAGCACCACGCAGTCGACGACTTCATCGACGTCAAGCTCCGACGTGCGAACGTGAGCTGGGACGACACGGACACGCTTCCCGAGCTGCGCGAGCTCGCCGTCGGCTCCTGGGACGCACTCAACACGCTGGTGGACGAGCCCTACGACCAGGACGCGATCGCGTCGCTGGAGAAGATGCATCCGCAGTACGTCACCCTGCACCAGTACGCCGAGGCGATCGCGATGGACCACACCAACGTCAGCGTCGTGCAGGAGCGCCGCGCCGTACGGGCCAAGCTCAAGGCAACGCACGAGGAGGCGACGAAGGACCTCCAGGACGGCCTCGAGAAGCAGAAACGGCGGATCCACAACCTCCGGCGCAAGCTCGAGAAGCACTCCGGGAAGTCCCTTCGTTCGCGGCTGCCGTGGCGACGCAGGCGGCGTCCGTCCCGGCGTGTTCCCGGCTGATAACCTCCAGCACGTGAACTGGGTCAGGGGGCGCGCTCGAAGGATCCGCGCCCGCACTCGACCCGCTGGCCCGGGCCGGCAGGAGGAGAGCGCCACCCCTCCCCAGAAGACCTTCCTGCTGGGCGTCGGCTGCCAGAAGGGCGGCACGACCTGGCTGCACCACTACCTGCGTGCTTCCCCGCAGATGGAGCCCGGGTACCGCAAGGAGTACCACGTCTTCGACAGCCGCGACCTGCCGAGCGAGGAGTGGATGCGCGACCGCATCCTCGGGATGGCCGACGACGAGCTGCAGAAGGCCCGGCGTGGCGAGCCGGCCGACCCCGTGCAGCTGCACCGGGCGAGCATGTACGTCGACCCGGAGTTCTACTTCGACTACTTCGCAGGCCTGCTGCGCAGCCGCCCGCGGATCCGACTCACCGCCGATGTCACCCCCGACTACGCGATGCTGTCGGCCGACCGGATGCAGAACATCAAGTCATCGTTCGAGCGCCGGCGGGTGCGTACCGTTGCCGCGTTCCTGATGCGCGATCCCGTGGAGCGGGTGTGGTCCCAGATCCGGATGCAGCAGAAGCGCCGGCCCAACCGGTTCCCCGCGCCGGCGGAGGAGATGGTCGCGCGGCTCTACGACGAGCCGGTGTACGAGATGCGCACCCGGTACGACAAGACCATCGCTGCCGTCGACTCCGTGTTCGGGGAGGACGAGGTCTACTACGGCTTCTACGAGACCCTGTTCACCGATGACGAGGTCCGCAAGATCTGCGAGCTCACGGGTATCCGTTTCCGCTCGCCCAACTTCGACCGGAAGGCCAACGTCTCCCAGGCCAAGCCGATGAGTGGCCTGCCGGACGAGACCATCAGACTGGTGGCCAACCATTACCAGGACGTCTACGACGCGGTCGCGAAGCGGTTCCCGGACCTGAACCTGACCGAGCTCTGGGCGAGCAGCAGGTACCTCGACTGAGCCAGGTGCACCGAGACGCAGGCGCGGGTCAGTCCAGCCGCTCCCACGGTCCGGGCTCCGGGAAGTAGCTCTCGAAGAAGTTCGTCATCACCTCGGCCAGGACGGCCGGCTTGAGCGCATGCTCGTGGTGGTCGCCCAGGCAGATGAAGTCCTGCTCGCGTGCCATCAGCCAGCGCAGCCGCTTGATCACGTTGCTGGCGCTGATGTTGACGAAGACCGACTCGCTGTCGCCCAGGACCGCGGACCCGGTGACGAGCCCGTAGTGCTGCGCGAGCGAGGACAGCATCGACACGTTGTCGTCGCCGCGGAACGGGGACCGCGCCGTGCGGGCGACCTCCTCCGGGAACCGGGCCTCGATCTCCTCCAGCACTGAGCGACGGTGCGCGTACGGCGCGTGCACGAGGCTGTGCGTGATGGCCACGCCGAACGTGTCGGCCAGCAGCTTCCTGTTGTTCCAGCCCGCCTTCTGCCAGGGCGGGGTGTCGGGCAGGTTGTCGAGCCCCAGGCTGGCCGTCGAGAGGAACACTGACGGCTGGCCGCCCGCGTTGAAGAACGTGCGGGGCGACAACGGCCGGCCGAGAAGGAAGTCGTCGTTGAAGTAGATGAAGTGCTCGGCGAGTCCGGGGATCTTGTGGAGACAGCTCTCGATGGCGTGCGAGTTGAAGGTCGGCAGGGCATCCGCCGGCATGACCTCGGCGTGGTCGACGACCCGCACCTGGGGGTGGTCGACCAGCCATTTCGGGACCTGGCCGGCCGTCACCAGGTGGATCGTGCGCACCCACGGCGCGAAGAGGTGGATGCTCCGCATCGAGAAGCGCAGCTCGTCCCGACTGACGAACCGGGCGGCGCCGCTCGACTCCTTGGTCCGCGCGGTGCCGGTCAGTCCCGCCAGACGCTCGGCTCGCTTCGCGTCCCACTCCGGGTCGTCACCGTCCACCCAGGTGTAGACGACGTCGATCGGGAAGTTGGCGTCCCGGACGGTCGGCAGGGTCATCAGCGGCACGGTCTGGACCGCCACCCCCTCGATCTCGAAGGCGACCAGCTCCGTGTCGGGGGGGACCGCGGTCGTGTATGCGTCCTGGTCCGCCGACACCAGGGTGCCGTCCGGAGCCACTTCCCAGAACTCGATGTCGACCCGGCAGCCCTGGGACAGGATCGTGGGCATCCCCTCCCAGGTGGGCCAAGGCTCCACGCTGACGCGCGGGGTGCGGTAGGGCGCGAGGGAGGGCGCGAGCTCCGCCAGCAGGCCCCGCCTCTCGGGCCAGCCGTGTTCGGCCGTGTCGAGCAGCGACAGCTCCTGCGGCGCACCCTCGCGACCGAGCTCCCCCAGGAAGCGAGAACGCTCGCTCATCGGGACCACCACGACCGGAGTCAGTCCGTCGTGCGGGGGAATGACGAACCAGCCGTCGGTCACGCGCCGAGCAGTGTCGACTGCCCACTGCAGGCCACGCGATCGAGCCTGTGCGGGAGTCAGCCCGGCCACCGGTTTCATCTCCAACGGTCCCCGGGCCAGCCGGTCGGGCAGCTCGGCGACCCGGCGGGCGAGCCGCTCAGGACGGCCGTCGCGCCGCGCGACGGCCGCCTCGAAGATCTCCACCCAACGCTCGGCGAGGACATCGGGCGCGTAACGCCGCGAGGACTCGATCGCCCTCTGGCCGAGCCGGTGGCGCAGGTCGTGGTCGGTGGCCAGCCGGAGCAGGGCACCCGCCATGCCTTCGATGGAGTCCGGGGCGACCAGCAGTCCGTTCTCCTCGTGCTGGATGACCTCGCGCACACCGGACGGACAGTCGAAGGCCGCCACGGGCACGCCGGCGGCCATGGCCTCCTGCACCACGAGAGGCAGCCCCTCGCTGCGGGAGGTGAGGGCCGAGATGCTGGCCTTGGCCCACTCGACGGGCATGTCCGCCGACTGTCCGGGTAGCTCGACGCGGTCGTAGAGCCCGGTCTTGCGGACCCACCGGATCAGCTCGATCCAGGCCCCGCCGGAGCCGATGATCCGGAGCCTCCAGTCGGGGATCTGGTCGGCGATCTGCGCGAATGCCTGGATCAGCTTGGGGAACTGCTTCTCCATGACCAGCCGGCCCGCGGCCACGATCAGCTTGGTGTCGAGCGTCGAGCGCGGCTTGTAACCCTGGGGGAGCGGGTTGGGAACGACCTCCAGCGTGGGAGTCCTGCTGCCGAGCTCGCCGGTGAGCCATTCCGCCATGCTCGGCGTCAGCACCGCGACGACGTCCGCGCGGGGGGCGAAGGTGAGGAGCGGCTCGAGACCGGAGGTGCGGTCGGAGGACGAGCGGTGTTCCTGGTGGACGATCGCCGGTCCCCCGTGAAGCAGCTGGGTGGCGATGGCCAGCAACCCGGGAGTGACCGTCACGAGCACGTCGGAGTCGACCTCGGTGAAGTAGTCGTGACACCCAGCGTCGGTCAACGCGCTGAACTGGCTGTCCCACCGGGTGGGCACCAGGAGCGAGGGTGAGTGGTGCAGGCGGACGGCCTCGTCGTCGTCCACGACGTGCTTGCGGACCGCGCGGGGTGCCCCCGGATTCGAGAGGTCCACCAGGTAGTCGACCCGCACACCTTTCTCGATCGCGAAGTGTGGCACGTCGCCGCGGCGGATCACGCTGATGATCTTGACCCGATGTCCGGCGGCCGCCAGCGCGTTCGCCTGGGAGACGACTGATCGCTCGGTCCCGCCCATGCCGTCCACGGTGAGGAGGAAGAACGCGATCTTCACGCGGTGGTCTCCTTCAGGGGTTCCGGCTGAAGGCGCACGAACCGCAGTATTCCCTCCGGGCCGTAGCGGACGCGGACCGCGTCCTCGTCCCCGCCGGGCTCGATGATCACCGGGAGCATCGCGCTGGCCGGGTCGACGATGAACAGGTCGTTGTCCCGTCGAACGATCGGGACGTGGTCCTCGGGGGTGCCGAACTCCGCGACGTAGGACCCCGGCTCAGCTGGCACGTCCTCGTCGACCACGACGCGGCGGAACCCACGGCTGGTCGCCTCCATGGGCAGGCGCGCGACGACGACGCTCTGCGTCGGGTCCAGGAGCAGGAGGTCGGCGGACTCCCGCCCGAGCGGCTCGACGGTGATGGCGGCGGTGCGGTTGAGGTACTGGGCCTCGACGACTCGCGAGACCGCAGGCCGCGCGCGGCGGCGTACGCGGAGATCTCCCTTCCGTCCCCGGATCAGGATGAACTGCCAACGCTCGTCGTCGCTGTCGAGGGTGCGGTTCGGGCCGGCCGCTTCGGGCAGCGTCCTCACCCGCACCTTCTCCGTGGTGGTCTGGCCGTCCCGGTCACGTACGGCGACGACCTCGGCTTCGGCTCCGTCGGAGCCGGGGAGCACGCCGCTCAGCGGCCAACGCACCGACCGGAAGTCAGGCTCGGTGTCGGAGTGCCCCGCGGGTAGGTCGCTCTCGGGGTGCAGCAGGTCGCCGGTCGCCAGGTCGAGCAGGGCGGGCTCACCCGCCTCCCGGTCGAGGGCGAGCCACAACCGCTCGCCATCGAGAATGCCCGCAAAGACGGCCTTCGGCCCGGGTCCGGTTCGCTGCCGATAGCGGTTGCGGGCTCTGCGGGCCACCGAACGAGCACGGCGCTCGAGGGTTCCGAATCTCTTCACCCGAGGATCCTTCCGACGGCTGCGACGATGGTATGGGGGCGGCCACCGCAAGTGGGGCACGGGGCGAAGGGTCACACTCCGCTGACGCCCTCGCCACCGCCGGCCTGCTCGTCGAAGTTCTCGTGCTCCAGCAGGTGGAGGCAGGGGACACCGATCTTGCGGCGGGCCTTGGAGGTCCAGTCGAGGTGGAAGAACTCGGCGACCACGTGCGACCGGGTGAGGATGATGGCCTCGCGGCCGTCGACCTGGGAGACCTTGGCGGACAGCGCATCGATCGGGGGTTGCGACACGATCTCGCCCTCGGGGTCGACCGCGCCGGCGGCCCGAAGTGCCGCGATGGTGGCCTCGAGGTCCCGCGTGGAGCGCTCCAGGCAGTCCTTCCGCACCGCTTCGATGTCGATCTCGCGCATCGCCATCGCGGGGGAGGCCATCACCTCACCGGCCGCGAGCGAGCCCATCGACGCCTCGATCCGCGCCGCGGCGTCCTCCATCGGGAGCAGCACGTGATAGGTGACCTGCTCGTCGATGCCCTCGTGGAGCGACAACACCTGGGCGGCGTCGGCTGAGGTGAGGGCCTGCTCGACCAGCAGTACGACGTGGTAGCCCGGAACGGGTTGCTGGTGCATCTCAGCCATGGTGATCACCTCCGGCGCCGGTCGGGTGACCTGCACCCAGGATTCTATCCAGTTCGTAGCTCACCGGCTCCTCCAACTGCTCGTATCCGCAGGACTCCGGGTCCCGGTCGGTCCGCCACCTTCGGAACTGGGCCGTGTGCCGGAACCGGCGGCCCTCCATGTGGTCGTAGGCGACCTCCAGGACCAGGTCTGGCCGGAGCGGGGTGAAGGACAGGTCCTTGCCCGCGCTCCACCTGCTCTGGGTGCCCGGCACCCGGTCCGGGTTGGCGATCGCCCATTCCTGCCACTCACCCCAGGGGTGATCGCTCAGGGCCACCACCAGGGGCTGTAGCTCCTCGATCAGCTCGGCCCGGCGCTTCTCGCTGAAGCTGGCCGAGACCCCGACGTGCTGCAGCTTGCCGTCGTCGTACAGCCCGAGGAGGAGGCTGCCCAGGAGGGGCCGCTGGGGCGTCGATGTCTTGTGCTCGCGGTAACCGGCGACGACCACGTCGGCGGTGCGCTCGTGCTTGATCTTCAGCATGGTGCGGGCGTTCTGCTGGTAGGTCGCGGTCAGCGGCTTGGCGACCACACCGTCCAGGCCGGCGCCCTCGAACTGGTGGAACCAGTCCTCCGCCTGCTCGGTGTCTGTGGTGGTGCGGGTCAGGTAACAGGGGCCGGTCAGACCGCCCAACGCGTTCTCCATGGCGGCGCGGCGCTCGGAGAAGGGCCTGTCGACGTACGCCGTGTCGCCCAGCGCGAGCAGGTCGAAGGCGACGAAGCAGGCCGGTGTCTTCTCCGACAACATGTCCACCCGCGACTTGGCCGGATGGATCCGCTCCTGGAGGACCTCGAACTCGAGCCTCAGGTTTCCCTTTTCCGGCCGAATCGCGACGAACAGCTCGCCGTCCAGCACGCACCGCTCCGGCAGCTGCTCGCGGATCGCGGCCACGACCTCGGGGAAGTAGCGGGTCAGCGGCTTGGTGTTGCGGCTGGTCAGCTCCACCTCGTCGCCGTCCCGGAAGACGATGCACCGGAAACCGTCCCACTTCGGCTCGAAGCTCAGGCCGCCGAACTTGTCCGGGTCGGGGATGCCCTTCACCGACTTGGCGAGCATCGGCCGGACGGGCGGCATCACGGGAAGGTCCACGTGGCGACGCTAGCGAGCGCCAAAGGAGCCGGACGCCAGTCAGCGCAAACGCACCGGAGGACGCGAAGTCGGCGGAGGGCGGCTTCCTCCGACTGCGTCCCCGTGCGTTCGCGCCGACTCGGCGGTGCCCGGTCGGAGGGTCGCAGAGCTGCTGGTGCGCTTGGGTCGTGCTTGAAGCGCACCCACAGCGGAGCCCTAACCTTGGGCAAGCATTCCCCGGTTGGTCTGCCGGCAGGGCCCGCCTGACTTTGAATCAGGACAAGCGACGTAGGTTCGACTCCTACCCGGGGAGCCAGACTTGTCCAGTGACAGACTGCGCGCATGGACAACCTGACGGTGATCGTGCTGGCCGCGGGCGGCGGTACCCGCATGAAGTCGAAGACCATGAAGGTGCTGCATCCGGTCTGCGGGCGCAGCATGATCGGCCACGTCCTGGCCGCGGTGCAGGCGATGGAGCCGCAGCGGGTGGTGGCGGTGGTGGGTCACCAGCGCGAGCAGGTGAGTGCCCACATCCTCCAGCTGATGCCCGAGGCCGTCCTCGCGGTGCAGGAGAAGCAGGAGGGGACCGGGCACGCCGTACGCGTCGCCATGGAGAGCGTCGACGTCAGCTCCGGGACCGTGATCGTGGCCGCGGGCGACACCCCCCTGCTGCAGGGGGAGAGCCTCCGGGCCTTCGCGCAGGAGCACGAGGCGGCCCAGCGGGCGGTCAGCATCCTGAGCGGGGTCGTGGGCGATCCGTTCGGCTACGGCCGGGTGGTCCGCACGGCGGAGGGCGACGTCGAGGCGATCGTGGAGGAGAAGGACGCCTCCGACGAGCAGCGCGAGATCAGCGAGATCAGCAGCGGGATCCTGGCGTTCGACGCGGCCTTCCTCGCCGAGGCCCTGCCGAAGGTCGGCAACGACAACGCCAAGGGGGAGTACTACCTGACCGACACGGTCCAGCTCGCCCGTGACGCCGGCCTGACCGTCGGCGCCCACGTGATCGACGACGTGCGGCAGACCGAGGGCGCCAACGACCGGGCACAGCTCGCCGAGCTGGGCCGGGAGCTCAACCGGCGGATCGTGACCCGGTGGATGCGCGACGGGGTGAGCGTGATGGACCCCGCCACCACCTGGATCGACGCCGACGTGGCGCTCTCCGAGGACGTCACGATCCTGCCCGGCACCCAGCTGCTGGGCGCCACCGTCGTCGGCGAGGACGCGGTGATCGGCCCCGACACCACGCTCAAGGACTGTGAGATCGGCACCGGAGCCCGGGTGGTCCGCAGCCACGGCGAGCTCGCGGTGATCGGCGAGCGGGCCAACGTCGGCCCGTTCTCCTACCTCCGTCCCGGCACCCGGCTCGGGGTCGAGGGCAAGATCGGCACCTTCGTCGAGACCAAGAACGCCCGGATCGGCGACGGGGCCAAGGTCCCGCACCTCTCCTACGTCGGCGACGCCGAGATCGGGGAGGGCGCCAACATCGGCGCTGGGACGATCTTCGCCAACTACGACGGCGTCCAGAAGCACCGCACGACCGTGGGCCGGCATGCCAAGACCGGCTCCAACAACACATTCGTGGCCCCGGTGACGATCGGCGACGGCGCGGGCACGGGCGGCGGCACCGTCGTACGACGCAACGTGCCGCCGGGCGCCCTGGCCGTGTCCGGCGGGCCGCAGCGCAACCTCCCGGGCTGGGCCCAGCGCAGTCGGGCCGGGACGCCCCAGGCGGAGGCCGCGGACGCCGCCAGGTGGGACACGGGTCCAGAAGTTGGGCAGGGGACCTCCGGTGGTGAAGAATCGTGAGTGCACCGACAGCGCCGTCGGCGGGATGGCGAGCGAGGAGCCAGACACCGTGACCGGAATGAAGCGGACCACCGAGAAGAACCTCATGGTCTTCAGCGGCCGGGCCCACCCGGAACTGGCCGAGGAGGTCGCCCACCTGCTCGGCAGCGGCCTCGTCCCGACGTCGGCGTACGAGTTCGCCAACTCCGAGATCTACGTCCGCTACGAGGAGTCCGTCCGCGGCAGCGACGCGTTTGTGATCCAGAGCCACACGGCGCCGATCAACGAGTGGATCATGGAGCACCTGATCATGGTCGACGCCCTCAAGCGGGCCTCGGCCAAGCGGATCACCGTGGTGCTGCCGTTCTACGGCTACGCCCGCCAGGACAAGAAGCACCGCGGCCGCGAGCCGATCTCGGCGCGCCTGGTCGCCGACCTGTTCAAGACCGCCGGCGCCGACCGCCTGATCGCGGTCGACCTGCACGCCGACCAGATCCAGGGCTTCTTCGACGGCCCGGTCGACCACCTGATGGCGCTGCCGATCCTCGCCGACTACGTCCGCGAGAAGTACGGCGACCAGAGCCTTGCCGTCGTCTCACCCGACGCCGGCCGGATCAAGGTTGCCGAGCGCTGGTCGGCCCGGCTCGGCGGGGCACCCCTGGCGTTCATCCACAAGACCCGCGACATCGACCGCCCCAACGAGACCGTCGCCAACCGGGTCGTCGGCAAGGTGGAGGGCCGGATCTGCGTCCTGGTCGACGACATGATCGACACCGGCGGCACGATCGTGAAGGCGACCGAGGCGCTGATGGCCGACGGCGCGGCCGGCGTGATCATCGCCGCGACCCACGCGCTGCTCTCCGACCCGGCCGTCGACCGGCTGAAGAACTGCCCGGCCTCCGAGGTGGTCGTGACCAACACGCTCCCGCTCGCCCCGGACCGTCACTTCGACAAGCTCACGGTGCTCTCGATCGCCCCGCTGATCTCGCGGGCGATCAAGGAGGTCTTCGAGGACGGCTCGGTCACCTCGATGTTCGACGGCCACGCATAGTTGTTGAGTTGGGCGTAACGGCCCCTTGAATTGGGCTTTGTGGCCCATGTCCGGGGCCATCGTGCCCAACTCGAAGGGCCATTACCCCCAACTCAACGAGTGAGGCGCAGGTCGTCGAGGCGGTCCTCCCACGCCCGGCGCAGGACGGTCGGTACGTCGCCGGCGAGCGCGGCCTCGAGCGCCGCCACGTCCGGCTCACCGAGCGGGATGTGCGGGAAGGCGCTGCCCACCAGCAGGGAGAACGCCTGCCCGCGGGCCGCGGGCCACGGCGGGCGCCTCGGCCAGGTAGCGGGCCACGTAGGGGTGGATCAGCTCCACCTGCTCGGGGTCCCAGAACCCCTCGGCGGTGGCGCCGAACATCCGGTTGGAGACGTGTGGGTCCTCGAACATCCGGGCCCACGCGCGGGCCTTGGCCTCCGGGTGCGGGATCGCGGCCAGGGCCCGCGCCGCCCCCAGCTCGCCGACGACGGTCCCGTCGCCGTGGCGCTCGTCGCCGATCTGCTCGGGCGCCAGCGCACCCAGCGCGGCCAGCCGGCGGATCGCCGACCAGCGCATCGTCGGGTCGAGCTCGATCCCGGTGTGGGTGGCCCGGTCGACCAGCCACTGCTCCAGCAGCACAGCGTCCGGCGTGGTCTCGGCGAGGACGCGGCTGAGCACCACCGCGACCTCGGGATCGGGCTCGGAGGCAAGGCCGCTCTCGCACGCCGCGGCCACCTGCGCGACCGCGTCCACGACCTCCGCCGGCGACAGGTGGTGGGGGATCAGGGTCGAGACCGTCCACGTCAGGACCCACTCGACGATGGAGATCTCGGGCTCCCGGGGCAGGTGCCGGGTGACCAGGCCGAGGAAGTCCGTGGCCGGCAGCTCGCCGCACCGCACCAGGTCGAAGCCGCCGCTCCACAGGACCGCACGGGTGTCGTCGTCCGGGATCGAGGCGAGGTCCCGCTCGACGGCCTCCCACGACTGGGCGTCGAGCCGGATCCGCGCGAAGGTCTCGCCCGCGCTGTTGGGGACCACGACCGCCGCGTCCCCGAGCCGGACCGGCTCGTCACCGAGATCCAGCAGCCGGCTGTCGACCCGGGCCAGCGACTCGTCGTACGACGTCACCCGGACCC
The DNA here is from genome assembly GCA_963841625.1 of uncultured Actinomycetota bacterium. GTDB lineage: Bacteria > Actinomycetota > Actinomycetes > Propionibacteriales > Nocardioidaceae > Nocardioides. Next base: position 334,874 of record CAWJDH010000008.1, on the reverse strand, counting down.
GGTGCGGCCGGCTGCCCTCGCGGGTGAGCACCAGTCCCTCGGCGTCACGGCTGAGGCGCAGCGTGTCGAACCCGGTGGTTCGCAGCCACAGCTGCGCCCACTCCCGGACGTCGCGGTCGGTGACCGCGTCGAGAGCGTCGACGAAGTCGGCGAGCGTGGCGTTGCCGAAGCGGTGCCGCGTCAGGTAGGCGTTGACGCCCGCGAGGAACGCGTCGTCCCCCAGCCAGGTGACCAGCTGCCGGAGCACCGAGTTGCCCTTGGCGTAGGAGATCGAGTCGAAGTTCCCGGCCGCCAGGTCGACGTCGGCGACGTCCTCCGCGATCGCGGCCACCGGGTGGGTCGAGCGGCGCTCGTCGGCGGCGTAGCCTCCTGGCTTGCGGCGGACGGTGAAGTCGACGAACGACCCGGCGAAGCCGACGGCCTCCTCGACCACGCGGAAGCCCATGTAGTCGGCGAACGACTCGTTGAGCCAGGTGTCCTCCCACCAGCGCATCGTGACCAGGTCGCCGAACCACATGTGGGCCATCTCGTGGGCGATCACGGTGCCCCGCCTTCGCCGCTCACCCTCGGTGACCCGGCCGATCGGCAGGTACTCGTCGCGGTAGGTCACGCAGCCGGGGGTCTCCAGGGCTCCCCAGTTCTGTCCGGGCACGAACGCCTGGTCGTAGGAGTCGAAGGCGTACGGCTCGTCGAAGATCGTCGAGTAGTGGTCGAAGCAACGCTCCGTGATCCGCCTCAGCTCCTCGGCGTCGCGGTCGAGCTCGGCGGCCAGGGAGCTGCGCGCGTGCCAGCCGAAGGGCAGGGTCCGCCCGTCGGGCCCGGTGTGCTCCCAGGTCACCGAGTGCCACGGTCCGGCGCAGACGACGAACATCGCCGTGGGGATCGGCGGCGTGGGGGCGAATTGCCGGACGCCGGCCTCCTCCGGCCCCACCTGCCGGCCGTTGGCGAGCACCGTCCAGCCCTCGGGCGCGATGACCTGGAGCGTGACCGGCGCCTTGAGGTCGTTCTGGTCGAAGCAGGGGAAGACCCGCTGGGCGATGTCCATGCCGACGTACGCCGACACGTAGGTCTCCCCGTCCGCCGGGTCGGTGAAGGTGTGCATCCCGTCGCCGTCGGTGACGTAGGCGAGCCGCGCCTCGACCCTGACCTCATTGCTCGTCTCGAGGCCCGTCAGGTGGATCCGCCGCCCGTCGTAGGACCACTCCTTCACACCGGCCACTGCGAGGTCGAGGGCGTCGGTGAGCTCGAGGAAGGTGCCCGCGCCCGGCTCGGCGCAGTCGAACCGGATCGTGGCTCCGACCCCGAAGGTCTCCCGGTCGACCAGGTCCAGTGAGAGGTCGTAGGCCACGTTGGACAGCAGGGCGGCCCTGCTGCGGGCCTCATCGAGAGTCAGCGACACGGGGCCACGCTAGAGCAGGGTCGCGGGCACCGAGATTTCGCGTCGTACGCCGCCCGCGGATAGGCTGTCCCGGTTGCCTCGGCGAGGGAGCGCGAACCATCGGCTCCGTGATCGACAGGGCAGGCCAGTTCACTGCGCCGCGCCTCTGGATCCGGAAGCGCGGCGTTCGTCTTTCTCCCGCGGCCCACGAGTTCGCACGCGACGAGGAGAACAGCATGGCTGCCGAGAAGATCACCGCCGAGACCCGTACCGAGTTCGGCAAGGGCGCCGCCCGCCGGATCCGCCGTGAGGACAAGGTCCCCGCGGTCCTGTACACGCACGGCGACGACCCGGTCCACATCACGCTGCCGGGCCACGACACGATGATGGCGCTCAAGCACGGCGGCGTGAACGCGCTGCTCGAGCTCGAGATCGACGGCAAGAGCCAGCTCGGCCTGACCAAGCAGGTGCAGGTCGACCCGATCACCCGTCACCTCGAGCACGTCGACTTCGTCCTGGTCAAGAAGGGCGACAAGGCCACCGTCAACGTGCCGGTCCACCTGGTCGGCGAGGCCGGCCCGGACACCCTGGTCGTCACCGAGAACACCACGATCTCGCTCGAGGCCGAGGCCACCCACATCCCCGAGTTCATCGAGGTCGACATCGAGGGAGCCGGCGTCGGCACCCAGATCCTGGCCTCGCAGCTCAACCTTCCGTCCGGCTCGACGCTGCTCAGCGACGACGACATGCTGATCGTCAACGTGACCAACGCGCCGACCGAGGAAGAGATCGAGGCCGAGCTCGAGGAGGCCGAGGCCGAGGTCGGCATCGAGCGCGAGGAGTCCGAGGCCGAGATCGCCGAGCGCGAGGAGGCAGCGAAGGCGAGGGTGCCGAGGCCGAGGGCGAGGGCGGCGGCGAGGCCGCCGAGGGTGCGTCCGAGGGCTCCGACGAGGCGTAGGCCATGTGGCTCGTGGTGGGGCTGGGCAACCCCGGCCCCGCCTATGCCGGCCATCGGCACAACGCGGGTTACCTCGTCGTCGAGGAGCTCGCCTCCCGGATGGGCGCCGCCTTCCGCGCGCACAAGACCGGCCGGGCCGACGTCGTCGAGGGCCGCCTGGGCATGCCGGGTGCGCCCGGGCCACGCGTCGTACTGGCTCGTCCGCGCTGCTACATGAACGAGTCCGGCGGACCGGTGAAGGCGCTGGCCACGTTCTACAAGCTCGAGCCCGAGCAGCTGGTCGTCGTCCACGACGAGATCGACATCCCGTTCGGCACCCTCCGGGTCAAGCTCGGTGGCGGCGACAACGGCCACAACGGGCTGCGGTCGCTGCGGTCGGCCCTGGGTACCGGCGACTTCTACCGGGTTCGCTCCGGCATCGGTCGGCCGCCGGGCCGGCAGGAGGTCGCCGACTTCGTGCTGTCCAACTACTCCACGACCGAGCGCAAGGAGCTGCCCTTTGAGGTGGACCGGGCCGCCGACGCGGTGGAGTCCCTCGTCACCGACGGTCTCGCCGAGACCCAGCAGCGGTTCAACTCCTGACGCGCATAGGGTGACGCCCGTGAGCGAGACATCGGTTGACCCCAGCACCCTCGACGACCACGCCTTCGCCGTCTGGGCGGCCGAGCAGGCCGGCGAGCGGCTGCTCCAGGTCCGCGCGGAGGGTCTGGAGGGCCGCGAGCTGAAGGACGCCGGCGACCGCGCCGCCCAGGAGCTGCTGGCGCGCGTGCTTGCCGAGCACCGGCCCGATGACGCCGTGCTCTCCGAGGAGGCGGCCGACGACAAGGCCCGCCTCTCGGCCAAGCGGGTGTGGATCATCGACCCGCTGGACGGCACCCGGGAGTTCTCCGAGCCGCCCCGCGACGACTGGGCCGTGCACGTCGCGCTCTGGGAGGACGGCGACCTCGTGGCAGGCGCCGTGGCACAGCCGGCGCTCGGCGAGACGTTCAACACCGGCCGCCCGCCCGTCGTACGAGAGCGGACGTCGGACCGCCCCCGGATCGCGGTCTCCCGCACCCGCCCGCCCGCGTTCGTCCAGGCCCTGGCCACCGAGATCGACGCCGAGCTGGTGCCGATGGGATCGGCGGGCGTGAAGGTGATGTCGGTGGTGCGCGACGTGGCCGACGCCTACGTCCACGCGGGTGGCCAGTACGAGTGGGACAACGCCGCGCCGGTCGCGGTGGCCCGCGCCGCCGGGCTCTTCTGCTCACGCGTCGACGGGTCGGAGCTGGCCTACAACCAGGACGACGTCTCGCTGCCCGACCTGATCGTGTGCCGTCCCGAGCTGGCCGACGCCATCGTCGCCACTCTGAAAAGCAGGGCGTGAAGCGCAACGGCACCGACTGACTCAAGGATGGCGGGCAAGCCACCGCTTGACCGGGATCGGCTGGGTGGCCCGGTAGCCCTCGGGCAGCAGGACACTGCCCTTGCTGGTCAGGTAGTAGACCTGCCAGTGGTAGTAGCCGTCGAAGGCGCGCGGGCGGCGCTTCATCAGCTCGGCCAGCAGGGTCACCCCCCGCACATAGGCGGTGGAGTTGTTGTAGCGGTAGAGCGCCTCCGCGCGACCCCCGGGCTCGGTGAACCCCTGGTCCTGGAGGAACCGGCCCGCGGCCAGGATCGAGTCGTGGACCGAGTTGATGTCGCCCTTGCCGTACGCCGCCCAGGTGCTGGGGATGAACTGCATCGGCCCCTGGGCGCCGGCCACCGACGTGCCCCGGATGCGGCCGAGGCCGGTCTCCACGAGGTTGATCGCCGCCAGGTAGTTCCAGTCCACCCCGAATCGGTCCTCGGCCTCCTGGTACGACGCCCGCAGCGTGCGGGCCGGCGCGGGCCGCACGATGCGCCAGGCGGGCAGCTCGTCGCTCAGGTCAGACTTTGCCTGCGGGTGCATCGAGCGGAACTCCCGCCGGGAGGCGACGTTGTCGCGCACCACGCGGACCAGGTCGCGGGGCAGCGCGGCCCGGACCCGGTCGTCCCAGCCGGGCCGGGCGCCGAGCTCGCGGTAGGCCACCTGCTGGAGATGGCCGGCGGCGGCCAGCACGTCGGGCCTCGTGCGCGGGTCGGCGATGGCCCGCTCCGCCGCCACGATCTGGTCGACCACCTGACCCGCCGACCTGGCCTCGGCGGGCTCCCCGCGCAGCGCCTTCGCCAGCTCGGGTGGGAGGCGGGGCGTGCCGTTGCCGGTCAGCGCTTCCGGATTCGATGATGACGGGGCGGTCTGGGTGGGGCTCCGGCCGGCGCGGGTCGGCTCGTCGTCCGCACCCGGCGTGCAGGCACCCACCAGCACGCACAGCAGTGCGGTGGGGATCGAGGTCCTGCGGAGCATGCGAACGCCTGGGGGACGAAGGTGCCTGAGGTCAGAGGATGCCCGCCACGGGCGCGCCGTAAACTGACCCGGACCCCCCGCCGAGCCCGGCTGGGGGCTGTCGTGCTGCGCCCCAGGAGGGACTGTTGAGCCTGACCGGACTGGCCGACGCCGTCCTCGCCGACCCCACGCTCGCCGGAGCCGTCGAGGACGCACGCGGCGGCGCCCTCACCACGCTCGACCTCACCGGCCCCCCGGCGCTGCGTCCCTTCGTGGTCAAGGGCCTTCTCGACGCCGGGCGCACGGTGCTGGCGGTGACCCCCACGGCACGCGAGGCCGAGGACCTGGTGGCCGCCCTCGGTGACCTGGTCGACCCGGCCGAGATCGGCTACTACCCCAGCTGGGAGACACTCCCGCACGAGCGGCTGAGCCCCCGCAGCGACACCGTCGGCCGGCGGCTCGCGATCCTCCGGCGTCTCCGCCACCCGGGGACCGGCGCCACCGACGGGCCGCTGCGGGTCGTGGTCACCCCGGTCCGGTCGATGCTCCAGCCGCAGGTCAAGGGGCTCGGCGACCTCGCTCCGGTCGCCCTCGCACCGGGTGACACCGCCCCCCTCGATGACGTCGTCCGCCGGCTCGCGGACGCGGCGTACACCCGGGTGGACCTGGTCGAGAAGCGGGGCGAGTTCGCGGTCCGCGGCGGCATCGTCGACGTCTTCCCGCCGACCGAGGAACACCCCCTGCGCGTGGAGCTCTGGGGTGACGACGTCGACGAGATCCGCAGCTTCGCCGTCGCCGACCAGCGCACCCTCGAGCCCGTAGACCGGCTCTGGGCTCCGCCGTGCCGCGAGCTGCTGCTCACCGACGAGGTCCGCAGGCGCGCGGCCGAGCTGAGCCAGCAGCACCCGCAGCTGGTCGAGCTGACCGACAAGATCGCGGCCGGCATCGCCGTCGAGGGGATGGAGTCGCTGGCGCCGGTGCTGGTCGACGACATGGAGCTCCTCGTCGACCTGATGCCCGACGACACCCACGTCCTGGTGGTCGACCCCGAACGCGCCCGGTCCCGCGCACACGACCTGGTCGCGACCAGCGAGGAGTTCCTGGGCGCGAGCTGGGCGGCCGCAGCCGGCGGTGGCACCGCCCCGATCGACCTCGGCGCGGCGTCGTACCGCGCCATCGCCGACGTCCGGCAGCACTCGCTGGGGCTGGGCCGGCCCTGGTGGACGATGAGCCCGTTCGGGCTGGACGGAGAGCTGGACGCCCCGGCCACCGAGGCGGACGACGGCGCGGTGGAGAGCCGGACCCTGCCGGCGCGGCCGGCCGAGTCCTACCGGGGTGACCTCGAGGCGGCGATCAAGGACATCGAGCAGTGGCGCCGGGACGGCTACCGGGTCGTGGTCGTCCACCCCGGCCACGGTCCCGCGCAGCGGATGGCCGAGGTGCTCGCCGAGCACGACGTACCGGCGCGGCTCGTCGACCAGGACGGCCACGAGCCGCCGGCCACGGATGTCGTCACGGTGACCTGCGCGTCCGTCGACCACGGCTTCGTGGACGCGACCAACCGGCTGGTGCTGCTCACCGGCGACGACCTGTCCGGGCAGCGGTCCTCGACCCGCGACATGCGCCGGATGCCGGCCCGGCGCAAGCGGCAGATCGACCCGCTCGAGCTCTCGGCCGGCGACTACGTCGTGCACGAGCAGCACGGCGTCGGCAGGTTCGTGGAGATGAAGCAGCGCGAGGTCGGCGGCGCGACCCGGGAGTACCTCGTCCTGGAGTACGGCGCCTCCAAGCGCGGCGGTCCCCCCGACCGGCTCTACGTGCCGGCCGACGCGCTCGACCAGGTGACGCGGTACGTCGGCGGCGAGCAGCCCAGCCTGGACCGGCTCGGCGGCGGCGACTGGACCCGGCGCAAGAACCGCGCCCGCAAGGCGGTCCGCGAGATCGCGGCCGAGCTGATCAAGCTCTACGCCGCCCGGCAGGCCACCCAGGGCTACGCCTTCGGGCCCGACAGCCCCTGGCAGCGCGAGCTGGAGGACGCGTTCCCGTTCACGGAGACCCCCGACCAGCTCAGCACCGTCGACGAGGTGAAGGCCGACATGCGCCGGACCGTCCCGATGGACCGGCTGGTCTGCGGCGACGTCGGCTACGGCAAGACCGAGATCGCCGTCCGTGCCGCGTTCAAGGCGATCCAGGAGGGCAAGCAGGTGGCGGTCCTCGTCCCCACCACGCTGCTCGTCACCCAGCACCAGTCGACCTTCGCCGAGCGGATGAGCGGCTTCCCGGTCAACCTCAAGTCCCTGTCGCGGTTCCAGACCGACAAGGAGGCGCGCGAGGTCATCGAAGGCCTCGCCGAAGGCAGCGTCGACATCGTGATCGGCACCCACCGGCTGCTCAACCCCGACATCCGGGTCAAGGACCTCGGCCTGATCATCGTCGACGAGGAGCAGCGGTTCGGCGTCGAGCACAAGGAGCAGATGAAGCGGCTCCGCACGTCGGTCGACGTACTCAGCATGAGCGCCACCCCGATCCCGCGCACCCTGGAGATGGCGATCACCGGCATCCGCGAGATGTCGACGATCACCACCCCGCCCGAGGAGCGGCACCCGGTCCTCACGTACGTCGGCGGCTACGAGGACCGCCAGGTGGTGGCGGCCATCCGGCGCGAGCTGCTCCGCGAGGGGCAGGTGTTCTACATCCACAACCGGGTCTCCTCGATCGAGAAGGCGGCGCTCCACCTCCGCGAGCTGGTCCCGGAGGCCCGGGTCGCGACCGCGCACGGACAGATGGGGGAGCACCAGCTCGAGCAGGTGATGCTCGACTTCTGGGAGAAGCGGTTCGACGTGCTCGTGTGCACCACGATCGTCGAGTCCGGGCTGGACGTGTCCAACGCCAACACCATGATCATCGAGCGGGCCGACACCCTCGGCCTGAGCCAGCTGCACCAGCTGCGGGGACGGGTGGGCCGATCGCGCGAGCGGGCCTACGCCTACTTCCTCTACCCGCAGGAGAAGCCGCTGACCGAGACCGCGCACGAACGGCTCGCCACCCTCGCCCAGCACTCCGACCTCGGCGGCGGGATGGCGATCGCGATGAAGGACCTCGAGATCCGCGGAGCGGGCAACCTGCTGGGTGGCGAGCAGTCCGGCCACATCGCCGACGTCGGCTTCGACCTCTACGTCCGGCTGGTGGGGGAGGCCGTCCAGGAGTTCCGGGGGGACGCCGAGCCCGAGCTCCGCGAGGTCCGGATCGAGCTACCGGTCGACGCCCACCTGCCCCACGAGTACGTCCCGAGCGAGCGGCTCCGGCTCGAGATGTACAAGCGCCTCGCCGAGGTGCGCACCGACGACGACGTGGACCAGCTCCAGGCCGAGCTGGAAGACCGCTACGGCAACCCGCCCGAGGAGGTCGTCTCGCTGCTGTTCGTCGCGAGGTTCCGGGCCCGGGCCAGGCAGGCCGGCATCGGCGAGGTCACGATCTCCGGCAAGTACGTCCGGTTCTCGCCGGTCAGCCTGCCCGAGTCGCGCGTCGTACGCCTGCAGCGGCTGCACCCGAAGAGCGTCGTCAAGCCGCAGGTCGACACGATCCTCGTGCCCCGCCCGCAGACCGCGGCGGTCGGGGGTCGTCCGATCGCTGGAGTCGCCCTGCTTGAATGGGCACGGAAGATCATCGACGCCGTGATCGACCCGCCGCCCCCTCCCACGGCGGCACCGGAGAACGTGCAGAAGGAGTCCTCGTGAGCATCACCCGCCTCGGTCGTCTGGCCGCCCTCGGCGCGGCCGTCGCCCTTCTCACCGGGTGCGCCGGGACCACCCCCGGCGTCGCTGTCGAGGTCGGGGAGGAGTCGATCACGGTCAACGAGCTCGACGAGGTGACCACCAACTACTGCACGGCAGTCGAGGACCAGCTCACCGGAAATGGGCAGGTGGTGCCGCTGAGCTTCTTCCGCAGCGGGATCGCAGCGCGCCTGGCCAACCGGTCGGTCGGCGAGCAGCTGGCCGCGCAGTACGACGTCGAGGCGGGACGTGCCTACGACAAGCAGGTCGCGGCGCTCGAGCAGAGCGCGGCTGCGCTCGGCGAAGACGTCCGGGACGCCGTGGTGCTCGTCGAGACCGAGAGGGCCTACTCCCGGGCGATCCAGGCCGCCGTCGGCCAGCAGCTGCTCGACGAGGAGGGCGCCGGGGACGCGAAGTACTCCGAAACCGTCGCGCGCGGCCAGGAGGCATACCAGGACTGGATCGTCGAGAACGGCGTGACCTTCGACCCCAAGCTCGGCGTCGACCTCGTCGACGGTCAGGCGCAGCCGGTCGACACGTCCCTGTCCTTCCCCGTGGGGGAGAGCGCCGTCGCCGGCAGCAAGCAGAACCCGGACCCCGAGTACGCCCAGGGCCTCCCCGACCCCCAGCGCTGCGGCTGACCCGCGGGCTGGGTCATGGCGCCGGAACGGGATGTGACGCCAGCCGCCGATCACCTCGGTGAGTTCCTCGAGGTGATGCGCCAGCTGCGCGCCGAGTGCAGCTGGAAGCGGCAGCAGACCCACCGCTCACTGGCGCGCTACCTGCTGGAGGAGACCCACGAGACGCTGGAGGCGATCGACACCGGCGATCCCGTGCACCTGCGCGAGGAGCTCGGAGACCTGCTGCTGCAGGTCTACTTCCACGCGGTGATCGCCGAGGAGGCCGGTGAGTTCACGCTCGACGACGTGGCGGCCGACATCATCGACAAGATGCGAAGGAGGAATCCGCACGTCTTCGCCCCTCCGGGCGAGGAGCGGGCATCCGCCGGCGACGCGGCGTCGGTCAACGAGGTGTGGGAGTCGATCAAGGCGACCGAGAAGGCCCGCGACTCGGTCACCGACGGACTCCCGCCAGGGCTTCCGGCACTGCTCTACGCCGACAAGGTGCTCGACCGCCTCCACGCTGACCCGTCATCGATCAACGACGGCGCAGCGTCTGGCACCGGTGACATCGGCGAACGGTTGCTCGCCCTCGTGGCCGAGGCGCGCGAGGCCGGGGTGGATCCCGAGCAGGCACTGCGCGACGCCGTACGCCGCCTGCTCTGAGTACGCGCGGGCCGTGGGCCTTCCCGGATCGGGCGCCGAGCGCCGTTAGGCTGGCCCGGAGCCCGTCCGTACCCGAAACAGGAGTCGCCCACCTTGGCATCGATCGAAGCCGTCGGCGCCCGCGAGATCCTCGACTCGCGCGGCAACCCCACCGTCGAGGTCGAGGTCGTCCTCGACGACGGAGCGTTCGCCCGGGCCGCCGTGCCCAGCGGCGCGTCCACCGGTGCCTTCGAGGCGGTCGAGCTGCGCGACGGCGGTGACCGCTACCTCGGCAAGGGGGTGGGCAACGCGGTCGACGGCGTCATCCAGAAGATCGGCCCCGCCATCGAGGGCCTCGCGGCCGACGACCAGCGGCTCGTCGACCAGACGATGCTGGAGCTCGACGCGACCCCCAACAAGGCGAAGCTGGGCGCCAACGCCATCCTCGGGACGTCGCTCGCCGTCGCCCGGGCCGCGGCCGACTCCGCCGGGCTCCCCCTCTACCGGTACGTCGGCGGCCCCAACGCCCACCTGCTGCCGGTGCCGATGATGAACATCCTCAACGGCGGGGCGCACGCCGACACCAACGTGGACGTCCAGGAGTTCATGGTCGCCCCGATCGGCGCCCCGACCTTCCGAGAGGCGCTCCGGCAGGGCGCGGAGGTCTACCACGCACTGAAGGCAGTGCTGAAGAAGAAGGGGCTCGCCACCGGGGTCGGCGACGAGGGCGGCTTCGCCCCCGACCTCAAGAGCAACCGGGACGCCCTCGACCTGATCGCCGATGCGGTCGGCAAGGCAGGGCTCAAGCTCGGCCAGGACATCGTGCTGGCGCTCGACGTCGCGGCCAGTGAGTTCTGCGAGAAGAACACCTACACCTTCGAGGGCCAGCAGAAGTCCGCCGAGGAGATGACCACCTACTACGCCGACCTGGTGTCGTCCTACCCCATCGTGTCGATCGAGGACCCGCTCGACGAGGACGACTGGGACGGCTGGAAGGCGATCACCGACGAGCTCGGGTCGCGCACCCAGCTGGTCGGCGACGACCTGTTCGTCACCAACGTCGAGCGGCTGGCCCGCGGGATCAGCGGTGGGCAGGCCAACGCGCTGCTGGTCAAGGTGAACCAGATCGGCTCGCTCACCGAGACGCTCGACTCCGTGGAGCTGGCCCACCGCAACGGGTTCCGCTGCATGATGAGCCACCGCTCCGGAGAGACCGAGGACACCACGATCGCCGACCTCGCCGTCGCGACCAACTGCGGCCAGATCAAGACCGGTGCGCCCGCCCGGTCCGAGCGGGTCGCGAAGTACAACCAGCTGCTGCGCATCGAGGACGAGCTCGGCGACGCGGCGCGCTACGCCGGCGCCGCGGCCTTCCCGCGGTTCGGGGGCTGATCAGCGGCCATGGCACAGCGGCGCAGCGCGCGGGGCGGTCCCGGTGGCAGCCGGCGACCGGGTGGTCGCGGAGCGCCCCAGCGGTCTCGCGCCACCGCGGCCACGGCCTCTCCCGACTCCGGCGGGCGCCGGCCGAGGTTCACGGGTCGCGCCGCGATCCTGGTCCTGGTGGTGGCCGTCCTCACCGTCTCCTACGCCTCCTCGCTGCGGGCCTACCTCCAGCAGCGGTCCCACATCGCCGACCTCAAGGCCCAGATCGCCGAGCGTTCGGCCAGCATCGATGACCTCGAGCGCGAGAAGCGCCGCTGGCACGATCCGGCCTTCGTCCAGGCGCAGGCCCGCGAGCGGTTCGGCTACCTGATGCCCGGCCAGACGTCGTACGTCGTCCTCGGCGAGGACGGAAAGCCGCTCGAGAGCGACACCGAGCTGCCCGACCCCTCCGATGTGCGGGCGCGCGAGCCGGAGGCCTGGTGGGGACCGGTCTGGCAGTCCGCGGAGCTCGCCGGCAACCCGCCGCGGCACCAGGCACCGCCGGCCACCGAGATCGAGGCCCCGGCCAGGAAGCGCCGGTGATCGATCCGTCCGACGAGGCTGCCGTGGCCGCCCAGCTCGGGCGTGAGCCGCGGGCGATCCACGAGGTCGGCCACCGGTGCCCGTGCGGCAACCCCGACGTGGTGACCACCGAGCCCCGGCTGCCCGACGGAACGCCGTTCCCCACCACCTACTACCTCACCTGCCCGCGGGCGGCCTCGCGGATCGGCACCCTGGAGGGGTCGGGGCTGATGAAGGAGATGCAGGACCGGCTCGCGACCGACCCGGAGCTGGCGGCCGGCTACGAGGCAGCCCACCAGCGGTACCTCGAGGCCCGGGCCGGCCTGGCCGGCGAAATCGGGCAGAGCGTGCCTGAGATCGAGGGCGTCTCGGCCGGCGGGATGCCGGACCGGGTGAAGTGCCTCCACGTGCTCGCCGCGCAGTCGCTGGCCCAGGGCCGCGGCGTCAACCCGCTCGGCGACGAGGTCCTCGACCTGCTCGGCGCGTGGTGGGAGCCCGGCCCCTGCGTGGACCCGTGAGCAGGATCGCCGCCGTCGACTGCGGTACCAACACGATCAAGCTCCTGATCGGCGAGCCCCCCGACGTCGTGGTCCGCGAGACCCGGATGGTGCGCCTCGGGCAGGGCGTCGACCGGACCGGCCGGATCTCCGACGAGGCACTGGCGCGGACGTTCGCCGCGGTGGACGAGTACGCCGCCCTGGTCCGCGAGCACGACGTCTCGCGGATCCGGTTCTGCGCCACCTCTGCGACCCGCGATGCCGCGAACGGCGAGGTCTTCGCCGCCGGGGTCCGCGAACGCCTCGGCGTCTCCCCGGAGGTGCTGACCGGTGACGAGGAGGCCGTCCTCGCCTTCGACGGCGCCGTGCGCCACCTCCGGACCCCGCCGGCCACCCCGGTGCTGGTCGTGGACATCGGGGGTGGGTCCACCGAGCTCGTCCTCGGCGGGGCCACCCCCGACGTGGGCCACTCGATGGACGTCGGCTCGGTCCGGCTGCACGAGCGCCACCTGCACGACGACCCGCCGACGCGCGCCCAGGTCCGGGCCTGCGTGGAGGACATCGACGCCACCCTCGACGAGAGCCCGGTCGACACGGCGTCGGCGGCCACGGTTGTCGGCGTGGCCGGGACCATCCTGTCGGTGGTGGCCGGGGTGCTGGACCTGCCGGCGTACGACCGCGACGTCCTCGACCAGGCCGTGGTCGCGGTCGCGGAGGTCCACGAGTTCGTCGACCGGCTGGTCGCGATGCCGCTCGAGGAGCGCCTCGCCCTGCCCTGGATGCACCCGGGCCGCGCCGACGTGATCGACGCGGGAGCGCTGATCCTGTCGCGCGTCCTGCGGCGTACGGGCGTGGAGTCGCTGGTCGCCTCGGAGGCCGACATCCTCGAGGGAATTGCGTGGTCCATCGCCGGGTGAAACGTTTGGACCGAACCGACAGGGGAACGGAGGCACCATGAGCAATCCGACCACTCAACAGTCCGACGAACCCATCGGCGCCCTGGTCCACCGGCTCTCCGAGCAGATCCCCGAGCTGGTGCGCAGCGAGCTGCGCCTCGCCCAGGCCGAGCTCACCGAGAAGGGGAAGCGCGCGGGCCTCGGCATCGGCATGTTCAGCGCGGCCGGGCTGCTCGCCTTCCTCGGCATCTCGACCCTGGTCGCGACCGCTGTCATGGCGCTCGCACTCGTGCTCCCCGGCTGGGCGGCCGGGCTGATCGTGGCGGTCCTCCTGTTCGCCGGAGCCGGCATCGCCGCGTTCGCGGGCAAGAAGGAGGTCGACCAGGCGACCCCACCAGCGCCTGAACGAACCATCGCCAACGTCCGTGAGGACGTCGCGACCGTCAAGGGAGGCCACTCATGAAAACCCCACGCAACCACTCGCTTCGCTCGCCTTCCGCAGGGACCCCAAGTGAGCAGCGGCTCCAACGTCAACGGCTCGTCGCCCGAAGCGATCGAGGCCGACATCGAGCGCCAGCGAGAAGAGCTGGCCGACACCGTCTCGGCACTTCAGGAGCGCCTCGACGTGAAGACCCGGGCCAAGGAGAAGGCCTCCGAGCTGCGTGACCGCGCGACCACCGACACCGGCAAGCCGCGTCCCGAGCTCGCCGCCCTCGCCGCCGCGGCCGTGGCGGGCGTGGTCGGCCTGGTCGTGTGGCGCCGCCGACGTCACTGAGCCCTCAACTGCCGCACCCGGCGACGGGACGGCCGTTCGACTCCCCGGTCCCGCCCGGGTCGGGCTGGCCGGACGACCCCGCCGGGCCCGACACCGCGGTCGCCCGCACTGCGGCCCAGGTACGCCGGCTCGCCACCACCGACGACCTCGACGAGCTCGATGCGCGGATCTCCGTGTGCCGGGCCTGCCCCCGCCTGGTGCGGTGGCGCGAGGACGTCGCACGGGACAAGCGGGCGTCGTTTGCCGACCAGCCCTACTGGGGGCGCCCCATCGCCGGCTGGGGCGATCCGCACCCGGGCATCCTGATCCTCGGCCTGGCGCCCGCCGCCAACGGTGGCAACCGCACCGGCCGCGTCTTCACCGGCGACAGCTCCGGTGACTGGCTCTTCGCCAGCCTGCACCGGGTCGGGCTCGCCACGCTCGCCACCTCCACCCACGCCGGCGACGGCCAGCGGCTCGTCGGAGCCAGGATGGTGGCGACCGTGCGCTGCGCCCCGCCCGCCAACAAGCCCACCGTGGCCGAACGAGACACCTGCGCTCCGTGGCTGCGGTCCGAGATCGACCTGCTGTCCTCGTCGGTCCGCGTGGTCGTCGCCCTCGGCGCCTACGGCTGGGGCGCTGCGCTGGCGGCGTACCGCGACGCGGGGTACGCCGTCCCGAGGCCACGTCCGAAGTTCGCCCATGCCGCGGAAGCAGACCTGGGCGGGGTCACCCTGCTGGGCTGCTACCACCCCAGCCAGCACAACACGTTCACCGGCCGGCTCACCCCGGACATGCTGGACGACGTGTTCCTCCGGGCCCGCGCGCTGGCAGACTCCACGCTGTGAGCCTCCACGCGATCACCGTCCTCGGCCACGACCGCCCCGGCATCATCGCCGAGACGACCGGCAAGCTGGCCGGCCTTGGCCTCAATCTCGAGGACTCCACGATGACGCTGCTGCGGGGCCACTTCGCGATGATGCTGGTCTGCGCCGGCCCGGCCAGCGAAGGCGAGATCGAGTCCGCCCTCGCGCCGCTGACCGGCGACGGGACGCTCACCGTGACCGTGCGAGAGGTGCCCGAGGAACGAGCCTGGGGCACCGCCGGCACCTCCTGGGTGCTCACCGTCCACGGCGGCGACCGACCCGGCATCGTGTCCTCGATCGTCGGCGAGGTCGCCAAGGTGGGCGGCAACATCACCGACCTCACGACCCGGCTGTCGGGCGACCTCTACCTGCTCATCGCCGAGATCGACCTGCCGGCCGCCACCGACGTCGCGGCGGTCGAGGCCTCGATCCAGGCCGTCGCCGCGTCGCTCGGGGTGGGCGCCACCCTGCGCCCGGTCGAGGCCGACGACCTGTGACCGACTCCCTCGTCAACGACCAGGTGGCGTCCTGGTCGGAGGCGGAGCTCGGGGTGCCGGGACGGGTGCTGCCGGTGGTGACGGCCCCTGCCGTGGCGCTCTCCTCCGCGGGCGAGGCGGTGGACCCGGTGGCACCCGAAACCGTGCAGCTGGCCGCGGACCTGGTCGCGACCATGCGGGTGAGCCCCGGCTGCGTGGGCCTCGCGGCGCCGCAAGTTGGGGTGGCCGCGAGCGTCTTCTGCGTCGACGTGTCGCAGCATCCGAAGACGAAGGACCACCACGGCACCTTCGTGCTGTGCAACGCTGAGGTGGTGGAGGCGTCGCGCAACGAGAAGGCCCGGGAGGGCTGCATGAGCGTCCCCGACTTCACCGGTGACGTGAAGCGGGCGACGCGGCTCGTCGTCGAGGGCCGACTGCCGGGGACCGGGCGGGCAGTGCGGGTCACGGCGACCGCGTTCGAGGCTCGCGCGCTCCAGCACGAGATCGATCACTGCGACGGAGTGCTCTTCCTCGACCGGGTCGCCGGCGCGCACGCGATCCACCCGCGCAAGACCTACTTATGAACCCCAACTCATAAGCACAGCCGGCCCCCGTATCCCAATCGGCAGAGGAAGTCGCCTTAAAAGCGGCCCAGTCTGGGTTCGAGTCCCAGCGGGGGCACCCACCTGTCACGGAATCGCCGCTCGCTCGTTGGATGTTCATGCGCCGCACGGTCACCGGAGTCCTCGCTGCCCTCGTGCTGGCCGCGGGGCTGGCGACCCCGGCGGCTGCGGCCGCTGATCCTCCACAGCTGCGGCGCGAAGGCCGGTGGCTGGTCGATCCGCAGGGGCGCGTGGTGATCGTCCACGGCCTCAACCTGGTCTGGAAGCACCAGCCCTATGCACCCGCGCCGACCAAGGGCGGATTCCTGCCCCGGGACGCGCGATGGCTCGCCCGGCACGGATTCAACGCCGCCCGGCTCGGCACGCTCTGGGCCGGGCTGACCCCTGACGAGCCAGGCGTCCTCGACCCGGCGTACGCCGCGAGGTGGCAGCGGGTCATGGACCTGCTGGACGACCGCGGGATCTGGATGATGCTCGATGCCCACCAGGACCAGTGGCACGAGCAGTACGGCGGGGAGGGCGTACCCGAATGGGCCGCCATCCGGCCGACGCCGTACGACGCCGCGCCGCCGGTCGTCGCTCCGTTCCCGACCGGGTACTGGACCGCCGAGGTCTCCACCGTCTTCGACAACTTCTGGGCCGACGACCACGACCTCCTCGAGGGCTGGGTCGACGCCTGGCGGGTCGCCGCCCGGGAGTGGCGGGACCAGCCTCACCTCATGGGATACGACCTGCTCAACGAGCCGTGGATGGGGCGCGAGTGGCCGGCCTGCCTGACCGACGGCTGTCCGGACTCCTACCGCACCGAGCTGCAGCCCGCGATGGATCGCGCCCGTCGGGCGATCCGTCAGATCGACGACGGCAACATCGTGTGGTGGGAGCCGCAGCAGTTCGCCGGTGGGCAGGAGCTCGACACGTTCTACGAGCCGGCGCCGGGGGAGCGGCAGCTCGGCTTCTCGTGGCACAACTACTGCCCCGACGTGTTCTTCGAGAGCCAGGGAGTCCCCGGCGGCGATGTGGAGAACTGCGTCGAGTTCAGCCGCAACCGCAACCGTCACGCCCTCGACCAGGCCCGACGGATGCGGGCCGCGCCGATGATGAGCGAATGGGGTGCCACCGACAACCTGCGCGCCATCGAGATCGACGCTGCGGTCGCCGACGAGCACCTGATGGGCTGGACCCACTGGTCCTACAAGTTCTGGAACGACCCCACGACCGCGGATGGAGACCAGGGCCTGTTCCGCGACGACGCCGACCTCTCCAGCGTCAAGCGCCAGAAGCTCCGGCGGCTGGTGCGGACCTACGCGCAGGCGACGGCCGGAAGGCCGCTGAAGATGCGCTTCGACCCCGACACCGGGGACTTCGTGTTCCGTTACCGACCCGACCGCTCCATCCTGGCCCCGACCCGGATCTTCGTCAGCCCCCTCCACTACCCCGAAGGCCATCGGGTCCGGGTCGAACACGGTCAGGTCGTCCGCCGGTCGCCACGGCTGGTCGCCGTCGAGGCGACCTCGGAGCGGGTGGTCACGGTCCGGATCACCCGTACCGGCCGCTGACGGGCGGAACAGCGCACCCCTCTCGTACGTTGAACAGGTGGCGATCCCCGTAGACTGGGGAATGCACATCAGTGGGCCGTCAGATGGACGGTCACCTCGGGCCTCCAAGGAGGAGACCATGCAGAGCAACAACCCGGTGTTCCGGCGTTCGGAAGCCTTCAACGGGCAGGTGAGCGGTCAGGGCACCAACGCCTACGGCAACCAGACCTACCCGGGCAACGGCGCGGGCTACCAGGGCTACGGCCAGGCTCCCGGCTACGACCAGCCGCAGTCCGTCACGCCCACCACGACCGGGCGTCCGATGACGATCGACTCGGTCGTCCAGAAGACCGGCATCGCGCTCGCGGTCGTGATCGTCTTCGCCACCCTCACCTGGTGGTACATCGGCGACATCCGCCCCACCGCCGCGGACGTCGAGCGCAACACCAGCATTCTCTACGCCGCCCTGATGATCGGCTCGCTCGGCGCCTTCGGGCTCTCGATGGTGAACTCGTTCAAGCGGGTGGTCAGCCCGGCGCTGGTGATCGCCTTCTGTGCGCTCGAGGGCGTGGCGCTCGGCGCGCTGAGCAAGTTCTTCGACGCCTACTTCGGCGACGGGATCGTCACCCAGGCGGTGATCGGTACGTTCGCCGCCTTCGCCGGCACCCTGGCTGCCTACAAGTTCTTCAACATCCAGGTCGGCAACAAGTTCCGCACCTTCGTGATCGCCGCGATGTTCGGCATGGTCGGTCTGGGCCTGCTCGAGATGGTGCTGGGCGCCTTCGGCAACCAGCTCGGGCTGTTCGGCTTCGGCAGCCTCGGCCTGCTGTTCGCGATCGCCGGCCTCGTGCTCGGCGTGTTCATGCTGATCCTCGACTTCGACTTCGTCGAGCAGGGCGTTGCCGCCGGCATCGACGAGCGTGAGTCGTGGCGGGCGGCGTTCGCGCTGACCGTCAGCCTGGTCTGGATCTACACCAACCTGCTCCGGATCCTGGCGATCTTCAGTCAGGACTGACGCAACCGCGAGGGGGTTGCCTGGGCAACCCCCTCACCCTCCGGCAATGACCTCATCGGCGTCGGGTGCCTGGGCTTCGGCCTGCGGTGCCCGGCGCCGGTGCCGCATCTCGACCCAGAGACCGCGCACGCCGCGCCGGGAACCGCCGACCTCGGTGCCGTCGAGCTCCGTGCCTGGCGTCCGGATCGCCTGGGATGCGGCAGCCCCGATCGGCAGCACCCCTTCGCCGCGGTGGGGCTGAGGCGAGATCTCGGCTGCGGGCACGAGCCGCAGGGCGGCGAGCACCGACGGCAGGAGCACGCCCGCGACGGAGCGGTAGCCGTCGGCCGAGGGGTGGAACTGGTCGGGGCCGAACAGCAGCGCCGGGGCGGCGGCGAACTCCGGGCCGAGGATCGGGCCGAGCGACACGGTGCGCCCGCCCTGCTCGATGACGACGACGGTCTGGGCGGCGGCCATCTTGCGCGACCAGAGGCGGGCCACCTGCCTCAGCGGCGGCGGAACCGGCCCGAGGGTGCCCAGGTCGGGGCAGGTGCCGACCACGACCTCGACGCCGGCCTCGCGCAACCGGCGTACCCCCTCGCGAAGGTGCTGGACCGAGACCGCCGGAGGCACCGCGTGGGTCACGTCGTTGGCCCCGATCAGGATCACCGTGACGTCCGGCTGGGTGCGGAGGGCGCGGTCGATCTGGGAGGCGAGGTCGGAGCTCTGGGCGCCCACCACGGCGAACTCGCGCAGGTGCACCCGCCGGTTGGCCCGCTCCGCGAGGCCGCTGGCGAGGAAGGCGCCGGGCGTGTCCTCCACCCGGAAGACGCCGTAGCCCGCGGCGCTCGAGTCACCGAGCAGGGCCACCCGGAGGGCCGGCCCCGGCCGCCCCCGGCCGTACCAGCCCGTGGCGTCAGGTGGCTTGTCCTCGGTCAGGATGCCGATCGTCTTGCGGGCGAGGGTCGCTTCGGCGTAGAGCAGGGCGCCCGCCGTGCCGACCAGCGCCGTGACGGCCCCGCTGCCCCAGGCTGCGATCGGAATGAGCTTGCGGGCGGCTCCGGCGGTCTCCACCCCTCAACCTTACGGAACCCGGTCGGACCCGAGCGTGGTATCCACGGGTCCGATCTTCAAGAGGACTGCAAGCAATCTGCAATCTCGGTTCAATCGTCGGACTCGCGCCCATGGCCACTGGTGGTCTAGGCCGGTCCGTACCACCAACACAACTCCTCATGGGGGAATCTGCATGTCTCTGCTCCGCAACCGCATCACGGCCGTCGTGGCCGGCTCCGTCGTCGTCGTCGGGATCGGCGCCACCGGCGCCGTCGCGGGCACGCTCATCACCTCGGCCCAGATCGAGGACGGCACCATCCGGTCCGCCGACATCAAGGACGACACCGTCCACGTCCGGGACCTGCGAGCGGGAGCGGTCAACCGGCTCAGCGCGGACAGCGGCTCTGAGCTCATCGTCGGCGCGGGCTACACCTCGACCTGGAAGGCCGGGGAGGCCGGCGAGACCATCGAGACCTGCCCGGAGGGCCAGTACGCGATCGGTGGCGGCTACTCGACGTGGGGTGGCAAGTACGACCTCGGCGGCGACAACCGCAACATTCAGGTGACCGTCTCGGCCCCGTACTTCCAGGGCGAGTACGAGCCGGTCGACGAGGCGGGCAACTTCCGCGCCGACCAGTGGGTCGTCCGTGGCTTCAACAACGGGGACACCGACCAGATCGTGCGCGCGTGGGTCGTGTGCTCGAACCTGGCCGACTGATCCAGGCTGATACCTGCAACACGAACGAAGGGGCGGTCACCCGGGGTGGCCGCCCCTTCGGCGTCCCCGCAGCACTAGATTGAATGCGTGAAGTACGTCAACTCCCTCCTGGACCTGATCGGCGACACCCCGCTGCTGCGACTCGCCTCCTCCCTCGCTCCCGAGCTCGAGGTCGAGGTCGAGGGCGGCCCGCTGGTGCTGGCGAAGATCGAGTACCTCAACCCGGGCGGCTCCGTGAAGGACCGGATCGCCACCCGGATGATCGACGCCGCGGAGGCCGAGGGACTGCTGAAGCCGGGCGGCACGATCGTGGAGCCGACCTCGGGCAACACCGGCGTCGGCCTGGCGATGGTGGCCCAGGCGCGGGGCTACCGCTGCGTGTTCGTCTGCCCGGACAAGGTCAGCGAGGACAAGGTCAACGTCATGAAGGCGTACGGCGCAGAAGTCGTCGTGTGCCCCACCGCTGTCGCCCCCGAGCACCCCGACTCCTACTACAACGTGTCCGACAAGCTCGCGGCCGAGCCCGGCGCGTGGAAGCCCGACCAGTACTCCAACCCCCACAACCCCCGCTCCCACTACGAGACCACCGGTCCCGAGATCTGGAAGCAGACCGACGGGAAGGTCACCCACTTCGTCGCGGGCGTCGGCACCGGCGGCACGATCACCGGCGTCGGTCGCTACCTCAAGGAGCAGAACCCGAAGATCCAGGTGATCGGCGCCGACCCGGCCGGCTCGGTCTACTCCGGCGGCACCGGGCGCCCCTACCTCGTCGAGGGCGTGGGTGAGGACTTCTGGCCGGAGACCTACGACCGCGACGTCGCCGACCGGATCATCGAGGTCTCCGACGCCGACTCCTTCGCCTTCACCCGCCGGCTCGCCCGCGAGGAGGCGCTGCTGGTCGGCGGCTCCTCCGGCATGGCGGCGTACGCCGCGAAGCAGCTCGCCTGCGAGCTGTCCGGCACGCCGGAGGGCGAGAACGCCGTGATCGTGGTCCTGCTGCCCGACTCCGGGCGCGGCTACCTCACCAAGGTCTTCAACGACGAGTGGCTGGGCCAGTACGGCTTCTCGGTCGGCGGCGAGGCCGGGAAGGACGAGAAGACCGTCGGCGAGGTGCTGCGCGGCAAGGCCGGACAGCTGCCCGACCTGGTCCACACCCACCCCAACGAGACCATCGCCGAGGCCGTCGCGATCCTCCAGGAGTACGGCGTCTCCCAGATGCCGGTCGTCCGTGCGGAGCCCCCCATCGTGGCCGCCGAGGTGGCCGGCTCGGTCTCGGAGCGCACCATCCTCGACGCCCTGTTCACCGGCCAGGCCCGGCTCACCGACTCCGTCGAGCAGCACATGTCGCCCGCGCTGCCGACGATCGGCTCCTCCGAACCGGCCAGCGAGGCGGTCACGCTCCTCGAGGGCGCGGACGCGTTGCTGGTCCAGGAGGACGGCAAGCCGGTGGGCGTGCTGACCCGGCAGGACCTGCTGGCCTTCCTCGCCCGCGGCTGAGGCCCCAACAGACAGAAACAAGAACATGTTCTAGTCTGGGGGCATGACGGCGACCCCGGCGATCGAGGGCTGGTTCACCACCGGACCGGAGCCGACGCTGCTCGGCTCCCGGTGCGACGCGTGTTCGACGGTGTTCTTCCCGCCGACCGGTTCGGAGGGCTTCTGCCGCAACCCCGCCTGCTCCGGTGAGTCCTTCACCGAGACCAGCCTGTCCCGCCGCGGTCGGATCTGGTCCTACACCGACGCGCAGTACCAACCCCCGCCGCCGTACATCCCGCCGACCGACCCGTTCGAGCCGTTCGCGCTCGCCGCCGTGGAGCTGGGCGAGGGGATGGTCGTGCTCGGACAGGTGGCCGCCGGCTACGGCGTGGCGGACCTGCACGTCGGCGGCGAGGTCGAGCTCGTCGTCGAGACGCTCTACACCGACGACGCCGGCGATCGGCTGATCTGGCGCTGGAAGCCGGTCACCGAGCTGGGCGAGGAGGGCGACGAATGAGCGGCGACGTCGCGGTCCTCGGGGTCGGCATGCACCCCTGGGGCAAATGGGGCCGGTCGTTCGTCTCCTACGGCGTCCATGCCGCGCGCGCCGCGCTGGCCGACGCCGGTGTCTCCTGGCAGGACGTCGACCTGGTCGTGGGCGGAGAGACGGTCCGCAACGGGTACGCCGGCTACGTCGCCGGCGCCACCTTCGCCCAGGCCCTGGGCTGGAACGGCGCCAGCGTCGCGACGTCGTACGCCGCCTGCGCGACGGGTGCCCAGGCCCTCGACACCGCCCGCAGCCGGATCCGGGCGGGCAGCAGCCGGGTCGCGCTGGTCATCGGCTCCGACACGACCCCGAAGGGGTTCCTGGCACCCAACGCGGGGGAGCGGTGGGACGACCCGGACTGGCTGCGGTTCCGCCTGCTCGGGATGACGAACCCGGCGTACTTCGCGATGTACGCCCGGCGCCGGATGGACCTGTACGGCGCCACGGTCGAGGACTTCGCGGCGGTCAAGGTCAAGAACGCCCGGCACGGCCTCGCGAACCCCAACGCGCGCTACCGCAAGGCGGTGACCACCGAGGACGTGCTGGGCTCCGCGGTCGTCGCCGACCCGCTGCACCTGCTCGACATCTGCGCCACCTCCGACGGGGCGGCGGCCGTGGTCCTCACCGACATCGACCACGCGCGCCGGCTGGGCGTGAGCGATCCGGTGCGGGTCGGCGCGGTCTCCACGGTCACCCCGACCTTCCCCAACACCGTCCTGGACATGCCCAACCTCTCCACCGACGCCGTGGGCGCGGCCGGCCAGCTCGCGAGCACCTTCAAGGAGTCGATCGGCCGAGCGGCCTACGAGGAGGCGGGTGTCGACCCGTCCGACGTCGACCTGGCCGAGGTCTACGACCTGTCCACCGCCCTCGAGCTCGACTGGATGGAGGACCTGGCGCTCTGCAAGCCGGGCGAGGCCGAGGCACTGCTCCGGGCAGGCGAGACCACCGTCGGCGGCCGGATCCCGGTCAACCCCTCCGGAGGGCTCGCGTGCTTCGGCGAGGCCGTGCCGGCCCAGGCGCTGGCCCAGGTCTGCGAGGTCACCTGGCAGCTCCGTGGCCGGGCCACCGGTCGCCAGGTGGAGGGGGCCCGGGTCGGGATCACCGCCAACCAGGGCCTGTTCGGCCACGGCTCGTCGGTCCTGCTCACGAGATGAGCGCTGACCACATCAACTACGTGCTGGTCGACCGCCCGGTCCCCGAGGTCGCGGTCGTCACCCTCAACCGGCCGGAGCGGATGAACGCGATGGCGTTCGACGTGATGGTGCCGTTCCGCGACTCGCTGGCGGAGCTGGGCCACGACAACGCGATCCGCGCCGTGGTCCTCACCGGGGCCGGGGAGGGCTTCTGCTCCGGCGCCGACCAGGAGTCGGCCGGGGTGCCGCCCCATGTCGACGGCCTCACCCGCCCGACCTACGCCCTCCGCTCGATGGAGCTGCTCGAGGACATCGTCCTCACCCTGCGCCGGCTCCACCAGCCGGTGATCGCCGCCGTCAACGGCGCGGCCATCGGCGGCGGTCTCTGCCTGGCCCTGGCCTGCGACCTGCGCCTGGCCGCCACCACGGCGTACTTCCGCGCCGCCGGGATCAACAACGGCCTCACCGCCAGCGAGCTCGGCCTGAGCTTCCTGCTCCCGCGGGCCGTCGGCTCCACCCGAGCCGCCGACATCATGCTCACCGGACGCGACGTGGACGCCGAGGAGGCCGAGCGGATCGGCCTCGTCTCGTCGGTGCACGACGACGTCGTGGCGGCCGGGGTCGAGACCGGGCAGCGGATCGCCCGGATGTCGCAGCCCGGCATCGAGCTGACCAAGAAGTCTCTCCACGCGGGCCTGGCCGCCACCTCGCTGGACACGTACCTGACCTCCGAGGGTCTCGGCCAGCTCTACCTCCGGTTGCTCACGGGCAACTTCGAGGAGGCGACCCTCGCCCGTCGGGAGGGCCGCGAGCCGCGGTTCACCGACGACCGCTGAGTCGGGAACCCGGCACGTCGGCCCGAATCAGGGGATACGCCGACCAGCCGGCACGGGTCATCGTCGTTGCCTGCCCAACGAGCAACACCCCTGCGACCCGGCTCGGGAGGCCACGTGGACAGCGTCCTCGACATCGCCCGGTGGCAGTTCGGCATCGTCACCGTCTACCACTTCCTGTTCGTGCCGCTGACGATCGGGCTGACGGCCCTGGTCGCGGCCATGGAGACCGTGTGGCTGCGGACGGGGCGCCCCGAGTGGCTCCGGCTGACGAAGTTCTTCGGCAAGCTCCTGCTGATCAACTTCGCGATCGGGGTCGTCACCGGGATCGTGCAGGAGTTCCAGTTCGGCATGAACTGGTCCGACTACTCCAGGTTCGTGGGGGACGTGTTCGGCGCCCCGCTCGCGGTGGAGGCACTGCTCGCGTTCTTCCTCGAGTCGACCTTCCTCGGACTGTGGATCTTCGGCTGGGACCGCCTGCCCCGTGGCCTGCACTGCGCCTGCATGTGGATCGTGCACGTCGGGACGCTCGCGTCGTCGTGGTTCATCCTGGCCGCGAACTCGTGGATGCAGAACCCGGTCGGCTACCGGTTCAACCCGGACACGGGACGTGCCGAGCTCACCGACTTCTGGGCGGTGATGACCAACAAGGTGCAGCTGGTGACGTTCCCCCACGTCGTCACCGCGGCGTACATGGCCGGAGCAGCGTTCGTGCTCGGGGTGTCCGCCTACCTGTACGCCTCCAGGCGGCACGAGGCGGACCGGGACATGTACCGCAAGGGCATCAGGTTGGGTGCCGCGGTCGCGCTGGTGGCCGGGCTGGGAGTCGCGGTCACCGGCGACACCCAGGGCAAGATCATGACCGAGGTCCAGCCGATGAAGATGGCCGCGGCAGAGGCGCTCTACGACACCGAGGAGAGCTGCGCGCCGTTCTCGATCTTCACCATCGGCACGCCGGACGGCACCAGTGAGAAGTTCGCCATCACCGTGCCGTGCCTGCTCTCCTTCCTCGCCACCGGGAGCTTCGACGGGCGGGTCGAGGGGATCAACAACCTGCGTGACCAGTACCAGCAGACCTACGGCCAGGACCCGGGCGCGGAGTACTACTCACCGACCGGCTACGTGCCGGTCATCCCGGTCACCTACTGGAGCTTCCGGTTCATGATCGGCTTCGGCGTCCTGGTCGGGATCGGTGCCCTGCTGGTCCTCTGGCTCACCCGCAAGGGCCGCTCGCCCACCTCGCGCTGGTTCACCTGGATGGCGATCGGCCTGCCGGTCTTCGCCGTGCTGGGCAGCTCGACGGGCTGGATCTTCACCGAGATGGGCCGGCAGCCGTGGGTGGTCTTCGGCCTGATGACCACCGCGAACGGCGTCTCGCCCGGCGTCGGGGTCGGGGAGGCGTGGATCTCCATCCTGGCGCTGACCCTGCTGTACGCCGTGCTGGCCGTCATCGAGCTCGGCCTGATCGTCCACTACGTCCGCCTGGGCGCGGACCCGTTCGTGGAGCCTCCGGACCCGTCCCTGCGCGGCAGCGACGACGACGAGGACCGACCCATGGCGTTCGCCTACTAGGGGGTGGCAGCGATGGAGCTCTCGACCATCTGGTTCGTCCTGATCGCCGTGCTGTGGATCGGGTACTTCTGCCTCGAGGGTTTCGACTTCGGGGTCGGCATGCTGCTGCCCGTGCTGGCCCGCAGCGATCGTGAGCGCCGGACCATGATCAACACGATCGGCCCGGTCTGGGACGGCAACGAGGTCTGGGTGCTGACCGCCGGTGGTGCGACCTTCGCCGCGTTCCCGGAGTGGTACGCCACGTTGTTCAGCGGGTTCTACCTCCCGTTGCTCCTGATCCTGCTCGGCCTCATCGTGCGCGGGCTCGCGTTCGAGTACCGCCACCAGCGCCCCGCCGCCGCCTGGAGGGCGCGCTGGGACCTGGCCCTGTTCGTCGGGTCGGTGCTGCCGGCCTTCCTGTGGGGGGTGGCGTTCGCCAACATCGTGCGCGGGGTGCCGATCGACGCCGACAAGGAGTTCACCGGCAACCTGCTCACCCTGCTCAACCCGTTCGGCCTCCTGGGCGGCGTGGTGACCCTGCTGCTCTTCCTGACCCACGGGGCGATGTTCCTGGCGCTGAAGACCGACGGGGAGCTGCGCCACCGGGCCGGCCGCCTGAGCACCCGGGTGGGCGTGGCGGCGGCGGTCGCAGCGGTCGCCTTCCTGGTGTGGACGCAGGTGATCGCCGGCGACGCCGCGTCCGCGGTGCTGTTCGTCGTCGCCGCCGTCGCGCTGGTCGGTGGCCTCGTGGCCGCGATGGGCGGGCGGGAGGGCTGGGCATTCACGGGCACCTTCGTCACGATCGCCGTCGCGGTGGCGGGGCTGTTCGTCGCGCTGTTCCCGGACGTGATGCCGTCGAGCACGTCCGCGGACTTCTCACTCACCACGACCAACGCCTCCGCGACCGACTACACCCTCACGTTGATGACCTGGGTGGCCGTGATCCTCACGCCGATCGTGCTGCTCTACCAGGGCTGGACGTACTGGATCTTCCGGCGCCGGATCGCGGTGCACCACATCCCGGAGCCGGAGGTCGGGGCGGCCGCGCCGTGAGGCCGACCGACGCCCGCGTCCGCCATCAGCTCCTGCCGGCCCGGCGCCCGCTCGCGTGGGTCCTGGCGTCGGGGGTGGTGGGGAGCCTGCTGCTCGTCGCGCAGGCCTTCGCGGTGGCAGGGCTGGTGGTGGCGGTCGTCGGCGGTGGCGACATCGGCGAGCCGGCCGCGCTGGTCCTGGCCGTCGTCCTCGCCCGGTCGCTGACTTCCTGGGTCGGCGACGTCGCGGCCGCCCGTGCCGCCGCCGTCGTGGGAACCGACCTGCGCCGCCGCGCGGTGGCGGCCGCCGTCGACGGCCGTACGGCGGCCCCGACCGGCGAGGTCTCCGTGCTCGCCACCCGTGGGGTCGCCGCCTGCGAACCGTTCCTGACTCGCTATGTGCCGGCGTTGGTGCTGGGGTGCGTGCTGCCACTGGTGACGCTGGCGACGATCGCAGTCCTCGACCCGCTCAGTGGCCTGATCGTGCTGCTCACGCTGCCGCTGGTCCCCGTGTTCGGGATCCTGCTGGGCCAGGCGACCGAGGAGCGCGCCCGGTCGCAGTGGCGGGCGCTCTCGTCGCTGTCGGGGCACTTCGTCGACGTGATGCGTGGCCTTCCGACCCTGGTCGCCTTCCGCCGTGCGGACGGGCAGTCGGCCGCGGTCCGGGCCTACACCGAGCACTACCGGATTCGCGCCCTGCGGACCCTGCGGCTCGCGTTCGCCTCCTCGGCCGTCCTCGAGCTGGTGGCCACCCTGTCCGTTGCCCTGGTGGCGGTGACGGTCGGCCTTCGGCTGGCCGGCGGGAAGCTCGAGCTGAGCACCGCGTTGATCGTGCTGCTGCTCGCTCCGGAGGCGTACTGGCCGCTTCGGCGGGTGGGCGCTGAGTTCCACGCCGCGGCCGAGGGCGCGGCCACCTTCGAAGCGGCCTGCGGACTGCTCGAGCAGCCGCCGGAGCCGCCCGCACACCAGCTGCCACCCGGCCCGCTGGTGGTGCACGGCCTGACCGTGGTCCACCCCGGACGCACGCGTGCCGGCGCTGGACGACGTTTCGTGTGAGCTCCCGGCACGGGGCGTCACGGCCGTCACCGGTCCCTCCGGGTCGGGGAAGTCGACGCTGCTGGCCGTCCTCGCCGGCCTGCTCGAGCCGTCGGCAGGGCAGGTGCGGCTGGGCGATCACCCCGTCTCCGGAGCTGCGCGGCGGACGCAGGTCGCGTGGTCACCACAACGGCCGGTCTTCGTGGCCGGCACGCTCGCGGACAACCTTCGGCTCGCCGCCCCGGACGCGCCGGACGAGCTGGTCTGGGAGGCGTTGCGCCGGGTTGCGCTGGAGGAACGGGTACGCGCCCTCCCAGCCGGGCTCGACACGCCCTTGAGTGAGGACGGCCTGAACCTCTCGGCCGGCGAACGGGCGAGGATCGCGCTGGCCCGGGTGGTGCTGGCCGACCGGCCCTGGGTGCTGCTCGACGAGCCGACCGCCCACCTCGACGAGATCACCGAGCGGGTGATCGCGGACACCGTGCAGGACCTCGGACGCTCCCGCGGCGTGGTGGTCGTCGCCCATCGCCGGGCCCTCCTCGACCTCGCCGACACGGAGGTCGCGCTGCACCTCCCGGACCGATCCGTCGCGCGAACCGCGCCGGTGGTGTCCCCGGCGCCCCCGCTCGCGGTCCGCACCGTGCCTCCACCGCCGGCGTCGGAGCGCGAGGGCGGACTGGGTTTCCCCGCGCTGCTCGGCGGGCTGGCCTCCGCGTCCGGTGTCGCGCTCACCGCCACCGCCGGGTGGCTGATCGTCCAGGCGTCGTACCAACCCCCGGTGCTGACGCTGCTGGTCGCCATCGTCGCCGTGCGTACGTTCGGCCTGGCTCGCCCGCTGCTGCGGTACGTCGAGCGGTTGCGTTCGCACGACGTCGCCCTGCACCTGCTCGGGCGCCGCCGGGTGCAGGTGTACGACGCCGTCGTGCCGCTCACCCCTGGCGCGCTGGGCCGTCGTCGCGGCGACGTCCTGGCCGCGATCGTCGATGACGTCGACAGCGTGCTGGACCGCGAGCTCCGGGTCCGGCTGCCCATCCGTGGCTTCGCCGTCGTCGCCCTTGCCGCCACGGCCGTCGCCTGGCTGGTCGCGCCGGCCGCGGCGCTCGTCGTGGCGGCGACCGCCGTCGGCGGCGGGATGTCGTGCGCGGTCGCCGCCGGCGGCGCCGCGCGGGTGGAGCGGAGGATGGTCCGGCACCGGGCCGCCCTGTCAGAGGTGGTCACGGACACCATCGAGGCGGCCACCGAGCTGACCATGTGGCAGGCAGGAGACCGGGGCGTGCGTGCGGTCGTGGCCGCGAGCGACCGGCTCGGGCTGACTGTCGTGAGGTCCGCTGCGTGGCTCGGTGCGGCCCGGGCGCTGGCGCTGGCCGCCTCGGGGGCCGGCGTCGCCGCGATGGCGCTGGTGGTCGCTCCGCTCGTGGGCGCCGGATCGGTCACCGGACCGATGGCGGCGCTGCTGGTGCTCCTGCCGCTGGCGCTCGGGGAGGCCGCCGCCGTGCTGCCGGACGCCGGCGCCCTGACCGCCCGGACCCGGGCGGCGGAGGAGCGACTGGCAGAGCTGGGGTCCCGCCCGCCGGCCGTCCGCGAACCCGACCCTGCCGTGCCCCCTCATGACGGCAGCCTGGTCCGGGTGGAGGAGGTCCGGGCCACGTGGGACGGCCGTGTATGCCTGCACGACATCTCGCTCGACCTCGCCCCGGGCCAACGGGTGGGGGTGATCGGTCCCTCGGGGTCGGGCAAGAGCACACTGGCGGCGCTCCTCCTGCGGTTCCGTGACCCGACGTCCGGCCGGGTCACGCTGGCCGGTGTCGACCTGCGCGACCTCGCGCTCGACGACGTACGCGCGCGGGTCGGGCTGGTCGACGACGATCCGCACGTCTTCGCCAGCACGCTCGCGGAGAACGTCCGGCTGGCCCGTCCCGCGGCGACGGACGAGGACGTCGAGCGGGCCGTTCGTGCAGCCGGACTGGGGACCTGGCTCGATGCCCTTCCGGACGGCCTCGCGACCTGGCTCGGCGACGGCCACGCCCAGGTCTCGGGCGGTGAGCGGGCCCGGATCGCGGTTGCCCGTTCCCTGCTCGCGGACCAGCCAGTCCTGGTGCTGGACGAACCGACGGCGCACCTGGACCACGCGACCGCGGAACGGGTGACCACCGAGGTGCTGCGGGCGGCGACCGGGCGCTCGGTGGTGTGGATGACGCACGAGGGCGACGGCCTGGACCAGATGGACCACGTGCTCGACCTGGGCACCGGCCACGTTTCCGGCCGTGGGCTAGCGTTCAGGAGATGAGTGCACCCACCCTCAAGACCGTCGGGGAGCTGCGCGCGAGCGGACACGCCCACAAGCCGCTCCGGCAGGAGATCCGGGACAATCTGCTGGCGATGCTCGCTGCGGGCGAGGACCCTTGGCCCGGGCTGCACGGCTTCGACGACACGGTGATTCCCCAGCTGGAGCGGGCGCTGATCGCCGGCCACGACGTGGTGCTCCTCGGCGAGCGGGGCCAGGGCAAGACCCGTGTCCTGCGCACGCTGGTCGGGCTGCTCGACGAGTGGACGCCGGTGATCGCGGGCTCCGACCTCGGCGAGCACCCCTACGAGCCGGTGACGGTCGGCAGTCGCCGCCGCGCCGCGGAGCTCGGCGACGATCTCCCGATCGCCTGGCGGCACCGCGAGGAGCGGTACGCCGAGAAGCTCGCGACCCCGGACACCTCGGTGGCCGACCTGATCGGCGACGTCGACCCGATGAAGGTCGCTGAGGGCCGCACCCTCGGTGACCCCGAGACCATCCACTTCGGCCTGATTCCCCGAAGCCATCGCGGGATCGTGGCGATCAACGAGCTGCCCGACCTCGCCGAGCGGATCCAGGTCGCGATGCTCAACGTGATGGAGGAGCGCGACATCCAGATCCGCGGCTACGTGCTGCGGCTTCCCCTCGACGTGCTGGTGGTCGCCAGCGCCAACCCCGAGGACTACACCAACCGGGGCCGGATCATCACTCCGCTGCAGGACCGGTTCGGCGCCGAGATCCGCACCCACTACCCGACCGAGCTCGACGACGAGGTGGCGGTGATCCGGCAGGAGGCCCATCTCGTGGCCGACGTGCCGGCGTACCTCCTGGAGATCCTGGCCCGCTTCACCAGCAACCTCCGCGAGTCCAGCAGCGTCGACCAGCGCTCGGGCGTGAGCGCGCGGTTCGCCATCGCCGGCGCCGAGACCATCGCCGCGGCTGCGCTGCACCGGGCCACCACGCAGGGCGAGGACGAAGCGGTCGCCCGAGTGGTCGACCTCGAGACCGCGGTCGACGTGCTCGGCGGCAAGATCGAGTTCGAGACCGGCGAGGAGGGCCGCGAGCGGGAGATCCTCGACCACCTGCTTCGCACCGCGACCGCGGAGACCGTCCGCGGCCACCTGCGCGGCCTCGACTTCGCGCTGCTGGTCCAGGCGATCGAGGACGGCGCGATCGTCACCACCGGCGAGCAGGTCTCCGCGCGCGACTTCCTGGCCGGGCTTCCCGTGCTGGGGGAGTCCGAGCTGTACGACGAGGTCTGCGACCGCCTCGGCGCCACCACCGACGGCACCCGCGCGAGCGCGATCGAGCTCGCCCTCGAAGGGCTCTACCTGGCCCGCAAGGTCAGCAAGGAGACCGGCGGTCGGGAGACCGTCTATGGCTAGAGGATCCCGCTACGGCCGCTATGACGGCGGACCCGACCCGCTCGCGCCCCCGGTCGACATCGCCGAGGCGCTCGACGCGATCGGGCAGGACGTGATGGCGGGCTACAGCCCCGAGCGGGCGATGCGGGAGTTCCTTCGCCGAGGGGGCCGCGACCAGACCGGCCTCGACGACCTGGCCCGGCGGATCGCGGAGCGGCGCCGCGAGCTGCTGTCGCGGCACAACCTCGACGGGACCATGCAGGAGGTCCGCGAGCTGCTCGACCGCGCGGTCCTCGAGGAGCGCAAGCAGCTGGCTCGCGACGTGGAGATGGACGACGCCGACCGGGCGTTCCGCGAGATGCAGCTGGAGAACCTCCCCGCCAGCACCGCGGCCGCGGTCAGCGAGCTGGCGTCGTACGACTGGAAGAGCGCGGAGGCGCGGGCGGCCTACGAGCAGATCAAGGACCTGCTCGGACGCGAGCTGCTCGACCAGCGGTTCGCGGGCATGAAGCAGGCGCTGGAGAACGCCACCGACGAGGAGCGGGCCGCGGTCAACGAGATGCTCTCCGACCTCAACGACCTGCTCGAGAAGCACCGCCAGGGCGCCGACACCCAGGCCGACTTCGACGCGTTCATGGACAAGCACGGCGACTTCTTCCCCGAGAACCCGCAGAACGTCGACGAGCTGCTCGACGCCCTCGCCCAGCGCTCGGCGGCCGCCCAGCGGATGCTCAACTCGATGACGCCGGAGCAGCGGGAGGAGCTGATGCAGCTCTCCAGCCAGGCGTTCGGGTCACCGGCCCTGATGGAGCAGCTGGCCCGGATGGACGCCAACCTCCAGGCCCTGCGACCGGGGGAGGACTGGGGTGGCTCGGAGCGGTTCGACGGCGAGCAGGGGCTGGGTCTGGGCGACGGCACCGGCGCCCTGCAGGACCTCGCCGACCTCGACGACCTGGCCGA
Organism: uncultured Actinomycetota bacterium; assembly: GCA_963841625.1. GTDB lineage: Bacteria > Actinomycetota > Actinomycetes > Propionibacteriales > Nocardioidaceae > Nocardioides. The sequence continues at coordinate 302,583 of CAWJDH010000008.1, read as the reverse complement.
CCAGCTCTCCCAGTCCTACGACGGCGCGCGGCTCGACGACATCGACCTCGACAAGCTCGCCCGCCAGCTGGGCAACGACGCCGCCGTCGACGCTCGCACCCTGCAGGAGCTCGAGCGCGCCCTGCGGGACGCCGGGCTCCTCAAGCGTGGCTCCGACGGCGAGCTGCGGCTCAGCCCCAAGGCGATGCGGCAGCTCGGCAACGCTCTGCTGCGCGACGTCGCCAACCGGATGTCGGGCCGGCAGGGACAACGCGACCTGCGGCAGGCCGGCGCGGCCGGTGAGCTGAGCGGGGCCACCCGCGAGTGGACCTTCGGCGACACCGAGCCGTGGGACGTCACGCGGACGACCCTCAACGGCGTACGGCGCCGCGCCGCTGACGGTGGCGGCCCGCTGCTCGACATCCGCGACGTCGAGGTGAGCGAGACCGAGGCCCGCACCCAGGCCGCGGTGGCGCTGCTCGTCGACACGTCGTTCTCCATGGCGATGGACGGGCGCTGGGTCCCGATGAAGCGGACCGCGCTCGCGCTGCACACCCTGATCCGGTCCCGCTTCCGCGGCGACAACCTGCAGCTGATCGGGTTCGGGCGCCACGCCGAGGTGATGGAGATCGAGCAGCTCACCGCCCTCGACGCGATGTGGGACAAGGGCACCAACCTGCACCACGCGCTGCTGCTCGCCAACCGGCACTTCCGCAAGCACCCCAACGCCCAGCCGGTGCTGCTGATCGTCACCGACGGCGAACCGACCTCCCACCTCGAGCCGGACGGCGAGGTGATGTTCGCCTACCCGCCGCACCCGCTGACGGTCGCCTACGCCGTCCGTGAGCTCGACAACGCCGGGCGGCTGGGTGCCCAGACGACGTTCTTCCGGCTGGGGGAGGACCCGGGCCTGGCCAGGTTCATCGATTCGATGGCCCGCCGGGTGGACGGGCGGGTGGTCGCCCCGGAGCTCGACGACCTCGGCGCGGCGGTCGTCGGGTCCTACCTCGGCGCGCGGGGGCACGGGCTCGGGCCCGGGCACTACGGCGACTGGTTCGGCGGCCGCGGGTTCTGGGTCGGCACCTGACCCCGCCCGGCGCTCAGGACGCGAGCTGGGCCCAGACGACCTTGCCGTCCTCGAGGGCGTTGCACCCCCAGCGGTGGGCGAGGGCCTCGATGATCGCCATGCCCCGGCCCTCGAGTCGCGTGGTCGTCGGCGGCGATCGTCGGCATCGCGGCGTGGCCGTCGCCCACGTCCTTGACCGAGATGCACACGAGGCCGCCCAGCTCGGAGACCGAGACCCGGAAGGGTGAGCCGGGCGTGGCGAACGGCGTTGGTCGCCAGCTCCGAGACGATGATGGTGGCGTCGTGGACCAGGTCGTCGGCCTCGAGCCGGCGCAGTGCGGCCACGACGAAGCTCCGGCTCGCCCTGCACCGACTCGGGGACCGGAAGGAACATCCGGGACGACTCGGGATGGTCGCTGTCGGGGGCAGTGTGCTGCTCGAGGCGCGCGGACGCTGGAGTGCTGGTCGCACACGGCGCGTACCTCGACCAGGCTGCTCGACTCGATCAGCGAGGCGGGATAGGCGCACATGAGGTCGAAGCCGAACCGGGTGATGAGGTCGTTCCACATCGCCTCGAGGGCGATGGCTCCCTGGACGTCGCCGTCCTCCCAGAGCAGGCCGACCATCTCGCCGAACACCCGGACCGGCGCGCCGTCCGCACCGGCGTCGATCACGCGCTGTCCGACGCTGGCCACGAAGCGGTCCTGGTCGAACCCGGAGGCGGTCGTGAACGATCGGAGGGTCTGCTCCGCGTCGAGGAGCAGGAGATGACCGGCGACGGGAGGCTCTTCGGGGTCGAGGCCCATGGCGCGCAGCGTCTCCACGAGCGCCTCGCGGTGCGGGCAGGGTGGCGACCACGACGGCCCGGCCCTCCTGGGCGACGCCGTCGGCGACGAAGCGCGCGAGCTGGTCCACGACGTCCTGGTCGTGGACGTAGAAGTCCGCCGCATGGACATGCGGCTCCAAGGACAGTGCACCCGCCACTTCCTGAGTGTGTGCCTCGCCGACCCCGGAAGGCAACGCTAGGAACGAGATTGTTCCGGAAAAAGGATGTCGGCCAGTTCCTCGACGCCGTCGACGAGCCGGGTGCCGGGTCGCGCCCAGGCGGCGTTGGCATCGACGGCGTGCACGGGTACGCCGGCGGGAAGGGCACCGGTCGCGACCAGCTCGTCGGCGAGGGACTGCGACCCCGCCCGGTCGTAGCCGCACGGCGCCACCACGACGACCTCGGGGTCGGCCGCATGAACCTGCTCCCAGGTGACGCGGCGCGACTTGTCGCCGGCCGTGCCGAGCAGCGGCTCGCCGCCGGCTGCCTCGATCATCTCCGGCACCCAGTGGCCCGGCGCGAACGGTGGGTCCGTCCACTCCAGCAGCATCACCCGCGGCCGGGCGCGACCGGCCACGCGCCGTCGTACCTCCGAGAGGCGATGCCGCAGCCCCGCCACCAGCTCCGTGGCCTCCGGCTCGTGGCCGGTCGCCTTGCCGAGGACCTCGATCGAGTCGAACACCTCGTCCATCGTGTGCGGGTCGATGGTGAGCACCTCAGCCGTGCAGCCGAGGTGGGCCAGGGCGTCGTCGACCACCGACACGTCGACCGCGCAGACGGCGCACAGGTCCTGGGTGACCACCAGATCGGCGTCGAGGGCCGACAGCGCGCCCTCGTCGAGGTGGTAGAGGTCCTCGCCCCGCGACATCGCGGAGGCCACGAACGCGTCGATCTCCGCCGGAGCGAGGCCCTCCGGCATCGCGGACGTGGAGACGATGGTCCGGGTCCGCGCCTCGGGCGGGTGGTCGCACTCGAAGGTCACACCCACCACGTCGTCTCCGGCACCGATCGCGAACAGGATCTCGGTCGTCGACGGCAGGAGGGACACGATGCGCACGCCAGCACCCTACGATCCTGCGGGTGGACGACCCGACCCTGACCGTGCTCGCGCTGCTCGCCCTGGCGGCGTTGGCAGCGGGGTTCGTGGACGCGGTCGTCGGCGGTGGCGGCCTGATCCAGATCCCGGCGCTCCTGCTCGGCCTGCCAGGTGCAGCCCCCGTCCAGGTGCTGGGGACCAACAAGCTGGCTGCGATCTGCGGTACGACGGTGAGCAGCGCGACGTACTTCCGCCGCGTCCGCCCCGACCCGCGGACCTTCGGGCCGCTGATGGTGCTCGCGTTCATCGGCTCCGTGCTGGGGGCGCTGGCGGCCTCGCAGATCCCCGCGTCGGCGTTCGCCCCGATCGTGCTGGTGGTCTTGATCGTGGTCGGGACCTACGTGCTGCTCAAGCCGCGGCTCGGCGAGGTGACCGCGTTGCGTTTCTCCGGCCACAAGCACACTGCGGCGGCGATGATCACCGGCTTCGCGATCGGGTTCTACGACGGCGCGCTGGGGCCGGGCACCGGCAGCTTCTTCGTGTTCACGCTCGTCGGGCTGCTCGGCTACAGCTTCCTCGAGGCCTCGGCGAAGGCGCGGCTGGCCAACTGGGCGACCAACCTGGCCGCGCTCTGCGTCTTCGTCCCGCAGGGTGCGGTGCTGTGGAAGGTCGGGCTGGTGATGGGCGTGTGCAACCTCGTCGGCGGGTACGTCGGCGCGCGTACCGCCGTCTCCCGCGGCTCCCGGTTCGTCCGGGTGTTCTTCATCGTGGTCGTCTCCGCGTTCATCGTCCGGATCGGCGGGGAACTCCTCGGACTCTGGGGGTGAACAGATCTCGGTGGTCGCCCCGGTCGAGTCCGGACTAGCGTTCCGGCCATGGACTCCGACACCCGCACCGATCCGCCGCTGCGCGGCACCGAGGCCGAGACCCTGCTGGCCTACCTCACCTATCACCGCGACACCCTGCGGCTGAAGACCGAAGGTCTCACCCAGGACCAGCTCAATGCCACGCGGCTGCCTCGACGATGACGCTGGGTGGGCTGCTCAAGCACCTGGCCCTGGTCGAGGACAACTGGTTCAGCGTCGTGTCTCTCGGAAACGAGGACGCCGAGGTGTGGCTCGGCGTCGACTGGGACGCAGACCGTGACTGGGAGTGGCACACCGCCGCCGAGGACTCGCCCGACTACCTGCGCGGCCTCTTCGACGAGGCCGTCGCCGCCTCGGACGTGATCATCCGACGAGGCCCTGGCCGGGCCCCACGGTCTTGACGCGGTCTCGGCCCGCGAGTCCCGACGGGGCAACGGGAAGTTCAGCCTGCGTTGGATCGTCGCTCCACATGATCGAGGAGTACGCCCGTCACAACGGGCACGCCGACCTGCTCCGGGAGTCGATCGACGGGTCGACCGGCGAGTGACCATCCGGAGCGCCACGGACGGGGACTGGCCACGCATCTGGCCGATCTTCGACATGACGGTCCGGGCGGGGGAGACCTATGCCTTCCCCATGGACCTCACCGTCGAGTCGGCGCAGGGCTGGTGGATGGAGCAGCCGCCCGGGCAGACCGTGGTCCTCGAGGAGGACGGCCAGATCCTCGGGAGCGCCAAGATGGGGCCGAACCGCCCCGGCCACGGCGACCACATCGGTACCGCGTCGTTCATGGTCGCCCCGGAGGCGCGAGGTCGTGGGGTCGGGCGGGCCCTGGCGGAGCACGTCGTGCAGTGGCACCGCGACGAGGGCTACCGCGGCATCCAGTTCAACGCCGTGGTGGAGACCAATGTCGCCGCCGTACGCCTGTGGCAGGACCTCGGCTTCGAGATCGTCGGCACCGTGCCGGGAGCCTTCCGCTCACCCGAGCACGGCTACGTCGGCCTGCACGTGATGTTCCTGTCGCTGGCCTGAAGGTCGGGCGGGGATCTCAACGCCCGAGCAGTACCGCCTGCTCGGACAGGCACCGTTCCCGCTGAGCGTCGGCCGCCGCGACGGACGACCGCAGGAGCTGGACCACCTCGCCGCGGGTCCGGTCGGGGGCGTCGTTCCAGTGGGTCAGGTCGAGGACGTGGATCATGCGGACCGGTGGTCCGGGACACCAGCGGACCCTCTGTCCGGCGTCCTCCCGCAGGCTGTGCCAGACCAGGTCCAGAGCCCGCTGGACCGGTTGTGACCGCACTGCATCAGGCCCCCCGCCGGCCTGGACGACCGAGCCGACCAGGCAGGCACCGGTCACTGGATGGTCCGTGGTCAGGTGGAGGTGCGGCGCGGTGACCGCCCGGGTCCCGCCGCCCGTCTCGACGGCGAACCAGGCGCCCTGGACCCAGCCGCCGCGCACGATCTCGGTGGCCTGCTCGAGCAGGGTGCGGATGACGTGCAGCTGGGCGAGCTGAGCCGACAACGCATCGACTCTCCGAAGTCGCCGCCGCGCGGCTCGTCGTTCGCGACGTCCCGGACGGTCCAGCCCGGCCGGCTGGTGCGTCCGGGTGATGACTGTGTGCACGAGGGCCTCCTCCCCGGCGCGGGGAACCACCTCTCCACTGTGCTCCGCTCCGCCGGGGAGGACAACCGCTTCTCCAATTCAGGTGACACACAGGTTGGCGTCAGTGCTCACTCAGCATGCGGGTCCAGGGTGTGGGCACGGGTGGGCGACCGCGTACAGCCGATTGCGGGTCCGATGGGAGCGAACGGCATGGGCAGAGCAGGCCGACAAGGCGCCGGCGGAGCGTTGGGGAGCTGGTTCGGACGGCCGCTGCCGCGCCCTGCCGAGGACCTCGAGGACCAGGGGCTGGGTTTCGACGTCGAGACCCTGCTCAACCGCCGGGCGATCCTGCGAGGTGTCGGTCTCGGCGCGGCCGGGCTCGGGCTGGCGGCGTGCACCAGCGACTCGGGAGGCGCGAGCACGTCCGGCTCGACGGCCGCGGCTGCCGGCGAGATCCCGGACGAGACCGCGGGTCCCTATCCGGGTGACGGCTCGAACGGGCCGGATGTGCTCGAAGAGAGCGGGGTCGTCCGCAGTGACATTCGATCCAGCGTCGGCGACGCGAGTGGTACCGCCGAGGGTGTCCCGATGACCCTCGAGCTCACGGTCAGCGACCTGGCCGAGGGAGGTTCTGCCTTCGCCGGGGTCGCGGTGTACGTGTGGCACTGTGACCGAGAAGGGCGGTACTCGATGTACTCCGAGGGCGCCCAGGACCAGAACTACCTGCGGGGTGTGCAGGTGGCCGACGAGGACGGCATCGTGCGCTTCACGAGCATCTTTCCGGCGTGCTACGCGGGCCGCTGGCCGCACATCCACTTCGAGGTGTACCCCGACCGGGACGCCATCGCCGACTCCACCAACGCCATCGCCACTTCCCAGGTGGCGCTGCCCAAGGCGACCTGTGACCGGGTGTACGCCACGACCGGTTACGAGCAGTCGGTGTCGAGTCTCAGCTCGCTGAGCCTGGCCACCGATGGCGTCTTCGGGGACGACGGCGGCGCAAGCCAGCTCGGGACCGTCACCGGAAGCGTGGACGACGGCTACGTCGTCAAGCTGGCCGTGCGGGTCGACACCTCGACCGAACCGAGTGCCGGAGGATTCGCCCCGGGCGGCACCTGAGGCCAGGCCGGGACGTCATGCGCTTCTGGGGGCTATAGCCGACGATTCGCATGACGTTGTTTTGCGCACACCTCGTCGGCTGTCCTGCTGGTCCTCAATGGACGTACGATCCTGCGGCTGGGCAAGACAAGCCAGCGCTCATCGAGGCGGACAGCAGTCCGCTGGCGACCGATGGCAGCTATGACGTGGGAGGTCTCCAGCCGGGCACCTACCGGTTGGCCCTCGACGCAGCGCCGGGCATGTACCGCACCGAGTACTGGAACCACGCACGATCGATCGAGACGGCCCGCGACGTGGTGATCACCGGTGCGACGCCGATCAGCGACCGGGACGCTGTCCTGGCTCTGGCGCCGCCGGTCCAGCTCACACGTCGACCGACGATCTCGGGCCGCGCCCGGGTCGGGGAGACCCTGACGGCCGGCCACGGTGCATGGGATGTTGCGTCGCTCAGGTTCTCCTACCAGTGGCGCGCCGACGGCTCGATCATTCCGAGGGCGACGGGGCAGCGGCTCCTCCTCACACCGGGCTGCGCGGCAAGCACATCAAGGTTCGGGTCACAGCCACGGCATCCGCTCGTGAACGCTCACCCGGATCGGCGATGACGCGGCGCACCCAGCCCGTTGCCCCCGCGAAGTCACCGAGCAGGCGGCTGCCCACCCCGGAACACCGGCTGTCGGGATGCACCCACGCCATCCCCATGCCGCCCGCGTCGCCCCAGGTCCATCCGCTGATTCCGCCGACGAGCTCGCCACTTGTGTCGCGGACCTGCACCGTCAGCTCGCGGGCCGGGGCAAGTCCTGCTGTCGCTGCCTGGTTGAACTCGTCGAGGTGGTCCGAGAGCTCCTGGTCCAGGTCGGGGTCCGCTTCTGCAACCTCCGTGACGATCTGGCGAGGTTCGTGGGTGCTCACCTCCCGATTGTTGCCCACGGTGGCAGGCGGACGGCGGGGTGGCTCGACCGTGTCCGGGTCGAACGTGTTGTGGGATGCTGGTGATGACTGGCCCAGAGCCCATGTCCGGGGGCTGGTGAGAGCACGGGCTCCCCGGAACGGTCCGGAGGGAGCCTGCGATGGCAAGCACGCCTGACCGGTCGGAGTCATCGGACGCCGGCCCCTCGACGGCACTGATGACACTGCGCGGCGCGGTGTTCCTGGGGATCGGCGCCATGGTCGGTGCCGGGATCTTCGCCCTGCTCGGTCAAGCCGGCGCGATCGCGGGATCGGCCGTCTGGATCTCGTTCCTGGCGGCAGGACTGGTGTCGCTCGCACTCGGGTATGCGATGGCGAAGATGGGAACCCACTACCCGTCCTCGGGTGGTCTGATCACCTACCTGATCCATGGCTTCGGCAACGGACGGCTCGTCGGAGTCGCGGCCTGGCTCGGCTACCTGACCGCGATCGTCGTCGTCGGTGCCATGGTCGCCGTCTCGTTCGGGGAGTACGCCAGCGCCATCGTCGTGGGAGACAACAATGCCGCCGGGTGGACAAAGTTCTTCGCTTCGGCGCTGGTCCTGGTCACGACGATCCTGTGCATCATCGGGCCACGCACGATCGACCGGGCCCAGTCCGTCATCGTGATCGCGCTGCTCGCCGTGTTCGCGATCTTCGTCCTGGTGACCCTCACCAACCTGGACACCCAGCTGCTGGCACCGAGTGGTTACCCGTCGGCCACCGCCATCGTCTCGAGCATCGCGCTGACCTTCTTCGCCTACCTCGGCTTCGCCGTGATCAGCTTCACCGGTGGTGACCTCGAGAACCCACGCAGGAACATGCCACGCGCGATGTACCTGGCGCTCGGCGTGACGATGGTGCTCTACGTCGCGATCGCCCTCGGGGTGTTCGGCACGCTCACGGTGGCCCAGGTGGTGGAGTTTGGTCCCACCGCGATCGCGGAGGCGGTGCGACCGACCCTCGGGGATGCCGGCTTCGCGGCGATGGCGGTCGCCGCGCTGCTCGCAACCGCCTCGTCGGTCACGGCGACCCTCTACGCCTCTGAAGGACTCACGACCGCACTCGCCGAGGTGGGGCAGTTCCCGACGGTGTTCGGCACGACGTCTCGACTCGGACGGCACGGCGGCCTTTGGATCACGGCCGTCGCCACCCTCCTCTTCGTGAACGTGTTCGACCTCGGCGCCCTCGCCTCGATCGGCAGCGCCGTCTCACTGGCCGTCTTCGTGCTCGTCGGGGTGGCTGCCATCCGGCTGCGCGAGACCATCGCCGCTCACCTGTCGATCCTGCTCGCGGGCGTCCTCTTCTCGGTTGTGGTGCTCGTTTTCTTCGCCGTGGACACCTACAGCAATGACCGAGAGGCGTTCTGGACCATGGTCTTGTTGCCCATCCTGGCGCTCGTGCTCGACACGGCCTGGAAGCGCTCGCGGGGGATGGCGACGCACGGCTGAGGAGCCGCACCAGCCCTGATGCCGACGGCGTCAGGCAGTCTCGGGGAACTTGACGCCGGTGTTGGCGTGGCAGCGGTGGCCGTAGGGGTTCTTCGCGAGGTACTGCTGAGAGTTGTGTACGGCGTAGTAGTCAACCCCGCGCAGGGTCGTCGAGGTACACGCTCATGTCGATGATCGGGGCTTCATCGCGCCCGGCGACGGTTCCTGAGCAAAGCCGGATGTTGCGGCAGGCGCACGCACCAGGGGCTGGCCTAGGCGAGGGACAGGAAGAGCTTCTCCATCTTCCTGGCGTCGACGCCGTCGATGCCGTCGCCTGTGGCCAGGCACTGCTGGAGGCCGGTGGCGACGATGGCGAAGCCGGCCCGGTCCAGCGCCTTGGACACCGCGGCGAGCTGGGTGACCACGTCCTCGCAGTCGCGGCCCTCCTCGATCATTCGCAGGACTCCGGCGAGCTGTCCCTGGGCGCGCTTGATCCGGTTGATCGCCCGGCCCAGGTTGTCGGGGTTGAGCTCCATGTGAGTCCTCCTGATCGGGTCGGATCCCGCTGCGGGTGCATGAACCGGCTTTGAACGGATACCCCAAGGGGTGTTATGTTGCTTAGCGTACATACCCTCCCGGGTATTCGCCAACACGAGTGAGAGGTGACCACTGCATGGCCACGTCGACCCCCGAGATCGAGCTCAACGACTTCGCCCGGCGTCAGCAGAACGGTGCCAGGGTCCTCGACGTCCGCGAACCGGGTGAGTACGTCGAGGGTCACGTGCCCGACGCGCTGCCGGTCCCGATGGCCGAACTGCCGGATCGGCTGGGCGAGCTCGACGCCAGCGAACCGGTCTACGTGGTCTGCGCCTCGGGCAACCGGAGCGCGGCGATGACCGACGTGCTCACCGCGGCCGGCTTCGAGGCCTACTCCGTGATCGGCGGCACCCAGGGCTGGGCCGAGTCCGGCCGCCCGCTGGTCACCGGCCGGGCCACCGGCAGCACCGGCTCCGCCTGACGCCCGTCACGAAGCACACCGCCCCAGCCACTCACCGACCTTCGGAGAGCAGATGACCGAGACCAACACCCAGGCCACGAGCGGCGATGCGGCGTTGACCGTCGTACCGGTCGAGACCCCCACTCTGGGCGACCGCAGCTACCTGGTGCACGACGGCGAGGTCGCGTTCGTGGTGGACCCGCAACGCGACATCGACCGCGTGCTACTCCTGCTGGACGAGCACGGGGTACGGCTCACCCACGTGTTCGAGAGCCACGTGCACAACGACTACGTCACCGGCGGGCTCGCGCTCGCCCGGCGGACCGGCGCCGCGTATCTCCTCAACGGCGAGGACGAGGTCTCCTTCGACCGCACCCCGATCAAGGACGGCCAAACCATCGAGGTGGGCAACCGGATGCGGGTCACCGCCCTGGCCACGCCCGGCCACACCTTCACCCACCTCTCCTATGCCCTGCGCGACAGCGCCACGGAGGCGGACGTGGCGTTGTTCTCCGGCGGCTCGCTGCTCTACGGAGCGACCGGCCGACCGGACCTGCTCGGCAACGAACACACCCACGAGCTCGCCCGCCTCCAGCACAGGTCGGCCCGACGACTCGCCGAGGCCCTCCCGGACAGCGCCGAGGTGTACCCCACCCACGGGTTCGGGTCGTTCTGCGCCGCCACCCAGTCCGAGGCCACCTCCTCGACCATCGGGAACGAGAAGCACACCAACCCGGTCCTGGCCCAGGACGAGGACATCTACGTGCGCGACCTACTCGATGGGCTCGGCGCCTACCCGGCCTACTACGCGCACATGATGCCAATCAACGCCGCCGGTCCCTCCGAGCCTGACCTCACTGCTCCGAGCGTCGCCGAACCCGATCACCTGCGGCGCCGGATCGAGTCCGGCGAATGGGTGGTCGACCTGCGCAACCGCACCATGTACGCGGCCGGCCACGTCCCCGGGAGCCTGAACTTCGGCCTCGACGGCATGTTCGCCACCTACCTCGGCTGGCTGACCACCTGGGGCACTCCGCTCACCCTGCTCGGCGCGACCGCCGAGGACGTTGCCACAGCGCAACGAGAACTGGTCCGCATCGGCATCGACCAGCCCGCCGCAGCCGCCACCGGCGGCCCCGAGGACTGGTCCGACCGGCCACTCGCCTCGTTCCCGATAGGCACCTTCGCCGACCTCGCCCAGGTTCTACATCACCGCAAAGTGACCGTCCTGGACGTGCGCCGGGCCGAGGAGTTCGCGGCGGCACGGATCGACGGTGCCGCGAACATCCCCATCCACGAACTCCCCACACGCGTCGCCGAGGTCCCCGACACCGAGGTCTGGGTGCACTGCGGCAGCGGCTACCGCGCCTCGATCGCCGCCTCGCTCCTCGACGCCGCCGGCCGCACCGTGATCGCCGTCGACGACAGCTTCGAGAACACCGGCGAGGTCGGGCTGCGCCTGCTCGGACCGGACGCCTGAGCGTGACCCCCGCCCTGGTCGGCATCGCCGTGGTCGCCGGCCTACTCATCGGGCTCAGCCTCGGCGCGCTCGGCGGCGGCGGGTCGATTCTCGCCGTCCCGGTGCTGGTCTACCTGCTGGGCCAGTCCCCGGCCCAGGCAACCACTGGGTCGCTGGTCGTGGTCGGGGTCACCTCGCTGACCGCCGCAGTCGGCGCCTTCAAGGCCGGGAACATGCTGCTCACTCGCGGGTTGGTGTTCGGGGCAGTTGCATCGGGCGGCGCGGTCGCCGGCGCGACGGCGTCCTCGCAAGTCCCGGAATCCGTGCTGATGGCGGCCTTCGCCGTGCTGTTGGTGCTCGCTGCCACCGCCATGACCATCCGCCAGCTCCGCGCGCGCCGACACCCCGACGCCGAGCAGCGTCACCGCCGACACTCGCTCGACGACCCGATCATCACTTTCAGCCCCACCTTCGCCTGCCAGTGCCCACGGGCGCTCAAGGTCTTGGTCGCGGCCACGGTGGTCGGTCTGTTGACCGGTTTCCTGGGCGTCGGCGGCGGGTTCCTGGTCGTCCCAGCCCTCGTGCTCGGGCTCGGCCTGGACATGGCGGACGCCGCAGGCACCTCGCTGGTCGTCATCACCATCACTTCCGCGGTCGCCCTCGCGGTGCGCGCCGGAGCCGGCACCCACCCCGACTGGGCACTCGTGGCCCTGCTCACCTGCGCCGCCGTTGCCGGGGGCACCCTCGGCACCCGAATCGCCGCCCACACCGCAGAGGACAGGCTCCACGGCACCTTCGCCGCCCTGCTCGTCGCCGTCGCCGGCTACACCGCGTGGCAGGCCATCCCCGCCCTGGCCTGATCACCCACCCTGAACGCACCACCCACAACTCGATTCGAGGAGAACTCATGTGCCGAGCAACCAGCTGCCGCACCTGTGGCAAGACCACCTGGGCCGGCTGCGGCCATCACGTCAATCAAGTCCTGGCCGGCGTCCCCAGTGCCCAACGATGCCCCGGGCACCCGAAGGCCGAACGGCGAGGAGGTTGGCTTCGCCGACTGGTCGGCTCCCGATAGTTCGCCCCGGCGCGCAACGCGTGACATGCCACCGAAAGCTTCCGCTCCGGTCATGCGGACATAGCCGTGACCCCGCGCGGCATCCACTGCGTTGCCCAACAAGCCGGACGGGGATGAAGTGGCGAGAGGGCGCCCGCCCCTGCAGACCTCCAGCCCACGCTGCCGGTGGTTGGTGGTCTCAAGCGGTCTTGGGGAACTTGACGCCGGTGTTGGCGTGGCAGCGGTAGCCGTAGGGGTTCTTCGCGAGGTACTGCTGGTACTTGCGTGCGTAGTAATCACGGTGCCGCTCGCCGGTCGAAGCGTACGGATCACACCGATGAGCGGACGCGTCACAAGTGGCGGATCAGCAGGGAGCCGCTGTACTGGGGCAGTCGGTCGCGAGGGTCTGCAACACGGATTTGGTGCGCTGATCCGGGTCTCCGGCTTGAGTGGAGCCGACGATGCGCCAGGGGCGTCCTACTCCGATCGGCATCACCTGTGGGTCGCCGTCGAGCGCGGTGTGCGCGAACCGGGCCGGGACGCCCAAGCCGGCAACTCCTGCGACAGCGGCTCGCGAGGATCTCGGTGACTCTTGTTCGGTGGTCGCCGTTAGAGCGGAGCAGGTTCCCGGGTCTGCACATCAACGCATACGAGGTGACTGGATTACATTTGGTTCCTCGACAGGGCCCAGCCGTAGAAGCACAGTTCGTCGAGATCCTGCTCAATGACCGCCGCCAGCGTGGTGCCGCCACCATGCCCGGAGTCGCGCAGCGGCAGCAACAGGTACGGCCCGCCGCTCGGGGCGTCGGCCTGCATCCGCGCCGCCATCTTGACCGGGTCGTACGGCGGCGCCAGCTTGTCGTTCATCGCCGGCACGAACGCGATCACTGGGTACGGGACCCCTGGCCGGATGTTGTGGTACGGCGAGTATCCGGCGAGGTATGCACCTTCGACTGGATCGTCGGGCGAGCCGAACTCGACGGTCGCGGTGCGCCCGTTGTCGAACCGGGTGAACCGGATCATGTCCAGCGTCGGCGCCCGGCAGAAAACGGCCCGGAACGCATCCGGCGCCTGCAGGGCGGTGACTGCGACGAGGATGCCGCCGTTGCTGTTCCCTCGCGACATCAGCTGATCGGTCGTCGTGTGGCCGTTGGCGACCAGCCAGCGGGCGGCGGCGATGTAGTCGTCGAACGCGTTCTGCCGGTTGGTCCCGATCGCCGCTTGGTGCCACTCGCGTCCGTACTCGCCACCGCCGCGAATGTTGGGGAAGGCAAGGGCCCCGCCGTTCTCGAGCCAGGCCGCGTGGACCGGTGCGTACCACGGCGAGATGTCGATGTTGAACCCGCCGTACCCGCTCAGCCGCAGCGGCACTGGTCCGTCGGTCCCCGTGGGCCGCACGACGAGCATCGAGACCTTCGTGCCGTCCATCGACTCGTACCAGACCTGTTCGGTCACAGCGTCGATCGCCACCTCGGGCACGTGGTACGCGGTGAGCTCGTCGTCGTCGAAGTCGTAGCGGTAGGTCGACAGGGGCTGGACGAACGACTGGAACTCGACCCACACCTCGTCGCCGTGCCAGCTCCCGGTGACACCGCTGACGACCCCGCCACCCTCGTTCCCGTTCACCGACCCGAGCGCCGGAAGCTCCACGTCGCGGATCCTGCGGCCGTCCGCGTCATGCACGGTGATCCTGTGCGACCCCGCGTGGAAGTAGACGGCGTACAACCGGCCACCGATCCCGGTGACGGTCTGGAGCGTGTCGTTGCTCTCGGCAATGACGGTGTGCCACTCGGTCGGACTGCGCACCGACGCCTTGCAGAGCCGGCCGCGCGGTGCGTCGAGATCGGTGACGATGAGGAGCTCGTCGTCGACCACCTGCACCTGATTCACCGCCTGCATGGTCGTGGCAACCGGCACCAGTTCGTCATCGGCAAGTCTCAGCAGGGACACGATGTTGGCGTGGACGAAGTCCCACTGGTACAGGACGGCGTACCGGCCGCACTCGCTGACGGTCACCGAGCACCAGTAGTCCTCATGGCCACCGAAGACCTGCTTGGCAGGTGCATCCGATCCGATCCGGTGCTCGTAGATCGACTCCTTGCCGTCATCGGTCGCGACGTAGAACAGGGCGGACGAGTCGGGCCGCCATGCGGCCTCCATGTGGTTCGTGCCGCGTAGCCGATCAGGCCGGACCAGCCCGGTGTCGACCTCCATGATCTCGATCCGCGCGTCATGGGTGCTCCCGACCGCCTTGGCGAAGGCAACGAGCCTGCCGTCGGGTGACGGCACGGCGAATACAAGCGCCTCGGTGCTCGGCCAGGTGTTCGGGTCGATGACCGTCTCCAGCTGTCCGTCGGGCTCTCGGCGCATCTTCAGCATGCGCTTTTCGTCGCCGGGACCGGCCTGCCAGACGAACTCAGTTCCACCGGCGCGGACCGGCCGCGACAGCCGCTCATACCGCGATGCCCTGGTCACCTCGGCGCGCAGCCGCTCCCGGCCGGGCGCGGCGTCGAGAATGCGATGCGTCGCCGCCTCCTGCTCCTCGATCCAGGATCGCGCCTCAGGGTCGTCGAGATTCTCCAGCCACTCGTATGGGTCGTGGATCCACTCCCCGTGGAACCAGAACCCGCTGTCCGGATCGCGCAGCGCCGGCCTCACGACGCCGCCCTGCCGGGGTCGAGGAGAGCTTCCGACTGCTTCCGTCCAAGGCGCATGGCCTCAGCGTAGGTCCGCCGGGCACGTCCGCACATGAGGCGAACCGGTTCCGATCGGCGAACCGGGCCACGTCACCGACGTCGGCCAGGATCCGCGCCGCACCCGCGGGTCCGACGCCGTGGATCTCCATCAGCCTCGAGCCTCGATCCTGCACCGCGGCCTTGAGCTCGGCCTTCATCTTCTTCAGCTTCGCATCGACCGCGACCAGGTCGGTCTACCTCCTCGGCGGCCATCCGCCGGCGGGTCTTCCCGGCCAGGTCCCGGGGCCGCACGGTGGCCAGCATCGCCTTGGCCTGCAGCGCGGAGAGGTCCTTCTTGCGCTCGCCGGGATCAGCTCGCTGAGCAGCCGCTGCAGCCGGTTCACGGTCTGCACCCGCTGCCGGGCGAGCTCGTCGCGGCGGTCGGTGAGCATCCGCAGCGCCTCGAGCTCACCATCGGGTCGTACCTCGTCGCAGTCCCGGGGTGCGGACCGCGACCATGGCGATCGAGTGCGCGTCCAGCGCGTCGGTCTTCCGGTTGTGGCCGGTGTCGAAGAGCCGGCCGCGTTGAGTACGGCATAGCGTGACCGCTCATGGCGCGATGCGCGCGGCGCCGCCCGACGACTACGGAGCGGTCGGCGGCCTCAGCTGGTCTCGGGGAACTTGACGCCGGTGTTGGCGTGGCAGCGGTAGCCGTAGGGGTTCTTCGCGAGGTACTGCTGGTGCACGTCCTCGGCGTAGTAGTACGTCGGCGCCGGCTTGATCTCGGTGGTGATCTCGCCAAGCCGGCGGCGCTTCAGCTCCGCACCGTAGATCTCGGTCAGCTCGCGCGCGGTCTCCTCCTGCTCCGGCGTCGTGAAGTAGATCGCGGAGCGGTACTGCGTGCCGACGTCGTTGCCCTGCCGCATGCCCTGCGTCGGGTCGTGGATCTCGAAGAAGAGCCTGACCAGGTCGCCGAAGGCCACCACGGACGGGTCGTAGACGATCCGGACCGCCTCGGTGTGGCCGGTGCGGCCCGAGCAGACCTCGTCGTACGTCGGGTTCGGCGTCACGCCGCCGGCGTACCCGGCCGACGTGGACCACACGCCGGGCAGCTGCCAGTAGACCTCCTCGGCACCCCAGAAGCAGCCCAGCCCGAAGATCGCGACCTCGAGGCCCTCGGGCACCTCGTCGGTGCGGACGGGTGCGTCCAGCACGACGTGGCGGTCGGCGAGGGCGGAGGGCGGCTCCGCTCGGCCGGGCAGTGCCTCGTCGGCCGTGGGGAGCGTGGTCTTGTGGCGTCCGAACATGGACCCATCGTCGCAAACCGTGCCAAGTAGGGTCGTGGCCGTGAGCCAGAAACACGCCAACAAGTCCGGCTTCGAGACACGGGCGATCCACGCGGGCTACGAGCCCGATCCGATGACCGGTGCGGTGATCCCGCCGATCTACGCGACCTCGACCTACAAGCAGGACGGCGTCGGCGGGCTGCGCGGCGGCTACGAGTACAGCCGTTCCGCCAACCCGACCCGCACCGCCCTGGAGGGCAACATCGCGGCGCTCGAGGAAGGGGAGCGCGGCTTCGCGTTCGCCTCCGGCCTGGCCGCCGAGGACACCCTCGTCCGCGCCACCTGCCGTCCGGGCGACCATGCGGTGATCCCCGACGACGCGTACGGCGGCACCTTCCGGCTCTTCGACAAGGTCGAGCAGGTCTGGGGCCTGGTGCACAGCCCGGCGCCGGTCTCCGACGTCGACGCTGTCCGCGCCGCGATCCGGCCGGGCCAGACGAAGCTGGTCTGGATCGAGACGCCCACCAACCCGCTGCTCAACATCGCCGACATCGAGGCGCTGGCCGGCGCTGCCCACGAGGCCGGGGCGCTGCTGGTGGTCGACAACACCTTCGCGTCGCCGTACCTCCAGCAACCGCTGACCCTGGGCGCCGACGTGGTGGTCCACTCGACGACGAAGTACTGCGGCGGCCACTCCGACGTCATCGGCGGCGCGCTCGTCGTGCGCGACCACGACCTCGCCGAGCAGCTGACCTTCCACCAGAACGCCATGGGAGCGGTGGCCGGGCCGTTCGACTCCTGGCTGGTGCTGCGCGGCCTGAAGACGCTGGCCATCCGGATGGACCGCCACTGCGACAACGCCGAGCGGATCGTGGCCTTCCTCTCCGGCCACCCGAAGGTCACCGAGGTGATCTACCCCGGACTCCCCGAGCACCCCGGGCACGACGTGGCCGCGAAGCAGATGAAGCGCTTCGGTGGCATGGTGTCGTTCCGGTGCGCCGGCGGCGAGGAGCAGGCGCTGGCGGTCTGCGAGCGGTCCGAGGTCTTCACCCTCGGCGAGTCCCTCGGCGGTGTGGAGTCCCTGATCGAGCACCCCGGGCGGATGACCCACGCGAGCGTCGCCGGCACCGACCTCGAGGTGCCGGCCGACCTGGTCCGGCTCAGTGTCGGCATCGAGACCGCCGACGACCTGATCGCCGACCTCGACCGTGCCCTCGGTGGTTGAGGTGCGAGGTCGCTCTGCGACCGAGCCTCGAAACCCGGCGAGATGACCGCCGACGTCACGATCTGCGTCGACTTCGGCTCCACCTTCACCAAGGCCGCGCTGGTCGACCTCGGCGAGGGCCGGATCGTGGCCTCGGCCTCCCACCCGACCACGATCCCCAAGCCGGACGTGGGGGGCGACGTCCTCGACGGGTACGACGCCTGCGCCGCCACCCTGGTCGAGCAGGACCCGCGGGCCGCCGATGCCGAGGTGCTCGCCTGCTCCAGCGCCGGCGGGGGTCTGCGGATCGCCGTGGTCGGCAACGAGGAGCTGGTGACCGCCGAGGCCGGACGCCGGGTCGCCCTCTCCAGCGGCGGCAAGGTCGTCCAGGTGATCGCCGTATCGGGTCGTGTGCCTGACACCGACCCCTGGAGCGTTCTCAGGCACACGACCCGTCCGGACGTCGTGCTGCTGACCGGCGGCACCGACGGTGGAAACGCCGAACCCATCCGCAACGCGGCCCGGGCCCTGGTCGACAGCGGCTGGAGCGGTCCGGTCGTCGTGGCCGGCAACGCCGACGCCCGCGACGACGTCGGGACAATCCTCGGCGCCGTCCCGCACGTCGTCGCCGACAACGTGGTGCCCCGGATCGGGGTGCTGGCGCCCGAGTCCGGCCGGGCCGCGATCCGGGAGATGTTCCTCGCCCACGTGATCGGCGGCAAGCACCTCAGCCAGCGGGCGGATTTCGCGAAGCTGGTCCGCGGCGCCACCCCCGACGTGGTCCTCACCGCGGTCGAGCTCCTCGCCCGCGGCCTCGACGCCGAGCACCCGGGCGCCGGCGACGTCGTGGTCGTCGACGTGGGCGGCGCGACCACCGACGTGCACAGCGTCGTCGAGCTGGACCCCGAGACTGGTTCAACCGGGGCGGGCGGGCTGTCGCGCGAGGTGGTGGCCACCACCCCGGTGACCCGGACCGTCGAGGGTGACCTCGGGATGCGCTGGTCGGCGCCCTCCACGGTGGCGGCCGCCGGGCTGGACGACCTGGCTGACGCCGCAAGCGGCGGCGCGCCGACCCCGACTACCTGCCCGGCAGCGACCGCGAGTCCGAGATCGACGAAGCCATCGCCGCGGCCGCCGCCGGCCTCGCCCTGCGCCGCCACGCCGGCCGCTCCCGGGTGGTGGTCAGCCCCGAGGGACGGGTCGTCGAGCGGTCCGGCAAGGACCTGCGCGAGGTCGACCTGCTCGTCTGCTCGGGCGGGGTGTTCCGCAACGGCCGTACCGGCGTCGCCCGGCGGGCCTTCGAGGGGAGTATCGGCGCCGATGTCGAGGGCGGCTGGCAGCTTCCGCGAGACCCGCGCATCGTGGTCGACACCGACTACGTGCTGGCCGCCGCGGGTCTCCTCGCGGGCCGACACCCGCAGGCGGCGTACCGGCTGGTGACGCGTCTCACATAGCCTGTCGGCGTGAGCAAAGAGGGGCGTCTCCGCGAACGCCTGACCCAGCAGTTCGCCCAGCAGTGGGCGACGGTGCGCGCGGAGCGCCGTCCCAGCCCCGAGCCCGCTCCCATCCCGACCGGCCCGTCGAACCTCGCGCCCGCGCAGGTCCCCTGGGGCGTCGACCTGGCGGCGGCGTGGGCCTGGCGGTTCCTCGTCATCGTCGCGGCCGGCTACCTCATCGCCCGGGTCCTCGGCTTCTTCGCGGTGATCACGCTGCCCCTCGTCGTCGCCCTGCTGATCGCGGCCCTGGTCACCCCGGTAGCCGTTGCCCTGACCCGGGTCGGTGTGCCCCGGCGACTGGCCGCGGCGTTCGTGGTCATCGGGGGCATCGCGTTCATCGCCGCCCTGCTCACCTTCGCCGGGCAGCAGGTCGCGCAGGGTGCGAGCGACCTGGCCGACCAGGTGGTGCAGGGCCTCGAGGAGATCCGCAACTGGCTCCAGACCGGCCCGCTCAACGCCAGCGACTCCCAGATCAACGACGTCATCCAGAGTGCGCAGGATGCGATCACCAGGCAATCCCAGGACGGAGAGACCCTCAGCCAGGTCACCGAGTTCGGTACGGCGATCGGACACGTGGTCGCCGGTTTCTTCATCGTCCTGTTCTCCACGTTCTTCTTCCTCGCCGACGGCGAGCGCATCTGGGCCTGGCTCGTGCGACTCGCTCCCCGGGCCGCCCGCGAGCACGTCGACGGGTCCGGCCGGGTCGCCTGGGTGTCGCTCACCCAGTTCGTACGGGCGACCGTCCTCGTCGCGGCGGTGGACGCGATCGGCATCATGATCGTGGCGGCGGTCCTCGGCGTCCCGTTCGTGATGGCGATCGGCGTGCTCGTCTTCCTCGGTGCGTTCGTGCCGATGATCGGTGCCACGATCGCCGGGACCGTGGCGATCCTGGTCGCACTCGTCGCGCAGGGCCCGATCACCGCGCTGTTCATGCTCGGCGGCGTGATCGCGGTCCAGCAGCTCGAGGGTCACATCCTGCAGCCCTTCCTGATGGGCCGCTTCGTGCGGGTCCATCCGCTGGGCGTGATCGTGGCGATCGGCTGCGGCGTGCTGGTCGCCGGGATCGCGGGCGCGCTGGTCGCCGTCCCGCTGGCCGCGGCCGGCAACGCCGTCGTCCAGCACCTCGCCGAGGACACCGATATCGGTGAGGACGAACCCGACGAGGCCCTCGAGGAAGACATCGAAGAGGTGGATGCCGAAGCACCACCGCTCCCACCGGAAGGAAGGCGCCGTGACTGAGGTGCCACGCGTGACGCTGGCAGACATCGAGGCAGCCGCGGAGCTGCTCCAGGGGATCGCCATCCGGACCCCGATGGAGGACTCACGGTGGCTGTCCGCCCTCGCCGGCGGGCCGGTCGCGCTCAAGTGCGAGAACCTCCAGCGCACCGGGTCCTTCAAGATCCGCGGGGCCTACGTCCGGATCTCCCAGCTCTCGCAGGACCAGCGGGCCAACGGCGTCGTGGCCGCGTCGGCGGGCAACCACGCCCAGGGCGTCGCCCTGGCCGCCCAGCTGCTCGGCATCAAGTCCACCGTGTTCATGCCCGAGGGGGCGCCGATCCCGAAGGAGAAGGCCACCCGGGCCTACGGCGCCGACGTGGTCTTCGAGGCCGGACACCTCGAGCACGCGCTGGCCGCGGCCGAGGCGTTCGCCAAGGAGACCGGCGCGGTGCTGATCCATCCCTTCGACCACGTCGACATCGTGGCCGGGCAGGGCACCGCCGGACTCGAGATCCTGGAGCAGGCCCCCGACGTCCAGACCCTGCTCGTCCCCACCGGGGGCGGCGGGCTGCTGGCCGGGATCGCGATCGCGGTCAAGGCGACGCGACCCGACGTGCGGGTCATCGGCGTGCAGGCCGAGGGCGCCGCGGCCTATCCCGCGTCGCTGGAGTCCGGCGCCCCGGTCCGGCTGGACTCCATGAAGACCATGGCCGACGGCATCGCCGTGGGCCTGCCGGGTGAGATCACCTTTGCTGCGGTCCGCGACTACGTCGACGACATCGTCACCGTCTCCGAGGAGTCCATGTCGCGAGCGCTGCTGGCGCTGGTGGAGCGGGCGAAGATGATCGTCGAACCGGCCGGTGCGGCCGCGGTCGCCGCCCTGCTCGACGACCCGACGGCCTACTCCACGCCCTCGGTGGCGGTGCTGTCGGGCGGCAACATCGACCCGCTGCTGCTCGGCAAGGTGATCCGGCACGGCCTCGCCGCAGCGGGCCGCTACCTCTACCTGCGGGTGTGCATCCCCGACCTGCCGGGCGGACTCGCGAGGCTGCTGTCGGAGGTGGGGGAGACCGGCGGCAACGTCCTCGACGTCACCCACGAACGGATCTCGCCGCTGCTGCACCTCGACGAGGTCGAGGTGCGGATCCAGATGGAGACCCGCGGCGAACCGCACGCGGAGCAGGTCCTCGCTCGGCTGCGCGAGCGGGGCTACCGCATCTTCGAGTGATCGGCCCCGATGGGTCAGGCCTTGTAGGGCACCGCGTCCAGGATCTCGACCCGCTGCTCGCTCCCGTTGGGAGCGGTGTAGCTGACCGTGTCGCCCTTGCGCGAGCCCAGGATCGCCGAGCCCATCGCCGACTGGGGCGAGTAGACCGTCAGCCCCTCGGGCTCGATCTCGCGGGCGCCGAGCAGGAACTTCTCGGCCTCGTCGTCGCCATCACCGACGAACTTGTAGGTCACCACCATGCCCGGCTCGACGATGCCGTCGTCCGGAGGAGTCTCGCCGACCTCGGCGTTGCGCAGCATGCTCTCGAGCTGCCGGATCCGGGCCTCCATCTTGCCCTGCTCGTCCTTCGCCGCGTGGTAGGCGCCGTTCTCCTTGAGGTCGCCCTCGTCGCGCGCGGCACTGATCCGGTCGATGACCTCCTGCCGGCGAGGACCCTTGAGGTCCTCGAGCTCGGCGTGGAGCTTGTCGTAGGCGTCCTGGGTCAGCCAGACAGTGCTCTGCTCGCTCGACTGCGTCATTACGTCTCCTGCGGTGAGGTGATGGGTATGACGTGTCACACCCACGTGCTCGTTGGGGTTCGGATGGTCCGTTGCCGGCTCACGACCGGAGTCGCCCGGTCGGCCTGGCGGGCCGGGTATCGGACCAGCCTAACAACTCGGGCCCACCGATGCAGATCGACGGAGTCAGCGCGGACGCTGCTGGCCCGTCGTGGTGCAGCCGACGGGATCAACACTGGTCGCGCGGCGCTCGGTGCGAATCTCGCGCTCGAGCACGTTGCCGCCCTCCAGGTCGGTGGCGCGTACGTCGAAGTGCAGCTCGCCGACGACCGTGTGGTCCTCCGCGATTGCCCGCAGCAGGCAGGTGGCAACAACGTCCTCGTCGTCGAGCCGGACGTCGACGCGCGCGGTCACCTGGTGCTCGTCGTCGACGGTGAAGCTCACGAGCTCCGAGCTCACGTCCGGGTTGCCGTGGAAGAACGCCGTCCACGCCAGCCAGCCCAGGAACGCGGCAGCCACCACGACGATCACCGTCACCAGGGCGCGACGCGCGACCGGTGAC
The DNA here is from genome assembly GCA_963841625.1 of uncultured Actinomycetota bacterium. Lineage (GTDB taxonomy): Bacteria > Actinomycetota > Actinomycetes > Propionibacteriales > Nocardioidaceae > Nocardioides. The sequence goes on along the minus strand of CAWJDH010000008.1, from coordinate 280,037 downwards.
GGGGCGCCGTACCTCTCGGTCAGGCTGTCCTGCTGGCTCACCCCCCCATCTTTCCTCCTAGACTCGCGCCATGCCGCAGCGCCCCCTTGCCGATCGCCCCCGCGCGGGCTACCGACTGATGCACGTGCATGCCCACCCCGATGACGAGTCCAGCAAGGGCGCCGCCTCGACGGCCATGTACGTCGCGCAGGGCGTCGATGTCCACGTCGTCACCTGCACGGGCGGGGAGCGCGGGTCGATCCTCAACCCGAAGATGGAACGTCCCGACATCGAGGCGAACATCACCGAGGTGCGCCGCCAGGAGATGGAGCGGGCCCGCGACATCCTCGGGGTGCGGCAGGACTGGCTCGGCTTCGTCGACTCCGGCTGGCCCGAGGGCGACCCCAAGCCGCCGCTCCCGGAGGGCTGCTTCGCCACCCTCCCGGTCGAGGAGGCGGCCGTCCCGCTGGTGCGGCTGATGCGCAGCTTCCGGCCCCACGTCGTGACGACGTACGACGAACGAGGGGGCTACCCCCACCCTGACCACGTCATGTGCCACAAGGTCTCCGTGGCGGCGTTCGAGGCGGCCGGTGACCCCGACCGCTACCCCGAGGCGGGGGAGGCGTGGCAGCCGCTCAAGCTCTACTACCACCATGGCTTCAACCGGCCCCGGACCCAGGCGCTGCACGACGAGATGCTGCGGCACGGGCTCGAGTCCCCCTACGCCGAACGGCTCGAGAAGTGGGAGCCCGAGCCGGAGTGGGACGCCCGGATCACCACCAAGGTGCCGTGCTCCGACTACTTCGGGGTGCGCGACCAGGCGCTGATGGCGCACGCCACCCAGATCGACCCGGACGGGCCATGGTTCGCGATCCCCCACGAGATCCAGGCGGCCGTGTGGCCCACCGAGGACTTCGAGCTCGTGGTCAGCCACGTCGAGTCCCCGACCCCGGAGGACGACCTCTTCGCCGGCATCCCCCACCCGGACGGGCAGCGCCCCGCCTGAGAGGATGTGGGCATGGCGCTCCCCGACCTCATCGTGCCGCTGACGCTCCTCGCCGACCCGGCTCCCGAGCCCGAGGACGTCACGGCGGGCTGGACCGCCCTCGTGGTGTTCCTGCTGCTGATCGCGGCCGTGGTCTTCCTCGGGTTCAGCCTGGTCAAGCAGCTGCGCAAGGCGCAGGCGGCCAAGGACGCCGGGGTCTTCGACGAACCCGACGAGCCTCGCGAGGACGCCCCGGGCTCAGGTACGCCGTAGCCGCACCAGGCAGTCGTACGCCGTGCGCGCCGCCTCGGCCCCGTGCTCGTCGGCGGCGCTCACGAACCGTTCCACCCGCTCGGCCCGGACGACCTCGAAGTCCTCACCGGCCAGGTCCGCCAGGACATCCTCGGCGGTGAGCAGGACGCTCGCGTCCTGGGGCCCACCGGTGCCCTCGGTGAGGTTGGTGGTGTCGTGGCAGACCAGCAGGAAGGTGCCGCCCGGCCGCAGGGCGGTGAACCCGCGGCGGACCGCCTCGCGACGCTCTGCCGCAGGCAGCTGGAGGTAGGCGATCACGACCAGGTCGTAGCTGTCTGCGCGGGTCCAGGTCGTCGCGTCGGCACAGACCCACTCGACGTCGACGTCGCCGGCCAGGGTGCGGCCCTTGTCGAGCGCCACCTGCGAGAAGTCCACGGCGGTGACGTCCCAGCCGCGCCGGGCGAGCCAGATCGCGTTGCGGCCCTCGCCGGCGGCCAGGTCCAGGGCCCTGCCGGGGGACAGGTCGGCGCACTCCGCATCGACGAACTGGTTCGGCCCGACCGACCAGACCAGCTCGCTCGCGGCGTACCGCTCGTCCCAGCCCTTCGCGTCCACACCCGCGATTGAAGCAAACCCGTCAACGGACGTGGGCCGGCGCTAGCGTTCTTCCTGTGGACGTGACGGGGTTCGGCCGGATGCCCGATGGGCGCGAGGTGGACCGGATCGTCCTGGGGGAGGTCCCCGGCCCCGTCGTCCACCTGATCACACTCGGCGCAGGTGTGCATCGGCTCGAGGTCGCCTGCGGTGACGGTCGCCGGCGCAACGTGGTGCTGGGCCATCGGACCGTGGCTGACCGACTGGCGTCCAGCGACTACCTGGGTGGAACGATTGGTCGCTACGCCAATCGCATTGCCGGTGGCCGCTTCGGGCTCGGCGACCTCGACGTCCAGCTGCAGACTCATGACCGCGGCAACTCACTGCACGGCGGCCCCGAGGGGTTCGATCGCCGGGTGTGGGAGATCGTGGACGTGAGCCACGATCACGCTCACCTCAGCCTGGTCAGTCCCGACGGTGACATGGGGTTCCCCGGCACCGTGACGACGAGCGTCCACTACCGGGTCGAGGGAGACTCGGTGAGCGTGAGGATGGAGGCGACGACCGACCAGCCGACCCTCGTGAACCTCACCAACCACGCCTACTTCAACCTCGACGGCGAGGACGCCGGCACGATCGATCACCACCACCTGACGATCCTGGCCGACGAGTACACCCCGGTCGACCCGAGCGGCATCCCCACCGGCGGGCACGAGCCCGTCGACGGGACCCCCTTCGACTTCAGGACGCCCACGGCCATCGGACCAGCTCTTCGGCGACGCCACCCGCAGGTCGAGCTTGCCCGCGGCGTCGACCACAACTTCGTCATCCGCGGTCGCGGGCTGCGGACCGCGGCCGTCCTCGAGTCGCCGAGGACCGGGACGCGTCTCGAGGTGAGCACGGACCAGCCGGGACTGCAGGTCTACACGGGCAACTTCCTCGATGGCAGCCGGCCCTCGACCAGCGGCGGGCTCTACCGCCAGGGCGACGGCATTGCCCTCGAGCCCCAGCTCTTCCCCGACTCGCCGCACCACCCGGAGTGGCCATCGGCCGTCCTCGAGCCCGGCGACCACTACGTCGCGTCGATGCGGTGGACGTTCGACACGGCCCGGAAGGTTCAGAGAAGCCGGCGGAGTGCCGCGATCGCGCCACGGAGATAGATCTCGACGACCTCGCGGTCGTGGTCGTCGAGACCGGAGTCGAGCTCGTGCAGCGCGGTGAACATCGGGGTGAGGTGTCCGATGATCTCGGCGGCGCCGGACTCGGTGATCCTCACGTCGGTACGCCGGCCGTCGGACTCGTGGGGGCTGCGCACCACGTGACCGCGGGCCGTGAGCCGGTCGACGATCCCGGACGAGGCGGCGGTGCTGACGCCGAGGCGGCGGGCCAGGTCTGCGGGTCCGATCGGCGTCTCGAAGAGCAGCTCCAGCGTCTGCAGCTCGGTGTGGCTGAGTGAGGCGCGACGGGCAACAGTCGGGCCGACGCGACCGGACACGTCCAGCAGCTCGCGCAGTGCGAGGAGGGTGCTCGTCTGCAGCGCAGCGCTCGGGAGACCGGCGTGGTGCTCGGCCGAGTGGCTCGCTGGCCGTGAGGTATGATCATTCATCAACTTAGCAATCTGGTGAGAAACCTTGTGAGGTAATTGTAGATGAGCATCCATCCTCGCGGGCTCACCCCGGCCCGCGCCGTGGCCGCCGTCCTGCTCGGCCTCCTGACCTCCGGCCTCCTGATCGGAGTGCTCGGCGAGGCGGAGCTGACGCCCGGGGTGACCGACTCCGCCCCCGTGAACGCCGACAGCACCCGGGTGCTGGAGCTCCAGGAGAAGTTCGCCGACGGTCAGGAACAGACCGCCGTGGTGCTCTACGCCACCGAGGGTGCACAGCTGTCCCGGTCGGATGTGGCGGACCTCGAGCGCGGCTTCGGCGAGGCCACCGGTAGCCGCAGCGCTCTTCAGGTGAGCGAGGACCGCACGGCGGCGATCGGGGTGACCACGGTCGAGGGGACGGGCTCGGAGGCGGTGTCGGAGGGGGTCGCCGAACTCCGCGCGGACGTCGCTCGTGACCTGCCGGAGGGTGTGAGCGCCCAGGTCACAGGTCCGGCCGCGGTCGACGCGGACCTTTCCGCCGTCTTCGACGGCGCCGACACCCGGCTGCTGCTGGTCACCGCGTCGGTGGTGGCGGTTCTGCTCATCCTGACCTACCGGAGCCCGATCCTGTGGGTGGTCCCACTCGCGGTGGTGGGCGTGGCGGACCGGCTGGCCGCCGTACTGGCCACCCAGACGCTGGCCGTGGTCGAGATTCCGTGGGACGAGTCGACGGTGGGCATCCTGTCGGTTCTGGTGTTCGGCGCCGGCACCGACTACGCGCTCTTGCTGATCTCGCGCTACCGCGACGAGCTCCGCCTTCACGAGAACCGGTACGCCGCGATGAGGCGAGCGTGGCGGCGGACTGCCGAGGCGGTGCTCTCGAGCTCGGCAACCGTGGTGGTCGGCGTCCTCACGCTGCTGCTGTGCTCGTTCCCGACGACGCGGGGTCTCGGCGTGGCCAGCGCCGTGGGCATCGTGGTGGCGGCTGCCGCTGTCCTGCTGGTGCTGCCGGCGGCACTGGTGCTGTGCGGGCGGTGGGTGTTCTGGCCGATGGTGCCCCGGATCGGCCAGCCCACGCTGGTGGAGTCGGGGTCGTTCTGGGGTCGGGTGGGCCACACGGTCGCGCGGGCGCCGGGGCGATTGGTCGCCGGGTCGGTGCTGCTGCTGGCATTCATGGCCGCGGGGTTGAGCCAGGTCCAGACCGGGCTGTCGACCTCCGAGCAGTTCCTCGACGAGCCGGAGGCGATTGCGGCTGCCGACCGCCTCGCCGAGAGCTTCCCCGCCGGCGCGGCGGAGCCCACCGTCGTGGTTACCGTCGAGGATCCCGACGAGGTGGCCGCAGCCGTCCTGGAGGTCCCGAGTTCGGCAACCGGGCAGGCCGTCCAAGGCGAGGACGGCTGGAGCAGGCTCACGGTGGTCCTCGAGGCAGGACCCGGGAGCGCGGCCGCGGAGCAGGCGATACGTGACCTGCGCGCCGCGCTCGACGGGTTCGACCAGACCTACGTCGGCGGGGCCGAGGCGGTGGCTATCGACGAGGCGGACGCTGCAGCACGCGACCGGGGCGTGGTGATCCCGCTGGTGCTCCTGCTGGTCCTCGTGGTCCTGATGCTCCTCCTCCGGTCGGTGGTGGCGCCGGTGATCCTGGTAGCCACGGTCGTGGGGACCTATCTCGCGGCGCTCGGGGTGTCCTGGTGGGTGTTCACCAGCCTGTTGGGGTTCGAAGCGATCGACGTCGGGATGCCGCTGCTCGCGTTCTTGTTCCTGGTCGCACTCGGTGTCGACTACAACATCTTCCTGGTCACCCGCGCAGCTGAGGAAGCGCCGCGACGGGGCACCCGAGACGGGATGCTGCGCGCGCTCGCTGCGACCGGTGGGGTGATCACAAGCGCCGGGATCCTGCTGGCGGCCGTGTTTGCGGTGCTTGGAGTGCTACCCCTGGTGGTGCTGGCCCAGCTGGGGCTCGTGATCGGCATCGGGGTGCTGCTCGACACGCTGCTGGTGCGGACGGTGTTGGTGCCCGCGATCGCGGTGGGTCTGGGGGACTGGTTCTGGTGGCCGCGGACGTACGGTCCGCCCGCCCGGGAGGGCCGGAGCGTCAGCGGCGACGGCGGGCGGGATCGGTCGCGCGCGGCATCGGTGCGGTGAACACCTCGCTGTCGGGCTGCGTCACACTCGGGTGGTCGGAAGCATCCGCACTGACCTAGGGACAGGAGATATGCATGGCGAACCGCCTGGCGAACGCGACCAGTCCGTACCTCCTCCAGCACGCCGACAACCCGGTCGACTGGTGGGAGTGGGGAGAGGACGCGTTTGCCGAGGCGCGCGAGCGCGGCGTCCCGGTGCTGCTCAGCGTCGGGTACGCCGCCTGCCACTGGTGCCACGTGATGGCACACGAGTCCTTCGAGGACGACGCGACCGCGGCCTATCTCAACGAGCACTTCGTGAGCATCAAGGTCGACCGCGAGGAACGTCCCGACGTGGACGCGGTCTACATGGCGGCGACGACCGCGATGACCGGCCATGCCGGGTGGCCGATGACCTGTGTGCTCGACCACGACGGCAACCCGTTCTTCGCCGGCACCTACTTCCCGGACCAGCCGCGGCACGGGCAGCCGGCGTTCCGCCAGGTGCTGGAGGCGCTGGCCGATGCCTGGCAGAACCGCGGCGACGACGTACGTCGCGTGACCGGCGAACTGCGCGAACACCTGCGACGCAAGGCCTCCCTCCCCTCGGGCAGCCTCGACCGGGAGGTCCTCGACGCGGCGGTGGGCCTGATCGAGCAGGACTACGACGCGGAGAGCGGCGGCTTCGGAGGTGCGCCGAAGTTCCCGCCGTCGATGGTGCTGGAGTTCCTGTTCCGGCACGGCTCCGAGCGTGCCCGGCGGATGGCGGCCGGGACCCTGGAGGCGATGGCCCGCGGGGGGATCCACGACCAGCTCGGCGGAGGCTTCGCTCGCTACAGCGTGGATGCCGACTGGGTGGTGCCGCACTTCGAGAAGATGCTCTACGACAACGCCCAGCTGCTGCGGGTCTACGCCGAGTGGGGCACGAAGGTCGGGGTCTGGGCGGCCGAGGGCATCGCCGACTTCCTGCTCGGGGAGCTCAGGACACCCGAGGGCGGTTTCGCCTCGGCGCTCGACGCCGACTCCGAGGGAGCCGAGGGCACGTTCTACGTGTGGACGCCGAAGCAGCTCGTCGAGGTGCTCGGCCCCGACGACGGGGCGTGGGCAGCTCGCCTGCTGTGGGTGACCGACGCCGGCACTTTCGAGCACGGCACCTCCACTCTGCAGCTGCGTGAGGACCCCGACGACCTCGAACGGTGGTTCGACTGCCAGCGGCGGTTGCGCGAGGCGCGCGATCACCGGGAACGGCCCGCCCGGGACGACAAGGTGGTCGCGGCCTGGAACGGCCTGGCCATCAGCGGCCTCTGTGTCGCCGGCACGAGGCTCGGGCTCCCGTCGTACGTCGACGCCGCGGTCGCGCGCCGGGGACCTGCTCCTGCGGACCCACCTCGTCGACGGTCGGCTCCGGCGGGTCTCCCGGGACGGCGTCGCGGGGGCGCCGGCCGGGGTGCTGGAGGACTACGGCTGCGTCGCGGCCGGTTTCCTCGACCTCGTCCAGTCCACCGGCGACGCCCGCTGGCTCGGTCCGGCAGGCGACCTGCTCGACGTCGCGCTCGACCACTTCCGGGCCGACGACGGCGGTTTCTACGACACCGCAGACGACGCCGAGGCCCTGGTGGCCCGGCCGCGCGACCCCTCCGACAACGCCAGCCCCTCCGGGCTCTCGGCCACGGTGCACGCGCTGGCGACCTACTCCGCCCTGACCGGATCCGGACGGCACCGGCAGGCCGCGGAAGAAGCGCTCGCGACCACGCGGGCGCTCGCCGAACGGGCTCCCCGGTTCGCCGGCTGGTCGCTGGCCGCGGCCGAGGCCATGCTCGACGGGCCGCTCGAGATCGCGGTCGTCGGCCCACCCGGGCCGGAGCGCAGGGCCCTCGAGGACCGGGCGCGACGACTGCCGGGGGCGGTGGTCGTCGTCAGCGAAGGGCCGCGCGACGACATCCCCTTGCTGGTCGGTCGAACCCCGGTGGAAGGCCGCGCGGCGGCGTACGTGTGCCGGCACCACGTGTGTGAGCGTCCGCTGACCGATCCCGCTGACCTAGGCTTGAACCAGACCGACGAGGGGGAGCCCAGATGACCGACCAGGAACAGACCGAGCCGACCACGCCGGCGGGCGGCACCGATCCCCTGCGCAGCTCCCGCACGAGCGCGACCTGGGTCGCCTTCACCGGCTTGGTGGTGCTCCTGATCCTGCTCGTGGTCTTCATCGGCCAGAACACCCAGGACGTCCGCGTCTCCTTCTTCGGCTGGTCGGGCCGGGCCCCGTTGGCGGTCGCGCTGCTCATCGCCACGACGAGCGGGATGGTGGTCGCGGTCATCGCGGGCGCACTGCGGATCCTGCAGCTGCGCCGCCGGGTGCGACGCGTGCGCTGATCCAGCTCGGCGCTAGCGCGGCTGCCGGTAGTGGCGGAACGCGTAGAGGACCCCCGCCCCGGCGGCGAGCCCGGAGACGATGAGGGTGACCCCGGTCGCCCAGCCACCGAGCAGCCACCAGTGCTCCGCGAACGGCCACCAGCCCGGCGCCGGGGGGCGCACGGCCCAGATGACGCCGGTGCCGACCAGCCAGAGCACCCCGAGGAGCGAGAACAGGATGCGAGGCCAGGTCTCCACCCCTTCGGCCGCGGCCTTGAGGGCACGCTCCTTGACCGGCTCCACCCGCCGCTCGGCCCAGGTGTACTGCTGGGAGAGCAGGACCAGACCCGCGAAGAGGGCCAGCAGCCCGGGCCCGGGCAGCACCAGTGCGGCGATGCCCCCGACCACCAGGGCCCAGCCGAGCACCTCCAGGAAGACCCTTTTGACCGCGCGCATCCGGCGGCGGTCAGCGCAAGGAGTACGTCGCCAGGGAGACGCCCACGTAGTGGGTGACGAAGGCGAGGATGGTGAACGTGTGGAAGACCTCGTGGAAGCCGAACCACTTCGGCCAGGGGTCGGGCCGCCGGAAGCCGTAGACGACCCCGCCGAGGGTGTAGAGGATGCCGCCCACCCCCACGAGCACGAGCGCGGCGACCCCGGTGCCGAGCCCGGTGCGGGAGACACCTTCCGCGAACTGCGGGAGGAAGAACACCGCGGCCCATCCCAGTGCGAAGTAGATCGGGACGTGGAGCCAACGCGGAGCATCGACCCAGAACACGCGGAAGAGGACGCCGAGGACAGCACCGCTCCACACCGTCGCCAGCAGCACGTTCTGGGACGTCCCGTCGAGGAAGATCAGGGTGAAGGGGGTGTAGGACCCGGCGATCAGGATGAAGATGTTGGAGTGGTCGAACCTCCGCAGCAGGGCCCAGGTGCGGGGTGACCAGGTGCCGCGGTGATAGATCGCGGACACGGTGAACAGGATCAGCGCCGAAGAGACGAAGACGCTCGAGCCGAACCGGGTCGCCGCGGTGGGGGAGAGCGCGATCAGCACGATCCCGGCGGCGACGGTCAGCGGGACGATGCCCAGGTGCAGCCATCCCCGGAGCTTCGGCTTGACCTCGGCGAGCGTCTCGTGGACGTTCTCGACAACATGGTCGAACCCGGAGCGGATGGCGTTGTTCATCGGAAAGAACCTACCCGAGAAGGCATGACCGGAAACCTCAACGCGGCGAAGGTCACCCGAGCTCCGGCCCAAGGCTCGGCAGTAGCATCGGAGGCGTGACGGACTGGAAGAGCGGGATCAGACGGATGCTCTATCCCGCCTACGAGTCCCGCATGGTCAAGGCCCTCCCGGCCGATCAGATCCCCCAGCACGTGGGCGTCATGCTCGACGGCAACCGGCGCTGGGCGAAGGCCGTCGGCGCCGACACCGCGCACGGCTACCAGGCCGGCGCCGCCAACATCGAGCCCCTGCTCGACTGGTGCGAGGAGGTGGGCGTCCAGGTCGTCACCCTCTGGCTGCTGTCCACCGACAACCTCAACCGGCCGCCCGAGCAGCTCGCGGGACTGCTGTCGATCATCGAAGGGGCGGTGGCCACGCTCGCCGAGGCCGGCCGCTGGCGGCTGCACCCCGTGGGGGCGCTCGACCTGCTGCCGGCGTCCACCGCCGCCAAGCTGAAGGCGGCCGAGGAGGCCACGCAGGACGCGCCGGGGCTGCTCGTCAACGTCGCCGTGGGGTACGGCGGCCGCCGCGAGATCGCGGACGCCGTACGGTCCCTCCTCCAGGAGCAGGCCAGCAAGGGGATGACCCTGGAGGAGCTCGCCGAGGTGATCGACGCCGAGCACATCGCCGAGCACCTCTACACCAAGGGCCAGCCCGACCCCGACCTGGTGATCCGCACGTCGGGGGAGCAGCGGCTCGGCGGGTTCCTGCTCTGGCAGAGCGCACACAGCGAATTCTACTTCTGCGAGGCGTACTGGCCCGACTTCCGCCGGGTCGACTTCCTGCGCGCCATCCGCGCCTACGCGCAGCGTGAGCGCCGCTTCGGTTCCTGAGGAGTCACCCGCCCGTCACCCCCCGTTCGGGCGTGTCGAGGCGGCAAGCGGGCCTCCTCGGCGTACTTTCCGTCGTAACGACGAGTGGGGAAGCTCGTCGGAACGGGAGGTGTCACATCGTGCCGTCCACGGCGAAGCAGTCGAAGACCACCAGCGCCGCCACACCGTCCGCCCGCACGTTCGTGCTCGACACGAGCGTCCTGCTGGCCGACCCCGGTGCGCTGAAGCGGTTCCACGAGCACGAGGTGGTGCTGCCGGTCGTGGTCATCACCGAGCTCGAGGGCAAACGGCACCATCCCGAGCTGGGGTTCTTCGCGCGAACGGCGCTGCGCATGCTCGACGAGCTGCGGATCAACCACGGCCGGCTCGACGAGCCGGTCCCCGTGGGCGACGAGGGCGGGTCGATCCGGGTCGAGCTCAACCACACCGACCCCGACTCCCTGCCGTCCGGCTTCCGGCTCGGCGACAACGACACCCGGATCCTGGCGGTCGCCCGCAACCTCGCCAACGAGGGGCACGCCGTCACCCTGGTCTCCAAGGACCTGCCGCTGCGGATCAAGGCGTCCGCGGTCGGCCTCGACGCCGAGGAGTACCGCGCCGAGGCGATCTCGGACTCCGACTCCGGCTACACCGGCATGGCCGAGCTCGACGTCACCTCCGGTGACCTCGACGAGCTCTACGACGACGGCTCGCTCGACCTCGAGGCCGCCCGCGAGCTCCCGTGCCACACCGGCCTCGTGCTCCTCTCGGACCGGGGCACCGCGCTGGGCCGGGTCGGGCCCGACAAGCAGGTCCACCTCGTCCGCGGCGATCGCGACGTGTTCGGCATCCACGGGCGTTCTGCCGAGCAGCGCGTCGCCCTCGAGATGCTGCTCGACCCCGAGGTCGGCATCGTCTCCCTCGGTGGGCGGGCCGGCACCGGCAAGTCTGCGCTGGCGCTCTGCGCCGGGCTCGAGGCGGTCATGGAGCGCCGTCAGCACAAGAAGGTCGTGGTGTTCCGCCCGCTGTTCGCGGTCGGGGGCCAGGAGCTGGGCTACCTGCCCGGCTCGGAGTCCGAGAAGATGTCGCCCTGGGCGCAGGCGGTCTTCGACACCCTCGGGGCGCTGACCTCGCCGGACGTGATCGACGAGGTGCTCGACCGGGGCATGCTCGAGGTCCTTCCGCTCACCCACATCCGGGGCCGCTCGCTGCACGACGCGTTCGTGATCGTCGACGAGGCGCAGTCCCTGGAGCGCAACGTGCTGCTGACCGTGCTGTCGCGGATCGGTGCCAACTCCAAGGTGGTGCTGACCCACGACGTCGCCCAGCGCGACAACCTGCGCGTGGGGCGCCACGACGGGATCGTGGCGGTGGTCGAGAAGCTCAAGGGGCACCCGTTGTTCGCCCATGTCACGCTCACCCGCTCGGAGCGGTCGCCGATCGCGGCCCTGGTGACCGAGATGCTGGAGAACGTCACGCTCTGACCTGGGCGTGTCTCCCAGTGTGAGCAGGCTCGCCCCCGCTGAGGGCGCCGTCGGCTTGCACGTGCGTGCGCTGTCCTGCATGGTGGGTCGCTGCACGTGACCTTGGGTGTGCCGTCGACGACGACCTGCCACCCGCGCCGTCTAGCAATTCGCGAGTTTCCTGTATGCCCAAACAAGCTGGCAAGCACCTCCCGAAGCACCGCAAGTCCCGCTCGTCGATCGTCGCCACCCGCGCCCCCAGAAGGGTGCTGCGCAACACGGTGATGCTGTCCTCGGTCGCCGCAGCGGCGACCGCCGGTGTCGTCACGACCGGTATCGCCTCGACCCCGGTCGCGCTGGGCAGCGCCTCCAAGCGCGTCAGCGAGCCGGACCCCACCGCCGAGCGCACCGAGGTCCTCCGCGCCTCGACCCCCCTCTCCCGCTCCGGGGGCCGCGATGACGCCGACCGGGGCAAGGACAAGACCCGCAGCGCCCCGAAGGACGAGCCCGAGGACGACCTCAGCGACGCCGATCCCCGTGAGATCGGCCGGGCGCTGCTCCCCGAGTACGGCTTCTCCGTCGACCAGTTCTCCTGCCTCGACGCCCTCTACGTCAGCGAGAGCAACTGGAGGGTGGATGCCGACAACCCGACGTCGTCGGCGTACGGCATCCCGCAGGCGCTGACCGAGACGCACGACATGCCCCCCGGCTACTTCACGGACGCCGAGGTGCAGATCCGTTGGGGCCTGGAGTACATCCAGGACTCCTACGGCTCGCCGTGCAGCGCCTGGGAGTTCAAGCAGGCCAACAACTGGTACTGAGGCGGCGGTCGGCCTCGCTAGGGTCGCGGCGTGAGCGACCTCAGCACCGCCAACTTCCGGGCCGACCGCGTCGGCACCGCCCTGGCCGGCACCAACCCGACCGTGCTCCGGCGCCTCGACGCCGGCTTCGCCGTGATCGGCGACGTGCAGCACCTGCCCGGCTACTGCGTGTTGATCAGCGACACGCCGGGGGTCGACCAGCTGACCGACCTGCCGACCGACCAGCAGCTGGTGTTCCTGGAGGACATGGCGCTGCTCGGCCGGGCGGTCTCGGCCGTCTGCGCACGGCGCGACCCGCAGTTCCGGCGGATCAACCTCGAGATCCAGGGCAACACCGACGCGTTCCTGCACGCGCACGTGACTCCGCGCTACGAGTGGGAGCCCGACGACATCGTCGGCTGGCCGCCGGCCCTGCACCACTGGACGGAACGGGTCGACCGGGACAAGCACGAGCTCGGCCCCCAGCACGACGACCTGCGCGCGGAGCTCGGGCAGGAGATCGACGAGCAGCAGCGGCTGCGCGCCGGGCTCTGAGCCCGGTCAGGGGTGGGTCATCGACGCCAGGTCGAGCGCCTCGTCCAGCTGCTCCTCGGTGAGCTCCCCACGGTCGACGAACCCCATCGCGATCACCGTCTCGCGGATCGTGGCGCCGTCGGCGAGAGCCTGCTTCGCGACCTTGGCGGCGTTCTCGTAGCCGATGTAGCGGTTGAGCGGGGTCACGACCGAGGGTGACGACGCGGCGTACGCCCGCATCCGGTCGGCGTTCGCGGTGATGCCGTCGACGCAGCGCTCGGCGAGGAGGGTGCTCGAGGTCGACAACAGCCGGATCGACTCCAGCACGTTGCGGGCGATCACCGGCAGCATCACGTTGAGCTCGAAGTTGCCGCTCGCGCCGGCCCAGGCCACGGTGGCGTCGTTGCCGACCACCTGCGCGCAGACCATCAAGGTGGCCTCCGGGAGCACCGGGTTGACCTTGCCGGGCATGATGCTCGACCCGGGCTGCAGGTCGGGCAGGTGGATCTCCGCCAGGCCGGTGGTGGGGCCGCTGGACATCCAGCGCAGGTCGTTGCAGATCTTGGTGACGCCGACCGCGATCGTGCGCAGCACGCCGCTGAGCTCGACCAGCGAGTCCCGGGTGCCCTGGGCCTCGAAGTGGTCGCGGGCCTCGGTGAACTCCTGGCCGGTGACGGCGGCCAGCTCCTCGATCACCCGGGCCGCGAACCCGGGCGGGGTGTTGATGCCAGTGCCGACCGCGGTGCCGCCCAGGGGGAGCTCCCGCACCCGCGGCAGTACGCCGTCGAGCCGCTCCCGCGCGTAACGCACCGTGGCGGCGTAGCCGCCGAACTCCTGCCCCAGCATCACCGGGGTCGCGTCCATCAGGTGGGTACGGCCGGACTTCACCAGGTCGGCGAACTCCTGGGCCTTCCCCTCGAGACTGCGCTGCAGGGTGCCGAGGGCGGGGATCAGCTGGTCGACGACGGCCAGGGTCGCCGCTACGTGGATCGAGGTCGGGAAGGTGTCGTTGCTGGACTGGCTGGCGTTGACGTGGTCGTTGGGGTGGACGTCCCCGCCGTCGGCGGCCACCACTCCGGCGATGACCTCGTTCATGTTCATGTTGGAACTGGTGCCCGACCCGGTCTGGAAGACGTCGATCGGGAACTGGTCGTCGTACTCGCCGTCGGCGATCCGACGGGCGGCGGTCGCGATGGCTTCGCCCTGCTCCTTGGTGATCACCTCGAGCTCGCCGTTGACCTTGGCGGCGGCGCCCTTGATCAGGGCGAGGGCGTGGACGTGGCTCGACTCGAGGGGCGTCCCGCTGATCGGGAAGTTCTCGACCGCGCGCTGGGTCTGGGCCCGCCAGAGGGCGGCCGCCGGGACCCGGACCTCGCCGAGGGAGTCGTGTTCGATGCGGTACTCCTGCTGTTCGCTCACTCCGCAGAGGCTACTGCTCCGACGCGGGCGACGTGCAGCCAGTACTTCTCGTCCCGGTCCTGCAGGGCGACGTCGTAACCGGTTGTCTCGGCGTTGCCGAACACCTGCTCCAGGGTGGCCTCCAGCTCCGACGAGGCCTCTGCGGACCAGATCGCGACGACACCGCCGGGGCGCAGCAGGCGTCGGACCTCGGTGAGGAACGGCGGCCGGTAGAGCTCGGCGTTGTGCTCGTGCACCAGGTGGGCCGGGCCGTTGTCGACGTCGAGCAGCACCAGGTCGTACGACGCGTCCGCCGCCTCGCCGACGGCGGCCGCGATGTCGGCCACGACCGGGTTGGCCCGCTCGTCGGCCAGCATCGCCGGGCCGTGCGGGATCGGTCCCGTCCCGCATCCACTCCACCAGTGCCGGCTCGATCTCGACCACCGAGCAGCGTTGGACCCGCTGGTCGGAGAGCACCTGGTGCATGGTGTATCCGAGCCCGAGCCCGCCGACCAGCACGTCGCGCGGCTCCGGGACCAGGACGAGGGTGGCGTCGGCGAGCGCCTGCTCCGTGCTGGTCTCCAGGGTGTCCATCACGAACACGCCATTGGCGCGCAGCTCCAGCACGGACGGAGCGCCGTTCTCCTTCCGCTCGCGCAACACCAGCTCGCCGCGTTCGGTCTCGGCGCGCGCGATCTCGACGTACTCCATGCGGCCCATCATCTCCTCCAGGCGGCGGCTGCCCGCGTGCGGGCGGCGGGCACAATCGAACCATGATCCGATGGGTCGCGATCTCGTTGCTCGTGCTGGTGGGGGGTTGCGCAGAGAACGCACCGGACCCGGCGTCCGAGGCCGCGGCTTCCGAGACCTCAGAGGCAGCCCGCGACCGAATCCCCCGGGGAGCCGGAGGCGACGTCCCCGACGTCGGCGCGGCCGGGTACCCGGATCACCGTCCGCCCCAGCGACTTCGGGCCGATGCTGTTCGACGCCCGCGGCCAGGCGATCTATCTCCTCGACCGGGAGGCCACCCGGAAGCCGCGCTGCTACGACGCCTGCGCCGAGGCGTGGCCACCGGTGCTCACCGAGGGTGATCCTGTCGCGATCGGCGCCACGCAACGCGGGATGCTCGGGACCACGCGGCGCCCCGACGGCACGGTGCAGGTGACCTACGGCGGGCACCCGCTCTACTTCTACGCCCACGAGGAACCCGGTCAGGTCCTTTGCCACAACGTGGAGGAGTACGGCGGGCGGTGGCTGGCCGTGACTCCGGAGGGGGAGGCCGCGCCCCACTGAGACGCGGTGTCAGAGGGGTCAGTCGAAGATCTCGCTGAGCCAGCTCTCCTTGCGCTTGCGCGGATGGCCCTGCTGGTATCCCTTCTGGTAACCGTGGTCGCGCTGCTGCTGCTGTACTGCTGCTGAGGCGGCGGCGCTGCAGGAGCGGCCTGCGCGTAGGAACGCTCGATGATCTTGTCGAGCTCGCCGCGGTCCAGCCACACGCCGCGGCAGGTGGGGCAGTAGTCGATCTCGATGCCACTGCGCTCGCTCATCACGAGTGTGGCTCCGTCTGTGGGGCACTCCATGTCGGACTCCTGTCGTTTCGTACTCAACGTACGAGGTGGGCGAAGGTTGCGGCCCGGCTGTGTTGTCTGATGGTGTGACTGACGCCACACATCCCACAAGGAGAGGTGCATGTCCGAAATATCTCGGGACAACCAGAACATCCATCGGCATCGGAGCGGCACTGATCGTGCTGCTCTTCGGCATCTTCCCCGCCTCGCCCATGACGGCGACCATGAGGGCGAGGGCAAGGACGCGCCTGGCGAGGTCGATCCGAACTTCCCCACCGAGGCGATCCTCGGCGACGCAGGAGCGCGGGCGCCCCCTGTGTCGACGGCAAGGCGGCTACTTCCCGTGCGACAACGTGAACCTGTCCAGCTTCCTGCCCATGTCGGCGATCGGCGGCGGCCGCGGCTCGGACGTCTGGGGCTGGACGGACCCCGCGACCGGACGCGAGTACGCGCTCGTCGGCCGAGACCAACGGCACGGCCTTCGTCGACGTCACCGAGCCGAGCGGCGCCGGTCTACCTCGGCAACCTGCCGACGCCAGCACCAACGACCGTCAACTCTGGCGCGACATCAAGGTCTACAACGAACCACGCCTTCATCGTCGCCGAGGCACAGCGAGCCACGGCATGCAGGTCTTCGACCTCACGCCGCGCTGCGCGACCGGTCACGACGGCGCCGCAGACCGTTCACCGCGGACGCGCTGCACTACTACCGGCTTCGGCAACGCGCACAACCTCGCCATCAACGAGGACGACCGGCTACGCCTACGCGGTCGGGCACGTCAACACGCTGCTGCGGCGGCGGCCTGCACATGGTCGACATCCGCGACCCGAAGAACCCGCAGCTTCGCCGGGCTGCGTGTCGGCAGCGACGGCTACATCCACGACACGCAGTGCGTGATCTACCACGGGCCCGGACGCCGCGCTACGCGGGCCGCGAGATCTGCTTCAACTCCAACGAGGACACGCTCGACCATCGTCGACGTCACCGACAAGGCGACACCCGGTGCAGATCTCGCGGACCGGCTACGACGGCGTCGGCTACACCCACCAGGGCTGGCTCACCGAGGACCGCAAGCACTTCGCTCATCGACGACGAGCTCGACGAGCAGCGACGCGGCGACGGCACGACGACGACCTTCATCTGGGATGTCACCGACCTCGACGCGCCGGTGCACGGTCGTCGCACGCCTCGAGCACGACACGACGGCGATCGACCACAACCTGTACATCAAGGGCGACGCACGTCTACCAGTCCAACTACCGGTCCGGCCTGCGGATCCTCGACGTCGCCGACGTCGCCGAGCGGCGACCTGCGCGAGGTCGGCTTCTTCGACATCTACCCGGCGGACGACGACACCGGCTTCAACGGGACCTGGAGCAACTACCCGTTCTTCGAGAACGGGCTGATCATCGTGCACGGGTACGACGGATTGTTCAGCTGCGCCCCAGCGGCGCGGCCGCAGCTCGCTGACGACAGTTCGTTCGTCGGGACGCACTCAGGCGGTGAGGGCGTTCCCGAGGAACACCAGGGTGGCGAAGCTGCCGGCCAGCGCGCCGCCGTAGCAGAGCAGCGCGACAACGCCCCTGTGCTTGACCTGGAGCCCGTCGTAGAGCGTGTAGCGGAAGCGGTGGGCGGCGTGGATCAGGATCACCGGGAAGATGCCGAGCAAGAACAGGAAGGTCAGCGGGTGGCCGACGACGGCGAGGATCTGGTCGTAGGCCGGCGGCTCGATCCATCCCAGCGGGAAGGCCAGGGCGAACAGGAATGCCAGCACCGGCAGGAAGATCGCGGCCAGCACGCCACCGCCGCTGAACGCCAGCCAGACGAAGGGCTCGACGTGGAATCTTCATGCGCGGGGCGCCCCCATCACGCCCAGCCGCTGGGCGCTCATCTCGTCACCAGCCAGAACACGAAGGCCGAGACCACGGCCAGGCCGGCGTACTGCGCCCCGAGGATGGCTGCTGCCGGCACCCGGTGCCCACGCAGGTCGACGACCATGGCCTTGGGGGTGAGCGCGAACCACGTGACCGTGTGCAGGAGCACGAACGCGAACGCGACCAGGTTGAGCACCACGAGCCAGGGAGAGGAGGCCCGGTCCAGGAAGTCGGCGTACGCCGCCTCGCCGTGGCCGACCGCGCGGATCAGGAGCAGCAGGTAGAACACCAGCCAGGCGATGAACAGGCTGCTCAGCTCGCGCATCACGAACAGGAAGTAGCTGCGTTTCCGGGTCCACCACCAGACCGAGACCGGTCGCCGATAGAGCAGGTCGCCGCTCTCACTCATCGCTGCAACGCCCGGGGCAGCAGGAACGCCTTGACCGACTGTTGAGCGGCCTTCAGCTTGTAGCGCTGGATGGCGCCCGCGGGGTCGACGTGCTTGGGGCAGACCCGCGTGCACTCGCCGACGAAGGTGCAGCCGTAGACGCCCTCGTGCTCGATCAGCACGTCGAGCCGTTCGCGGGCACCCTGGTCCCGCGAGTCGAGGTCGTAGCGTTCGGCCAGGGCGATCGCGGCCGGTCCGACGAAGTCGGGGTCGAGCCCGTAGATCGGGCACGCGGCGTAGCACAGCATGCAGTTGATGCACATGCTGAACTGCTTGTAGGCGTCGAGCTCCTCCGGCGTCTGGAGGTACTCCCCGTCGTCGACCGACTGCTCCTCGTCACGGATGATCCACGGCTTCACCCGGGGCAGCTTCTCCATGAAGTCCTCGATGTCGACGACCAGGTCCCGCGCGATCGGGAAGTTGCCGAGCGGCTCCACCCGCACCGGGCCGGGGGCGTAGTCGGACAGGAACGTCGCACACGTCAGCCGGGGCTCGCCCTCGACGTTCATGCCACAGCTGCCGCAGATGCCCATCCGGCAGGACCAGCGGAACGCGAGGGTGGTGTCGATGTCGCTCTTGACGTGGTTGAGCGCGTCGAGGACGGTCCACTCCTCGCGGAGCGGCACCTCGTAGTCCTGCCACGACGGGGTCTCGTCCTTGTCCGGTCGGTAGCGGGTGACCCGCAGGGTGATCTCGTCGTCCATGCGTCACCTCCCGTAGACGCGCTCGCCCGGCGGCCACCGGGTGATCGTCACCGGCAGCCTTTCCACCCGGGGTGTGCCGTCGGGCTCACGGTGGTTGAGCTGGTGGACCAGGAAATGCTCGTCGTCGCGAGCCGGGAAGTCGGTGCGCTGGTGGGCACCGCGTGACTCCTCGCGCTGCAGCGCCGACGCCAGCATGCACTCGGCGATGTCCAGCATGTTGGCGGCCTCGAGGGCTCCGACCAGCTCGGTGTTCCAGCTCCGGCTGGTGTCGCGGACACCCACCCTGGGCAGCCTGTCCTGCAGTTCCCGCAGGAGATCCGCACCCTTCGACAGCGCCTCGCCGGTGCGGTAGATCCCGGCCGCCTCCTCCATCGTCTCCTGCATCTCGGTGCGGATCGATGCGACCGAGTCGTCGCGCGGCACCTCGCCCATCACCCGCTCGATCCGGCGTACCTCGTCGGAGACCTGGGCCCCGATGGCCGGGGACGGCGGTGCGGCCGAACCGGAGTACTCAGCGGCGGCCACGCCGGCCCGGGCGCCGAAGACCAGGCACTCCGGCAGCGAGTTGGACCCCAGCCGGTTGGCGCCGTTGATGCTCACGCAGGCCGTCTCGCCGGCCGCGAAGAGCCCGGCCAGCGGGGTCGCGCCGTCGCCGTCGGTCGAGACCCCGCCCATCATGTAGTGGACGACGGGGCGGACCGGGATCAGGTCGGTGACCGGGTCGATGCGTTCGTACTTCAGGCACAGCTCGCGCACGAACGGCAGCTTGGCGTCGATCAGCTTTTCACCGAGGTGGCGCAGGTCGAGGTGGACGACATCGCCGTACGGCGAGTCGACGGTGCGGCCTTTCTCCTGCTCGTGGATGAACGCCTGGGAGAGCCGGTCGCGAGGGCCGAGCTCCATGCTCCGCAGCTCGGGGGTGGGCGTCGGCTTGCCGAGGTCGTAGTCCTGCAGGTAGCGGTAGCCGTCCTTGTTGAGCAGCCAGGCCCCCTCGGCGCGGGTGGCCTCGGTGATCAGGATGCCGGTGAACGGCAGCCCGGTCGGGTGGTACTGCACGAACTCCATGTCCTTCAGGGGCGCGCCAGCCCGGTAGGCGAGCGCCATGCCGTCGCCGGTGTTGATGTTGGCGTTGGTGGTGAACGGGAAGACCTTGCCGCAGCCACCCGTCGCGAGGATGACCGATCTCGCGGTGATCGCCTCGATCCGGCCGGTGCGCAGCTCGACCGCCACCACACCCTGCACGCGGCCGTCGTCGACCAGCAGCCTCGTCACGAACCACTCGTCGTAGCGCCGGACCCCGCCGAACTTCAGGGAGGTCTGGAACAGCGCGTGCAGCATGTGGAAGCCGGTCTTGTCGGCGGCGAACCAGGTGCGCATCTTCTTCATGCCGCCGAACGCGCGGACCGCGACGTGACCGTCCGGCTTCCGGCTCCAGGGGCAGCCCCAGTGCTCGAGCCGGAGCAGCTCGCGCGGCGCCTCGTGCACGAACGCCTCGATCGCGTCCTGGTCACCCAGCCAGTCGCTGCCCGAGATCGTGTCGTAGATGTGCTCCTCGATGGTGTCGCCCTCGGCGATCACGCCGGCTGCGCCGCCCTCGGCAGAGACGGTGTGGCTGCGCATCGGGTAGACCTTCGACACCACCGCCACGTCCAGGTCGGGACGGGTCTCGGCGACGGCGATGGCCGCGCGCAGTCCGGCAGCACCCCCACCGACCAGGAGCACGTCGTGCGTCCCGGCGAGGGGGTCTTCACTCACCCCGGAACTCCTCGTCCACCAACACCCGGCCGTGATGGTTCACGACCATGTGGTGGACGCTGCCGTCGTGGAACTCCTCGCGGTGGCTCTGGCACCCGCACTCGAAGCGCAGGTCCTCGGTCACGAGGCCGTGCATGTCCTCGCTGACGAACTGCTCACCGCCGCGCTGCTTGCCGCAGGGTGCGACCCGGGCTTCGAAGGTAGTGATGGTTGCGGTCACGGGCCAACCTCCTGGGCAGGGGGCCCCGGAGCTGTGGCCCCACGTCAAGATTCCTCCTTCCCGCACGGTTTGTGAAGTGACCTTCGGCCTCCTCCTGGAACTGCGTATGTCGCACTCTTGACGGTCGTTGGAGACGGTCAATACGTTGCCGGAATGGACCTGCTGCCGTCGGCCCACGTCGACACGTTCTGCCGCGACCACCTGCCGCCGGCCGACCAGTGGCCGGAGCTGAGGTTCGACCTTCCGGAGCTGTCCTACCCCGAACGGCTCAACTGCGCGTCTGCCCTGCTCGACGACGTGATCGCCGAGCACGGCGGCGACCGGCCGTGCCTGCACGCACCCGGCTCCGACACCTGGTCCTACGACGACCTGCTGGCCACCTCCAACCGGATCGCCCACGCGCTGGTCGAGGACCTCGGCATCGTGCCGGGCAACCGCGTGCTGCTGCGCGGGCCCAACAACCCCTGGCTGACCGCCTGCTGGTTCGGCGTGCTGAAGGCCGGGGCGGTGGTCGTCACGACGATGCCGCTGCTGCGCCCCGGTGAGCTGGCCACCATCCACGAGATCGCGCGGATCGACCTGGCGCTGGTCGACGAGCGGTTCCTCTCGGGGACCGAGGGGCTGGCCGGCGACCTCGGTGTGCGGGTGCTGCCGTTCGGCGGCCCGGGCGGCCTCTCGGCGCTGATCGAGGGCAAGCCGGCGTCGTACGACGACGTGGCCACCTCCTCCGACGACGTCGCGCTGCTGGCCTTCACCTCCGGCACCACGGGACGGCCGAAGGCGACCATGCACTTCCACCGTGACGTGCTCGCGATCTGCGACACCTTCTCCCGCCACGTGCTCCGGCCGTCGCCCGATGACGTGTTCACCGGGACGCCGCCGTACGCGTTCACGTTCGGGCTCGGCGGGGTGCTGCTGTTCCCGCTGCACGCGGGTGCATCGACGGTGCTGGTCGAGAAGGCCACGCCGCCCGAGCTGGCCAGGATCATCGACGAGTTCGGGGTGACGACCTGCTTCACCGCGCCGACGGCCTACAAGGCGATGCTCGCGGCCGGGGCCACGCTGCCGTCGCTCAGGGCCGCGGTGTCCGCGGGCGAGCACCTGCCGGCTGCGACGTGGGAGGCGTTCCGTGACGCGACCGGGGTGCGGATCATCGACGGGATCGGCGCGACCGAGATGCTGCACATCTTCATCTCCGCCGCCGGTGACGACATCCGGCCCGGATCGACCGGTCGCGCGGTGCCGGGCTTCACCGCCACCGTGCTCGACGAGCACGGCGCCGAGGCGGCGCCCGGCGAGCCGGGGCGGCTCGCGGTGAAGGGCCCGACCGGATGCCGCTACCTCTCCGATCCACGGCAGAGAGACCTACGTGCAGGACGGCTGGAACATCACCGGTGACACGTTCAGCCGCGACGAGGACGGCTACTTCTGGTACCACGCCCGCAGCGACGACATGATCATCTCCTCGGGCTACAACATCGCCGCCCCGGAGGTGGAGGAGGCGCTGCTGAAGCACCCGGAGGTCGCGGAGTGCGCCGTGGTCGGCGTACCCGACGAGGCGCGGGGCTCGGTGGTGAAGGCGTACGTCGTGCTCACCGACGCGTCTGCCGGCTCGCCCGAGAAGAGGCTCGAGCTGCAGGACTTCGCCAAGGCCGAGATCGCGCCGTACAAGTACCCCCGGGCCCTCGAGTTCGTCGACGAGCTCCCGCGCACCGCGACCGGCAAGCTGCAGCGGTTCCGGCTGCGTGAGGACGCCTGACCCCGTGGACGTGCCCCCGCGGCAGCTGATCCTGACGCTCTACGGCCTCTATGCCCGCGAGGAGGGCAACTGGCTGTCGGTGGCGTCCCTGATCGCGCTCATGGCCGACCTCGGCACCGACTCCGCCGCCGTCCGGTCTTCGGTGTCGAGGCTGAAGCGGCGCGGCGTCCTGGACGCCGCGCGACGGGACGGCCAGGCGGGCTATGCGCTCTCGGACGACACGCTGGAGGTGCTGCGGGAGGGGGACCACCGGATCTGGTCGCGCCCCCGCGCCACGGCCGCCGACGGTTGGTTGGTGCTGGTGTTCTCGGTTCCGGAGGCCGAGCGCGAGCGTCGGCACGCGCTGAGGTCGCTGCTCTCCCGGCTGGGCTTCGGGACGGCCGCGCCGGGCGTCTGGGTCGCGCCCGCCACGTTGTACGACGAGACCGTGCGGGCCCTGGACCGGGACGGGCTGACGGCCTACACCGAGCTGTTCCGCGGCGACTACCTCGGAGCCGGCGACGTGGCCGCGCGGATCGGGGAGTGGTGGGACCTGCCGGCGCTGACGGCGCTCTACTCCGACTTCGTTCGCGCCTGCCGTCCGGTCGCCCGCCGTCGTTCGTCGCCGTCGCCGCCGCGCTTCGCGGCGTACGTCCCGATGCTGACCGCCTGGCGGCGATTGCCCTACCTCGACCCGGGCCTGCCGCTGGAGCACCTGCCGCCCGACTGGCCGGGCATCGAGGCCGCCGAGCTGTTCTCCTCGCTGGACTCCCGGCTGCGCGAGGAAGCGCACAAGCACGCGCACGCGATCGTGCACCCGCGATGAGTGCGGCCTCGCCGGCCACGCCGGGCCACGGCTCGGAGCCCAGTAGGTTTGGCCGATGACCACCACTGCCGGGAGTCGGCTCCCCGAGCGTGCCCGCGTCGTCGTCATCGGCGGGGGTGTGATCGGCTGCTCCGTCGCCTACCACCTCGCCCATGCCGGCTGGACCGACGTGGTCCTGCTCGAGCGCGACCGCCTCACCTCCGGCACCACGTGGCACGCCGCGGGCCTGATGACCTGCTTCGGGTCCACGTCGGAGACGTCAACGGCGATCCGGATGTACTCCCGCGACCTCTACGCACGCCTGGAGGAGGAGACCGGGCAGGCCACCGGGTTCAAACCGGTCGGGCTCATCGAGGCGGCAGCCGATGAGGCCCGCCTGGAGGAGTACCGCCGGGTCGCAGCCTTCCAGCGCCACCTCGGGCTGGAGGTCGAGGAGATCTCACCGCGGGAGATGTCCGACCTGTTCCCGTGGGCGAAGACCGACGACCTGCTCGCCGGCTTCCACGTCCCCGGCGACGGCCGGGTCAATCCGGTCGACGTCACCACCGCGTTGGCCAGGGGCGCACGAAGGCTCGGGGTACGGATCGTCGAGGGCGTCTCGGTCGAGGAGGTGCTCACCGACCGTGGGCGCGTGACCGGTGTCCGGGTGTCCACAGGTGCGCCCGATGAGACGACCGGGATCGAGGCCGAGTACGTCGTCAACTGCGCCGGCATGTGGGCGCGCGAGCTGGGAGCGAGGAACGGCCTCGTGATTCCCAACCAGGCGGCCGAGCACTACTACCTGATCACCGACACCATCGATGGGCTCGACCCCGACGCACCCGTGTTCGAGGACCCCGCGTCGTACGGCTACTACCGCGAGGAGGGAGGCGGGATGATGGTCGGCCTCTTCGAGCCGCAGGCGGCGCCGTGGAAGGTCGACGGCATCCCGCGTGACTTCGCCTTCGGCAAGATCCCGCCCGACTGGGACCGGATGGGCCCCTTCCTGGAGAAGGCCATGGCTCGCGTCCCGGTCACCCTCGAGGTCGGCGTCCGCACCTTCTTCTGCGGTCCGGAGTCCTTCACCCCCGACCTCGCCCCTGCCGTCGGCGAGGCTCCCGGGATCCGCAACTACTTCGTGGCCGCGGGCATGAACTCGGTCGGCATCCTCTCCGCCGGCGGCCTCGGCCGGGTGCTGGCCCACTGGATCACCACCGGCCGGCCGGACGTCGACGTCACCGGCTTCAACGTCGACCGGTTCCGCCCGTGGCAGGCCGACGACTCCTACCGCGCCGCGCGCACGACGGAGATCCTCGGCACGGTGTACGCCGCGCACACCCCCGGCAAGCAACTGCACACCGCCCGCAACACACTCCTCTCACCGGTCCACGACCGGCTGGTCGAGCAGGGCGGCTACCTGCGCGAGGTGTCGGGCTGGGAGGGCGCCGACTGGTTCGCCGGGCCCGGCACCACCCCGGCTGCCGAGCCGACATGGGGCCGGGCGCCCTGGTTCGAGCAGTGGGAGGCCGAGCACCGGGCCGTCCGCGAGGGCGTCGGCCTGATGGACATGAGCTTCATGGCGAAGTTCCGGGTGCAGGGTGCCGACGCCGGCGACGTACTCGACCGGGTCTCCGCCGGACCCGTGAACGAGAAGTCCGAGACGATCACCTACACCCAGTGGCTCGACGAGGACGGTCGGATCGAGGGCGACCTGACGGTCACCAAGCTGGATGAGGGCGACTTCTTCGTGGTCGCCTCCGACACCGCGCACGGCCACGCGCTGGCCTGGTTGGGGCGCCACATCGGAGAGGCCGACTGCACGGTCACCGACGTCACTGCAGACTACGGCCAGCTCAACGTCCAGGGACCCCGGTCGCGCGAGCTGCTCGCCGGGCTGACCGACGCCGACCTCTCGACGGAGGCGTTCGCCTTCCGCACGGCGCGCCAGATCGAGCTCGCCGAGGTTGAGGTGCTGTGCGTGCGGATCACCTACCTCGGTGAGCTGGGCTACGAGCTCTACGTCCCGGCGGCCGACACCCTGCGCGTGTACGACGCGCTACAGCGCACTGGCGCGGCGTACGCTCTGCGGCCCGTCGGGCTCAAGGCGCTGGCCTCGCTGCGGATGGAGAAGGGCTACCGCGACTTCGGCCACGACATCGACAACACCGACTGTCCGCTGGAGGCCGGGCTGGGCTTCGCGCTCGCCCTGGACAAGCCGGGCGGCTTCGTCGGGCGCGACGCGGTGGCTGGCCCGCAAGGCGGCGAACGCCGCAGCGGGCGGGATGGGCCAGCGGATCGTGCAGATCCGCGTGCTGGACCCCGACCCGTTGCTCTACCACGCGGAGGTGCTCCACCGCGACGGTGAAGCTGTCGGCTACGTCCGGGCGGCGTCGTACGGCTGGACGCTCGGCGGGGCGGTCGGTCTGGCCATGGTCTCCGGTGGCGGCGAGCCGGTCACCCCGGGCTGGCTCAAGGCCGGCACGTGGGAGGTCGACATCGCCGGCGTCCGGCACCCGGTCGAGGTGTCGCTGCGCCCGATGTACGACCCGACCTCGGCACGGGTCAAGGTATAGGCGCCTGTCCCGCCGGCCGCACCACCGCGCAGCCACCCACTTGATCAACCCGGTACCCATGAATGCGCCTAGCAGATGAATTCGTGGGGCATCTGAACGAAGACCAACTGGTGCACCCACGGCGCGAGCCACGCGGCGGCTACCCACGGCCACGCCCGTCGCGTCGCGACAGCACCCAGCAATCCGGCCAGACAGGTCACGGCGGCCGCCAGCGCGGGCAGCAGCACGGCGCCGAGATTGTCCGGGGCACACAGTGGCATCACCAGCCACAGCGTCGATGCCTCCAACCCTCCACCCTCCGATCCGGAAAGCACCGGGGCAAAGATGCTGACGAGCCCGGACAGCCACAAGCCGGCCCACGCCACCACTGACCAGGCAATGGACTGGTCGCGAAGGGTTGCCGGCCACAGGTAGCGGCGAGCTTTGTGCGTCACGACTGGAATGCACAGGGAGGCGAGAAACCCGAGGAACGGCAGCGCGTAGGCGAACAACACCAACACCGCGATGCCGAGCACCACCCCCGTCCGAGCCATGCGCGCCGACGGGTTTCGCAGGAGTGAGAGCGTCATGGATACATCGAACCGCGAGACGGACCGCCGCGACGTCGGCACTCGGACCCACTTCGGACCGTCATCGCTCACCATCAGCGGCATGAGTGGACCGCCCGTCAGCAGATGCCGTAGCCCCCGCCGCCACGCCGAGCCCCGCTGACACGAGCAGCGGGACGCCGTAGAACAGTGACAGCGAGACTGCCTCGGCCATCCGTTCCGGACCCGGCGGGGTGCCGGGTGCCATCAATGTGGTTGCAAGTGCGAGGCCGACACCGACCACCACGGCAGTGGCAACCCAGCGCATGAGCACCCTGCGGGTCGGGGCGCGCCGCGCGTCGATGGCGGCCCACACTGCAGAGGCGAGCAGCGAGAGGCCCATCGCCCCCAGGAACGTCCCGAAGTCGCCGTCCGGGGCACCTCCACGCAGCTCCACCAAGCCCAAGACACCGGCCGCAGGAAGCACCACGCCGATGGCGCGGAGCGCAACGTTCAGTAGTTCGGTCATGCGGCCAGTGTGGGACCGCGGAGCGCAAGGTCGCCATGAGTCGACGTACTCAGCTACACCAGGGGTGGGAGACCGGGTGGTGCTTGGGATCGGTAGGTGTGGCCGGTGGGGTGCTCGATGCGGCCGGGTAGGTTCGAGGAACCATGACGGGAGGTCGACCGTGATCGAGCTGAGCAAGGGCCAGGAGCTGGCGCTGACCACCGACGACGGAACTCCGCTGACCCGGCTGCAACTGGGAGTCGGCTGGGACAAGGTCCCGACGGCCGGCTTCATCGGCACTGGTGCGCCGGACGTCGACCTGGATGCTTCGGCGGTGCAGTTCGCGGGCGGCCAGCTCTTCGACCTCGCGTTCTACAACCACCTGCAGACACGCGACGGGTCCGTCGTTCACCTCGGCGACAACACCACCGGACGCGGAGAAGGCG
Organism: uncultured Actinomycetota bacterium; assembly: GCA_963841625.1. Lineage (GTDB taxonomy): Bacteria > Actinomycetota > Actinomycetes > Propionibacteriales > Nocardioidaceae > Nocardioides. The sequence goes on along the minus strand of CAWJDH010000008.1, from coordinate 252,768 downwards.
ACGACGAAGTACTGAACGTGGACCTGCCGAAGGTCTACGAGAAGGTCGACGCCATCGTCCTGTTCGTGAGCAGCTACCAGGGCCACACCCTCGAATGGATCGCCAACGCCTACTGCCGGCTGGTCGACGAGAACGACGTCGAGCTGGCCCGGCTCCGGCTCACCGGGGGAGTGCCGGAGACGGGTCTGGTCATGGCCAAGATCTTCCGGGACGGCGACCAGTGGCGGCTCCGGGCGATCGGCGAAGGGATCGCCATCAAGGTCCCGACAGAATCGGTGCGGGCCCTGCGGCCGTATCTCTGAGGGTGCTTCGGTCTGGATGTCAGTCGGACCCGGCCCACGTGCGCGCACGCCCATGCCTGCGAGATGAGTGCGTCCTGAGCGCGCGGGAAGTCATACGCTCCGGCGGCTATAGGCCACAGTTCGTACGACGTCCTGGAGCACTCCCATGCCGAGGAGCGCGCAACAGCCCGCCCCGCCGAAGCGAGACGGGCTGCATCCGGGTGGCTCACCACCAGTAGGCGCTCTTGGAGTCGACCTTCCAGACGCCGTTGTGCTTCTCGAAGTCGATGTAGGCGGAGCCGTACTTCGAGCCGGCTTGGCGGTACTCGCGAGACTGCGAGGCGGGCCAGCCGTAGGCGCCGGGGTAGCCGCCGTCGTACCAGGACTGGGTGCCCCTGGTGTCGACGATGTTGTTGACGCGGGTGATGGACATGCCCTTCTTGACTGCACGGAACTCGGTCTTGGTGATGACGTGGTTGTCACCGAGGGCAGCCTCTGCCGGTGTGGTGGCGAGGGCGAGCGGCGCGGCCACGATGGTGGTGGCGACGAGGCCGAGGATGAGCTTCTTCATGGTGTGTCCTTGCTTGACTTTCGTCTTTGGGTTGCGCGCCGGTGACGGGACAACCCGGCCTGCGTGGAGTTTGGCGGTCTCGCTGAACTCAATCTCTAGGGTCGTCCAACGAGGACTCCGGGACATCCGCCGACTGCCGGGTTCGGTTACCTGTCTTCCGACTCGACCGGCCCGACGGCGCAGGTCAACGTCCTCTCATGCCGCGTTGAGTACGGCATAGCGTGTCCGCTCACTGCGCGAAGGTCTACCTGTCGGTGAGGTGATCGGGCACTCTGCTGGTGTCGGTGACGACGAGGTCACCGGTGCATCCCTGGTTCCCGTTGGGTCATCGCCACGTCCGCAAGACCGTGTGAGGTCCCGCATGAGTTCCGCGAGGCCCAACGGCCCAGGACACGCCGACTGGCGACAGGGCTGAGCGCCACCAGAGCGCCGATCAGTGAGCGACCGGCAGTCGTGTCCCGAACCGTCGGGGGTGCCCACCTGCTGCGGCAACAGCAAGGAGCACCACCATGAGTGATCGAACAGGAACCGCCGACGCGTCGGAGCGCCTGCCCGGGTCGACCGCTGGGATCGACTGGGCCAGCGACCGACCACGCCGTCGCGATCGTCGACGACCACGGCGGCCGGTTGACCGGTTCACGTCGCCCACACCGCGCCCGGGCTGCGCCAGCTCGTCGCGCCGGCTGCGTCGCGCCGGCGTCGCCGAGGTCGCCATCGAACGGCCCGACGGGCCGGTGGTCGACGCGCTGCTCGAGGCCGAGCTCACGGTGTTCGTGATCGCCCCGAACCAGCTCAAGAACCTGCGCAGCCGCTACGGCTCGGCCGGCAACAAGGACGACAGGTTCGACGCCTACGTCCTGGCCGACACCCTGCGCACCGACCGAGCCCGGCTGCGTCCGCTGACCCGCGACAGCGACGCCACGATCACCCTGCGGATGACGGTGCGGGCCCGCCAGGACCTCGTCCACGCCCGGGTCGCGATGGCCAACCAGCTGCGCGCGCACCTGCAGACCACACTGCCCGGGGCGATCGGCCTGTTCCGCGACATCGACTCCAGCGATCACCCTGCGGTTCCTGACCCGCTTCCCCAGCCAGGACAAGGCCGACTGGCTCTCCCAGCCCGGCTCGGCAACTGGCTGCGCTCGGTCGGCTACAACCACCTGGCCAACCTCGACCGGCTCTGGGACCACCTCGCACGACGCACCGCGCGGCACCACCGGACCCCAAGCCGCCGCCCGCGCCGAGATCACCCTGGCGCTGGTCGCTGCGCTCACCAGCGCTGCGCACCCAGATCAAGGCCCTCGAGGACCAGATCGCCGACCAGCTCGCCGCCCACCCCGACGCCGCGATCTTCACCTCGCTGCCCAAGTCCGGCACCGTCCGCGCCGCCCGGCTCCTGGCCGAGATCGGCGACGCCCGCGGCCGCTTCCCCACCCCAGAAGCACTCGCCTGCCTCGCCGGCGCCGCACCCTCGACCAAACAGTCCGGCAAGGTCAAAGTCGTCACCTTCCGCTGGGCCGTCGACAAACAACTCCGCGGCGCCGTCATCGACTTCGCCGGCGACTCCCACCACGCCAACCCCTGGGCCGCCGACCTCTACCGCCGCGCCCGAGCACGCGGCCACGACCACCCCCACGCCGTCCGCATCCTCGCCCGCGCCTGGCTCCACATCATCTGGCGATGCTGGCAAGACGACGTGCCCTACGACCCCGACAAACACCACGCACTACAACGCCTCCTCGACGCAGCCGGCTTGACACAGGGCTACTCATGCCGCGATGCGGGCTTCCGTCCCCTTCTACGCGCCAACGGCCGGCACACTGTCGGCACACGCTTGAATCGGCAGGGCCACGACGGCCAGCTGCAGACCAGTCGGCAAGGAGCGATGTGATGAGCGAAGCGTTCTACTCGCACGCGAAGCTCTACGACCTCATGTTTCCCAGCGGCGGACCCGCAGCGGATTTCTACCGGGCCGAGGCCGATCGGCCGGGCGGGCGCGTCCTGGAGCTCGGGTGCGGCACCGGGCACAAGTTGATCCCCATCGCGTCCGACGGGCATCCGTGCGTCGGCCTGGACTTCTCATCGGACATGCTGGCCGAGGCTCGCCACAAGGCAGACGAGCGCGGAGTAGCGGTGGAGTGGGTGCACGGCGACATGCGGGACTTCGACTTGGGCCGCACCTTCGACTTCGTGTTCATCGCGGCCAACTCCCTGCTGCACCTGCACGACGCCAAGGACCTGGTGAGCTGCTTCCGATCGGTCCGGCGACACCTGGCACCTGGCGCGCGCTTTGCCTTCGACGTCTTCAACCCGAGCCCGCGCCTCCTGGCCGAAGCCGTCGGCGTACGGCGCAAGCGGGAGTCGTTGTCGTTCACCGATCCCGACCGTGGCGACGTGAGCGTCGATATCGCCGAGACCTACGACGCACGGGCGCAAGTGACCCGCGGGACGTGGCACCTCTCGACTGACTCCGAGCCCGACTTCATCGTCCTTCCGCTGGAGATCAGGAGCATCTTCCCGCAAGAACTGCCGCTGCTCCTCTCGCTCGGCGGACTTCGGCTCATCGATCGCTTCGGTGACTGGTCGGGTCGATCGTTCACCGGGGCTGAGCCGCTCCAGCTCTGCATCTGCGAGTCCGCCTGATCCAAGCCGAGAGCACGGCCTGGCTAATGGGTGCCGAAATCCGTTCCTTGGCGTGGCACTCCTCCTGTCTGTCGGCCGATCCTGGGTTCAACCCCGTCCGACCATGCCGCGGAGCGTGCGGAGCAAACCCATGGCGCGGTTGTGCCCGGACCCGGTCCAATGGCCTCGGGCCAACTTGGCGGTAAGGCATCACTGGGGTCCCGCAAGGGAGAAGGCCAAGAAGTAGACCCCCGTGATGCGCCTTCACATGCCGCTGATAGGTCGCGCTCGCCCGACATGCCGCGGTTGGTGCGCTCTGTCAGTGCGTGTGACAGTGCGCGACTGCCGCGGGTGGCCATGGAAGGTTGGAGTCGTGGATGTCCAGGTTCTGAGTGTCGACAGGCTCCGCTTCAACGACGGAGCGCCCGTTCGGTCGGCATCCGCGGTTGTCCCTTTCGGAGGCGGCTTCCTTGTCGTGTCGGACGACGCCACACATGCCGCCTGGTTCCGGGAGGAGACAGCGACGGCCGTGCGGCTCCTCCCGCCGGTCGCCGGGCACGAGGTGTTCGACGAGGCGTCTGGGACCAAGCACATGAAACCTGACTTCGAGTCAGCCTGCGAAGTGACGGTCGATGACGCGCCTGCGGCGTTGATCATGGGGTCGGGGTCGTCCCCGGACCGGATGCGGTGGTCGCTCCTCCGGCTCGAACACGGCGAACCCCGGGCCGTGATGGCGGACATGACGAAGGTGTACTCCGCTGTCGCCGCCGCACTGTCCGTCGACCCCGACGTCCTCAACATGGAAGGTGCCTGCTCCGTCGGAGGTGCGCTCCGGTGGTACCACCGAGGGCTTCCCGCAGCCGGCCTGCGCTCCGGAAGCGTCGATATCGACCTATCCACCGCGCTAGCTGCCGCGCTCGGTGAGGTCGATCCGGGCGACGTTGCGGTGGCCAACGCTCGACACTACGACCTCGGCGCCGTGGACGGCGTGGGCCTGGCGATCACCGACGTCGTCGCACTGCCCGGTGGAACTCTCTTGGTCAGTGCGGCGGCCGAGGACAGCCCCAACCCACGCGACGATGGGCCGGTTGTCGCGTCGGCCCTGGCACGACTCGAGGGTGAAGCCGTCGCAGAGATCGTTCGACTGCCCTCAGTGGAGGGCAGCGTCATCAAGATGGAAGGGCTGATGGTGATCGAGGCCGACGAGCGCCAGACGCTGTTGCTCGCGGTGGCCGATGTCGACGATCCGGAAGCAGCGTCATGGGCAACCCGACTTCGCGTCAGCCACTGACCGTACGCCGCCCCCGCCCTGCCGTGGCGCGGGCGAGCCCCGAGGACGCGACCGCTTGGAACTGCCGCGATCCCTACCGCATAGCTGACCGCTCACCCCCAAACGGATTGCGGAAGCTCCGGTGGGGGAGGACCTTCGTTGGCCTGGGCCCACCTGCGGTAGATGTCTCGAAGGATGCCGAGAAGGACGACCGGCAATCTCCCGCTTGCCTCGGCCTCTGTCAGTTCCACCGTGGGCACGTGCATGGACGACCGGAAGGTCCCACGCGTCCTCCAAGGCATGCATCTGTTCAGCACTGACGCGTTCACCGAGCCAAGCCACGTTGATTGGTGGGAGATTCGGTATTGGTGCCACACCTGGGGCCGGTCGAGCCCCTCGTCTTGGTCGTTGGTCACCTCGTGCGCTCCGGGGTCATGCGAAAAGCACGTGGTGGCTGCGCTCGCCCGACCATGGCTCGATGAGCGTTGTTATGCCGATGTGCGGTCACACGATCGGCCGAGATGAGTGGCGGGTTGGTGCAGGGGGAGGGGCGGCTTGATGCCCCCAAGTCGCCAATCGTCGCGAACCCGGCAGGTAGGACACCCAAGAGTCCTTTGTTACGGTTGTGGACTCACGTACGCCCTGACGCGGCCGAGCCAGCACGTCGCGAGAAGTCCGCACTCTCATGCCGCTGATCGACCACGTGGCTCGGAGGTTGCTGGGACGATGGCATCCCATGACCGATGATCGCCGGACTGAGGATCGGGCGGAGCGCGATGATCGTCCGGGCCGTGTTGGTCCGTACGCCGAATTCCGAGTCGCGGGAGGCTGACGCCATGCGGAAACTGATCTTCGGCATGAACGTGACCCTGGACGGCTACATCGCCGCCCCCGGCGACGACATCGGCTGGGGCGGATCGGTGGAGGAGGTGTTCCTCTTCTGGTGCGAGCAGATGCGAATGGTCAGCATGTCCCTGTACGGGCGCAAGCTGTGGGAAACGATGAGCTCCCACTGGCCGACCGCCGACCAGCAGCCTGGTGCCACACCCGCCGAGATCGACTTCGCGCGCAACTGGCGGGACACCCCGAAGGTCGTGTTCTCCTCGACGATCGACAAGGTCGACGGGAACGCCCGCCTCGTGACCGGTGACGCGGTCGCCGAGATCACCCGGCTCAAGGCCGAGGACGGTGGCCCGATGGAGATCGCGGGCGCCACCCTCGCCGCGGCTGCCATGCGGGCCGGGCTGATCGACGAGTACCTGATCGTCACCTACCCAGTCCTGGTGGGCGGCGGCACGCCGTTCTTCACGGCCCTGGACGACTGGGTGAACCTGAACCTGGTAGAGACCCGGACGTTTCCCGACGGCGTGCTCCTGACCAGGTACGAGACCAGGCGCTGAAATACCAGACCTCGGATCGGCGAGAGCTCGGACCACCCAGGGATCTCGCGGCCGTTAGTGGAATCCGACCGCTCACTGCGCGAAGGTCTGTCTGGTCGGTGAGGTGATCCGGCACGGTGATGGGTGTCGGTGACGAGGAGTTCACCGGCGCATCCCTGGTTCCCGTTGGGTCATCGCCGCGTCCGCAAGACCTGTGAGGTCCCGCATGAGTTCTGCGAGGCCCAACGGCCCAGGACACGCCGACTGGCGACAGGGCTGTGCGCCACCAGAGCGCCGATCAGTGAGCGACCGGCAGTCGTGTCCCGAACCGTCGGGGGTGCCCACCCTGCTGCGGCAACAGCAAGGGAGCACACACCATGATTGATCGACACAGGATCCGCAGACGCGTCGTAGCGCCTGCTCCCGACCGCGGGCATCGACTGGGCCAGCAGCGAGCATGCCGTCGCCATCGTCGACGCCGCATGGCCGGTCGGTTGAGCGGTTCACCGTCGCCCACACCGCGCCGGGGCTGCGGCAGCTTGGTCGCGCCGGCTGCGGCGCGCCGGCGTGGCGGAGGTCGCGATCGAGCGCCCCGACGGGCCGGTGGTCGACGCGCTGCTCGAGGCCGAGCTCGGCGGTGGTCGTGATCGACCCCGAACCAGCTCAAGAACCTGCGTGGCCGGTACGGGTCGGCCGGCAACAAGGACGACCGGTTCGACGCCTACGTGCTGGCCGATGTGCTGCGCACCGACCGAGCCCGGCTGCGACCGCTGACCCGCGACAGCGAGCCGACGATCACCCTGCGGATGACGGTGCGGGCCCGCCAGGACCTCGTGCACGCCCGGGTGGCGATGGCCAACCAGCTCCGCGCCCACCTGCAGACCACACTGCCCGGGGCGATCGGGCTGTTCCGCGACATCGACTCCAGCGATCACGCTGCGGTTCCTGACCCGGTTCCCCAGCCAGGACAAGGCCGACTGGCTATCCCGGGTCAGGCTGGGCAACTGGCTGCGCTCGATCGGCTACAACCACCTGGCCAACCTCGACCGGCTCTGGGACCACCTGCACGACGCACCGCGCGGCACCACCGGACCCCAAGCCGCTGCCCGCGCCGAGATCACCCTGGCGCTCGTGGCCGCGCTGACCAGCCTGCGCACCCAGATCAAGGCCCTCGAGCACCAGATCGCCGACCAGCTCGCCCCCCATCCCGACGCCGCGATCTTCACCTCGCTGCCCACGGTCCGGCACCGTCCGCGCCGCCCGGCTCCTGGCCGAGATCGGCGACGCCCGCGGCCGCTTCCCCACCCCCGAGGCTCTGGTCTGCCTGGCCGGCGCCGCACCGTCAACCAAACAGTCCGGCAAGGTCAAGGTCGTCACCTTCCGCTGGGCGGTCGACAAACAACTCCGCGGCGCCGTCATCGACTTCGCCGGCGACTCCCACCACGCCAACCCCTGGGCCGCCGACCTCTACGCCAAGGCCCGCGCGCGAGGCCACGACCACCCCCACGCCGTCCGCATCCTCGCCCGCGCCTGGCTCCACATCATCTGGCGCTGCTGGCAAGACGGCGTCGCCCTACGACCCCGCCAAACACCACGCCCTACAACGCCTCCTCGCAGCACGCGGCTTGACACAGGGCTACTCATGCCGCGATCCGCTCGAGCTTGCCCACCGACGGAGCTGCCCCGGTTTTCGTCAGGGGCCGCTCGAGACCGGTGCTGCCGTCAGGAGATCGGCGGTGGCAGCAGGTGGAGACCAGATGGCTGGAGCAGCCGGGCCGCTTCGATCGAGCCGTCGAGCCGGAATCGGACGAAGTCGACCAACACTGCCCGGTCGTCTTCCCACACGATCTGCTCTGGACGGCCGTGCGAACGCCAGCGAAAGGACCGGAGAATCTTCCCGCTCTCCACGTCCGCCAACACCAGCTCGCTTGCATGGTCAGGTGTACGGCGGTACCCGACGACCAGTTCACCGGAGGGGCTGAAGGCCAGGAGGCGGTAGCTTGGCGACCCCAGGACGGGGGCGCCGGTTCTCGCGTCGTACACCCCGTGCGCGCCCTCGGAGACACCGATGAGTCGTCCCGCGCGGGAGGAGGTCATCGTCGACGCAGAGAGGCCCGGCACCAGGGTCCGGGACCGGTTCCGCATGTCGATCCGGTAGACACCGTCTCGGGTGGTGACCACGACCTCGTGTGCGCCGAGGAAGCCGGCGGTCGACCGGGCACGACCAAGTCTTCGCAGTCCGTCGGGGCCGAGGGTCGCGACCTCCCTGCCGAACCCGAGGCGATCTGACGGGATGAACTCGAAGACGATCTCCGACCGGCCGGGGCGAGTGAACACGTGGCCCGGACCGGTGCCGATGCTGTTGCGCATCGCACCATCCAGCCCCAGCAACATCGCCACGGCGCCGAAGGAGTCGAACATGGTGAGCCACCCGCCCGCATAGGGGGCAAAGGACAGGTGGCGGTACCCCTCGTTGCCCTGACGGTCCACCTGCAGGGTGGCGGCGATCCGGCCGTTCGGCATCACGACCACCTGCGTGGGCCATGGTCCATCCGGGCCCTCGAGCCAGGCGGCGTACTGCACCCGTGGCGGAGGGCCCAGCGGCAGCTGATCGGGGGCGATCACGTCAGGTGCTCGCGGGGGGCGGAGCCTCCGTGGGAACTCAGGGCCAGAGGCGGTGGGACTGTGTGTGGTGGGCGCTCCCGACGGGGCGTGGATACCGCTTTGGACCGGGTCGAAGCCAGAGGCCTCCCGTGTGTCCTCGCACGCGACGCACAGCGTGCATGCCAGCAGCAGGACGCCCACGGGGCCGGCCGCGCGCCGAGAAGCCTTGCGCGCGGCACGGTCGAGTGCCGGCCACCTGAGAGTAGATAGTGACGTCCGGCCTGGTTTCACGAATCGAGAGGTAAGTCGCACCCCTCGATCATCGGCGCGGCGCATCCGATCCCACTAGGGACGCGAGTCCCGATGCAGCCGGGAACTCTGGGTACCCCAGGCGTTCGTCCGCGCCCGTGGGCCGTCACCGCTGACGGTCGGCCCGCGCCTCGTCGCGTTCGGCCTTGATCACCGCGGTCACCGCATGCACCAGCGCGAGGTGCGTGAAAGCCTGGGGAAAGTTCCCCAGGTGCCGGCCACTGTGCGGGTCGATCTCCTCGGCGTACAGCTGCAGCTGGGTGGCGTACGACAGCAGCTTCTCGCACAAGCGTCGTGCGCGGTCGAGCTCGCCGATGGCGACGTACGCGGAGACCAGCCAGAAGGAGCACATCGTGAACGTGCCCTCCTCGCCGGTGAGGCCGTCCTCGGTCGCGTCGACCCGATAGCGAAGGACGAGGTCGCCCTCGGTGAGCTCGTCCGCGACGGCGAGGACGGTGTTGCGGACCCGCTCGTCGTCCCAGGGCAGGAATCCGAGCAGCGGCACGAGCAGCACCGATGCGTCCAGTGCCTTCGTGTCGTAGTGCTGGGTGAGGACGCCTCGTTCGTCGACGGCGTGGTCCAGCACGTCCGTCCGGATCTCCTCGGCCGCGGTCCTCCACTCTTCGGCCAGCTTGGTCTCGCCCCTGCCCGCAGCGAGCCGGGCGCCGGCGCTCGCGGCGTACCAGCACATCACCTTGGAAGAGGTGAAGTGCTGAGGGCCCGAGCGGACCTCCCAGATCCCCTGGTCGGGCTCGCTCCAGTGGTCGAGAGCCTCCTCGACGAGGGTCTTGACCATCGCCCAGGTCCTGTCGTCGAGGCGTTGGTACGACGTGTAGAGGTCGATGGCGCCGACGACCGCGCCCCAGACGTCGTGCTGCCTCTGCGAGTAGGCAGCGTTTCCGACGCGCACCGGTCTCGCGCCGTCGTACCCGGACAGGTGGTCGAGCGTCCGCTCCTCGAGGACCCGTTCGCCGTCGACGCCGTACATCAGCTGGAGGGAGCCGCTCTCGGCCGTGACGACGTCGACCACGAACTGGAAGAAGTCGTTGGCCTCCCAGTCGAAGCCGAGCGTGTACAGCGCGGCGAGGGTTCCGGCGGTGTCGCGCATCCACGTGTAGCGGTAGTCCCAGTTGCGCACGCCGCCGGGGGTCTCGGGCAGCGACGTCGTGGCCGCGGCCGCGACCGCCCCGCTCGGGGCGAAGGTCAGCCCCTTCAGCGTCAGGGCGCTGCGCTGCAGCAGGCTTCGCCACGGGTGGTCGGGGAACCGGCCCCGGTCCAGCCAGTGCTGCCAGTGGTGGCACGTCCAGGTGAGCCGTTGGCGCGCCTCCTCGATGGTGCGAGGTGGTGGGTGCTCGCTCCATGACAGGGCGACGAACCGACTCTCGCCCTGCTTCAGGAGCGTCCGCGAGGTCGCCAGTGGGCCCTCGAACCCCACGTTGAGGTCCGTCGTCAGGCGGAGCTGCGGACCGTCCGGGCCTCCCGCCGCGATCGCCTCGTGGTAGTCGGAGTCGCCGTACTCCCACGTCGCCCGGGTCACTCCGTAGTCGAAGACCGGGGTGCAGTCCATGCGGACCTGCACCTGCCCGCTCACGCACTTGACGAGCCGCAGCAGGACGTGGTCGGCGTCGTAGTCGGTGGGCGGTCTTCGGTGGGTCTCCGAGCGGTGGTCGCCGTGGTGCCACGGGCCGATCAGCAACGCGTCGGTGACGACCAGCCAGCCACCGGGCGTCCACCAGCTCGTCTCCAGGACGAGGGTGCCCGGGATGTAGCGCCGGGACGACGGAACGCGTACGCCGGTCGGGCCGACGCGGAAGGTCCCGGCATCTCGGTCGAGGATCGCTCCGAACGCGCTGGGCGAGTCCATCCTGGGTAGGCAGAGCCACTCGACCCCACCGTCCGGAGCCACCAGCGCCGTCGTCTCACAGTCGGACAGGAAGCCGTAGTCCCCGATGGGCGGGAACTGACCGCTCGAGTGGCCGCCGTTGGCAGACGTGACCGTCATGCAGTCCAGTGTGTTCCCCTCGCCCGGACCGGTCTAGGTCGTTGCCCGGCCGGCTGCGGTTCCGGAAGATCTCCTCAGCGACATCGTGAACGGCTCCACCGGAAGCCGCGTGGGCCATGGCGTGTCCGCTGTGAGTCGGTCGAGGGTTGTGCATCGAGCGAAGGCAGGTCCGTATCACCTGCCGCTGCGACCCGGTCCGCGGCGCACGCTCGCGCTCGCGCTTGTCGCCGTGCTGGCCGGGTGTGCGACACCGTCTCGCGACACAGCTGGGGCGCCCCCGGCGCCGCACCGGGACCCGGCAGGAGTCGTCGTCGTGGATCGAGCACCCGAAAGATTCACCATCGCTCCCGACGACTACCACGTCCCCTACGCCGGTAGCGCCGAGGACGGTCGCAAGTTCTTTCTCAGCGAAGAGCTCTTCAGCCCCACGGGGGCGGCCCACGTCGGACTGTTCCTGTGGAACGCCGACGGCAGCTTCGACGAGGTGCGGGTAGACGACCTGTCTCGACCGAAGGGGCTTCCCCCCGGCCAGGCCGCGCCGGCCGGTGCTGATGCCCTCGTCCAGGCGCGATTGGCCGAGTTGGGCGATTACGTGCTCGAGCCGATCGAGGTCGAGCCCTTCACGGAGCAGGTCGACGGTGTCACCTTCGGTTGGAAGGTTGGCCAGTACGAGGACGGCAGCTACTACATCAACATCGAGCCGGGCAACTTCATCGCGTACTACGAGCCGTGGGACGGCCTCGGGTACGACACGTAGCGGTGGCCGGCGCCCGCACCGGGCACGATGTGTGTGTGCCACTCACGATCTCGGTCCTCGCCGACCGGCCCGACCTCGTCCCGGCGATGTGGGACATGCCGAACTCGTGGCCGGAGTTCATGCGCCACGATCCGATCGGCGGTCTGTTCTACGGCAACGTCGAGACGCGGTTCCCCGAGTTCGTCCTCGTCGCCCAGGACGATGCGGGCGAGGTCGTGGCATGCGCGTACTCCGTCCCGTTCGTGCTCGGCGGCGCCCCCTTGCCCGACAACGGATGGGACTTCGTGATCCGCAACGGGCTGCTGGCCAGCCTGCACGGCCAGGAGCCCGACGCCATCTCGGCGGTCGAGATCGCCGTCCGCCCCGACCGCCAGGGCACGGGAGTCTCGCGTCAGATGCTCGAGGCGATGCGCGACAACGCCTCGCAGCGTGGCTTCACCGAGCTGGTCGCGCCGGTGCGTCCCAACGGGAAGGCCGACGTGCACGAGCCGATGTCCGCGCACGCGTTCCGGGTTCGCGAGGACGGTCTGCCGGTGGACCCATGGCTCCGGGTGCACGTCCGGGCGGGCGGCCGCATCGAGAAGGTGGCCCCACGCTCGATGGTCATCCCCGGCACGCTCGAGGAGTGGCGCGAGTGGACCGGGCTGCCGTTCGACGAGAACGGCCCGGTTGTCGTGCCCCACGCACTCTCCCCGGTGCATTGCGACCTCGACAATGGCGTCGCGGTCTACGTCGAGCCGAACGTGTGGGTCGTCCACACCACCGGGCACTGAGCAGCGATCAATGGCTGGCAGATGCACTCCGGGGCTGGTCGGTTCACCCACGCGAACCCGGAGAACCGCCTAACCTGCCCCGCACTGCCCGCATCGCTCTCGGAGTCCCGCATGAACGTCGATCATCAACTTCCGGTCCGCCGTCAGCAACGTCGGCTCCGACGGACCCTGGCCGTAGCGGTCATTGCCGCTGGGCTGTGCCTTGGAACCACCGCCTGCGGCAACACCCTGCTCGGAGGCGCCGACGCGGACGTCACACCGGCTGGAAAGCCGAACCAGCGCGCGAAGGCGAAGCCCACCGTGAAGTCGGTGAAAGCCTTCTACGCCCGCGCCAGCAACGCCTACCGCACCGGGAACGCCCGTCAGTTGTGCAGAATGATGCAGCCGGATTATGCCGCCGCCATGGTCGAGGAAGCCGCCGCCAGCGGCCTCGACGTCTCCACCTGCCGCGAGATGTGGCAGTTCGTCTTCGAGTACGACCCGGAGGGGTACAAGGACAAGATCAGCAAGGTTGCCGTCAAGGGAAGAACCGCGACGTTCCTCTCCGGCGACGACCCATGGCACCTCCGGTTCGTCCACGGCCAATGGCTGATTGTCGACCAGAACTGACCTAGAGATCGAGCCCGCCACCCGCCTCTCAGCGCGCTCGCGGAAGTTGTCAGGCGGTTGGAGTCGTCGCCCGGAGATCCGTGCGGTGCCACACTGAGTCCATGGTCGGCCTCGGGGTGGGCACAGAGGTGAGCGACGGGTCCGAGAGCGTCCGCATCGCCGACGTACGCGTGCTCCGGGGGCTCAACGTGTATGCGCCTGTCCCCGTCATCCGGCTGACGCTCGAGACAGCCGGGCGTTCGACTCCCGCTGGCAGACGGGCTCTCGCCGGGGGGCTGCTCGAGCACCTCCCCATCCTGGGCGAGGACGACGGGTTCGCCGGCCGCCTGTGCAGCGGAGATGACGTGCCGCTGACCGAGGTCGTCGCCCGCGTTGCGATTGAGCTGCAGGTCCGGGGCGGCGCCGACCTCCCCAGCACGGCGGTCGGGAACCCCGACTCAGGAGCGGTGTACGCCTACGACGACCCGCCCGTCGGCGTCGGCGCGGGCGAGCTGTCGGTGCGCCTGGTGAACTCTCTGCTTGCGGGCGAACCTGCAGATCTGGCTGCCGATGTAGCAGGGTTCCTGGAGGACGCCGACCACCGGCAGTTGTCGTCCACCGACGCCGCGATGGTGCGCGGAGCGCGAGATCGTGGCATCCCGGTCGTCAGGATCCGCGGCCGCCTGCTGCAGCTCGGCCAGGGCCGCTTCCAGCAGCGCCTGTGGGGATCCCACACCAGCCACACCAGCCACCTCGGCAGCAAGATCGCCACGAACAAGCAGTACTCGCACCGCCTCCTCTCGACGCTCGGCCTGCCGCTGGCGAGGCAGGAGTGGGCCGATACGCCGGAGAAGGCCGTGGCGGCGGCCGACCGGATCGGCTACCCCGTGGTGGTCAAGCCGAACTTCGGCAGCATGGGCGAAGCGGTGACGGTCGGGCTCGACACCGCGACCGAGGTGCGCGCGGCGTTCGACCTCGCCGCACCCCGAGGGACCCCGCTCGTCCAGAACTACATTCCGGGCGCCGACCACCGCATGCTCGTCATCAACGGTGAGCTCATCGGGGTGGTCAAGCGGGTCCCGGCTCAGGTCGTCGGCGACGGCGTCAGCTCGATCGAGGCGCTCGTCGAGGTGGCGAACCGCGACCCCCGCCGGGGCCCCGGGCACAGCCGGGCGCTGACCTTCCTCGCGCTCGACGAGCGAGCCGAGAGGATGCTCGCCCGGCGCGGGTTCGATCGCCGCAGCGTGCCGGCCTCCGGCCAGGTCGTCGACCTCAGCGACGTCGCGAACGTCTCCCTGGGCGGGATGCCCGTGGACCTCACCGACGCGGTACATCCGGACAACCGAACGATGGCCGTGCGGGCCGCCCTCGCCGTCGGCCTCGACATCGCCGGCGTGGACTTCCTGACCACCGACATCAGCCGCTCGTACCTCGACACCGGCGGCGCGATCTGCGAGATCAACGACAAGCCCGACCTGCGCCTGCACCTGTTCCCCGCCGAGGGCACGCCACGAGACGTCGTCGGGCCCATCCTCGACATGCTCTTCCCGCCCGGCGCGCGAGCGCGGATCCCGATCGCGGTGATCAGTGGCGAGGCCGGGAAGCACGCGACCTCGCGCTTGCTCGCCCAGATGCTCCGGGCCGCCGGGTACAGCGTGGGGCTCGCCGACGCCGACGGCGTTCTGCTCAACGGCCAGACGGTGCGCCACGGGCCGCTGAGCCCGCCGACGGCCCTCCGGACGGTGCTGCTCGACCCGACGGTCGACGCGGCCGTGCTCGAGGCCTCGGCGGGCCGGATCCGTCATCGCGGCCTCGGCCTGGACACCTGCGAGGTCGGGGCGGTGCTCAACGTCCCGACCTACAGCGGGGCCGCCCGCGCGCTCGAGCTCGTCCCCGGCGCTGCGACCCGTCTCGCCGTCCTCAACGCCGACGACCCGGCCTGCCTGGCGCTGGCCACCGCCGCCCACGTCGCGCGGATCTGCCTCGTCGCGACCGACGCCGACGGCCCCGAGGTTGCCGAGCATGCCGCCGCCGGCGGCTGCGTCGTGATCCAGGAACGCAAGCGGGGCCCCATCACACTGCTCGACGGCGGCGGCACTGTCGCGCGGTTCGCCGTCGCCCCGTCTCGCTGGGCCGGCTTCGCCGTCGCGCTCGCGTATGGGCTCGGTGTGGACATGCGGCACGTCGAGGAGGCGCTGCGTGGCTGAGGGAGTCGATCGCGTCAGAGGGTGACCGCGTCGCTCGCGAGCAGGAGTGCCGCAGGGATGCCCAGCGCCAGCTGCATGGCGACACCGAGCAGGCGGTCCGAGCCGGTGGTGTCCTCCGGCTCATCTCGGTAGATGAGGAGACCCAGCAGACCCGCGGTTGGTGGAAGCAGCATCAGCCACCACCGCCAGGCAGGCTCGCCGCCGAAGAAGGCGGTGAAACAGGTAATCGCGTTGTAGATCGCGCCGTAGCCGACGACCGCGCCCAGCACGCCGAGCAGGGTGCTCTGTGGTTCGCCGTCACCCCCGGCCAAACCCATCGCGGTCATGGCGGCGATCGACGGGACGCACACCAGGGCGACGACGAGCGCCGCGGTGATCGGGACCGCTGACATGGGGCAGGACCCTAATCGCCGGAGGACGCGACGGGGGTAGGAACCGACATTGTCCGTGGTCGGCCGTCGCTCCACCCGGCGGCACCCCCTCACCCGGAAGGGAGGAGGCGTCCCCCGGTGCTCTGGGTGATGCTCGTGCCCGTCCCAGGCGGGAGCCATGCTGGACGGCGGCCCCTGACCCGACGAACAGGAGTACGGATGGGCTTGCGAGACAGACGCGAGAAGCGCCGTGACGAACGTGAGGCCTTCGGACGCCGCGGCACCGCCACGCGGTACCAGATGCGGCAGAAGCTGATCTCCATCGGTGACGACTACTGGGTCGAGAACGATTCCGGCGACCGTGTCTTCCGCGTCGACGGCAAGGCAATGCGGCTGCGCAACACGCTCGACCTCGAGGACTCGGACGGCAACAAGATCTGTCGGATCCAGACCAGGGTCCTCCACATTCGTGACTCCATGGCCATCGAAGACCCGGACGGCGAACGCCTCGCCCTGGTGCACAAGGCGCTCGTCTCGCCGTTGCGGGAGCGGTGGAAGGTGGACCTGGCGGGCGATGTCGAGTGGAAGGTGCAGGGCAACATCGTCGACCACGAGTACGAGATCGAAGCCGACGGCCGCAAGATCGCCGAGGTCTCCAAGAAGTGGTTCCGGGTCCGTGACACCTACGGCGTCGAGATCGCCCCGGATGAGAACCGGGCTCTCGTGCTCGCGGTGACGGTTGCCGTCGACACCATGGCGCATCCCGCGAAGTGAGCCCGCGGCCGACATGAGCACGGCACCGGACAAGGGGCCAGGATCTGTTGCTTCCGGAAGCCGGCGACTGATGATCCTGCTGGCGGCGGCCATGTTCGTCCTCGTCGTCGACACGTCCTTGATGAACGTGTCGATCTCCGCGGTCATCAACGACCTGGACACGACGGCCAGCGGCGTGCAGTCCGCCATCGCTCTCGAAGCACTGGTCTCGGCGGCGTTCATCCTGATCAACAGCAAGGTCGGCGACCTGATTGGCCGGAAGCGGGCGTACGTCCTGGGGCTGCTGGCCTATGCAATCGGGGCGTTGGCCATGATGCTCGCGCAGAGCCTCACTGCGATCGTCGTCTTCTGGGCGATCATCGGCGGCCTCGGGGCTTCCTTGCTCCTGCCGGCCATGCAGTCACTGATCCACGGCAATTTTGCGGGCGCTGCCCAGAAACAGGCGTACGCGCTGGTCGGCGCCGCTGCCGCCATCGCCGCCGCGATCGGTCCCCTGCTGGGCGGGTTCGTCACGACGTACCTGTCGTGGCGGGTCGGATTCGGGTTGGAGGTTGCCATCATCGGTGTCGTCCTGAGCCAGATCGGCCTGGTCCGCGATGTCCCCTACACCGGCTCGCGTCAGGTGGACGTGGTCGGCGCCGTCCTGTCCGTCATCGGTATGGGCGGCGTGGTGCTCGGGATTCTCGTCTGGCAGGAGGGCGGCGAGTACGTAGGGGCGCTGATGGTGGTCGGGGCCGTGGCGCTCGTGCTGCTGTCACGGTGGCTCATCAGGCGCAGTCGCGAGCAGAAGGTGACCCTGCTCGACCCTGGCCTGTTCCGGCACCCGAACTTCACGGCCGGCGTCTCGGGCCAGCTGCTGCAGCAGGTCGCGCTGGGCGGTGCCATGATCGCCCTGCCCCTGTTCTTCCAGATGACGCTCGAGTACGACGCACTGGAAGCCGGACTCTCCCTGGCACCCCTGTCGTTGACCATGTTCGCGGCGGCCGTCGTGGCGGGCAAGAGGGCGGGAAACCGACGTCCCGCCTCGATCATCCGCACCGGCTTCGTGCTGACCAGCCTCGGGATCGCGATCATCATCCCGTTCGTCCCGCGGGTGAGCAGCGGCTGGTCCCTCGTCGTCCCGCTCGCGATCACGGGTTGTGGCCTGGGCCTGCTGGTGTCCCAGCTCAACAACTACACGCTCGCCCCCGTCGAGCCGGAGCGGGTCAGTGAAGCGGCCGGGGTGAACTCGGCCGCCGGGTCCTTCGGACTCTCCTTCGGTCTCGCCATGGCCGGCGGCATCATGCTCGCCTCCCTGTCGGCCAGCTTCGCCCAGATGGCCGAGAGCAGCGAGGTCATCCCACCGGCCCAGCAACAGCAGATCGCAGCTGCCCTCGAGCATGACGCCGAGGTGATGAGCAAAACCCAGCTCGAAGAGCAGATCACCGGGCAGCCCGCAGCGGTGGAGGCGGAGGTCGTGGTCATCAACGACGACGCCCGCAACCTCTCGCTTCAGATTGCCCTGCTGGTGCCGCTGCTCGCCGGCCTGCTGGGAATCGCCAACTCCTTCCGGATGCTGCGCCTGCCCGATCAGCAGCCGTCGGCCGACCTCGGCGGGTTGGACTTCGGCTGACCCGACTCAGTCGATGCAGAGGCAGAACGGGTGACCAGCGGGGTCGAGGAACACCCGGAACGTCGTGCCGGGCTGGTGGTCGTGCTTCGTCGCGCCCAGCTCGAGCACGGCCCTCTCGCCGACGTCGAGGTCCTCGACCATCACGTCGAGGTGCATCTGTTGGGGCACCTCCTGGCCGGGCCACCGAGGCGGCGTGTAGCCCTCGACCGGCTGGAAGCAGATGCACTGGCCGTTGTCTGCGCGGATCTCGGCCCAGTCCGGGGAGATGTCGACCGTCCAGTCGAGCATTGCGCCGTAGAACGTGGCGAGCGCGGCGGGTTCGGGACAGTCGATGACGAAGCTGGGGAATCGTGCGATGGCCATGCCGGCACGCTACGCGCGATTGCGGACGATCAGCGACCGGGTCGCGTCAGGACCGCGAACCCCTGCACCTCGACCACCGCGTCCGCGTCCCAGAGTCGGGAGACCCCGATGCCCGCCATCGCCGGGTAGTCGGTGCCGACCAGCCGCTTCCAGACGGCGCCGATCTCGCGGGCGTGGGCGCGGTAGTCGTCCATGTCGACGATGTAGATCGTCAGCGACGCAGGTCGGCGGGGGAGCCGCCACCGGCGGCCAGCGCTTCCAGAAGGTTCGCCAGCGCCTGCTCGAACTGCGCGACCACGCCCCCGGGGACGATGGCGCCGGAGGCGTCCATCCCGGTCTGACCGGCCAGGAACACCGTCGTGCCGGTGGCGACGACGGCGTGGGAGAAGCCGGAGGGCGCCGCTAGCGAGGGCGGGTTGACCCGCTTCAGTTGGGGTGACTTTCACGACTGCACCGCACCGCCGTCGACGTTGAGGCCCTGGCCGTTGACGGCGCCGTTCTCGACGCACAGCATCACCGCGGAGGCGACCTCCGACGGCGTGACCAGCCGCCCGATCGGCTGCATCCCGGCGAGGATCTCCCGCGCCTCCTCGGGAGTTCGGCCGGTGCCGGCGGAGATGTTGGCGACCGACTCGTCGGTCATCGGGGTGTCGACGTAGCCCGGGCAGACGGCGTTCACCGTGACGCCGGTGCGCGCCACCTCGGCAGCGGCGGTGCGGACCAGGCCGAGCACGCCGTGCTTGCTGGCGGTGTACGCCGCAATGCGGGCGCTGCCCGTGCTTGCCGGCGACCGAGGCGATGACGACCACCCGTCCCCACCCGCCTGAGGTCATCCCGGGCAGCGCCCGGCGCAGGCAACGGAACGGCGCGGTCAGGTTGAGGTCGAGCATCCGCTGCCAGTCCTCGTCCGACGTCTTCACCAGCGGTGCCGACATCGCGGCGCCGGCGTTGACCACCAGCACCTCGACCGGTCCCCACGTCGACTCGACGGTCGCGAAGGCCGCCTCGAGTGCTGCGGGGTCGAGCACGTCGGTCGGCAGCACCAGGGACTCGCCGGGGAGACTCGCCGCCACGTCCTCCAGCGCCTTGGCGTTGCGGGCGACCAGCGCCACCTGGTAGCCGGCGGCCGACAGCGCGGCGGCGCAGGCGGCGCCGATGCCCTGGGAGGCACCGGTGACCAGTGCGACGCGGGCGGTCTCGGGGCTCATCGGGGTGAACTCATCTGCCGGTCCATTCCGGCGGCCGCTTCTCGTTGAACGCCGCGTGGAACTCGGCGTGGTCCGAGGTGGTCATCAGCAGCGCCTGGGTCATCGCGTCCAGCTCCATCGCCGCCCCGATCGGCATGTCCAGCTCGCGGGTGATCAGTGACTTCGTCTGAGCGTAGGCCAGCGTCGGCCCGTCGGCGAGCCGTCTGGCGAGCGTGGACACCGCGTCGTCGAGCGAGGCGTCGTCGACCAGCTGCGAGACCAGGCCGTACCGGTCGGCGGTGTCCGCGTCGATCGTGTCGCCGAGCATCAGCAGCTCGGTGGCGCGGCCGGCGCCGACCAGCCGCGGGAGGAGGTATGCCGCCCCCATGTCGCCGCCGGACAGCCCCACCTTCGTGAACAGGAACGCGAACCGGGCCGAGGTCGAGCACACCCGGAAGTCGCTCGCGATCGCGATCACCGATCCCGGCGCCGGCGGCGATGCCCTGGATCCCGGCCACGATCGGGATCGGGCACTCGCGCATCGCCTTGATCACGTCGCCGGTCATCCGGGTGAAGCCGATCAGGTCGCGCGGATCCATCTTGATCAGCTCGCCGATGATCTCGTTGACGTCGCCGCCGCCGCAGAACCCCTTGCCCTCGCCGCGGATCACCAGGACGTCGGTGTCGCCGCGGTGCGGCAGCTCGTGCAGCAGGTCGCGCAGGTCGGCGTACGACTCGAAGGTCAGCGGGTTCATCTTCTCGGGCCGGTCCAGCGTCACTGTGGCCACGCGGTCCTCGACCGAGAACCGGAAGTGCTTCCAGTCGTCGGTGATCGGGACGCTGCCTCGATAGCGACTGCTCACGACTGGCCTCCCTGACGGCTCTGCCGCGCACGCACCAGCCCGCGGCCGATGATGGTGCGCTGCACCTCGGACGCGCCCTCGTAGATCCGGGGGGCGCGCACCTCACGATAGAGCCGCTCGAGCAGGTGGCCCTGCTGCAGTCCGCGGGCGCCGTGCAGCTGCACCGCCTGGTCGACCACCCACTGGGCGTTCTCGGTGGCGAACAGCTTGGCCATGGCGGCGCTCTGCGTGACCTCCGCGGCCGGGGCGCCCGCGTCGTACGTCGTCGCGGCCGACCGCACGAGCAGCCGGGCCGCCTCGGTGCGGGTCGCCATCTCGGCCAGGGTGTGCTCGACGGACTGCTGCCGGATCAGCAGGTCGCCGTAGACCTCGCGGGTCAGCGCCCAGTCCAGCGCCGCGTCGAGGGCGGCCTGGGCCATGCCGACGGCGAACGCGCCGACGCTCGGCCGGAACAGGTCGAGCGTGCGCATCGCCACCGCGAAGCCGTGGTCGACCTCCCCGAGCACGTCGTCGGCGGTGACCCGGACGCCGTCGAAGACCAGGGTTCCGATCGCGTGGGGGGCCAGCAGGTCGAGCCGCTCGCCCGCCCAGGCCCTCGGCGTCGCCGGGCACGACGAACGCCGTGACGCCGCGGGCACCGGCGCCCGTCGGTGGTGCGGGCGAAGACCGAGTAGACGTCGGCGTCCGGGGCGTTGGAGATCCAGGCCTTCTCGCCGTGCAGCCGCCACCCGTCGCCGTCGGGAGTCGCCCGCAGGGAGAGGGCCGCGGCGTCGGAGCCGGCGTCGGGCTCGGACAGCGCGAAGCCCGCGACGACGCTGCCGGCGACCACGCTCGGGCAGCCAGCGCTCGACCGTGGCGGGCGAGCCGGACTGGAGGATCGGGTAGCTGCCCAGACCCTGCAACGCGAGTGCGGTCTCGGCCTCGGTGGAGACGGTGGCCAGGGTCTCCCGGAGGAGGCAGAGCTGGAGGGCGGCGGCGTCGCGAGGCGGCTCGTCGGGCGAGCCGCCGAAGAGTCCGCGCAGCAGGCCGTGCTCGCCCGAGCGCCGCGACGAGCGGCCGGTTGACGGCGCCGTGGACGGGTGGGATCGCCAGCAGGTGGTCGGAGGCCACGGTGCGGATCCGGGCGACGTACTCCTCCTGCGCTGCCGTCAGCCCGACGCCCATGCGCGCGACGCTATTGCGCCTTGACAACTTCCGTCAAGAACGCAATATGTTGACCGCATGCGGATCGCGGTGGTCGGAGGCGGCCCCGGAGGGCTCTACTTCAGCGCCCTCGTCCAGCAGCTCGCGCAGCGGACCGGGCAGTCCCACGAGGTCACCGTCTGGGAGCGCAACGCCCCCGACGACACGTTCGGGTTCGGCGTGGTGTTCAGCGACGAGACGCTCGGAGGCATCGAGCACGCCGACCCGGTCGTGTTCTCGCGGATGCAGCAGGAGTTCGCGGTCTGGGACGACATCGACGTCCACTTCAAGGGCGAGGTGGTCACCAGCGGCGGCCACGGCTTCGCGGCGATGTCGCGGCGGCGGCTGCTGGAGATCCTGCAGGACCGCTGCCGCGAGCTCGGCGTCACGATGCACTTCCGCACGGACGCCCCCGACGTCGACGAGCTGGCCCGCACGCACGACCTCGTCGTCGCTAGCGACGGCCTCGGCTCCGGGATCCGGGCGAGGTATGCCGAGACCTTCCGGCCGACCCTCGAGGCCCGCGACTGCAAGTACATCTGGCTCGGCACCGACAAGGTCTTCGACGCCTTCAAGTTCTACGTCGCGCAGACCCCGTACGGCGTGATGCAGATCCACGGCTACCCCTACGACGCACGAGGGAGCACGTTCATCGTCGAGATGACCTCCGCCGTGTGGGAGAAGGCAGGTTTCGGCGAGTACGACGACCGCACCTGGTCACCGGGGGAGTCGGACCAGAAGTCGATCGACCGGATCCGCGAGCTCTTCGCCGACGTGCTGGAGGGCCACGAGGTGATGGCCAACAACTCCCGCTGGATCAGCTTCACCACGGTGCGCAACGAGAGCTGGGTCCACGACAACACCGTGATCCTGGGCGACGCCGCCCACAGTGCTCACTTCTCGATCGGGTCCGGCACCAAGCTTGCGATGGAGGATGCCCTCGCCCTCGCGGCCTGCCTGCACGAGGAGGACAACGATCTCCGCGGCGCTGGAGACCTACGAGACCGAACGGAAGGCCGTCGTCCTCTCCACGCAACGCGCAGCCCAGGCCAGCCTCGAGTGGTTCGAGAACCTCGGCCAGTACGTCCACCAGGAGCCGATCCAGTTCGGGTTCAACATCATGACCCGCAGCCGACGCGTCACCTACGACAACCTGCGGCTGAGGGATCCGGAGTTCGTGGCTCGCTGCGACGAGTGGTACGCCGCCCACGTGGGCGGCCGCCGACGTCCGCCCGCCGATGTTCCAGCCGGTCCGGATCGGGTCGCTCGAGCTGGCCAACCGGGTCGTCGTGTCGCCGATGGACATGTACGTCGCCGTCGACGGGCTGACCTCCGACTTCCACCTGGTGCACCTGGGCGGCAAGGCCCTCGGCGGAGCCGGGCTGGTGATGACCGAGATGGTCTGCGTCTCGCCCGAGGGACGGATCACGCCGGGGTGTGCCGGCCTTTGGGACGACGAGCAGCAGGCCGCCTGGCGGCGGGTCACCGACTTCGTCCACACCAACACCCCCGCGAAGATCGGCCTCCAGCTCGGCCACTCCGGCGGCAAGGGCTCCACCAAGCTGATGTGGGAGGGCATCGACGAGCCGCTGGACGACGACAACTGGGAGGTCGTCGGGCCCTCCCCGGTGCCCTACCGCGAGGGAGTCAACCAGGTGCCCCGCGCGCTGACCCGCGCCGAGATGGACACGATCCGCGACCAGTTCGTCGAGGCCGCACGCCGGGGCGCGGAGGCCGGCTTCGACCTGCTCGAGCTGCACTGCGCCCACGGTTACCTGCTCTCCGCGTTCCTCTCCCCGGTGACCAACCGCCGCACCGACGAGTACGGCGGCGACGTCACCGGCCGGCTGCGCTACCCGCTCGAGGTGTTCGCCGCGATGCGCGAGGTGTGGCCCGCCGAACGGCCGATGACGGTGCGGATCTCGGCCACCGACTGGGTCGAGGACGGCCAGACCCTCGACGACGCGCTCGAGGTGGCACGGGCGTTCGTCGACGCGGGTGCCGCGGCCATCGACGTCTCGACCGGTCAGGTGACCGCGCGGGAACGACCCGCGTTCGGCCGGTCCTACCAGACGCCGTACGCCGACGCGATCCGCAACCGGCTCGGGGTGCCCACCATCGCGGTCGGTGTCATCTCGTCGTTCGACGACGTCAACTCGATCCTGCTCGCCGGCCGCGCCGACCTCTGCGCCATCGGACGCGCCCACCTCTACGACCCGATGTGGACCCTGCACGCCGCGATCGAGCAGGACTACGACGGCCCGGGCGCCACCTGGCCGCTGCCGTGGCAGGCCGGCCGACGCAAGCCGCAGACCGGCCGCACCGACGGGCCCAGGCCGCGGCTTGAGCTGATCCGCGGGGGCGAGCAGCGCACGCGGCACCGTCGCTGGCGACCGTAGGGAGCCCGCCTGCCCGCGGCTACCCTGACCCCATGGAGGGACCGCTCGAACCCCGCGACCCGTCCCGGCTGCGGGTCTCGGACGCCGACCGGCACAAGGTCGCGGAGATCCTGAGGCAGGCCGCCGGGGAGGGGCGCCTCGACCTCGACGAGCTCGACGAGCGCCTCGAGTCGGCGTATGCCGCCAAGACCTACGCCGACCTGGTGCCGATCACCGCTGACCTCCCGCTTCGCGGCAGCGAACGCCTGCCCGGACCGGCACCACAGCCGGTGGGCCCGGCGCTGCCGGCGACGCGGCACGACACGACGCTGGCCTTCATGGGAGGTTCGAGCCGGAAGGGATTGTGGGAGGTCGGCGCGACCCACACCGCCTTCGCCATGTGGGCCGGCATCACCCTCGACCTCCGCGAGGCGCGGCTCACCAGCCGCGAGACGGTGATCTACGCGAACGCGATCTGGGCGGGCATCGACATCATCGTCAACGAGCACACGCACGTGATCGTCGACGGGATCGGGATCATGGGTGGATTCGAGCAGGCGCGCGACAAGGTGGCGCCCGCGGTCGGCCCCGATTCGCCCGTCGTGCGGGTCAAGGGTGTCGCCCTGATGGCCGGCGTCTCGGTGCAGCGCAAGCCGATGCCCGGTCAGAAGCCGAGGTGGCTCGGGCGCCGCTGAGTGTTAAATCGAGATCAACCCGGCATTGACTGCCTGTGTGACGTGGACCACGATGACTGACACCGCGGGGGATGCCGTGTCCACACAACCGGAGGAGCAAAATGCCGTTGAAGCGCACACTTGGGGCGATCTCCACCGTCGTTCTCATCTCGAGCCTGGCCGCGTGCGGAGGTGACGACGGCGGCGCCGGGACCGGCGACAACTCCGCGTTCGAGGAGAACCTCGACCTCCCGTGGCCCGATCACCTACGTGCAGGGCAAGGACAACAGCGGGGTGGCCCAGCCACTGGTCGACAAGTGGAACGCCGAGCACCCCGACGAGGAGGTGACGCTCAAGGAGCAGACCGACGAGGCCGACCAGCAGCACGACGACCTGGTCCGCAACTTCGACGCCCAGAACGAGGACTACGACGTGGTCTCCGTTGACGTGATCTGGACCGCCGAGTTCGCTGCCAAGGGCTACCTCCAGCCGCTGGAGGGCGACCTGGCCATCAACACCGACGGCCTCCTCGCGCCCACCGTGGAACAGGGCGCCTACGGCGGCAAGCAGTACACCTCGCCCTACGCCAGCGACGGCGGGATGCTCTACTACCGCACCGACCTCATCGACGAGCCCCCGGCCACCTGGGACGAGATGATGGAGATGTGCTCCATCGCCGAGAAGGAGAACATCGGCTGCTACGCCGGGCAGTTCCAGAAGTACGAAGGCCTGACCGTCAACGCTTCTGAAGCGATCAACGGCGCCGGCGGGTCCATCGTGGGCGAGGACGGCAAGACGCCCACCGTCGACAGCCCGGAGGCCGCTGAGGGTCTGGGCAACCTGGTCGACGCCTACGCCAAGGGCGAGATCCCGAAGGAAGCCATCACCTACACCGAGGAGGAGGGCAGGATCGCCTTCGAGGAGGGCAAGCTGCTCTTCCTGCGCAACTGGCCCTACGTCTACGGCCTGGCCGCGACGGAGGACAGCTCCAAGGTCAAGGGGAAGTTCGACGTGGCGCCGCTGCCCGGCACCGACGGTGTCGGTGCCTCCGCGCTGGGTGGCCACAACGTCGGTATCAGCGCCTACTCCGACAACAAGGCCACGGCGATCGACTTCGTCAACTTCATCCTCGAGGAGGAGCAGCAGAAGTTCCTGCTGACGAAGGGATCCCTGGCGCCGGCCATCGAGTCCCTCTACACCGACGAGGCGCTGGTGAAGAAGTTCCCCTACCTGCCGGTGCTCCTCGAGTCGATCCAGAACGCGGTCCCGCGCCCGATCTCGCCGTTCTACCCGGCGGTGTCCAAGGCGATCCAGGACAACGCCTACGCCGCGATCAAGGGTGAGACCGACGTCGACACCGCGTTGTCCGACATGTCCGACGCCATCGGCTCGGCCAGCTCGAGCGAGTAGGCGGCAGCCAGGCTGAGTGGGGCGGCGGACCTGTCCGTCGCCCCACAGCAGCCCACCACCAGGTTGCGGATGCCCAGGAGGGGACATGTCGACCGAGATCACTGAGCCGGGGACCACGGAGGCGGAGACTGCCCCAGAAGCCCGAGCGAGAATCCATAGACCCGCACCAGACACGTCGTGCCTGGCTGTTCCTCACGCCGACCCTGCTCACGCTCGCGGTCGTCATCGGTTACCCCGTGGTGCGGGCGATGTGGATGTCCTTCCAGGCCGACGAGACGATCGACCCGCAGACGGGCCTCTTCGTCGAGGGCGGATTCGCCGGATTCGACAACTACGCCCACTGGATCCTTCAGCAGTGCGGAGGCCAGGCATGCCCGCCGGGCACGAATGCCGCGTCGTTCTGGGAGGTCGTTGGCATCACGGTGGGCTTCACCGTGGTCACCGTGGCCATCGAGCTGGTGCTCGGCTTCTGGTTCGCGATCATCATGAACGGGACGTTCAGGGGACGCGGCCTGGTGCGCGCAGCGGTGCTGATCCCCTGGGCCATCCCGACGGCGGTGACCGCCAAGCTCTGGCTCTTCATCTTCGCCTTCCAGGGCATCGCCAACAGCCTGATGGGCACCAGCATCGTGTGGTTCGGCGACAAGTGGGCGGCACGCGCTGCGATCGTGATCAGCGACGTCTGGAAGACGACACCGTTCATGGCGCTCCTGATCCTCGCCGGTCTCCAGCTGATCGGGCAGGACGTCCACGAGGCCGCGAAGGTGGACGGTGCCTCGGCCTGGCAGCGGTTCTGGCACATCACGCTGCCGTTGGTGAAGCCGGCCGTCGTGGTGGCGCTGCTGTTCCGCACCCTCGACGTGCTCCGCATCTTCGACCTGCCCTACATCATGACCGGCGGAGGAGCGGGAGACGGCAACGACACCACCACGCTGTCGATCCTGGTCGTCAACGAGATCAGGAGCGGGTTCAACAGTGCAGCAGCACTGTCGACGCTGATGTTCCTGTTCATCTTCCTGGTCGCGTTCCTCTTCATCAAGGTCCTCGGAGCCGACCTGTCGCAGGACGAGGAGGGGCGCTGACATGACCACCACAACTGCTGACACCCCAGCCACCGGCGCACCGTCGGGCAGCCGACAAGGGGTCCGCCAAGAAGCCGACGGCGCCGTGGCTGAAGACGCTGCGCACCTACTCCGGCGTAGCGGTCATCGTGGTCTGGGGGCTCGGGCCGTTCTACTGGATGGCGGTCACCGCTTTCCGCGACCTGCAGTTCACCTACGACACGACTCCGTGGCCGACCCACGTCACGTGGGACAACTTCGAGACCGTGTTCTCCACGAGCCGCGGCAACCACTTCGGACAGGCGCTGGTCAACAGCGTCATCATCAGCGGGTTCACCACTCTTATCGCCATGGTGGTCGGTGTGTTCACCGCCTACGCGCTGGCCCGGCTGGAGTTCAAGGGAAAGTTCGTGGTCCTCGGCTTCGTCCTCGCCGCCTCGATGTTCCCCGGTGTCGCGCTGATCACCCCGCTGTTCGAGCTGTTCCAGAACATCGGCTGGTTCGGCACCTACCAGGCGCTGATCATCCCGGACATCTCCTTCGCCCTGCCGCTTGACGATCTACGTGCTGACCGCGTTCTTCCGCGACATGCCCTGGGAGCTCGAGGAGGCGGCCAAGATCGACGGCGCGTCGCCGGGCCAGGCGTTCCGGCTGGTGATCCTTCCGCTGGCGGCTCCGGGCATCTTCACGGCGGCGATCCTGGCCTTCATCACTGCCTGGAACGAGTTCCCCATCGCCAGCCAGCTGAGCAGCGACGAGACCCAGCCGGTGACGGTGGCGATCGCAAGCTTCGCGGGCGCCCAGCCCCACGTCGAGCCCTACACGGCTGTGATGGCGGCCGGCTTCGTGGTGACTGTGCCGCTCATCATCATGGTGCTGGCCTTCCAGCGCCGGATCGTGGCCGGCCTCACTGCTGGTGGGGTGAAGGGCTGATGCGTCGCCCACCGCCGAACCAGGGTTCGCTGTTCTCCGCGATCGTGAGGACCGTCGGCTCACGCGACCCACACGCAAATCTGCAGAAGGTCGACGTGGCCCTCGGCTTCATCGGCTTCTTCGTGCTCTTCTCGGTGGTCAGGACGGCCTCCTCCACCTTGCAAGGCGCCCCGTCGGCGCCAGAGGCGCTCGTGGCGGCTCTGTTCGTCGGGCTGGGCTACGTGCTGCTGCGGCGCCGACAGGCGCTGTGTCGCAGAATCGCAGGACCCCATCCCTCACAACGGATCGTCCGGCACGTTCCTGCCGGTGAAGGAGACTGAGAATCATGGCAAGCGTGAAGTTCGAGAACGCCCAGCGCTGGTATCCCGGCGCCGACGAGCCCGCCGTCCCGGGCATCGACCTCGAGATCAACGACGGCGAGTTCATGGTGCTGGTCGGCCCTTCGGGGTGCGGAAAGTCCACCACCCTCCGGATGCTCGCCGGACTGGAGGAGGTCAACTCCGGGCGCATCTTCATCGGTGACCGGGAGGTGACCTACGTCCCTCCCAAGGATCGCGACATCGCGATGGTCTTCCAGAACTACGCTCTCTACCCCCACATGTCCGTCGCCGACAACATGGCCTTCGCCCTCAAGATGGCCAAGGTGCCCCAGGAGGAAAGGCGCAAGCGGGTCGACGATGCGGCCAAGATGCTCGGTCTGACCGAGTTCCTCGAGCGCAAGCCGAAGGCTCTCTCCGGCGGCCAGCGCCAGCGCGTGGCGATGGGTCGCGCGATCGTCCGCAACCCGCAGGTCTTCTGCATGGACGAGCCGCTCTCCAACCTCGACGCCAAGATGCGGGTCCAGACCCGCACCGACATCGCCAAGCTCCAGTCCGACCTCGGCGTCACCACGGTCTACGTCACCCACGACCAGGTCGAGGCGATGACGATGGGGGACCGGGTGGCCGTGATGAAGCTCGGTGTCCTGCAGCAGGTCGACACCCCGCTCAACCTGTACGACAAGCCGCAGAACCTGTTCGTGGCCGGGTTCATCGGCTCCCCCCAGATGAACCTCCTGGAGGGCGTCGCCGACAACGGCGAGGTCAAGCTCGGTGGCTACCACGTTCCGGTCGACCCGACCGCGGAGCGGAAGATGCACGGCAAGGTCACGGTGGGAGTTCGCCCCGAGAACTGGCGCATGGTCTCCGCCGACGAGGGTGGCCTGCCCGTCCAGGTCACCGTGGTCGAGGAGCTCGGAGCGGACAGCTACGTCTACGGCACCTGCGACGTCGAGGGCACCCCCTCCGACGTGATCGTCCGGGTGAGCGGGAGCCGCAGCCAGAAGCACCCGAGCAGGGGCGACATGCTCTACGTCACCACCGACCCGCACAACGTCCACGTGTTCGACACCGAGACCGGCGAGCGGCTCAGCGACTGAGCTGGGGTGGCTGACGGGGGCTCAGGCAGGAGCCGGTTCCTGGTCCTCCAGGTTGGGGATCCGGCCGGCCCTGTCGCGGTCCACCGTGAGGTTCTCGCCGGTCGCCGGGTCGAAGAGGTGAATCCGCTCCGCGTCGATCCAGATCTCCGCCTCGTCGCCCTCCTGGATCTGGCTGGCGCCGTCGAGCGAGACGACCAGCTGGGTGCGCGTCCCCTCGCCCTCGAGGTCCCGCTCGAGCTGGTCGAGCTCGGCCCGGAGCTCCGACTCGACCTCGAAGGGGATGTAGGCGTAGGCCTCGTTGCCGAGCCACTCCACCACGTCGACCTTGGCCCGGAAGGTGTCGCCTGAGGTGCCACCCCTGACCACCGAGGCGTCCTCGAAGTGCTCCGGCCGGACGCCGGCGATCAGCAGCCCGGTGCCTGTCGCCTTCTCGGCCTTCGCGGCCGGGATCTCCACTGTCCCGAACGGCAGCTTGAGGGAGTTGCCCTCGACCGTGGCGGGCATGAAGTTCATCGGCGGCGAGCCGATGAAGCCGGCCACGAACAGGTTGCCGGGGTTCTCGTAGAGCTCGCGAGGGGTGGCGAGCTGCTGGAGGAACCCGCGCTTGAGCACGGCGACCCGGTCGCCGAGTGTCATGGCCTCGGTCTGGTCGTGGGTGACGTAGATGGTGGTGATCCCGAGCCGCTTCTGCATCCGGGAGATCTCGGTGCGCATCTGGCCGCGCAGCTTCGCGTCGAGGTTCGACAGGGGCTCGTCGAAGAGGAAAGCGTCCGCGTCCCGGACGATCGCCCGGCCCATGGCGACCCGCTGGCGCTGGCCGCCCGACAGGTTGCCCGGCTTGCGGTCGAGGTGCTCGTCGAGCTCGAGCGTCGCGGAGGCCTCACGGACCTTCTTGTCCACCTCCTCGTTGGAGGCTCCGGCGAGCCGGAGCGGGAACGCGATGTTCTCGAAGACCGACAGGTGCGGGTAGAGCGCGTAGTTCTGGAACACCATCGCCAGGTTGCGGTCGCGCGGTGCGAGGTCGTTGACCGTGCGGTCCCCGATCACCATGTCGCCGGAGGTGATGTCCTCCAGCCCCACGACCATCCGCAGCAGCGTGGACTTCCCACATCCCGACGGCCCGACGAGGATCATGAACTCCCCGTCGGCCACGTCGATGCTGACGTCGTTCACCGCTTTGAAGCCGTCGCCGTACTCCTTGACGATGTTCCTCATGTCGATGGCAGCCATGTCTCAACCCTTCACTGCGCCGGAGGTCAGACCCGCGACGATCTTTCGCTGGAACAACAGGACGATGATGATGATCGGGATCGTGACGATCACCGAAGCGGTGGCCAGCTGGCCGTAGGGCGGATTGAACGGGTCAGGCCCCACGAAGTAGGACAGCTGGGCGGGGACGGTCCGGGAGCCGGTTCCGGTGGCGCCGCCGTCGACCGTCGACGTCAGCGAGATCGCGAGCACGAACTCGTTCCACGCGAAGAAGAACGTCAGGATCGCGGCGGTGAACACACCGGGAGCCGCGAGCGGCACGATCACCTTGCGGAACGCCTGCCACGACGTCGCACCGTCCACCTGGGCAGCCTGCTCCATCTCCCACGGGATCTCCCGGAAGAACGCCGACAGCGTCCAGATCGCGAGCGGCAGCGTGAACGACATGTAGGGGATGATCAGGCCGGGCCAGGTGTTGAACAGGCCGACAGTGCGCCACAGGTCGAACAGCGGACCCACCAGCGCGACCACCGGGAACATCGCGATCGCCAGCGCCAGGGAGAGGACCAGCCGCTTGCCCTTGAACTCCAGCCGCGCGATGGCGTAGGCCGCCAGGGTCGCGAAGATCACGGCCAGCAGGGTCGAGATCGCCGCGATCCCGAAGGAGTTGATCAGCGAGTTCGAGAAGTCGGAGTTGTTGAGGATGTCGCTGTAGTTCGCGGTGGTCGGGTCCTCCGGCAGGAACTGCGGACTGCCGGCCGCCGTCTCCTCGACCCCCTTGAACGACATCGAGATCATCCAGACCACGGGCAGCAGGCACCACACCATGATCGCGACGAACCCGAGCCAGGTTGTCCATCCGGGCTTGTGTCTCATCAGCCTTCACCCCTTGCCTGCGCCAGGTCGACCTTGAACAGCTTCACGATCAGGAACGCGATCAGCAGCACGCTGATGAACAAGAGCACCGACAGCGCGGAGCCGAGCCCGAGCTGCACCTGCTCGATGACCTGTCGGTAGGTCAGGAACGAGGACGACTCGGTGTCCTCGGCCCCCTTGGTCATCACGAAGATGTTGTCGAAGATCCGGAACGCATCCAGGGCCCGGAAGAGGACGGCCACCATGATCGCCGCGCGCATGTTGGGGAGGATCACCTTGTAGAGCCTCTGCCACCACGTGGCGCCGTCGACCTGGGCCGCCTCGATCATGTCCTCGGAGATCTGGGACAGGCCGGCCAGCAGCAGGAGTGACATGAACGGGGTGGTCTTCCAGATCTCCGACACCATGATCGCGAACATCGCCGACCAGTGGCCGCCGAACCAGTTGTAGTCATCGGGCACGAACGGCAGCCACCCGTTCACGAAGCCGTTGCTGAGGCTGAAGGCGAACTGCCACGCGTAGGCCGAGACCACCGTGACGATGCCGTAGGGAATCAGGATCGAGGTGCGGATGACCCCCCGGGCGAAGACGATCTTGTGCATCACCATCGCGAAGGCGAAGCCGATCACCAGCTCGATGGCGACGGTGACGACCATGATCAGGACCGTGTTCAGCGTGTCCTGCCAGAACAGCTGGTCGGTCAGCACCGTCCCGTAGTTGCCCAGCCCGACGAATTCCCGGTCGTCCGGCGCCGTCAGCCGGTAGCGGAACAGCGACAGGTAGATCGCCTGGGCCATCGGCCAGGCGGTGACGATCAGCATCAGGATCACGGCCGGGGCGACGAGCCGCATCCCCAGCCGGTTCTCGGCCCGCGCCCGGTCGCTGACGATCGCGGGCGCTGTGGCCTTCCTCTTGGCCTCCCTGTCCGGGGCAACAGTGGTGCTCACAGCAAACTCTCTCCCTGGAGCACTTGCTCCATGAACGTCGCGGACTCTTGGGGCGTCTGGTCGCTCACGCTCGACGGTGGGTGCCAGGTGCTCAGGATCGCACCGGACATGTCGCTCCAGTACGGAGAAACGGTGCGCGGTGCGGCCCGCTCCAGGCTCTCCTGGAACAGCGCGAGCAGCTTCGCGTCGTAGAGCTTGGCCAGCGGCGGGTAGTCGTAGCCCGCTGGGCTGGAGGGCATGTTGCCGGTCAGCTCGGCGTTGACTCCCTGGTTCTCCGGCGTGGTCAGGCAGTCGATGGCTTTCATCGCCGCGTCCTTGTGCTCGGAGAAGTTGCTGACGGCGAGCCCGATGCCGCCGTACGGCGGTGCCGACTCCTCGCCTTGCACGGTCTCGGGGTAGGGCGCGAAGCCGATGTCGTCGTCGAGCCGATCCTCGCCGTAGTTGTTCCAGATGAATGTCCAGTTGACCATGAAGGCGCCGATGTCGGAGGCGAAGGTCGTTGCCGCGGTGCCTTCGTTGGACACCGACAGGTCGGCCGGGGCGGCTGCGGAGGAGGTCAGCTCCTCGACCACCTTGGCGGCCGCCGTGCCCGCCTCGGAGCTGATGGTGATCGTGGCGTCAGCTCCGGCCTCGGTGTTGGTGGCGATCTCGCCTCCGGCGCCGGAGACCAGTGCGTTGACCCAGACCGAGTAGCCCTCGTACTTGTTGGCCTGGACCGCCACCGTGCCGTCGTTGTCCGCGGCTGCGGTGATGATCTGGTCCCAGCTGACCGGCTGGCTCATGTCGAGCCCGGCCTTGTCGACGAAGGACTTGCGGTACCACAGCACCTGGGTGTTGGACCAGAACGGCGCGACCACGAGCTGGTCCTCCCACGTGGCGGCGTCCACGGCGCTGGCGAACGCCTGTTCCTCGAACTTCGTCTGCAGGTCCGAGGGGATCTCGGCGAGGTAGCCGGCGGCGGAGAACTCTGCGGTGAATGGCGGGTCGAGGCTCATGATGTCGATCTCCGGGTCGCCTGCGGCCAACCGGCGCGCGAGCTGGATCCGCTGCTGGCCTGCGTCCTGGGGGAGGACCTGAGTGCTGATGGTGTATTCGCCACCGGACTGCTTGGTGCAGTTCTCAGCGATCTTGTCCTGACCACCTGCGTCGGGGTTGATGTACCAGACGAGCGCGTTGTCGCCCTCCGAGTCGCCGCTGCAGGCGGCGAGCACACCTGAGGCGATCACCAGTACACCGGCTGTTGCGAGCGCCGAACGGGATCGCCGGTGCCGAATCTTTCGTGGGGTGGTCATGGCCCCTCCCTCATTTGTACTTAGGTCAGGCCTAGTCCTCCGAGGGCAGTTTGTCCACCGTCAGGCTCTTTTGGTGGTCCGATCGATAGCGTCGACGAAGGTCGAGAAGAGGGCCGGGGGCAGGTCGTGGCCCATGCCGTCGATCAGCAGCAGCTCGGCCCCGGGGATGGCCGCAGCGGTGGCGCGGCCCCCGGAGGCGTGGACCATCTTGTCGGCGACCCCGTGGATCACCAGCGTGGGCACGGTGATCGCGCGCAGCCTGGCGGCGCGGTTGGCCTGGGTCAGGACCGCGATCATCTGCCGAAGCACCCCGCTCCGGCTCACTCCGCGGTCGAAGGTCTCCTCGGCGCGGTCGACGACCCGGTCGTGCTCCTGGGGATAGCTGGGGGAGCCGATCATCTTCCAGACGGCGACGCTGGTGGTGACGTAGGCCTCCCGCCCGGGGCCGCGGGACATGAGCAGCGAGGGCAGCAGCGACGGGTGCTGCCAGCCCACCGACCGCTTCCCGGTGGTCGACATGATGCTGGTCAGCGAACGGACCCGCTGCGGCTGGGTGATCGCCAGTGTCTGGGCGATCATCCCGCCCAGGGACACCCCGACCACATGGGCCGAGTCGAGCCCCAGGTGGTCGAGCAACCCGGCTGCATCGGCCGCCATGTCCTCCAGGGAGTACGGCGCCCGCACCCGGCGCCCCATGAAGGCGCGCACCAGCATCGACCGGGTCACCCGGCCATGGGCGCGCGAGGACCGGCCGGTGTCGCGGTTGTCGTAGCGGATGACGAAGAAGCCGCGCTGGGCCAGGGCGGTGCAGAAGTCGGGGTCCCACCAGTTCATCGGCCCCCCGAGACCCATCACGAGCAGCAGCGGCTCACCGTCCGGGCTGCCGAAGGTCTGGTAGCACAGCTCGATGTCCTTGCTGATCGGCGCCATCAGCTCCTCGGAGACGGGGACCGTGGCCTTGGGGCGGGTGCGGGAAGCCATGCGACAAGTCAACTACACGCACCGGACGGCAAGCGATCACGGACTCACCATGCGGTCGATATGCGGTGGCGGGTGGTGTTGTGCACGTATTGTTGAAAATGTGAGCACATCGGTGGGCTCGTTCCTTCACCCCCCGGGCTTCATGAGCCCGGGGCTCACGGCCGTCCTGCGCGAGGGCAGCCTGGTGGCCGAGGCGGGGCGTTACGCGATGCGGTCCGCCGGGGAGTGCCGCTACCACCGTGGCCGGAGCACCCACCGAGGATCGGGCCGCAACGAGCCGGTGATCCTGGTCCCGGGCTTCCTGGCCGGCGACGGGAGTCTCAGGTTCATGGCCGGGGCGCTGCGCCGTCAGGGCTTCCGCACCTACCGCTCCCACATCCACGCCAATGTCGGGTGCACGCTCAATGCGGCCGCCCAGCTCGAGGGCCGACTGGAGTCGATCGCGCTGCGACGGGGCGGGCGGGTCCAGATCGTCGGGCACAGCCTCGGCGGGATGCTGGCCCGCGGTCTCGCCGTACGTAGGCCCGACCTGATCTCCGGGGTCGTCACGCTGGGGAGCCCGATGCTCGCGCCGGGTGCCCATCACGCGTCCCTGGCGCGGAGCGTGGACGTCCTGGTCCGGCTGAGCCGGGCCGGCGTACCGGGCCTGATGTCGGAGGACTGCGTGGCCGGCGCCTGTGCCCGGCAGAGCTTCGACGAGAGCCGCCGCCCGATCCCGCCGTCGGTGGCCTTCACCGCGGTCTACTCCCGGCGCGACGGGATCGTGGACTGGCGCGCGTGCGTCGACCCGATGGCGGTCTCGGTCGAGGTGAGCACCTCCCACATCGGGATGGCGATCGACCCCCGCGTCATCGACCACGTGGCGGCCGCGCTGCGGGGCGCGGCCGCGGGCTCAGCGCTCGAAGTCGATCGAGGCGAAAGTGCGTAGCTT
Source organism: uncultured Actinomycetota bacterium (assembly GCA_963841625.1). Classification (GTDB taxonomy): domain Bacteria; phylum Actinomycetota; class Actinomycetes; order Propionibacteriales; family Nocardioidaceae; genus Nocardioides. Next base: position 216,944 of record CAWJDH010000008.1, on the reverse strand, counting down.
CTGGAGCCGGTGCTCGGAAGTGATCGAGCGGATGGTGCCACTCCGGGCCCGCATGACCAGCGAGTGGGTCGTGCAGCCACCGGCGCGGTAGCGAACGCCCTTCATCAGCTCGCCGTCGGTGATCCCGCTCGCCGCGAAGAACGCGTCGTCGCCGGAGACCAGGTCGTCGGTGCCGAGGACGAAGTCGTCGTCGAGGTTGTGGCCGGCGTCGAGCGCGCGCTGGCGCTCGTCGTCGTCCTGCGGCCACAGCTGGCCCTGGATCACGCCGCCGAGGCACTTCATCGCACAGGCGGCGATGATGCCCTCGGGCGTGCCGCCGATGCCGAGCAGCAGGTCGATACCGGTGTCCGCACGCGCGGCCATGATCGCGCCGGCCACGTCGCCGTCGGTGATGAACTTGATCCTGGCACCCGTCTCCCGGATCTCCTCCGCGATCGACTCGTGGCGCGGCCGGTCCAGCAGCACCACGGTGACGTCGGCGGGCTTGGAGCCCTTCGCCTTGGCGACCTGGTGGATGTTCTCCGCCACGGGGTAGCGGATGTCCACGACGTCGGCCGCCTCCGGACCGGTCGCCAGCTTGCGCATGTAGAACACGGCCGACGGGTCGTACATCGCGCCCCGGGGTGCGACCGCCAGCACCGAGATCGCGTTGCTCATCCCCTTGGCGGTCAGGGTGGTGCCGTCGATCGGGTCCACCGCGACGTCGCACTCCGGGCCGGTGCCGTCGCCGACCTGCTCCCCGTTGTAGAGCATCGGGGCCTGGTCCTTCTCGCCCTCGCCGATGACCACCGTGCCGTTCATCGCGATCGTGGAGATCATGATCCGCATGGCGTTGACGGCGACCCCGTCGGCGCCGTTCTTGTCGCCACGGCCCACCCAGCGGCCGGCGGCCATGGCGGCGGCCTCGGTGACCCTGACCAGCTCCATCGCCAGGTTGCGGTCGGTGGTCCCCGGGGTGATGTCCGCGAGACTGTCCGTCATGGCCGCATGGTAACCGTCACTGCCCACCTGAGGCGTATGACCGCACCGCGGTCGCCTTCACCGACAGCCACACCTCGCGGCCCGGGACCAGCGACAGCTCGGTGGCAGCGGCCGGGGTCACGTCGGCGATCAGGTCCGGCTCGGCGTGGACCAGGAGCCGGACCGCGTCGCCGTGCGGCGAGACGTCGGCCACCCGTCCGTGCCAGCGGTGCCGGGGCGAGCCGACGGGCTCCTGGAGCGTCACCACGACCGCGTCGGGGGTGAACGCCATCAGCAGCTCCTCGTGACGCACGACGTTGAGCCCGACCAGGCGGGCGACGTGCTCGGTGCGCGGCCGTTGCGACACCTCGGCCGGGGTGCCGAGCTGCGCCACCCGTCCCTCGTCGAGGACGAGCACCCGGTCGGCGATGGTGAGCGCGTCGATGGCGTCGTGGGTCACGAGCAGCGTGACGCCGTCGTACGACGCCAGGTGCCGGCCGAGCTCGATCCGCAGGGCCATCGCCACCTTGACGTCGAGCCCGGTCAGCGGCTCGTCGAGCAGCAGCAGGCGGGGGCTGGTGGCCAGCGCCCGGGCGATCGCGACCCGCTGGGCCTGGCCGCCGGAGAGCTGTCGCGGCCTGCGGTCGGCCAGCTCCCCGATGCCGAAGCGCTCCAGCCAGGCGCGGGCGTCCGCCTCCGCCTCCTTGCGCTGGGTGCCGCGGGCGCGCGGGCCGAAGGCGACGTTGGCCAGGGCGGTCAGGTGCGGGAAGAGGAACTGCCCCTGGAAGACCAGGCCCACTGCGCGGTCGCGGGCCGGGACCTGCAGCAGGTCGACCCCGCCGAGCCGGGCGTGGCCCTCGCGCCGGCACCAGGCCGGCCAGCGCCCGCACGAGGGACGACTTGCCGGCGCCGTTGGGTCCGATCACCGCCAGAACCTCCCCGGGGCGGGTCTGGAACGCGGCCTCCACCCGGTCGGCGACGCGTACGTCGGCGTCGAGGCCCTCGGCTCCGCTCACGGGGTGCCCAGCCAGCGGTCGCGCAGCGCCAGGAGCACCCCGATCGACACCAGCAGCATCACCATGCTCAACGCCAGCGCCGCGTCCTGGTCGGACTGGCGGGTGACGTAGATGAGGTTCGGCATGGTCTGGGTGACGCCGGGGTAGTTGCCGTTGAACGTGATGGTCGCCCCGAACTCGCCCAGCGACCGCGCCCAGCCGAGCACCATCCCGGCCAGGATCCCCGGCAGCGCCAGCGGGACGCTGACCCGGCGGAACGTCGTCCAGCGGGAGGCGCCGAGGGTGGCCGCGGCGGCGTCGTACTCGCGGTCGGCCGAGCGGAGCGCCCCCTCGATGGCGATCACCACGAACGGCATCGAGACGAAGGTGTGGGCGAGCACCACCCCCGCGGTCGTGAACGGGAACGCGAAGCCCGTCAGGTCGAGCAGCGGCTCCCCGATGACGCCGGTGCGGCCGAAGGCGGTGCGCAGGGCGATGCCGGCGACCACCGGCGGCAGCACCAGCGGCACGGTCACCAGGGCCCGGAGCCAGCCGCGGCCGGGGAAGTCGACCCGCGCCAGGAACCAGGCGAGCGGCAGGCCGAGCACCAGACAGATCAGCATCGCCGCGGTGGAGGTGGTCAGGGAGAGCCACAGCGCCTCACGCAGCGGTTCGGAGCGGAGCTGGCCGGGCAGGGCCGCCCAGTCGGTCGCCGCCACCATCGCCGCCAGGGGGACGACGAGGAGCAGCGTGGCCAGCAGTGCCGGCACCATCAGGACGACCGGCGGTCGTCCCATCGGGTCTCTCATGGGCATCTCACGGGAGCGTGAACCCCGCCTCGGTCAGGGCGGCCTGGCCGTCCTCGGAGGTGACCAGGTCCACCCACGCCCGGGCGAGGTCGGCGTCCTCGCTCTGCTCGAGCGTGGTGGTGAAGTAGGTCGTCAGCTCCTCCTCCGCCCCCGGGATCTCGACGGTCTCGACGTCGTCACCGGCCGCTACCGCGTCCGAGGCGTAGACCAGACCCGCGTCCGCCTCCCCGGAGACCACCTTGTCCAGGGTGGAACGGACGTCCTCCTCGAGGCTGGCCGGCTCGGCGGAGACGCCGTTGTCCTCGAGGACGGCCCCGGCAACCCGCCCGCAGGGGACCTCGTCGGCGCAGCGGACCCAGGTCGCGCCCTCGAGGTCGTCGAGGCTCTCGATCCCCGCGGGGTTGCCGGCCGGGGCGACGATCACCATCACGTTGGTGGCGAACTCGACCACCTCGCCGGCGACGCCGGCGTCCTCGGCCGCCTCCATCGACGTCTCGTCGGCAGTCGAGAGCACGTCTCCGGGTGCCCCGTCCGCGGCCTGCTCGGCCAGGTCGGTGCTGGACCCGAACGAGAACGAGACCTCCGCCTGGTTGTCCTCCTCGAAGCCGTCGGCGAGCTCCTGGTAGACGTCGGTCAGGGACGACGCCGCCAGCACGGTCAGCTCTGGTTCGGCATCGCTGTCGCCACCGGCCCCGCACGCGGCCAGGGGCAGAACAAGCAACAGGATCGTCAGCGCGGAGCGCCGGCTCATGTCAGGGCCTCTCGACGACGACGTTGGTGGACTTCACCGAGGCGATGGCGCGGACCCCCGGCTCCAGCCCGAGCTCGTCCGCGGCCTCGGAGCTCATGAGGGACACCAGCCGGTAGGGACCGCAGATCATCTCCACCTGGGCCATGACCTTGTCCTTGACGACCTTCGTGACGATGCCGGCGAGCCGGTTGCGGGCGCTCACGGCGGAGGCGCGGGTGCTCTCGCGGTCCGGGTGGTCGGCGAGCTCCTCGGCCAGCCGGGCCACCGCCACCGCCGGCACGACCGCCCGTCCGGCCTCGGTCTGACTCGGCAGCCGGCCCGCCTCGATCCAGCGGCGCACGGTGTCGTCGCTGACGCCGAGCAAGGTCGCGACTTCCGCAATTCGATATCCCGTCACGCAGATAGCATGCCGCATCTGCGGGGAGAATGACCACAATCTCTCCGCGTCTGATCTCAGGGCGACTGACGAGCTGACCGGTCGCTGATTAACGTCGGGTCAGCGGTCACTGGGAAGATTGGCCTGTGAGCCGACCCTCCTACCAGCGCTCGGCCTCGGGCCTCGTGGGAGCGCTGCTCGTCACTCTGCTCGTGATCGGGGCGTTCGTGGCGTTCCGCGCGCTGAACCGCGACGACCTGGAGGTCGGTCCCGAGTCCGTCGACTACCTCGAGCAGGCCGGTCTCGCGCAGGACGCGGGGCTCGACGTGGTCTATCCACGCGATCTGCCGGAAGGCTGGCAGGCGACGAACGTCGAGGTGGTCCCCGGGGAACGCCCCGTCTGGGCGATCAGCCTGCTCACCGATGGCCAGCGCTACATCGGGCTCCGGCAGGAGGACGACCAGCTGGATGACCTGCTCGCGACCTACGTCGACCAGGAGGTCCAGGAGCGGCCCGACGTTCGCGTCGCGAGCTCCGTGGCGCAGGACTGGCAGGTGTTCGAGGACGCCGGCGGCGACCTGGCCTACGCCGCGGAGGTCGGAGACGACGTCGTGATGGTCTACGGGTCAGCCGCCGAGGAGGATCTTCGGCTTGTCCTCGAACGACTCACCGCGGCGCCGGTCACCCCGACCGGCTGAGCCGGGTCAGGACTCGTCGCGCGCCACGGGCTCGGCCTCGATCGCTTCGTCCAGCCGTTTGCGTGCGCCGTCCAGCCACTCCTGGCAGCTCTTCGCGAGCAGCTCGCCGCGCTCCCACAGGGCCAGGGACTCCTCGAGCGTCGTGCCGCCCGCCTCGAGCCTGCGCACCACCTCGATCAGCTCCTCGCGGGCAGACTCGTAGGACAACTTCTGTTCAGCCATCGGACTCGACCTTCGTGGTGGTGGCGTGGATACGGCCGTCGGAGACGCGGATCGCGACCGGAACATCGGTGGCAACGTCGGCGACTGAGCTGACGACGTGCCCGTCGGCGTCCTGCAGCACGGAGTAGCCGCGGCGCAGGGTCTCCAGGGGCGACAGGGACCTGGCCCGCGCGCGGTGGTGGGCGATGTCGTCCGCGCCGCGGTCGAGACCGTGGCGCAGGCACCGGCGAGCGCGCTCGCGGAGCTGGTCGATCTCGTCGGCGCGTGCCAGGACCAGGGTGCGCGGATCGGCCAGCACCGGACGGGACCGCAGGTTGTCGAGCCCGGCCTGCTCGCGGGCCAGGAAGCCCGAGACCACCGAACGGATCCGGTCACGGGCGGCCCCGACACGCTGCCGCTCCTCGAGCACGTCGGGGACCACCAGCTTCGCAGCGTCGGTGGGCGTGGAGGCCCGGACGTCGGCGACCAGGTCGAGCAGGGGCGCGTCGGGCTCGTGGCCGATCGCCGACACGACCGGCGTGCGGACGTGGTGGACGGCGCGGACCAGACCCTCGTCCGAGAACGGCAGCAGGTCCTCGACGGAACCGCCGCCCCTGGCGACCACGATCACCTCCACGCGCGGGTCGCGGTCGAGGCGTTCCAGAGCCTCGATCACCTCGGCGGCCGCGCGGGTGCCCTGCATCGCGGCATGGGCGACCTCGAACGCCACCGCGGGCCAGCGGCGCCGGGCGTTGTCGAGGACGTCTCTCTCCGCGGCCGAGTTGGGCGCGGTGACCAGGCCGACGCGTCCCGGGAGGAAGGGCAGCGCACGCTTGAGCTCCGGCGCGAAGAGTCCCTCGGCCGCCAGCAGCTGTCGACGGCGCTCGACCCTGGCCAGCAGCTCGCCGAGCCCGACCATCCGGATCTCCCGGGCCGCCAGGGAGAGCGTCCCACGGTTGGCGTAGTACGACGGCTTGGCGTGCACCACGACGCTGGCCCCTTCGACGAGCGGGGGGTTGAGACTGTCGAAGAGCGTTCGCGAGCAGGTCACCGCGATCGAGATGTCGGCGATGGGATCCCGCATGGTCATGAACACGGTGTTGAGACCGGGCCGGCGGCTCACCTGCGCGATCTGGCCCTCGACCCACACCGCCCCGAGCCGGTTGATGTAGCCGTCGATCAGGGTCGCGATCTGGCGGACCGGCGCCGGCGACTGGGCCGTGGTCTCCAGGGGCATGGGCGGCAGCCTAGGTGACGTGAAGGGCCATCCGTAGACTCGGCGCCATGAGTGCCGACCTGGGTACCCCACCCGTCCTGTCCCCCGAGGAGGCGGAGCGCGCCGTGCTGCTGGCCGCCCCGCGCGGCTACTGCGCCGGCGTCGACCGGGCGGTGGTCACCGTGGAGCAGGCGCTCGACCTGTACGGCGCCCCCGTCTACGTGCGCAAGCAGATCGTCCACAACAAGCACGTCGTGTCGGACCTGGAGTCCCGAGGGGCGATCTTCGTGGAGGAGCTCGCTGAGGTGCCCGAGGGCCGGACGGTGGTGTTCTCCGCCCATGGCGTCTCGCCCGAGGTGCACCGCCAGGCCGAGGAGCGTGGCCTGAAGACGATCGACGCGACCTGTCCGCTGGTCACCAAGGTCCACCACGAGGCCAAGCGGTTCGCCGGCGACGACTACGACATCCTGCTGATCGGGCACGCGGGCCACGAGGAGGTCGAGGGCACCGCCGGGGAGGCGCCCGACCACATCCAGCTCGTGCAGAGCCCCGCGGACGTGCCGAACATCGAGGTCCGAGACCCGGCGAAGGTCGCCTGGCTCTCCCAGACGACGCTCTCGGTCGACGAGACCCTCGAGACCGTGGCCGCGATCCGCGAGCGGTTCCCCCAGCTGCTCGATCCGCCCAGCGACGACATCTGCTACGCCACCCAGAACCGCCAGCTCGCGGTCAAGGAGATCGCGAAGGGCTCCGACCTGGTGATCGTGGTCGGGTCCGGCAACTCCTCGAACTCGGTCCGGCTGGTCGAGGTGGCGCTCGAGGCGGGAGCCCGGACGGCGTACCGCGTCGACGACGCCGGCGAGATCGACGAGGCCTGGCTGGAGGGTGTCGACAAGGTGAGCGTGACCTCCGGTGCCAGCGTGCCCGAGGAGCTGGTGCAGGGTGTGCTCGCATTCCTCGCCGAACGCGGCTACCCCGACGCCCAGGCGGTGCACAGCGCCGAGGAGTCCCTGATCTTCGCGCTGCCCAAGGAGCTGCGCCGCGACCTCAAGGCAGCCGCCGCCAAGGCCTGAAATGGCTCGCTACCTCGAGCTGCACCCAGACAACCCGCAGCCGCGAAGGCTCGACCAGCTCGCCGACGCCCTGCGTGATGACGCCCTGATCGCCTACCCGACGGACTCGGGGTACGCGCTGGGCTGCCGGATCGGCAACCGGGACGGACGGGAGCGGATCCTGCGGATCCGCGGACTGGACGACAAGCACCACTTCACCCTGGCCTGCAGGGACTTCTCCCAGCTCGGGCAGCTCGTGCACGTCGACAACTCGGCGTTCCGGGCGATCAAGGCGGCCACGCCCGGGCCCTACACGTTCATCCTGCCGGCGACGCCGGAGGTGCCTCGGCGGCTGCTGCACCCGCGCAAGCGCACGGTCGGCGTGCGGATCCCGGACCACCGGGTGGTGCACGCGCTCCTCGAGGCCCTCGGCGAGCCGCTGCTGACCAGCACGCTGATCCTCCCGGGCGAGGAAGAGCCCCGCACGTCCGGCTGGGAGATCAAGGAGGAGCTCGACCACCAGGTCGATGTGGTGATCGAGGCGGGGGAGACCCCGGCCGAGCCGACCACGGTGGTCGACTGGTCGCAGGGCGAGCCGGAGGTCCTGCGGCGCGGGGCCGGTGACCCGGACCGGTTCGCGCGCTGAGCCACCTCGAGCGCTAGCCCCGGGCGGCCATCCGCTGCCGCACGGCCAGGGTGGTCAGGCAGAGGATGTAGCCCGCGACGAGTGCACCGCTGTGGTGGGCGAGCCCCGAGACCACGGCCTGGACGACACCGTCCTGTGGCTGCGCGATCACCTCGGGCCGGGTGCTGCCGAGCAGCACGAAGACGCCGACCATGATCAGTGGCGGCAGCACCCCGACCACGAAGAAGTCGGTGGGGCGCACGGCCAGCGCGAGCCCGATGCACAGCACCACGAAGCACAGGTCGAAGAACAGGCTCACCCGGCCCACGAGCGCGAGGTCGACGATCACCACGGTGAGCGCGACGGCCACGCCGAGCGCGACGACCTGCCGGCCGGGCTCGCGCCCCTCCTCCCAGAGCGTTCGGGCTTGGGTCACGGCGTCCACCGTAGGGCTCGGTCACTCCTCCCCGGACGCGGCGCGCCGGTCGACGGCCCTGAGCTCATGGGGTCCGGGCTCGATGGACTCGGGCTCGACGGACCCGGGGGACCGTGAGGTCGACTCCACCTGGCGGGGCGGGTCGAGGTCCTCGGACACCACGGACAGCTCGGCGAAGCGCCGCGCAGACACCAGCACCCGCGACTCGTAGGAGCCGACCGCCTGGTTGAAGTGGCCCACCGCGGTGTTGAGGGAGCGGCCGACCCGGTCGAGGTGGGTGCTCAGCAGGCCCAGCCGCTGGTGCAGGTCACGGCCCAGGCGATGGATCTCCCGGGCCTGGTCGGCCAGTGCCTCGTGGCTCCAGCCCTGGGCGACCGTGCGCAGCAGGGCGATCAGGGTCGTGGGGCTGGCGAGCACCACCTGACGGCTCGCCGCGTAGTCGATGAGGCCGGGATCGGTCTCGAGCGCCGCGGCGAGGAAGGACTCGGCCGGGACGAAGAGCACCACGAACTCCGGGGTCTCGGACAACGCCCGCCAATAGGCCTTGGACGAGAGCCCGTCGACGTGCTGGCGCAGCTGTCGGGCATGGCGGGCCAGCGCCCCGCTGCGCACAGTGTCGTCGTCGGTTGACGTCGCGTCGAGGTAGGCGTCGAGGGGCACCTTGGCGTCCACCACGACCTGGCGCCGGCCGACGAGGTGGATCACCAGGTCCGGCCGCTGGGCGCCGTCGTCGAAGCGCACCTGCTCGCTGAAGTCGCAGCGATCGACCAGCCCCGCCAGCTCTACCGCGCGCCGCAGGTGGAGCTCGCCCCAGCGGCCCCGGACCTGGGGCCGGCGCAGCGCGGTGGACAGGGACCTGGTCTCGCGGGTCAGGTCGGTCACCTGCTGGTGGAACTCCCCCTGCCAGGCGGCGCGGTGCTGGTCGAGGTCGCGCATCTGGTCGCTCAGGCGGTCGAGGCCCTGCATCACCTCGGCCTGGTCGACCATGCCGGCGGAGTAGGACGACCGGCTGCGCGCCCAGAGCAGGCCCAGGCAACCGCCGAGCAGCAGGCCGAGCACCAGGCCGGCGAGCGCGAGTGCGAACGAGGTCAGGATCTCCATGCCGACGAGCATGGACCAGGGCACCGACAACATCGGGCACAATCGCCCTCGATGCGCACACACGGACCGCGGAGCCTGCTCCGGGACACCTCGGCGCTGGCGATCGGGTCCGTCGTCAGTGGCCTGCTCGCCTACGTCTTCTTCGCGCTGGTGACCCGGGCCCTCGGCCCGGAGCCGGCGGCGCCGGTCTCGGTGCTGTGGGCCTGGTGGAGCTTCGCCGGTGCCGCCCTCACCTTCCCTCTCCAGCACTGGATCACCCGCTCGATCACCGTGCACGAGGGAGAACGCGCGGTGCGCAGGGCGATGGGCGGCGTGGTCCTCGTCGTGGTGCTGGTCGGGGTTGTCGCGGGCGTGGGGTCGTGGCTGGCGCGGGACCTGCTGTTCCACCGTCCCGGCGTCGCGTTCCCGCTCCTCGTCGTGGCCGTGGCGCTCGGGTCCGGCTGGATGGGAGTGGTCCGCGGCCTGCTGGCCGCCCGGCGCAGGTTCCCGGCGCTGGGTGCGGCCCTGATCGCGGAGAACGCCTTGCGGTGCGTCGCCGCGCTGGCGCTCATGTTCGCCGGGGTCGAGGACCCGGTGGCCTACGGCCTCTCACTGGTCGCCGGCTACCTCGCGATCGGGTTCTGGCCCTCGACCTTCCGGATCGCCGACACGGGCGGGGACCCGGGGGCGGAGTCGCCGCTGGCATTCGTCACGGGGGCGTCGGTGGGGCAGCTGCTCGGCCAGGTCGTGCTGACGGGTGGACCGGTGCTGCTGGCGGCCGCCGGCGGGGCGCCGGCCGAGGTCACCGCGCTGTTCGCGGGACTGGCGCTGTTCCGGGCGCCGTACACGCTGGCGCTGGGGTTGGTGTCCCAGCTGACCGAACGCCTCACCGCGCTGGTGGTCCGGGGACGGCGAGAGGCGCTGCGGCGGTTCCGGGCCGGGGTCGTGGCCACGACGCTGGTGGCCGCCGTGCTGGGGGGCGTCGTGGGTGCCTGGGCCGGTCCGCCCCTGATGGAGCTGGTCTTCGGCGAGGGGGTCAGGCTGCCGGGTGCGCTGACCCTGCTGATCGCGGTCGGCACCGTCTTCTCCCTGGCCAACCTCGTCCTGACCGTCGCGGTCCTGGCGCGCGGTCGGACCGCGGCGCTGGTGCGGGCCTGGGTGGTGGCTGCCGTCCCCGGAGCGCTGCTCTTCTGGCTCTCGCCGATGAGTGCCCTGGACCGCACCACCTGGACGTTCGCCGTCGTCGAGGCCGCGGCCTTCTGCTGGCTGGTCGCCGAGGACGTGCGCAGCGCCGCCGGTCAGCCGAGCGGGTCAGCGCTTCTCGGCGCTCAGGAAGATCGATGATCCGAACGGAAGGTCCCGGCGCCGGAGCAGCCGGCTCTCGGCGCGGGACAGCTTCATGAACAGCGAGTCCAGGGTGGGCGAGACCTGAGGAAGCCCGTCGCCCGGGGTGGGCCGCCGCAGGCGGCGTAGCACCCGCTCGGCCGCGAACATCGGGAAGACGCCGGCGAAACCGTAGGTGCAGCGTTGTACGACGAGCCCGGCGCCCTCGACGGCCGCGAGAAGCCGGGGTCGCGTGTAGCGGCGGTAGTGACCGGCCTGCACGTCGTGGTCGGTCCACGCCCACTGGTAGGCAGGCACGGACACCAGCAACCGTCCCCCCGGCGCCAGCACTCGTGCCAGCTCCGCGAGCGCGAGGTCCTCCGGCTCGCAGTGCTCGACCACGTCGAACGCGCCGACCACGTCGAACGACCCGTCGCGGAAGGGCAACGCCAGTGCGGAGGCGCAGACACCCTCGCCCGGGGCGAGGCCCCGGGGGTCCACGTCGATCGCGACCCGCTGGTGGTCCCCCTGCATCCAGGAAACGCTCGGCCCGTCGGCGCTGCCCACGTCGAGCAGCCGCCGCGGCTGCCCGAGGAAGTCGCCCAGGGCGGCCTGGAGCAGCTGGGTGCGGGCGCGGTACCACCAGTAGTCGGGATGTTCGATGGAGGAGGATCCAGGCTGGTCCCTGACGTCGCTCACTGCACACCTCCGGAGGTCGCGGCCCTGGTGGCGCGGAGGAACGAGTCCACCACCCGCTCGAGCTCGTCGTCGGCCAGGCTGTTGAAGAACGGCAGCCGGACCAGCCGGCCGCTGACGTCGCTCGTCACCGGACACTCGACCGGACGGGCGGAGAAGAGCTGCCCGCCGTCGGAGTCGTGGAGCGGGACGTAGTGGAAGGTCGTCTGGATGCCGTCCTCGCGCATCAGGTCCATGACTCGGGTCCGGGTCGCGTGGTCGGGCATCAACACGTAGAAGAGGTGGTAGGCCGGGTCGCAGTCGTCGGGGACGACCGGCAGCCGGAAACCGAGCTCGGCGGCGTCGCCCGACAGCCCCTCCAGGTAGCCCTCGAAGACGTGCCGGCGACGCGCCTGGATCGACCCGGCCTGCTCGAGCTGGGCCAGCAGGTAGGCGGCGAGTGTGTCGGAGAGCCCGAACGACGAGCCGGTGTCCCGCCAGGAGTACTTGTCCACCTGGCCGAGGAAGAACGCCTGCCGGTCGGTGCCCTTGTCGTAGTGGATGCGGGCCGGCGCCAGGTCGCGGTGGTCGTTGAGCAGCAGGGCGCCGCCCTCGCCGCAGACGAAGTTCTTCGTCTCGTGGAAGCTCAGTGATGCGAACCGGCCGAGGCTGCCGAGCGGCTCCCCGCGCCAACGCCCGAACAGCCCGTGGGCGGCGTCCTCGACGACCGCCACGTCGGGGCGGTCGGCCAGCACCGCCCTGATCCCGTCGACGTCACAGGCGATCCCGGCGTAGTGGACGATGACGACGGCCTTGACCGTGTCGTCGAGCAGCTCGGCGAGGTGCTTCGGGTCGAGGCCCAGGGTGTCGGGCTCGATGTCGCAGAAGAGGATCCGGGCGCCCTGGCGCGCGAAGGCGAGGGCGCTGGTCGTGAACGTGAACGACGGCACCACGACCGTGTCCTCGGGCCCGAGGCCGAGCAGCATCGCGCTGAGCTCGAGCGCTGAGGTGCACGAGGTGGTCAGCAGCACCTCGGCGCCGGTCTCCTGCTTGAGGATCGCAGCGGCCCGCGTGGTGAACGGTCCGGAGGAGGAGGTGTGGCCGCCCTCGAGGGACTCGCGCAGGTAGTCGAGCTCGCGGCCCTCCACGACGGTCCGGTTGAAGGGGATGGGCGGCTGGCCGGTCATCGTGATCCTCCCACCGGGTCGTGCCAGGGCAGCTCGCGTCCGAGCAGTCCGGCCAGCGCCCGGTCGCTGTCGTGGAAGTAGTCGCGGAGCCGGTCGACCAGCCCCTCGTCGAGCTGGTCCTCGGGTCGTTCGCCCTGGTTGACCGGCTGCCCCATGCGAGGCAGGGCGGACGTCGGCGTCGACGCCCAGCCACTCGTAGAGCTCGCCGATCCGGTCGGGGCTCTCGACCAGGTCCTCGAGGAACTGCATCCGGACCAGGCCCGGGAAGGCGTCGAGCCACGGCGCGAGGTGGTCGGCGTAGCGACCGCGTTCGAGGTAGGCGTAGGGCGAGACCGACGAGAGCTGCGGGTCCCAGGGGAGCGGTCCGTCGAGGTTGCGGGCGAGGGCCTCGGCGACCGGACGGTCCTCCATCCCGTGCGAGCGGCTGAAGCTCCAGTTGGACACCGCCCGCTCGATCGGGTCGCGCAGCTGGACCACGATCTGGGGGCGGCCGAGGACGGCGGTCACCCGGCGGATCGCTTCGGGGGACTCGAGGTAGCTGGTGCTCTTCTCGCCGAGCAGCCCGGCGGTGCCGGCGTGGGGGAACCACGTGCGGTCGTACCACTCGAGGCCGCGGTCGACGACCTCGTCGGTGAGGAACACCTTGGGCTCGGGGCGCGCCGGCCGGGCCATCGCGATGTCCGGGTGGTCGGCGAGCAGCTCGTGCAGGTACGTCGTGCCGCAACGCTGCGCTCCGATGACCAGGAAGTGGCGGTTCATCCGGTGACCTTCTCGGAGACGTGGTAGCTCTCCCGGGTGCTGACCGAGTCGAGGGTGCGGACGACGTACTCGCCGATCATCGACAGCATGGCGATGGTGATGCCGCTGAAGACGGCGACCAGGACGACCAGCGTGGTCCAGCCCTCGACGCGGGTGTCGCGCCAGAGGGCGCTGAGCAGGTAGAAGCCGCCCAGCAGGAAGCTGAGCCCCGCCACGGCGAAGCCGCCCAGGGCGGTGGCCCGCAGCGGCCAGGAGGAGTAGCTGAACAGGATGGTGAGCACCAGCGACAGGATCCGCAGCAGGCTGTAGTTGCTGGTGCCCGCAGGTCGCGGCTCGTGCCGGACCGTTGCGTTGGCCCGGTTGCTGGAGTACATCAGCGCCTGGCCCGTGATGTAGGGGTGGGCGTTGCGGGCCGCGCAGATGCGGTCGACGACGTCGCGTCGCAGGATCCGGTGGTTGGAGACCACCAGGTCGGGCGGCTGGAGGAAGATCCGCCGGTTGATCATCCCGATCAAGCGGGTGCCGATCCGCCGGTAGCCGGCGGACTGCTTGCGCTCGAACTTCCCGAACACGACGTCGTGGCCGTACATCGCCTTGTCGATGAGCTTGAGCGCCTCCTCGGGAGGGTTCTGCAGGTCATCGTCCATGGTGATCACGAAGTCGCCGGTGCTCTCGCGGAAGCCGGCCAGGTTGGCGTGGTGCTGCCCGTAGTTCTTGAGCAGGTTGATCGCGGTGACCTGGGGGTATGCCCGCGCTCGCTCGGCGATGACGTCCCAGCTGCCGTCGTGGCTCCCGTCGTTGACGAGGATCAGCTCGTGCTTGAGCCCGGCCGCCGAGAAGACCTCGACCACTCGGTCGACGGTCTCGCCGACCAGCGCCTCACTGTTGTAGACGGGGATCACGACCGAGTAGGTGAAATGGTCCCGATCCAGTGCGGGGTCACCGGGTCGTGCGGTCATGACCATCATCCTGCCGTGCCCGGGCATCGAGTGCCTCATCGAGGTCCCGGAGCGCCTGCGCGCCGACGTCGCGGCGGACGTACCAGGCCCACCCGGGCGCCTTTCCGACCTTCACATAGCTGCTCTCGAGCGTCGGCGCGAGCCACCGCGGCGCGGAGTCGCGCAGCGCGATGACCGTCGGGGCGTGCTGCGCCACCCACAGACGGTAGCCCCGGAGGCCGCCGGGATAGGTGTCGTTGAGGTACCGAGTCATCCCGTGGGCGAACAGCTGGAAGCGAGAACCCTGGCGCTGGTGGGTCAGGATGAGCGGCTGGGGAGCCCGGACCGAGAAGACCCGTGCGTCGGGCAGCACCTGCATCACCTTCGCAGTGGCCCGGCGCTGCTCCACGAGGCGGTCGTCGTGCTCACCCACGGAGAAGCCGACGGCGATGGTTGTGCAGGTCGCGGCGACGGCCACGGTCGAGATCAGCGCCACCTTGCCGGGTGCCCGGTCGACGACGATCTGCACCAGGCAGCCGATTCCGACCGCGGCGAACGGGAAGACCAGGAAGACATCCGGCCAGCCGTCCAGGGCCTGGAAGGTCCACCCGAAGCTCACCAGCCCGCCGACGGCGTACCCGACCAGCGCAGCGATGCGTGGCTCACGCTCCCTCCGCTGCACGGCCGCCACGGCGGCGCTCACCAGGAGCGCCGCGAGGCCGGCGAAGATCACCCAGGCAGATGCGCCGTAGTGCTTGTCCATCAACCGCCACGCGGCCGAGGGGTCGTCCAGCACGGACTTCCGCAACCCGTAGGTGTACTTGGCGTTGATGAGGACGAAGCAGTCCAGGAACATCTGAAGACGGTCGATCGCCACGTAGCTGCCGACGGTCAGCGCCAGGGGAACGAGTCCGCCGATCGTCACCCGCGCCAGCGCCCGCCACCAGGCCCGGAGCGGCAGCCCCAGCAGCACCGCGACGAGGACGGCGGCGATCAGCGGGAAGAAGCTGGGCTGCCACGTGAGGGTGGCCAGGCTCACCAGCACGCCCGTCGTCAACCATCGCTGGTGGGCGATCGCGAGGAGCGCCGCCAGCATGAACAGCACCATGGGGGTCTTCTCGCGAGGGCCGTAGGTCGCCAGCTCGATGAAACCGTGGAAGGAGAGGAGCGCGGCTGCCGACGCCACCCCCGCACAGCGGGAGCGGAAAACGTCACGGCCCACCAGATAGGCGAGCCCGACGCAGGCGACGGCGATCAGCATGAAGAACACCCGCATGGCGAGGAGGTCGTCGACGCCGACCCCGCGCGCGACCACGGCTGCGCCGCCGGGAAGGAGGTGGGCCAGGGGACCGACCCGATTGGCGATCGCGACGTACGGCGGGACGCCCTCCGCGACCTGCTGGCCGGCGTAGGCGTAGATCCCCTCGTCCGTGGCCAGGATCCCGTCGAACCCGTGCATCAGGTAGACGACGAGGGCGACCAGGCAAGACCCGGCGAGCAGCGGGTCGACGCGCTGCAGGCGCTCGCGCGCGCCCGAGAGGATCTGCACATCGGCCCCTTCCTGCCCCCGTGAGGGGCCTGAGCGCAGGCTACCTATCAGACCTGACCCGGCGTTGACGGACACGTCGTCAAGCGTCGCTGCCTTGCACCGTTCATCACGCATGCAGCCTCGCCTCGATCTCGGCGCGAGTCCGCCTGCGGAACGCGTTTGTTGATGAACCATCCGAACGGCCCGGCCGTGGCGCCCACCTTCTGGTAGTCCTGCTTCAGCACGTCCTCGAGCCAGTCGGGACAGCAGGGGTCCGACCGGGTGTAGCCGACCGCTATCACGGTGGGGGATCGCCTGCCGATCCACCTGCCGTACCCCTCGATCCCGCCCGGCCAGGTGTCGTCGACGTAGTCGAGCAGACCATGGCCGAACAGCTGGAGCCGGCTGGGGTTGCGCTGACGGCTGAGCGCCAGGGCGTGGGGTGCCTTCACCGAGATGACGTCGGCGTCAGCCGGAAGCATCGACAGAACCATCTCGACGTCTGCTCGCTGCCGGTCGAGGTCGTCAGTCCTGTTGCCGATTGCGGCTCCGATGGACATGCCGGTCGCGACGAGGCACCAGGCAACGGTCCCGGCGGTGACCGCGCGCACCGGAACGTGACGCTCGAGCAGGGCGACGATGCCGCCGATGCCGACGGCCGCCGTGGGCAGCAGGAAGAACGTGTCGGGCCAACCGTCGAATGTCCGGTACGACCACAGGAGACACCCCACGACGACGACGCCCAGGCCGACCATCGACGCCCCCTGGGAGGTCGTGCGGGTGGGCCGGAGGGCGGCGTGGATCCCGATGGCGAGGGTGATCAGCGTGCCGAGGGCCAGCACCCCGAGGCTCCAGCCGAACGCACGGCTCGTGGTGGTCCAGGCCTCGGCGAGGTTGCTGCCAAGCGCGTTCATCGTGGTGTAGCGAAGGTTGATCAGGACGAAGGCGTCGAGGAAGATCTGGAGCCTCCCGACCGCGGCGTAGGCGGCCACCGTGATCGCGGCCGGGATGAGTCCTCCGACTGCGATCCGGGTCAGCGCCGCGAGCCTGTCCTTCCAGCCATCGCCCGCGCCGAGCAGGGCTGCAACGGCGACGCCGACGAAGGCGGGGAGGAACACCGGCTGCCACGTGAGCGTGGACAGCGCGATCATGGCGCCGGCCGTGCCCCAGCGCTGGTGCACCATCGCGAGCAGGGCGAGCGCGAGGAAGCACACCATCGTGGTCTTCTCGCGTGGGCCGAAGGTGGCGTAGGTCAGGAACCCCTCGAAGCAGAGCAACGCCGAAGCACTCGCGAGGCCGGCGGTGCGCGAGCCGAAGAGGTCTCGACCCAGCAGGTAGGCGACCATCACCGTCACCACAGCCACCAGCATCAGCGTCACCCGCATCCCGAGGACGTCGTCGACGCCCGCGATCCGCGCTGCTCCCGCCCCTATGCCGGGGACGAGGTGGGCCAACGGGCCTGCCCGGTTCAGGATCGCCACGAAGGGTGGCACCCCCTCGGCGACCTGCTGGCCGCCGTAGGCGTAGACCCCGAGGTCGCGCGTGAGAAGACCGTCGAATCCCTGGAGCAGGTACACGATGAGCGCGACGAGGCCGCAGACTCCGACGAGCGGGTCGATGTCGCGCGATCGCTCGCGGAGCCCCGAAAGGTTCAACACGGCGTCTAGAGGACCGGACCCGACGGGACGGCCTTGAGCTCGTCGATGGTCTCCTCGCCCACCGAGCGGTGGACGTACCAGGTGAAGTCGCCAGGCGTGGTGCCCACCTCGACGTACTCCTCGTCGAGGGCGGGCGTCAGCCACGAGTACCAGGTCGGGTGGTCGACGGTGACGAACGTCGGCTCCTCGTCCCCGATCCACTCGGCCAGGCCGTCGAGGCCACCGGGCCAGGTGTCGTCGACGTACTCGTCCAGGCCGGCGAGGAACATCTGGTGCCGTATCGGGTTCGTCCGGTGGGTGAGCACGAGGGGTTCTGGGCCGCCCACGGACATCAAGGTTGCGTCCGAGGGGACCGCCGCGAACATCGCTGCCACCTCGGCGCGCTGACGGTCGAGGACGTGCTCGCGGTTCTCGAAGGAGGCAACCAGGCCCGCGAGCAGGCAGACGACGCTCCAGCCGACCAGGATCGACATCCCGACCCGGGCGGAGCACACGTTCCTGCACCTCCGCGGCGACGGCGCCCACACCCAGGGCGGCGGAGGGGAGCAGCACCATCAGATCGGCCCAGCCGTTGAACACGACGAGGCTCCACACCACCCCGCCGAGGGTGGCGACGCCGATTCCCACCACGGCCAGGTCGGGGGCCTCGCGACTCCGGAAGGCATCCCGGGCGCGCATCGCCGCGAAGACCATGATCGCGACCAGCCCGGCAAGGATCACCACGAGGCCGACGCCGAACCCCTGAATGAGTAGGTCGACGCGCTCGTGGAAGTCGCGGAACCGTCCGGGCGTTGGTGTAGCGCCAGTTGATCAGGACGAACCCGTCCAGGAACTCCCGCAACGCCCCGGCCAGCGCGTACCCGGCGCTGATCAGGGCGGTGGGTATCAGCCCACCCACGGCGAACCGGATGGCGGCGGGCAGCATCGCCTGGCGCCCCAGCCCGGCAATCGCGACCACGGCCGCGAACAGCCCGACGATGAACGACGGCTGCCAGGTGAGCGTCGCGAGCGCCACGAAGACGCCTGCCAGCAACCAGCGCTGCTTCAGCACCGCCCAGAACACCAGGATCACGAACAGCATGAGCGTGGTCTTCTCGCGAGGCCCACCGACGGCATAGGTCACGAACCCGGCGAAGGTGAGCAGCGCGGTAGCGGAGGCGACCCCGGCCAGCCGGGAGTTGAACAGGTCGCGGACCAGGACGTAGAGCACCCACACGCAGGCCACCGAGATCAGCAGCATCAGCAGCCGCATGCCCAGGATGTCGTCCATCCCGACGATGCGGGCAGCCCCCACCCCGATCGCCGGCACGAGGTGGGCGAGCGGCCCCGCCCGGTTGAGGACGCTGACGTACGGCGGCACGCCCTCCACCGTCTGCTGGGCGCCGTAGGAGTAGAGCGCGAGGTCGCGGGTGAGGATGCTGTCGAAGCCCTGGACGACGAAGACCACCAGGGCGGCCACGGCCAGGAGCGGTCCGAGCGGGTCGACCCGCCGCCACCAGCTGTTCATGCCGCCTCGATGAGGTCGACGGCCACCGGAGCGTGGTCGGAGGCCCCGGTGCCGGCGCGCTCCTCGCGGTCGATGAACGCCCCGGAGACCCGGGCGGCCAGCGACGGCGAGGCCAGCACGAAGTCGATGCGCAGCCCACGGTTCCGCTCGAACCGCTGCCGGTAGTAGTCCCAGTAGGTGTAGACGTCGGGGCCGGGGGTGTGGGGCCGGACCACATCGACGAAGCCGTCGTCGAGGAAGGCCTGGAACGCCGCCCGTTCCGGCGGCGTGACGTGGGTCGACTTCGCGAACTGCGCCATGTCGAACACGTCCTCGTCGCGGGGAGCGATGTTCCAGTCGCCGGCCAGGGCGGTGTCGGTCTCGAGGCCCGCACGGGCGGCCTCGCGCAGCCGCGCCAGCCAGTCGAGCTTGTAGATGTAGTGCGGGTCGTCGGGCTTGCGGCCGTTGGGCACGTAGAGGGACCAGACGCGTACGCCGCCGCAGGTCGCCGCGATCGCCCGTGCCTCGGCGGCGAGGGGTTCACCCCAGCCGGGCTGCCCGGGGAAGCCCACCTCGACGTCGTCGAGCCCGACCCGGCTGATGATCGCCACGCCGTTCCACTGGTTGACGCCGGCGACGGCGACGTCGTACCCCAGGGCCTGCAGGCCCATCAGTGGCAGCTGGTCCTCACGCGCCTTGGTCTCCTGGACCGCGAGCACGTCCACGTCGTGGCGCTGAAGGAACTCCTCGACCCGGCCGATGCGGGAGCGGAGGGAGTTGACGTTCCAGGTGGCCAGGCGCACGCGGTCACCCTAGGGGCAGATGATGGACGGGTCATGAATGGGCACCCCGACCCCGCTGAGGGGGCGTTCGGCCTCGCGGACGTCGTCGGCGAGGCGGTGATGCTGGCCGGGGCGGGGTCCGCCGTGATGTACCAGCTCGCCCGCAAGGAGGTCGGGCTCGGAGTCGTCGAGCACAGTACGACGCTGGACCGGCCACTCGACCGACTGCGGACCACCCTGACCTACGTCTACGTCATGGCTCTCGGGAGCGACGAGGAGCGGCGAGCGGTCGCGGCCATGGTCGACCGACGGCACGCACCGGTCCGATCGGCGGGGCGCTACTCGGCGTTCGATCCGGCGCTGCAGCTCTGGGTCGCCGCCACCCTGGCCCGCACGGGGGAGATGATCCGCGAACGGGTCTTCGGCCCGATGGATCCCGCCACGCGGGAGCGCGTCTACCGCGAGTCATGGGTGCTCGGTACCGCCCTTCAGGTGGGCCCGGATACGTGGCCGCCGACCCGGGCGGAGTTCGAGGGCTACTGGCAGGACTCGGTGGCGCTGCTGGCGCCGGACCCCGCGGTCCAGCACTACGCCCAGGTGCTGCTCTCGGGCCGCGCCGTCCCGCTCCCGTTCCGGCCGGCGCAGCCACTGCAGAGCCTCGTGACCCGGGGCAACCTGGATGCCCGGACCCGGAGCGTGCTGGCTCTGCCGTGGTCGCCGAAGGACCAGGCGCGGTACGACCACTTCTGGCGACTCGTCCCTCCGGTGTACCGGCGGGTCCCCCGGGGCGTGCGGACAGCTTCCCGCCGGGATGGTCCTGGCGGACGCTCGGCGACGACTGCGCTCCGGGCGGAGGGTCATTTGACGAGGGTGCCCC
The DNA here is from genome assembly GCA_963841625.1 of uncultured Actinomycetota bacterium. Taxonomy (GTDB): domain Bacteria; phylum Actinomycetota; class Actinomycetes; order Propionibacteriales; family Nocardioidaceae; genus Nocardioides. The sequence continues at coordinate 196,532 of CAWJDH010000008.1, read as the reverse complement.
GGTCTGGACCGGCCGGCCGGATATTTGCCGCTCGCCTCGGGCGTGGCGTGGTGTGCGGCCCTACGATGGGCCGTGGGGGACGCTCATCAGGAGCGACACATGAAGCGAACCCGAGTCGGCCTATTCGCACTAGCCGCCACGGGATCCTTGGTCCTTGCCCTCACGGCCCCGGCCGTCGAGGCGGCGCAAGGTACCGGCATCCCGACGTTCAGGGAGTTCCAGGCGTCCACCTTCCGCGACGTCGACGGCCAGTACATCGTCAACGGCGATGAACCACTGGCCGGCACCGACGCCCTCAGGTCCTACTACCAGGGCATGGTGGGAACCGCGCCCACCAAGATCAACCCGGCCGGACTCGTCGTCAACACGGTCCGAGGCACCGATGACAAGTGGTCTGCGGCCAGGGTCGGGAACCTGACCTACTGCGTCAGCAACAGGTTCGGCAACCGCAAGGCCGCGGTCGTTCGGGCCGCCGCGCAAGGTGCCGCCCTCTGGGAGCGCGCCTCGAGCGCCGTCGACTACGTCCGAGTGGGTTCCGCCGATGCCACCTGCACGACGCGCAACAACAGGGTGGTGTTCTCGATCGAGCCGACCAGGTCGCAGGCGTTCATCGCCCGGGCCTTCTTCCCGAGCAGCCCCGACGCCCGACGCAACATCAAGGTCAACCCGGTCTCGCTGCTGTCCACCCCCGACTGGTCGCCCGGCAACATCCTCGGTCACGAGCTGGGCCACACGCTGGGGTTCCGGCACGAGCACACGCGGCCCGAGGCGGGCGTCCTCTGCTTCGAGGACCTGAACTGGCGTCCGCTGACGGACTACGACTCCGCGTCGATCATGCATTACCCCCAGTGCAACGGGACGTCGCTGGACCTGAGCTTCACGGCCACCGATGCCGAGGGAGTGCAAGAGCTGTACGGCCCGTGACCCCCCGGATGATTTCCGGGAAATTGGTCTAGACCCTTTACAACCTCCTGACCTTCGGGCGAAGGTTTCGGGCAATGCGCTCCTTTCTCGGGTCTATAGCGAAGTGCGACCCGTCCACGTGCGGGGCGCACGTCCACGCAACCGGCGGCACACGTCGCCTCAGCACGAGGAGCAGCATGAAGAAGAGTCGAATCGGCCGGGTCGTCCTGGCCGCCACCGGAGTCCTCGCAGTCGCTCTCGCGGGACCCGCGATCGGGGCTGCGCAGGGTTCCGACGCGCCGTCGTACAAGGAGTTCAAGGCCTCGACGTTCCGCGACGTCGACAACCAGTACATCGTCAACGGTGACGAGCCGGCGGGCAGCGACGGTGCCCTGCGGCAGTTCTACAAGAGGTTGATGGGGCCGAAGAAGACCTCCGAGGACGGTCTTATCGTGAACAAGGTCAACGGCGTGGCCGACAAGTGGAGCGCCAGCCAGGCTCTCAACCTGACCTACTGCGTGAGCACGAAGTTCGGGTCCAGCTACGCCGCGGTCGTCAATGCGATGACCTCCGGTGCCGGCCTCTGGGAGGGCGCCACGACGAAGGTGAACTTCACCCACGTGCCTTCGGCCGACACCAACTGCAACGTCCGCAACAACTCCGTCCTGTTCTCGGTCGAGCCGACCAGTACCACGCAGTACATCGCCCGGGCCTTCTTCCCGAGCAGCCCTGACCGGAGCCGCAACGTCCTGGTCAACGCGGTGTCGCTGCAGAACTCCGGCAACTGGGAGCCCGGCGACATCCTCGGCCACGAGCTCGGCCACTCCCTGGGCTTCCGGCACGAGCACACCCGGCCCGAGGCCGGCACCTGCTTCGAGGACAACAACTGGATTCCGCTGACGCCGTACGACTCGAAGTCGATCATGCACTACCCGCAGTGCAACGGCGGGTCGTCAGACCTGGAGTTCCAGGCGTCCGACGCCGCGGGCGTCCGCGCGCTCTACGGCAGCTGAGCCAACCGGTCGCTTCGCGGGTAACGCCGCGTTGTGGTGGCTTGTCGACCGATACACCGGTCGGCAAGCGCACCCAACGCGGCGTTACCTTGTGAACCTCGCCTAGCCTGCGGTCGTGAACGTGCCCACCCGAGACGACATCGAGGCCGCCGCCCGGCGGATCGACGGGCTGGTGCGCCGTACGCCGGTGGTCGACCTCGACGGCGTCACCCTCAAGCTCGAGATGCTGCAGCACGCCGGCTCGTTCAAGCCGCGCGGAGCCTTCAACACCGTGCTCGCCCAGCCGGCCCAGCCCGCGCGGCTGGTTGCCGCGAGCGGTGGCAACCACGGGTTGGCCGTCGCCCATGTCGGCGGAGCGCTGGACATCCCCACCGACGTGTTCGTGCCGGACATCGCGGCGCCCGTCAAGGTGCAGGCCATCCGCGACCGAGGCGCCACGGTGCACCAGGGCGGGGCGGACTACGCCGCGGCGCTGTCGGCCAGCGAGTCGCTGGCAGCAGAGGACGGGGTCCTGGCAGTCCATGCCTACGACGCCCCGTTGACCCTGGCCGGGCAGGGCACCGTCGCCCGGGAGCTGTCGGCGCAGGCGCCCGACCTGGACGTGGTGATCGTGGCCGTGGGCGGTGGAGGGCTGATCGGAGGCATCGCCGCGTGGTACGCCGGCACCGGCACCCGGGTGGTCGCCGTGGAGCCGGAGCTGTGCCCGGCGCTGCACGCTGCCCTCGCTGCCGGCGAGCCGGTACCCGCCCCGGTGGGCGGGATCGCGGCCGACGCCCTGGGCGCCTCCCAGGTGGGGCTGCTGGGCTTCGCGGCGGCCTGGGATGCCACGTCGGTCCTGGTCAGCGACGAGGACATCGCGGAGGCCCGCAGAACGCTGTGGCGCGAGCTCCGGCTCGTGGTCGAGCCCGCCGGCGCGACGGCCTACGCCGCCCTGCAGACCGGAGCCGTCGACCTACGCGACCAGCGGGTCGGAGTGGTCGTCTGCGGCGCCAACACCGACCCGTCGGACCTCGTCCCGCTCGATTCGGGCCAGCCTCCCGCCGCGCCGTAGACTCCCCGCCCGTGGCTCTCACCATCGGCATCGTCGGTCTCCCCAACGCGGGCAAGTCGACCCTCTTCAATGCGCTGACGAAGAACGACGTCCTCGCGGCCAACTACCCGTTCGCGACGATCGAGCCCAACGTCGGCGTGGTCGGTGTGCCCGACGACCGGCTGCCCCGACTGGCGGAGCTGTTCGGTTCCGCGAAGGTGCTGCCGGCGACGGTGGAGTTCGTCGACATCGCCGGGATCGTCCGCGGCGCCTCTGAGGGGGAGGGCCTCGGCAACAAGTTCCTGTCCCACATCCGGGAGTCGGCGGCGATCTGCCAGGTGACGCGAGTCTTCCGCGACGAGGACGTCACCCATGTCGACGGAACCGTGGACCCGGCCAGCGACATCTCCACGATCTCGACCGAGCTGATCCTCGCCGACCTGCAGACGGTCGAGAAGGCGATCCCCCGGCTGGAGAAGGAGGCCAAGGGCAAGAAGGACCTGCTCCCTGTCGTGGCCGCGGCCCGGGAGGCGCAGGAGGCGCTGGAGGCCGGTACGCCGATCATCGCCACCTCCATCGACCGGGGACTGGTCCGGGAGCTGTCGCTCCTCACCGCAAAGCCCTACATCTACGTCTTCAACTGCGACTCCGACGAGCTCGCCGACGAGTCGCTCAAGAGCCGGATGCGCGAGCTGGTCGCGCCCGCCGAGGCGATCTTCCTCGACGCCAAGTTCGAGGCGGAGCTGGTCGAGCTCGACGACGAGGAGGAGGCCCGGGAGATGCTCGCCGAGATGGGCGTCGACGAGCCCGGCCTCGAGGTGCTGGCCCGGGTCGGTTTCGACACCCTCGGCCTGCAGACCTACCTCACCGCCGGCCCCAAGGAGTCGCGCGCCTGGACCATCCGCAAGGGCGCCACCGCCCCGGAGGCAGCAGGCGTGATCCACACCGACTTCCAGAAGGGCTTCATCAAGGCCGAGATCGTCTCGTTCGACGAGCTGATGTCGGCCGGCTCGATGCTGAAGGCCCGCGAGCTCGGGAAGGTCCGGATGGAGGGCAAGGACTACGTCATGAAGGACGGTGACGTGGTGGAGTTCCGCTTCAATGTGTGAATCGGCGCGTTTGACAGCGCCCAGCGGGACTTCTACGCCACGCTGCAGCGAGAGTGCACGACGGGTAAGACCATCTCCTCGGATCACCTGCTCCCGGCCGAGTGGGACTGGAGGCGCCTCGGCGCAGAACAGGCCGTCGCGTGGCGGCGCGAGATGAAGAGCTTGGTCATCCGGCTCGTCGCGATGTCGCTGAACAGCGGCCATCTCGCCGTCGCCGAGTTCCGGAACCATCGGATCAAGGCGCTCGTCCGGGCGAGAAATGGGCATGAGGCCTACCTGGCCATCATTGCCGAGGGAGTGCCGGACCCGGAGATGTTCGCGTTGCTGCTCGACTGTGTATCCGGAGTAGGGCCTGACGACTGGCAGCCCGAACCGTCGCCCCTGGCGGAGATGAACCTGGCTCGGGCGAGATCATCTGGTCGACGCTCTTCCCGTCCGAGGTAGCCCCACGCGATCCTCGACCTGGACGGCGATGACTGGTGAGGCGGCGTCAGACCTCCGGAACAGAGGAACTGTGTGCCGCTGTTGGGGCCACCCTCAGCCGTCGGCCGCCATCGCCTTCGCGGCGACGCGCTCATACAAGGCATCCGCCCGGGCGAGCAGGTCCGGGGAGAACAGGTCCTCCGGCGTTGGGTCGGCTCCAGGCCGGAACTCGGAGGTGAAGTCGGTGCCGGCGCTGTCGATCCTCAGGCTCGAGCACACCCGCTCCATGGTGGCTTGCGGCCGAGCGCGGAGGTCGTCCTGCTGCACCACGACCACCTTGCCCTGGTGACGTGCCACCTCCTCGAAAGCGGCGATCCAGTACGCCAGCCAGTAGTCCGGCTCCGACGGCTCACGAGCACCGACCAGGTCGGCGAGGTCGGCGAAGTCGATGGGCTGGTGCAGCTCCCCGAACTCCAGGTGCCCGATGTCGCGCATGTAGTCGCGGACGAAAGGGTCCTCTGCGTGCAGCCGCAGGAATCGTTCGTGCTGACGGTGCAGGGACGCTGCGTGCGCGGCCGGCCGCCGAAGTGCGACCACGATGGAGCACCCCGGGAACATCCGGTCGAGAACTCGCAGTCTCCCGATGTTGGCATTGTTCTTCGACACGTAACGACAGGCGTCGGCGCTCCGACCGCGGCGCACCAGAGCCACCTTCGCGTGATGCCGCGCGAAGTCCTCGGTCGCGTCGTCGTCGAGATCCCCCTCGTCGAGGGTCCGGATTCGCCCTGCGACGTACTTCTGGGGCCAGTGGGCGCGCCACAGCACCTCGTCAAAGGCCTCCGGGCTGTCCAGACCGATCTCCAGGCCGTCGCCGTGCGCACGCTCCCGCTTCTCGACCCGCTTGCTGCGGTCACCGCCGAGTCGCGACCAGAGCAGGGGCGCGGTGACGAAGGGCATGTCTCGGTACTCGTGGGTGGCCACCCCGGGAAGCCGGTGCAGAGCGTTGAGCAGGGCGGTGGTCCCCCCGCGAGGCAGCGAGACGATGAACACCGGAGGGGCGACGGACACCCTCTGGATGGAGCGACGGAAGATCCGGTTGTCCAGCCTGGCCGCCGCCCGGACCATCCGCCGGTTGGCGAAAGCCAGACGGTGCATCAGCTGGTCGGCCTCGGCGTAGGCGGGCTCCTCGGCCGTGACGCCGACGACCGACGACGCCAGCCTTGACCAAGGCCCACCAGACCACAGCAGCCGCCACGGAGATCCCGGCGATGAAGTCCAACCCCACCATCATGTCGAGCACGCGTTCAGTCGGCTCGACTCCGCTCGCGTCCGCGGCGAGGACCACCAAGCCAGCGGCTCCCAAGGCGAGACCGAACCGCCAGGCCAGTCCGAACGCACCCCTGATCAGACGCACGCCCGCACGCCTGGCGGCTCGCTCCTTCTCCAGGTCGTCCAGGTCGGGGTCGAGCACGGCGGTGACCCCGTCCAGGGCAGCGCGGACGATCCGCTGGACGACGACGCCGAGACGGCACCTCGCCAGGACCAGCGCGAATCCGAGGACCGCCGCGCTCGCGACGACCAGCGTCATCGCCCGGCGTCCTCCTCGGCAGACGCTTTGCCCCGGCGGGAGCGGACCATCCGCTTGATCGGGTACCAGAACACCCCCGCGAACAGCAGCAGGACGCCGAGCACGACCACGATCAGCATTACGATGGCACCTGCTCCGGCGCCAGGTCCGATGTAGCCGCTGGTCGCCAGCGCCGTTCCGACCAGCACCAGCACGACGCCGAAGCGCCTCCACCTGTTCAACTCGCGCATGCGGCCTTTCTCTCCTCGAAGAACTCGCGGTCCATGGACGCCGGGAGGACCGATGCCTCGAAGGTACGTCCGTTGGTCTCGTTGTCAAGACGGTTCTGCCACCACCACGCCAGGCGGCCGTCGGGGGTGTACTCGAGCACCCGGCCCTCGTCGCTCGGTGTGACCAGGACGTTCCCGTTCGACAGATACTCGTGGTCGCCCATGATCGCGCTGTAGAACGGCTCCTCGCCGGGGCCGTCCCCGCCGAGGACGACGGTCGCCTCACCCGTCCGCGCGTTCACCTCCATGATCTGGCTCTCCTGAGAGCCGTCGTCGTTGGCGACCGGTTGGTTGTCGAAGACAGAGATCCGGTCTCCAGGAAGGAAGAGAGGGTCGTGCTGCCGGAAGAACGGCCCCGTTGTGTGCCACTTGACCTCCATGGTGTCGCCGTCCAGCACCAGCAATGTGCTGATGTTGCGCAGCGAAACGACCAGGTCCCCCGGGTCGAACAGCCGTGACCGGACGCCCTCGGGCAAGGCCTTCACGCTGTTCAAGTGCAGCGGGTCGGAGGTGATATGGGGTGCGCTGCTGCTCCGGCTGGTCAGGTAGAGCAGGTACTCGAGCCCGTTGTCCCGCAGGATGTCGGCGACCGAGTAGGAGCGCAGCAGCTCGCCGTCGAGGCTGAGGTTCGTGATCGTCCAGTCGTGGAACGGCGGCGTGGCGTTCGGGATGTCCACCTCGCCGTCGGCAGGTACGTAGTTCTCCCCCGGCACCCACAGCGTTCCGTCCGGGTCCAGGCCGACGGAGTGGTGCCCGAGATTCGGCAACCGCCACACGACGTCGCCACACGCATCCATGCGGAAGGTGCTCTGTTGGGCGAAGTTGGCGACGATCGAGGCGTCCGGCAACAGCTCGAGGCCGAAGACGTGGTCGGCCGTAGCAACGCGTGGCGGGAAGTCCCGGTAGCCCTCGGGCCAGACCTCGTCGAAATCGGGAGTCCAGGAGTGGACGACGTTTCCGGCGCGGTCCATGACCTTGATGAGCATCTCATCCTGCTGCGCGGTGGAGACGAGAAGCAGGCCGGGCTCGACCTCGTCGGGGAGGAGTGTCTGCACGTCGCCCCCCGGTCGCGACGGGGTCGTCCACCACTCCTCCTCGGCGGACCCGACGAGCGATCCGTAGGTGTCTTCAAGCTCGCGCAGCTGTGGGACCGGGGGGAGCTCTCGTTCGGAGACGAACATCCCTGCCCCGAAGACGGCGAGCACGCCGACGATGCCCGCGCTGTAGCGCGACACCTCGCGTGCAAACCTGTCGTTCATTCATTCTCCCTCGCCGGTCCGGGGACACGCTATCCGCGCCGGATGTTAACCCGGACGCCGGCCGCCGCTCGGTGAGCCGGGCGCACGCGAGCGGGTAGCCTCAGGCTCGCTGAGGGCTACGATGACCAGGCTCTTCCCCGACACGGGGTATCCGGACGGGTCCGTGATCAGCAGTTCCGCAAGCCGATCCGCTTGCCGGGGTCAAGTGTGCGATGCACCGTCGTCCGTCGGTCGCCGTTGGTGTTCGGGGACGCCGACCCTGCCGGGCGTGAGTTCGTGCGAAGAGCTCGGTGTCGCGCAGCGCTTTGCAGACCAACCAACCGTCCCCAGAACCACCGCTGGCCCTGCCCTCGCCGTCGGGCCCTAGCGAAGCCGAAGACCACCTGGCCGCCGAGGTTCGTCGGAATGAAGGACGGCCCCACTGACGCATCGACCGCGTCGACCGACGCGGCGTATGCCTGCAGGCATGGTGAACCCCGCTCTGCAGTCGGCCATCGACGCGATGAGCCTCGATGAGCGCCCGGAGCTCGTGTAGTACGTCGAGCGCACCGTCGAGTCGGCGCCGATCGAGGTCACCGAGGAGCAGAAGCGATGATCCGGTCGCGGGCGGCCGAGCTTCAGGAGGACCCGTCGATCGGACTGACCTGGGACGAGTTGGACGCCCCGATGGGCTCTCGCTGGAAGTGACCCGACGCCGCCTGGTCTTCCATCCCAGGGTTGAGGAAGATCTCGACGCCATCGTCAAACAGCTCGATCCTCTCGACCTGCTCCAAGAGCCGGGACCGAACCGGCCGGGCAGGGCCGGATCGAGCGAAGCGTAGTGGGCGACGTTCGTCGCGATCCGGCCTGGATCGAAGCGACGGTCGCCGAGCGGGCGGATGGCAGCTAGCGGTCCGCAAATAGTCCGCAAGAAGTCCGGCCGAGACCGACGATAGCCAACGACGTCCCACGGTCCCGCGAAGACGTTTCCGCAGGTCAGACCCTGTTTTCCGGCTTCAGTCGGCGACGACCAACGACCACCGAAACCCCGCGTGATCGTTCCGGTTCAACGTTTAAGGGCTTCTCGCCGACAACCGGTATACCGTCGAAGGACACGACTTCTCTGTCCCTGAGGACCCGAGATGGCAACGACGAGCTCGCTCCGTGACAGCGACATGCTCCTCCCGATCGGGGTACTCGGTGTGCTGGCGGGACTGGACGCGGCGTTGCCGCCCAGGATCCTGGTCAGCGGCTCGTTCGGCCTGGCCGCCGTCGTGGCGAGTGCCATCACCACGGTGCGGCGTACGGCGATCGTCGGCATCGCGGCGGTGGTACTCACCGCCCTGTCACCGGTCTGGAACCACGACCTCGCCACTCCTGGCTGGTGGATCCGTCTGGTCATGGCGATCGGCATCGGGGCTCTGGCGGTCGTCCTGGCCACCATCCGGATCCGGCGCGAGCGGGCCCTGCAGCACATGACCACCATTGCCGAGACCGCGCAACGCGCCCTCTTCCGGGTGATACCCCCCTCGGTCGGCTCCCTGAAGCTCGCCACCCGCTACGTCTCAGCGACCAAGGAGGCGCTTGTCGGGGGCGACCTGTACGAGGTGGTCGAGTCCCCCGACGGGGTGCGCCTGATCGTGGGCGACGCACGCGGCAAGGGACTCGCTGCAGTTCAGATGGCCGCCACGGTTCTCGCAGCCTTCCGCCGAGCGGCAGTGACGGAGTTCTCCCTGAGCGAGATCGCCACGGATCTGGACAACGTGGTGACCGCCGTCGCCGGCGACGAGGACTTCGTCACCGCCGTGCTGGCCGAGATCCGCGACGACAACACCATGACCCTCGTCAACTGCGGGCACCACCCGCCGCTGCTACTCACTCACGACGCCGACATCGGCAGCCTGGTCGACACCGGCGAGCCTCAGCTTCCGCTGGGTCTCAACCCGACGCCCAAGCCGGTCACCAGCCACCTGCCTGACGGCGCCCGCCTGCTGTTCTACACCGACGGCTTGATCGAGACCCGCAACCGCCATGGGGCGTTCTTCCCGCTCGCGGACCGCGCTCCGACTCTGCGGGGCGGAAGTCTCGACGACGCCCTCGACGGTCTGCTCGTCCAGCTGGCCGACCACGCCGCTGACCAGGTGGACGACGACATGGCCCTTGTCTTCGCCGAGTGGCACGCCCGTCCGGAGGTTGCGTGACGTCGTGACTTGCTGGACCTAGTGGGCCACGGGCGCCGGGAAGATGGGGCCGGGTGGCGCGGGCGGGGCCGGGGCGGGCTTGCCGCCACCGTCGTCGTCCAGCTCGCCGCCACCCTCGATGTCCATGTGCGGCAGCAGCTTGTCGAGCCACTTCGGCAGCCACCACGCAGCCTCGCCCATGAGGGCGATGGCCGCGGGGGCGAGGGTGATCACGAGGATGCCGGCGAGCAGCACCGCGCTCGAAAGACCCACGCCGAACTGCTTGATGGTCGGGTCGCCGTTGAGGATGAAGCTCGCGAACACCGAGGTCATGATCAGGCAGGCGGCGGTGGTGATGCGGGCGCTGGTGCGCAGTCCGGACGCCGCTGCCTGCCGCGCCGGCTCGCCGGCGAGGTGGTGCTGCTGGATGTGGCTGACGAGGAAGACCTCGTAGTCCATGGACAGCCCGAACAGGACGGCGAACATCATCAGCGGCACGTAGCTCGCGATCGGCACGGTGTCCGAGGAGGTGTCCAGGCCGACCAGGTCGATGCCCCACCCCCACTGGAAGCAGGCGGTCAGGATGCCGAAGGCGGCCGCGGCTGACAGGACGTTGGTGAGGGCCGCCTGGAGCGGCACCAGGATCGATCGGAACGCGATCATCAGGAGCACGAACCCGAGCAGGATTACCGTGCCGATCACGAGCAGCAGCCGCTGCGAGATCAGCGACGCGAGATCGGCGTACGACGCGGTGTAGCCACCGACGTACGTCGTGATGCCACCCTCGGACGTCGCCTGCGGCACCACGTCTCCGCGTACGTCGTCCAGCAGGGCGGCCGTCTCGTCCGTCGCCGGGGCCGTCGTCGGGACCGCCGACAGCAGGACGACGTCGCCCTTCTTGTTCGTCTGCGGAGGTGTCAGGGTCTTCACGCCGTCGGTGTCGCTGAGGGCGCTCTGGAGCTTGACCACCCGGTCGTCGGTGGCCCGGGGGTCACCGCCCGCGGCGGTGACCATCTTGGTCAGCTGAGTCTGGAGCTTCTCGGCCTGCTTCTTCTGCTGCTCGGCCGTCTGCTGATCGGCCTTGAGAGCGTCGGCCTGCTGCTGGAGCCGCACCCCTGCCTGCTGGAGCTCGGCGCCCTGCTGCTGCAGCCGGTCGGCCTGCGCGCGGAGCTGATTCGCTTGAGCCGTGAGCTGATCGCCCCGGGCCTGGAGATCGGCCTTCTGTGCCTCGAGCTGGCGGGCCTGCGCGCGCAGCTGGGCGGCCTGGGCATTGAGCCGGTTGGCCCGAGCCTGCAAGGCGTCGGCCTGCCGCTGGAGCTGGTCGGCACGGGCCCGGAGTGCTCTCGCCTGGGCCGCCAGCCGCTCGGCCTCGCGGCGGATCGGCGCGAGCTGTCCCTGCACCTCGGCCTGCCGGGCGACCACGCGCCGGCGCTCCGCCCGGAGTCGGTTGGCCCGGGTTTCGTTGCCGTCGGCCTCGGCCCGCGCGATTCGGCGATCGAGGACCCGCTCGCGCGCCTCGAGCACGGCCAGCTTCCGGATCAGGGGCCTGGCCTGCTCCGCGAGGGCGCGGGCCTCCCGCTCGAGCCGGTTTCGCTGGGCGATCAGCTGCTTCTTCTCGGCCAGGAGCCGGGACTTCTCGGCCCGCAGCTTTCGCCCCTGCGACTCGAGTGATGCCTGCTCGCGCTGGAGCTGTGATCCCTCGGCCTCCAGCTGGTCGCCCTGGCGCTGGAGGCTGGCTTGCTGCGCCTCGAGGTCCGTCTGTTCGGCCTCGAGCTGCGCCTGCTTCGCCTCGAGATCGGCCTGTTGCGCCTCGAGCTGCTTCTTCTGCGCCTCGAGCTGCTTCTGCTCGGCGGGCAGCGTCTTCTGATCCTTCTGGAGTTGCTTCTGCAGCGACTTCGCCTTGTCGACTTCTTGGTGTACTCGTCGCTGGGGCTGGCCGGGGGGTCGAGCTTCGACGCCACCTGGAGCGGGCCGTTGTAACCAGCGCCGAAGCCGGCGGTGATCAGGTCGTAGGCTTTGCGCTCGGTGGTGTCGGATGGCGCGGCTCCGATGTCCTCCTGGCCCAACGCAAGCGACGGCGCGGGGACGATCAGCGGCGCCAGGAACGCCAGGGCGACCAGGCTGAGCAGCACCGGGCGCCGGGTCACGAAGCCCGCCCACTTGCCCCAGACGCCACCGTCCGTGCGCTTGCGCCGCATGAACGCGGGCAGGGAGAGCCAGTGGATCCGGTGGCCGAGCAACGCGAGTACGGCGGGCAGGAAGGTGATCGCCGCCAGCACGGCCGTCAGCACCGCGACCGCCGACGCAAGACCTAGCGTGCTGAGCAACGGAATCTTGGCGACGCGCAGCGCCACCAGGGCCACCACCACGGTGCCGCCCGCGAACACGATCGCGCTGCCGGAGGTGGCCACGGTTCGAGCGATCGACTCGTCGATGCCCATGCCCTCCTCGAGATGTTGCTGATGACGCGTGATCATGAACAGCGCATAGTCGATCCCGACTCCGAGCCCGATCATCGTGGCGAGCGTGGCACCGGTGTCGGGGACGGCGACCAGATGTCCCATCAGGCCGATGCTCGCCAGGGCGAACGCAAGCCCGACCACCGCGGTGATGATCGGCATGCCCATCGCGATCAGGCTTCCCAGCACGAGGGTCAGGATGAGCATCGCGCAGAGAATGCCCACCACCTCGCTGCTCTCGGTCGCCTGGTCCGACAGCTCGCTGCCGACCGCCCCCGCGGCCTCCACCTGGATGCCCGCGGACGATGCCGGCTCGGTCGCGCGGAAGACCGTGCTCGCGATCTCTTCGTCCAGCTCTGCGGAACCGACGTCGAGCAGCACCGGCGCGAACGCTGTCTGCTTGTCGTCGGACAGCAGCCCGGCGGTCTCGCCGGCATCGCTCAAGGGAGAGGTCACGCTGTAGACGTGCGGCGCGTCGCGGAGGCCCTTGACTGCGGCCTTGACCGCCTGCTTGTTGTCCTGGTCGGTCAGCTTCCCGTGGTCGACGTGGAAGACGATCGGGTTCGCGCCGTTCTGCTGTGGTGGGAATCGGTCGGTCAGGAGGTCCTGGACCTGCTGGCTCTCGGTGCCGGGGAGCGCCAGGTCGTTGCTGGTCTCGGGCCCGTAGGTGACCACCAAGCCGACGACGGCAGCAGCCAGCGCTGCCCAGATGCCGAGGGCGGCCCAGGGCCATCTCGCACAGAACCTGCCGAGAGCATGCAGTGCCTTGCCCAAGATGTCCTCCTGAGCCCCGCCCTGTCCGGACTTTTCAGCCTAGGTGCCGGTCAGGCTCGGCGTCGTGACCCGACCCGGCTGGCCCTTCTGCGTCACCCGCTGCTGGGGGAGCGCTGCGCGGCGGGCTGCGGGACGAGGGTCACCTGAATCGGACCATGCGCCGCTCGGGCGGGTGCCGGTTGTCTAGACGAGGGCACCAGGGGCGACTCCCAACTGCGGAGGGACAGCGATGGGGTCAGGTCGTTCAGGACTGCGGCACCGGATGGTGCTGCTCGCAGCACTGCCGTTCGCCCTGGCCGGCTTCGTGTCGGCTCCGGCCTCGGCGTCCGATCAGGGGCCGCCGGCAACCTCGGTCGAGGGCGCGGAGCAGGAGAGCAGCTCCGGGCCGGGTACGGCACCACCTTCTGAACCTGCCGCCGATCAACCGGTCACCACCGAGGAGTCGAGCGGCGCTGGACCCTCCGGTGCGGAACCCGTGACCACCGATTCCACGACCGAACCCGAAGTCCAGCAGCCGGTGGCCGAGCAGCCGGTCGACACTGACTCCCCGGGGGCCCCTGAACCCGGGGCGGCGGTGCCGAGCGCTGCACCGCGCCAGGCCGCTGGCGACCGGCCTGCACGCGTCATCGGGCGGGCGAAGGTGACGATCTGCCACCGGACGCGCTCACGCCTGAACCCCTACAACCAGATCACCATCGCCGAGTCAGCAATCATCACGCGGGGCCACAGCGGGCACACGGGCCCGATCTTCGCGCCCGGTGTCGAGCAGTGGGGCGACATCATCCCGCCGGCCCCACCGGAGTTTCCGGGCGGGATGAACTGGCCCGAAGGCCAATCGGTCCTCGACAACGGGTGCGAGGTCAGGCCGGATGTCGGCCCCCTGCCCAGCGCTGAGATCGGCGCGGTCGAGTGCGTCGGGACCAACCCGCAGCTTGACGTGACCGTGGCGAACGGCGCCGACGCCACAGCGCCCGCGATCTTCACGATCCTCGTCGACGGCGTGGTGGTCGAGACGGTCGGACCACTGGCGCCCGGAGAGAGCCAGACCGTGACCCTGACCGGGGATCCGGGCGGTGGGCTCGACGGCCAGGAGAACCAGACGTTCACGGTCGAGGTGCGGTCCGGCGGTGAGGTCATCGCCACCCAGGTGATCACCGTGGATTGCCCGCCCCCGCCACCCGACGTCGAGCTGAGCGCCGAGCTCGTGTGTCTGGGCGAGGTGGCGCGGGGAAGCGTCACCGTCACCAACAACGGGCAGCAGCCCGTGGAGGTGACGGCGGCTGTCGACGGCACGCCGGTCGGGACGCCGCTCATCGTGGAACCCGGGGCGACGGAGACCGCCACCGCCGATGTCTCGCAGTTCGAGGACCAGACCGTGACCGTGGACATCCTCGTCGACGGCGTGGTGGAGGCGACGTACACGGTGACGACCGACTGCGTCGCCCCGGTGCCCGAGCCCGGCGGGAGCGTCGCGGGGCAGGAGTGTCCGCCCCCGAGCTCGACGGTGACCATGGGCAACACCGGTGAGGTCGACTCAGAGGTGGAGTTCGTGATCCTGGTGAACGGAAAGGTCGTGCAGGACAGCGCGCCGCTGTTCGGAGGCGAGGCCACCACGATCGTCGCGGACCTCTCGCGATTCGAGGACCAGACCGTGATCGTCCAGCTCCGGTCGCGCGGCGAAGTGCTGGCCAGCCGCACGATCCACGTGAACTGCGTGGTCGTGGCCGGAGCCGGAGCCGGAGCCGGGGCCGCAGCCGGAGGATCCGGCTCGTCGGTGCAGCCTGGCCTGGCTACAGGATCCGGAGTCCTGCCGTCCGTGGGCGCGGGCTTCGGGCCCGGTGTGATCGGTCTTGGTCTTGGCTTTGTCGTGGTCGGCTCACTCGTGATCGTCGCGGGCAGCCACCGGAGCGGGCCGCGGTCGCGGCGGGCGTGATCGTGTCCATTCCCCGGCGGCGGGCCAGGTGGCTGTGGCTCGGGTCGGGCCTGGTGGCCGTGGGTCTCGCGATCGTCGGGTACGTCGCCTGGCAGCTGATCGGGACCAACATCGTGAGCGAGCGGCGCCAGACAGAGCTCGTCGAGCAGCTCCAGGACCAGTGGCGCACGAGGCCCGGCACGGAGCTGAGCAGGGAGGAGGGTGTCAGGCTCGGCGAGGCAAGCGCCCTGATCAGGATCCCCCGGTTCGGGGACGACTACGTGATGCCAGTGCTGGAGGGAGTCGGGGACGCCGAACTGTCCAGCGGCTTCGGGCACTTCCTGGACTCCGCGGGACCCGGTGGGAGGGGCAACTACGCGCTGGCGGCGCACCGGGTCACCCATGGCGAGCCGCTGCGCGACCTGCCCTCCCTCCGCCCCGGCGACACAGTCCTGGTCGAGACCGGTGAAGCGATCTACACCTACGAGATCGACACCGACCCCAACGAGCTCGTGGTGGGTCTCGAGGAGGTCTGGGTACTGGCGGCACAGCCGGTCAACCCGCGCACCGCCGGTGTGCAGCCCGGCGACGAGCGGCGGCTGGTCACCCTCGTCACGTGCGCCGAGCTGTTCCACACCGACGACCGGATGGTCACGTTCGGGCACCTCGTCGACCGGCAACCCAGGTGAGGCTGCCGGACCCCGCCTACGGCCCGGTCCTCATCCCGCTGACGAAGGACAGGTCGACGTTGTCCTCGTAGACCTGGAACTCCGCGGCGCCCTCGGTGATGCTGGCGCTCGGTCCGACCCGCCACCCGACGTCGGAGATCTCGCCCCGCCCGTCGCTGGTCATGTAGATGCCGGACTTGAAGCCGCCCTCGACCACCCCGAGCTTTCCCTCGCCCTTGGAGCCGGCGAAGAACGTCAGCTTCCCCGTCCGGAACTCGTAGGAGACCTCCCCGAACACGTGCAGCAGGGGAAGCACCTCGTGGGAGATCTCCTGCGTCACCTTCTCGCAGGTCACCTTCATCTTGGTGGGGCCGAGGATGGCCACCCAGTTCATGGCGGCGATCTGCGGAGGGCAGGGCCCCGAGGACTGCACGGGCTCGGGCTGGCCGGGTACGAGTGTCTGCGTCTCCAGGGGCTCGACGCACTCCTCGTGGTACATCTGCTCGTGGTGGGTCCAGTACTCGGCGTCCGCCACCAGGCCGGTGTAGAGGGCCACCTCGGCGAACTTGATGTCGAGCAACAGCAGCCGGTGTGCCTCCTCGTCCTCCAGGTTCGAGGCGAGGGCGCTGACCCGACTCGAGTACTCCACGAGGTGCTGCCCCAGCAGGGTCTCGGTCTCGCTCATCAGGCCGCGCCACTGGGTGTGCGCCGCGGTGAGCGCCGGCCGGCAGGTGGCGTTCATCTGCTGCAGGTGGCAGGTGTACGAATCCTCAGCCCCGGTGCAGGCGTCCCATGCCTCCTGCGAGAGGTCGAGGACTTCGAAGTGCTCCTGGCTGGTGCTGCCGCCGAAGAAGTCCGCGTTCATGGCGGTGAGCAGCTGTTCCTTCTCCCAGGCACGGTCGAGGGGCCCCCTGACGGCTGGGTCGTCGAGAACCTCGGTGGCCTCCATCTCGATCGAGTTGCGCCGCCTGATCTCGACCGGGAGACGCAGATCGTCGGTCTGCCGCAGATGGTCCTCGAGTGCCTCGCGCTCGGCGCCGATCGCGTCCATCTCGGCCCCGAGGGACTCCAACATCTCCTCGTACTGCGTGTTCATGGCCGAGCCCTGGGCCGGTGTCTCCGGCATCGGGAAGGACCTCATCGTCGTCACCTGGCCGAGGTCGATGTCGAGCTCCGGCTCGGGCCGTACGACGTCCTCGAACGGCGTCTTCGTGTCCTTCTTCTGGGAACGCTGGCGGCTCTTGCGGACGTAGCGGGCCGCGACCAGGTCGTTGCCCCGGCAGACCTCGATCGTCGCCAGTCCCGCGTCGGCCTCACTCAACATGGGCTCGGCCGACCTGGCTGCCTTGAACAGTGACTCCGCAGCGCCGGGGCGCCCCGTCATGACCAGGGCCTGACCGCGCACCACCATCGAGATCGCGGTCTGGGAGACGCCCATCGCCGGGCGGCGGAAGTCACGGGTCTGCGCGGCGTCCAGGAAGGCCAGCGCCTCGTTGGGCAGCCCCACGCTGGTCGCGACCGCCGCGAGGTTGACCAGGTGGCTGCCGTTCCCGGTCTCGAGCCCGTGGGCACGCATCAGCGAGGCCAACGCGAGCCCGGGGGAGTTGCCGGCCACGCCGACGGCGGCCAGCTCCTGCGCAGACTTCGGGGTGTCGGCCTGCCCGGACTGCGCCACCTTTTGCAGGGCGTCCGGTCCTGCCCTGTCCTCCAGGAATGCCTCGACCCTCCCGAGAGCGCCGCCCAGCGTCATCGACTTCGCCGGGTACACCGTGTTGCAGAAGACCTCCATCATCTGCAGGGAGAGGTCCTCGTCGTCCGGCCAGGCGGAAGCTGTCCGCGAAGGTCTGCAGCACCAGGTCCTCGCTGCCCTCGGCCGCCGCCACCGTGAGCCTGGTGTCCGCCGCCGTGCAGTTGCCGGCCTCGCTCTTCTCCCGGACCTTGCCGCGGTCGTCGGCGCAGGCGAGCACCGTGTACTTCCCGGCAGCCGTCCCGACCGGCACGGTGAGGTCCACATAGCCCTGCGACAGCGACTTCCCGGGGGCGAGCGACGTGACGGAGCGGGCGCCCAGCAGCCGGATGTCCTGGGGCGCGGTCCGCGGGTTGGTAGGGCTGGTCCTGCGGGCGGCGAGGCTGGCGGCCGGGTCCCGCGACAGGTAGAAGCGGGTCTGGTTGGGGCCGGCTTTCGCCGTGCCGACGTTCTTGACCACGTGGGAGACCCTCACGGTGCCACCCTCAGAGATGCCGGCCCGGTCGACCGTCGCCCGGCTGACCACGAGGTCGGGAGACCGGGTCGCGGCCGGTGCTGCGGCTGGGGCAAGGGAGGTGGCGGCGGCCGCGACCATGAGGCCGCCCAGCGCCCTGGCGATTCCCCTGCGTGCGGCGGGGCTCGTGAACATGGATGGTCCTCTCGGCGGTCCGATGATCGGTCCATCCAATGCTCAGGCGACGTCGGGCCCCAGCCCACCGACACTGGGCGCACACCACTCGCACATTCGCGTCGCGCTTGCGGAAAGCCCGTCCAGGTCAGCCGCCCGGTCCGCTGACCTCGTCTCCGTCGGCGGTGACGTGCCAGCGTCCGGACGGGTGCTCGGTGACCAGACCCTGGGGAGCACGCATGCGCACGGGCATCGGGCAGAGCTGGAGACTGGTGTAGTCGAGATCGATGTTGCTCACCCAGGCGTCCGCCGGCATCCCGACCCGATTCCCCGTGTGGACCCTGCGTGGAGCGTACGACGATGGAGGACGCCAGTGCCGTGGACCGCGGTCGCCTAGCCTGTGCGCGTGAGTGAGTTCGACGAGCAGATAGCGGTCACGGCGGCAGCGGACGGTGAGTACAAGGCCGACCTCGCACCCGGATGGGTCGTCGGCGGCGGGGTCAACGGCGGCTATCTGCTGGCCGTGATCGGAAACGCGATCCGGGCCAGCCTGAAGGGCAAGCCCGACCCGATCGCGATCAGCGCCTACTACCTGGCCACCTCCGAGCCCGGTCCGGCCACGGTCAGGACCCGCACCCTGCGCGAGGGACGCACGGTCGCCACGGTTGCGGCCGACCTGGTCCAGGGGGACCGGGCCAGGATCACCACGCTCGCGACGTACGGCGACCTCGGCGACCTGCCCGACGACGTACGGACGTCCGCCGAGGAACCGGTGCTGCCGCCACCCGAGGACTGCGTCCCCAACACGATGGCGCCGGAGGAGGTGCGCCGGATCGCGCCATTGATGAACCGGTTCGACATGCGCTTCGACCCCGCCCACGTCGGCTGGGCGGTCGGGGAACCCAGCGGCAACGGTGTACTGCAGGCGTGGTTTCGGCTCAACGACGACCGTGAGCCGGACCCACTCGCGCTGCTGCTCACCGTGGACGCCCTCCCGCCGGTGACCTTCGATCTCGGGATGCCGGGCTGGGCACCGACCCTGGAGCTCACCGCCCACGTGCGGGCACACCCGGCGCCGGGCTGGCTGAAGGTCCGGCACGCGACGCGCAACATGGCTGGTGGCATGTTCGAGGAGGACTGCGAGGTCTGGGACTCCGCCGGGAGGCTGGTGGCGCAGAGCCGTCAGCTGGCCCGCCAGCCCCGCCCGGACTGAACAAGCGCAGTCACCGGTCGAACCACCCGCGCTTCATGGAGAACACCCAGCGTCGGTCGGGGTGCTCGGTGACCGACCACAGCTCGTCGGTCGAGGGCCACCACGAGAGATCCTCCGGTCCTATCGGCGTGGCCAGCCGGAACTCCCGGAACGCTCCGGGCCGGCCGACGTAGACCGAGCCCGGCCGGAAGCGGCCCCTCGACACCGAGAGGTAGTAGCGCCCGCCGGCGACCGCGACGCCCTGGGCATGGGCGACGCCCCTCTCCTCCAGCCGGAGCGGCCGGGAGATGCCGTCCTCGCCGGCATGCAACAGCAGCGACTCGGGGTCCAGCGGGAAGTGCACCAGCCGCCTGGACCCGTGCTCTCCGGAGGCGTACTCACCGGCCACGAGCTGGGGTGGCGAGGCCGATCGGTCGAGGGACAGGAACGAGTAGCGCAGCTTCTCGTGGCCCTCCTCCGCGGACGCCCGGTAGGCGAACCGGACGGGCAGCAGGTAGCGGTAGCCGTAGGCCGACACCCGGTCGCCGTTGACCCCGAGCTGGTCGCGGCCGCCGGACCGTGCGTCGGGGACCCGCATCAGGTCGTCGAGACGGAAGGTCATGAACCCGCGGGAGGTCGCGGCCACGTGGAGGTGGTCGCCGCACCACACCAGGCCCCCGGCATGGATTCGCAACGGCAGCACCTGCAGCGACCCGTCGCGGGAGAACCGGGGCACCACGAGCAGGACGTGACGGTAGCGCCGGTTCCCCAGGTCGACGAAGGTCACCCGCGAACCGTGACCTCCCTCGCCGAGGTCCTTGGCGTACCACGCCACCGCCAACATCCGTCGGCCCTCGACTGCCTCGGTGTCGGAGGCGTCGGCCGAGGTGGAGATCCCCTGAGGCCACCACTGGGTGGTACGCCGGTCCTCACGGTCCCAGGTGAACGCGCGGTGCACGGCCCGCCCCGGGGGCCAGAACGGGGTCCGGACCTCCCGCCCTCGGCGGTTGAGGTCGGCAAGGACACCCCGCAGCCCGACCCGTCCGCCGAGGAGCGTGGCCAGGGCCTCGATCTCGGCCCGGTTCTCACCGGTCCGCTGCAGGTGCACGCCTTCGACGTACTGCTCCATGGCGGTCACGGTAGTGCGGCATGCTCTGGTCCCGTGGCAACCCTTCCGCCCCGCTCCGTCGTCGGAGCCGCGATCCTGCGTGACGGTCGGGTCCTGGCCGCGCGGCGTACCGCGCCGGCGGACGCCGCCGGGCGATGGGAGTTCCCGGGGGGCAAGGTCGAACCAGGTGAGACGCCCGAGGCCGCCCTGGTCCGCGAGGTTGCCGAGGAGCTGCGGTGCCGGGTCGAGGTGACCGGGTGGCTGAGCGGCGAGGTCGCGATCGGCACCTCCCACATCCTCGCCGTGGCCCTGGCCCGGCTGGTCGCCGGAGAGCCCGACCCGGTGGAGCACGACCTGGTCCGCTGGCTCGCGGCCGAGGAGCTCGACGACGTCGACTGGCTCGAGCCCGACCGGCCGTTCCTCGCCGAGCTGGGGGGCACCCTGACTACTCTGACGCCATGAGCGAAGCCCCCGCCCAGCGTCTCCTCGTCGTCCACGCCCACCCCGACGACGAGACGATCGGCACCGGCGCGACCATGGCGTCCTACGCCGACCGCGGCGCCGGCGTCACGCTGGTCACCTGCACGGCGGGGGAGATGGGCGAGATCCTGGTCTCCGAGTGGAGCCACAAGGCGGCCGACAAGGACGACACGCTCGGCGAGCACCGCAGGGAGGAGCTCGCCGAGGCGATGAAGATCCTCGGGGTCACCGACCACCGTTTCCTCGGCGGCTTCGGCACCTACCGCGACTCCGGGATGGCCTGGCACGAGGACGGCCACGCGATCCCGGGCGACGTGATCCACGACAACGCCTTCTGGAAGGCCGACCTCAACGAGGCAGCCGACCACCTCGTCCGCGTCATCCGCGAGGTGCGGCCGCAGGTGCTGGTGACCTACGACCAGTTCGGTGGCTATGGCCACCCCGACCACATCCAGGCCCACCGGGTCGCGATGTACGCCGCCCAGCTCGCCGCGGTGCCGTCCTACAAGCTCGACCTCGGAGAGCCCCACGAGGTGACGAAGGTCTACTGGAGCGCGATGAGCGAAGGCCGCATGCGCGACAGCCTGCGGGCGATCCGCGAGTCCGGGGACACCAAGACCTTCGAGGGGATGGACCCCGACGGCGATCTCGGTCCGTTCGTGACCCCCGACGACCAGCTCACCGCCCGGATCGACGGCTCGGCCGTGATCGAGCGCAAGATGACCGCGCTGGCCGCCCACCGGTCCCAGGTGGAGCAGAACGGCTTCTTCTTCTCCGGCGCCGAGAGCGGTCACGCCTTCTGGGCCGAGGAGTTCTTCCGGCTGGCCAAGGGCGCGCCCGGCGAGCTCGGCGAGGACGGGTTCGAGTCCGACCTGTTCGCCGGGACCTGAATGCGCTTCCTGGTCGCGGCGCTGCTGCTCGTGTGCGGCGCGGCGACCGCGCTGGCCACCGTCGCCCTGCACTCGTACGGCTGGGGGCTCCTCCTCGGCGCCGCCGCCACCCTGGTGAGCCTGGTCGCGGTCGGCGCCGGCTGGTCGAGGCGACTCGCGTTCGGGGCCGGGTGGGTGGGGGTCATCGCCTGGGTCACCCCCACCCGTGCGGAGGGTGACTTCGCGATCTCCTCGGACCTCGCCGGCTACGGCCTCCTCGGCGCTGACGCTGCTGGTCCTCGTCTACTCGGTGGTCACGCTTCCGCGCCCCCGGCGTGGAAGCGGGGGCTAGTCGGCTCCCGCTCCTAGGATTGAACGCGTGAGCGAGCTGGGCCGGGAGACCGAGGGTGGCCGGGTCGTGCTCTTCCTGCTGCTCGGCCTGGTCGTGCTGTTCGGCGGCGGTTACGTCGCCGCCTACCTCGTCGCCGGCGACAACGTCCCCCGGGGCACCACCATTGCCGGGGTCGAGGTGGGTGGACGCAGCCGGGAGGCCGCCGTCGCCGCCCTCGAGCGGGGACTGGCCGAACGAAGCACGGCGCCGATCCCGGTCTCGCTCGACGAGGACGCCGCGGGCAGCATCACGGTGGGCAGCATCGACCCCGTGGCTGCGGGCCTCGCGGTCGACGCCGCGGCCTCCGTCGAGGCCGCGGGCGGCGGTCGGTCCTGGGCACCCGACCGGTTGTGGGACTACTTCACTGGCGGTGAGGACCTCGATCCCGTGGTCACCGTCGACGAGACGGCGATGACCGCAGCCGTCGATGAGCTCGTCGAGGCCCACAGCCGGCCGCCGCGGGACGGGGACGTGGTCTTCGACGAGGGTCGGGTCAGCGTGGTCGAGCCCCGCCCCGGTGAGCGCGTCGATGCCGAGGAGGCCCGGTCAGCCCTCGAGGCGGCGTACCTCCAGGAGACGACGGCCGAGCTGAGCAGCATCTCGGCCCAGCCCGACGTCGACGACTCCGACGTCGCGGAGGCCCTGGAGGGCTTCGCCAACCCGGCACTCTCCGGGCCGGTGACGCTGGACCTCGACAGGAAGCGGATCCGGCTGGGACCGGCCGAGTTCGCGCCGGTCCTGGGCATGAAGGCCCGACAGGGCGAGCTGGTGCCCGACCTCGACGAGGACCGGCTCCTCGAGCTCGTCGAGCGCGGCATGAGCAAGAGCGGAGCACCCGTCGACGCGACGGTGCGGATCGTGGACGGCCGGCCCAAGGTGATCCCCGACAAGCCCGGCGTGCGTTTCCGCGACGAGGACGTCGAGCGGGTCTTCCTCCGGCTGCTGCGCGAACCCAGCGGCAAGCGAGAGGCCGCGGTCGACGCGCGGGTGGCCCACGCCGACTTCCGCACCGCCGACGCCCGCAAGCTGAAGATCAGGGAACAGGTCTCCGAGTTCACGACCTACTTCCCCCACGCGGCCTACCGCAACACCAACATCGGCCGCGCCGCTGATCTGGTGGACGGCACGATCCTCGAGCCGGGCGAGACCTTCTCGCTCAACGACACCGTCGGCGAGCGCACCCGGGCCAACGGCTTCACCAAGGGCTTCATCATCGAGGACGGCGTCTTCAAGGAGGACTTCGGTGGAGGCGTCTCGCAGATGGCCACCACGACGTTCAACGCGATGTTCTTCGCCGGCCTCCAGGACGTCGAGCACAAGCCGCACTCGTTCTACATCGACCGGTACCCCGTGGGCCGCGAAGCCACGGTCGCCTGGGGGTCGGTCGATCTGCGCTTCAGGAACGACACGCCCTACGGCGTCCTGATCTCCGCCCAGGTCACCCCGAGCACGCCGAGGTCGCAAGGTGTGGTGACCGTGCGGATGTGGTCCACCGACTACTGGGACATCACCGCGTCGACGTCGGCCCGCTACGACTTCACCCAGGAGAAGACTCGTCGGCTCGAGGGCGACGACTGCGTTCCCAACGACGGCTACGCCGGCTTCGACGTCGACGTGACCCGCCACTTCCGCCGGGCGGGGGAGAGCAGCATCGACCACGACGAGGGGTTCCACACGACGTACCTCCCGTCCGACACGGTCATCTGCGAGTAACCCCGGAGGCGGGCCTGGTCGTTGCACTTGCATGCGCCGCCTCCTCGCTCTCGCCCTGACGGTCCTCACGACCCTCGCGCTGGGAACCTCCCCGGCTCTCGCGGCGCCGGGAGAGGATCCGATCGAGGTGTCACCGACCTATCCCACGTGGGGGATGTCGCCGGACGGCGCCAACGACTGGGCCTGCCGCCCGACCGCCGAGCGGCCCGACGCCCGTCATCATCGTCCACGGCACGTTCGGCGACCAGAAGTCGCTCCTCGATGAGGTCTCCCGGGCGATGGTCGACGAGGGCTTCTGCGTCTACGCCCTCGACTACGGCAATCGGGGCACCCGGGCGATCGAGGACTCTGCCGCCGAGCTCAAGGCGTTCGTCGGCGAGGTGCTCGAGGCGACGGGAGCGGCGAAGGTCTCGATGGTCGGCCACTCACAGGGTGGGCTGATGCCGCGCTACTACATCAAGTTCCTCGGGGGCGACCAGGTCGTCGACGACCTGGTCGGGATCGCGCCGTCCAACCACGGCACGACGGCCAGCGGACCGCACGACAACCCGGTCACCGGGTCGGAGGCCCAGGTCGTGTTCTGCCAGGCCTGCATCCAGCAGGAGGAGGGCTCGGAGTTCCTCACCAACCTCAACGCGGGCGACGAGACCCCCGGACCGGTGAGCTACACGCAGATCACCACCCGCAACGACACGGTGGTCGTGCCGCACACCTCGGGGTATCTCGAGCCCGGTGAGCGCACCACGAACCTGACCATTCAGGACAAGTGCCCGAACGACCAGGCCGAGCATCTGCAGATCCCCATGAGCGACACGGCGATCGCCATCACCCTGGACGCGCTGACCAGGGACGGTGCCGCGGACCCGGCGTACCAGCCGGCCTGCTGATCAGCCGACGGCCTGGCAGGCCACGTCGACCCGGTAGTGGACGGCAGCACTGAACAGGTAGCCGTCGTCGTTGTCGGGAGCACGTTCGGGCTGCCGGCGCCCACTGGTGTCGGTGGCCCGGACCACCAGGTCGTGGGCGCCCGACCGGCTCGGGGTCCAGGGAATGGTCCAGGCGACCCAGCACGACGGGTCGTTGGCGCCGACCAGAGTGGCGTCGTGCCACCGACGGCCACCGTCGGCGCTCACCTCGACCCGGCTGATGGCGGCCTCTCCGGCCCAGGCCCGCCCGCGAAGCACCGTCGTGTGTCCGACGGTCGCCCCGGTGTTCGGATCGCCCACCGTGTCGAGGCAGCTCATGACCGGCATCCGGTCCAGGGTGGAGTTGGCGTCCGACCAGCCCACGCCGTGCATGCGGTACCACTTCGTGTTCCAGGGGGAGGTCTCCGCGGTGGTGGTCACGCGCAGCTCGCCGAGCCACTTGATGCTGGCGATCCCGACCCAGCCGGGCACGATCAGCCGCACCGGGAAGCCGTGGTCGGGCGGGAGCGGCTCGCCGTTCATCCCCCAGGCGATGAGGACGTCGTCGAGCGCCTTGGCGATGGGGAGCGGGCGACGGACCCGTCCGTAGTTCACGCCGCCGTCGACGTACGGCTCGTCGAGGCCCACCGCCATCACCTGCACCGCCGAGTCGAGCAGCCCGGCGTGCCGGAGGATCGTCCCGAGCGGCACGCCGGTCCACCGTGCGACGCCGATCGCACCGAGCCCCCACTGGGTGCCGGGCCGTCCCTGACCCTGCTGGTCGGCGAAGAGCCGGCGGCCGTTGCCGGTGCACTCGAGTGCGAGCTCGTCGGTCCGGCTGGTGAACGACTGCAGCTCGGACAGGGTGTAGGTCACCTCCCGGTGCACGCCGTCGCCGGTGACCAGCAACCGCCATGACGTGGCGTCGACGGCGGCCGGGGCGGTGTGGTTGCGCACGAAGAACCGGTCGTTGGGGGTCAGGTGCGGGACCTGTCCCTCCCAGACGGTCTCCAGGTCGGTGCCGTGGTGGACGAAGTGGTCCCCCTCGGGCCGCCCGTGGCGATCTCGCAGCATGCCTCTAAGCATACTGATCGACTACAGTTAAAGCACGTTACGGCGTGAGCCGGTTCAGGTCGCGGGGAAAGAGGGTGACCTCCCGGACGTTGGCCGCACCGGTCAGCCGGCTCGTCCAACGCTCCAGCCCGATCGCGAATCCACCGTGCGGCGGCATGCCGTGCTCGAAAGCCTGCAGGTACGACGCGTAGGTCGCCGGGTCCTCACCGCGGGCACGGATCGCAGCGTCGTACGCCGACGGCCGGTGCAGCCGCTGCCCACCCGTGACGAGCTCCACTCCCCGGAAGATCAGGTCGAAGCTGTTGGACCAGCGCTCCTCACCCGGCCAGGGGTGGGTGTAGAAGGGCCGTTTCGCCATCGGGTAGCCCTCCACCGCGAGGAAGTCGCTGTGGTGCTCGGCCCGCGCCCAGGACCCGAGTGCCCGCTCGTGCTCGGGCGCGAGGTCCGGCTCGTCCTCGGGTGCTCCGACCAGCGCAAGTGCGTCCCGGAAGTGGATCACCGGGATCTCCTCGGGCACCACCGGGATGTCGGAGCCGGTCCGCTCCACGGCGGGCGAGGCGTGCTCGTGCACGGCGGAGACCATCCCGGCCAGGACCTCGCGCAGCACGGCGAGGACGTCGCGGTGGTCCTCGATGAAGCCGAGCTCCACGTCGAGGGAGACGTACTCCGCCAGGTGCCGCACCGTGTCGTGCGGCTCCGCGCGGAACACCGGCCCGACCTCGTAGACCCGCTCGAAGACCCCCACCAGCTGCTGCTTGTAGAACTGCGGGCTCTGGGCGAGGTACGCCGGCCGGCCGAAGTAGTCGACCTCGAAGACGTTGGCCCCGGACTCGGTCGCAGACGCGACGAACTTGGGCGTCTGGATCTCGGTGAAGCCCGCCGCGTCGAGCGTCTCCCGGAAGCCGCGCAGCGTGGCCGCGGCGAGCTCCCACCGCGCCCGCTGTGCCGGGTGCCGCCAGGTGACCGGCGCGCTGTCGAGAAGAGTGGAGAGCCCGGCGTTCATCGTGGGGCGCCAGAGCTCGACGGGCGGCGTGGCGGCCGGTTCGGTCAGCAGCGAGATCGCCGGCTCGGTCACCTCCATCCCCCCGGGCGCCTGGGCGTTCGCCGTGGCCACGCCGACCACGTCGACGGTCGTCTCCTCCGGCGGGACTTCGGCGTTCCTGACCACGACCTGCGCCAGGCCGCTGCGGTCGCGGACGACCAGGAAGGTCACCGTCGCGAGCTCGCGCCGGCGGTGCACCCAGCCCTGCAGCCGGACGGTAGACCCGGGCTCGGCGTGGGGGAGTGCGGAACAGAGTGTGCGTTGCATGTTGGTTCACCTCCATGAGCGGTAAGCCCTGGAGGTGTGGGCGGGGGCCAGATCGCGGTGCCACCACACCTTCGCCGGCGGTCCTGGCGTGCAGGTGCCGGCCTCTCGTCGGTACGCCGGACGCGCGGGCCACGCTTCGAACGAGGGTCGTCACGCCTCGCGCAGCCGCAGAAATCCTACGGCGCGGCTGGACGGGTGCGAAATCCATTTCCGCCTAGCCTGACTGCGTGCTGGTCCACCTCCGCCTCACCGTCCCGGACGACCTCACCGAACGTGTGGGCGACCTGCTGGTCGGCCATGACTGCACCACCAACGTCACCGTGCAGGCGGGAGTGGTCACCAAGCCGCCCGGTGACCTGGTCGAGTGCGACGTCGCCCGCGAGCAAGCCGGTTCCCTGCTGCGGATGCTGGAGGAGATGGAGCTCGACGAGCGGGGAGCGATCGTGATCGAGACCCCGACGGGGACGCCCTTCCGCGAGGCGCGTCGGCTGGAGGAGCTAGCGCCCGGGCACCCCGACGACGCGGTGATCTGGGAAGGGGTCGAGGCGCAGGCCTACGCCGGCGCCGTGGCCACGGTGTCGTACCTGATCTTCCTCGTGCTGGCGGTGATCCTGGCCGCGATCGCGGTGCTCACGGACTCCTCGATCCTGGTGGTCGGGGCGATGGTCGTCGGGCCGGAGTTCGCGGCGGTGGCGGCAGCGTCCGCCGGCATCGTGCTCGCCCGCTGGGGCTTGCTCGGTCGCAGCCTGCGGCTGCTGGGGATGTCGTTCACCTTCGCCGTGGCGGTAGTGACCGTGCTCGCCCTGTTCTGTCGGGTGCTCGGCTGGATCACGCCCGAGATGGTCGCCCAGCCCCGGCCGAACACCGCCTTCATCTGGCACCCCGACAAGTGGTCGTTCATCGTGGCGCTGGTGGCCGGCGCAGCAGGAGCGCTGGCCCTGGCGATCCAGAAGACCGCGACCATGGTCGGCGTCTTCATCAGCGTCACCACGGTCCCCGCGGCGGGCAACCTCGCGCTCGGGCTCGCGGTGTGGAACCGCGAGGAGATCGTGGGGTCCCTCGCCCAGCTGGGCATCAACATCGCCGGCATGATCATCTCCGGCGCCGTGCTGCTGCTCGTCGTCCGCACCTCCTGGCCGTGGATCATGACCCACACCGAACGGCTGCTCGGTCTGCGGCCGTGGCGGGTCAGCCAGGAGCGGTGAGGTAGCGCGCGGTGTGGTGGGCTCGGAAGCCGAGGCCTTCGTAGAGCGCGATCGCCCCGGCGTTGTGGGTCTCCACGTGCAGCCAGGCCGTGGTCGCGCCGAGGCTGCCTGCCCAGTCGAGCAGCTCGACGATGACGTGCGTGGCCAGGCCCCGCCGGCGGTGGTCGGGATGAACCTCCACCGTGTGGAGCCCCACCCAGTCGCCCTCCAGTGCAGCCCGTCCCCGTGCCCGGTCCGCGATCTCGGCCTCCGCGCGGACCGGTTGTGTGCCCGAGGACGCGCCGGAGGTAGGCGTCAGGCACACGCCCCCCTCCTGGGGGAGCGGCGGCGCCTGCCTGAGCACCTGCGCAACCGAGCCGATCATGAACGCGTTGTCCTTGTCCGGCACCGGGGTCCACCCTTCGGCGACCAGGCCGGCCTCCTCCGTCGACCCGAGCTCCACCTGGGCGAGTGCGGGCCGGTCCCGGTCGGCGTAGAACGCATGGATCCCGGACAGCGCCTCCGCGAGGGGAACCTGCGGGTCTCCCATGGCGAGGACCGAGTTGGCGCGCCGCCGGAGTCGCCCCTCGTAGGGCGGAGCCGCCCGGAGCAGCCATCCGCCCAGCGGGCGGGTCTCGACGTCGGGCCAGAGCGACAACACGTGCAGCTCGGCGTCGTACGCCGAAACCCGATGGCGCACCGACGGCCGCGGCGGCACCGGCTTGCCCGACACGATGTCGGCCAGCGCGATCTCGACCGGCGCACCCGACTCCGGCACCACGACGCATCGGCCGTCACCCCACGCCGTACAGATGCCGAGGACGTCGGTCATCGCCGGACCGCCGGACGGGCCGGTCTCGCCGCGCAGCAGGCGGCGTACGACGACCCGCTGGCCGACCACGTGGGGGCCCAGTCGGTGGGCGTCGGGGGATGCCTGCACGGGGGGATACTAGGCTGGCGGTGAACGCAGAACCGCGTCTTGCCTTGCGAAGATCCAGGAGGAACTGGTGACCTACGTCATCGCCCAGCCGTGCGTCGACCTCAAGGACCGGGCCTGCGTCGACGAATGCCCGGTCGACTGCATCTACGAGGGCAAGCGGATGCTCTACATCCACCCCGACGAGTGCGTGGACTGCGGTGCCTGCGAGCCGGTCTGCCCGGTCGAGGCGATCTTCTACGAGGACGACACGCCGGAGGAGTGGAAGGACTACTACGACGCCAACGTCCACTTCTTCGACGACCTCGGCTCGCCCGGCGGTGCCGCCAAGATGGGTGAGATCGACAAGGACCACCCCCTCATCGAGGCGCTGCCCCCGCAAGAACACGACGAGTGACGTCCGGTGGTTGAGGAGGACGCTCAGCGCCCGTCTCGAAACCCCGGAACCCGACAGGTCGCCGTTTCCTCGCGCCTGCCTGACTTCCCCTGGGACCACCTGGCCGAGGCCGCCGAGCGGGCTCGTGCCCACCCTGACGGCGTCGTCGACCTCTCCGTCGGCACCCCGGTGGACCCGACGCCCGCCGTGATCCAGGAGGCGCTGCGGGGCGCCGCCGACGCACCCGGCTACCCGCTGACGATCGGCCGGGTCGAGACCCGGCAGGCGGCGATCGACTGGCTGGCCCGGCGGCACGGCGTGCCGGGTCTGGGCCTCGACGCGGTGCTCCCGGTCATCGGCTCCAAGGAGCTGATCGCCTCCCTGCCCGGCCACCTCGGCGTCGGCCCGGGGGACCTGGTCGTCCATCCCGCGCTCGCCTACCCGACCTACGAGGTGGGGACCGCGCTGTGCGGCGCCCGCTCGTTCGCCACCGACTCGCTGACCTCCCTCGGACCCGAGGTCCCGGCCCTGTTGTGGCTCAACTCCCCGTCGAACCCGACCGGGCGAGTGCTGCCGGTGACGCACCTGCGCAAGGTTGTCGACTGGTGCCGCGAGCGCGGCACCGTGCTGGTCTCCGACGAGTGCTACCTGGAGCTGACCTGGGAGGGCGAGGCCGCCGTCTCGGTGCTGCACCCCGACGTCTGCGGCGGCTCCCACGACGGGATCCTGGCGGTCCACTCGCTGTCCAAGCGGTCGAACCTGGCCGGCTACCGGTGTGCGTTCGTGGCGGGCGACCCGGCCCTGGTCGGTGAGCTGCTCGCCGTACGCAAGAACCTCGGGCTGCAGATGCCGGCCCCCCAGCAGGCCGCGATGATCGCGGCGCTCGGGGCGGACGAGGACGCGGCGGAGCAGCACGCCCGGTACGCCGCCCGTCGGGCCAGGCTGAAGGACGCGTTCGCGGCAGCGGGTTTCCGGATCGACCACTCCGAGGGGTCGCTCTACCTCTGGGCGACGCGTGACGAGGACTGCTGGGAGACCGTCTCCTGGCTGGCCGACCAGGGGATCCTGGTTGCCCCCGGCTCGTTCTACGCCCCGGTCGGCTCCGCCGCCGGCGCACAGCACGTCCGGGTCGCGTTCACTGCCGCCGACGAGCGGATTGACGCGGCGGTGGCTCGGCTGGCCTGATGGCGGGCATGGACGACGAGATCGTGGTCAACGCGCCGTCGGGTCCGATCGGCGTCATCGACTGGGGCGGCACCGGCGACCCGTTGCTCCTGATCCATGGCGGTGGCACCAACGCGGCCCAGTGGGCTCCGATGGTGCCTCACCTCGTCGACTTCCGTTGCATCTCCTTCGACCTCCCCGGGCACGGGCGGACACCCGCGCCGACGACCAGGCCGTACCACCCGCTCTGGCTCGAGATCATGGACGCGGTGATCGGGCACTTCACCCTGCGCCGCGAGCGTCTGGCACTCGTGGGCGGTTCGCTCGGTGGCGCTCTCGCGGTGTGGTACGCCGGCCGGCGTCCCGGATTCCGCGGCGTCGTCTCGATCGACGCGGCCCCCTACGTCGTCCTCGCCACCTCACCCCAACGCCCTGAGCCGCGCACGGCCGAGCAGTACCGGGCCGACGGCTGGGGCTGGTCGGGCGACGAGGCCGGGTACGAGGCCGAGGTCGCGGAGATGGTCGCGGACGGATGTCCCGAGCACTGCGCGCGCCGGAAGCATCTCCTGCTGCCCGACGGCCGTTACCAGGAATTTCCCACCGCGGACTTCCTGGAGGAGCTCGGCACCCCCGATCCGGAGAACCCGTTGATGGAGAGGGACGCTGCCATGTACGGCGAGGTGGACTGCCGCACGCTCCTGATCTACGGCAACGAAGGAACCGCAGCCCACAACCGGGAGTACATCGACGCGATGCCGGACCGGTTCCCGATGGTGTCGGTGAGCTGGGTGGACGGCCCCCACGAGCTGGACTGGGACCGGCCCGAGCTGATGGCCGCGTTGACCGAGGGCTTCCTCGCCGGGCTGGATGAGGGTTCTGCGGGTCAGTAGCTCGGTGCCGGCAATGGCGGAGTCTCTGCGGGGACCTCGGGCGCCCCGGCCGTGCGGGCCATGTCCGGGTCGATCACCCGCACCGCGGACACGCTGGTGAGCCGGATGACGGCGTACCCGAGCTCTTCGTTGGTGAGGACGACGCCGTGACCGTCGAGGGCGAGGACCCGGCCGGCGAGCCACTGGCCTTCGGCGAGCACGTCCACTGGCAGGTCGTTGTCCTGGGCGCGTCTCAACACCGTCCCGATGGTGTAGATCGTCGAGTCGCTCACCGGATCCCCCGCTTCCTCCGTCCTCCGACGGTAGGGCCCGCCCGGCCAGGGTTCGGGGGAAATGAGCCAATCTTTGCCTTCCGGGGCGGACTTCGATCAGTCGAGGACGTCGACGTGCACGTGGTCGCGGTGCTCGAGGATGGCGGGGTCGCCCGAGCGCTCCGGCGGGTCATAGTCACGCCACCCCTCGTCCGAACGGGAGCCCGAGGTCCAGATCCGGTCGTCGAAGATGACGTGCTGGATGACGAGCCGGTCGGCCTGGGCGACGAGGTACTGCGCGATCGCCCAGCCCTGCTGCTGGTTTTCGGGCGACACCGGGCGCACGAAGATGTCGATCGCGCGGCCGTCGTAGTGGGTCGAGCCCGGCTGGTGACCGGCGCGGACGCCACCGGGGGCGAACCCACCGAGCGAGAGCTCGCCGAAGGCTGCCCCGATGTCGCGGCGTACGACGTCGGCGCGGCGGGTGAGTCCGGTCTTCACCAGTCGGTCCGGCGCTTCCTCACCGTCGTCGTCGACCACGCACGTGAACGCACGGGGGGAGTTGCCGGTCAGCGCGGAGGCCAGGACCCGCGCGTCCGCCTCGTGCTCGGCATAGGCCTCAGGGAAGGCGGACCGCTGGACCAGTTGGGCCGCCTCAGTGACCTTCATCGACTCGTAGCCATCCACCCTCGCCAGGGCGTCGTAGAACGTGTTGATCGAGTAGTAGGGGTTGAGGATCTGCTCGGCTGTGCCCCAGCCCTGGGACGGCCGCTGCTGGAAGAGTCCGAGCGAGTCCCTGTCACCGTGCTCGATGTTGTAGAGCTTCGACTCCTGGGCCGACGTGGCGATGGCGATGGTCGCGGCTCGCGCGGGCAGGCCCCTCTGCACCGAGATGGCCGCCATCAGCGCGACGTTCTCCGACTGCTCCATCGTCAGCGACACCGAGTGGCCGCCGACGCGTGCCTCACAACCCTCGCTGGAGAGCAGCGGCCCGACCCGGTCGAAGGCTCGGACGCCCACCACGACAGCCACGACGACGAGGGCGAGGACCCCGAGTCCGATGATCCAACGCTTCAGCACCAGTGGGGATCAGTTCGCGTGCAGGTCGGCGTTGAGGGCGATGCCGTCGCGCTGCCACGCCACGGCCTCAACGGTGCCGGTGACCGAGTTGCGGCGGAACAGGACGTTGCTGGCGCCGGAGAGCTCGGCCGCCTTGATCACCTTGGGCTTGCCGTCCATGTCGAGCACCGTGACCTTCGTGCCCGCGGTGACGTAGCAACCGGCCTCCACGACGCAGTCGTCGCCCAGAGATATGCCGAGGCCTGAGTTGGCGCCCAGGAGACAGCGCTCACCGATCGAGATGACTGCCGTGCCGCCTCCGGAGAGGGTGCCC
Organism: uncultured Actinomycetota bacterium; assembly: GCA_963841625.1. GTDB lineage: Bacteria > Actinomycetota > Actinomycetes > Propionibacteriales > Nocardioidaceae > Nocardioides. The sequence goes on along the minus strand of CAWJDH010000008.1, from coordinate 163,355 downwards.
ATGATGGAGGCGCCGCCGCCGACGTCGCTGCCGTCCCCGACGAGGACGCCGGCCGAGATCCGCCCTTCGACCATCGATGCGCCGAGCGTGCCGGCGTTGTAGTTGACGAAGCCCTCGTGCATCACGGTGGTGCCCTCGGCGAGGTGGGCGCCGAGGCGTACGCGATCGGCGTCGGCGATGCGCACGCCGGTGGGCAGCACGTAGTCGACGAGGCGGGGGAACTTGTCGACGCCGTACACCGTCACGTGGTGACCGGCCGCCCGCAACCGGGCCCGGGTGGTCTCGAACCCGGCGACCGCGCACGGGCCGAGGTTGGTCCACACCACGTTGGTGAGCAGGCCGAAGACGCCGTCCATCGAGATGCTGTGGGGCACGCACTGCCGGGTCGAGATCAGGTGCAGCCGCAGCCAGACTTCCTGGGTGCTGGCGGGGGCAGCGGACAGGTCGTCGACCACGACCTTGACCACCTCGCGGACGACGTCGCGCGCGTCGTCCTTGCCGGCGAGCGCGGTGAGCTGCTCCGGTTCGGAGACGTCAGCAGGCGGCTCGCCCAGCTCGGGGGCGGGGAACCAGACGTCGAGGACGTTGCCCGCCGAGTCGAGGGTGGCGAGGCCGAAGCCCCAGGCGTTCCGTGGAGTCCCAGTCACGGCCTCAACTGTACGGACGCGCCCCGGCCGGTCACTGGCCGGTGCGGCCGTCGATGCACTCGCGCAGCAGGTCGGCGTGGCCGACGTGGCGGGCGTACTCCTCGACCATGTGCACGATGATGTCGCGCGCCTCGGCAGGCTCCCCGTGCACGAGCACGGTCGCGTCCAGGTCGAGCTCCTCGTAGACCTTGCGCGCGTGCACGACCTCGCGCCACCACGCCTCCCACGCGTCTGCCACCGCCGCGTCGTCGCCGACCGCGCCGTTGAAGTCGAGGTCGCGGTCCTCCTCGCTGAAGTAGAGACGCGGCAGGTCCTGCCGCTCCAGGACCCTCCGGAACCACGAGTGCTCGACCTTCGCCATGTGACGCACCAGCCCGAGCAGCGACAACGTCGACGGCGGCACCGACCGCCGCGCGAGCTGCTCGGCGTCCAGGCCGTCGCACTTCATCTCCAGCGTCATCCGGTAGCGGTCGAGGTACTCGGCCAGGATCGCCTTCTCACCCACCGCAGCCGTGTCGGCGTCGCGGGGGTCGTCCTCGGGTTCCACCCACATGTCGGGGTTCTTCCGCTCGGTCACGAGCCCCAGCCTCTCGGGTCGCGGCTCGGACCGGCAAGTCTGCGCCAACTTGGATAGTCCAGTGGCAAGTGGCTGTCCTTCGGGCCGATTCCCAGCCATTCGCCACTGGACTACCGGGGAGGGGGGCAACCGACGTTCGTTTCGGAACCGCAGAGATCCGGCCTGTGGACAACCCCCGGCTCACCCTTTTGCGGGGAATGCTCCGCCCATGTTCCAGCCGAAATCCTTCCACAAGCGTCGCCCCGGGCTCGTCGCGCCGGTCCGTGTGGATCCCTCGGGCACGGCCGGTCCCACCAGGGGCGAAGCGCGCGGTCCGAGGTGGCGTACGACGAGCCACGGGTTCGTGGTCCCGGCGGACGTCGAGCGATCACCGGGTCAGCGCATTGTCGAGGCCGCGGCGGTGCTCCGCCCTGGCGAGGCTGTGACGGGCTGGGCGGCGCTCCACTGGCTCGGAGGCACGTGGTTCGAAGGCATCACGACCAGCGGCGAGCCATGTGCCGTACCCCTCGTCGCGCAGCGTCACTTGGTCGCTCAGGATGGCTACTCCGTGACCCAGGAGTTCCTGGGCCCCTGGGAGGTGATGGTGGTGGACGGACTCCCAATCACACCGCCGGTGCGGTCCGTGGTGTTCGAGATGCGTTACGCCGCCTGGCTGGGCCCAGCCGTCGAAGCCGTGGACATGGCCTGCTACTCCGACCTGGTCAGCCTCGCCGAGATCGCGTCGTACCTCTCCGGGCTGGGCGCCGTGACCGGCATCCCGCGGGCGCGCGAAGCTCACGCGGAAGGGGACGAGAATTCCTGGTCGCCACGTGAGGTGATGATGCGACGCGTCTGGACACAGTCCGGGTTGAGCCGGCCCCTCTGCAACGCACCCATCTTCACCCTCGACGGCCGGCACGTCGGCACACCCGACCTGTTCGACCCGGCTTCGGGACTGGCAGGCGACTATGACGGATCCCTGCACCTTGCAGGCGACCAACGGGCCAGGGACGTCAGGCGCGAGGGCGACTTCCGCGGCGTCGGGCTGGAGTACGTCACCATGGTCGCCGCCGACGGGAGAAACTCGGCCCACTTCACCGGCCGGCTCCTCAACGCGCACGCTCGGGCGAGCGCCAGCACGGCGCCGAAGCGGTGGACGGTCGAGCCGCCCGACTGGTGGACCCCCACCGTCACTGTGGAGCAGCGACGGAAGCTGGATGACTGGCAGAGACAGCGGTGGCTCCGGCACCGCCGCGCGGCCTGATGCCAAGCGACTGACTCCTCTCGCTACGTGGATAGTCCAGTTGGAAGTGGTCGTGATCTGGGCGAATTCCCAACCACTTGTCACTGGACTATCCAGATATCCGGTTGGCACGGCGACCGGCGGGCGCCGTACCCTGTGCCCACAGGCGTTCGAGCCGTCATCAGCGGCGAGCCTCCGGAAGAACAGGAACCGCCCAGCCATGGCGGGGCCCTAGTAGAACCGGACGGGGTAGGCCCGTCACAGCCGTGAACGAAGCGGCCATGCCTCCAGGGGCGTGGCAAGCGAGGTGGTACCGCGGCACCCGTCGTCCTCGTGTCAGGCAGGACCGACGTACCGCAGGAGAAACCGCCCATGACCTACCCGAAGGTCTCCACCGGAGCCCATCGCGCCGTCAGCTCGTCCCCGAACTTCCCGGAGATCGAGGAGCGGGTGCTGGCGTACTGGAAGGAAGACAACACCTTCCGCGCCAGCGTCGAGCAGCGCGACGCCGGGGAGAACGGCGACAACGAGTTCGTCTTCTACGACGGCCCGCCGTTCGCCAACGGACTGCCGCACTACGGCCACCTGCTGACCGGGTACGTCAAGGACCTGATCCCGCGGTACCAGACCATGCGCGGTCGCCGGGTGGAGCGTCGCTTCGGCTGGGACACCCACGGCCTTCCGGCCGAGCTCGAGGCGATGCGCCAGCTCGGGCTGAAGACCACCGAGGAGATCCTCGACCTGGGCATCGAGAAGTTCAACGACGCCTGCCGGGCCTCGGTGATGCGCTACACCTCGGAGTGGCGCGACTACGTCACCCGGCAGGCCCGCTGGGTCGACTTCGACCACGACTACCGGACCTACGAGCCCGACTACATGGAGTCGGTGATCTGGGCCTTCAAGCAGCTCTACGACAAGGGCTGGGTCTACGAGGGCTTCCGGGTCCTGCCCTACTGCTGGAACGACGAGACCCCGCTCTCCAACCACGAGCTGCGGATGGATGACGACGTCTACCAGAACCGTCAGGACCCCTCCGTCACCGTCGGCTACCGCGTGGAGACCGATGGCGTGTTCGCCGGTGCGCTCCTGCTCACGTGGACGACCACGCCCTGGACGCTCCCCAGCAACCTCGCGGTCATGGTCGGTACGGACATCGACTACGTCATGGTGGCCGCCGACGGTCCGCTGGGCGATGACAAGTTCATCCTCGCCGAGGCGCGCCTCCCCACCTACGCGCGTGAGCTCGGAGAGAGTCCGGACGTCGTGTGGCGCGGCAAGGGGACCGACCTGCTCGGCCTGACCTACACGCCGCCGTTCACCTACTACGTCGGGCACGAGAACGCCTTCCGCGTGGTCGCTGCCGATGAAGCGGTCACCACCACCGACGGCACCGGGCTGGTGCACAGCGCCGGCGCCTTCGGCGAGGTCGACAAGGAGGTGACCGACCGCGAGGGGATCGCGGCCGTGATGCCGGTCGGCAAGGACGGCCGGTTCACCGAGCCAGTCGTGGAGTACGCCGGGATGCTGGTCTTCGACGCCAACCTTCACATCATCGACGACCTGAAGGCGCACGGCGGCTCGGTCAGCCCGGGCACTGTGCTGCTGCGGCGCGAGACCTACGACCACAGCTACCCCCATTGCTGGCGCTGTCGCGAGCCCCTGATCTACAAGGGCGTCTCGTCGTGGTTCGTCGAGGTGACGGCGTTCAAGCAGCGGATGCTCGAGCTCAACCAGGAGATCCGGTGGGTCCCCGACCACGTCAGGGACGGCCAGTTCGGCAAGTGGCTGGCAAACGCCCGCGACTGGTCGATCACCCGCAACCGGTTCTGGGGCTCACCGGTACCTGTATGGCGATCGGACGATCCGGCGTACCCGCGGATCGACGTCTACGGCTCCTTCGAGGAGATCGAGCGCGACTTCGGGCGGCTACCGCGCAACCGGGACGGTGAACCCGACCTGCACCGGCCGTACGTCGACGAGCTCACCCGCCCGAACCCCGACGACCCCACCGGACGGTCAACGATGCGGCGTGTCGCGGACGTGCTCGACGTCTGGTTCGACTCCGGCTCGATGTCGTTCGCTCAGAACCACGTGCCGTTCGAGAATGCGGACTGGTTCGAGCACCACTTCCCCGCGGACTTCATCGTCGAGTACATCAACCAGACCCGCGGCTGGTTCTACACGATGCACATCCTGGCCGCGGCGGTCTTCGACCGGCCCGCGTTCGAGAACTGCATCAGCCACGGCATCGTTCTCGGCTCCGACGGCAACAAGATGTCCAAGTCGCTGCGCAACTACCCGAGCGTCTACGAGGTATTCGACCGCGACGGCGCCGACGCCATGCGCTGGTTCCTGATGTCGTCGCCGATCCTCCGCGGCGGCAACCTGATCGTCACCGAGCAGGGCATCCGCGACTCGGTCCGGCAGGTGCTGATCCCGCTGTGGAACAGCTGGTACTTCTTCTCGCTCTACGCCAACGCCGCCGGGTACGACGCCCAGCACTCCACCGGGTCGGAGGACCCCCTGGACCAGTACCTGCTCGCCAAGCTGCGCCAGTACGTCGAGGCGATGACGGCACAGCTCGACGACTACGAGGTCGACAACGCCTGTGACTCCACGCGCGCCTTCCTCGACATGCTGACCAACTGGTACATCCGGCGTTCCCGCGAGCGGTTCTGGGCCACCGGCGGCGCCGTCGACGTCGGCGCCTTCGACACGCTCTACACCGTGCTCGAGACGGTCACCCGGGTCGCGGCTCCGCTGCTGCCGTTGACCACCGAGGAGATCTGGCGCGGGTTGACCGGCCAGCGGTCGGTGCACCTCACCGACTGGCCCGACCCGGGGGTGCTGCCCCGGGACGACGCGCTGGTCACCGCGATGGACCTGGTCCGTGACGTGTGCTCGGCCGGTTCGTCGCTGCGCAAGACCGCCGGCCTGCGCAACCGCCTCCCGCTCCCGACGTTGACCGTCGTCGTCGACGATGCGTCGGCGCTGGACCGATTTGCCTCCCTCGTCGCCGACGAGCTCAACATCAAGTCCGTCCGGCTGCTCGACGCCGCGGCGCCCGAGGCGGCCTCGTACGGCGTCGCGCAGCGGCTGACCGTCAACGCGCGCGCCGCAGGACCGCGGCTGGGCCGCGACGTGCAGACGGCGATCAAGGGATCGAAGTCCGGCGACTGGTCGGTCGCCGACGACGGCACGGTCACCTCCGGTGGCCTGGAGCTGGTCGAGGGGGAGTACACCCTCGAGACGCGTGGCCGGTTCGGCCGATCGACGCCACCGCGATCGGGATGCTGCCGCGCGGCGGGTTCGTCGTCCTGGACACGTCGATCACCCCGGAGCTGGCGGCCGAGGGACTGGCGCGCGACCTGGTCCGCGCCGTCCAGCAGGCCCGCCGCGAGGCGGACCTCGAGGTCTCGGACCGGATCGCGCTGTCGATCACCGGCTCCGAGGTGGTGCTCGAGGCGGCCCGGGCCCACGAGCAGCTGATCGCCGGCGAGACCCTCGCGACGTCATACGAGCTGGGGGCCATGGCCGACGGCTCGCATGACGTCCGGACCGAGGTGACCGTCGGCGACGGCGAGCGGGCGACGGTGGCCGTCAGCCGGGCGTGAGCCCCAGGCGTCCCGCGAGCCGGTCGAGCGAGGCCAGCACCTCGTCGGGCGCCTTGTCGGGGACGCCCCAGATCAGCTCGGTCGCCCCGGCCTCGGCCCAGGCCGCGAGGTCCGCGGGGTCGGGCTTGAACGCGATGAGGACGCGGATCTCGGGCGCACCCTCGCGGCCGGCCTCGTCCCATGCCTCCTGGAGGGCGGCGATCCGGCCGCCGATGTCCTGCTGCGTGGGCGTCGTCATCCAGCCGTCGGCGTGGCGGGCGATCCACCGGAACGTCTGCGGCCCGCCGCCGGCGCCGACGACGATCGGCACGTGGGCCCGGGCCGGCTTGGGCCACGCCCACGACGGACCGAAGGACACGAACTCGCCGTCGTAGGACGCCTCCTCCTGCGTCCAGAGAGCGCGCATCGCCTCGATGTACTCGCGCAGGACGGTGCGCCGCCGGTCGGCGGGCACGTGGTGGTCGGCGAGCTCGTCGGTGTTCCAGCCGAAGCCGGCGCCGAGGCTCACCCGGCCGCCGGACAGATGGTCGAGGGTGGCGATCGACTTCGCGAGCGTGATCGGGTCGGACTCGACCGGAAGCGCCACCGCGGTCGAGAGCCCGATCCGATCGGTGACGGCAGCGACCGTCGCAAGCGAGACCCACGGGTCGAGGGTGCGCAGGTAGCGGTCGTCGGGCAGGGTCTCGTCGCCGGTGCCGGGGTGGGCCGCGTCGCGCCGGACCGGGATATGGGTGTGCTCGGGCACGTAGAACGTGTCGAACCCCCGCTCCTCGGCCGCGCGGCCCAGGGCGGCCGGGGTGATCCCGCGGTCGCTGGTGAAGAGGACGAGGCCGTTGCGCACGAGCCGAACCTAGAACATGTTCTACACGCGAGGGAAGCGAGCGGGCCCCGACCCTGCCTGCGAGGATGACCGCGTGACCACCCCGATCCTCGACCTGACCGCCGACGCGGTCACCCTGACCACCCAGCTCGTCGACATCGAGTCGGTGAGCCACAACGAGCTGGCGATCGCCGACGCCGTCGAGGCGGCGCTGAAACCGCTCGACCACCTGCGGGTCAGCCGGCTCGGCAACACCGTGGTCGCCCGGACAGACCTCGACCGCGGCGAGCGGGTCGTGATCGCGGGCCACCTCGACACCGTCCCGCTCAACCACAACCTCCCGGCCCGGCTGGACGCGCAGGCAGGCATCCTCCACGGCCTGGGCACCTGTGACATGAAGGGGGGCGACGCGGTGATGCTCAGGATCGCGGCGACGGTGCGCGAGCCCAACCGCGACGTCACCTTCGTGCTCTACGAGGGCGAGGAGATCGAGGGCGAGTTCAACGGGCTGCGCCTCCTCGGCGAGAGCGACCCGCACCTGCTGGACGCCGACTTCGCGATCCTGATGGAGCCCTCCAACGCGGTGGTCGAGGCCGGCTGCCAGGGCACGCTCCGGGTCGAGGTGCGCACCACCGGCGAGCGGGCCCACTCGGCCCGCAGCTGGAAGGGCGTCAACGCGATCCACCGGGTCGGGCGAGGTCCTGGACCGGCTGAACCGCTATGAGCCGCGCCGACCGGTCATCGACGGGCTGGAGTACCACGAGGGACTCAACGCAGTCGGGATCCACGGCGGGGTCGCGGGCAACGTGATCCCCGACGAGTGCGTGGTCGAGGTGAACTACCGGTTCGCCCCCGACCGGTCGGAGGCCGAGGCCCAGGAGTTCGTGCGGGAGTTCTTCGCCGGGTTCGACCTGGCGGTCACCGACTCGGCGCCAGGTGCGCTGCCGGGCCTGGACGTCCCGGCCGCCAAGGCCTTCGTCGAGGCGGTGGGCGGCGAGGTGAACCCGAAGTTCGGCTGGACGGACGTCTCCCGGTTCACCGCCCTCGGCATTCCGGCGGTCAACTTCGGCCCCGGTGACCCGATGTTCGCCCACAAGCAGGACGAGCACGTCCCCGTCGACCACATCGAACGCTGCGAGGCGCAGCTCCGAGACTGGCTGGAGGCCGACCTGTGAGGGACAAGCAGAAGGGTCCGGTCGTCCTGCGCCGAAGTCAGGTCGATTCGGGCACGACGACCGACCAGCGATTGCTCGACTCCCGCGGGCCGAGCGACTGGCTGCACGCGGATCCCTGGCGGGTGCTGCGGATCCAGGCCGAGTTCGTCGAGGGCTTCGGCGCCCTGGCCGAGCTGGGCCCGGCGATCAGTGTCTTCGGCTCGGCACGCACCAGGCCCGAGGACCCGGCGTACGCCGTGGCCGAGGAGGTCGGCCGCAAGCTGGCCGAGGCCGGGTTCGCGGTGATCACCGGCGGTGGCCCCGGCGTCATGGAGGCCGCCAACAAGGGGGCCAGCGAGGCCGGCGGAGTCAGCGTGGGGCTGGGCATCGAGCTGCCCTTCGAGTCCGGACTCAACCCGTGGGTCGACGTCGGCATCAACTTCCGCTACTTCTTCGCCCGCAAGACCATGTTCGTCAAGTACGCCCAGGGATTCGTGGTGCTCCCCGGCGGGCTGGGCACCTTCGACGAGCTGTTCGAGGCGCTGACCCTCGTCCAGACGCAGAAGGTCACGTCGTTCCCCCTGGCCCTGCTCGGCGTGGACTACTGGCAGGGCATGATCAGCTGGCTGCGCAACACGGTCCTCGCCGACGGCAAGATCTCGGAGTCCGACCTGGACATGATGATCCTCACCGACGACGTGGACGAGGCGGTTCGGTTGATGATCAAGGCCCGCGAGCACGAGGTGCCGAGCCCCTCGCCGCACCTGTCGGAGTGATCGAGAAGATGATGTGGTTCTTTGCGATCCTGATCGTCCTCGCCATGGGCGGGATCGCCCTGCTGGCGGCCGGCAAGGGCACACCCATGAGCGAGGTGTACGACGACCGCCCGGATCTCGATCTGCCCCCCACCGGGCCGATCCGCTCCGACGATCTGCGGCGGGTCCGGTTCTCCCTGGCCTTCCGCGGCTACCGGATGTCGGAGGTCGATGCGCTGCTCGACCGGCTCGCGGGCCAGCTCGAGTCCTCGGAGCGTCGTGGATACGAAGACACCGACTAGGGCAGACTCTCAACGTGTCGCTCGAAGTGATCGTCTACATCCTGACCGCGCTCGCGGTCGTCGTCATCGTCCTCACCCGTCTGCGGTTGCGTCAGGACAGCGGCGGCGCAGGCGCGGTCCACGTCGGCGAAGGGTTCGTCAACCTGCACACGGTGGCGGGCTCGGTGGCCGTTGTGCTGTGGCTGATCTGGCTGGTGGCCGACGAGGACACAGCGCTCGGGAGCGAGGTCGTCGGGATCGTCGCCCTGGCGTTCTGGTGGATCACCGTCGTCGCGGGCCTGCTCATCCTGGTGCGTTGGTTGCCCAGCCGGGGCAAGCACGCCTCGTCCGGCACCGAGGACACCTGGTCGGAGGGCCCGGGCCTGTCCATCCTCGCCCACGTCGGCATGCTCGTCGGCGTCTCCGTGTTCACCTACGCCTACCTCACCGCCGCGGTCTGAGCGGACGACTGCAATGCGTCGGCTCAAGAGCACTCCGACGCGGGTCATCGCGAGCGCGCTCCTGGCGATCCTGCTCCCGTTCGGGTCCGGGGCCATCACGACGTCGGGTGCCACCACGGGTACACAGCAAGCCAGGGCCGCGGACGCCACGATCGGCGTCCGGGTCATCGGCACGTCGGTGCGCGGGCGCAAGATCCGCGCCTACCACCTCGGCCAGCCGGGCAAGCAGAAGGTCGTCCTGATCTCGACCATGCACGGTGACGAGCCGGCCACCCGCCAGATCCTCGACTCACTGCGCAACGGGCCACCGATCACCGGGCTCAACCTCTGGGTGATCCCGGTCTACAACCCGGACGGGCTGGCCCGGCACACCCGCAAGAACGCGCGTGGCGTGGACCTCAACCGCAACTACCCCTACCGCTGGGCCAACCTCGACGGCAGGTACGAGTCGGGGCCCAGGCCCGCCTCCGAGCCCGAGACGCGGGCGATGATGCGGTTCCTGGCCGACGTCCGACCGAGCCGGATCCTCAGCTTCCACCAACCGCTGCACGGCGTGGACACCGACACCAAGTTCCCCAGGTTCGCCCGGCGGGTCGCCCGCAAGCTGGACCTGCCGGCCAAGGTGTTCCACTGCGGCGGGGTCTGCCACGGGACGATGACGATGTGGTACAACCACCGGTTCCGAGGAGGTGCGGTCACCGTCGAGTACGCCGCCCACCCCACGCGCTACCGGATGCGGGTACGAGCGCCCCGCCAGGTGCTGTCGATCTGGGGCGCCCGGCGCGGGTAGCGACCCTGAGCGAGCGCGGGTAGCGCCCCTCGCTCAGCGGCCCTCGAAGACCGGCTTCTCCTTGGCCACGAAGGCGGCCACCGCGGCCTCGTGGTCACGGGTCGCGCCGGTCTCCTGCATCATCCTGCTCTCGAACGCCAGTGCGTCCTCGAAGGAGTGACCAGCGGCGTAGGCCACCGACCGTCGCATCGCACCCAGCGCCACCGTGGGCCCGTTGGCCAGGCGCGTGGCGGTCTCCTGCACGGTGGCGGCGAGGTCGGCGGCCGGCACCACCCGGCTGGCCAGGCCGAGTGCCAGGGAGTCCTCCGCCGAGATCGTCGTCGGGAAGTAGAGCAGCTCGATCGCCTTGGCCCGGCCGACGAGGCGCTGCAGGTGATAGCTGGCGCCGGTGTCGCAGGACAGGGCGACGTTGGCGAACGCGAGGTTGAACCCGGCAGAGTCGGCCAGGATCCGCAGGTCGCAGGCGAAGGCCAGGCTCGCACCGGCCCCTGCGGCCACGCCGTTGACCGCGGCGAGGACCGGCTTCGCCATCGAGGCGAGGGCGGTCACGATCGGGTTGTAGTGCTCGTCGACGGTGCGGAACAGGGCCTCGCTGGACTCGCTGTTGAGGATCTCGATGTGCTCCTTGAGGTCTTGGCCGACGCAGAACGCGCGACCGGTCCCGGTGAGCACCACGCAGCGGGCCGCGGGATCCTCCGCGACCGACTGGACCGTCTTCAGCAGCTGCTTCCTTGGTGGCCACGTCGAGGCTGTTCATCGCCTCGGGCCGGTTCAAGGTGATCGTGGCGACCCCGTCGGCGAGGTCGAGGAGGACAGCGTCACTGGCAGTCGAGGGGTCGGCAGTCATGGGGTGGATTGTGCCCGATCGAGGTCGAGGCACCGGGCGACGAATCGGTCGGCCGCCGGCTTGAGACGCGTCGCGTCCTGGTCGAACGCGTCGGACGCCGCGCGCCCGGGCCAGTTGCCGGGCAGGAGCTCGTCGGGGAGGCCGGGATCGGCGAACAGGAACTTGCGCCACTCGTGGACGAGGTGGAACCGAGCGGCGAAGGCGGCCTTGTCCGGGTCGTCGTGGACGCGCTCCTGCCGCTCGATGATGGCCTGCGCCGCGGTCGGCCAGGCGTCGTACGCCGCCCGCAGCGCGGTGAGGTCCCAGGCCTCCGTGGGTGGGGGGTCGAAGCGGTCGGCGTGGGCGGTCCGGGCCGAGGCCCGGGAGTGCTCGAGGACCGAGGTCAGCTCGCCGCGGGGGAACGGGCTGACCCAGACGTCGACGGCCAGCTCGGCGTAGCCCATGAAGGCGAGGTCGGCGCGGAGCCGGAGCCGCGCGGCCCGGTCATGGGGCGGGGTGACGAAGACCAGCTGCCAGCTGCCGTCCCAGGGCCGGTCGGTCTGGCGGTAGATGCGGTCGGCGGCCTCGTCGAGGCGCCGGATCGCGCGATCGGTGGCCCGGTAGCCCCGACCGACGTCGAGCGCCACCGGCTCGAGCCAGTGCTCCGAGACCATCCGGGAGATGGCCGTGCGCACAGCCGGCGCGGCCACCCCGACGGGGTCGAGCAGCCGGATCAGCGAGGCAACGGGTGCCTGGTCTCCACGACCGCGCAGGTGGTCGCCGTAGACATCGAACAGCGCGGACCGGGCGTGCATGTCTGGAGTCTGCCAGCAGTAGTGCCATCAGTCGGGGACACCTGTGGGCGGCGTCACCCCCGAATAGGGGATAATGGGGCTCGCGTGTCGGGCCGAGGGTGCCCGATGTTGAGAAACGGCATGGAAGAAGAGGTGCGCGGATGGCGGCGATGAAGCCCCGGACGGGCGACGGTCCGCTGGAGGTCACCAAGGAAGGGCGCGGCATCGTGATGCGGGTACCTCTCGAAGGTGGTGGCCGCCTCGTCGTCGAGCTCAACGCCGAAGAGGCGACCGCGCTCGGCCAGGCTCTCGAGGCCGTCGTCGGCTGACGTGGTGGCTCGCCAACAGCACGCACACCTCATTTCCCTCCCCCCACAGGTCTCACCGCCCGAGTTCGCGGTCAGCGAGCTGCGGCCGCACGCGATCCGGGGAGCCGAGGCGGTCGCCCTCCCGGTCCTGCCGGGTCCTGACGGGAAGCCGGGTCAGGTCCTCCTCGGGCCCGGCGCCGACGAGATCGCCGCGCAGCTGGGGCTTGATGCGCTTGCCCTGCTCGAGCTTGCCGGGGCCACCGGGAAGGCCGGCGAGATCACGTCGTACCCCGTCCCCCTCGGCATCCCCGACAACGAGGCGCTGCGCTGGGTGCACTTCGTGGGTATCGGCGAGCAGCAGCCGGCCGACCTGCGCCGGGCGGGAGCGACCCTCGCCCGGGCGACCCGAGACCGGTCCAGCGTCGCCACCTCGGTCCCCGCGGTCGCCCCCGACGGCGGGCTCGAGGCGTTCGTGGTCGGCGTGATGCTGGGCTCCTTCGTCTTCCACTGGCGCTCCCGGCCTCCCGACCACGTCCCGGTGGCGCGGGTGGTCCTGGCCGGCCTGCCCAAGCCCAAGCGGTGGGCGCCGGTCCTCGACCGCGCGATCGCGATCGGCGGCGCGGGATGGCGGGCCCGGATGCTCGCGGCCGTGCCGTCGAACCTGAAGAACCCCGGGTGGCTCGCGGACCAGGCCGTGGTCGTCGCCGACGAGTCCGGCCTGAAGTCGAAGGTCTGGGACGTCGAGGCACTGAAGGCGGGCGGCTTCGGCGGGATCCTCGGTGTGGGCCAGGCGTCGGCGACCCCGCCACGGATGATCGAGCTCGACTACCGTCCGCCCGGCGGCCGCCGCAGCGGCCCGCGGGTGGTGCTCGTCGGCAAGGGCATCACCTTCGACTCCGGCGGCCTCTCGATCAAGCCGGGCGAGTCCATGGTCAACATGAAGCGCGACATGACCGGCGGCGGCGTGGTGCTGGCGGTGATGGCGGCGCTGGCGGCCGTGCAGTGCCCGGTTCGGGTCACCGGACTGATCGCCGCCGCCGAGAACGCGATCAGCGGAAACGCCCTGCGACCCGGCGACGTGCTGCGCCACTACGGCGGCCGCACCAGCGAGGTGACCAACACCGATGCCGAGGGCAGGCTGGTGATGGCCGATGCGCTGGCCTACGCCGTCGACCGGCTCGACCCGGCGGTGATCGTCGACGTGGCGACCCTGACCGGTGCCATGAAGGTGTCCCTCGGGCAGCACGTCGGAGGGTTCTTCGCCAACCGCGACGGGCTCGCCTCGGTCATCGCCCGGGCCGGGAAGGCGGCCGGGGAACCGCTGTGGCGGTTCCCGCTCGCCGCCGACTACGAGGACAAGCTCTCCTCCTCCGTGGCCGACGCCGACAACGCTCCGGGCGGGCCGGGGGCGATCACCGCTGCCCTGTTCCTCCAGCACTTCGTCGGGGACCGGCCCTGGGCCCACCTCGACATCGCCTCGGTGGGCGACGCCCCGGCCGACAACCATGAGTGGACCGAGGGGCCTACCGGCTTCGGCGCGCGCGCCCTGCTCGAGTGGCTGGGCAGCGACGACCCGATGGCAGGCGTGTCATGAAGGGACTGACCGTGCGCTGGTCCCTCACCGATGCCCCGGAGGGGATCGAGGAGGAGCTGGCGACCTACGTCGCCGAGACGTCGCATGCACGCTTCACCGGGATGGCCGGGCTCCGCTTCAAGACCTGGCGAATGCGACCGGGGGAGTGGTTCGAGGGCTGCTACGTCTTCGCGACCGAGGACGCGCGGGCGGAGTTCCAGGCCGGCTTCGCCGAGACCGCTGCCGAGGCCCCGGGGTCGAAGCTGGTCGGGAGCGCGCCGATCCTGATCGAGGAGTGCGAGGTCGTGGCGGTCGCCGAGGGCTGGGACGGCTTCGAGGCGGCGTCCCGGTACTGAGCCCTGGTTGCGGTCGGCGGTCGTCTCGCGGGGTTGCGAGACGGCTCACTCAGTCGCGAGCAAGCTCGCCCCTGAGTCGAGCCTCCTCAACCTTCGCCGCTGATCGAGGGGTTCGCAAGCTCACCCCTCGGCGGCTCCCGGCGACCATTCCTTCTTGGCGGCCAGCAGCCCGTCGCCGACCGGCAGCAGCACCGAGATCAGGGACTCGTCGTCGGCGACCTCCTTGCCGAGCTCCCGGATGGTCACGGTCTCCTCGTCGCGATGGGAGGGGTCGGCGACCCGGTCGTGCCACAGCGCGTTGTCGAAGACCACCACCCCACCGGGGCGGAGCAGCCGCAGGGCTTCCTTGAGGTAGGCGGCGTACTCGGACTTGTCGCCGTCGCAGAACACGAGGTCGTAGTGGCCGTCGGTGAGCCGGGGGAGGACGTCCAGCGCGGCGCCGGAGATGGTCCGGGCCCGCTGGGGCGGGATGCCGGCCTCGGTGAACGACTCCTTGGCCAGCCGCTGGTGCTCGGCCTCGATGTCGACGGTGGTGAGCACGCCGTCGGGTCGCATGCCGCGGAGCAACCAGATCCCGGAGACGCCGGTGCCGGTGCCGATCTCGACCACCGCGCGCGCCTCCAGCACCGAGGCGAGGAACCGGAGGGCGGCGCCACCGCCGGAGCCGATCGGGACCACCCCCACCTCCTCGGCACGGGCCCGGGCCGAGGCCAGCACGTCGTCCTCGATGACGTGCGACTCCGCGTAGGACCAGCTCGCGGGCTTGATCGGCGACGTGGTGGGAGAGATGGCGGGCCTCCTGGTTCAGACACCAGCCGGACCGGACCGGCAGGTGTGGACGTGCGCCTCGACCCTATCGCTATGCGCCCCGCCGCAGCCGACGGGAACACTCGTGGCACGCGGGTCGTTGTGCGGATCAGCGGGGAGAGATTTCACAGGGTTCTCTCAGTCGACATCTCTACGGTGGGAAGGACAGGACACTGTTCCGATCACATGCACAGGCCCGGCCTCAGGAGGCACCGGTGGAGACGACCGACGGCGTACCCACCTGGGACGAGGTCGTGGAGCGCCACTCCGATCGCGTCTACCGGTTGGCCTACCGGCTCACGGGTGACCGTCACGACGCCGAGGACCTCACCCAGGAGGTCTTCGTACGGGTCTTCCGCAGCCTGTCGACCTACACCCCGGGAACGTTCGAGGGGTGGCTGCACCGCATCACCACCAACCTCTTCCTCGACGGGGCGCGCCGCAAGCAGCGGATCCGCTTCGACGCCTTGTCCGACGAGCGGGCAGCCCGACTGAGCAGCGCGACCCCCACACCCGACGCGGCGTACGCCGACCAGACCTTCGACGACGACATCGAACGCGCCCTGGCCACCCTTCCGCCGGACTTCCGGGCCGCGGTCGTGCTCTGCGACGTCGAGGGGCTGACCTACGAGGAGATCGCGGAGATCCTCGACGCCAAGCTGGGCACGGTGCGGTCCCGGATCCACCGGGGCCGGGCGATGCTCCGCAAGGCGCTCGCCCACCGGGCTCCCGCCGAGGGTCGTTCGCGCTACTCCGGGCCCGCGACGGGCCCGATCCTGATGCCGCGGGGGAACCTGTGATGTGGCACCTCGGCTCTCGGGTCAGCGCCCTGCTCGACGGGCAGCTCCCCCGCGAGGAGGCCGAGCGCGCCTGGGCGCACGTGCACGCCTGCCACGCCTGCCGCGACCTCGTCGAGCGCGAGGGCTGGATCAAGACCCGGCTGGCCGGGCTCTCGCACGGCAGCACCTCCGCGCCCGACCACCTCAAGGGCTCACTCCTCGGCCCGCACGCCCACAGCCCACACCTCGACCCGCTGGGACGGCGGTCCCGCAGCTGGACCGGCCTGGCCATCGGCGGCGGCGCCGCCGGGGTGGCCGTTCTCGGGGTGCTGGCCCTGGGCGCCGCCTCACCGGATGGCCCCGTCGACCGTCGCCCGCCGGTGACCAACATCGGGCAGAGCGACAGTCCGCGCACCCCTTCGACCACGCCGTTGGGCCCACGCCGCTGATCGTGGGCGGCCGTCAGGGGCCAGATTTCGGTCGTGGTGGAAAATGAACTCGTGACCCCCTACGACGACGGCCATGACTCCGGCGATGCCGAGCCCCGGGACACCGAGCCCACCCGGCCGTTGTCCCAGCAGCCGCAGACGGCAGACTCCTCCGGCCAGTCGTGGTTGCCGCCGCTCCCGGCCGGGCCAGGCGAGCGGTACGGCGCCACGAGGCCGATGCCGGCGCACGTCGCCCACCAGCCCCACGCCCGGGTGCCGTGGTGGATGTGGGTGGCCGTGGGCGGGCTCGCCCTGGCCCTGGGACTCTTCGGCGGCGCCGTCGGTGCCCTCCTCGTGGGGACCCTCGCCGACGAGACTCCTGGACTGGTCACCGGCGGGCTCGACGGCGTCGACACGGTCTCGACCCCGCCGTTGCCGGCCGAGAACGGCTCGGTGACCGCGGTCGCGCAGCAGGTCCTGCCCAGCACCGTCCAGATCTCCGCTGAGTTCGAGGGCGAGGCGGGCGGCGCCACCGGTTCGGGATTCGTGCTGGACCGGCAGGGTCACGTCATCACCAACAACCACGTGGTGCAGGACGCCGCGGAGGGGGACGGCCCGATCGAGATCGTGGACCAGAACGGCAACCGCTTCGACGCGAAGGTGGTCGGCCGGAGCCCGGTCTACGACCTGGCGGTCCTGTTCGCCGAGAAGGCGACCGGGCTTCGCCCCGCATCGCTGGGCGCCTCCCAGGTCCTGCGGGTCGGCGACGGCGTCGTCGCGATCGGCTCCCCGCTCGGGCTGAGCTCCACGGTCACCGCCGGAATCGTCAGCGCCCTCGACCGTCCGGTCACCACGGGCGACTCCGCCAACGACTCGTCGTACATCAATGCCGTCCAGACCGACGCCGCGATCAACCCCGGCAACTCCGGCGGCCCGCTGGTCGACCTCAAGGGGCAGGTGGTGGGAGTCAACAGCGCCATCGCCACCACGGGCGGTGGCTTCGGCGGCCAGTCGGGCAACATCGGCGTCGGCTTCGCGATCCCGATCGAGCAGGTCAGGATCACCGCCGACCAGATCCTCAAGACCGGCGAGGCGCGCTACCCGGTCATCGGCGCACAGGTGGAGACCGGTGGCGACGAGGGCGAGGGTGCCCGGATCGACAAGGTCAATGCGGACACTCCCGCGCAGGAAGCCGGTCTGCGCAAGGACGACGTGGTCACGGCTGTCGAGGGCGAGCGGGTCACCGACGGCATCGCCCTGATCGTCGCCATCCGGACCCACCAGCCGGGTGAGACGATCGAGTTCACCGTCGAGCGCGGCGGCGAGGAGCGGACGATCCGGATCACGCTCGGGTCCGAGATCGGCTGACGGCCGCGGCAGGTCCTACTCGGGTTCGTCGTCCTCGGGCGTGTCCGCAGGCCCGCTCCGCGCTTCGACGAAGGGGTGCTGGGCGACGAAGCTGTCCGCCTCGTCGTACATCCGCTGGATGTAGTCCTCGAGCTGGGGGACCTCCACGCGCCACTGGCCGCGACCGCCGATCTTGATCGCTCGCAGCTCGCCCCGCCGCACCAGCGCGTAGACCTGGGCGGACGAGGTGTTGAGGATCTCGGCCACCTCGCCGAGGGTCAGGAAGCGGGGTGCGCCAGGCATGGTTTCATCGTCCCACCGTTTGCCCGGATCGGGTACGTCGCGCAGGGTCCTGTGGAGAACCGGATGACGACGGTCGGTCCGGGCGGCATGATGTGCGCGTGAGCAACGACCCCGGGGTCTCCGAAGCTCCGTCGGCGGTGCGTGCCGCGACCCCGGGCTGGCGTGACCCGCGGCTCTGGATCGGCGTCGCCATCGTGGCTGTCTCGGTGGTCGCCGGAGCCCGTCTGCTCGACGCGGCCGACGACTCGGTCACGGTGTGGGCCGTGGCCTCCGACCTGGGGCCGGGCGACACCGTCTCCGGCGAGGACCTGACCGCCCGGCGGGTCCGTTTCGTGGACGCGGGCGACCTCGACCGCTACTTCCTCGCCGACGAGGAGCTCCCCGCCGACCTCCGGCTCGAGCGCGGCGTCGGCGAGGGGGAGCTGCTGCCCAGGTCGGCGGTCGGTACCTCCGGGGAGAGCGACGCGATGGAGCTGCCGGTCGCCGTCGAGACCACCCGGGTCCCGCCGGGGGTGCAGTCCGGGTGGGTGGTCGACGTCTACCTGACCGGCTCCCTGACGACCGGACAGACAGGCGAGACCGTGGTCGGCCGCGCGAGCGGGCGGCCGGTCCTGACCGGCGTCACCGTCCTCGAGGCACCGCCGGCGGGCGAGAGCTTCGCCGTCAGCGGTCAGCGGCAGGTGGTGCTCGGCGTCTCCGACGCCGAGGCGCAACAGTTCTTCCGGGCCACCGGGTCGGTCGACGCCCCGGCCCTCACGATCGTCCGGCGGGGATAGCCGACGTGGTCGTCGTTCTCGTCGTCGCCGCCGGTGCCGCCTGGGAGTCGACCGCGCTGGCGCAGCTCGCGGAGCGGAAGGGCATCGTCGTGCTCAAGCGGTGTGTCGACCTCGACGACCTGCTGGCCTCGGCCAGCGCCGGTCAGGCCGACGTCGCGGTCCTCGGCGTCGACACCCACGGCCTCGACCAGGCGGCCGTCGACCTGCTCCGCAAGCACTCGGTGCGACCCGTGGCCGTGGTCCCCGACGGCGCCGGCCTGGACGCGGCCCGGCTCCGGGCCACCCGGATCGGGATCCGCTCGACGGTCTCCCAGGCCGAGCTCGCCACCCTGCCCGACGCGGTCCTGGCCGAACATGCGCCGACCGACACGCTCGTGCGTGAGGAGGTCCCAGAGGAACCCGCGCCACCCGCCGGACCGGGCGGACGGGTCCTCGCGGTCTGGGGCCCCGCGGGTGCCCCCGGTCGCACCACCCTCGCCGTGGGCCTTGCTGCCGAGCTCGCCCGGCGCGGATGCCGGACGACGCTGGTCGACGCCGACCCCTACGGCGGTGCCGTCGCCCAGCAGCTCGGAATCCTGGACGAGGTGTCCGGGTTGCTCGCCGCCGCCCGGGTGACCGCCGGTGGCACGCTTCCGGAGCGCTTCGGGTCGGTGCAGCGGACGATCGGTCCCCGCCTCGGCGTCGTCACCGGACTGCCGCGACCCGACCGGTGGCTCGAGGTCCGGTCGGGAGTCGTCGAGCACCTCCTCGAGGTCGGCCGCGACCACGGCCACGTCGTCGTCGACACCGGCTTCAGTCTCGAGCAGGACCCCGGTGCGGAGTTCGGGTCACGGCCCGGGCGCAACCAGATGACCCTGGGCGCTCTCGAGGTCGCCGACGAGGTGGTCGTCGTCGGCAGCGCTGACCCGGTGGGTCTGTCCCGGCTCGCCCGCGGACTCGTCGAGCTGCGCGACCTGACAGGTGGTCGTCCGGTACGCGTGGTGGTCAACCGGATGCGTCCCACCCTCGGCTGGTCGGAGAAGGACATCGCCGGAATGGTCGAGGGATTCACCCGCCTCACCGGTCTCCACTTCCTGCCCGACGACCGTGCCGCCGTCGACCGGGCGCTGGTCAACGGACGCACGGTGGTGGAGTCCGGTGACTCCGTCCTCGGTCGCGAGATCGGCCGGGTCGTCGACGAGCTGCTGCCCGGCTCGGCGACCGCGGTCCCCTCCGGCAGGCTCAGGCGGCGAAGAGCAAATAGAGCCCGCCGACCGTGAACGCGATCATCGCGAACAGCAAGGGCAGCTGACCCGTCAGCTGGTGTCGCTTCGGCAGGATCTCGACCGCCCGCTCGTGGGCGGCGATGACGCCGAGGACGTGCCCGAGCACCACGGCGAGCACCTTGAGGACGGCCAGGAACGTCGGGTGGAACGACAGCCAGTAGTTGACCGTCCAGTCACCGGTTCCGAGGAGGTTGCTTCCGTTGCTGAACGGGTCGCTGGCCTGGATCAGGGTCTGCTGGCCGTACTCCACCAGGTACGTCGTGTAGTGGGCGACGATGTAGCCGACCACGATCGGGATGATCGAGTGCGCGAACTTGTTGGGCAGCTCGACCCGGCGCGCGCCGGGACCGACGCCGGTGGTGACACAGCCGACCGCGAAGATCACGAAGACCCCGACGCAGAACATGAGCAGCGCGAGGTTGTTGAGCACATTGGTGGAGATGTCGCTCTCCTGGGTGTACCTGACCCAGAAGTTGGAGTCCTTGAACGAGTCGAAGGCGGTGCTCCCGAACAGGACGGACAGGACCGCCAGGAGGCCGGGCACGGCCCGGGTGGTGTCCAGGTTGGCCAGGGGGCTGCGCACGATCAGTCGGCCGTCCCGGCGGCCCCACACCGACAGCTTCGCGACCAGGCTGGAGTAGACCTCGAACGGGTCACCACGCTCGTAGAACCCACTGCCGAACAGGGCGCCGCCGAGGAGCATCACGGCGACATAGACCGCACACCACAGGCGGACCGGGCCGAGCTCGGTCGAGAACGGGTAGACCAGCTCCATCCACACGAACGCGAAGAGTCCGAGGGCAGCCGGCCAGTAGCCGAGCCGGGCGGGGAACTGGAACACGCCCGCCTCCGGGTCGCTCCCGGAGAGCCGGGCGAAGGCCAGGTTGATGGTGCGGACCGGGCTGATCGCCTTCCACACCGGACCGAACACCACGGACAGGGCAACGAGGCCAACCCACCACCAGACGTAGAAGATGCCGAACACCGGGTTCGTCAGCAGGTCCTGGCCGAAGACCGCGGCCATCGCGGTGTAGCCGAGGCCGATGAGCCCGAAGACCCGCAGACCCACCCGGAACGCCGTCGAGTCGACGACTCGGGCGAGCCACTCGGGAGCCGGCCGGCCGGTCCTGGTCTCGTCGTAGCGCGGTGTGCGCCACGCGATGGCGAGGACGGTGAAGGAGATGGTCAGTGCCGCGACCGCCCCGAGGATCGCGAGCTCGGGAGGGATCGGCAGGTCCTTGGCCCCGCCGATGCCATGCGCCAGCGAGATCCCGTCCCCGGACACCTCTACGAGACCTCGAGCTGGACGACCACGACCTTGGGGTCGTGGGACTCCACGTCGACCACGCCCGGCTGGTCGAGCGTCAGCTTCAGGGTCGTGGTGCCGGCGCCGTACTCGAGCTCCTCCTCGGGCGTGCTGTGGACGTGCAGCTCGCCGGGCTCGTCGGCCTTCACCACCAGCTCGACCGGTTGG
The DNA here is from genome assembly GCA_963841625.1 of uncultured Actinomycetota bacterium. Taxonomy (GTDB): domain Bacteria; phylum Actinomycetota; class Actinomycetes; order Propionibacteriales; family Nocardioidaceae; genus Nocardioides. The sequence continues at coordinate 141,998 of CAWJDH010000008.1, read as the reverse complement.
CCGGCCTCTACCTCGACCCGTTCTCCCTTCGGTGTCACCGAGCCGTCGGAGAAGGTGATCTCGACGGTGGCGGTGTCATCACCGGACGCGGGAGTGCTGCCGGCGTCGTCGTCCCCGCAACCCGCGAGCAGCGGGAGGGCGCAGAGCAGCACCGTGAGGACACTGGCAGTGCGGCGCATTGGCGTGAGTTCCCTTTCGTCCGGGCGGCAGTCCGTGGCACGTGGTGGGCGGCCGCCCGTCGGGCGACCGCCTTCTGCCAGAATCCCACGTTGAGCAAGCGATGCGGGCAGCGGCCCGCGGTCGGACACCGAAGGGGGAAGCGATGAGCCAGCGACTCCGCGCCAGGGATCTCGCGTTCCTGGCCGAGGAGTCTGCCCGCACGCCCCTCCACAACGCGACCGTGGAGATCTTCGACCCGGTCGACTCGGGGTTCGACTACCAGCGTCTGGTCGACCTGATCGGGGACCGGATCTCGTTCGTGCCCCGGTACCGCCAGCGTGTGCAGTCGGTGCCGGGCCGGCTGGCCAACCCGGTGTGGGTCGACGACCCCCACTTCGACCTCGGCTTCCACGTACGACGCTCGGCGCTGCCGCGCCCGGGCTCGATGGACCAGCTCCGTGAGCTCGTCGCCAGGATCGTGTCCCGCCCGCTCGACCGCCACCGTCCGTTGTGGGAGGTCTACTTCGTCGAAGGACTGGCCGACGGGCTGGTCGCCGTGCTGTCGAAGTCCCACCAGGCGCTGGTCGACGGCATCGAGACCGTCGACCTCGGGCAGGTGCTGCTCGACGTGGGCGCCGAGCGGCGCATCCTCGGCCACGACGAGTGGCGGCCTCCCCGTCGCCCCACGCCGGCGGCCCTGGTCGCGTCGGCGGTCCGCGAGTCCGTCCAGCAACCCGGCACCGTCCTCGACACCCTGCGCAGCAACGCAGGATCCGCGCGGCGGGCCGCCGAGGCCGCGGCCAACCGAGCAGGCTCGATCACCACCGCCCTCACCAACCGCCGGCCGGCCGAGACGCCGATCTCAGGCGTGCTCTCGCAGCAGCGCCTGTTCGTGCCGGTCCGCACCGACCTCGCGGCGTACCGCAAGGTGCGCCGCGCCCACGGCGGGACGATCAACGACGTCATCCTCGCCACCATCACCGGCGGCCTGCGCGGCTGGCTGATGACCAGGGCGGAGTCGCTGGGCGGGCTGAGGAAGATCAAGGCGGTCGTCCCGGTCTCGGTGATCGACGAGGAGCTCGAGGCCACGTCGCTGGGCAGCCAGATCGCCGCCCACCTCGTGTCGCTCCCGGTCGGCGAGCCGAGCGCGGTCGTGCGCCTGCACCAGGTGTCCTACTCCTTCCAGGCGCACAAGGAGACCGGACGCGCAGTGGCCGCCAACCGGCTGGCCGGGATCGCAGGGTTCGCCCCGGCGACCTTCCACGCCATCGGCTCGCGGGTTGCCGCGGACGAGCTCCGGCGAGGGGCCCAGATCTCGATCACCAACGTGCCGGGCCCGCAGTCGTCCCTCTACGCGGCCGGCGCGCGGATGCTGGAGACCTACCCTGTGCACCCGCTGACCCGCGACCACGCTCTGGCCATCGGCGTGACGTCGTACGACGGCGCGGTCTACTACGGCATCACCGCCGACCGTGACCTCCTCCCGGACGCCGACGTCCTCGGCCAGTGCATCATCGAGGCGCTCGACGAGCTCATCGACACCGCCTCGGGTGGTCGGCCCCGAGCGCCCCGCGGCCGCAAGAAGTAAGGCCTCGCGCTCCGGGCTCGCTACGCTCGCCCCCATGGACGCGAACACCTTCCCGCCCGCTCCCACCAACGAGCCGAACCTGACCTACGCGCCGGGCACCCCCGAACGCGAGGCCCTGGTCGTCGAGATCGACCGGCTCAAGCGCCGAGAGCTCGATCTCAAGGCCCACATCGGGGGTCGGCGACGGTCCGGCGGTGGCCGGGAGATCAAGGTCGTCCAGCCGCACGACCACCAGCACGTGCTCGGCGTCATGAAGAACTCCGACGGCGCGGACGCCAAGGCGGCGATCAACGCGGCGTCGAAGGCGGCCCCGGACTGGCGGGCGCTGCCGTTCGACGAGAGGTGCGCGATCCTGCTCAAGGCTGCCGACCTGCTCGCCGGGCCGTGGCGTCAGCGTCTCAACGCCGCGACCATGCTCGGTCAGTCCAAGACCGCGTTCCAGGCCGAGATCGACAGCGCATGCGAGCTGATCGACTTCTGGCGGTTCAACGTGCACTACGCGAACCAGATCCTCGCCGACCAGCCGATCGCCAACAGCCCCGGCATCTGGAACCGCACCGACCACCGCCCCCTCGAGGGCTTCGTCTACGCGATCACGCCGTTCAACTTCACCGCGATCGCCGGCAACCTGCCCACCGCGCCGGCCCTCATGGGCAACACGGTCATCTGGAAGCCCTCCCCGACCCAGCAGCTCGCCGCCTCGCTCACCATGCAGCTGCTCGAGGAGGCCGGGATGCCACCCGGCGTGATCAACATGCTGCCCGGCGACGGGATGGACGTCTCGAAGGTGGCGCTGGCCCACCCTGACCTCGCCGGCATCCACTTCACGGGCTCCACCCCGACCTTTCAGCACCTGTGGCGCACCGTCGGCGAGAACCTCACGGGCTACCGCTCCTACCCGCGGATCGTGGGGGAGACCGGCGGCAAGGACTTCGTGGTCGCCCACCCGTCGGCCGACCCCGACGTGCTGCGGGTCGCGCTGATCCGGGGCGCCTTCGAGTTCCAGGGCCAGAAGTGCTCGGCGGCGTCGCGGGCCTACGTCGCCCGTTCGGTCTGGAAGAAGATGAAGGACGACTTCCTCGCCGAGGTCGAGGCGCTGACCATGGGTGACGTCACCAACCTGTCCAACTTCATGGGCGCGGTGATCGACGACCGCGCCTTCGCCAAGCACAAGGCCGCCATCACCCGGGCCCGGCGCAACAAGAACATCGACATCCTCGCCGGCGGCCAGATCGACGACTCGGTCGGCTGGTTCGTCCGGCCGACGGTCATCGAGGGAACCGACCCCACCGACCAGATGTTCTCGACGGAGTACTTCGGTCCGATCCTGTCGGTGCACGTCTACGACGACGACCGGTTCGAGAAGGTGGTGGCGCAGATGGAGTCGTTCGCGCCGTACGCCCTGACCGGGGCGATCATCGCCCAGGACCGGCAGGCGATCGCCTGGGCCAGCGAGGCGCTGCGGTTCGCGGCCGGCAACTTCTACGTCAACGACAAGCCGACCGGAGCCGTGGTGGGCCAGCAGCCGTTCGGCGGCGCCCGAGCCTCGGGCACCAACGACAAGGCCGGCGCCGCGGTCAACCTGCTGCGCTGGACCTCGCCGCGCTCGATCAAGGAGACGTTCGTCCCGCCCAAGGACTACCGCTACCCCTACATGGGCTGACGCGGAGCCTCGGTGGTTGAGCTCCGTCCGGCCTTCGGCCGGACGGCTCGAAGCTACGTGGTTGCGGTCCGCGCTGGGTACGGCGGCCGCTCGTCCGCTTCGGCGGTCGGTTCGGGTCGTTGCGGGTCGCGGTCGGGGTCGCGGCCGCTCACCGTGGAGTTCTTGCGGTGCGGCTTGTTCCGATAGACCCTCGGTTGCGGCTTGGTTTCGGGGCTGGAGTGTCGGTGGTCGCTGGTTGAGTTGGGTCATGGAAGCCAGCCGCGACCGTCACCGCTGGCTGGGGGATCTGGACGCCCCGGCGGAGGTGTTGGCGTTCGCCCGGCGTGAGCGGGCGGCGGCCGATCGCGCCGAGGCCGGCTGCTGCAGGCGGCGGTGGTGTGGGCGGCCCAGCATCCGGCGGAGTCGCTGGAGGCCGCCGAGGTGTTCCGCACCTCCGGCTACGCGGGTGGGTTCGGCGATTCGGCGGTCCCAGTCGCCGGCCCGGGGGCGCCGCTGGTGGCGGAGTTCTCGATCGCGGAGTTCGCGGCCGCGGTCGGGCTGCCCACCGAGGCCGGGAAGCGCTACGTCGGACACGCCCTCGAGCTGCGCTACCGGCTGCCGCGGCTGTGGACGCGGGTGACCTCCGGGGACCTGCCGGCCTGGAAGGCCCGTCGGGTCGCCGAGCAGACCATCTCCCACGCGCTGAGTCCGGAGGCCGCGGCCCACGTCGACCGGCACCTGGCGCCGGTCGCGCACAAGATCGGCGTCGGGGTGATCGACCGGCTGGTCGAGGAGGCGATCGCCCGGTTCATGCCCGAGACCGCCGAGGAGACCCGCCGCCGCGCCGCCGACGGGCGGCACTTCACCATCGACCACGACCAGGTCTCCTTCGCCGGCACCTCGCTGGTCCACGGCGAGCTGGACCTCGCCGACGCCCTCGACCTCGACGCACGCCGTCGCCGGCCGCGCCGACCAGCTCAAGGACCTCGGCTGCACCGAACCCCTCGACGTACGCCGCTCGGTCGCGGCCGGCGACCTGGCCCGCCGCCAGCTCGCCCTGGACCTGCAGACCGGCGACTCGGAGGACGCACAAGCCGAGCCGGAAGCGGCCGCGGCGGCCGGTCACCTTGTTCCTGCACCTGCACCAGTCCGCCATCCAGGGCGCCGGCGGGGTCGGTCGGGTGGAGAACACCCGCAGCCCGGTCACCGTCGAGCAGATCCGGGACTGGTGCGGCCACCCCGACGCCCAGGTGGTCGTCAAGCCGGTGCTCGACCTGGCCGACCACGTCCACGTCGAGGCCTACGAGGTCCCGGACCGCATCGCCGAACCGGTCGCGCTGCGCGACGGCACCTGCGTCTTCCCGTGGTGCACCAGGCCCGCCCGCCGGCTCCGTGCCGACGACCACCCCTGCGACTGCGACCACGTCGTCCCCCACGGCCGGGAAGGGCCGACCTGCTCGTGCAACCTCGCACCCCTGTGCCGGCGACACCACCGGCTCAAGACCCACGGCGGCTGGACCTACACCATCCTCGAACCCGGCACCTACCTCTGGTCGAGCCCCGCACCGCTACCACTACCTCCGCGACCACGACCGGCACCCTCGACGTCACCAGCAACCGACGCTCACCCGCACCACCACCCGACGAGTAGCCACCCCGCCCCACACCCCGCCCACCGGCGGGGCCAGTGGCACGTCCGCATGTGAGAATCGGGCTCGCGATGATCCCCCTGCACCTCGGTCCCTTGCACCCGTTCGAGCTCGCGCTCACCCTGCTGCTGGCGTTCGGTCCGTTCGTCGTGCTCGCGATCGTCATCGCCCTACGGCGGCGAGAGGACCGCGGCGACGGGGTCAGCTGAACACGGGCAGGCGCCGCAGGGTGGCCGTAGGCGTCGGCCACTACGGACTGGTCCGAGTTCACCGCGAGAGGTAGTCGCGGCCGACCTTGTTCTCCGCCTTGAGGGCCTTGAGCAGCAGGTCGGCGATCAGGCCCTCGATCCGGCCGCCGACGAGGGGGATGTTGACCTTGACGGTCAGGTCGACCGTCTCGGTGGTCACCCCGCCGGACTCGGTGAGCCGCGCCGTGCCGGCCATCTCGCCCGGCTTCCCGGGGATCGTGACGGTGATCCTGCCCTCGGTCGGCGATTCCCACGACTCCTGCTGCACGATGTTGATCTCGTCGCCGACGAACTTCTTCGCGAACGACGGGATGCCGTGCGCGGCCTGGACCTGGTCGATGGTGACCTCCATGCCGTTGTCGTCGGAGTCGATCGACACCATCGCGCGCTTCACGCCCTGGAACTCGCAGACCTCCTCGCGGAAGGACGGGTCGGCCAGCATCTCGGCCACCTCGGCCATCGGTGCGTCATAGGTCAGATCGTGCTTCAGCCGCTTGCTCATGCCCCGCTTCCCTTCAACCAGGCCTGCCCGACCTCGCGCTCGGTGTCCATCCCGTCCCGGACCTGGTCGGCCATGAGGTTCTCGAGCTTGCCGCCGATCAACGGGACCTTCGCCTTGATCTCGAGCTCGACCACCTCGACGGTGCCGGCACCGTCGGGCACGAGCTCGATCGTGCCGGCCATGGTCGTCGGCTTGCCGGGAGCGTCGATCCGCAGCGTGCCGCCGGTGGGCGAGGACCACTCCTCGATCTGGATCACCCGCGTCGTATCGCCCGCGATCTTCTTCGCGAAGGACGGCAGCCCTCCGGTGCGCTGGACCTGATCGTTGGTGAGCGTGAAGCCGTCCCCGTCCCGTTCCAGCGTGATGTCGGCCGAGACGACGTCGAGCGCCTCACCGACCCTCTCCCGGAAGGCAGGATCGGCCAGCATCTCGAAGACCTCGGCGGGGCTCGCGTCGTAGGACAGCTCGTGGCGGAACTTCATGGTGGTCATCATGTCGGAGCGGCGGAGCCGGCGGCTACGGCGGCCCACCGTGCGCCGTGTTGTGCGGGTCACGACCGGGTCCTAGTGTCAGGAGGGTGACCACCTCGCTCGACCGGGAAAAGTCGGAACTCCTTGCCAGAGCGGTCGAGGTGGCCCGTCATCGGAGGGGCCACGGCGGGCCTCCGCACGACGTGGTCGAGGCCCTGCTGAACGCCTACTACCGGCACGTGGCTCCCGAGGACGTCACCGACCGCTCCGACATCGACCTCTACGGTGCACTCGCCTCCCACTACCGGCTCGCGGGCAGCCGGCCGCAGGGTACGGCGCAGGTGCGGGCGTTCACCCCGACCACCACCGAGCACGGCTGGTCCGCCGGCGGTCACTCGGTCGTCGAGGTCGTCACCGACGACATGCCGTTCCTGGTCGACTCGCTGACGATGGAGCTCGCCCGCCAGCAGCGCGACGTGCACGCCGTGATCCATCCGCAGTTCGACGTCGTCCGCGACATCACCGGAGAGCTGCGGGAGGTGAAGCTCGCCGACGACGGTTCGCCGGAGGCCGACCAGGGGCTCCGCGAGTCGTGGATGCACATCGAGATCGCCCGGGTGGCAGACGACGAGGACACCGGCGAGATCGAGGAGCTGCTGCAGAAGGTCCTGCGTGACGTGCGCGAGTCGGTCGAGGACTGGGAGAAGATGAAGACCCAGGTGCTCACGATCGTCGACGAGCTCGACGCCGACCCCCCGCCCCTGTCCAAGACCGAGGTCGAACAGGGCCAGGATCTCCTCCGCTGGCTCGCCAACGACCACTTCACCTTCCTCGGCTACCGGGAGTACCGCCTCGAGTCCGAGGGCGAGGACGAGATGCTGCGCGGTCTGCCCGGCACCGGCCTGGGCATCCTGCGCTCCGACCAGAACATGTCGAGCTCCTTCGGCAAGCTGCCGGCTCCGGTCAAGGCGAAGGCCCGGGAGAAGACCCTGCTCGTGCTCGCCAAGGCCAACTCCCGCGCGACGGTGCATCGGCCGGCCTACCTCGACTACGTCGGGGTCAAACGGTTCGACGAGAACGGCGAGGTCGTCGGCGAGCGACGGATCCTCGGGCTCTTCTCCAGCGCGGCCTACACCGAGTCGCTGACCCGGATCCCGCTGCTGAGGGAGAAGGCCGCCGAGGTGCTGCGACGGATCGGCTTCGACCCGCGCAGCCACGCCGGCAAGGCGCTCATGGACACCCTCGAGACCTATCCGCGCGACGAGCTGTTCCAGACCCCGGTCGACGAGCTCGCGCCGATGGCCGAGGCGGTCATGCACGCCCGCGGGCGCCGCCAGGTCCGGATGTTCCTCCGCCGCGACACCTACGGGCGCTACGTGTCGGTGCTGGTCTACCTGCCACGTGACCGCTACAGCACCTCGGTGCGCGAGAAGTTCGGCGCGATCCTCAAGGAGGAGCTCGGCGGCGAGAGCATCGAGTTCAGCGCCCGGGTGGGGGAGTCCACCACCGCCAACGTCCACTTCGTCGTCCACCCGCCGCAGGGGGAGAGGATCGTCGCCAAGGTCGACCAGGGCGACCTCGAACGTCGGCTCACGGAGGCCTCCCGATCCTGGCGCGACGACTTCCTCTCGGCGGCGATCTCCGAGTACGGCGAGGACGCCGGCTCGCGCCTCGCCCGGCGCTACGTCGACTCGTTCCCCGAGGCCTACAAGGAGGACTACCTGCCGGCGACGGGTGCCTACGACCTCGGGCGCCTGGAGGCGTTCGGGGAGGAGGACGGCATCGACCTCTCCCTCTACGAGCAGATGGACGCCGCTCGTGGGGAGGCCCGGCTCAAGGTGTTCCGGATCGGTGCGCCGCTGTCGCTGTCGGAGATCCTGCCGATGCTCTCGTCGATGGGCGTCGAGGTGGTCGACGAGCGGCCCTACCAGCTCGAGGGCCTCGGCCGGCCGACGTTCATCTACGAGTTCGGCCTGCGCCACGGGGAGGAGCTGCCGAAGAAGGCGCGGGAGCTCTTCCAGGACGCCCTGCGCGCCGTGTGGGAGGGCTTCAACGAGATCGACGGCTTCAACGGTCTCGTGCTCGACGCGGGCCTCACCTGGCGCCAGGCGACGGTCCTGCGCGCCTACGCGAAGTACATGAAGCAGGGCAACTCGCCCTTCGCCCTGGACTACATGGAGAACGCGCTGCGCCACAACGTCGAGCTGACCCGGCTGCTGGTCCAGCTGTTCACGTCCCGGTTCGACCCCGGCAAGAACGGGCTGGCGGCCGATGCCGAGGCGCGGACCTCGCGGATCGAGGCGGTGGAGGAGAAGATCGCCCACGCGCTCGACGAGGTGGAGAGCCTCGACCACGACCGGATCCTGCGCTCCTACCTCACCCACATCAAGGCGACCCTGCGCACCAACTACTTCCAGCGCGACGCCGACGGCCGGCCGCACCCCTACATGTCCTTCAAGATGGAGCCGTCCGCGATCCCCGACCTGCCCCAGCCGCGGCCCCGCTACGAGATCTTCGTCTACTCGCCGCGGGTCGAGGGCGTGCACCTGCGCTTCGGTTCAGTCGCCCGTGGAGGCCTGCGCTGGTCCGACCGTCGCGATGACTTCCGCACCGAGGTCCTCGGCCTGGTCAAGGCGCAGATGGTGAAGAACACCGTGATCGTGCCGGTGGGCGCGAAGGGCGGGTTCTTCTGCAAGCAGCTGCCCGACCCGAGCAACCGCGACGCCTGGCTGGAGGAAGGGATCGCCTGCTACAAGACGTTCATCTCCGGCCTGCTCGACATCACCGACAACCTCGTCGACGGCGAGCACGTCGCGCCGAGTGGCGTCGTACGACACGACGGCGGCGACTCCTACCTCGTGGTCGCGGCCGACAAGGGCACCGCGACCTTCTCCGACATCGCCAACGGGGTCGCGAAGGACTACGGCTTCTGGCTCGGCGACGCGTTCGCGAGCGGCGGGTCGGTCGGCTACGACCACAAGGCGATGGGCATCACCGCCCGGGGCGCGTGGGTCTCGGTCCAGCGCCACTTCCGCGAGCGGGGCATCGACTGCCAGGCGGAGGACTTCACTGCGGTCGGGATCGGCGACATGTCCGGCGACGTGTTCGGCAACGGGATGCTCTGCTCGGAGCACACCCGGCTGGTGGCCGCCTTCGACCACCGCGACATCTTCGTCGACCCGAGCCCCGACGCCGAGACGTCGTACGCCGAGCGGCGCCGGCTCTTCGATGTGCCGAGGTCCAGCTGGCAGGACTACGACAAGGACCTGATCTCCGAGGGCGGCGGCGTGTTCCCGCGCTCCCTGAAGTCGATCAGTCTCAACGATCCGATCCGCAAGGCGCTGGGCATCGAGGACGAGGTCTCGTCCGTGACCCCGGCCGAGCTGATGAAGGCGATCCTGCAGGCCCCGGTCGACCTGCTGTGGAACGGCGGCATCGGCACCTACGTGAAGGCCTCCTCGGAGAGCCACGCGGAGGCCGGGGACAAGGCCAACGACACGATCCGCATCGACGGACGCGACCTGCGTGCCAAGTGCGTCGGCGAGGGCGGCAACCTCGGCCTCACCCAGCTCGGCCGGATCGAGTACGCCGAGCAAGGGTGGCCGGCTCAACACCGACTTCATCGACAACTCCGCCGGCGTCGACACCTCCGACCACGAGGTGAACATCAAGATCCTGCTCGACAAGGTGGTCGCCGACGGCGATCTCACCGAGAAGCAGCGCAACCACCTCCTCTCGGAGATGACCGACGAGGTCGCCAAGCTCGTCCTGCGCGACAACTACGAGCAGAACCTGTCGATGGCCAATGCCGCTGCCCATGCCCCGGGCCTGCTGCACGTCCACGAGGACTGGATGAAGAGGCTGGAGCGCAACGGGGTCCTCAACCGCGAGGTCGAGGGACTGCCCAGCTCGCGGCAGGTACGCCGTCGCCTCGACCGCGGCGAGGCCCTGACCACTCCAGAGCTGGCGGTCCTGCTCGCCTGGACCAAGATCGTGCTGGCCGACGAGCTGCTGGCCTCCGACCTGCCCGACGACCCCTACCTGCACATCGACCTGATGGGCTACTTCCCGACCAAGATGAAGCAAGGGTTCGAGTCCCAGATCGCCGCGCACCCGCTGCGGCGCGAGATCATCGTGACCCAGGTGGTCAACGACCTGGTCAACGGCGCCGGGATGACCTTCTGGCCGCGCCTGGCCGGCGAGACCGGCGCCTCGGCGGCCGAGCTGACCCGGGCCAACTTCGTGGCCCGCGAGATCTTCGCCTCGCTCGAGCTCCGCGACGAGCTGAAGACCTACGACAACAAGCTCGACGCCGAGGTGCAGACCCGGATGCGGATCGAGATGCGCACCCTCGTCGAGCGGGCGTCGCGGTGGCTGGTCAACAACCGGCGACCGCCGCTGGACAGCCGGGCCACCGTCGACTACTTCAGCGAGACCGTCCAGCTGGTCGTGGTGCAGCTGCCCGAGCTGATGACCGGTCGGGAGCTGACCGCGTTCGAGGAGCGTCGGGACCGGCTGATGGCGAAGGGCGTGCCGGAGTACCTCGCCTCCAGGGTCGCGGTGCTGAACGCCGCCTACATGCTGCTCGGCCTGGTCGAGATCGCCAACCGCGAGAAGCTCGACCCGGCGGAGGTGGCCCGGCTCCACTTCGCGCTCGGCGAGCGGCTCGGGCTCCCGGTCCTGATGCAGCGCATCCTCGCGCTGCCGCGGGAGGACCGGTGGCAGACGATGGCCCGCGGTGCGGTGCGCGACGACCTCACCTCGGTGCACATCCAGCTCACCGGCCAGGTCCTGCTGTCGACCTCGCCGGAGGACTCGGTCCCGGCGCGGATCGCCGCGTGGGAGGACGACGATCAGGTCGTGGTCACGCGCGCGGTCCAGACGCTCGAGGAGATCTGTGCCGACGAGTCCGCCGACCTGGCCCGGATGTCGGTCGGGCTCCGTGTGGTCCGCGGCCTGCTGAAGTCGGACTGACGTTCAGCCGCGGCGGACCGGCTCGGCGAAGACGATGATGTTGCTCTCGTAGTCCTCGCCGTTCCAGTCGGTGCAGGTGACCAGCACCAGTCGGCCGCGACCGTGGTCCTGGCCGAACAGCTTGCGAGCCTGCTCGGCCACCTGTTCCTTGGAGTAGACCGCCACGGCGGTGGTCCGGTAGAGGGCAGTCTTGCCGCCACGGCGCAGCCGGACCTGGTCCCCGGCCTCCACGCCGCCCATCTCGTCCATCGCGCCGTCGCCGTCGTGGACCGAGTGCCCGGTGACCAGGACCTGACCGGTCCGGGCGCCGGGCTCGGCGCTGCGTTGCCACCAGCCCGCCGTGTCGACGTCGGCGGGCGGGGCGAGGACGCCGTCGGTGCTGGTCTCGATCGGCACCACCGGGGCGTCGATCCCCACCGACGGCACGACCAGTCGGACCGGGGCACCGATGGCGGCGAGGGCCACGACCGGCCGGTGGCGAGCCTGCTTGCCGTCCTCGGCCGCCTGGCCGGACGGCAGGACGAGCCCGACAGCGACCAGAACGGCTGCGAGCACGAGCAGTGGCAGCGCGATCCCGCTCGCGCCGCCTCCGCTCCGGGTGGAGTCGCTCACGACCGGGTGGCGAACCGGCGGTAGGCGATCAGGCCACTGGCACCGGCAACTACCAGTGCCCCGGCCACCAGGGCGTAGTCGCGGGCACCACCGGATCCACCGTCGGTGCCGGAGTCGATGACCGTCGGAACCTCAGGGAGCGGCTGGCTGGTGCGAGTCACCCGACCGTTCGGTCCGCAGGTGACGTTGGCCAGGTCGGCCTGTGCGACGGGCGCTCCCAGCTCCGCCCTGGCGGCGGGCAGGACCTCGAGGTGGATGGCGGTGACCTTGATCGAGTCGACGGCAGGACGGGCCTGTGCGTTCAGGGTCGCGGAGAGCACGTTCTCCTCGAGCGGTCCCAGCTGGGGCGCGATCTCGCCGATGACCGCGTCGACGATCTGGTCCTGGATCGGGTCGATCGCTGCCTCGAGCCCGGCTGCCTGGCCGTCGAGGGTGTTGTTGAGGTCGTGCCTGAGCGCGTTCAGGAAGAGGTCGACCACCTTGTCGAGGTCCGTGACCAGCTTCGTGTTCGGCGCCGGGTGCACCGGGAAGTCGAGCAGGCCCACGGTCCGCCCGCCGAACGTCGCGCCGATCCTGCCGTCCACGATGGTGGTGGTGCCTCCGGCTCCGCCGCCCGCGGTCGAGGTGCACCGCGACTCCACGGCGCCCAGGGTGCCGCCGAAGATGCCGCCGTTGCCGGCCTGCTCGGTCACGGCCGTGGAGATCTGCTGGGTCAGCGGTCCGACGGCCTGCGTGATGACGGGGTCGGTCGCCTGGTTGAGAGGTGCCAGCTGGGTGTCCTCGTCGAAGACGACCAGGTCGCTGAGGTCGAGGTTGGCGAAGGTGAGGCCGATCGGCTGGCCAGGCCGCAGGCAGCTCGAGTCACCGATCTGCGCGACGGACCCACCCTGGCCGGCGATCCCGGCGCAGGCGGCGGACGCGCCGGCACCGTCGCCGTCGGCGGAGGCGGTGGCCTCCTGGGCCAGGACTCCGGAGTTGACCAGCTGCTGGTTGCCGAGCACCCGGACCGGCGGAGCGGTCTCGCCCCGGACGGACTCCTGCTTGCCGTCATGGGTCGCGGTGACGGTCCCGCTGCCCTGGCCGTTGCCGGCGACCGCGATGGTCAGTGCGTTGGCGCTGGCCTGCGCGACGGTGGTGGCCGCGAGAGCCGGAGCCATCGTCATCAGGGCCAGGACGGTCACCCCGGTGAGTGCCCCCAGTCGTCGTGCGTTCCTCAAGATCATCGTCCTTCCCACAGAGCCGGTTGTTTCAGCAGTGGGACACGACCGTGCGGCGACCGCTTCCCTCTCCCCACTGGGCAAACGCCACAATGGGCTCGCGGTTACGCTGCGGGTCCATGACCGACGTCACTGATCTGGACATCTCCGGGACGAGGGAGGCGATCGCGTCGGGAACGGCGACGGCCGGCGCCGTCGTCGACGCGGCTCTGGGACGGATCGCCGCCCTGGACCCCCGCTTCAACGCGTTCTCCGTCGTGCTGGCCGACGAGTGCCAGGCAGGAGGCCCTCGCCCGCGACCAGGAGCTCGCCGAGGGGGACCCGCCCGGCCCGCTGCACGGCGTGCCGGTCGCGATCAAGGAGGAGATCGACGTCGCCGGCTGTGTCACCACCTTCGGCGGTGAGGCCAACTCGACCCCGGCCGGCGCCGACGCCGAGGTCGTCCGCCGGCTCCGGGACGCGGGCGCGGTGATCGTCGGCAAGACGACGATGCCGGAGTTCGGCGCATTCCCCTACACCGAGTCGGTCTCCCGCGGCGTGACCCGCAACCCGTGGGACGCCACGCGGACTCCGGGCGGCTCCAGCGGAGGTACGGCGGTGGCGGTCGCCACCGGCATGGTCACGGTCGGCCTGGGCGGTGACGGCGGCGGCTCGATCCGGATCCCCAGCGCCTGCTGCGGGCTGTTCGGGCTCAAGCCGCAGCGGGGGCGGGTCACCACCGCCCCGCACCCCCACCTGTGGTGGGCGCTCGGCACCGCCGGGCCGCTCGCCCGCACCGTCCTGGACAGCGCGATCGTCTACGACGTGATCCGCGGCAACGTCGAGGGTGACCTCTACCGGGCGGGGCGAGTCGGGCTCGTTCGTCGAGGCCGCCCGGCGTGAGCCGGGCCGGCTGCGCATCGGGTGGTCCGCGAAGCCGGTCACGCTCGGGGTGCGCCCCGACCCGCTCCACGTGCAGGTGCTCGAGGACACCGCCCGGCTGCTCTCCGACCTGGGGCACGACGTCAAGCAGATCGACCCGCGCTACCCCGACCCGACCCCCGCCTTCGTGCCGCAGTTCTTCGCCGGCATCCGCGCCGAGGCCGACGCGGTCGAGCACCACGGCCGCCTCGAGCGCCGCACCAGGGAGACCTGCCGGATGGGCGCCTGGGTGACCCCGAGGGTCCGCCAGTGGGCGCTGGACCGCACCGAGCAGGTCTCGGTGAAGGCCAACCGGGTCTTCGACGACATCGACGTCCTGCTCACCCCCTCCATCGCGCACCGGCCGCCGGCGGTCGGCATCCTGGGCGGCCGCGGCACGGTGTCCTCCGCGCTCGCCGCGATGCCGGCGATCGCCTACGCCGCGCTGTGGAACGTGGCCGGCAATCCGGCGGCCTCCGTCCCCTGCGGCATCGCACCCGACGGGCTCCCCACCGCCGTCCAGCTGGTCGGCCGCACCGACGACGAAGCCACCCTGCTCAGCCTGTCCGCCCAGATCGAGGCGGCCCGGCCCTTCCCGACCTGGTCGGCCCGGCCGGTGGGATCGTGACCGGCCTGCTGCTGCAGACGCCCCGCGCCCGCGTCCGACGGCTGGCGCGGCGCCTGCGCCACGACGCGTCCAGCCCCCTGGCGGACCGGGTCGTCCTGGTCACCGGCGCCTCGTCGGGAATCGGCGAGGCGACCGCCCGTGCGGCCGCGGCCCGCGGGGCGGTCGTGCTGCTGGTGGCGAGGAGGCGCGAGGAGCTCGCGCGGGTCCACCGGGAGATCGAGGCGGCGGGCGGCCGGGCGGCGACGTACCCCTGCGACCTGACCGACGGCGACGCCGTCGAGGCCCTGGTCGAGCAGGTCCTCGGCGAGCACGGCGCCGTCGACTACCTGGTCAACAACGCCGGCCGCTCGATCCGGCGGTCGCTGGAGCTGTCCTACGACCGGTTCCACGACTTCGAGCGGACCATGGCGGTCAACTACTTCGGCCCCGTGCGGCTCACGCTCGGGCTGCTCCCGGCGATGCGCCGCCAGAGATTCGGGCACGTCGTCAACATCCTGTCGTGGGGCGTGCAGCTGAAGGCGCCGAAGTTCGCGGCCTACCTCGCGTCCAAGACGGCCCTCGACACCTGGTCGCGGATCGCGGGCCGCGAGACCTACGCCGACAACGTGACCTTCACCAACATGCGGTTCGCGCTGGTGCACACGGCGATGGTGGTGCCGACCGACAACTACGAGGACCGGCGCGGGCTGACGCCGGAGCAGGCCGCCGAGCGCGTGGTCCGGGCGCTCGAGGACCGGCCGTTGACCGTCGACACCGGGGTGGGCAGGGCCGGAGAGCTGCTCAACATCGTGGCGCCCCGGATGAGCGACGCGTTGATGAGCCGGTTCCACCGCAACACCCCGGACTCGGCGGCCGCCGCCCGGACGGCCTCGCCACCGGCCGCCTCAGAGCATGGCCACGGCCGCAACGACGCCGGCCACGACGATCCCGGTGCGCAGGACCGGGGCGGGTAGCCGGTTCCCGATCCGGGACCCGACGTAGCCGCCGACGATGGAGCCGCCGGCCAGCAGGGCGATCGCCCGCCAGTCCAGCTCCGCGACGACGACGAAGATCAGCCCGGCCACGACGTTGGCGGCCATCACGGCCAGCGTCTTGAGTGCGTTGACGACGCGGAACTCCAGGTCCAGGCCCAGGCCGAGCACGGCCATCATCATCACGCCGGAGCCGGCCCCGAAGTAGCCGCCGTACACCCCGGTGGCGGTGGCGAAGACCGTCGTCACAGGCGACATCGAGGTGCGATCTGGCGGCAGCTCCTCGTGCCGCGCCCGCATCCAGGCTGAGATCCGGGGCTGCAGCCCGACCAGCAGGCAGGTGAAGAGGATCAGCCACGGAACGACCGCCTCGAACACCCCCGGGGGCAGTGACAGCAGGAGCCAGGCACCCGCGATGGCGCCGAGCGCGCAGGTCGCGAGCACGGCGACGGTGACCCCCGGGTGCTCGCGGAGCTGGTCGCGGTAACCCCATGAGCCGCTGACCGCACCGGGGGCCAGGCCGACCGTGTTGGAGGCGTTGGCCACCACCGGAGGGATGCCGACCGCGACCAGGACCGGGAAGCTGAGCAGGGAGGCAACCCCGACCGTGGTGGTGAGGATCCCGGCGCCCAGTCCCGCCGCGAGCACGGCGAGCTGGTCGAGGGCGGTCACCGGGCCAGTATTGACGCGGAACGCCTCTGGGGGTTGTCTAGTCCATGTAGAGCCATGATCCCGGTCACGTTCCTTCAACGGGGGCTGGACCGTCCGGGACGGAGGAGAGGACACCCGGATGGGACCGGAATGGGTCGCGATCATCGCTCTGATCGCGCTTTTCGTCGTCGGCACCGTGCTGCCGATCAACATGGGTGCGCTCGGGTTCGTCGCCGCCTGGCTGGTCGGGGTCTACTCCCTCGGGCTGGTCACCGACGACATCATCGCCGGGATGAGCGGGAGCCTGGTCCTCACCATCGTGGGCGTCACCTATCTCTTCGCGATCGCCCGGGCCAACGGCACGGTCGACCTGATCGTGGCGACGGCTGTGAAGGCCGTCGGCGGACGAGTGGTGATGATCCCGTGGGTGATGTTCGCGGTCACCGGGGCGCTGACCGCGATCGGCGCGCTCAGCCCGGCGGCCTGCGCGATCATCGGGCCGATCGCCCTCGGCTTCGCCGGGCGCTACGGCATCAGCCCCCTGATGATGGGCATGATGGTCGTCCACGGTGCCCAGGCGGGCGGCTTCTCTCCGATCAGCATCTACGGCGTCATCACCAACGATGTGATGGCGAGCGCCGGGCTTCCCAACAGCGAGCTGACGATCTTCTTCGCCAGCCTCGTGGTCAACACGATCCTCGCGGCCGCTCTGTTCGTCGTGCTCGGCGGCCCCTCTCTCGCCTCGAGGCGGATCGACCCGGAGCCCGAGCGCGAGGACGACCGGCCGTCCGGCGGTGGAGGGACGGCGACCGCCACGGCCACGCAGACGGAGCAGGAGACCAGGAAGCAGCCGATGGTCTCCCTCAAGACCCAGCAGATCCTCACCCTGGTGGTGTTCCTCGTCGTCGCCGTGCTCGCGCTGGCCTTCGAACAGGACATCGGCTTCGTCACGATCACCGCCGGCGTCGTGCTGTCCCTGTTCGCCCCGCAGCGCAGTCCCGAGGCGGTCAAGAACATCGCCTGGCCGACCGTGCTGCTGGTGGCCGGTGTCAGCTGCTACGCCTTCGTCCTCACGGAGGCCGGCTCGCCCGAGTTCGTCGGCAACTGGGCCGCGGGGCTCGGCGTAGCCGCGCTCGGCGCGCTGGTGCTGTGCTACGTCGGAGGCGTGGTGTCGGCGTTCGCCTCCTCGACCGCGCTGCTGCCGGTGATCATCCCGATCGCCGTGCCGCTGATCAACGACGGCGGTGTCAGCGCCGCCTTCGTCGTGGCCGCGGTCGCGGTCTCCTCGACCATCGTCGACGTCAGCCCATTCTCGACCAACGGCGCGCTGATGCTGGCCAACCGGCCCGACACCATCTCCGAACCGGTCTACTACAAGCAGATCCTCACCTACGGAGCCCTCGTCACCGCGGTCGGACCGCTGCTGGTCTGGGCGGCACTGGTGCTGCCCGGCTGGGGGAGCTGAGCCGGGCCGTCAGGCGGTGGGGTCCGGCCCCATGATCGCGAACGGGATGCCCGAGGGGTCGGCGATCACCGCGAGCCGGCCGTACGGCGTGTTCTCGGCGTCCTCGACCACCTTGCCGCCGATGTCGGTGGCGCGCTGGACGCTGGCGTCGGTGTCGACCACCTCGACGTAGAACTGCCACCTGGACGGCTGGTCGGCGAGGAAGGCAGTGGCGTCCATGATCCCGGCCTTCGCCTCGTCGCCCTCGCCCAGCGTGGTGTATCGGAACTCGTCGGTGTCGCTCATGGTGTAGGTGTCCCAGCCGAACACCTCGCGGTAGAACGGGACCGCGGCGTCGTAGTTCTTGCTGAGGGTCTCGAACCAGGCCGGCGCGCCGATGTCGCCCCGGGCGGCGAAGCCCTTGTGGTCCAGCGGCTGCCAGACGCCCAGGGCGGCGCCGGCGGGGTCGACCACGAAGGCCATGTGGCCCATCTCGCCGACCTGCATCGGCTCGACGATGACCTGACCGCCGTGCTCCTTCACCTGCTCGACGGTCGCGGCGGCATCGTCGCTGGCGAGGTAGACCGACCACATGCTGGGGCCCGCCGACCCGTCGTTCCTCATGCAGCCGGCGATCGGCTCGCCGTCGCGCTCGAAGACCACGTAGCCGCCGTACTCCTCACCGCCGGCGTGGGAGGTCCAGCCGAACAGCTCGCCGTAGAAATCACGCGCGTGCTTGACGTCGGGGGTGAACAGCTCGATCCAGCAGGGGTCGCCGGGGGAGTGGGTCATCGCCATGGTGGCTCCTAGCTGGCCTTCTTGGCAGCCTTCTTGGCCGGCTTCTTCGCCGCCTTCTTGCCGCTCTTCTTCTTGGGCTTGGCCTCGGCCTCGGCCTTCCCGTCGTCCTTGCCCTGGTCCTTGCCGTCGTCCTTGTCCTCGCCGCGGGCGGTCTTGGCGGCGTCCACCGAGCGCTGCAGCGCGGCCAGCAGGTCGACCACCTCGCCGGAGGACTTGGTCGACACTGCGGTCCGCTTGACCTCACCTCCCTCGATCTTGGCCTTGACCAGGGCGTCGACCGCCTCGGCGTAGTCGTCCTCGAACTCACTGGCGTCGAAGTCGCCGGCCAGGGTCTCGACCAGCATGTTGGCCATCTTGACCTCGGCGTCCTTGGCCTTGCCGGTCTCGATGTTGAAGTCGGGAGTGCGGATCTCGTCGGGCCACATCATCGTCTGCAGCACGATCACGTCGTCGCGGACGCGGAGCACGGCCACCGTGGTGCGCTGGCGCAGCGCCACCGTGACCACGGCCATCCGGTCGGCATCGAGCAGCGCCTGACGGAGCAGGGCGTACGGCTTGGCGCCGGAGCTCTCCGGCTCGAGGTAGTAGGACTTCTCGAAGAGCATCGGGTCGATCTGGTCGCTCGGCACGAACTTCTCGACCGCGATCTCGCGCGAGGAGGTGGAGGGCAGCTCGGCCATGTCCTCGTCGGTGAGGATGACCATCTCGCCGTCCTCGGTCTCGTAGCCCTTGGCGATGTCGGCGTAGGCGACCTCCTCGCCGTCGATCGAGCAGACCCGTTGGTACTTGATCCGCCCGCCGTCCTTGGCGTGCACCTGCCGGAACGAGACGTCGTGGGACTCCGTCGCCGAGTAGAGCTTCACCGGGACGCTGACGAGTCCGAACGAGACCGCCCCCTTCCAGATCGCACGCATGCTCATACCTCCCGCTGATCGTGGCCCGCTGACCGTGACGCTGCTCCAGTATCCGACAGGATGGACCCATGCGACCCATGCTCGCCACCCGCGGCACCCACGTGCCGACGGGGGAGGAGTGGGTGCACGAGGTGAAGTGGGACGGCATGCGGGTGCTGGTCGACGTACGCGACGGGAGGCTGCGGCTCACCTCCCGCAACGAGAACGACGTCACCGTCTCCTTCCCCGAGCTGCACGGCCTCCCCGGGGACGACCTGCTCCTCGACGCCGAGGTGGTCGCGTTCCTCGACGGCATCCCCACCTTCGGCGCGCTGCAGGAGCGGATCCACGTCGGCAACGCGAAGCGGGCCGCCGCGCTCGCGGAGCGCAACCCGGTCACGCTGCTGGCCTTCGACCTGCTCCGCCTCGAGGGCCGCGACCTCACCCGCGAGCCGCTCGACGCGCGCCGCGACCTGCTCACGGCCCTCGGCCTCGACGACGTCGCCTGGCAGGTGCCGCCGGTCTACGACGACGGCGCGATGCTGTTCCAGGCGACCCTCGACCAGGGGCTGGAGGGGATGGTCAGCAAGCGACGGTCCTCCCGCTACGAGTTCGGTGCCCGCAGCCCGCACTGGCTGAAGTTCCCGCACCGTCGCCGCACCTCCTGGGTCGTCGGCGGCTGGCGCCCGGAGACCGGTTCTGCTTCCCGGCTCGGAGCGGTCCTGGTGGGGGAGCCGACCCCCGACGGGCTGCTCTACCGGGGGCGGGTCGGCAGCGGGATCGCCGGCAAGGTGGGCCCGATGTTGATGGAGGCGCTGGCGCCGTACGCCCGGCAGGCGAGCCCGTTCGCCGACGAGGTGCCCCGCCTCGACGCGCTCGGCACCCATTGGGTGGAGCCGGTCCTCGTCGTCGACGTCGAGTCCCTCGGCCTGTCGCCCCAGCAACGCCTCCGCCAGCCGTCGTACCGTGGCGTGCGACCCGACCTCAATCCCGAGGACCTGACATGAGACGACTGCTCACGGTGCTCCTCCTGGCCGCCGCCCTGTTGCCGGGCCCGGCAACCCCGGCCTACGCCGCGGGCGAGGTCCGCCTCGACGGGGTGACCGTCCACCTGAGGCAGGGCACCCGCCAGGTCGTCACCGTCAACCGCACCTCGGGCCATCACGCGCGCGTCAGCTACTGGGCCCTCAGGCAGGGGCGGTGGCGGCTGCAGTTCCGTGCAGCCGACGGCAGGATCGGCTACAACGGCCTGGTCCGGGCGCGGCACCGCGTACAGGGGTCCGGGAAGACCCCGCTGGGCACCTTCACGCTGCCGTTCTCCTTCGGCACCCACCAGCAGCGCAGCGTGTGGGACCCGAGCTACCGGAAGATCCGCCGCGGCGACTACTGGGTCCTCGACAACGAGTCGAGGTTCTACAACCGCTACCGCAACAAGAGCAGCGGCGGGTTCCGCTGGTGGCTGCCCGCCAGCCGTCCCAACGCCTCCGAGCGGCTCAAGGACTTCCCGAAGCAGTACGAGTTCTCGGTCGTCACCAGCTTCAACACCGGACAGGTGCGCCACCGTGGCGGCGCGATCTTCCTGCACGTCAACGGGTCGGGCGCGACCGCCGGCTGCGTGAGTGCGCCCCGCTGGTTCCTGCTCAGGGTGATGAACCGGCTCGACCAGGACCGGGTGCCCGTGATCGCGATCGGCAGATAAGGCGCCGATGAGTCCGACCGGCGAGGAGCTCCGGGTCGACGTCGAGGGCCGCACGCTCAAGATCAGCAACCTCGACAAGGTGCTCTACCCGCGCACCGGCACCACCAAGGGCGAGGTGCTCAACTACTACGCGCAGATCGCGCCGGTGCTGCTGCCGCACCTCAAGGACCGGGCGGTGACCCGGATCCGCTGGCCGCACGGGGTCGAGGACAAGAGCTTCTTCGAGAAGAACACGCCGGCCGGCACCCCCTCGTGGGTGCGGACGGCGAAGGTGCCGACGACCGGTTCGCGCGGTAGCTCGCGGCACGGCGACCACCTGGTCTTCCCGATCGTCGACGACCTCGCCACCCTGACGTGGCTGGTCAACCTGGCCGCCCTGGAGCTCCACGTCCACCAGTGGACGGTCAACCGCACCGGACGGCCGCGCAACCCGAACCGGCTGGTGATCGACCTCGACCCGGGCGAGCCGGCCGGGCTGCCGGAGTGCTGCGACGTCGCCCTGCGGGTGCGCGACCGACTGGCCGAGCGGGACCTCGACGCCCGGGCCGTCACGAGCGGCAGCAAGGGCCTGCACCTCTACGCCGCGCTGCCCGGCAAGCTCAACTCCGAGGAGACGACCGGGCTGGCCAAGGTGGTGGCCGAGGAGCTGCAGAAGGAGCACCCCAAGCTGGTCACCGCCACCATGACCAAGTCGCGGAGGTCGGGGAAGGTGTTCCTCGACTGGTCGCAGAACGCCGGCTCCAAGACGACCATCTCGCCGTACTCCCTGCGCGGCCGGGAGCGACCCACCGTCGCCACCCCGGTCACCTGGGACGAGGTGGAGGCGGGGGCCGAGGACCCGCTCGGGCTGGAGCAGTTCCGCTTCGAGGAGGTCCTCGACCGGGTCGCCGAGCACGGCGACCTGTTCATGCTCTGAGTTCGACGGGAGTCACCAATGGCCGATCCGGACCGGCTCGAGATCGCGTCCCGCAAGACCTACCGCTACCTGCGCGTGGCCGTGGTGGCGATGGCGGTGCTGCTGGGGGTGTCGGTCGGTATCGAGATCGTGTCGGGCCCGCGGGGCGGCATCCTCGACTCGATCAGTGCCTACTACTACACGCCGGTGCGCGGCGTCTTCGTCGGCTCCCTCGTCGCGGTCGGACTCGGGCTGGTCGCGATCAAGGGCCGGGAGGGTCCCGAGGACGTCATGCTCAACCTGGCCGGCATGCTTGCGCCGCTGGTCGCGCTGGTGCCGACGCCGATCAGCTTCCCGGTGGCCGGCTTCGTGACCGACCAACGCACGGTCCCGGCCGCGCTGGTCCCGGCGGTCGAGAACAACGTCGCCGCGCTGCTCGTCCTGGGCGTCGTCGGCGTGGTCTTCGCGGCCGCGACGGTCGAGGACGGGCCCTACCGGGCGGCACACCTCCGAAGCATCGCCGGGGCCGGAGTCCTGCTGGTTGGGCTGGCCTTGTGGTTCGGCCTCGGCCGGGAGTCCTTCCTGGAGTTCGGCCACTACGCCGCGGCAGTCCCCATGTTCGGGCTGATCGTCGGGGTGGCCGTGGTCAACGCGCGCCACACCACCAGGGGCGCGGTGGTGTCCCGGCTCGCCGCGGCGACGTACCGACGGGCGTACGCCGCCATCGCGACCGCCATGGGGGTCACCATCGTGGTCGCCGGCATCCTCTTCCTGCTGGACTCGACGGGACACCGCCCGTTCCCCTCATGGCTGTTCTGGGTCGAGGTCGTCCTGCTCGCGTTGTTCGCGGGCTTCTGGGTGTTGCAGACGGCCGAGAACTGGGACGAGGGTGTGGTCAGCGGACCCGGACCCGTAACGGTTCCGCCACGTCGGTGAGCAGTCTCGCCGGGCCCGGTCTGACCCCGGCGGGAACGTCGAACTCCCAGGTCACCCGCCCGGAGGCGGTCTCGGCGTCCGCGGTGCCGAGTCGCCAGGTCCGGTCGCCCTGACGGAGCCGCAGCGCCACGTCGTGCATCGGCGTTGGGGCGGGGTCGTCGTACTCGCAGTGGCTGCAGCCCGGGACCGCTGAACAGCTCATGCTGTCCTGGCAACCGTCGACGAACGCCCGACCCTCGACCGTTGCGGTCTCACCACGCGCGAGGACGAGCCGGCCCGGGGCGTCGAGGAACGGAGCGGCGCAGGACGCCGATGCGGGCGGCTGCGGGAACGGCGCGAGGGCCAGGCCGAGCAGCATCGTGCCGAGCAGGATCCAGGAACGCTTCACGAGGAATGGACGTCCGGCCCGCCCGATCGGCTCCCTCGCCGTACCGATTTGCTGCAAACCCGAATCCTTGATCGATCCAGAACCCGTTTTCGGATGGTTCCCGTCCCGACTGCAGCAAATCGGTACGACGTGGCAGGCGTGCCGCTGTCCACAGGCTGCAGAATCGACGGATGCGGAGCAGGGCCGATCTGACATAGGTTCCTGACAGCACATTCGGACAGGGACCTGCATGACGCTCACCGACGCCCACGCGGAGCTGGTCGACCAGCTCGACCAGCATGTCCGTGAGCTGGTGCGCCGCGAAGGGGTCGACCCGCAGCGGGATGCCACGGTGGTGCGCCGGATCGCCGAGGACGTGGTGCGCGACCACGACGAGCGCAGCCTCACCGGCGCCGTTGTCCCGGTTCCGAATCCCGAGTCGGTCGTCGGCGAGCTGGTCGCCCGGGTCTCCGGGTTCGGACCGCTGCAGCCCTTCCTCGACGACTCGGCGGTCGAGGAGATCTGGATCAACGAGCCGAGCAGGGTGTTCATCGCCCGCAACGGTCGTCACGAGCTGACCAACCTGATGCTGACCTCTGCCCAGGTGCAGGAGCTGGTCGAGCGGATGCTCAAGTCCAGCGGTCGGCGGATCGACATCAGCCGACCGTTCGTCGACGCGATGCTGCCCGAGGGGCATCGCCTGCACGTCGTACTCGAAGGGATCAGCCGCGGCTTCAGCGCCGTCAACATCCGCAAGTTCATCCTGCGGGCGACGCGGCTCGAGGGCCTGGTGGAGCTCGGCAGCATGCCGCCGCCCGCCGCGGCGTTCCTCGAGGCCTCGGTGCGGGCCGGCCTCAACATCCTCGTGGCCGGCAGTACGCAAGCGGGCAAGACCACCATGCTCAACTGCCTGGCGGCGGCGATCCCGGGCGGGGAACGAGTCGTCTCGGCGGAGGAGGTCTTCGAGCTGAGGTTCCCGCACCCGGACTGGGTGGCCCTGCAGACCCGGCAGTCCGGGCTCGAGGGCACCGGCGAGATCACGCTCCGTGACCTCGTCAAGGAGAGCCTCCGGATGCGACCGAGCCGCGTGATCGTGGGTGAGGTCCGCGCCGAGGAGTGCATGGACCTCCTCCTCGCGCTCAACGCCGGTCTCCCGGGCATGTGCACCATCCACGCCAACAGCGCCCGCGAGGCACTCGTCAAGATGTGCACGCTCCCCCTGCTCGCCGGGGAGAACATCTCGGCCCGATTCGTGGTGCCGACCGTCGCGACCTCGGTGGACCTCGTCGTGCACCTCGGGATCGACCAGCACGGCGTACGACGGGTCAACGAGATCGTCGGTGTGCCGGGTCGGGTCGAGAACGACATCATCGAGGTCGAGCCCATCTTCGAGCGGGCGACGGGCGAGCTGCGTCGTACGGGCGGGATGCCGCCCCGCATCGAGCTCTTCGAACGTCAGGGGATCGACGTCCACCGCGTCCTCAACGAGGGCCGCTGATGGGTGCGCTCGTCGGGCTGGGCGTGGGGATCGGGCTGACCTTGATCTGGTCGGCGTTCTTCGTGCCCCGGACGCAGCGGGTCCGGGCCAGATCGGCGGGCCGGCTGCGCGCACTCCTCGACCGGGCCGGGCTCGGGCAGGTGTCGACGACCGGCTTCGTGATCCTCTGCCTGGTTCTCGCGATCTCCACCACGCTGCTGATCCAGCTGGTGTCGGGGACACCGCCGGTGGCGATCGCGTTCGGCGTGATGGGCGGCTACCTGCCGGTGGCGCTGGTGGCCGGGCGGGCGCGGCGCCGGCTGCGGGAGTTCGCGGAGGTGTGGCCGGAGGCCGTCGACAACCTGGCATCCGCGGTCCGCGCCGGCCTCTCGCTGCCGGACGCGCTCGGCGGGCTGGGCTCGCGCGGCCCGGAGCCCTTGCGGGAGGCGTTCGACCAGTTCGCCCTCGACTACCAGGTGAGTGGCCGCTTCGGCGAGTGCCTGGACCGGCTCAAGTCCAGGCTCGCAGACCCCACCGGCGACCGGGTCATCGAGGGCCTCCGCGTCGCCCGCGAGGTCGGCGGCGGAGAGCTCGGCCGCCTGCTGCGCAACCTGTCCGGATACCTCCGCGACGACGCGCGCACCCGCTCCGAGATGGAGGCCCGGCAGGCGTGGACGGTCAATGGCGCCCGGCTGGCGGTGGCGGCTCCCTGGCTCGTCCTGCTGTTCATGTCCTTCCAGTCCGAGGTGATCCGCCGTTACTCCTCACCCGCGGGGGTCGCCGTCCTGGCCATCGGCGCCGCCACGTGCTTCGTCGCCTACCGGCTCATGATGCGGATCGGCCGCCTCCCGACGGAGCGGCGGATCCTGTCATGACCGCGCTCACCATGTGGGGCGCCGCCCTCGGCGCGGCCGCGGCTGCGGGCCTGCTGCTCGTCGTCGCCCGGATCCGCGTGATCCGGCGCCCCCAGCTGTCCTTGCGGGTCCTGCCCTACGTCCGCGATCTCCCGCAGGTGGGGCGAACGCCTTCGCTCAAGGTCGTCTCGTCCTCCCCGACTGCGGCCGCAGCCGGCGTGTTCGGCCCGCTCCTGCGCTCGATGGCCGACGGGGTCGAGCGGGTGCTCGGCGGCTCCGCGTCGGTCCGCCGGCGCCTCGAACGCGCCGCGATCGAGCAGTCGGTGCACGAGTTCCGCGTCGAGCAGGTGCTCTGGGGGCTTGCCGGGTTCGCTGTCGCCGCGACGTACGGCGTGCTCCGGGCGGTGACGCGGCTCCGGCGGCACCCTCTCGTCGCTGCTGCTCTGCGGGGTGGCGTTCGCCCTCGGGGTGATCGGCCGCGACAACTACCTCTCCAGCCAGGTGAAGGCGCGCGAACGCCGGATCCTCGCCGAGTTCCCGACCATCGCCGAGCTGCTGGCCCTGGCGGTGGCCGCCGGCGAGAGCCCGGTCGCGGCGCTGGATCGCGTCTGCCACCGCAGTGGCGGGGAGCTGTCCCGGGATCTCCGCACGGTGCTCGCCGCCGTTCGCACCGGCGAGCCCGTCGGCTCCGCCTTCGACGCGTGGGCCGCCACCACGGGTCTGCCGCTGGTCGCTCGGTTCGCCCAGGGGATCGCCGTCGCCCTCGAGCGCGGCACCCCGCTCGCCGACGTACTCCACGCCCAGGCGGCCGACGTCCGCGAGGCGGGCCGCCGCGAGCTGATCGAGATCGCCGCCCGCAAGGAGGTCTTCATGATGGTCCCGGTGGTGTTCCTGGTCCTGCCGGTCACCGTGTTCTTCGCCTTCTGGCCGGGCGTCATCGGCCTCAACCTCACGACCCCATGACCACCACTCCACGAGAACGGGGACACCCGATGCATCAGCTCACCGTGACGATCGCCCGCTGGTACGCCGTCCTGGCCGGGCCACGGGTCCGCGACGACCGCGGCGACGTACCCGGCTGGGTGCTGGTCACCGTGATGACCGCCGGGCTGGTCGCGGTCATCTGGGGCGTCGCCGACGACCAGCTGGTCGATCTCCTGCGCAGCGCGCTCAACTCCGTGCGCAACTAGCCATGCCCGCCGTCCGGCGACCCGCTCCGCCGCTGCGCCCTGAACGCGGGTCCGCGGTGGTCGACTTCGTGCTGGTCCTGCTGGTGATCACGCCGTTGTTCCTGGGCATCCTCCAGGTGGCGCTGGTGCTGATGGTTCGCAACACCCTCGCCTCGGCGGCATCGGAAGGAGCGCGCTACGCCGCCACCCTCGACCGGGGGCCGGCGGACGGGGTGGCCCGGACCCGGCAGCAGGTGGACCGGGCGATCGCCGGGCGCTTCGCGCGGGACATCGAGGCAGACACGGTGCTGGTCGACGGCGCCCCCGGCGTACGGATCACCGTCCACGCGACCGTGCCGGCCCTCGGCCTGGGCGGTCCGGCGGTGTCCCTCGACGTCACGGGTCACGCGATCGAGGAGCAGCCATGACCCGCCGCAACGAGCAGGGCAGCGCACTGGTCGAGCTGACCTGGCTCGGACTCCTGCTGCTGGTGCCGTTGCTCTGGATCGTGCTCTCCGTCTTCGAGGTGCAGCGAGGCGCCTTCGCGGTCAGCGGCGCTGCCCGAGCCGCCGGCCGCGCCTACGCGCTGGCCCCGAGCGACGCGGTAGGTGACGCGCGAGCCCGGGCCGCCGCCCGACAGGTCCTGGTCGATCAGGGTGTCGGTGAGCAGCCGCTCGGAATGAGCGTGAGCTGCGCCCCTGCCGGTGACTGCCACGCCCCGGGCGCGACGATCACGGTCGACCTGCGCTCTCGCGTGGACCTGCCGCTGCTGCCGGACGTCCTCGGTGGTGGAACACCCAGCTTCGCGTTGAGCGCGAGCCACTCCGTCCCTGTGGGACAGTTCCGGGACACGCAGTGACCAAGGACGAGCGGGGGCAGTCGACGGTGCTGATCGTGGGGCTCGCCGGCTTCCTGCTGTTCGCGGTCGTGGTGGTGGTCGACGCCTCCGCGGCCTTCCTCCAGCGACAGGGGCTCGACACCGTCGCCGACGGCGCCGCCCTGGCCGGTGCCGACGCCGGCTCCCGCAACCTCGAAACGCTCTACGGAGCCGGCGTGGGATCGCAGCAGCGGCTCGAGCAGGCAGAAGCCCTCGCGCGGGCCGGGGTGGAGGACTACCTCAGCCGGACCCGGGCGCGGTCCGACTACCCCGGGCTGCGCTACGACGTCGTCTTCGACCCGACCGACAACAGCGTGGTCGTCCGGGTCCGTGCCCCGCTCGACCTGCCGCTGACGATCCCCGGCTCGCCCCAGCGGCCGGTCGTCGGCACCGTCGGGTCGGCCGTGGTGCAGATCGAGGACCTCGGCCGGTGAGTACGCCGTACTCCTTCCGGCGCTCCTGGACCGTCCCCTTCCCGATCGGGCGGGTGCACGCGCTGCTGGTGGACCTCGAGCGCTACCCGGAGTGGTGGCCGCAGGTGCGGGCCGTGGCCAAGCTGGGTGAGGACGACGCACTCGTGGTGTGCCGGTCCGTCCTGCCCTACTCGCTCAATCTGGTGCTGCACGCCGAGCGCCGCGACCCGACCCACCTCGAGACGTCGCTGACCGGCGACCTGGAGGGCGTGGTGCGGTGGTACCTCACCGACCTCGGGCGGCAGACCCGGATGGACTTCGAGCAGGACGTGCACGTCACCGGGCGGCTGCTCCGCGTGGCATCGCGTGCGGGTCGCCCGCTGCTGAGGTGGAACCACGAGCGGATGATGCGGGGCTGCCTGACCGGGCTCAACGCCCGGTTGGCGTGACTTCGTCACGCCCGCAAATCCCCCGGTCTAGCCATTCCAACTCAGTCCGCTCGTCGAGCATGGTCGGCACACCGAATGCCGAGATCAGGCTTACCGGGACGTTAGAGGCTGGGGAGGGCTCCATGAAACCTGTTCTGGCACGTGCGGCGACGAAGTGCCGTCTCGGGACGACCGCACGCACTCGCATTGCCTGGGTGATGTCCGTCGCCTGCGTGGCCGCCCTGCTGGGGGCGTGCGGCCAGGACTCGCCAGAAGCTTCGTCTCCGAAGTCCCCCGCCTCAACGTCGCCCACCAAGACCGTCGCTCCCTCTCCCAAGAAGGTCCCTCCTCCTCGCAAGAAGCGGGTCCGCCCGTCGCCCTCCATTCCCGCCTCGGCGGCGTTTCGCCCGGGGCGGTGCGTCGCCGCAGCACCCACGACAACCACATCCCCCACGCTCGACAGCGACGTGTGCCAAGTCATCGTCGGGTACACCCGGGTTTGGACCGTTGTGAAAGCCAAGGTCGACCCAACACCGCTTTCTCAGGCAGGGACGAGGCTTCACGGATGGTTTGACTCCCCAAGCACCGCAGAGCCCGTGGACGCCGATCGCTGGTGGGCATGGAAGGCCATCTTGCCGATGGGTGTTCCGGAATCTCACCAGATCACCGTCTTCAATCCCTACGGCGGCCTCTACGGCTGTGGCTCGCAGGGCATGGGCCGGGGCTTTGTGCCCACGGTCACCGTCAACCGCGAGCACGGCATCATCACGGTGGTCATTCCCAGCCCATGCATTTCCATGCAGGGAGTCGACAGGGCCCCCAGATCGATCCGAGCATCGGTCAATCTCGACACCCACGGGAGCAGCGGCTCGGGCGTGGGGAGGGGGTACTTCACCGACCGCCTCTACCCGGGCGATGTGGCGGTTCAACGGCGGTAGTCGGCACGGCAGCCTCGCAGTCCGCAGGTAGTCCGAGTGGCTCGTGTCGGCAAGCCGTCAGGACCGATCGAGGGCCGGGCGGTAGAAGGTCTCGCCCGCGAACGGCCCGCCGACGTGGGCTGCCTCGAAGTCGTCCTCTGTTCGGGCCGCGACGGAGGAGGCGAACTCCTCGGCGTCGTCGACGGGTTCGTAGCCGAGCCGGCGTCCGGGCTCGAGGTCCCACCAGCGGCGGGTGTTGGCGGAGATGCCGTAGAGGACGGCGTACCCGGGAGCGGCGACGGTCAGCGCGGCATCGACCATCCGGACGCAGTCGTCGTGGGAGAGCCAGGTCGACAGGTGGCGTGCGGTCTCGGGCTGGGGGAGGAAGGACCCGATCCGGCAGGACACCGCGTCCAGGCCGTACCGGTCGGCGTACAGGCTGAGCAGCGCCTCGGCTGCGACCTTGCCGACGCCGTAGAACGTGTCCGGGCGGGGGCGGAGGTCGTCGCCGACGTGCGTCGAGGGGTCCGCGGGGCGCGGGGTGCGGCCGACGGCATGGTTGGACGAGGCGTAGACGATCCGTTGCACGTCGTGCTCGACCATCGCGTCCAGGAGGGCGGCGGTGGTGACGACGTGCGAGGTCAGGCTGTCGGGAAGGCTGGCCTCGTCCGGGTGCCCCGCGAGGTGTACGACGGCGTCGGGCGACTCGGCCTCGAAGACCGAGGCGACGGCGTCGGGGTCGGCGCAGTCGACGCTGTGCCATGGCCCGTCGAAGCCCTCCGGCTCGACGACCCGGTCGAGGCCGATGATCCGGTGGCCCCGGTCGGCGAGCCCGACCGTGACGACCCGTCCGATGCTGCCGGCGGCGCCGGTGAGGAGTACTCGCACGGCGCCACGCTAGCGGTCAGGCCGACTCCTCCTGCTTGTCGGAGTCCTGGTCGCCCGTGTCGGAGTCCGACTTGTCCGAGCTGCCCGACCCGTCACCGTCGTTGCCGGGGCCGTGACCGCGCTCGGCGGCCTTCTCGGTGGGGTCGACGATGCCGCCCTCGCCCCCCTCGTCGTCGTCGAACTTCCACGCTTCGGTGTCGAAGGTGCGCGGGGTGTTGTCCACCTCGGCGCCCTCGGGTCGGTTCTCCGGGTCGAGGCGGCGCTCCCGCTCCTCCTCGATCTCCTTCTGCTCCTCCTCATCGGGCGGGTTCTCCCGGAACTTCGTGCTGGGATCGGAGCTGCCCGCGCTCCCTTCCTCGGCCGCCGGGTCGTCGCCGCCCGAGGAGTCGTCGTGGGGTTCCTTCTCGTCCGCGTCAGTCATGGGTCCTCCGTGGCAGTGGTGTCAGTTCATGCAAGCGACGTACCCACCGGCTGTCAACGGATGCTCAGATCCGTGGGACGACCTGCCCGAGCAGCTTGCCCATCCGGGTGGCCGCCGCCTGGCCCGCGGCGAGGACCTCCTCGTGGTCGAGCGGCTCGCCGGTGATGCCGGCGGCGAGGTTGGTGACCAGGCTGATGCCGAGCACCTCCATCCCGGCCTCGCGGGCGGCGATCGCCTCGAGCGTGGTGCTCATCCCGACCAGGTTGCCGCCGATCGCGCGCACCATCGCGATCTCGGCCGGGGTCTCGTAGTGGGGCCCCGGGAACTGGACGTAGATCCCCTCGTCGAGGCTCGGGTCCACGTCGCGGCACAGGTCGCGCAGCCGGGGGGAGTAGAGGTCGGTGAGGTCAACGAAGTGCGCGCCCTCGATCGGGCTGGTCGCGGTCAGGTTGATGTGGTCGCTGATCAGCACCGGCGTCCCCGGCGTCCACGACTCGTCGAGCCCCCCGCAGCCGTTGGTGAGCACGACGGCCCGGCACCCCGCCGCCGCAGAGGTGCGTACGCCGTGGACCACCGCCGCGACGCCCCGGCCCTCGTAGAAGTGGGTGCGGCCGAGGAACACCAACAGGTTGCGCTCGCCCGCGCGGACGGACCGGATCTTGCCGGAGTGTCCCTCGACGGCCGGGCGCGCGAACCCCGGCAGGTCGGTGGTGAGCAGCTCGGCGGTGGTCTCACCGAGCGCGTCGGCCGCCGGGAGCCAGCCCGAGCCGAGGACCAGCGCGGTGTCGTGGTTCTCGACTCCGGTCAGCTCGCGGAGTCGTGCGGCGGCGTCGGCGGCCAGGGCGGAAGGCGTGGTCGTGTCGGTCACGGGGCGACTCTAGTGAGTGTCGAGCTGGGCGTGGCTCCCTGTCGGGTTGGGCGTGGCTGGGGCAGGATCGCCGGCATGATCGATCACTTCGGCATCAACTGCGCCGACCTGCAGAAGACCGCCTCGTTCTACGACAAGGTCCTGGCCACCCTCGGCCACCGCCGGCTC
This sequence comes from uncultured Actinomycetota bacterium, assembly GCA_963841625.1. Classification (GTDB taxonomy): domain Bacteria; phylum Actinomycetota; class Actinomycetes; order Propionibacteriales; family Nocardioidaceae; genus Nocardioides. The sequence continues at coordinate 110,275 of CAWJDH010000008.1, read as the reverse complement.
CTCGACTTCGAGGTCGCGGTCGGCTACGGCACCGACAAACCAGATTTCTGGCTCTCCACGTTCGAGGGCGTGGGTCCCAATCGGGAGGTTCACGTCGCCTTCACGGCGCCCGATGCCGACGGCGTGCGCGCGTTCTTCCAGGCCGCCGTCGACCAGGGCGCGGAGGTGTTGCACGAGCCGCGGCTCTGGCCGGAGTACCACGAGCACTACTTCGGGGCGTTCGTCCGTGACCCGGAGGGCAACAACCTGGAGGCGGTCTGCCACCGGGGCGAAGGCTAGCTAGAGGCCGGTGGAGCGGCAGGGGCGGCGGCGCAGGGCGGCGACGTAGTCAGCCGGAGCGTCGGCCGCCTCGGCGGCGTCGGCCAGCACCCCGAGGTACGACGCCGAGGGGAGCCCGCCCTCGAACGCGTCGAGGACGTAGGTCCACACGACCACCTCGCCGTTGAGGGTCGACACCCGGACCCGGGTCTTGCGGTAGAGACCGAGATCGGCCCCCTCCCACCCGTCGAGGGCCGCCTCGTCCTCGCGGGTGATGTCGTAGATCGCGACGAAGACCTGATCGATCGGGTCCTGGACGATCGTGGACAGGGCGCCGTCCCATCCGTGCTCCTCGCCGCCGAACGTGAGCCGCCAGCCGGTCAGCCACCCGGTCGTGCTGAGGGGGGAGTGGGGGCAGCGCTCACCCATCCGGGCCGGGTCGAGGTTGGTCCCGTAGGCGGCGTACAGCGTCACGGCTAGAGATTAGCGAGGGTGGCCGCCCGTTAGGCTGACCGCGTGAGCGATTCCCACTTCGATGTCCTCGTCCTCGGCGCCGGCCCCGGCGGCTACGTCGCAGCCATCCGCGCTGCCCAGCTCGGCAAGTCAGTGGCGGTCGTGGAGGACAAGTACTGGGGCGGTGTCTGCCTCAATGTCGGCTGCATCCCCTCCAAGGCACTGCTGCGCAACGCCGAGCTGGCGCACATCATCACCCACGAGAAGAAGACGTTCGGGATCGAGGGCGACGCCACCATGGGCTTCGCCACGACCCACCAGCGCAGCCGCAAGGTGGCCGAGGCCAGCGCCAAGGGCGTTCACTACCTGATGAAGAAGAACAAGATCACCGAGATCGACGGTTGGGGGACGCTCACGTCGCCGACCGGGATCGACGTCAAGAACGGCGACGAGACGTCGTCCTACACCTTCGACAACCTGATCATCGCCACCGGCGCCAAGACCCGTCTGGTGCCCGGCACCGAGCTCAGCGAGCGGGTGGTGACCTACGAGGAGCTGATCCTCACCGAGGAGCTGCCCGGGTCGATCGTGATCGCCGGCTCCGGCGCCATCGGCGTCGAGTTCGCCTACGTCCTGGTCAACTTCGGGGTCGACGTGACGATCGTGGAGTTCCTCGACCGGATGGTGCCGACCGAGGACCCGGACGTCTCCAAGGAGCTGCTCAAGCAGTACAAGAAGCTCGGCGTCAAGGTCATGCTCAACACCAAGGTCGAGAAGATCGACGACTCCGGCGACCAGGTCAAGGTGATCGTCAGCAAGGACGGCGAGGAGGAGACCCTCGAGACCGACAAGGTCCTGCAGGCCATCGGATTCGCGCCGCGGATCGAGGGTTTCGGCCTCGAGGAGATCGGCGTCGAGACCGAGCGCGGCGCGGTCGTGGTCGACAGCCGCGGCCGCACCAACGTCGACAACGTCTATGCGATCGGCGACGTCACCGGCAAGCTGATGCTGGCCCACACCGCCGAGGCGATGGGCGTGGTCGCCGCCGAGACGATCGCCGGCGCCGAGACCGTCGAGATCAACTTCGACATGATCCCGCGGGCCACCTTCTGCCAGCCCCAGATCGCGTCGTTCGGCTACAGCGAGGAGCAGGCCAAGGAGAAGGGGTACGACGTCAAGGTCGCGACCTTCCCGTTCTCGGCCAACGGCAAGGCGCGAGGGATGGCCGACGGGGTCGGCTTCGTGAAGGTGGTGGCCGACGCGGAGTACAACGAGATCGTCGGCGCCCACATGATCGGCCCCGAGGTCACCGAGCTGCTGCCGGCGCTGACCCTCGCCCAGCAGTGGGACCTCACCGCCGACGAGGTCGCCCGCAACGTGTTCGCCCACCCGACGCTGAGCGAGGCGATGAAGGAAGCCGTCGAGGGCATCGCCGGCCACATGATCAACCTGTGAGCCCCCAGCTGTGAGCACCGAGAGAGTCGTCATCATCGGCGGCGGACCCGGCGGCTACGAGGCCGCCCTGGTCGCCGCCCAGCTGGGCGCCGACGTGACCGTCGTCGACAGCGACGGCATCGGCGGCTCCGCCGTGCTCACCGACTGCGTACCGAGCAAGACCCTGATCGCGACCGCCGAGCTGATGAGCGACCTCGCCGGGGCCGCGGAGCTCGGGCTCAGCTTCACCGACCACGAGGGCGACCACGCCAACCTGCTCCACGTCGACCTGGCCCGGGTCAACGCACGGGTTCAGCAGCTCGCCGCCGACCAGTCCGCCGACATCGAACGCCGTCTCGACCGCGAGGGCGTCAAGGTGGTCCGTGGGCGTGGGCGCCTCGACGGCGCCGGGGACACCGGGGGAGTCCGCCGGGTCGCCGTGACCGGTGACGCGGGAGAGCAGGCCCTCGAGGCTGACGCCGTCCTGATCGCCACGGGGGCCGCGCCGCGCACCCTCGAGACCGCCCAGCCCGACGGGGAGCGGATCCTCACCTGGGAGCAGGTCTACGACCTCACCGAGGTGCCGCCGAAGCTGATCGTGGTCGGGTCGGGTGTCACCGGCGCCGAGTTCGCCAGCGCCTATCTCGCCCTCGGCGTCGACGTCACCCTGGTCTCCAGTCGCGACCGGGTGCTGCCCGGCGAGGACGCCGACGCCGCCCGGGTCCTCGAGGACGTGCTCACGCGCAACGGCATGGAGGTGCTGTCGAAGTCGCGCATGGAGTCGGTGACCCGCAAGGGAGACGAGGTCGAGGTGACGCTCACCGACGGCCGCACGGTGACCGGTTCGCACTGCATCCTCGCGCTCGGCTCGGTGCCCAACACCGAGGGGCTCGGCCTCGAGGAGGCCGGCGTCGCCACCGACGACGCCGGGTTCGTCACCGTCGACCGGGTCTCCCGGACCTCCGCCAGGGGCGTCTACGCCGCCGGTGACTGCACCGGCGTACTCATGCTCGCGTCGGTGGCCGCGATGCAGGGCCGGATCGCGATGTGGCACTTCCTCGGCGACGCCGTCCGGCCGCTGGACCGGAAGCTGGTCTCCTCCAACGTGTTCACCGCGCCGGAGATCGCCACCGTCGGCTGGTCGCAGAAGGACGTCGACGACGAGGCCAACCAGGCCGACGTGGTCACCCTGCCGCTGTCGGGGAACGCCCGCGCCAAGATGCAGGGGATCCGCGACGGCTTCGTGAAGCTGTTCTGTCGGCCCGGCACCGGCATCGTGGTCGGCGGGGTCGTCGTGGGGCCCCGCGCCAGCGAGCTGATCCACCCGATCTCGATCGCGGTGGCCGAGTCCATCACCGCGGACCAGCTGGCACATGCGTTCACGGTCTACCCCTCGATCAGCGGCTCGATCGCCGAGGCTGCGCGCCGGCTGCACCGGGTCTGACCTGCACAAACGACCTCGGAGCGAACTACCAGCCTGTAGTTCCCCCGGTTCGATTGCGCGACCACTCAGGCCGTGGTCCGATTTCTCTCGGTTCACATCTGTCCCAGTCGTCACACCCGGCCGAGGAGGTCACCCATGCGCCCCACCCGCGCCGTTCGTGCCCTCGCGGTCGCCTGCGCCGCGCCGCTGCTCCTCGCCACCCTCGCGTCGCCGGCCACCGCAGTCGACAGCTGGCCGGTGCCCCGGAAGGCGTGGATCACGATCAAGGGGCACGGCTACGGCCACGGCCACGGCATGTCGCAGTACGGCGCCGAGGGCGCCGCCCGGCGGGGCCTGACCTACCGGCAGATCGCTGACTTCTACTACCCCGGCACGACCTGGGGGGTGGCGCGGGGGATGGTCCGGGTCCAGATCTCGGCCGACACCACCGACGACCTGGTCGTGCTCGCACGCGAGGGGCTGCGGGTACGGGACTTCGGCACCGGAGTGGTGACGCGGCTGCCCGACAACGGGGCGACCCGTTGGCGGATCATTGCCGACGGCGCCAGCCAGGACCGCGTCGCCTACCTGACCGACCGCTGGCGGCCCTGGCGCAGACTGGAGGGCAAGGGGGCGTTCTCCGCGGGAGCTGCCCCGGTCACCCTGGTCACGCCGTCCGGCAGCACTCGCTACCGCGGCCGGCTCTCCGCCGCAGCCGCCGAGCGCCGGTAGCGGAGCGCGCAACACGATCAACACGCTCAGCCTCGACAACTACCTCAAGGGAGTCGTGCCGCGCGAGATGCCCGCGAGCTGGAGCCCGGCAGCGGTGCGGGCCCAGGCCGTCGCGGCGCGCACCTACGCGGCCTACGAGCGGGACCACGTCACCGGGCCGCTCTGCGACACCACGTCCTGCCAGGTCTACGGCGGCTTCGACGCCGAGTTTCCCGCGTCCAATGACGCGGTCCAGGCGACCGCCCACGAGGTCCTGCTCTACAAGGGGGAGCCCGCGTTCACGCAGTTCGCGTCCAGCAGCGGTGGCTGGACCTCCGCCGGGTCGGTGCCCTACCTCCCCGCCAAGCGGGACCCCTACGACGGCTGGGCCGGCAATCCCGTGCACTCCTGGTCGACCCGCGTCAGCGACGCGCTGATCGAGTCCAGGTGGCCCGGCATCGGCAACCTGACGCGGATCACCGTCATCCAGCGGGACGGGCACGGCGAGTGGGGCGGCCGCGTCGAGAGTGTCCGGCTGGTCGGCAGGCTGGGCGGGGTGCAGGTCAGCGGCGACACGCTGCGATCGGTCCTGGGACTGCGGTCGACCTGGGTTACGTTCGTGGTGACGCAGCGCGGCTGAGCCGCGCGAACCGCACGCGCATTTCTGGGGGTCCTTCACCGTGAGCGCCGTACGACGCACGGCACCCGTCCTGCTGCTTCTCGCCGGTGTCACTTCCGGCGCACCGGCAGGAATGGCGGGAGCAGCCGTGCCCGCCTGCGCGGGTGCCCGGGCGACCCTGGTCGGCACGGCCGGCTCCGACCACCTCGTCGGCACGCCCGCTCGCGACGTGATCATCGGCAAGGCCGGTGACGACGTCATCGAGGGCCGGGGCGGCGACGACCTGATCTGCGGGGGCGCCGACGCCGACGATCTCCACGGCGGTCCCGGTGCCGACTCGCTCCGCGGCGGCGGCGACCGGCTCGGCACCGACGTCACCGGCACCTATCTCCTCGGCGACGTCCTGCTCGGTGGTACCGGCGCCGACCGGCTGGTGGGCGGTTTCGACGATCGGCCGGCGCAGACCCGCCGGCGTCCCGACACGGTGTCCTGGGCTGACTCACCCCGCGGGGTCGTCGTGGATCTCGTGGCCGGCACCGCGACCGGGCGGGGCGCCGACACGATCTCGCCGTTGCCGCGGATGCGGGTGCAGGGTTCGCCGTTCGCCGACCAGATCACCGGCTCGAACCGCCCCGACGTGATCGCGGGCGACGCCGGCGATGACCAGATCTCGGCGGGCGGCGGTGCCGACAAGGTCTTCACCGAGCGCGCCACGACCCCCGCCGGCACCACCGACGATGACGACGTGGTCGACGCCGGGCCGGGCCCGGACCTCGTGAGCAGCCAGGCCGGCCGCGACCGCGTGAAGGGCGGAGAGGGCAACGACTTCGTCGAGGCCTACAGCCCCGACGCCGACCACCGTGGTCGCCGGGCCCGGTGACGACTACGTCGCCCAGGACCTCGTCGACACCTCCGGCGCGCAGACCTACGGGGGGATCGGCGTCGACGTGGTCTCCCTCTACGGGAAGCGCCTCGAGGGGCGTTCACCACGCGTCCGGGCCACCGTCGACCTCCGCGCGCGCAGCACCTCGGCGGACGTCGTACCCGCCGCCACCGGGCGCATCGGCGGCTTCGAGCAGCACCGCCTGATCGGCAACCTGGCGTGGGTGTTCCACGGCAGCGCCATGGCCGACCGGGTGTGGGCGATCACCGGTGGTCCATTGCGTGCCTGGACCTACGCCGGCAACGACTCGGTCACGGCGACCGACCGGGTCGACTTCGTCGATGCCGGGGCGGGGACCGACGTGGTGTGGGGCCGAGGTGGCGCCGACACCTGCCGCGGCGCCGAGCGGGGAACGTGCTGACTGCCGCCTGATGGTTTTCGGCCGCTGACTACCGTCGCTGGGGTGAGAGCGAGGACGGTCGGCGCGGTCGTCGCCGCCGCGGCGCTGGTCGCTGCCGGCGTGCTGGCGGTCCAGGCCGGCAGCCCGGAGCCGGCGCCGGTACCCGAACCCGTCGACTACGTCGCCCTCGGCGACTCCTTCAGCGCCGGGCCCCTGGTCCCCGAGGCGCGCTCCGACCCGCCGGGCTGCTTCCGGTCCACCAACAACTACCCGGCCTACCTCGCGGGTTACCTCGGCGTGCGCAGCTACCGCGACGTCACCTGCTCCGGAGCCCGGACCCGGGACCTCCGGCGGCCCCAACAGCTGGCATTCGGCCAGACCACCCCGCCACAGCTGGACGCCCTGCTCGACCGGCACCGACCTGGTCACCGTTGGCATCGGCGGCAACGACTTCGGACTGTTCGGCTCCATCGTCGGGACCTGTGGCGCCCTGCGGGACGGCGACCCGCGCGGGGCGCCGTGCCGGCGATCGTTCACCCGCCGGATCGACGGTCGACCGGTCGACACCAAGGCGCGAGACGCTCGACGGGTCGAGGATCGGGTGGCCCGAGCCCTGCGTGCGGTGGCCCGGCGCGCGCCGGAGGCCGACGTCTACGTCGTGGGGTACCCACGGCTGCTGCCGGAGCGCGGCACGTGTGCCGCCGTCGGGTTCGCCGCCGGCGACTACTCGTGGGGCCTCCGTGTCGAGCGGCTGCTCAACGACTCGCTGCGCGCGGCGGCGGAGCGTTCGGGTGCGACGTTCGTCGACCTTCTTCCCGCCTCCCGCGGTCACGACGCCTGCGCGGGGCGCAGGGCGTGGCTCAACGGGAGCCAGACGTTCTTCGGTCTGGCCGCGGGGTTCCATCCGTTCCAGGACGGGATGCGCGGGATGGCTCAGGCCGTCCACGTCGCGATCACGGGGGAGCAGGCGCCCGGGACCACGGAGGCGGACCCGCCGTCTGGGGCCGTGGTCCTCAACGGTCGCTGACGGCGCGTCCCCATGACCGGTGCCCTGATCTGGCGATGAGCGGGTTCCTGTCCCTGGTAGCGATACGGTCACACGGTGGTGCCGCTTCTTGCTGGGGTCGGGGCCGTCCTCCATGGCGTGTACGTCATCGCCACGGCCCGCCGGACGTCTGCGCAGAAGGGCGAGCGTTGCTTCCTTGGCTACCCCTCGTACTCCGTGGCCAACCTGCGACTTGTGGGCACCGGGTTCTGTCTCATCGGCATCGCCATGGCGGCGGGTGCACTGGGATTCTGGGGCTGATTGTGGCCCGGCATCACCGCCCGCTGGCGAGAACCCGAGCAATCTGCGATGCAGACCACCTCAGCCGTTGGAGCCGGTCAGGCCAGATCGGCCACAACAATGGTGTGGTTGTCGGGCTCGCCTGCTTCGCTGACGGCTTTCGCGACCGCGTCAGCCACGTCCTGGGGGGCAGCGGCCTCAATGAGCAGCGGAGCAAGGTCGTCGACGTAGGAGTGGACCCCATCGGTGGTCAGCACGAGCCGGTCGCCGGGATGCAGGTCCACAACGGTCTCGTCAGCGACAACACCCGGCGTCACCGCCCGGTTGAGCAGGTTGCGGTGCTGGTGTGAACGGGCCTCGTCGTCGGTCAGTTGGCCGGCCTCGATCAGCGCCGCCACGACCGTGTGGTCGTGGGTAACCTGCCGCAGCTCACCGGCGCGCACCAGCCAGACCCGGCCGTCACCGACGTGCGTGATCCGCGCGGTCGCACCGCTGAGCTCGACCGCGGTGAGCGTGGTGCCCGACTCGGGCGGGTTCGGCAGGGCCGCGGTCACCTCGGGGGCTATCTCGGAAATCGCCGCCGCGAGACCACCTGCTGCAAACGCAGTCAGCGCGGCTGCGGCCACATCGTCTCGGTCACCGAAGCCGTCGGCGACGGCGATCAGCCCGGGTGTGACGAGCAGGGCGTCCTGTTGCAGGTCGCGGCGCCCCTGGTGGTGGCTCGCTCCGAGCTCGGCGTGGAGGGTCTTGCTTGCTGTGGTCGTCATCTGTGCCTCGTTCCTCAACTGGTTGACGAGGGTGGTGACGATGCCTCGACGAGTCGCCGTGTCGGCCTCGACCTGGCACCAGTACGCCTCGACCTCACGCGCCGCCGCAGCGTGCGAGAAGTCGATGACCTGCTTGATCCGTGCCAGCGGCATACCCAACAGCCGGAGCGTCGCCACCAAGCGGGCCCGCTCGAGTTGCGCGGGAGCGTACCGGCGATACCCCGAGTACTGGTCAACCTCCGCAGGAAGCAGCAGTCCCAGGTCGTCGTACAACCTCAACGCCTTCGGCGTCAGCCCCGCATCGCGGGCGAAGTCGCCGATCGTCATGAGCGTCTGGGGCTCGGTCATGTTCACCATCCTCCCGGTGTCGGTCACCGGTGAGACGGAGATTGGTGCCTCCCGCTGGGGCAAGGTCAACACCTCCAGCCGTCGCTCGTGCCGATGAGCGTGCGTCGGGGCGGGTTCACCACAGGTTCCGCATGGGGCCTCCGGTGCGGTACCTGGGACCCGGACGGGTCTCGTGGGACGCTGCTCATGCCGCATGAGTGGGCGCGTCAGCGCGCGCGGATCTGGCTCCGTTGAGTACGGCATGGCGTGTCCGCTCATGACGCTGAGTGCGCGGTTGCCGTGCCCAGCGTGCGAGTGGTGGGTGAGACCTGACTGGACGCCGATGCCATGGCCTCACGGAGCCGGGGCCAGCTGCCCGATCTCGCTGACGACGCGCCCCGACGTCGGACACGTCCAGATGGCATTGCCACCATGCGAGCTTGCGGCCATCGGGTGGCTCCGCGGATGGTCAGGACACTGAGGCCAGTTCGTTGGTCGCCCAGTGCGCGCCAGTTCCTCGACGGTCCATTCCTGCACCTGGTCGGCAAGCATGGCGACCTGCTTCGCGGCAGTGACGCTGGTGTCGACCCACACGCCCATGCCCGAGCTGTCATCACTACGCAGGAATGCAGACTCCGCCGACTCGGAGTCCTGCCAGTCCGACTCCTCGATCCGAGGGATCGGGGCGCCGGCGACCTCGAGGTCGCGGAGGACGAGGCCCATGGCCCGGGTCAGGTGGACGTGCATGCCTGAAAGCATGTACCGGACTCGGACCAGAATCCTGCGGATTCGCACTCTTGACCCGCAGACTGCGCGCCGGCCGTCGACTTCGTCCTCGGAGCGTGCCGATGCCCCCGTCCGCGGTGGCTGTCGGGCGGGGTGTGGGGCGGGGTGGTTACTCGTCGGGCCGGGGTGCGGGTGAGCGTCGGTCGGCGGGTGACGTCGAGGGTGCCGTCGTGGTCGCGGAGGTACTGGTAGCGGTGCGGGGCTCGACCAGAGGTAGGTGCCGGGTTCGAGGGTGGTGTAGGTCCAGCCGCCGTGGGTCTTGAGCCGGTGGTGTCGCCGGCACAGGGGCGCGAGGTTGCAGGAGCAGGTCGGCCCTGCCCGGCCGTGGGGCACGACGTGGTCGCAGTCGCAGGCGTGTTCGTCGGCACGGAGCCGGCGGGCGGGCCTGGTGCACCAGGGGAAGACGCAGGTGAGGTCTCGCAGGGCGACGGGTTCGGCGATCCGGTCGGGGACCTCGTAGGCCTCGACGTGGACGTGGTCGGCCAGGTCGAGCACCGGCTTCACGACCACCTGGGCGTCGGGGTGGCCGCACCAGTCCCGGATCTGCTCGACGGTGACCGGGCTGCGGGTGTTCTCCACCCGACCCACCCCGCCGGCGCCCTCGATGGCGGACTGGTGCAGGTGCAGGAACAGGGTCACCGGCCGCCGCGGCTTCGCGTTCGCTGCGGTCCTGTCGGTCTCGGCGGTCGCCGGGCTGCAGGTCCAGGGCGAGCTGGCGGCGGGCGAGGTCGCCGGCCGCGACCGAGCGGCGTACGTCGAGGGATTCGGTGGAGCCGAGGTCCTTGAGCTGGTCGGCGATGCCGCGGATCGCCTGCGTCCAGGTCGAGGGCGTCGGCCAGGTCCAGCTCGCCGTGGATCAGCGAGGTGCCGGCGAAGGAGACCTGGTCGTGGTCGATGGTGAAGTGCCGCCAGTCGGCGGCGCGGCGGCGGGTCTCCTCGGCGGTCTCGGGCATGAACCGGGCGATCGCCTCCTCGACCAGCCGGTCGATCACGCCCGACGCCGATCTTGTGCGCGACCGGCGCCGACGTGCCGGTCGACGTAGGCCGCGGCCTCGGGGGTCAGCGCGTGGGAGATGGTCTGCTCGGCGACCCGGCGGGCCTTCCACGCCGGCAGGTCCCCGGAGGTCACCCGCTTCCACAGCCGCGGGAGCCGGTAGCGCAGCTCGAGGGCGTGTCCGACGTAGCGCTTGCCGGCCTCGGTGGACAGCCCGACCGCGGCCGCGAACTCCGCGATCGAGAACTCCGCCACCAGCGGCGCACCCGGGCCGGCGAGCGGGACCGCGGATATCGCCGAACCCACCCGCGTATCCGGAGGTGCGCAACACCTCGGCCGCCTCCAGCGACTCCGCCGGATGCTGGTCGGCCCACACCACCGCCGCCGCCAACAGCTCGGCCTCCGCACGATCCGCCACCGCCCGCCGCTCCCGCGCGAACACGAGCACGTCCGCCGGGACATCGAGATCCCCAACGATCACGGTGGCGGTGGTGGCTTCCATGGGCACTACTCAAGCAGCGACCACCGACAGTCGACCTGCCCAGGAACCCCGTCCTCCACAGGTCCGGGTCACGCCCGGAGGGCGGGTAAGCAGCACCCCGACGCGGGCGTCCGTCAGCCCGACGCGAGGAACTGGTCGACCAGCCTCGGGACAGCAGTGGCCGCCACCGCCACCGCGTCCGGCTCGGGTACGTCGAGCGCGGTCACCGACTGGCTTCCGCCGGCGGTGGTGGCGCTGAGGGTCGTCAGCCCGGCCCGGCGCTGGAACCAGGTCGAGCGGAAGTTCCAGCCGATGATCGCCGTTGTCTCCAGGGCCTGGCGCTGCCGGTAGAGGCTGCCGGACCTGGCCACGAAGTGCCGTTGGGTCAGGGCATGCCCGAGTGACCGCACCCGGTCGGCCGCGAGGGCCGCGGCCGCCAGTGGGAAGCCGACCGAGAGGGCCAGGAGCCACGGTGGTGCCCCGGACACCACCGTCAGGACGAGGGCGAGCGAGAGCAACAGCGTCGGCACCAGGGCGCGGGAGAACCGACGGATCCTGGCCCGTGGTCCGTGCGAGCGGAGCGTCGCCGGTCACCGGCTCGTCGGTGCCCAGGACCATGCCGGCGACCCCGGCCACGACCGCCTGCGGGGCCGGGGGGACCAGCGTCGAGCTGCCCGACTGCCGGCGGTCCAGGCCGGTCACGATCGCCGAGAGCCGTCCGCCGCCGACCAGGCGCAGCCCGATCGGCTCGCCGATGCTGACGCCGGTGAGGCGCTCGTCGTCCAGGCTGGTCTCCCGGGTCGTGAACAGCCCGCGCCGCAGGTGCCACGAGCCGTCGCGTGCCGCATGGGTGAGCGTGAGTCCCCAGTTGGAGACCAGGTAACCGGCCACCGCGAGCACCGAGATGGCACCGAGCAGCACCGGGATCGCGACCAGGGCGATCCCCCAGGACCCGCCGAGACCGTTGAACGTCGTTGACTCCACCTGGACCCCCGGACCACCGCCCACGGAGTCGAACAGCTGGCTGCCGACGCCGATGATCGCCGCGGCGGCGATGAACCCGCTGCTGGTCAGCGGGGCGAACCGGGCCCAGGCCGGGTCCAGACGCAGCACCACCTGCGTCGGCGCCGGACCGGTCTCCTCGGCGGCCGGCTGCTCGGTGTCGACCGGGGCGATGTGCAGCAGGTCGGCGCGCAACCGGCGCGCGCGCTCGACGGGCAGGCCGTCGAGGTCCAGCTGGTCCTCCCCGCTGGTCGAGGCGGTCCCCGTGCCGACCCGCACGGTCGTCAGACCGAGCAGACGCTGGATCGGGTGGGCCGTCATCTCCACCGTCCGGACGCGTTCCAGCCGGGTGGAGAGCACGTGCTTGTTGACCAGCCCGCGACGCAGCTCGATCCGGCCCTCGCCGATCCGGAAGCTGGTGGTGACGTAGCGCAGGATCCCGAGCGCGACCGGGAACGCGATGCCCAGCAGCTGCCAGGGGACGTCCGAGCCGTCCGACGCCCGGCCGAAGACGAACAGGCCCACCAGCACCGGGAGGAACCTCAACAGCTCGCGGATCGGGTGGACCAGCAGCATCCGGCGGTCGAGACGCTGCCACTGGCCCTCGTCGACGAGATCGGCCGGCGAGGTCGTCATGTCGCGTCGCCGGGGACGACGTCGGCCTGGACGGTGAGCTCCTCGGCCAGCCGCTTGGCGAAGTCGCGTTCCAGCCCGCTGATCTCCAGGGCGCCGGCCGCGGAGGCCGTGGTCACCGTGACGCTGGCCAGCCCGAAGAGCCGCTCGATCGCGCCCTCGGAGTAGTCGACGGTCTGGATCCGCGACATCGGGGCGATCCGCCGCTCCCGGGTCCACCAGCCCACCTGGGTGTAGACGGCGGTGTCGGTCACCTCCCAGCGGTGGACGGCGTACCTCCAGAGGGGTACGACGGCGACGTACGCCACGAGCAGGGCGCCGGCCAGCAGCGTCATCCACCAGCGGACGTCGAACGGCGCCCAGAGGTAGGCGATCAGCAGGAACGCGGAGAAGAGGAACAGGCTCTCGAGGAGGGCGCCGACCAGCCACATCCAGCGTGCGCTCGGGCTGACCCGCTGGCTGGGCTCCCTCAGGGTGGGCCCACTCGAGGCCCGGCTCACTCGGGCCGGGTTCCCGCTCGCTCGTGGTGTCCACGCCCCGAGCCTAGACACCCGCGCCGCGCTGACCCGTCGTCGATCGACGACGGGTCAGTCCTTCAGCTCGCAGATCACCGCGCCGTTGGTGACGGTCTGTCCGACCTCGGCCTGCAGGCTGGTGACCGTGCCCGACTTGTGGGCCTTGAGCGGCTGCTCCATCTTCATCGCCTCGATGACCACGATCGCGTCGCCCTCGGCGACCTCCTGGCCCTCCTCGACGACGACCTTGACGATGGTGCCCTGCATCGGGCTGGTGACCGAGTCGCCGCTGGCGGCCGCACCGGCCTTCTTGCCCGCCGCTGCGCTTCGGCTTCTTCGCGCCGCCGCCGCCGGTGGCTGCGAGCCCGCCCAGGCCGGCCGGGCAGCACGACCTCGATCCGCCGGCCACCGACCTCGACGGTGACCTTCTGGCGTTCCTCGGGCTCCTCGGTCTCCGCGGACGTCCCCGGCGTAGGGCTCGAGCTGGTTGTCGAAGTCGGTCTCGATCCAGGTCGTGTAGACCTCGAACTTCTCGCCGTCCCCGATGTAGGCCGGGTCGTCGACCACTGCCTGGTGGAACGGGATGACGGTGGGCATGCCGTCGACCACGAACTCGGCCAGCGCGCGGCGGGAGCGCTCGAGCGCCTGGGTGCGGTCGCGGCCGGTGACGATCAGCTTGGCGACGAGGGAGTCGAACGAGCCGGGGATGGTCTCGCCCTGGTCGTAGCCGCCGTCGACGCGTACGCCGGGCCCGGACGGCTGGTGCCAGCGGGACAGGGTGCCGGGGGCGGGCATGAAGTTGTTGCCGCCGTCCTCGGCGTTGATCCGGAACTCGATGGAGTGGCCGCGGACCTCCGGGTCGTCGTACCCGAGCTCCTCGCCGGCCGCGATCCGGAACATCTCACGCACCAGGTCGAGTCCGGTGACCTCCTCGGAGACCGGGTGCTCGACCTGGAGCCGGGTGTTGACCTCGAGGAAGGAGATGGTGCCGTCCCGCCCCACCAGGAACTCGCAGGTGCCGGCGCCGACGTACCCGGCCTCGATGAGGATCGCCTTGCTGGCGTCGTAGAGCTCGGCCACCTGCTTGTCGGTGAGGAACGGTGCCGGAGCCTCCTCGACCAGCTTCTGGTGCCGGCGCTGCAGCGAGCAGTCGCGCGTGGAGACCACCACGACGTTGCCGTGCTGGTCGGCGAGGCACTGGGTCTCGACGTGGCGCGGCTTGTCGAGGAACTTCTCGACGAAGCACTCGCCGCGACCGAAGGCCGAGACCGCCTCGCGGACGGCCGACTCGTAGGCGTCGGCGACCTCGGACATCTCGCGGGCGACCTTCAGACCCCGGCCGCCGCCACCGAACGCGGCCTTGATCGCGATCGGCAGGCCGTTCTCCTCGGCGAACTTCACGGCCTCGTCGGCGTTGTCCAGCGGATCCTTGGTGCCGGGGGCCAGCGGCGCGCCGACCTTCTCGGCGATGTGGCGGGCCTTGACCTTGTCGCCCAGGTTCTCGATGGCCTCGGGCGGCGGCCCGATCCACACCAGGCCGGCGTCGAGCACGGCCTGAGCGAAGTCGCGGTTCTCCGCGAGGAAGCCGTAGCCGGGGTGCACCGAGTCGGCCCCGGACTCCTTGGCCGCCGCGATGATCTTCTCGATGTCGAGGTAGGAGTCGGCCGGGGTCGCCCCGCCCAGGGAGTGGGCCTCGTCGGCCAGCCGCACGAAGAGGGCGTCGCGGTCGGGCTCGGCGTAGACCGCGACGCTGCCGATCCCGCTGTCCTTGCACGCGCGGATCACGCGGACCGCGATCTCGCCGCGGTTGGCGATCAGGACCTTCTGCAGTGGTTGGGGCTGGGGCACCTGGCACTCCTGGTCTCGCTACTGCACCTGTTTGGCTGCTCACCGACTGGGGCTGCCTCGGCAGCCTATCGCCGGTCGCGGCGACTAGGACGCCCGGTTGACCGTGCAGCCGGTCAGCCGGGCGCTGACCGGCGGGGCCCAGCCGTCGTTGACGGCGACCGTGCAGTCGGCGGGAGGGACGAAGCCCCATTGCTCGAGCCGGAACGTGCCGTCGCTGCCGCTGGTGCCCATCGCGACGCCGTCGACCGTGATCGTCCGGTTCGGCAGGGCGGTGCCCTCGATCCGGAGGTTCCCGGCCCGGAGCTCGGCGCGGCCGACGCTCACGGCGCTGTAGACGGTCCCGGGGATCATCAGCACCAGGACCCCGGCGACGGCCAGCACGAACAGCACGTTCCCGACGAGTCCGGCGCGCATGGACCAGACAACAGATCGGCGTCCCCCACGTTCGGGGCTCGCCATTGCGTTCCTTCCGCGGGATGCGGCCGGCCGGGCCGCATGGATCAGGTATACACCCGCGAATCGCCCACGGACAGGGCTCGATCGTCAGGACGCCACTGCCGCCTCGACGGCAGCGGTCTCGATCACCTCGACGCGGCTGCCACCGATCATGACGAGGTGGCGCCGTTCGGGTGGAATGTCGTGGATCCGATCGCGGATCCGTTGCGTGGTGGTTCGCTCGGCGCGTTCCAGCTCCTGGCTCACGACCACGTCGGCGGCGAACTTGGCAGCTGCCCGCCGGTCGATGGCTTCAGTCATGTGCTTTCTCCCCCGTGCTAGGCGTCAAGCGTCTCTCTCGCGGGCATGGCTTGTCTAGATGACCGGTCCGGCAGGATGGCCGGGTGCAACCCCACGGCCCCGAGCACCACTACGAGGAGCCGGTCGACCCGGACCTCGATCCCGCCCACCTGGCCATCGTGCTGGCCGTCTCGGTGGGCGGCGGTGCCGGGGCGGTGGCCAGATTTGCCGCCTACCGGGTGGCGCCGGAGGTCTGGGCGACCCTCGCGGTGAACCTGGCCGGCTGCGCCCTGATCGGGGTGCTGGTGGTCCTGACGACCGAGGTCTGGCAGGCCCACCCGCTGATCCGGCCGTTCCTCGGCACCGGTGTCCTCGGCGGCTTCACGACGTTCTCCACCTACGCCCTGGACGCACACGGGCTCTGGGTGGCGGGGGACCGTGCGACGGCGACCGCGTACCTGGTCGGCACCCTGCTGGGCTGTGTGGCAGCAACGGCGGCCGCAGCGGGCCTGGCCCGCTCGGTCGTGGCGGGAAGGCGGACATGACCTGGCTGCTCGTGGCCCTCGGCGGCATGGTCGGGGCGCCCGCGAGGTACCTGGTCGACGTCCGCGTGACCGCGAGGCTCGGGTCCGGGTTCCCGTTCGGGACGCTGGTCGCCAACGCCGCGGCGTGTGTGCTGCTCGGCCTGGTGGCGGGTCTCGGCCTGGCGGCCGACTCACCGGCGTACGTCCTCCTCGGGAGCGGTGTGGCCGGGGCCATGTCGACCTACTCGACGTTCGCCTTCGAGACCGTCCGGCTCGTCGAGGAGGGCCAGGCCCGGCGCGCGGTGGCGTACACGGCGACGAGCGTGGCCGTGGGGCTGGCCGGCCTGTTGCTCGGCCTGGCGATCGCCTGACCTGCGGGCGGGGGTAACCCGGGGCTGCCACCGTCGTTGGACCAGTGTCTAGACCGTCCACCGAAAGGCTGCCCATGCGTCCGGTACGCACCCTTGCCCGCCTCACCGCCGCCGCGCTCGTGCTCGCGGGAGCCCAGCTCGCGGCCAGCCCGGCCGACGCCATCGTCGGCGGCTACCAGGCCGAGGACGGGCAGTTCCCGTTCATGGCCTCGATCCAGCTCAAGGAGTACGGCGACGGCACCGACGGACACATCTGCGGCGGCTCGGTGATCGGGACCCGGTGGATCCTCACCGCGGCTCACTGCATGGTCGACACCAAGCCGAGCGAGGTCCAGGTCGGCGTGGGCCGCACCAACATCAACGACTTCTCGACCGGCCAGACCCTCGACGCGGACCGGATCGTCGTGCACCCCGACTACGAGGAGACCGGCACCTTCGACGCCGCGCTCATCCACGTCACCGGCGACATCGCCGCGCCCTCGATCGCGCTGGCGCCGCAGGGTGAGGACACCCTCGAGCAGCAGGGGGCGCCGTTGACCGTGGCCGGGTGGGGCACGGAGTTCTTCGGCTCGCCGATCATCCCCGAGAACATGAAGGCCGTCGACGTGACCGCCGTGGCCGACGACAACTGCACCACCAACGGACTCATGGGCTTCCAGCCCGACTCCGAGGTGTGTGCGGAGACGCTCGGTGGCGACTCCTGCCAGGGCGACTCGGGCGGCCCGATGTTCGGCACCCTCGCCGACGGACGGCTGGTGCAGGTCGGGATCGTGAGCTATGGCCTCGGCTGCGCCGTGCCCCAGTTCCCGGGCGTCTACGGCGAGGTCAACAACCCGTCGATCCACGACTTCATCACCTCGACCGCGGGCCTCTGATCTCTCCCGTGCGGCCGGGGTCAGGGGTTCCGGCCGCACGGGAGTTCGGGACGTCGGCGGCGCTGGCCCGTCTAGACGATGTGGACCTGACCGATCCTCAGATTCTTGGCTGGGAAGGCGTGGGCGATCAGGCTCTCCAGGTTCCACTGGACCCAGGTGTAGCGGACGTCGAGCTCGGGTCCGGCAAGGTCGCTCGGGAGGCCGACCGCGACGTCGATCACTCCGGTGGCGTGATTGATCGCCACGCCTTCGACCTGGGCCTGGCCCCCCAGGGCGGCGGTCATCCTTGCCTGCAGCGACGACTCCGCATGGTCGGAGCCTTCCCGGGGGGTGGTCGTGGCGGTCATGCTGGCTCCCTACCCAGCCTGCAGAAGCGCCAACCTCAGGTTTAGACCAGCCTCTCCGCTTGCCAACCGAAGGGCAGGACCATCTGGCCCAGGCACGCACTTCATGAGAGGCCATGGGTGACCTAGGGTCACTGCATGCCGTGGCCGGTCGTGTCGAGCAGGGACGTCTACGAGAACCCCTGGATCAGGGTGCGCGAGGACACCGTCGAGCTGCCCGGCGGCGGCCGTGGCCTCTACGGAGTGATGGCCGTGCGACATCCCGCGGTGTTCATCGTTGCGCTCACCGACGACGACGAGGTGCTACTCGTTGACGTCGACCGGCACACGGTCGGGCCGTCGCTGGAGGTCCCGGCGGGCGGCTCGGACGGCGAGGACCCGCTCGTGGCGGCCCAGCGCGAACTGCTCGAGGAGACCGGCCACCTGGCCGAGCAGTGGCAGCCGCTCGGTCGGCTCCAGGCGCTCAACGGGGTCTGCGAGGCGCCCGAGCACTTCTTCCTCGCCCGCGGCGTCACGCTCGCCAGCGAGGACCGTGCCGCGCAGGCCGCCGAGGGCATCTCCGGCGTACGCCGGGTACCGGTCGCGCAGGTCCTCGAGATGGTCGGCCGGGGGGAGATCAGCGACGGCGAGTCGATCGCCGCGCTGATGCTCGCCCTCACCCACCTGGGCCGGGTGCGCTGATACCCGCAGCGGGTCACGACTCGGCTGCGGGCCTGCCGGGAACCTGTACGCAGCGCAGCCAGCCGCC
This sequence comes from uncultured Actinomycetota bacterium, assembly GCA_963841625.1. GTDB lineage: Bacteria > Actinomycetota > Actinomycetes > Propionibacteriales > Nocardioidaceae > Nocardioides. The sequence continues at coordinate 91,859 of CAWJDH010000008.1, read as the reverse complement.
CATCCGGCGCAGGGCGGGCCGGGTCAGCCACCAGTAGGCCACCCCGACCGCCAGCGAGGACAGCAGCGCCAGCAGCGGGTGGTTCATCTCGAGGTGCGGGTAGACCTGCCAGTGGGTCAGGTACACGAACAGCGACGCCCCGGCGAGCGCCGTGATCGCCGGCGCCAGCAGGCGCGGGAGGCGCACGGTCGGGAGCCACAGCAGCACGGCCACGCCGGCCACGATCAGCAGCTCGCGGTCGGAGTCGCCGAAGAAGCCGGCGTACGCCGCGGCCGCCGCGACGAGCACGGCCAACCGCTGCAGGTGAGTGCGGGACCTCGCCGCCACCCAGCCCAGTGCGAAGCACCAGAGGACCACGCCCGGCGTGTAGCGCTCGGTGGCCCCTGCCTCGACCCCGGTCCAGGCGTACCGGAGCGCGACCGTCGCCAGCAGCAGGACGGCCGCGAAGGCGAAGGGGGCGCGCCGCTCGACCCGGTCGAGGGCGGGGACCGCGATCAGCGCGATCGCGCCGAGCGAGGTCCACACCAGCGCCTCGAGGAACCAGAACTGCCAGTCGAGGGTCCAGGTGTCGCTGCCCAGCAGTCCGTTGAGGAAGAGGGCGGTGGGCAGGTCGTAGTCGCGGGTGACGAGGGCGACGGCGCCGATGTAGAGCGCGCTCGGCACCACCACCTGGGCGACCGACACCAGCCCGTTGCGCACCCGGGCGGCCCGCGGCACGTCGGCGAGCTGGAACCGGGCGAAGTTGTAGCCGGCGACCGCCAGCAGGAGATGGGCGCCGCCGACGAGGGTGAAGACGTTGGCGTGGGTGCCGACGATCATCAGGATGCAGAGCGCCCGCAGCGCGACGGTGGTGTCCATCGAGCGGCCCAGCCGACGGCGGCGCGGCTTGCCGGGCGACGAGGGCGCGGCCAGCTCGGCGATGCTCCGCGTGTGCCACCCCGGCGGCAGCCGGTCGAGGCGGCGCCCGAGGCGGGTGGCCAGCTCGACGTACGAGAGCGAGTCGCCGCCCAGGCTGACGAAGCTGTCGGTCACCTCGGCGTCGGGACGGCCCAGCACCAGGGCGAACTCGTCGCGCAGCGACTCCGCGGTGACCACCTGGTCCGGGCCGTCGTCCGGGCGTGCGGTGACCAGTCGTGCCTGACGTTCGAGCGCCGCGTGGTCGGGCTTCCCGGCGGCGGTACGCGGCAGCTCGGCCACGGTGTGGACCCGGACCGCCGAGGTGGGGAGCCCGCACAGCTCGGCGAGCTCGGCGTGCACCTTCGCGGTGGATCGGGGGGTGGTGGTGAACGCGTGCAGCGCGTCGTCGACCGCCAGGCACCGCACCTCGGCGTGCGGGACCCGGGCGCTGACGGCGGTCTCGACCCGGTCCAGGTCGAGTCGCAGGCCGAACACCTTGGCGTGGCGGCTGCGGCGCCCGACGATCTCGACCAGGCCGTCGGAGATCCGGGCCAGGTCGCCGGTCCGGAGGGCGTCGACGGTGCGGCCCTCGGCCAGGTCGGCCGGGGACTCGGCGTACCCGAGCATGACGTTGGGGCCCTCGTAGACCAGCTCGCCGACGCCGGGCTCGGGGGCCTCGGCCACCGGCTCCAGCCTGAAGGAGCCACCGGGGATGGCGACGCCGATGGCCTCCGGCCGGCTGGCGGCGAGCTCGGCGGGCAGGTAGGCCATCCGGGCGGTGGCCTCGGTCTGGCCGTACATCACCACGAAGTCCCAGCCCTGCCGCTGCCCGAGCTCGGCCCAGGCCCGGACCCGGTCGGGGGAGAGCCGGCCGCCGGCCTGGGTGACGCAGCGCAGGGTCGGCAGGTCGCGCTCGGCGAAGCCGGAGTGGTCGAGCAGGTCGAAGGTGTAGGGCACGCCGGCGAACGACGTCGCGCCCGCCTCCTGGAAGCGCCGCCAGAAGCACTCGTCGACGACCGAGTTCTCCGTGAGGACCAGCCCGGCGCCGGTCAGGAGGTGGCTGTTCACGACGGACAGGCCGTAGCAGTAGTGCAGGGGGAGCGAGGTCGCGGCGCGGTCGTCGGGCGTGAGCCGGAGGTACGACGCGATGCTCGCGGCGTTGCTGCGCAGGTTGTCGTGGGAGAGGCGGACCAGCTTGGGTGAGCCCGTCGAACCGGAGGTGCTCAGCAGCAGCGCGAGATCGGGGTGCAGGTCGTGGGCGGTGCCGCGGCGTCGCGGGTCGGCGAGCCAGCGGTCACCCTCGTGGCGCAGGACCACGTCGGGGTCGTAGGCGTCGACCATCTGCTGCAGCTGGGCGGGACGGCCGTGGGGGACGAGCAGGGCGACGTGGCCGTGCTGCACGCGCCGCGAGGTAGGCGGTGACGGACTCCGGGGTGTTGGCGCCCTCGATCAGGACCAGCCGCCGGGTGCTTCCGAGCACCTCGCCGGCGAGGTCGGCGGCGCGGTCGGACGAGCTCGGCGTAGCTGATCTCGCCGGCCCCGGTGTGCAGCGCGGTGCGTGAACCATGACCGGGGAGGTCGAAGACCGGGCGCGCCGGGGCGCGTACGGGAGACGGGAGGAGCAGGCTCACCCGAGCAGTCTAACTTAGGGTTGCCTAACCTTATCGACTGGTCTCGTCAGTCAGCCGGGAAAGGCGACCACGCCGCCGGCGACGCCCACCTTGACGATGCTCCCGACGGCGGGGGCCTCGAGGCCGATGATCCGGGCGACCAGCGACGGTCCGTCGGGCTGGAGGTCGAGCCGGCAGGCGGCGTCGTGGCCGTAGAAGCTCACCTCGGTGACCCGGGCCTCGACCCTGGCATCGCTCGCGGCGCCGTCGAGGCGGACCTGCTCGGGGCGGACCAGCACCTCGGCCGCGCCGTCGGGGCAGGCCCGGGCGAGCGGCAGGTCGCCGAGGACGCAGGACGCCACCCCTTCGCTCACGTGGCCCGGCAGGCGTGGTCGCGCCCCCGACGAACCGCGCCACGTCGGCGTCGACCGGCGAGCGGTAGAGCGTGTAGGGCGCGTCCGCCTGCACCAGCCGTCCGGCACGCATCACCGCGACCTGGTCGGCCAGCGAGAGCGCCTCGTCCTGGTCATGGGTGACCAGCACGGCGGTCGCCGAGGCGGCGTGCAGGGCGCGGACGACGGCCTGGCCGGTGCTGGTGCGCAGGGAGGCGTCGAGCGACGAGAACGGCTCGTCGAGGAGGACCACGGTGGGGTTCGGGGCCAGGGCCCGGGCCAGGGCCACCCGCTGCTGCTGGCCGCCGGAGAGCTCGTGCGGGTAGCGGCCGGCGTACGACGCCGGAAGCTCGACGAGGTCCAGCATCTCGGTGATCCGTGCCGACCGGTCCCGGGACGAGCGGCGGCGGGAGCGGGGCAGGCCGAAGGCAATGTTGGCCGCGACGTCGAGGTGCGGGAACAGCGCGCCCTCCTGGGGCACGTAGCCGACCCGGCGGGTCTGCGGGGGCAGGCCTCGCCCGGCTCCGGCGACCACCTTGTCGCCGAACCGGATGGTGCCGGACTCGGGCTCGAGGAAGCCGGCGATCAGCCGGAGGAGGGTGGTCTTGCCGCAGCCGGAGGGGCCGAGCACCGCGGTGATCGAGCTCTGCGGGACGGACAGGTGCACGCCGGTCGACGGCCACCACGGGGCCGAACGACCGGCTCACGCCGTCGAGGTGCAGGCTGCTCATGGGTCCATTCTCTCGGCTGGGGTGGCCAACGTCGCGTGCCGGCCCAGCAGGATCGTCGCCGGGATCGAGATCAGGACCAGCAGCAGCGCGTAGGGCGCCGCGGCGCCGTAGGCCACGGACGAGGAGGCGGACCAGAACTGGGTCGCCAGGGTGGCGGTGTCGATCGGGGACAGCATCAGGGTCGCCGTCAGCTCGGTGGAGACGGCCAGGAACACCAGCGCCGCCCCCGCCCCGATGCCGGGGGCGATGATCGGGAGGGTGACCCGGCGTGCGGTGGCGAGCGGTCCGGCACCCAGGCTGTGGGCCACGTCGTCGAGGACCACGGGGGCCTGCTCGAGCGCGGCGCGCACGCTGACGACCGCGCGGGGCAGGAACATGATCGCGTAGGCCACCAGCAGCAGGCCGAAGGTCTGGTAGGCCGGCTGGACGACCCGGATCGAGACCGTCACCAGCGCCAGGGCCACGACGATCCCGGGCAGGGCGTTGGCGACGTAGGTGCTGCGCTCGACCGCGGTGCTCACGAGCGGTGCGGTAGCGGATCGCGAGCCAGGCGACCGGCAGGGCCAGGACCACGGTCAGCGCGGCACCGGCGGCGCCGAGGCCGATGGAGGTGCCGGCGGCCGCGAGCAGCTCACCCACCGGGAACTCCGTCGAGGAGCCGACGGACAACCAGTGCAGCAGGCTGTAGGTCGGCACGCCGACCGCGAGCGCCAGCAGCCCGGCCAGCAGTCCCGTCACCGGCCACCGGGCCTGGCCCAGACGCTGCCGTTCGACCGGCCGCGCGGCCCCGTGGGCGACGCGGGCGTAGCGGCGGTGACCCCGCAGCCGCAGCTCCGCGGTGAGCAGGAGCGCGCAGCAGAGCACGAGCACGCCGGCGATCATGTTGGCCGCCGGCCCGTTGAACGTGGAGCGGTACTGGTCGTAGATCGCGGTGGTGAAGGTGGGGAAGCGGAGCATCTGGAGCGCCCCGAACTCCGCCAGCAGGTGCAGCCCCACGAGCAGGGAACCGCCCAGCATCGCCGGTCGCAGCTGGGGAAGCACTACCCGCCGGAACGTGCGCCACCGGCCGTGCTCGAGGGAGTACGCGGTCTCCTCGAGCGCCGGGTCGAGGCCGCGCAGGGAGGCGACGACGGGCAGGTAGACCAGCGGGTAGTAGGACAGGGTCACGATCAGGACCGCGCCGGCGTAGCCCTCGACCGCGTGGGTGAGCGACACCCAGCCGAAGCTGTTGACGAACGCTGGTACCGCCAGCGGTGCCACGAGCAGCCCGTGCCACAGCGGCCGCCAGGGGAGGTCGGTCCGCTCCACGACCCAGGCGGCGCCGACCCCGATCACGAGGCTCGCGGCCATGCAGCCGACGACCAGGCGCGTCGTGTTCCACAGCAGCACGCCGATGCGCGGCCGCACGAGCAGGTCCCAGGCCTCGGACGGGCCGATGATCACGGTGTAGGTGACGACGAACCCGAGCGGCACCAGCGCGAGCAGGGCCACGGCCACCCCCGAGGCCATCAGCAGGGGAGGCGTCCGCCTGGCCGCGGCGGAGGACTTCTCCGCTCGGCCCTGCGGGGCGTCCAGGTCCCGCTGCAGGACGGGAGCGTCGGTGGTCAGAGCAGCCCTTCCTCCTGCATCAGCTCGGTCACCGACTCGCTGTTGAGGCTCGCCACGTCGATGCGCGGCGGCTCGAGCTCGGAGAACGGCTTCACGGACGGGTCGAGGGAGACCTCGGGGTTGAGGGGGTACTCCAGGGCGTAGGAGTCCGCGATCGCCTGCTGCCCCTCGACGCCGGCGAGGAAGTCGACGAACTTCTGGGCGTTCGTCTCCTTGTCGCTGGAGGCGAGCACGCCGGCACCGGAGACGCTCACGAAGGCACCGGGGTCCTGGTCGTCGAACCAGTGCAGCCTCGTGTTGTCGCTGTGGTCTCCGGACTCCTTCTGGTCGCGGTACCAGTAGTAGTGGTAGGCGATCCCGGCGTCGACCTCCCCCGAGTTGACCGACTCCATGACGACGTCGTTGCCGGTGTACTCGGTGCCGTTCTCCGCCAGCCCGTCGAGCCACTCGCGGGTGGCCTGCTCGCCCTTCAGCTCGAGAACGGCGCTGACGATGGCCTGGAAGTCGGCCCCGGTGGGGGAGTAGGAGATCCGGCCGGCCCACTCGGGATCGGCGAAGTCAAGGATCGAGTCGGGCATCTCGTCCGCGCTGACCGCGTCCTTGTTGTACATCGCCACGGTCGAGCGGCCCATGAACCCGATCCAGTTGCGGTCGGTGGGGACGTAGTCCGGCGGGATCAGGTCGAGGGTCTCCTGGTCGACCTTCGTGAAGAGTCCGGCGTTGTCGACCAGCGACATCGCGGGAGAGTTCTCGGTGAGGAACACGTCGGCCGGGGACGCGTCACCCTCCTGCACCAGCTGGTTGGCCAGCTCGAGGTCGTCGCCGCTGCGGAGCTTGACCTCGATGCCGGTCTCCTCCTCGAAGAGGGGCGCGATCTCGGTCAGCAGCTCCTCGTGCTGGGCGTTGTAGACGGTGATGAAGGGACCGTCGTCGCCGCACGCGGTCAGCATCGGGGCGGTCAGCACCGCCGCGGCGCAGGCCACCAGCAGGTTCTTCGTCACGGGATTCCGATCTGGCTCGACTGCTTAGGGTCGCCTAACCTTACCTCGACACCCGGAGCAGGGCCGATCCGGTCCCGAGGTGGTTAACGATCGCTAACCACCTCGGCTAGGATGGCCGCCATGAGCTTCGAGCTGTCCCCCGAGCACGAGCAGTTCCGGCGCACGGTCCGCGACTTCGCCGAGAAGGAGATCGCGCCCCACGCCGGCACGTGGGACCGCGAGCACCACTTCCCGGTCGACGTCGTGCAGAAGATGGGCCAGCTCGGCCTGTTCGGCCTCACCGCACCCGAGGAGTACGGCGGCGCCGAGGGCGACTTCACCAGCCTCTGCGTGGCGATCGAGGAGATCGGCCGGGTGGACCAGTCGATGGGGATCACCCTCGAGGCCGCGGTCGGTCTCGGCATCAACCCGATCCTCACCTTCGGCACCGACGAGCAGAAGCAGACCTGGCTCCCTGACCTGGTCAGTGGCCAGACCCTGGCCGGCTTCGGGCTCACCGAGCCGGGATCCGGCTCGGACGCGGGGGCCACCAGGACGAAGGCCGAGCTGGTCGGGGGCGAGTGGGTGATCAACGGCTCCAAGCAGTTCATCACCAACTCCGGCTCCGACATCACCAGCCTGGTCACCGTGACGGCGCGCACCGGGGGCGGCGGCGACGAGCGACCCGAGATCAGCTCCATCATCGTCCCCTCCGGCACACCGGGGTTCACCGCGGAGCCGGCGTACGACAAGCTCGGCTGGCACGCCTCCGACACCCACCCGCTGTCCTTCGAGGACGTTCGTGTCCCCGAGGCGAACCTGCTGGGAGAACGCGGCCGCGGGTTCGCCCAGTTCCTCGCCATCCTCGACGACGGACGCGTGGCGATCGCGGCGCTGGCGGTCGGCTGCATCCAGGCCTGCCTCGACATGAGCCTGCAGTACGCCGGCGAGCGGCAGACATTCGGCGTCCCGATCGGGCGCAAGCAGGGCCTGGCCTTCCAGATCGCCGACCTCGAGGTGATGCTCCAGTCGGCTCGCCTGCTGGTCTACAAGGCTGCGGCGATGAAGGACTCCGGGGCTCCTGTGAAGGACTTCAAGCAGGCCGCAGCGATCGCCAAGCTGCACGCCACGGAGTCCGCGGTGACGGCGACCCGGATCGCGACCCAGGTGTTCGGGGGCTACGGCTTCATGGAGGAGTACCCCGTCACCCGCTTCTACCGCGACGCCAAGGTCCTCGAGATCGGCGAGGGCACCTCGGAGGTCCAGCGGATGCTGATCGCGCGGGGACTGGGCCTGCCCGTCGAGTGACCTCCCGCCGGCCGCTCAGACCGAGTGCATCAGCACGACGTCGCCGTGGCCGCCGTAGCCCATGACGCGCTCGGCGTACTGCGCGTTGTCGAAGGTGACCATCCACCATCCACCCGCTGGGTCGGGGACGAGCTGAGGGTGGGGGATGTTCGTGGGTACGGGGCATCCAGCCGTCCCCGGCGCTGCCCGTCGAGGTCGAAGACCGGGTAGTTCTGTCCCACCTTGTCGCTGGCCAGCAGCCAGGTCTCGGAGCCGACCTGAGTGAAGATCGGACCCTCGCACTGGGTCAGGTCGTCGGCGGCGGCTACGAGCTCGAGGTCGTCTGTCCACGGGCAGCCGGGTTCCCGGACGCCGGATCCCTCGGGGCCGCGCGCAAGGGCGGGATGGAAGGCGAAGGGTTCCTGGGACGGGCTCTCGACGAACGCCACCCGCCAGCTCCCGTCGTGAAGGAGCAGGGAGGGGTCCCACGTGCAGTGTTCGGTCGGCAGCTGCGCGGGCTCGGTGTCGATCACGTGCACACCGGAGAGCAGGTCGGCGCTGGTCTCGGCGTGCCGCACGTGGATGCTGCCAGGGGCGAAGTCACCCCACGAGCTCGTCGCGACCAGCCACCGGTCGCGGTGCCGGACGAGGTGCCCGGCGTGGTCGCCCAGCACCAGCCCCTCGCGCCGGCTGAACAGCTGCGACTCCAGCCGCATGTCCCGAGGTGAGGCGGGGTCGAAGGACCACGCCGTCCAGTGCGCCTGCTGGAAGAACCCCAGCCCGGCGCAGGTCCAGGTGAGGAACCGTCGTCCGTCCCGCTCGTACGGCGAACCGTCGGCGTGCTGCACGAGGTGCGGATCCCGGAGGCCGGTCATGCCGAACAGCCCGGCCCGCACGCCGGACGCCGTGGCACCCGTGGTGCCCCAGGCGTAGCGAAACCCGGAAAGGGTCGCCTCGCGGCGGAGGTCGACCAGGGCTGAGACCTTGTCGCGCTCGGTGAGCACCGGCCGCCACCCCTCGCCGGTGTCGACCAGGGCCGTGACCCGGTTCTCGCACAGCGCGAAGGCCAGGGAGGCGCCCCCGCGCAACCCGACCTTCCGGCGGCGCAGGACCCGCGTTCGACCGTCGGTGCGGACCTCGAGGGTGATGCGTGAGGTTTCGGCTCTCCACCGGACGAGGACGTGGTCACCCGCCTCGGTGCCGAGACCGAGCGCGATGCTCCCCTGGGCAGCGGGAAGCGTTGCCTCGACGGCGGCGAACGGCGCCTCCGGTCCGCGGTCATGGAGGATGAGGCCCCCGGCCCCGGGCGACCCGGGAGCCAGGGTGCCCACATCGGCGGCGACGAAGCCCGGCGCGACGAGCGCGAAGGGCCGGTGCCGGTCGGTTCGGCGCAGGGTCAGGTCGAAGATGACGACCAAGGTAGCGTCGGCTTCTGGCGGGCGGCCGGCAGGTGAACGGTGGGTCCTGGGTCCGTCCCAGGATTGAGGTATGCCCGAAAACCGTGGACGCGCCAGTTAGCCTTCTTGACATGGGTGAGCGCTGGGAGCGGTTCGCAGGCGAGGTCGGACGGTTCCTCGCCGTCGGGCTGCTGGCGACGATCGTCGCGCTGATCCTCTTCAACTTCCTGGTGCACGGCTTCAACACCGCCAACTTCGCCCTGCTCAACGACCAGCCGGAGCTGGCCTACCTGATCGCCAACCTCGTCGGTATGACGATCAGCTTCAGCGGCACCAAGGGCTGGGCCTTCCGCGAGCGCGAGACCAACCATCCCGACGGGGGTGTGATCGCCTTCGTCCTGATCAATCTGGCGACCATGCTGATCCCGATGGCCTGCCTGTGGATCAGCCGCAACCTGATCGGCGTCGACGACCCGATCTCCGACAACATCTCCGCCAACGTCGTGGGCCTGCTGATGGCCAACACCGCGAGGTTCTTCCTGTTCCGGGAGCTGGTCTTCATGCACCCCGACCGGTTCACGAAGCCCACAGATCGGTCCACGACCGACCCAGTTCCGCCGTCAGCTCGCGGACCAGTGGGAGGCTGAGGCCCACCACGTTGTGGTGGTCGCCCTCGATCCCGGTCACGAACGCTCCGCCCCTCCCGTCGACGGTGAACGCCCCGGCCACCGACAGCGGCTCGCCGGTGGCGACGTACGCCGCGATCTCCTCGTCGCTGACATCGGCGAAGTGGACGGTGGTCGAGGCCGTGGCCGCCGCGACCCGTCCGGACGCAGTGTCACGCAGGCTGTGGCCGGTGTGCAGCACCCCGGTGCGACCGCGCATCCTCCGCCATCGGCTGGCGGCGTCATCGGCGTCCTCGGGCTTGCCCAGCGCCTGCCCGTCGAGCTCGAGGACCGAGTCGCAACCCAGGACGAGGGCGTCGTCCGGGAGATCCTCCCGGCCGGCAACGGCCGTGCACTTGAGCTCGGCGAGCTGCAGGGCGAGCTCGGCCGGGGGAAGTCCCGCCACCTGGCTCTCGTCGACCCCGGAGACGATCACCACCGGCTCGATGCCGGCGCTGCGGAGGGTCGCGAGGCGGGCAGGGGAGGCGGAAGCCAGTACGAGTCGCACCCGGAGAGGGTATTGGCTCAGTCGATGGTCAGCTCGGACACCCGCGAGAGCCGAGGACGGTCGTGTTGGCCGCCCTCCACCACGCCGGTCGCCCACCACAGTCGGAGTCCGCGGCCGTTGACCTCCAGGGTGGCGAGGTTGTTGTCGAACCACGGGCCCTTGAGAAAGCGCCACTTGAGCGGCGCGTCCGGGACCTTGGCGGAGCGTGCCACGACGCGTCCCAGCGGCCCGGCGACGCCGTAGGCCAGCACCGCCACCAGGAACCGCAGCCGCCGGGGCATCGGATTGCGGATCGGCGAGCACACGGCCTGGATGACGCGGCTGTGGATCGGCCCCCGCTCCTGGAACTCCTCCGGGGTGGGTCGGGCCTCGTTGACGAAGCTGTGGTGAACGTCGCCGGACAGGAAGGTGATCGTCCCCGGCGGGTGTCCGCGGCGGCCGCGGGCCACCTCGAGCGTCATCTCCGACACCTTCTGGAAGCCGTCCTGGAACGCCGCCCAGTGCTCGAGGTCGGCCCCCTGCCGCAGGCCTTCGCCGACCTTCTTCGCGCGCGGGCCCCACGCACCCTCCGCGAGAGCTTCCCCGAAGGCCTCGGCATGGTGCAGCCCCGGGCCGAGCAGGAAGGGCAGAGAGGTGCCGATGAGCACGTGGTCGACATCGCCGCGCATCTGCTGGTCGAGCCAGTCCATCTCGTTGTCGTCGAGCATCGAACGATGCTCGGGCTCCAGCACCCTGGCGGCGCGGGAGTCCACCACGACGAGCCGGGCCTGGTCGCCGAACTCGCGGGCAAAGCTCCAGCGGTAGGTCTCGGGCTTCTGGTCCGCCCGCTCCGCGAACGCGTCGAGCAGGTCGGAGGCGTCGTACTCGTCGTCGTCGCCGTGGTCCTGGCTGTAGTGATCTTGAATCGCCCGCCAGTTCTCGTCCTCGGCCCGCTCGTCCGGGGTCATGTTGCCGAGGTGCTGGTAGACCCAGTAGGACCCGAGCCCGGCGACGATCCGGCCGTGCCACCACTCGGTGGCCTCCATCTCCTTCTTCCAGGCGAGTGAGGTGTTCCAGTCGTCCCGGATGTCGTGGTCGTCGAAGATCATCGCGCTGGGCACGGTCGAGAGCAGCCACCGGTTCGCGGGGTCCGACCAGGCCAGCTTGTAGAGGTGGGCGTACTCCTCCCAGTCCTTGAGCTCGGTGCCGGGAGGCTCGTCGATGTCTCGCCGCGACTCGATGAACTCCTGCATCTCGGCGGTGGTCTCGTCGGCGTAGACCTGGTCTCCCAGGAACAGCACCAGGTCCGGCCAGCGAGCCTGGTCGCCGGGATCGGGGTCGTCCTCCGCGGCCGGGTCGGTGACCCCGGCCATCCGCAGCGCGTAGGCGCGCAGGGCGTCCACGCCGTGCAGCTTGTTGCCCGCCTCGTCGTGGGTGACCGAGGTGCGGCACGAGCCGAAGGCCAGCCGGAGCGGCTTGGCGTTGTCGAGCGTCGGGATCAGCGACGGTGGGTACGGCGAGTCCGCCTCCGGCCACACCTGGTCGCCGTCGACGCTCACCGTGTAGGGGGTCTTGGTGCCCGGCGACAGGCCATCGACGCAGACCAGGGCGTAGTGGTGGTCGTGCACCCGGAAGGTGCGCGACTCCGCCTGGTGGTCGCCGGCATCCAGCGTCACGAGGCCGGGTCCGTCGGTCTCCACCCACACGCAGGCGCTGGTCTCGTCGACGTGGCGAAGCAGGGGTCCGAGGACGAGTCCGGTCATGCGTTCACCCTAGGCGAAGGCCGACGGGAAGGCGTCGCGGTAGGCACGCAGCCCGTGGGTGGACTCGGCGGCGAGCATCGCGCGGGCGACGGCGCGGGTGACGCAGGTGCCCGCGGTGTCGAGCAGCGCGTGGAAGGCGAACGGGTCGGGTGCCTCGCCCGTGCAGGTGGCGAGCGTGAACACGGTGTCGCCGTCGAACATCGTGTGCACGGGGTTGATCGCGCGAGCCAGCCCGTCGTGGCCGAGGCCGCTGACCTTGGCGCACTGGGACTTGGTCAGGGTGGCGTCGGTCGCGATCACCGCCAGCGTGGTCGCCAGTGGCGGTCGCCGTAGCTCGTCCTGGGCGGCGGCCTCGACCTTGGCCGCCAGCAGCTCGGCCTCGGCCGGCCGGCGCAGGGTGGGGAGGTCGCCGTGGAGGCAGTGCCGGGCGGCCCACAGCTCCCCGGTCGACGGGTCGACGCACGACCCGGCCGGGTTCGCCACGACCAGGGCCCCGACCGTCGTACCGTCCGGGAGGGTGGCGCTCGCGGTGCCGACCCCACCCTTGAGGCCTCCGGCCCGGGCGCCCGCGCCCGCTCCGTGGTTGCCTTCCTCGACGTGGGTGCCGGCTGCGTCGTAGGCCGCCTCGCCGAACCCGGCGTCCGGGTGGTTGACGAAGTTCCCGCCCCGCCCCAGGTCGAAGATCACCGCGCCGGGCACGATCGGCACGACCTGACCGGGCCCGCCCACCAGATACCCGATGCCGTCGCGCAGCAGGCGCTGCGCCACCCCGTCGGCGGCCGCGAGCCCGAGGGCGGAGCCGCCGCTCAGGACGACGGCGTGGACCCGCTCCACGAGGTTGCGCGGGTCGAGCAGGTCGGTCTCGCGGGTCCCGGGGCCGCCCCCGCGGACGTCGACGCCCGCCACGGCACCCTCGGGCGGGGCGAGGACGACGGTGGTGCCGGTCAGCCAGTCGTCGCCCACGCGTTCGGTCTGGCCGACCCGGATCCCGGCGACGTCGGTGATGGCGCCCTGCACCCCTCAACCCGACCACGTCCAGCTCATGCTCGACAAGGGGGTCGTTCTCCTCGACAGTCAGGACGCGCACCGGCACGATGGTGGCAATGCGACGTGCCTCGGGGACCAGGTTGATCGTCGTGCTCGTCCTCCTGGCGAGTGCGACGCTCGGGTGCGGCGTCACCCGCGGCGACGACAGCCGCGACCTGCTGATGATCATCCCCAACAGCCCGGGCGGCGGCTACGACCAGACCGGGCGCGCGGCCGTCGCGGTGATGGAGGACGCAGACATCACGGGCGGCTCGTTCACCGTCGACAACGTGGTCGGCGCCGGGGGTGCCGGTGCCATGACCTCGCTCGTCGGGCGCGCGGGTGACGAGCAGACGATGATGACCGTCGGGCTCGGGGTCGTGGGGTCGACCTACTCCTTCGCCAGCGAGTACACCCTCCAGGACGCGACCCCGCTCGCCCAGCTGATGAGCGAGCCCGAGGCGGTGCTGGTGCCCGGTGACTCCCCGTTCCGGACGATCGACGATCTGGCTGAGGCGTGGAAGGCCGATCCCGGCTCGATCTCCGTGGGCGGCGGCTCGTCTCCCGGCGGACCGGACCACCTGTTCCCCATGGAGCTGGCCGATGCGCTCGGCATCGACCCCAATGACGTCAACTACATCACCTACGACGGCGGTGGCCCGCTCACCAGCGCGCTCCTGGGAAAGAAGATCGACGTCGGTTTCTCCGGACTCGCCGAGTTCGTGGGCCAGGTCGAGTCGGGCGAGCTGCGGGTGCTCGCCGTCTCGGGCGAAGGATCGCTATCCCGACGGGCCGTTCGCGGACGTGCCGACGCTGACCGAGGAGGACATCGACCTGGAGTTCCTCAACTGGCGCGGGGTGCTGGCGCCGCCCGGGATCAGCCAGCAGCGCAAGGACGAGCTGATCGGGTACCTCGAGGAGATGCACGACAGCGAGGGCTGGCAGGAGGCGCTGGACGAGAACGGCTGGACCGACGACTTCAAGACCGGCGACGAGTTCGCGACGTTCATCGACGAGCAGGACGCCCGCGTGTCGGGGACGCTCCAGGAACTCGGGCTGCTGTGAGCGACACCGCCACGCGACAGGCGCCGTCGGTCGACAAGAGCCAGTACCTCCTGGCGGCGGCACTTCTCGTGGTCGGGGTCTACACGATCATCGACGCGCGTGGGCTCAATGTCGGGTTCGGCGACCCGGTCGGGCCACGGGTCTTTCCCTACCTGATCGGCGCCGGGATGATCGTGCTCGCGGTGCTGCTCACGGTCGCCACCGCACGTGGTGACGTGGCGCAGGCGGAGGCCGGTGAGGACATCGACCTGACAACCCCTCCCGACTGGCTCACGGTCGGCAAGCTGGTCGGCATCTTCGTCCTCAACCTGCTGCTGGTGAACGTCCTCGGCTGGGCAATCACCGGCGCGCTCCTCTTCGCCGGCTCGGCGTGGGCACTGGGTAGTCGCACCCCGCTGCGCGACGTGCTGGTCGGGGCGGTGCTCGCAGTCGGCGGCTGGTACTTCTTCTACGCGCTGGGCGTGCCGCTCACCCCCGGCATCCTCGACGGGATCCTCTGAGGCCGTCGTGGACACCCTCAACCTCCTCGCCGAAGGCCTCCAGAGCGCGCTCACGCTCGAGAACCTCGCCTATGCGGCGATCGGCGTGCTGCTCGGCACCTTCGTGGGCGTGCTGCCCGGCATCGGGCCGGCGATGGCGGTGGCGCTGCTGCTGCCGATCACCTACGGGCTCGACGTGACCCAGTCGATGATCATCTTCGCCGGCATCTACTACGGCGGCATGTACGGCGGCTCCACCACCTCGATCCTCCTCAACACCCCCGGTGAGTCCGCGTCGGTCATGACGGCGATCGAGGGCAACAAGATGGCCAAGCGCGGCCGGGCCGCGCAGGCTCTGGCGACGGCGGCGATCGGGTCCTTCATCGCCGGCACCATCGGCACGCTCCTGGTCGCGTTCTTCACCCCCACGCTCGCGGACCAGGCGGTGAAGATCGGCGCGCCGTCGTACTTCGCGATCATGCTGCTCGCGATGGTGCTCGTCAGCAGCGTGCTCGGTGCGTCGCGACTCCGCGGTTTCATCGGCCTGTTCATGGGTCTGACCATCGGGTTGGTCGGACTGGACCTCTCCACCGGCCAGGCCCGGCTCACCGGCGGCTCGCTCGAGCTGGCCGACGGGATCGGCATCGTGGTGGTCGCCGTGGGCGTGTTCGCGGTGGGCGAGGCGCTCTGGACCGCGGCCCATCTGCGTCGCATGCCTGTGGACGTGATCCCCGTGGGCCGGCCGTTCATGGGGCGCGACGACTGGCAGCGGTCCTGGGGTCCGTGGCTGCGGGGCACCGCGTTGGGCTTCCCGTTCGGCGCCGTGCCGGCCGGTGGGGCCGAGACGCCGACGTTCCTTTCCTACATCACCGAGCGCAAGCTCGCGGGGCGCCGGGGCGACGCGGACGAGTTCGGCCAAGGGGCCATCGAGGGGGTGGCCGGCCCCGAGGCGGCCAACAACGCCAGCGCGGCCGGGATGTTCGTCCCGCTGCTGGCGCTCGGCCTGCCGGTGACTGCGACCGCCTCGATCCTGCTGGCCGCGCTCACGTCGTACGGCATCGTGCCGGGTCCGACCCTGATGACCGACCAGCCCGACCTTGTCTGGACGCTGCTGGCGAGCCTGCTGATCGGCAACACCCTGCTGCTGGTGATCAACCTGCCGCTGGCACCGCTGTGGGCCCGGTTGCTGAGGATCCCGCGGCCGCAGCTCTACGCCGGCATCCTGTTCTTCGCGTCCCTGGGTGCCTACAGCGTCAACCAGGACCCGTTCGACCTGGCCCTGCTGCTGGCCTTCGGCCTGCTCGGTTTCGTCATCCGGCGGTTCGGCATCCCTGTCCTGCCGCTCATCCTCGGCGTGATCCTCGGTCCGCTGATGGAGGTCAAGCTCCGCGAAGCCCTCGACCTCTCCGGGGGCGAGATCAGCGGTCTCTTCAACGAGCCGCTCGCGATCTTCTGCTACCTGCTGATCGTCGTGATCCTGGTGGCGCCGGTCGTTCTCCGCCGGTTCCGGAGCCCGGCGGAGCCCCTCGAGGAGAAGGAGGTGGTCCGATGACCGTCGTCGTCGGCTACATCCCCGACAAGTACGGCGAGGCCGCGCTGGCCGCGGGCATCGAGGAGGCACAGCGCCGCGGCGCCGGACTGGTCGTGGTCAACGCGACCAAGGGCGACGCCCTCGTCGACCGCCGCTACG
Organism: uncultured Actinomycetota bacterium; assembly: GCA_963841625.1. Lineage (GTDB taxonomy): Bacteria > Actinomycetota > Actinomycetes > Propionibacteriales > Nocardioidaceae > Nocardioides. The sequence continues at coordinate 75,782 of CAWJDH010000008.1, read as the reverse complement.
TCGGCGAGGAGGGGCTGGCCGAGCTCGAGACACGGCTCGCCGGCCTCGACGTCGGGCACGAGGTGCGCCAGGCGATGGGCGCCGACATCGCCGACGAGATGCTGCGGGTGGTCGAGGACACCGGGGCCCAGGTCCTCGTGATCGGCATCCGGCACCGGAGCCCGGTCGGCAAGATGATCATGGGCAGCGTTGCGCAGCAGGTCCTGCTCGACGCCCCATGTCCGGTCCTCGCGGTGAAGCCGCCGGCATAGCCGCAGGGAGCCAACGGGCTACTCCCTCTCGATCCTGCGCAGCCCGTGGGTGGGCGTCCACCACTCGACGACGAGCATCGTGGCCTCGACGTTGAGGTGGGTGTGCACGACTTCGAGGATGTCGGCGTAGAAGCGTTCTCCTTCGGTGGCGTCCGTGGTCGTCTCGGCAGTGAAAGCACGGCCGGAGATCTTGCCCTCGCCCGGCCAGTGCGCCTCGGATCCCTCGACCGGGTCAACCGTGGCGCTGTGCAGCGCGAACCGCGGATCGCGACGCAGATCCGCGCCCTTGCGTGCGTTCGGCATCGAGCCGAACGTCAGTTGTCCGGCCTCGAATGCCGCCTCGATCCCGGAGATCCGGGGAGATCCGTCGGCTCGCAGGGTGGCGATCGTCTTGTGCCGGTGCGCGTCGAACAGCCCGCGCACGCGCTGTGCGAACTCCGGCTCCGCGCGCTCGACGTCCTGCCAAGAGGTCATGACCTCGACGCCCGTTCCGGCCACGGCCAATCGAGGGTCAAGGACCCGCCGACCGTCAGGGCGTGCCAGTCGTGTGCGGCCTCGTCCAGAGCAGGCAGCAGGGCTTCGACCGCGATCATCGTCTCCGGAGCGAACGGTTGCGTGGGGCGGTGCCCGGAGGCGCGAGACTTCCAGGTGACGAGCGCGGCGAACGCAAGCTCCTCGGATCGGGCGACATCACTCCCCGTGGTTCGATTGCGGCGTTCGGTCCGTCGCGCCCACCGCCTCGTGCGCTGTTGCTCCGTCGGTACGAAGGTGTGGGCGTCACCCCCGGCCGCCAGCTGCCCGAAGATGCCGTCCTCGAGGCCGGCTTCCCTCTCCACCAGGAAGTGCACCATGTCGTGGGGAAGCCAGTCGTCGTAACCGGGCGCCGGGTGCATCTGCAGGTTCGTCGCGCAGTCGCGCTCGACGTTCACGCCGTACCGGTGCACTCCCGACTTGATGAAGCTGACCTTCACTCGCGCAGCGTATGGTCGCGGCTCGCGGCATGACAGCGAGTTTGCCCGTGAGACGGTTGCTGTCATGGCAGGCGGAGCAGCTCCGGGCCCTGAGCTCCTCCTGGAGACGGATCGCCTGCTGCTCAGACCCTGGCGGGTAGTCGAAGCGGTCGTCCATCGTCAGCTGTGGATCGAACGTGACCCACGAGTGCCGCCGCACCGCCGGATCGATGCGAACGGACGCCCCACGGTCGCAGACCTCGAGGAGTGGATCCGCACGAACCAGCCATCGTCGATCGGGTTGCTGGCGGTCGAGCGGAAGGCCGCTCGTGACGTCATCGGCTACTGCGGGCTGGTCGACAGCGGACGAGGGTCGGACGGGGAACCGGAGCTTGCCTTCGAGCTTCTACGCCGGGTCTGGCGCCAGGGGTACGCGACTGAAGCGTCGTCGGCGGTCATCGACTGGGCGAGATCATCCGGGTACACACGTCTGTGGGCCACGGTCTGGGACTGGAACACCGCGTCTCGCCGGGTGCTGGCCAAGGTTGGGTTCACCGAGACCGAGCGGAAGGAAGTGGACGCGGTCCACGGGACCACCCTGTTCACCACGAGACGACTCTGATCGCCCTCGATCCAGCGCCTCGAGGGCGCTGCCCGCGACCCGGATGACGTCCGGACGTCTTTACCTCGGCAGCCCGCTCGAGCGCCAGCCGCCGGGGCCGTGCGGGTGGGTCCTCCGCACCTTGCGGTGGTGGGCGGACCACTCGGGCGTGCGGCGGGGCGGCTGCTCCTCCCCCGAGCCGAGCGCGGCGAAGACCGCGACCAGAGCCGCGATCTCCTCCGGCGTCGCGTCCGGGGTGACGATCTTCAGCAGCGGTGGGCTGTCCGAAACCCCCTTGGGTTCCGGTCCGCTGTCCGGTGACTGGTTCGTGGGTGGGGTCGCCGACACGTCGCTAGTTTCCTCCCCCGCTCCGCTCCTCCGGAGAACTACCGACGGGTCGGCTCCTGATCCCCCTGCTCGGGGGACGCTCCGCGCCCCCGCTCACAGGGGGATGTTCCCGTGCTTCTTGGCCGGCAGGACCTCGCGCTTGGAGCGGAGGAGCCGCAGCGCCCGGACCACCTCGACCCGGGTCTCGTGTGGGGAGATCACGGCGTCGACGTAGCCGCGCTCGGCTGCGACGTAGGGGTTGGCGAGGTGGTCCTCATACTCCGTGATCAGCTCGGCTCGCTTCGCGTCGGGATCCTTCGCGTCGGCGAGCTCGGACCGGTAGAGGATGTTGACCGCACCCTGGGCACCCATGACCGCGATCTGCGCGGTCGGCCAGGCCAGGTTGATGTCCGCCCCGAGGTGCTTGGAGCCCATCACGTCGTAGGCACCGCCGTAGGCCTTGCGGGTGATGACCGTGACCAGCGGGACGGTGGCCTCGGCGTAGGCGTAGATGAGCTTGGCGCCGCGGCGAATGATGCCGTTCCACTCCTGGTCGGTGCCCGGGAGGAAGCCGGGCACGTCGACGAAGGTGAGCACCGGGATGTTGAACGCGTCGCAGGTGCGCACGAAGCGGGCGGCCTTCTCGGACGCGTCGATGTCGAGGGTGCCGGCGAACTGCATCGGCTGGTTGGCGACGACCCCGACCGGCGAGCCCTCGACCCGGCCGAAGCCGACGACGATGTTGGGCGCGAACAGCGCCATCACCTCGAGGAAGTCCTCGTCGTCCACGACAGCGGTGATGACGTCGTGCATGTCGTAGGGCTGGTTCGGTGAGTCCGGGATGATCGCGTCGAGAGTGCGGTCGAGGTCGGAGAACTCCAGGTCCGCCTCCTCGTCGTACGACGGCGCCTCGTCGAGGTTGTTCTGGGGGAGGAACGAGAGCAGCGTCTTGACGTACTCGATCGCGTCGTCCTCGTCGTGCCCCATGTAGTGGGCGTTGCCGGACTTCGTGTTGTGGGTCCGGGCGCCGCCCAGCTCCTCCATCGTCACGTCCTCACCGGTGACGGTCTTGATCACGTCGGGACCGGTGATGAACATGTTGGAGCTGCCGTCGACCATCACCGTGAAGTCGGTGACGGCGGGGGAGTAGACGTGCCCGCCCGCGCAGGAGCCCATGATCATCGAGATCTGGGGGATCACGCCGCTGGCGTGGACGTTGCGCCGGAAGATCTCGCCGTAGAGCCCGAGCGAGACCACGCCCTCCTGGATCCGCGCCCCGGCACCCTCGTTGATGCCGATGATCGGGCAGCCGGTCTTGATGGCGAGGTCCATCACCTTGGTGATCTTCTCGCCGTAGACCTCGCCCAGGGAGCCGCCGAACACGGTGAAGTCCTGGGAGAACACGCACACCTGGCGGCCGTCGATGGTGCCGTAGCCGGTGATCACCCCGTCGCCGTAGGGGCGCCTCTTCGCCAGGCCGAACGCGGTCGACCGATGGCGGGCGAGCTCGTCGAGCTCGACGAAGGATCCCTCGTCGAAGAGGAGCTCGATCCGCTCCCGGGCGGTCTTGCGGCCCTTGGCGTGCTGCTTCTCGACGGCCTTGGCCGAGCCGGCGTGGACCGCCTCGTCGAGCCGGCGGTCGAGGTCCTCGAGCTTGCCCGCAGTCGTGTGGATGTCGATGTCGTCGGGAACCTCGGTGCCCTCGACCTGCTCCGCCGCGCTGGAATCTGCTGGACTCAACTGGCCTCCTCGTTGCTCGTCGGCCAATCTAGTGCCCGTGACGGCCACAGCCGACCCCCGCCCGCCTCTCGACCCCGAGCGGCTCGCTGCGCTCGGTCGACCGCTGGGCCGAGGCCTGCACCTGGAGATCGTCGACTCGACCCCCTCCACCAACGCGGTCGTCGCCGACCGCGCACGTGAGGGGGCGCCGCACGGACTGGTGGTGGTGGCCGAGCACCAGACGGCCGGACGCGGTCGCCTGGACCGGGTCTGGGAGGCCCCTGCGCGGGCGGCGCTGACCTTCTCGGTGCTGTTGCGCCCTCGGGTGCCGGCGGCGGAGTGGCCCTGGCTCCCGCTGCTGGCCGGCCACGCCCTGGCGACCGCGCTGCGGGAGGCCGAGGTGCCGGCCGGGCTGAAGTGGCCCAACGACGTGCTGGTCGGCGAGCGCAAGGTCGCCGGCATCCTGATGGAGCGGGTCGACACCCGCGAGGGTCCTGCGGCCGTCCTCGGCATCGGCCTCAACGTCAGCACCACCGAGGCCGAGCTCCCCGTGGAGACGGCGACGTCGATCGCGCTGGCCACCGGCTCTGCCCCCGACCGCGGCGAGCTGCTGACCCGGGTCCTCGGACGCTTGATGGACGAGTACGACGCGTGGCAGGCCGACGCGGGCACCTCGGCCCTGCGGGCGGCGTACACCGAGGCGTGCGTGACCATCGGCCGCGAAGTGCGCGTGGAGCTGCCGGGAGGCGAGGTCCGCACCGGGACGGCGCGGGGCATCGACGACGGGGGCCGGCTGGTCGTGGACGACTTCGCAGTCGGGGCCGGGGACGTGGTCCACGTCCGGCGAGTCGGATGACCCGATCAGTGCCATGATCGTGCTGTGGCCTTCTCCGAAAAGCTGCTCAACCCCGGCGAGCACGTCGTCGTGTCGACCCGCACCCACCCCAAGGTGTTGTTGCTGCCGGTCCTGATCCTGGTGTTGACCCTGGGGGTCGCGGCGTTCGCGCAGCGGAGCGGGAGCGGCGGCGCGGCCGACGTGATGCACATCGGGGTCTGGGTCGTCGCCGCGGTCGTGATCGTGTGGTGGGTCGTCCGGCCGGTGATCGACTGGGCCACCACGTCCTACACCTTCACCAACCGCCGGTTCATCAAGCGGTCGGGGCTGATCGCCAAGGAGGGGCGCACCATCCCGCTGAACCGGATCAGCGGCGTCGACTTCGAGATCGGGGTTCTCGACCGGATCTTCGGTTGCGGCACCCTCGTGGTCTCCGATGCCAGCGAGCAGGGACGGGTCGAGCTCGAGGACGTGCCACGGGTCGAGGAAGTGCAGCTCCAGGTGGCCGATGAGCTCCACCGGCTGTCGGGGCACCGCAGCGACGATGGAACCTGAGGCGGAGTCCGCACGGGATCGGCTCGAGCGCGCGATCCTGGGCGAGGAGCGGGTGTTCAACGCCCTCGAGGTGGCCGACGAGACCGGTGTGACCGTCGACCAGCTGCGCCGGCTCTGGCGGGCCCTGGGCTTCCCCGAGCACGGTCTGGAGATCGCCTTCACCAAGGCGGACGCGGAAGCGGTCTCGCAGCTCAACGAGATCGTGGAGACCGGCGTCATCGACTTCGACACGGCGGTCAACCTCACCCGCGCGGTGGGGCAGACGATGGCCCGGCTCTCAGACTGGGAGGTCGGGACCCTGGCGCACCGGGTCGAGGAGCTGGAGTCGGGGGACGAGGCCACCGGCAGTCGCAGCGGGTCTGCGCTGCGGATGCTGCACGAGATCAACCCGGCGTTCGAGAGTCTCCTCATCTATGTCTGGCGCCGGCACCTGGCCGCCGCGGTGGCCAGGGTCGAGGAGCTCGGGGCCAACGAGGAGGACCTGCACACCGCGCACGTCACGATCGGCTTCGTCGACATCGTCGGCTTCACGGCCCTCTCCAACCAGGTCGGGCAGGCGCGGATCGGTGACATCGTGGAGCTGTTCGAGTCCCGGTGCGCCGATGTGGTGGCCTCGAAGCGCGGTCGGGTGATCAAGAGCATCGGCGACTCGGTGCTGTTCGTCAACGGCAACCCGATCCGCGCCTACGACACCGCGGAGGGGATCATCAACGTGATCGGCCGGGACTCGCGGATGCCCGATGTCAGGGTCGGTCTGGCCAGTGGGTCGGTGGTGATGCGGCTGGGCGACGTGTTCGGCCCGCCGGTCAACATGGCCGCCCGGATGACCGCCGTGGCGCGCCGCAACCGGATCATCGTCGACGCAGAGACCGCCGCGCTGCTGCCGAACGACCAGTTCGAGACGCGGCTGCTGCCGGCTCGCCCGGTCCGGGGGTTCGGGCTGGTGGAGCCGGTCGCCGTACGGCGGCACTAGCCGGACCGCGTTTCGTAAACGTCTCGGCGTCAATTCCAACGTTTGTGCAAGGTTCGGGCATTTTACGTAAAGGTGATGCCCTGATTCCTACCGTTGGCAGATGTTCCGAGTACAGGATGTCGAGCTCGACCCGGAGACGCGCCGGGCGTGGCGCGGTGGGCGCGAGATCGTCCTGTCGCGCAAGGAGTTCGATCTCGTCGAGGCGCTGATGTCCCGTGCCGGCGACATCGTGACCCGCGATGAGCTCATGCGGACCGTCTGGCACACCAACTTCTGGACCTCCTCCAAGACGATCGACGTGCACCTGGGCTGGGTCCGCCGCAAGCTCGGTGACGACACCCGGCGGCCCACCCTGATCACCACGATCAGGGGCAAGGGACTGCGCTTCGAGACCAACGGGCGCAGCCACTAGCCTTTCGGTGTGACCGCGCCCGCACCGACCCTCGCCGTCATCGGCGGCGGGCAGCTGGCCCGGATGATGGCGCAGCCGGCGATCGCCCTGGGGCTGCCGCTGCGGCTGCTCGCCGAGGGCGAGGGTGTCTCCGCCGCCCAGGTCATCCCCGACCACCTCGTGGGCGACTACCGCGACCTCGACACCCTGGTGAGGGCGACCGACGGCTGTGCCGTGGTGACCTTCGACCACGAGCACGTGCCCACCGAGCACCTCCACGCGCTCGCGGGGTCCGGCCTCGCCGTGCGTCCCGGTCCGGAGGCGCTGGTCCACGCCCAGGACAAGGCGGTGATGAGGTCCCGGCTCGCGGAGCTGGACGTGCCCTGCCCGCGGAACGCCCTGGTCGGTTCCGTGCCCGACGTCGAGGCCTTCGGCTTCCCGTGTGTGCTGAAACGGACCAGGGGCGGCTACGACGGCAAGGGTGTCTGGGTGGTGCGGACCGCAGAGGAGTGCGAGGAGCCGCTGCGGGCCGCGACGGCGTCTGGAGTCCAGCTCCTCGCGGAGGAGCTGGTCGAGTTCCGCCGTGAGCTGTCCGCGCTCGTCGCGAGATCGCCGAGCGGCCAGGCAGCGGCGTACCCGATCGTGGAGTCGACGCAGCGCGACGGCATCTGCCACGAGGTGGTCGCGCCGGCCCCCGGGCTGGACCCTGACCTGGCAAGCCGGGCACAGGAGCTCGCGCTGCGGATCGCCGGTGCCCTCGACGTGACCGGCGTCCTCGCTGTCGAGCTCTTCGAGACCGCGGATGGCAGGGTGCTGGTCAACGAGCTGGCGATGCGGCCCCACAACACCGGCCACTGGACCCAGGACGGCGCCGTCACCTCTCAGTTCGAGAACCACCTCCGCGCCGTGATGGACCTGCCGCTCGGCTCGCCCGCGAGCAGGACGCCCTGGACCGTGATGGTCAACATCCTGGGCGGGCCGCGGCAGGCCGGCCGGCTCTACGACGGGTTCCCGCACGCGTTGGCACGTGACCCGTTCCTGCGGGTGCACCTCTACGGCAAGGACCTGCGACCGGGCCGCAAGGTGGGGCACGTCAACGCCTACGGCGACGACCTCGACGACTGCCTGGAACGTGCGCGGCACGCCGCGGCGTGGTTCCGTGGTGACCTCGGAGATGAGAGTGAGTAGACATGGCTGACCCGCATGCCCGCGTCGGGATCGTGATGGGCTCCGACTCCGACTGGCCGGTGATGAAGGACGCCGCGGAGGCGCTGGCGGAGTTCGACATCGCGCACGAGGCAGACGTCGTCTCCGCGCACCGGATGCCCGAGCAGATGCTCGACTACGGCCGGCAGGCCGCCGGCCGCGGGTTGCAGGTGATCATCGCCGGGGCCGGGGGCGCCGCCCACCTGCCGGGCATGCTCGCCGCTGTCACGGCGCTGCCCGTGATCGGCGTACCGGTGCCGCTGAAGTACCTCGACGGCATGGACTCGCTGCTCTCGATCGTGCAGATGCCCGCCGGCGTCCCCGTGGCCACCGTCGCGGTCGGCAACGCGCGCAACGCCGGGCTGCTCGCCGTACGGATCCTGGGCGCGACCGACCCGGCGCTGCAGGAGCGGATGACCGAGTTCCAGGCCGAGCTGCGGCACAAGGCCGAGGAGAAGGGCAAAGCCGTGCGCGGCGCCTCCGGCGGCAAGGGCAGGATCGGGTTCTGACCGGAGCGAACCCGGCGCCGGCGGGCCGGAGGGACCGAGAGTCGACCAGGCTGCTGGCCACGGACCGCCTGGTCGGCCTCGACGTGGCCCGCTGCCTGGCGCTCCTGGGCATGGTCGCCACCCACGTGCTGCTCGACCGCGGTACCGACGGTGACCTGACGCTGCCGCACGTGATCGCGGGTGGGCGTGCGGCGGCGCTGTTCGCGGTGCTCGCCGGGGTTTCGCTGGCCCTCATCACCGGGCGCCGTGAGCCGGTCGCCGGCCGCGAGCGCGCGGCCAGGTCGCTCGGGATCGCCGTCCGTGCGCTGCTGATCGCCCTGGTCGGGCTCTACCTCGGCGGCCTGGGCTCCGGGCTGGCGATCATCCTCACCTACTACGGCCTGCTGTTCCTGCTCGGTCTGCCGTTCGTCGGCCTCCGGGCCCCGGCGCTGTTCGGCCTGGCCGGAGCCTGGGTCGTCATCGCCCCGGTGGTCTCGCAGCTCGTCCGGCCGGAGCTTCCGCCACGCGGATTCGCCAGCCCGACCTTCGAGCAGCTGGCCGATCCCGGGCAGATGCTCAGCGAGCTCATGTTCACCGGCTACTACCCGGTCGTGCCGTGGATGGCCTACCTGCTCGCCGGGATGGCGCTCGGGCGCCTCGATCTGGCGAGGCGCGCCGTGCAGTGGTGGATCACGGGGACCGGGGCGGCACTGGCGCTGGTCTCCTTCGTGGTGTCGAGGATGCTGACCGGCCCGGCGGGGATCGCCGAGGAGCTGGCGGGGTCCCCGGGAGCGCCGGCCGCCACCGGGCCCGACCTGCTCCAGGAGATCGCCGGCGGGATGTTCGGGACCACGCCGACCGGCGGCCGCTGGGAGTGGCTGCTGGTGGTTGCCCCGCACAGTGCGACTCCCTTCGACCTCGCCCACACGATCGGGACGTCGTACCTCGTCATCGGTGCCTCGCTGCTGCTCGTCGGACTCGTGCCGACCAGCCGGCGCCGGACCGTGGCGATCGCCTTCGGGGCCGGCACCATGACGCTGTCGCTGTACACGCTGCACGTGGTGATGCGCACCCCGGCGGTGCTGCCCGAGGAGACCCCGTCGTCGTTCCCGCTCCACGTGGTCGCGCTGCTCACGATCGGGGGCCTCTACGTCTACGGTCGGCGCCGAGGGCCGCTCGAGTGGCTGGTCGCGTCGACCTCCGCGCGCGCGGCCGAGCAGGTACGGCGATCGGAACTCGCCGAACGTTGAGTGAGCGCCTCACCCGTCCTCCGACAGCTCCTCGGCGGTGGGGATGGGTCCACCGCCATCGGGGATCCAGCGACCGGAGTCGCGCCACCGGACCGCCGCGTGGAAGCCGTGCGTCTCTGCGAACTCCTGGAACCACCGGCCCTCGGGCGAGTGGCGGGTGATCCCGTCGAAGAGCGTGGCGAGGACCTGGGTGCCCTGCAGGCCCATGTTGTCGAACGCCTGGTTGATCATCAGCTTCTGCATCGCCAGCTGGTTGATCGGTACGCCGGCGATCCGGTCGGCCAGCCGTTCGACGGCCTCGTCCAGCGTGCCGGCGGGCACCGACTCGACAACCAGTCCCCAGTCCGCGGCGGTCGAGCCGTCGATGGTGTCGCCGGTCAGGAGCATCCGCTTCGCGCGCTCCGCCCCGAGCCGGTAGACCCACATGGCCGTGGTCGGACACCCCCAGACCCGGGACGGCATGTAGCCGATGCGGGCGTCGTCGGCCATCACCACGAGGTCGCAGGACAGGGCGATGTCGCTGCCGCCGGCCACCGCATGCCCGTGCACCTTGGCGATGGTCGGCTTGAGGGAACGCCAGAGCGTGAAGAAGCCGTCGGTGTTGGACTTCATCAGCTTGTAGTCCTTGATCGGGTCCCATGCCGGCGGTTGGAAGCTGTCGCCCTCCTCGGCGAAGACCTTGAGGTCGTAGCCGGCGCAGAACGCGTCCCCGGCGCCCTGCAGCACGATGACGTGGACGTCCGGGTCGTCGTCGGCGGCAGCGACCGCGGCCGGGATCTCCCCGGCCATCGCCGCGTTGATCGCGTTGAGGCGGGCGGGCCGGTTGAGCGTGATGTAGGCCTTGCGGTCGCGGGTCTCGTAGGTGAGGGCCTCGAAGGTCTGGGTCATGGGTCTGGTGCCTACTCCTCACTCACCCGGCCGCGCAACGACTTGGTCTCGCCGCGCTGGCGCTTGGCGTCCAGCCGGCGCTGCCGGGCACGACGGGACGGCCTGGTCGGTCGGCGCGGCGGGGGAGGTGGGGCAAGGGCGGTCCTGAGCAGGTCAGCGAGGCGCTCGCGGGCGGCCACCCGGTTGCGGTGCTGGGAGCGGTGCTCCGAGGCATCGACGACCAGCTTCCCGTCGACCAGCCGCGTTGCGAGGTTCGCGAGCGCGCGGTCGCGCTGGGTCTGCGCCAGGGCGGTCGATCCGGCGACGTCGTACTCGAGCTCGACCCGGCTGTCGGCGGTGTTCACCGACTGCCCGCCCGGGCCCGAGGAGCGCGAGAACCTCTCCACCAGCTCCGAGGCCGGGAGCACCAGCCCGGACGGAAGCCCCGGCCCGGGCCTGACCACGAGGTCACGACCGGGTGTGGTCACGGACGGCGTCGCCCCCACTCGATCGCGGGGCAGGTGTCCATCACCATCGGCACCCCGGCCTTGATCGTCCGACGGAACGCATCGTGGTCGACGACGCCGAGCTGGAACCACACTCCGCGGGCGCCGACCGCGACCGCCTGGTCCGCGAACTCCCCGGCCGCCTCGGAGCGACGGAACACGTCCACGACGTCGACGGGGAAGGGCACGTCGGCGAGCGTCGCGTAGCCGGTCTCGCCCAGCACCGTCGGCGCCTCGGGGTGGATCGGCACGATCCGCTTGCCCCGGTCCTGGAGCATCTGGGCGATCCGGTACGCCGTCCGGTCCGGGTTGCCGGACAGCCCGACCACCGCCCAGGTCTCACAGTCGTCGAGCAGGAACCGGATGTTGTCCGCGTCGAGCCACTCGGGCATGGCGGCGTCCTCTGCACTGATGGGCATGCCTTCAGTCAACCAGCCCCGGGAACCGGAACGCACTCGCGCGCGTCGGAGTGGCATGAGCACCCACCCGAGCCTGGCTCTGGCGGGTCTGGTCCTGCTCTCGTCGGCGCTTGCCGGTTGCGGGGAGGAGCGCGTACAGGGGTTCGGCGACCCCACCGATCCCGTGGCTGGTGAGTACGTCGGCAACGGGCCGGCCCGCCTCTTCCCCGCCGGATCAGCCCCCATCCGGCTGACCCTGCGCGGCGGCGAGATCTCGTTCACCGCGTCCTGCAACCACTTCTCCGGTCAGGCGACCTGGGACGACACCCTTCGGACCGGTGCGCTGGGTGGGACGGAGATGGGCTGCCCCGGCACCCGGCAGAAGCAGGACGAGTGGATGGTCCGCTTCTTCGGGTCGTCACCGGCGCTCGAGATGGACGGGACCGACCTCGCGGTCCGGTCGGACACGGACCGGGTGTTGTTCGTGCCGGCCGACGAGGTGTCGACGGAAGTGCCGGGAGACGCCGGCGATCTGGTCGGGACCCCTGGAAGCTCACCGGCATCAGCGAGCGGGACCGCGACTCGATCGGCATGATGGTCATCCCCGACGATGTGCTCGCCACCATCCGCTTCGAGGACGACGAGTTCACCGTCCACACCGGCTGCAACACCGGCGGCGGGCCTGCCGTCGTCGAAGGCGACGCGATCCGCTTCGGAGAGTTCGCGGTCACGCTCCTGCCATGTGCCGGAGCAGCCGCCGAGGTCGAGCGCGGGGTCACGCGGGTGCTCGCGGACACGGTCTCGTGGTCGATCACGGAGGATGAGCTCCGGCTGGGCACCAGTGACGGACGGCACGAGCTGGTGTTCCACCGCTGACCTTCCGGACGGCCGACCGAAGCTCCGGAAGTACGATCCGGGCATGAGCAGCTTCCCCCTCTTCGCCCTGTCCGAGGAGCACCAGGCCATCCGCGAGGCCGTGCGTTCGGTCTGTGACGCCAAGGTGGCGCCGTACGCCGCCGACGTCGACGAGAACGCCCGCTACCCGCGCGAGGCGGCCGACGCCCTGCAGGCGGCCGACTTCCACGCACCCCACGTCCCCGAGGAGTACGGCGGCGCCGGCGCCGACGCACTCGCCACGGTCCTGGTCATCGAGGAGGTCGCCCGGGCGTGCATGGCGAGCAGCCTGATCCCGGCCGTCAACAAGCTCGGCTCCCTGCCCGTGATGCTCTCGGGCTCCGAGGAGCTGAAGAAGCACTACCTGGGCAAGCTGGCCCGGGGCGAGGGCGGCTTCTCCTACTGCCTGTCCGAGCCCGACGCGGGCTCCGACGCGGCCGCGATGAAGGCCAAGGCCGTCCGCGACGGGGAGGACTGGGTTCTCAACGGCGTCAAGCGGTGGATCACCAACGCCGGGGAGAGCGAGTTCTACACCGTGATGGCGGTGACCGACCCCGAGAAGCGCAGCCGTGGCATCTCGGCATTCGTCATCGAGAAGTCCGACGAGGGTGTCTCCTTCGGGGCGCCGGAGAAGAAGCTGGGGATCAAGGGCAGCCCGACCCGCGAGGTCTACCTCGACAACGTCCGCGTCCCCGCCGACCGGATGATCGGTGAGGAGGGCACCGGGTTCGAGACCGCAATGCGGACGCTCGACCACACCCGCGTCACCATCGCGGCGCAGGCGGTCGGCGTTGCGCAGGGGGCGCTCGACCACGCGCTCGGGTATGCCAAGGAGCGTCAGCAGTTCGGCAAGGCGATCGCCGACTTCCAGGGGCTCCAGTTCCTGCTCGCCGACATGGGCATGAAGGTCGAGGCCGCCAGGCAGATGACCTACGCCGCGGCGGGTCGCTCCGAGCGCAACGACAAGGACCTGACGTTCTTCGGCGCCGCTGCGAAGTGCTTTGCCTCCGACGTGGCCATGGAGGTCACCACCGACGCAGTGCAGGTGCTCGGTGGCTACGGCTACACCCGCGAGTACCCGGTCGAGCGAATGATGCGCGACGCCAAGATCACCCAGATCTACGAGGGCACCAATCAGGTGCAGCGGATCGTCATCGCCCGTCAGCTGCTGGCGGGGGTCCAGAGCGAGCTCTGAACCTAGCCACCACTGGGGCTGCCGCCGGCGCTCAGCTTCTGGCAGGTCGGCGAGTCCTTGAAGGCACTCTCCAGCTCATCGGCGCCGTCGAGCTGGCGGATGTTGGCGACGGCGGTCGAGGCGTCGGTGACCATCGTGGAGAGGGCTCCGGACACGGCCGACAGCTGGGCAAGCAGCTCCTGCAGGTTGGCCGACGACTGGTCCAGGGTGCGGGTCACGACGTCCGCCTGCTCCTGGAGCTGGTCGGTCAGCGTGGTCAGCTGCTCTTCGGCCGCCTGCCCGGCTTCGGTGTCCGGTGCGCCGAGCTTCCCGAGGTCGGTGATGAACGCACTGGTGGCGTCAGCTGCGAAGTTCAGGGCGTGCTTGACGAGCTTGGGGCTCAGGCTTGCCGGGTCGCTCAACATCGTCTGCGAGTGCTCGATCGCATCCTTCCAGGTCGACACGGTCGTGCAGACGTCATCGGCCCAGGCCTCGGCCGAGGCCCCGCCCGCGGACTGCTGCTCCTGGTCGCCACCTGAGCTGCCGCACCCGGCGACCAGGGCGAGAGCGGCCACCAGAGCGAGCCGGCCGAGATTTCGACGGGCTCGACGAGCCCTGTGACGTGCGGTGCTGGTCATGTCGGACACCTCCGGAGCGATCGGCCCTGCCCACCCCAATCACGGTAGCGCGAGGGGGGTGGGCAGGGGGCGCCCGAACACCGGGCCGCGGTCGCGTGCGACCGCGGCCCGGTGATCCAGGGTGATGCCGGAGGGCTACTTGCCCGCGGTCGCCTGCTTGAACGACGCGGCCGGCTTGAAGCCGGGAACCCGGGTCGCGGCGATCTGGATGGTCTCGCCGGTCTGCGGGTTGCGGCCCTCGCGGGCGCTCCGGTCGCGGGACTCGAACGTGCCCAGGCCCGGGATCTGGATCTTCTCACCGGATGCGACGGTGCCGGTGATGGTGTCGACGACGGCCGAGAGGACGCGGTCCGCGTCGGCCTTGGACACCCCCGAGGCGTCCGCGATGGACTGGACGATCTGGTCCTTCTTCATCGTGCTCCTTGACGACGTGCTTCGACCGGCTCTCGCTCGGCCCGGATGTCCTGCCCGTGTTGCTGGCAGATTTGGCAGGCTACGTCGTCGGTCCCGAAAACACTACGCTGGCCCCGGTCGGGGGGCCGTTCAACGGGTTTCCGGGGTCGCCTCAGACCAGGTGGTCGAGGGGGTGCCTGGCCCCGGTGGCGGTCTCGATCAGCGCGGCCCGGGTCACCGTGGCGGTCAGCGGCAGGACGTCGTAGACGATCCGGGCGACCGCAGGAAGGTCCGTCGTGTGCAGCCTCGGGGCGAGGGTCAGGTGCGGCACCCACACGCCCGGCCGGTAGTGGCGGTGCAGCTCGGCGCCGGTGCCCAGCGCGGCCTCGACCACCGCCTCCTGGCGGGTCACCAGGTCAGCCGACGCGGCTGGGGCCAGCCAGCACCGACTGCGGCGGAACGCGCCCAGGGCGTCGAGGTGGAGCACGCCGGGCTCGGCGACCGCAAGCCCGTTGAGGGCCCGCTGGACCTCGGGAATGCGGTAGGTACGGAGGGCGGCCAGCGTCAGGTGCGGGACGTGCCGCCCGTGGGTGTGCGTCGCAAGACTGGGTACGCCGACTTCCTCCAGCCGGCTCCACAGCCGACGGACCGCAGCATCGGCGGGGTCGTCGATCAGCAGGCACACCGCCAGGCTCATCGCGAGGTCTGCTGCTGCCGGACGCGGCTAGGACTCGTCGTGCGGCCGGCGCTCGGCGTTCTCGATGACCTCGCGGGCGACCTCGGTGAGCTTCATGTTCATGTCGTTGGAGGCCTTGCGGAGAACCTCGAAGGCCTCGTCCGAGCCGATGTGGTGGGCCGCCATCAGCAGCCCGATCGCCTTGCCCACTTCGCGGTTGCTCTCCAGGCCACGCCGCAGCGAGTCGGCGCGATCCCGGTTTGCCATCGACATCAGGGCCACGGACGCGAAGGCGGAGAGCACGGCTCCCTGGTCTGCGCCATCCGTCTCGAACGCGCCCGGGGTGTCGGAGAACAGGTTGAGGGCACCGACCTTCTGGCCCTCGATCACGATCCGGTAGCCGGCCATTCCGCGCACCGGTGTCTCGGCGATGACCCGTTCGGCGAGCCGCGGCCAGGTGCTGTGCCGGGTGATGTCCGGGTCGATCTGGCCGGCCTCGTCGTCGATCGCGTCGACGCAGGGGCCCTCGCCGAGCTCGCGCTCCATCGCATCGATTCGACGAGCGACGTCGTCACTGGCCGCGGCGGTCTCGTAGCCGTCGCGGCGGGCCAGCATGAGGCTCGCATGGTCGCAACCCGCCACGATCCGCGGTGCTGTCTCCACGAGCTGCTGGTAGATCTCGTCGAAGGTCGATCCGCTGTAGATCAACCGCGCCAGCGTCTGGAAGACGCGTTCGGGCTCGCTGGGGTCCGGTTCGTTCACGGCGACATCCTGACACGCAGGACCTCGCCTTGGGTCAGGTCAGCAGATTCACGAGCTCTTCGTTGAATGCGGGCAGGTCGTCCGGCTTCCGGCTGGTCACGAGGTTGCCGTCGCGGACGACCTCCCGGTCCACCCACTCCGCGCCCGCGTTGCGCAGGTCGGTGCGCAGGCTCGGCCACGACGTCACGGTGCGGCCACGCACCACGTCCGCCTCGACCAGGGCCCACGCCGCGTGGCAGATCGCCGCCACCGGCTTGTCGTCGGCGAAGAACTTCCTGACGAAGCCCATCGCGTCCTCGTCCATCCGGAGCTTGTCGGGGTTCACCACTCCTCCGGGCAGCACCAGCCCGTCGTACGTCGCGGGATCGGCGTCCGCGACCACCGCGTCCACCTCGAACGTGTCGGCCCGGTCCCGGTGGTTGAACGCCTGCACCTTGCCCGTCTCGGTGGAGAGCAGGTGCGGGGTGCCGCCTGCCTTCTCGACCGCCGCCCACGGCTCGGTCAGCTCCACCTGTTCGACGCCCTCGGGCGCCACCAGGAACGCGATCGTCTTGCCGGCCAGGTTCGCCATGTCGGCCTCCTCCGTCTCGTCGGTGACGTGCAGGGCGTACCCGGCTCCTCGCCTGCCATGCCCTGTTTGTCCGGTGTCCGGATCGGGTACGCCCCGGGGACGTCGAGAAGGGAGCCGAGATGCCGCAGCAGGCCTGGAGCAAGAAGCGCGAGCGCCAGTACGACCACATCAAGGAGGGCCTCGAGGACCGCGGCCGGAGCGAGGACGTGGCCGAGGAGATCGCCGCCCGCACGGTCAACAAGGAGCGGGCGCGGCACGGCGAGGCCGACGAGAGCAGCCGGACGTCGACCGAGGACATCTCCTCCTCGCGACGCGGCGGCCTGCGGTCCCACTCCGGATCGGGCGGCCGGACCCGCGACCAGCTCTACAACGAGGCCAAGCAGAAGAACATCAAGGGCCGCTCGAAGATGACCAAGGCCGAGCTCGAGAGGGCGGTCGGTCGCTAGCCTGCCTGCATGGGGCCTGAGGAGACCGCGCGCCGCAGCGCGGAGGTCATGTGGGCCGGGGACCGAACCAGCCAGTCCCTCGGCATCGTCCTCGACGAGGTGCGGCCCGGGCAGGCGACCGTCCGGATGACCCTGCGCGAGGACATGGTGAACGGCCACGACATCGGTCACGGTGGCCTCACCTTCACGGTGGCCGACTCTGCGTTCGCGTTCGCCTGCAACTCCTACAACCGGCGCACGGTGGCCGCCTCGGCGGAGATCAGCTTCCTGGCGCCGACCCGGCACGGCGACGTGCTCGTCGCGACCGCGACCGAGCGGGAGCGGCAGGGTCGCGACGGCGTCTACGACGTCACGGTGACCGTGGGGGAGAGGGTCGTGGCGACGTTCGTCGGGCGGTCGAAGGAGATCGACGGCACGCTGTGGTGAGCTGACCGGGCGATGGTCAGAAGAACGGGTCAGAAGATCTCGGGCAGCTCGGAGGCCCGGCCGGTGAACTGTGGCTCGCGCTTCTCGCGGAAGGCGGCCACGCCCTCCTTTCCGTCGCCGATCGAGGTGTAGTACATCGCCAGCGAGTCCGACAGGTGCGCCTCCAGCGGCTCGGGCGCGGCGCTGTTGCGGTAGACCAGCTGCTTCGCCAGGGCGAGCGCCACCGGTGAGCGGCCGACCACGAACGACCGGGCCAGGTCCTGGGCCGCCGCCAGCAGGTCGTCGGGTTCGTGCACCGAGCGCACCAGCCGTCCGGCCAGGGCCTCGTCGGCGGTGAGGATGTCCGCTGCGTAGATCCACTCCAGGGCCTGCTGCACGCCGACGATCCGGGGGAGGAACCACGTCGAGCAGGCCTCGGGGACGATGCCGAGCCGGCCGAAGACGAATCCGATCCGGGCCTTGCGCGAGGCCAGTCGCACGTCCATGGCCAAGGTCATGGTGGCGCCGATGCCGACCGCCGCCCCGTTGATCGCCGCGATCACGGGCTTGGGGCAGGCATGGATGGCCAGCGTCACGCGGCCACCGGTGTCGCGCACCCCGTCGTGGTACGGCGCCTCGGTGAGGTGGTCGCGCAGCTGGTCGGGTGTGGGGCGCACCGACTCGTCCAGCCCGAAGACGTTGCCCGAGGCGGTGAGGTCCATCCCGGCGCAGAAGGCACGGCCCGCGCCGGTGACCACGATCGCCCGCACAGAGTCGTCGCCGGCAGCGTCGAGGAAGGCCTGCTCGAGCTCACGGGCCATGGTGACGTCGAAGGCGTTCAACGCTTCGGGACGGTCCAGGGTGAGGGTCGCCACCCCATCGTCGTCGACCGTCCAGGACAGGGTCTCCCAGTCCCTCACCTGGGCAGCCCGGTCGGCGTGCAGAGCCGCCTGCCGATGCCGTCGGTGTCGTCGTCGATGACGTGCTGGAACAGCTGCTCGGACCGCTCGGGATCCCAGTTCACCGCGAGGTCGGCGATCGGCACGGTGCAGGTCAGGCCGTCCTCCCCGTTGACCCGGGTCATGGCGAAGGCGAACCGCCCCGCCGAGAACATGCTGGTGCCCTCGCTGACGCGGATCGCGTCGGCGGCGCCCATGTTGAGCTGGTAGTAGCGGACCGGGTTGATGATCGACCACGGCGAGACGGCCTCGTGGCCGATGGCCGCCACCACCTCGCGCTGGGCCCGAGCCCGGTCTATGTCGCCGCGCGCGGCGTAGGTCTTGCGGGAGCGGGAGTAGGCGAGGGCAGTGAGGCCATCGGCCTCCTGGCAGCCCGCCTTGATGTCCAGCCGGGCATCGGGGTCCTTCATCGCGGCCTTGGGGCAGATCTCGATGCCGCCGACCGCGTCGACCAGGTTGATCACGCCGCCGAAGCCGATCTCGATGTAGTGGTCGACCCGGATTCCGGTGTTCTGCTCGACGGTACGGACCAGCAGCCTCGGGCCGCCGAACGCGGTGGCGGCGTTGATCTTGTTGGTGCCCTGGCCGGGGATGTCCACGAGGGAGTCGCGGGGGATCGACATCAGCAGGTTCGGTCCGCTGCCGACGTGCAGAAGCATGATGGTGTCGGTGCGGCCGCCCGAGCGCTGTCCCGCCCGGACCACCTTGCGCTGCTCCGCGGTGAGGTCGTCGGCCTTGTCGCTGCCGACGACCAGGTACGTCGTCCCGGGCTGCTCGTCGGGGCGGCTGCCGGCCGGCTCGGCGTCGACCCTCTCCACGGTCGTCCATGCCCAGATCGGGATCGCGATCAGGAACACCAGCCACAGCAGCAGGAGGATCCACAGCCACCTGAGCCGCGGCCTCGGGAGCCGGGACCGCCAGGAGGACCCGGAACGCGTCCGCGGTGGCGGCGCGATGTTCGGGGGGGCCGGTCGACTGGTCCGGGGCTGGCGAGGTGCCCCCGCGGGCATCACGCGCGTCTCGTCGCCGGCCGACTGCTGGGGCACCACCCGGGTGGCGTCGTCCGGGCTCCCGGAGCGGCGCTTGTCGCCGTAGAGCCAGTTGTACTCGGGGGTGCCCTCGCGGGGACCTCCGTCTCCGCGGGGACGGTCAGCCATGCGGCTGACGCTACCGTGCCGCCTCGCCGGGCCTGTCGTGTGCCCAAGCGGGCCGCACCGCGCGCATGAGCGCACAGGAGCGGCGGGAGCGACCCGGCGCGTCGTACGTCGTGTGACGCATGTGACTGGTGATACTTGCCCCCGACCCTGCTTCCTTCCCCGAGCAGAGAGGCTCCACCATGTCCTCTGGGCCGCCCGCAGCTTCCCCCGGGTTGCTCAGCGGCGCCGACGGTCTCCGGACCGCCGGCGACCGCGCCGCACGCGTGCGTTACCGCCGCGCCGTCGCACTGATGCTCATGACCCTGGTCCTGCCCGGCTCCGCCCAGCTGGTCGCCGGTAACCGCCAGGTGGGTCGTATCGCGATGCGGACCTGGATCGTCCTCGTGGTCGCGACGCTCGCGACGCTCGGACTGGGGCTGCTCTGGAGCGGGTTCGCCTTCTGGCTGGTCTCGGACCCCCGCGTCCTCGGCCTCCTGCGGGTGGTGCTGATGGCACTCGCCATCGGATGGGCCGCACTGTTCATGGACGCCTGGCGGATCGGCCAGCCGCTCACGCTGTCGGCCCAGCACCGTCGGGCGGTGGTGGGCGTCAACGGCCTGCTGAGCCTCTCGGTGGCCGGAGCGCTGCTCTTCAGCGCGCACCTGGTGGGTGTGCAGCGCGACTTCATGATCACGATGTTCGGGGACGGTCAGGTCACCAACGCCACCGACGGCCGCTACAACGTCCTCCTGCTCGGCGGCGACTCCGGCGCCGGGCGGTGGGGCCTGCGGCCGGACTCGCTCACCGTCGCCAGCATCGACGCCGAGACCGGCCGGACGGTCCTGATCAGCCTGCCCCGCAACATGGCGAGGTTCCCGTTCGCCGAGGGCTCGGTCATGGACCGGCAGTTTCCGCAGGGCTTCGACTGCGAGGGCTGCTACCTCAACGGCGTCAGCACCTGGGCCCAGGATCACGCCGAACTCTTCGGCAAGTCCGACAACCCTGGCGTCGACGCCACGATCATGGGCGTCGAGGGGATCACCGGCCTGAAGGTGAGCTACTGGTCGATGGTGAACCTGCAGGGCTTCAAGGATCTGGTGGACGCCGTCGGCGGCGTCACCCTGAAGGTCCGAGCCCCGATCCCGGTCGGTGGTCTCGGCAGCGACGTCACCGGCTACATCCAGCCCGGCGTCCGCAGGCTCGACGGACACGACACGCTCTGGTTCGCCCGGGCGCGGGAGGGCTCCGACGACTACTCCCGGATGGCCCGCCAGAAGTGCGTGATGAACGCGATGCTCCAGCAGATCAGTCCGCAGGTGGCGCTGCGCAACTTCCAGAGCATCGCCAAGGCGAGCTCGGAGATGCTCTCCACCAACATCCCGTCGAGCGAGGTCGACCGCTTCATCGATCTGGCGCTCAAGGCACGAGGCCAGCGGGTGGCCTCGCTCTCCCTGGTGCCGCCGATGATCAATACCGGCGACCCCGACATCGGCCTGGTCCAGGAGAAGGTGTCGGCCGCGATCGACAAGGCCGAGGGAGAGGCGCCTCCGCCGAGCCACGAGAAGAAGAGGCCCCGGGCCGTCACGGGCGGATCGGTGGGCAGCCTCAACGAGGGGTACGCCGCCAACCAGGCCGACGACGTCGGCAGCGCCTGCTGATCCAGCCGAGTCGGCGCAACTGCAGCCGTTTCACCCGCCGAGTCGGCGCATCTGCAGGGTTTTGGAGCGTCGACTCGGCGCGTCTGCAGGTAGCGAGGCGTGCACTAGCGCCGACTCAGCATGGTGAGTGTTGCAGTTGCGCCGACTCGGGCGATGTGTGCGCTGCAGTAGCGCCGACTGGGCATGTGTGTGCGTTGCAGTGGCGCCGACTCGGGCCCTTCGAGCCCAGCACTAGCGCCGACTCGGCGCGCCGTAGGGTGTTCGCCGTGACCGATCAGCCCGCGCACGATGCTCCACGCGTCGTGGCGGTGGTGGTCACCTTCAACCGCCTGGCCCTGCTCCAGAGGCTGGTGAAGGCGCTGCAGGAGGTGCCGGAGCTCGCCGAGGTCGTCGTCGTCGACAACGCGTCCACCGACGGGACGGACGAGTGGCTGGCAGCGTCGGCCGCGGCAGCGGGGGAGCCGTCGGTGGTGGCCCGCACCCTCGACCGCAACCGCGGCGGCGCCGGCGGGTTCCACGAGGGCCTGCGGCTCGCGGTCGAGCGGGGCGCTGACCTGGTCTGGCTGATGGACGACGACGGACTGCCCGACCCGGACTGCCTCAGCACCCTGCTGACCCACGCGGGCGACCACGACTTCTGGGGCCCGGTCGTCGTGGACGAGGACGACCAGGACCGCTTGGTGTTCCCGATCCGGCTGCCCGGAGGTGCCGCGGTCGTGCACCGGATGGCGGAGGTCCACGCGGCCGCACGCGACGGAGTGATCCCGGGGGTGGTCATCCCGTTCAACGGCGTCCTGGTCACCCGGGACCTCGTGCAGCGGATCGGCCTGGTCCGCGAGGAGTACTTCATCTG
The DNA here is from genome assembly GCA_963841625.1 of uncultured Actinomycetota bacterium. GTDB lineage: Bacteria > Actinomycetota > Actinomycetes > Propionibacteriales > Nocardioidaceae > Nocardioides. Next base: position 53,900 of record CAWJDH010000008.1, on the reverse strand, counting down.
GGGGGACGACCACGAGTACCGCCTCCGGGCCGAGCAGGCGGGCGCCCGGATCGCCACCGTGACCGACGCCCGCGTGCTGCACCCGGCGGTCGGCGACCTCGGCACGCCGATGATGTTCGGCAGGACGACCTACAACCACACGCCGAGCGACCTCAAGCACTACTGCATGGCCCGCAACAACCTGGTCAACCTGCGCGACTACCGCGGCTGGCCGCACGCGCTCGCGTTCGTCGCCAAGACGCTGTGGTTCTACTCCTTCACGCGTCGCGACCCGGCCCGGCTGCGGCTCAGTCTCGAGGGCATGCGGGCGGGGCTTCGCGGCGACTTCACCGGCCACGAGAGATTCCTGACATGAGAACCACCCCATTCGAATGCTCAAATCGTTCCGCTTCGAACGGGGACCCCGGATGAGCGAGTCGGTGGCGGTCGTGATCGTGACCTTCAACCGGGCCGACCTGCTCACCCGCATGCTCGATGGGCTGGCGGCCCAGACCCGGGTTCCGGACGCGGTCTTCGTCGTCGACAACGCGAGCACCGACCACACCCGGGAGATCCTGACCGCCCGGCGGGAGCACCCCGACCTGCCGCTCCAGGTCACGCACAGCGAGGAGAACCTCGGTGGCGCGGGCGGGTTCCGGCTCGGCGTGCAGCTGGCGTACGACGCCGGCCACGACCGGATCTGGCTCGTCGACGACGACGTCGTGCCCGCCACGGACTGTCTCGAGGTCCTCCTGGCTGCCGACGAACCCTGCGTCGCGGCGATCCGCGAGGACCGCAGGGGCCACCTGGTCGAGAAGGCCGCGCTCGACTTCGACCTCAGCAACCCCCTGGCGATGCGCCCCAAGCGGGCCGCCGTCGACGACACCTACGCCGACCGGTCGGGCATGCCGGAGCGGGTCGAGCTGGAGAACGTCTCGTTCGAGGGGTTCATGTTCCGCCGCGAGGTGGTGGACAGGATCGGACTGCCCGACGCGTCGTACTTCATCTTCTACGACGACGTCGACTTCGCGGTGCGCGCACGACGGGCCGGATACCGGATCTGGGGAATGCGCGACGCCGTGCTCGTGCGCCAGCTCGACTTCGACCAGCAGCACGCCCTCGACACCTGGAAGGGGTTCTACATGTTCCGCAACCTCTTCGTGGTCCACTTCCGCTACGGCGAGAACGCCCTCGTCCGACTCAAGCCGTGGCTGATCACGGTTGCCGTGGTGGTGCTCAGCCCGTGGCGCGGAGGTCGGGCGGAGGCCCGCAACGTGATCCGCGCCATTCGGGCGGCGCGGGGAATGCGGACCGTTCCGCCGACGACCGTAGACTGACCCACTGCGTCGACCCCCACGAGGAGAATCACCCCCTTGACGAGTCCAGATCTAGTCATCGTCGGCTCCGGCTTCTTCGGCCTCACCATCGCCGAACGCTGCGCCACCGAGCTCGACCTGCAGGTGCTTGTCCTCGAACGCCGCCACCACCTCGGCGGAAATGCCTACAGCGAGCGGGAGCCCACCTCCGGCATCGAGGTGCACAAGTACGGCGCCCACCTGTTCCACACCTCCAACGAGAAGGTGTGGAACTACGTCAACAGGTTCACGTCCTTCACCGACTACAAGCACCGGGTCTTCGGCAAGTACCAGGGGCAGGTCTACTCGCTCCCCATGAACCTCGGCCTGATCAACCAGTTCTTCGGGAAGTCCCACACGCCGGACGAGGCCAGGGCCCTGATCCAGGAGCAGGCGTCAGAGATCGACACCGCCGAGGCGTCGAACCTGGAGGAGAAGGCGATCTCGCTGATCGGCCGGCCGCTCTACGAGGCCTTCATCAAGGGCTACACCGCCAAGCAGTGGCAGACCGACCCGACCAAGCTCAGCGCCGACATCATCACCCGGCTGCCGGTCCGCTACACCTTCGAGAACCGCTGGTTCAACGACACCTACGAGGGCCTGCCGGCGGACGGTTACACCGCATGGCTGACCCGGATGGCCGATCACCCCAACATCGAGGTCCGGCTCGAGACCGACTTCTTCGACGTGGCCGACGACTACAAGGGGAAGGTGCCGATCATCTACACCGGCCCGGTCGACGAGTACTTCGGGCACTCCGAGGGCCGGCTGTCGTGGCGCACCGTCGACCTCGAGGAGTCGGTCGAGGACGTGGACGACTTCCAGGGCACCGGTGTCATCAACTACAACGACCAGGAAGTCCCCTTCACCCGGATCATCGAGTTCAAGCACTTCCACCCCGAGCGGGTGAAGACCCATCTGCCCGGCAAGACCGTGATCGTGCACGAGTACTCCCGGTTCGCCGAGGACGACGACGAGCCCTACTACCCGATCAACACCGCCGAGGACCGCGAGAAGCTGCTGAAGTACCGCGAGCTCGCGAAGAAGGAGCCGATGGTCCTCTTCGGCGGCCGGCTCGGCACCTACAAGTACCTCGACATGCACATGGCGATCGGCTCCGCGCTGACCATGTTCGAGAACAAGCTGAAGCCTCACTTCGCCGAGGGTGCGGCCCTGACCAGCGGAGGAGTGGACGAATGACCCCGCCGAAGAGCAAGCGCGGAGCTACCGCCACCAAGTTGCTGCAGCGGCAGATCCTGCCGACCGACCACGACTCGGACGTGTTCCGGCTCTACGTCGACCCCGAGCCCGCGATCCTCGACGCGGACAAGTACGAGGTGGGCAGCAACCGCGCGGCCAAGGAGCTCAATGACGCCGCGATCCGGCAGTCGGTCTCGACCGGCGCCGCGATCCACCCCGACCAGATCGAGGGCCGTACCGCGTTCCGGGTCCCGGCCACCGATCGGGTGTCCTTCGGCACCTACTTCAATGCCTTCCCGGCGAGCTACTGGCGGCGGTGGACGGTGGTCACCGACGTGACGCTGACCGTCCGGATCAAGGGCAAGGGCGCAGCGGTCACGATCTACCGGTCGATGGCCAACGGCCGATCGCAGCGCGTCGACACCGCGTGGACCGGCAACCAGAAGTCCGGGAGCTTCACGTTCGACCTCCCGCTGAAGCCGTTCGTCGACGGCGGGTGGTACTGGTACGACGTGGTCGCGGCCGATGAGGACGTCCTGGTCGAGTCGGCCGAGTGGACCGCCGAGGTCCCCGCGGACCGGGCCGATCACGGCACCGTCGACATCGCGATCACGACCATGAACCGCCCTGACTTCTGCGCGAAGCTGCTCGGCCAGCTCGGCGAGGACGAGAACCTGCGCCCCTACCTCGACGAGGTCCTGGTCATGGAGCAGGGCACGCAGAAGGTCGTGGACTCGCCCGACTTCGCCAAGGCGGAGGGGGCTCTCGGGACGACCCTGCGGATCATCGAGCAGGGCAACCTCGGAGGCTCCGGCGGGTATGCCCGCGGGCAGCTGGAGTCGGTGCGCAAGGGCACGGCGACGTACCTGATGTGCATGGACGACGACGTCGTCTGCGAGCCGGAGGGCATCATCCGCGCGGTCACCTTCGGCGACCTCGCCCGGAGGCCCACCATCGTCGGCGGCCACATGTTCAGCCTCTTCTCGCGGGCCCGCCTGCACAGCTTCGGCGAGGTCGTGCTGCCATGGCGGTTCTGGTGGGAGTCGGCGCCCGGCGTCCGGCCGGACTGGGACTTCTCGGCGCGCAACCTCAGGTCGGCCCGGTGGCTGCACAAGCGCATCGACGTCGACTACAACGGCTGGTTCATGTGCCTCATCCCGCGGCCGGTGCTGGACGAGATCGGCCTCTCGCTGCCGCTCTTCCTGAAGTGGGACGACTCCGAGTTCGGACTGCGGGCCAGCGAGGCCGGCTATCCGACCGTGTCCTTCCCCGGCGCCGCCGTGTGGCACGTGCCGTGGACGGACAAGAACGACGCCCTGGACTGGCAGTCCTACTTCCACCAGCGGAACCGGTTCGTCGCCGCCCTCCTGCACTCGCGGTACCCACGGGGCGGGCGCATGGTCCAGGAGAGCCTCAACCACCAGATCAAGCACCTGGTGTCGATGCAGTACTCCACCGTCGCGCTGCGTCACAAGGCACTGGAGGACGTGCTCGACGGCCCGGGCCGGCTCCACGACGACCTCCCGACGAAGCTCGCCGAGGTGCGGGAGTTCGTGAAGCCGTTCACCGACGCCGGCCTCGAGGCCGACCGGGACGCCTTCCCTCCGGTGCGTCGCAAGAAGCCGCCGCGCAAGGGAATCGACAACTTCGATGTCCCTGGCCCGATGCGGCAGCGCCTCAGCGCGCTGGTCGCGCCGATCCGTCAGCTGAAGAGTCCGCGCGATCTCTCGCGACAGTTCCCCGAGGTCGAGCTCCCGGCGATGGACGCCAAGTGGTATCGACTCACGAGCGTTGACTCGGCCGTGGTCTCGATGCCCGACGGAACGTCTGCCGCGCTCTACCAGCGCGACCCCGAGATGTTCCGCGAGCTGACCCGCAAGACCATCGAGATCCACCGCCGACTGCTGAAGGAGTGGCCGCGCCTGGCCGCCGAGTACCGCCAGTCGCTCAGTGACGTGACCTCACCGCAGACGTGGGAGAAGACCTTCGCGCCCTGGCTGGATGGCGCTGATGACCGGTAGCGCCACCATCCCGGGCGCCACGCCCGAGCTGCCGCCGCTGGTCCCGGCCAGCCACAACAACGGGCTGCTCGAGGTCTTCCGACGGCGCTACCTGTTGCGACTGCTGGTGCGCAGCACCGTCCAGGCGCGCTACCAGGGGACGTTCCTGGGGTGGTTCTGGAGCTACCTGCAGCCCGCTGTGCGCTTCTGCATGTACTACTTCGTGTTCCAGATCCTGATCCAGCGAGGCGGTCCGGACGTCTACCCGTTCGCTATCCACCTGGTCTGCGGGATGGTGATGGTGCACTTCTTCACCGAGACGTTCAACGGCGGCACCCGCTCGCTGGTGAGCAACCGCGGCCTGATCGTGAAGCTGCCCATGCCGAGGGAGCTGTTCCCGGTGGCCACCATGCTGGTGGCCTTCTGGCACACGGTGCCGATGGTGGTGATCACGATCTTCGTGAGCGTGCTGCTGGGCTGGACGCCCGACCCGGTGGGGTTGCTTGCGGCGGTGCTGGGGCTTCTGCTCGTCGCCGTGCTCGGATTGGCGCTGGCCCTGATGTTCAGCGTCGCCAACGTCTTCTTCCGCGACTTCAGCAAGGTCACCCAGACGCTGACCCAGTTCACCACGTTCAGCGTGCCGATGATCTACCCGTACTCCATGGTGGCGGAGCGATTCGAGAGTGTCCCCTGGGTGACCGAGCTCTACATGCTCAACCCGATCGCGGAGGCGGTGCTGCTGATGCAGCGCTGCTTCTGGCTCCCGCTCACCAACGACCCCGCGGTGTCCAGGGTCGAAGGCTTCCCGCCCGATCTGTGGAGCCGCGGGGTGATCATGCTGGTGCTGTCCTTCGTTGCGCTCGGGCTCGCGCAGGTCTGGTTCAGCAAGCTCGAGCGGCGCGTGCCGGAGCGCCTCTGATGGCGAACTTCATCGAGGTGGAGAACGCCACCAAGTCCTTCACCATGCAGTACCACCGATCGATCAAGCAGATCGCGCTGGCGCGGATGCGTGGCATGAAGACCCATGATCGTTTCAACGCGGTAGACGGCGTGTCCTGCACCGTGCAGCAGGGTGAGTCCGTCGGACTCATGGGCCTCAACGGGTCCGGGAAGTCCACCCTGCTCAAGCTGATCAGCGGCGTGATGCAACCCGACAGCGGCCGGGTCCTGACTCGTGGTCGGGTCGCCGGCCTGATCGCGACCGGCGCCGGGTTCCAGCCCCAGGTGAGCGGCCGCGACAACCTCTGGCTCAACGCGGCGATCCTCGGCATGAGTGAGGCCGAGACCCGTCGGAAGATGGACGAGATCATCGACTTCGCCGACCTCGGCAAGTTCATCGACACCCCGGTCGTCTACTACAGCTCGGGCATGAAGGCACGGCTCGGCTTCGCCGTCGCCATCAACGTCGAGGCCGACATCTTCATCGCCGACGAGGCCCTGGCCGTGGGGGACCAGCCGTTCAAGCGCAAGTGCAAGAAGAAGATGCGCGAGATCCGGGAGAACGGCACGACGATCTTCTTCGTCAGCCACGCGCCCGGCGCGGTGCGCCAGCTGTGCGACCGGGTGCTCGTTCTCGAGAAGGGGAGACTGGGCTTCGACGGCGGCGTGGACGAGGGCATCAAGTACCTCCACTACGACGAGGGTGACGACGCCGATGACGACGAGGGCTTCGGGCCCGGTCGCTGACGGGAGGGCCCTCGGTGACGGGCCCAGTTTCCGGTCGATCGGCGTGTCGACTGGAAATTACACTTTTGTAGTTACTCAGTTTCGCTATCGCGGCCCCTGTGACTGATGTGAAACTTGCTGCTCCTGTGATTCCTTCCCCGCACTGGAGTAGCCGAAAATGCGTCCGAGCCAGGCTCGTTTCGTCACCGCCTGCCAGCAGCTGCTGGCCCTGGGCGTCGTGCTCGCCGTGCTCACCCCGGCGGCGGGCATCATCAGCATCGACGTGGTGGGGGAGGCCCCGGGTGCCGCGCCGCGGGACCCGGCCGGCGGCGCAGCCTTCGCGGCCTACACGCGCGAGGCCGCTCGTCCGTCGGTGCTCCCCGGCGAGGCCGTGACGGCGAAGGTGCGCGAGTACCCGCTCACGGCAGCGGCGGGGGCAGAGACCGCGGCACGAGGTCTCGCCGCCGGGAACGCGGCGACGCGCGGGGGCACCACGCAGGTGACCGGCAGTCCCGAACCGGTCGTGGGGTACGGCGCCGTGGGCGTGACCTGGCCCCGTGGCGAGCAGTCTGACGACGAGACCCTGGCCTTCGAGGTCCGAACCCGCACCGATGCCGACTGGTCGCAGTGGATGACCCTGCCCTACGACGACGAGCACGGCCCGGACCCCGGCAGCGAGGAGGCTCGGCACGCGCGGCCGGGCACCGACGTGCTGCTGGTCGGCAAGGTCGACCAGGTCCAGGTGCGCTCGGAGAGCACCGAGGGAGCGCCGCCTGCCGACATGAGGGTGTCGGTGATCGCCCCGGGTCGCGCCGAGACGACCAGGACCGAGCGGGCCGCCATCGAGACCGCCGGGCTCGACGAGGGTGCGCCCGCGGAGTCCACGACCACCGGAGCCACCGACGGGCTCGACCTCCAGGCCACGAGCTTCACCCCCAAGCCGGTGATCTACTCCCGCAAGCAGTGGGGAGCCAACGAACGGATGCGGGACCGGGGCTCGCTCCACTACTTCGAGGTCCACGCCGGTTTCGTCCACCACACCGTCAACGCCAACGACTACACGCGTGCCGAGGTACCGGGGATCCTGAGAGGCATCTACGCCTATCACACGCAGTCCCTGGGGTGGAGCGACGTCGGCTACAACTACCTCGTCGACAAGTTCGGCCGGATCTGGGAGGGCCGCGCCGGCGGCGTCGACCGCCCCGTGGTCGGTGCCCACACCCTCGGCTACAACGACTGGTCCTTCGCCATGTCGGCGATCGGCAACTTCGAGACCGTGGGGCCGCGGGACGCGATGCTGCAGGCATACGGCAGCCTCTTCGCCTGGAAGCTCTCGCTGCACGGAATCGACGCCTCGTCCGGCAAGCAGTGGGTCGGCACCCGCTACTTCAAGGCGATCAACGGGCACCGCGACGCCGGTCAGACCGCGTGTCCCGGGCGCTACCTCTACGCCAAGCTCCCCGTCATCCGGCAGTACACCGCCAAGGCCCAGCGGGGATGGTCCGGTCGCGAGCTCAAGTCCGACCTGGCCGGGACCGACCACCCAGACCTGGTCGTGCGCCGGGCGAGTGACGGCAAGGCCTTCATCGTCCCGACCGGCGGCCTGCTCAGCCTTCAGAAGCCGGTCACCCAGACCGGGATCCTGGCCGGCGCCGACACGGTGGTGGGCTCGCCGGACCTGACCGGCGACGGGCTCGGAGACATCGTCGTCCGCGCGACCAACGGAAACGCCACGGTCAGGCCGGGTTCGACGACCGGGTTCCGTGACCCGATCAAACCCACCGGCGCCTTCGCCGGGCGCGACCTGGTCACCGCGGTGGGCGACCTCGACGAGGACGGCCACAACGACCTGGTCGCCCGGAACACCGCCACGCTCGGCCTCAACACCTACCTGGGGGACGGGACCGGCGGCTTCTCCCGGCACCCGGTTGCCGGGGACTGGCGCACCTACAACAAGCTGGCCGCGACCGGCGACCTGGACGGCGACCACCACGCCGACCTGCTCTCGCGCGACACCCAAAGTCGGCTCTGGCTCCACCCCGGGACGGGCACGGGCGGTTTCGGCGCCCGGGTCCAGCTCGCCGGAGCGTGGGGCGGCTACGACACCATCAGCGGCTTCGGTGACTTCACCAGGGACGGGAAGCCTGACCTCGTCGTTCGGTCCGCGGGCGGGAAGGGCTACATCCTGCCCTCGCACGGCGACGCGACGTTCGGCCGCAAGATCGGTCCGCTCGGGCGGCTGACCCGCGGCGTGGCGATCAGTGGGGTCGGCAACACGAGGGGCAACCCGGCCCCCGACCTGGTCGCCCGGCGCGGCGACAACCTGGTGACGATTGCCCACCACGGCACCTTCAACCTGGGGCGGCCGATCCCGACCGGAGTGAATCTCGGAGGTGCGAACGCCATCCTCAACGTGGGTGACTGGGACCGGGACGGCTCCGGCGACATCGTGTTCCGGCGGGCGTCCGACGGTGCACTGATCCTGCGTCGCGGCGACGGGCGCGGCGGCTTTGCCGCCGCCGTCAAGATCGCCTACGGGTTCGGCGGGGTCCGCCTGCTCGCGGCCGGTGGGCGACATGACCGGGGACGGCCATCCGGACCTGATGGGCCAGCCGAGGGGCGGCAGTCTCCGGCTCTACCCCGGCAACGGGCTGGCGGGGTTGAAGCCCAGCTACGTCGCGCACAGCGCGGTCACCGCCGGCGACCAGGTCGGGATCGGGCGGTGGGACTCCGACGGTGCCCCCGACACGTTCTTCCGGAGGGACAACCGGCTCAACGTCCTCTTCGGCAACGGTCCCGGCGGCCTCACGAAGTCCAAGCTGCTGGGTCCCGACCTCGCGCCGTACAGCTGGTTGATCGGGATCAGCGACGTGCGCCGGAGCGGGCGTGGGGACCTGGTCGCGCGGGCGCGCGGCACCGGGGACCTCTACCTCCTGGAGGCGACGTCGACGGGGTTCCAGCCGCGCCGGTACCTCGGCGACGGCATGGACGGCTTCGACCTGGCCGGATGAACGTCAGGCAGGTGGAAAGCGGATGGTGGCGCGCTCGGCGGCGTACGTCGCGTCGAGCCGGGCCATGTCCGCGTGGGCCACGAGGACCAGCGAGCCGCCGCGGACGAGCGGCTCGGTGAAGGAGGGGAGCCCGGACGGGGAAGCCGGGTTCTCCTCGGTGAGGACCCGGCCGCCGTCGGCGAGGACATCGCCGGCGGCGGCCGCGGCCCACAGCTCAGCGTGGGTGTTGTCCCCGACCGCGAGGTCGTGGGGACCCGGAGGGTCGAAGGCGACCCAGGCGTCGGGCTGCGACCACACCTCCACCCCGTAGTCGTGCACCCCCGGCGGGAGTGGGTCAGCGAACCGGGTGCCGAGGGGCTGGAGCGCGCTGGCGAGGACAACCGCGTCCTGACTGGCCCAATGGTCGAGGCTTGCCGGACCACAGACGTAGGCGTCCGCGTCGTCGTCGTGAGTCACCGCCAGCCCGACGGTCCAGGCGGCACCCAGGAAGACCGGAACCAGCCAGTGGGTCGGCAGGTCGATCCGGACCGCCTGGCCGCGCACGAGGTCGTGCTCGTCGGCCAGCAGGCCGGCGGTCTTGGCGACCCAGTTGGCGTACGTCGTCACCGACAGCTCGGTGCGCTCCCCGCTGGCGTGGTCGTAGAACGTGATGAGCGGACGGCCGGCGTCTCCGCGCAGCAGCCCCTCCAGCACGGAGGCGAATGTGGTCACCCGGACACCCTAGGGAGCGGGGAGCCTATGGTGGCCACCATGCCAGTGATCGAGAATCTCTGGGCGGTGGTCCCGGCAGGGGGAGCGGGCACGCGGTTGTGGCCGCTCTCGCGCACGTCGTCGCCCAAGTTCCTCCATGACCTCACCGGGAGCGGCCGCTCGCTCCTTCAGGAGACGGTGGACCGGCTGTCGCCTCTCGTCGAGGGCCGCTTCCTCGTGGTGACTGGTACTTCCCACCGGGCTGCTGTGGTCGCCCAGCTCGATGGGCTCGACCCGACCGCGGTGCTGGCCGAGCCGTCTCCGCGGGACTCGATGGCCGCCATCGGCCTGGGGGCAGCGCTGCTCGAGCGCCGGGACCCGCAGGCAGTGATGGGCTCGTTCGCGGCCGACCACGTGATCACCGACCCGGAGGCGTTCGCCGAGGTGGTCCGGATCGCGGCGGACGTGGCCCGTGACGACTGGCTCGTGACCCTGGGTATCGAGCCGACGCACCCGTCGACCGCCTTCGGCTACATCCAGATGGGCGAGCCGCTCGCGGAGAGTCCGGGGGCTCATGCGGTCGCCGGTTTCGTGGAGAAGCCCGCGGCCGACGTGGCCGAGCAGTACCTCGCCTCGGGGGACTACCGGTGGAACGCCGGCATGTTCGTGGTCCGGCCCGGAGTGCTGCTCGACCTCCTGGCGCAGTGGCACCCCGACTTCGCCGACCGGCTGCGCCGGATCGCCGCGGAGCCGTCCCTGCTCGAGGACCTGTGGCCGACCCTGCCGCGGATCGCGCTGGACCACGCCGTGGCCGAGCCGGCCGCGGAGGCCGGCCGCGTCGCCGTCGTACCCGCGGCCATGGGCTGGGACGACATCGGCGACTTCGACTCGCTCTCGCACCTGCTCGAGGCCGACCTCGGCCACCTGACCGTCCTCGGGGAGGGTGCCTGCGTGCGTGGGGTGGACAGCTCCGGGCTGGTCGTGGCCGGCACCGGCCGGGTGATCTCGGTCGTGGGGCTCGACGACATCGTGGTCGTGGACACCCCGGACGCCTTGCTGGTGACCAGCCGGAACCGCGCGCAGGACGTCAAGCAGGTGGTGAGTCGGCTCCAGCAGGACGGCCGGTCCGACCTGACCTGAGCCGCCGCGCGACTCAGGCGGCGCCGGGCTCGGGGGAGTCGGTGTAGGGGTACTTGAGCATGAAGTCCTCGAGGGCGGCGCCGCTCACGTCGGAGCAGTACTGCCACACCCCGACCTGCGACCCCTCCGCGGCGTCGCCACCTCCGGCCGACCAGTGCGTGATCGCGACGTGCTGGTCGTCGGGGAACGCGTCTCCGTCATCGGACGTCCAGGGTGCCGCGATGAACTTGTTGCGGAAGTTCTGGTCGTCGGTGAACTTGCCCGCGATGGCGTCGAGCTGGCTCATCGCCTCGTCGTCACCGGCGACGGTGTCGTCGTACCAGAGGATCGTGTAGCCGTGCTCGAGGTTGTGGACGAGCGACTCCAGCTCAGGGCGGTCGTCCTCGGCGTAGAGATGGCGTTCGATCGGTGCCGGCGCCACACCGGGCTCGTTCCAGTGCGCGCCGAAGGCGGGCGGTGAATCCTTGTAGGGCACCGGAGTGTCGGTCGGCACGTGCTCGGAGCTGCCGGTGGCGGTCTTCGTCTCGACCTTCTGGCAGGCCGCCGTGGACGCGCCGATCTCGTCGAGGTTGAGCTTCTGGAACTTCCGCTCCGCGAACCACTGAGGGCTCAACGGGAGCCCTGAGACCCACCAGGCGGACCCTACGATCAGAAGGGCGATCACCACACAGACGCCGACGATCACGAAACCGCGCCGACGCTCGGCGCCCTTCTGCTTGTTGCGGATCTGGTCGATCTTCGCCTGGCGGTCGGTCTTGGCGGTCTTGGCCACGAGTTGGGTTCCTCGGTGTGGTCGACGGGAGTCGAGGGCGGTCTGTCGAGGGCAGAGTCTACGGAGTGGTGGGTCGGAACCGCAGACCGTCGTCGTCTGGTGCGTCGTCGGGGCGCCAGCCGAAGGCGAAGGCGAGTCCCGCGAGCGTCCGGGCTTCCCCTCCCCGGACGACCACCGCCCCGCTCTCAGACCTGACCGTGGCGCCCGGGAGCACGGTGCGGATCGCGTCGGTGAGCTCGTTCGGGTCGGCCGGTGCGCCGAACGCCGCCCGGTCCTCGTCGTCGCCGCGGAGTGCCCGGACGACGGCTTCCCGGGCGCCGTACCCGAACAGGTCGGCGCCGTCGGGCCGCACGAGCGCCGCAGCCCCCGTGCCGTGCTCGCCGGGCGGCAGGACCAGGTCCTCGCGCCCGCGCACGAGGGCGAGCGGGCGGGCGGCGAGCTTGCCCTGGGTGAGCTCGGCCGCTCCGGCCAGCTCGTCGGCGACAGCCGGGGCGGTCACGGACAGCTCGTTGCCATGGGCGTCGACCGAGCCGGCGAGGTCCACGAGGACGCGCAGGCCGGCGGCGCCGATCGCGATGTCGGTCTGCCCTTCGCGCCACGCACGTCCGGCGGTGTCGGTGACCAGCACGCCGACGTTGCGGCCGGTCCGGGCCCGCAGCGACTCACGGATCGTCCGCGCCGAAGCGTCGGGATCAACCGGCAGCAGCACCACGGTGCCGGGGGCCACGTTGGAGGCGTCGATGCCGGCGGCGGCCAGGGTGAGCCCGTGCCGGGTCCGGACGATCGTGGTCGGTCCCCGGCGGGCGACCAGCCGCCGCGTCTCGTCGGGCAGCGCGTCATCCCGGGTGCCGGGACGGACCCGGCCCTCGGCCTTGCTGACCACTTTGCTGGTCACGGTCACGATGTCGCCGTCGGCGAGGTCGAACAGCTCGGCCACGAGCGCCGCGAGGTCGTCGCCCGGGCCCACCTCCGGCGCTCCGTCGGGCGCCTGGACGGTGATCACGCGCGGTCCTCCCTGGACCGGTTGCCGACCAGGTCGACCGCGGCCGCCGCCATGGCTGCGGTGGCGTCGTGGTCGCTCATCATCAGGGGCACGGCCCGGCACGCGATGCCTGCCTCCTCGACCCGGCCGACGTCCTCGGTGTCGGCGTCGTCGACCAGCCAGCCGTCGAGGATCCCGCCGTCGGTGCGTGCGCCGTAGTGGAGACCGACGCCGGCCGCGCTGACCTCGACCCCGATCGACCTCAACATCTGCTCGGCCATGCCGCGGACGTGGGCACCGCCGACGATGGGGGACAGGCCGACGACCGGGGCACGCGTGGTGGTGATCGCCTCGCGCACCCGGGGCACGCCGAGAATGGTTCCGACCGAGACCACGGGGTTGGACGGCGGCAGGACCACCAGGTCGGCGTCGGTGATCGCGTCGATGACCCCCGGTGCCGGGGTCGAGGCGTCGAGGCCGACGAAGACCACGGTCTCGGCCGGCACCTGCGCGCGCAGCCGCACCCAGTACTCCTGGAAGTGGACCACCCGCCGGCCGCTGGGCGCGTCGGCGTCGGCGATCGCGACGTGGGTCTCGACCCGGTCGTCGGTCATCGGCAGCAGCCGGACGCCCTGTCCATGGGCCGGTTCGAGCCAGCGGCGGCACAGGGCCTCGGTCACCTCGGACAGCGAGTATCCGGCGTCCAGCATCTGGGTCCGGACGAGGTGGGTGGCCACGTCGCGGTCGCCCAGCCCGAACCAGGTGGGCTCGACGCCGTACGCCGCGAGCTCGTCCTTGACGCTCCAGGTCTCGTCGCGCCGGCCCCACCCGCGCCCGGGGTCGATCCCGTCGCCGAGGGTGTACATGACGGTGTCGAGGTCGGGGCACACCTTGAGCCCGTGGATCCACAGGTCGTCCGCGGTGTTGGCGATCACCGTGACCGTCGCGTCGGGGGCGACCCCCGGCAGGGCTCCGGTGCGGATGCCGTGGCACAGTCCCTGCAGGAACCGGGCTCCGCCCATGCCGCCGGAGAGCACAGTGATCGCACGCATGCGGACAGCCTGCCGCACAGGAAATATGGCCCAGATGGGTGGTTGTGCCCCATAGCAGACCCGCGCTTGACTTCTCGCGTACGACAGGCATGTAATTCCCACAGTGTTGTTCGTGGCGGGTCCGGATCTTCTCCGGTACGGCCGGTCGCGAAAGTGGGAACACAAAACGGGGTGCGCGGGACGGCAGGTCCCGGGTGCAGGGTCGAAAGGGCGAGTGCCGTGAGGGAACTACTTCTCCTCGATGTTGAAGCCGACGAAGCGGGATGGCAGGAGCGCGCGCTGTGCGCCCAGACCGATCCCGAGGCGTTCTTTCCGGAAAAAGGGGGATCGACCAGGGAGGCCAAGAAGGTCTGCCTGACCTGCGAGGTGCGGGGCGAGTGCCTCGAGTACGCCTTGATGAACGACGAGCGCTTCGGGATCTGGGGCGGGCTGTCGGAGCGCGAGCGTCGCAAGCTGAAGAAGCGCGCGGTCTAGTCGGCTGTAGTCGCCTCGGTCACATCCCCGCCTGACGAATCACGGTCCCCCGCAGTCGGCCGTTAGTGTCGTCGACCGTGAATTCCTCGGTCGCCGCCCTCCTCGTCAGCCATGACGGCGCCCGCTGGCTTCCGGCCGTCATCGAAGGGCTGGGTGAGCAGCGGGCGCCGGTGGACGCCGTGGTGGCGGTCGACACGACCAGTCGCGACGAGAGCACCGAGCTCCTCCGGCAGGCGTTCGGCTGCGTCGTGGAGGCGCACGGCTCGACCTCCTTCCCCGACGCAGTGACGCTCGGCCTCGAGCACGTCGGCGACTGCGAGTGGGTGTGGCTCCTGCACGACGACTCCAGGCCGGACCCGGGGGCGCTCGAGGCGCTGCTGGCGGCCGCGGAGGCCAACCCGGACGCGGACATCCTGGGACCCAAGCTGCGCGAGTGGCCCTCGCTGCGGAGGCTGCTGGAGCTGGGCGTCACCATCAGCGGCACCGGACGCCGAGAGACCGGTCTCGAGCGGGGCGAGTTCGACCAGGGACAGCACGACGAGGTCCGCACCGTGCTCGCGGTCAACACCGCCGGCATGCTGGTGCGGCGCTCGGTGCTCGAGGAGCTCGGCGGGTTCGACCCGCAGCTGCCCATCTTCGGCAACGACATCGACTTCGGTTGGCGCGCGGCCGCCGCCGGCCACCGCACGATCGTGGTCCCGCAGGCCGTCTTCTTCCACGCCGAGGCAGCGCACCGCGGGGTGCGTCGCACCCCGATCACAGGTCGGCACACGCACTACCAGGAGCGGCGGGCGGCGCTCTACACGCTGCTGGTCAATGCGCCGGCCCGGTGGCTGCCCTTCCAGGTGCTCCGCCTCGGGCTCGGCACCCTGATCCGGATGATCGGGTACCTGCTGGTGCGCCAGGTCGGACAGTCGCTGGACGAGCTGGCGGCGCTGGTCTCGCTCTACTCCAGTCCACGTGAGCTGCTCGGCGCGCGCCGCCACCGAGCCCGTCGCCGGCCCGCCGAGCCGCACGACGTACGCCACCTCCTCGCGCCCCGCTGGCTGCCCTACCGGCACGGGCTCGACTTCGTCAGCGACCTGGCCGCGGCCGCGACCATGCAGGCCTCCGACGTGGCCGAACGAAGGAGGGCGGCCAAGCTCGCCGAGTCCGAGACCCCGGTCCGCCGGGCCGACTCCGACGGCGAAGAGGACGACCTGGGCGCGGACACCGGCTTCGTCGTGCGGTTCCTGACCAACCCGGTCGCGGTGCTCGTCACGCTCTTCGTGGTCGTGGCCCTGTTCGGTGCCCGGGACGCGTTCGGTGCGGTGTCCGGTGGAGCGTTGTCGCCCGCGCCCGGCGAGGCAGCGGACTGGTGGCAACTCCACCTCGACTCCTGGCACGCCATCGGGCAGGGCACGCCGGTCCCCGCGCCGGCGTACATCTTGCCGCTCGCGATCGTGGCCTCCATCCTCGGCGGGAGTCCGGCCGCGGCCGTGAGTGCCCTGCTGGTGCTGGCCGTGCCGATCTCGTTGTGGGGTGCGTGGCGCCTGCTGCGCGTGGTCGGGCACCTGGTCGATGCCACGGGCTTCTCGACCTGGCTGGTCGCCTGGGGCGCCGTGAGCTACGCGCTGATCCCGGTCGCCAGCGGGGCCTGGGGCGAGGGGCGCCTGGGGGTCGTGGCCACCGCCGCCCTGCTTCCGTGGCTCGCCCACGCCGCGCTGGGGTTCGCCGACCCGGAGGCCGATCGCCGCTGGCGCGCGGCCTGGCGTTCTGCTCTCTTCTTCGCCCTGGGGGCGGCCTTCGCCCCGATGGTGTTCTGGGTCGGAGTCGTGCTGGCGCTCGTCGTGGTCGGCGTCGGCTTCCTGATCAGCCCCCAGGGCATGCGCGACCGGTCGGTGTGGGGCCCGCCCGCAGCGGCCATGGCCTCGGTGCCGGTCCTGCTGGCGCCCTGGTGGCTTCCGGCGGTGCTCAACGGAGCCGGGGCCGGGCTGTTCTTCGACGCCGGACGGGTCCCGATGCCGGTGGTGGGGTTCGAGCAGCTCCTCCTCGGTCGGATCGGGGACGGCGGTGCCCCGTGGTGGCTCGGGCTGGTGCTCCCCGTGCTGGCGGTCCTGGCGCTGATCCCACGAGCGACCCGGATCCCGGTGCTGGTCTGCTGGATGGTCGCGTTGGGGACCGCGGTGCTCGCGGCGGTTCTCGGCCTGGTCGTCTTCGACTTCCCCACCATCACCACCGGACCCGGCCTCGGGTTCCTCGTTGTCCTTCTCCAGGCCTTCTTCCTGGTCGCGGCGGTCATCGGGTTGCATGGGTTCCAGCGGGCCATTCCCTCGGCTGCCCGCTGGCGCAGGCCCGCGCTCGCGACCTGCGGCGTGCTGTTGTCGCTGGTTCCGGTCGTGGGGCTCGGATGGTTCGCGCTCGGTGGTCACAGCCAGCTTGCTGACGAGGCCGACACCGGCATCCCTGCCTACATGGTGCAGAACGCGATGCGCGGGCCCGCGCACGGGATCCTCGTCATCCGCGGCGAGGTCTCCGACGGACTCGACTACAACGTGCTCCGCGACGACGGGACCACCACGGGCGAGGACGAGATCGCCGCCCTGGCCGCAGAGGACGAGTCACTCACCCGGGACGTGCGCTCACTGGTCTCGGGTCCGTCGCCCGGCGCGGCTGGCGACCTGGCCGGCCACGGCATTGAGTACGTCGTGCTCCCTGCCCCCGCTGACGGCAACGTCGCCTCCGCGCTCGACGCGACGGCTGGACTGACGCAGGCCAGTGCGGAGAACCGGTCCACGCGCGCGTGGCAGGTCGAGCGTGCGGTCGACCTGGACGCCGTCGACGGACCGGACTCCTGGCTGAGGACCGGACTGCTCGTGGTGCAGGTCCTCGCGATCCTCGTGATCGCCGTGCTTGCCGCACCCACGACCGGGAGGGAGAGGCGATGACGACCCAGCCAGGAAGACGCTCCGCCAGCGGTGGTCGTGGCGGCGTCACGTCGACCGCGGTCCTCGGCGTGCTGCTGCCCGCCCTGACCGTGGGGGTTCTTCTGCTCGTGCAGCCGCACGAGCCGGTCGACAGCGCTCGCCCGCCAGAGCCGACGACGCTCAAGTCCGCCTCTGTGGCCTGCCCGTCGGCGCCCGACGGAACGGGGCCGGCGTACGTCGCCACGGGCCAGCCGGACGTGCGCGGCGACGTGACTGTGACCGCGGCGGGGAAGGAATCCTCGGTGCCGGTGCGCTCGGGCCGGGTCAGTCGCATGCCGGGGGCCGGACCGGTCGTCGCCGAGGGCCAGGGCGACCTCGCTCCGGGGCTGATCGGTGCCCGGTTCGGTGACCGTCGCCTGGCTGCGGTCGACTGCCCGCAACCGAGCCCGGAGACCTGGTTCACCGGGGTCGGGGCCGGGACCCGGCACAACTCCGTGCTCGAGCTGACCAACCCTGACGCCGGACCGGCCGTCGCCGACGTGACGGTGCTCGCGCGTCCGGGGGAGGTCGCCGCCAGCGAACTTCGCGGAGTGACAGTCCCGGGCAACGAGAGCGTGCGGCTCGACCTCTCGAAGGCGGTCCCCCGCCGCAGCGAGCTCGCCCTGCGGGTGGTGGTGTCGCGCGGACGGCTGGCCCCGACCGTGCTCGACGAGCTGCCGAAGCTCGGCTCCAGCCCCCTCACCCAGGACTGGTTGCCTCCTCAGCCTGCGCCTGCCCGGCGGAACATCCTGCTGGGCCTCCCCGCCGGTGCGGGCAGCAACGACCTCGCCGTGAGCAACCCGGGGGAGGACGAGGTGCGCGCCAGCGTGAAGATCCTGACCGCCGACGCTGCCTTCGCCCCCCAGGGCCTCGACGCGATCCGGGTGCCCCCCGGCACCGTGCAGACCGTCGCCCTCTCGGCCCAGGTCCGCAAGGCAGTCAAGGACGGTGCCATCGGCGTCGAGGTCACCTCGACCGGGCCGGTGACGGCCGGGATCCGGTCGTTCATCGACGGAGACCTGTCGCTGGCCGCACCCGTGCTCCGCGGCGGCGCGCCCATGTCGCTGGTCGTTCCCCCCGGCCGGCCGTCGGTGTTGCTGGCCGACGCCGCCGAGGTCGGAGTCGTCACGATCTCGTCCTGGAACGACGCCGGCAAGGCGCTGAAGGAGAGGCGCCTCGAGGTGAAGCCGGGCACCGGCGGCGAGGTCGAGCTCCCCGCCGGAGCCGCCCTCGTGACAGTGACCCCTCGGCGCACCTCCGTCCACGCCGCCCTGCTGAGCACCGGTGACGGGGCCACGGTAGTCCCGTTCCACGAGCCGGTCACCGACGCACTGATCCCCGACGTACAGCCAGGCGTGCCCTAGCTGACCCTGCGCCCGCGTCGGTGAGGATGGGTCAGATCCCTGACCTGCGAAGAAGGAGTCGACGCGATGACGAAGTACCTGATCTCGTTCCCGAGTGGTGCCATGGACTTTCCGGACGAGGATCTGCAGGCCGTCTCGGATGCGGCGCACGCGGTGGTGCAGGAGGCGAAGGATGCCGGCGTCTGGGTCTTCGGGGGTGGAATCGACGAGAGCGTTCCGCCTGTCCTGGTCGATGGGGATGGCACGGTGACCGAGGGCACGTACCCGCAGACGAAGCAGCTCGAAGGCGGCTACTCGGTGCTGGAGTTGCCCTCCCGCGAGGCGGCACTGGAATGGGCTGCGAAGATCGCGGTCGCCTGCCGGTGCGCGCAGGAGGTGCGCGCTTTTCAGTACGATCCCGCCAGCTGACGGGTTCGAGCTTGAGACGTCCTCGACGCCACACTCGGGTCGGACCGAACCTTCTGGTCTGTCGCGGGCGTGCCGATGCCCCCGCCGGTGGGCGGGGTGTGGGGCGGGGTGGCTACTCGTCGGGTGGTGGTGCGGGTGAGCGTCGGTCGGCGGTGAGGTTGGTGGTGACGTCGAGGGTGCCTTCGTGGTTGCGGAGGTAGTGGTAGCGGTGCGGGGCTCGACCAGAGGTAGGTGCCGGGTTCGAGGGTGGTGTAGGTCCAGCCGCCGTGGGTCTTGAGCCGGTGGTGTCGCCGGCACAGGGGGGCGAGGTTGCACGAGCAGGTCGGCCCTGCCCGGCCGTGGGGGACGACGTGGTCGCAGTCGCAGCCGTGCTCGTCGGGGCGGAGCCGGCGGGCGGGCCTGGTGCACCAGGGGAAGACGCAGGTGTGGTCGCGCAGGGCGACGGGTTCGGCGATGCGGTCGGGGACCTCGTAGGCCTCGACGTGGACGTGGTCGGCCAGGTCGAGCACCGGCTTCACGACCACCTGGGCGTCGGGGTGGCCGCACCAGTCACGGATCTGCTCGACGGTGACGAGGCTGCGGGTGTTCTCCACCCGACCGACCCCGCCGGCGCCCTCGATGGCGGACTGGTGCAGGTGCAGGAACAAGGTGACCGGCCGCCGCGGCCGCTTCCGGCTCAGCCTTGTCGGTCTCGGCGTCTGCCGGGCTGCAGGTCCAGGGCGAGCTGGCGGCGGGCCAGGTCGCCGGCCGCGACCGAGCGGCGTACGTCGAGGGGCTCGGTGGAGCCGAGGTCCTTGAGCTGGTCGGCGATGCCGCGGATCGCCTGGTCGAGGTCGAGGGCGTCGGCCAGGTCCAGCTCGCCGTGGATCAGCGAGGTGCCGGCGAAGGAGACCTGGTCGTGCTCGATGGTGAAGTGCCGGCAGTCGGCGGCTCGGCGGCGGGTCTCCTCGGCGGTCTCGGGCATGAACCGGGCGATGGCCTCCTCGACCAGCCGGTCCATCACGGCGGGGCCGATCTTGTGCGCGACCGGCGCCACGTGCCGGTCGACGTGGGCCGCGGCCTCGGGGGTGAGGGCGTGGGAGATGGTCTGCTCGGCGACCCGTCGCGCCTTCCACGCCGGCAGGTCCCCGGAGGTCACCCGCGTCCACAGCCGCGGCAGCCGGTAGCGCAGCTCGAGGGCGTGTCCGACGTAACGCTTCCCGGCCTCGGTGGGCAGCCCGACCGCGGCCGCGAACTCCGCGATAGAGAACTCCGCGACCAGCGGCGCCCCCGGGCCGGCGACTGGGACCGCCGATATCGCCGAACCCGCCGGCGTAGCCGGAGGTGCGCAACACCTCGGCGGCCTCCAGCGACTCCGCCGGATGCTGGTCGGCCCACACCACCGCCGCCTGCAACAGCTCGGCCTCCGCACGATCCGCCACCGCCCGCCGCTCCCGCGCGAACACGAGCACGTCCGCCGGGACATCGAGATCCCCAACGATCGCGGTGGCGGTGGTGGCTTCCATGGGCACTACTCAATCAGGGACCACCGACACTCCAGCCCCGGAAAATCGGGTTATCCACCGTGGCCAGTTCCTGCAACCACCTGGCCGACGATCACCTCGGAACCGAACCGGGGGCGCGAGGGTGAGCGCCCGCCGTACCCCGAGCGCACTGCAACCACGTACCTCGAACCGTCCGGCCGAAGGCCGGACGGGCGGCGAGCGGATCACTCCTCCGGCGCGGCGTAGCGCGGGTCGACCAGCTCGGGATCGATACCGAGCAGCTCGGCGACCTGCTCCACCACCACGGTCAGCACCATGGCCTCGAGGTCGGCGCGGGTCTCGCAGCGGTGCTCGATGGGTCGGCGGAAGAGCACCAGCCTGGTCGGTGTGGCGCCGCTGCCGCGCACCAGCGAGGACAGGGGGACGGTGCCGGAGGTCCAGTCGTCGGGGATCTGTGGCGCGTCCTCGACGGCGTACTCGACGAGGCCGAGCCGGTCCTGCCACCGGCGGTCGATGTCGGTGACGATGTCGAGGACCAGGTCGTCGAAGCGTTCGCGGGGGCTGCGCCGACCCGGCAGACCGGAGGGTCCGGGAACGACGCCGGGTCCCCGCATGCCGCGTCCGCGGCGGTCACGGCGCCGACCGCCCTGCGCTGGCTCCTCCACAGCCGCGAGCCTAAACGGAGTGGCCCCGCACTCCCGGTACCGTCAGCGCCGTGAGTCCTGCCCGCCGCTGTTCGCGCACCGCGTGCGGTCGCAACGCCAGCACGACGTTGACCTACGTGTACGCCGACCAGACCGCGGTGCTCGGTCCGCTCGCGACCTATGCCGAGCCCCACGCCTACGACCTCTGTGACGCCCACAGTGAGCGGCTCTCCGCCCCACGCGGGTGGGAGGTCCTGCGGCTCGGCTCCGACCCGGCGGCTCAAGGACCCACGAGCGACGACCTCCTGGCCCTCGCCGACGCGGTCCGAGAGGCAGCCCGCCCGATCGTCGCCGCGATGCCGGCCCCCGCGGCCGAGTCCGGACGCGAGGTCGCCCGGCGCGGGCACCTTCGGGTGCTCACGTCCGACTGACCCGACGAGCGAGCCTGCGCGGCGCTAGGCTCCGGCCATGTCCGAACCACGTGATCCGGCAATGCTCGAGGCGATCTTCAAGGCCTATGACGTGCGCGGCACGGTGCCCGACCAGCTCGACGACTCACTCGCCCGCAGCATCGGGGGTGCGTTCGTGCGGGTGGTCGAGGCCACCACCGTCGTCGTCGGGCACGACATGCGACCCAGCTCGCCCGACCTCGCCGGGGCCTTCGCGGAGGGTGCGGCGGCCGCCGGTGCCGATGTGGTCCTGATCGGGCTGGCGGCCACCGACCAGCTCTACTTCGCCTCCGGCGACCTCGGCCATCCCGGCGCGATGTTCACCGCCAGCCACAACCCCGCGCAGTACAACGGCATCAAGCTGTGCCGCACCCACGCCCGGCCGGTCGGCATGGACACCGGGCTCGCGGAGATCCGCGACGCCGTGGCGGCAGGGGACACCCCGTCGGCGCCCACCCCGGGCACGGTCTCCCAGCGCGACGTGCTCGAGGCCTACGCCGCCCACCTGCTGTCGCTGGCTCCCGTCGAGGGGCGTCGGCTCAAGGTGGTGGTCGACGCGGGCAACGGCATGGCCGGCCTGACCGCACCAGCGGTGTTCGACCGGATGGGCGCCGACCAGGTCGAGCTCGTGCCGATGTACTTCGAGCTCGACGGCACCTTCCCCAACCACGAGGCCAACCCGATCGAGGCCGCCAACCTGGTCGACCTCCAGGCACGGGTGGTGGCGGAGCAGGCCGACGTCGGGCTGGCGTTCGACGGCGACGCCGACCGGTGCTTCCTGGTCGACGAGAAGGGCGATGCCGTGTCCCCCTCGACGCTCACCGCGCTGATCGCGGCCCGGGAGCTCGCCAAGGAGCCGGGCGCCACCGTGATCCACAACCTGATCACCAGTCGTGCGGTCCCCGAGCTCGTCACCGAGCTCGGCGGGAAGGCGGTGCGCTCGCGGGTGGGTCACTCCTACATCAAGGGGACCATGGCCGAGACCGGAGCGATCTTCGGCGGCGAGCACAGTGGTCACTTCTACTTCCGCGACTTCTGGCGCGCCGACTCCGGCATGCTCGCCGCGCTCCACGCCCTCGCCGCCCTGGCGGAGTCGGACAAGTCGCTGTCGGAGCTCCTCGGCGAGTATGAGCGGTACGTCGGCAGCGGGGAGGTCAACTCCACCGTCGACGACCAGGACGCCGTGCTGATCCGCGATCGAGAAGGCCTACGCCGACCAGGACGCCGAGATCGACCACCTCGACGGGCTCACCGTCTGCGGGCGAGGACTGGTGGTTCAATGTCCGCGCGTCCAACACCGAGCCCCTGCTGCGCCTCAACGTCGAGGGGCGCGACGACCAGACCATGTCCCGGGTGCGCGACGACGTACTCGCCCTGATCAGGAGTGACAAGTGAAGATCGACCCCGCCCTCCTCGAGATCATCGTCTGTCCCGCCTGCCATGCTCGCCTCGAGCCGCAGGCCGAGGAGCTGGTGTGCGCCGGCTGTGGCCTGGCCTACCCGGTCCGCGACGACATCCCCGTCCTGCTGGTCGACGAAGCACGTCGACCGGACTGACGGCCGGGCCCATTAGATGGTGACCTGGTTCGACGAGTCCCGCCTCGACGACGAAGCCGCGCTTGCTCAGAACGACGGCGCCCTGCGCCATCTCGCCGAGTCCGGCGCGAGGGTCCGCCGCGAGGCAGGGGAGGCCCGCGAGGCGATCGACGCGGCGGTGGCCCGGACCACGGAGGCGCCGCGGGTGCGGGCCGTGGTCGCTGCCGGCCCGGACTCCCGCCTGCTGCGCGCCGTGCTCGAGCCTTGGTGCCCGGTCCCCTTCGTCGCCTGGCCCTCGCCGAACCTTCCGGGCTGGGCGGGGAGCCTCGACCTGGTGGTGGTCCTGGCGCCCGACGGGGTCGGGGCCGGCGTCGCCTCCGCCGTCGCCGAGGCGGTCCGTCGCGGTTGCCAGGTGGTGGTCGCCTGCCCGCCGAACTCGCAGGTCTCCGATCACGCGGTGGGGCGCTACAGCACGATCCTGCCGACCACCAGCCGGGACCAGCTGGCCGCGGCGGTGGTGATGCTCGAGTACCTCGACCGGGTCTCCCTTGGTCCGAGCACAGACGCCGGGGAGGTCGCCGACGCCCTGGACGACGTGGCCAGGTCCTGCTCGCCGCGCCGGGACCTGGCGGTCAACCCCGCCAAGATGCTGGCCATCGCGCTGGCCGACACCAACCCCATCGTGTGGGGCGGGTCGGTCCTGGCCGCGCGCGCCGCCCGCCGGATCGCCGAGTCGATCCGCCGGGCCAGCGGCCGGACGGCGCTGGCCGGCGACGCCGAGCACCTGTTGCCGGTTCTCGAGGCGACCCGGCCTCGCGACGTGTTCGACGACCCGTTCTCCGAGGGTGGCGGCGAGCTCCGCCCGATGCTGCTCGTGCTCGACGACGGCGCCGAGGAGGCCGTCGTACGTGAGGAGCGAGGTCGTCCTGCAGGCCGCGGCCAAGGCGCGCGGCGTGCGGGTCGAGACGCTCACGACCGAGGCGCCCTCCGAGGTCGCCCGCTACGCGTCGCTGTTCCTGAGCGGGTCCTACGCAGCGGAGTACCTCCGGCTCGGGCTGGTCGAGGAGTAGGCACCGCGGAGCCCCGGCGGCCGGCGTAGGGGGAGGGGATAGCCTGCCGCCCATGGCAGCGGATGGTGGTACCCGGGCGGTGGTCGCGGCGCTCCTGGCCAACACCGGGATCGCCCTCACGAAGTTCATCGCGTTCGCGCTGACCGGCGTGAGCTCCATGCTGGCCGAGGCCATCCACTCCGTGGCCGACGCGGGCAACCAGGGGTTGCTGCTGCTCGGCGGCAGGCAGTCGCGCAAGGAGGCCACGGAGGAACACCCCTTCGGCTACGGCCGGGAGCGCTACATCTACAGCTTCATCGTGGCCATCGTGCTGTTCAGCGTCGGCGGCCTGTTCGCGCTCTACGAGGCCTACCACAAGTTCCACGAGATCCACGACGCTCACGGCCATCCGGAGGACTCGATCCTCACCAGCCGGTGGTGGTGGGTTCCGCTGGTCGTGCTCGGCATCGCCATCGTGCTGGAGTCCCTCTCGTTCCGCACCGCGATCCGCGAGACCAACAAGGTCAAGGGCGAGGCGTCCTTCGCCCAGTTCATCCGGCGGGCCAAGCAGCCGGAGCTGCCGGTCATCCTCCTGGAGGACCTGGCCGCACTGCTCGGCCTCGTGTTCGCCCTGTTCGCCGTCGCTCTGTCGCTGCTCACCGAGAACCTCTACTTCGACGTCGCCGGCACCGCCCTGATCGGACTGCTGCTGGTCACCGTCGCGGTCACGCTGGCGATCGAGACCAAGAGCCTCCTGCTGGGCGAGTCCGCCGCCCCCGACTCGCAGCGCCGGATCGCGGCCGCGCTCGAGTCGACCGACGAGTTCGAGCGGATCATCCACCTCAAGACGCTGCACCTCGGCCCCGAGGAGCTCCTGGTGTGCGCGAAGGTCGGCGTCGCCCGGGGTGTCTCCGCCGAGCAGCTGGCAGCGGCCATCGACACCGCCGAGGCAGCCGTGCGCGAGGCCGAGCCGCTCGCCCAGGTCGTCTACCTCGAGCCCGACATCTACCGCGAGGACCACGTCCCCGCCGACCGCCCCGAGCCACCGGACCGCCGGCCGGCCACTCACGGCACGGCCGAGGGGCGCCGAGGATTCTGCGCCCGACCGGGTCCGGGCTAGCCTCTTCCATGGACTTCAAGGTTGCCGACCTGGAACTCGCCGACTTCGGCCGCACCGAGATCAGCCTCGCCGAGCACGAGATGCCCGGCCTGATGGCGATGCGGGAGCGGTACGCCGACTCGCAGCCGCTCGCCGGCGCGCGGATCGCCGGCTCGCTGCACATGACCGTGCAGACGGCCGTCCTGATCGAGACCCTCGTCGCCCTCGGCGCCGAGGTCCGCTGGGCCTCCTGCAACATCTTCTCCACCCAGGACCACGCCGCGGCCGCGGTCGCCGTCGGCCCCGACCGGCACGGTCGAGGAGCCCGCCGGCGTCCCGGTCTTCGCCTGGAAGGGCGAGTCCCTGGAGGAGTACTGGTGGTGCACCCAGCACATCCTGCAGTGGCCCGACGGCAAGTTCGCCAACATGATCCTCGACGACGGCGGCGACGCCACCCTGCTGGTCCACCTCGGCGTCGAGGCGGAGAAGAAGGGCGAGGCGCCCGACCCGGCGACCGCCGCCAGCCACGAGCAGAAGGTCATCTTCGAGGTCCTGCAGGCGTCGCTCTCCGAGAGCAGCGACCGCTGGACCAAGATCGCCGACGAGATCCAGGGCGTGACCGAGGAGACCACCACCGGCGTCCACCGGCTCTACGAGATGATGAAGGAAGGGTCGCTGCTCTTCCCGGCCATCAACGTCAACGACTCGGTCACCAAGTCCAAGTTCGACAACAAGTACGGCTGCCGCCACTCGCTGATCGACGGCATCAACCGCGCCACCGACGTACTCATCGGCGGCAAGGTCGCGGTCGTCTGCGGGTACGGCGACGTGGGCAAGGGTTGCGCCGAGTCGCTGCGCGGCCAGGGCGCCCGGGTCATCGTCACCGAGATCGACCCGATCTGCGCGCTCCAGGCGGCGATGGACGGCTACCAGGTCTCGACGCTGGAGGACGTGCTCGACACCGCCGACATCATCATCACCGCGACCGGCAACAAGGACGTCGTCACGGTCGAGCAGATGAAGCGGATGAAGCACAACGCGATCCTCGGCAACATCGGTCACTTCGACAACGAGATCGACATGGCCGGCCTCGAGGCGCCCGGCGTCGCCGAGCGCAAGAACGTCAAGCCGCAGGTCGACCTGTGGACCTTCCCCGAGGGCAAGGCGATCATCGTCCTCTCCGAGGGCCGCCTGATGAACCTCGGCAACGCGACCGGCCACCCGAGCTTCGTGATGTCCAACTCCTTCACCAACCAGGTGCTCGCCCAGGTCGAGCTGTTCACCAAGCCCGAGGACTACCCGGTCGGCGTCTACGTGCTGCCCAAGCACCTCGACGAGGAGGTCGCCCGCCTGCACCTCGACGCGCTGGGCGTCCGGCTGACCGACCCTCACCGACGACCAGGCCGCCTACCTCGGCATCCCGGTCGGAGGGCCCGTACAAGCCGGAGCAGTACCGCTACTGACGCACGGACGAGCGATTCGCGCACGGTCGGCTGGCAGACTTGACGGCATGACCCAGGCATCGGACGTCGGCACCAAGGGCCGCGTGCTCGTCGTCGACGACGACGCGTCCCTGGCGGAGATGCTCACGATCGTCCTCCGGCAGGAGGGCTTCGAGAGCCGCATGTGCACCCGCGGCAACGAGGCGCTGGGTCACTTCCGGGAGTTCCGGCCCGACCTGGTGCTCCTCGACCTGATGCTGCCCGGGCAAGGACGGCATCGACGTCTGCAAGGAGATCCGCGCCGAGTCCGGGGTGCCGATCGTGATGCTCACCGCCAAGGGCGACACGATCGACGTGGTCGCTCGGCCTCGAGTCGGGCGCTGACGACTACGTCGTCAAGCCGTTCAAGCCCAAGGAGCTCGTCGCCCGGATCCGGGCGCGGGTACGCCGCTTCGACGCCCCGGCCAACGAGTCGCTGACGATCGGCGACCTCAGCATCGACGTCCCCGGTCACGCGGTCACCCGTGACGCCCAGCCCATCAACCTCACCCCCCTGGAGTTCGACCTCCTCGTGTGCCTGGCCCGCAAGCCGTGGCAGGTGTTCACCCGCGAAGTCCTCCTCGAGCAGGTCTGGGGCTACCGCCACGCGGCCGACACCCGGCTGGTCAACGTGCACGTCCAGCGCCTGCGCTCCAAGGTCGAGCACGACCCGGAGAACCCCGAGATCGTCGTGACGGTCCGCGGCGTCGGCTACAAGGCGGGGACTCCCTGAGCGGCATCGGGACGATCCGATGACCGATCGCAGCCTCACCGCCGCCGCCCGACGCGGCCTCACGTTCTGGCGCCGGTCGATCCAGGCCCGCGTGGTCGCCAGCACGCTCCTGCTCTCCGCGGCGGTCGTGGGCGTGGTCGGCTGGTTCCTGCTCCAGCAGACCCGCGACGGCCTGCTCGAGCAGCGGGTCGACGCCGTGGTGGCGGAGGCCAACAACGAGACCACCGAGGCGCGCGCCCGGCTCGCCGCGGCGCCCGGCACCGACATCGACACCAGTGCCCAGCAGCGCGACCTGGTCGAGCCGATCATCCAGCGCGGGGACACCCGCGGGTTCAGCGTCGTCCTGTCCGGGCCGGTGGGCTCCGGACGCGCTGATCGCGGACGGTGGGGCGATGATGAGCGCCGACCTCGACACCTCGAGCGTCCCGGTCTCGCTGCAGCGAGCACTTCTCCGAGCCGGCCGGCACCGCCTGGACCTACACCGAGATCCGCACCGAGGGCGAGGACGGAGGTCCGCCCGACGCCGAGCCCGGCGTCGTCGTGGGCTCGCAGGTCGTGCTGCCCGCCGACGGGGCGACCTACACGCTCTACTACCTGTTCCCGCTCACCGCCGAGCAGGAGACCCTGGCGCTGGTGGCGCGGGCGCTCCTCACGGC
This sequence comes from uncultured Actinomycetota bacterium, assembly GCA_963841625.1. Classification (GTDB taxonomy): domain Bacteria; phylum Actinomycetota; class Actinomycetes; order Propionibacteriales; family Nocardioidaceae; genus Nocardioides. Next base: position 25,733 of record CAWJDH010000008.1, on the reverse strand, counting down.
CGCGGTGCTGCTGCTCCTGCTGGTCGCCGGCCTGACCTGGCTGGTCACCCGCCAGGTGGTCACCCCGATCCGGCTCGCCCGACGGGTCGCCGAGCGGCTGGCCGCCGGACAGCTCCAGGAGCGGCTGCGGGTGTCCGGTGAGGACGACCTGGCCCGGCTGGCCACCTCGTTCAACCAGATGGCGACCAGCCTGCAGCGCCAGATCCGCCAGCTGGAGGAGCTGAGCCGGGTCCAGCGCCGGTTCGTCTCCGACGTCTCCCACGAGCTGCGCACCCCGCTCACCACGGTGCGGATGGCCGGCGACGTGCTGCACGACGCGCGGCGGCAGTTCGACCCGGTGACGGCGCGCGTCCGCCGAGCTCCTGCAGACCGAGCTGGACCGGTTCGAGACGCTGCTGGCCGACCTGCTCGAGATCAGCCGCTTCGACGCCGGCGCGGCGGTCCTCGAGACCGAGGACGTCAACCTGGTCGACGTGGTGCACCGGGTGGTCGACCTCACCCGGCCGCTGGCCGAGCAGCGCGGCACCGAGGTCGTCGTCCAGGCGCCCGACCATCCGTGCCTGGCCGAGGCCGACGTACGCCGCGTCGAGCGGATCGTCCGCAACCTCGTCACCAACGCGATCGACCACGCCGAGTCCGGCGACGTCGTCATCCACGTGGCCGGCGACGACCACGCGGCCGCGATCGCGGTCCGCGACTACGGGGTCGGCCTGGCGCCCGGTGAGTCCGCGCTGGTGTTCAACCGGTTCTGGCGGTCCGACCCCTCGCGGGCCCGCACCAGCGGCGGCACCGGCCTGGGCCTGTCCATCTCGCTGGAGGACACCCATCTGCACGGCGGCTGGCTCCAGGCCTGGGGCCGGCCGGGGGAGGGCGCCCAGTTCCGGCTCACGCTGCCGCGCCGCGCCGGCGGGACGCTGCGGCAGAGCCCACTGCCGCTGGCGCCCGCGGATGCCGGGGAGAAGGTCCGATGAGACCGGCGGCGCAGACGAGCCCTGGTGGCCGTGACGACGCTGCACTGGTGCTGCTCGCGGCCACGGGCTGCGTGCAGATGCCGGAGAGCGGCCCGGTGGTCGGGACCGGGTCCGAGGGGCGGGCGGACGAGCCCCCCGGCGTGTTCATCGACCCGAAGCCCCCGGCGCCGGGCGCCAACCCGGCCGACATCGTCACCGGCTTCCTCGATGCGATGACGGCCACGCCGATCCAGACCAACGCGGCCAAGCAGTTCCTGACCACGCGACGCCCAGGCCGCGTGGACAGCCGGAGGCAGAGACCATCACCTACTCGGAGGCCTCCCCGCCGCGGGGCGGGCTGCGGGTCTCGGTCAGGCTGGGTGGCGCCCGACACCTCGACGGGCGTGGCTCCTACCTCGGTGCGCTTCCTTCCGGGGAGCGGTCACTGACCTTCCCGATGGCGTCCGAGGACGGCGAGTGGCGGATCGCCCGCGCGCCCAACGCCCTGATCGTCCCGGACTCGTGGTTCGAGCAGCGGTTCCGGCAGGTCTCGCTCTACTTCTTCGACCCCAGCGCCCAGATCCTCGTGCCCGAGCCGGTGTTCGTCCCGCGTGGCGAGCAGCTGGCCACGGCTCTCACCAGCGCGCTGCTCCGGGGGCCCGGCCCGGCCCTGGAGGGCATCTCGCGCAGCTTCATCCCCGACGGGCTCAGCTTCGGGCTGTCGGTCCCGGTCTCCGAGGAGGGGGTCGCCGAGCTCTCGCTGCGCGGCTACTCCGGGCGCCTGACGCCGGATGCCAGCGAGCAGATGCTCGCCCAGCTGGCCTGGACGCTGCGCCAGGAGCCGACGATCGAGGCACTGCGGGTGTCGGTGGGTGGCCGGCCCATCACGCTGTCCGGGGGAGAGAGCCTCTTCGACGTCGACGTGCAGGGGGCGCAGTACGACCCGACCGTGCTCGAGGCGAGCACCCTTCTCTACGGGCTGCGGGACGGCCGGCTGGTCTCGGGTCCGCCCGACTCGCTCGCCCCGGTCGACCGGCCCCATGGGGGTCTCCAGGCTGGGCGTGCGCTCCGTGGCGGTCGACATCACCGCTGACCAGGTGGTCGGCGTCTCCGCCGGAGGCGACGGGCTGCTCCTGACCTCGGTCCGCAACGAGAGTGACCGGGTGGAGTCGGTCGTCAGCGGCGCCCGCCGGCTGCTGCGGCCCGCGTGGGACTTCAGCGACCGGGTGTGGCTGGTCGACAACGGGCGCGGCGGCGCCCGGGTCTCCTACCTCTCCGGCGACCTGCCGGTCGGGGTCCGGGTCCCCGGCGTCACCGGGCGCCGGGTCGCTCACTTCACGGTGTCGCGGGACGGCTCGCGGCTGGTCGCGGTCGTCCGGGACGCCAGAGGCGACCGGGTGATGATCAGCCGGATCGTCCACGACGCGCAGGGCCAGGTGGTCCGGGTCCAGCGCGCCGACCACATCGCCTGGGAAGGCGACAGCCGCCTCGACGTCCGCGACATCGGGTGGAGCTCGGCGACTTCCGTTGCCGTCCTGCACCAGCTGGCCCGAGAGCTGTTCCAGGTGCGCACCATCTCGGTGGACGGCTCCCCGCCCGGCCCGGACAGCCTGCTGACCACCCTCCCCGGCAAGGTGACCGGCCTGGTCAGCTCGCCCGAGCAGAGCGAGAGCCTCTTCGCGATCACCCGGTCCGGACTCCTCGACCTGACGCAGGACGCGCCGGCCACCGCCCTCGATCCGCGGCTCCGCAGCCTCGACTACGTCGGCTAGCGCCGGACGCATCCACAGGGCCGACTGCGCCCGGTTGAGGACGCCGTACCGACCTGCTGCGATCGACGCCATGCGCGACGTCTTCGCCGACCTGGTGCTGGGCGGGACCTGTGTCGGGTGCGGCCGACCCGGCCGGCCGCTGTGCCGACCCTGTGCTGGGGGACTCCCGACCCACGCCCAACCGTCGTGGCCGAACCCCGTGCCGGCCGGCCTGGCCACCCCCTGGTCGGCGGCGGCCTACGAGGGCCTGACCAGGTCGATGGTGGTGGCCCACAAGGAGCGTCGTGTCCTCGCCCTGCGACGTCCCGCTCGCCCGGATGCTGGCCGCCGGTGCCGCGGCCGCGGCACCGCCCGGTCGGCCGACAGTCCTGGTCCCGGTCCCCTCGCGGCCGGGTTCGGCCCGCGCCCGCGGCCACGACCCCACCGATGCCCTCACCCGTGATGCCGCCCGTCTGCTCCGCAGGCAGGGGTACGACGTGAGCCGGGCGAGGCTGCTCCTGTCGCGCGGGGCGGTGGCCGACCAGGCCGGCCTGGACGCGCCCGCGCGGGCGGCCAACCTGGCGGGCTCGATGTTCTGCCCGACCGCCCGGCTGCGCCGGGTCGCGGGCCGACGCGTGCACATCGTGGTGTGCGACGACGTTCTGACGACGGGTTCCACGGCACGTGAGGCCCAGCGGGCCCTGGAGGCGGTGGGTCTCGGCGTGGTCGGGATCGCCACCGTGGCCGCGACCCGGCTTCGGAGACCGCCCTAGTCCGCCGGTCGGGAACTTGACCCCCACCGCTTTCGTCGGGTCCCCACAGCAACTACCGTCGGGACATGGAGTCCGTTCGGGTCCGTGGTTGCGTCATCGGGACGCGCTGGATCCCCAGGGCGTCCCCATGGCAAGCCGATGCCAGTCGCAGGCGAAACGGCCCACGTAACGTGGCCCCCCGGGGCCTCGGATCACGGTGCGGCTTAGACGTAAGTCCTGCCTCGCCGCCACCGTCGTACACGGTGGTGGGCGGGAGAAGGTCAGTAGTGGCACTCAAGCTGCGGGCACCTCAGCAGGCGATTGTGGGGACGAAGACCAGGTCGGCCGAGCGGGCTCCTGCTCAACCTCAACCAGCAAGGCCTCATGCGAGTCGATGAGGACCAAACGGATCACCGGAGGTTCACATGGAAGTTGTGGTCACGGGACGGCACTGCGAGCTCTCTGACCGGTTCCGAAGTCACGTAGCTGAAAAGCTGTCGCGGCTGGAGAAGCACGACCACCGGATCATCCGGGTGGCGGTCGAGGTCGAGTGCGAGCGAAACCCCCGGCAGCACGACCGCGCGGTGCGTGTCGAGCTGACCGCGTTCTCGAAGGGGCCCGTGATCCGCGCCGAGGCTGCGGCCGAGGAGAAGATGGGCGCGCTGGACCTGGCGCTGGACAAGATGGCAGCCCAGATGCGCCGCGCCGCCGACCGGCGTCGGGTGCACCGCGGACGGCGAGCTCCTGTCTCGGTCGGCCAGGCCATGGCCGACGCCCCGGTGGACGGCCTCGGGACCGACGATGAGGTGACCATCGACCGCAAGGTCGGCCCGATCAGCGTCACCGGCGACGGCCCGCTGGTCGTCCGGGAGAAGTCCCACCACGCGACCCCGATGAACCTCGACCAGGCCCTCTACGAGATGGAGCTGGTCGGCCACGACTTCTACCTCTTCGTGGACAAGGAGAGCGAACGACCCTCGGTCGTCTACCGGCGACGTGGCTACGACTACGGCGTGATCTCGCTCGATCTGGGGGCCGCCGGCTGACCACCAGCCACTGACGAATCAACAGGGGTGGTCCAGACGGGCCACCCCTGCTCCCTGTCGGACCACCCGAACGCGCCCCCAAACGCCCACGGACGTGCCATGATGGCGCTTGTGGTGCAACGCACGGGGGAGCCCATCCGGGTACTGGTGGTCGATGACCAGGAACTGTTCCGTCGCGGGCTGACCATGCTCCTGGCCGCCGAGCCTTCTCTCGAGGTCGTCGGCGAGGCAGGAGATGGGGTCGAGGGCACCAACCTCGCAGCGGGAGTGGCGCCCGACGTGGTCCTCCTCGACGTGCGGATGCCCAAGCGTTCCGGGATCGAGGCCTGCCGCGCCATCAAGGAGGCCGTCCCGTCCTCGAAGATCATCATGCTCACCGTCTCCGACGAGGAGGCCGACCTCTACGAGGCCGTCAAGAGCGGGGCCTCGGGCTACCTGCTCAAGGACTCCTCCATCGAGGAGGTCGCCCAGGCCGTCAAGGTCGTGGCCGAGGGGCAGTCTCTGATCAGCCCGTCGATGGCGGTGAAGCTGATCGACGAGTTCAAGCAGATGTCCAGGCCCGAGCGCCAGCACGTCCCCGGCCTCCGGCTCACCGAGCGCGAGCTCGAGGTGCTGCGGCTGGTCGCCAAGAGCATGAACAACCGCGAGATCGCCAAAGAGCTGTTCATCAGCGAGAACACCGTGAAGAACCACGTGCGCAACATCCTCGAGAAGCTCCAGCTCCACTCGCGGATGGAGGCGGTCATGTACGCCGTCAAGGAAAAGCTGCTGGACCTGCCCTGAGTCCTGCCGGAGGCAGGACTCAGGAAAAGCAGGGAAGGTTGAGCAAGCCCCGCGCCCGAGCCCGCGAGGGCGCGACGGGCGCGTCGAAACCCGGTGACCTTGGGCGCCGGCGGCGACCAATGTCGGTGCCCCGTGGTTAGGTTCAGTTCGTGACGACCCAGTCGCTGAGCCGCGCCCAGGCCCGCCGGATCGCCCTGGCCGCGCAGGGCTTCCTCGACCGGCGCCACACCACGCCCACGATGCGCACCTTCGCGCGCACCCTCGACCGCACCGGTGTGCTCCAGGTGGACTCCGTCAACGTCCTCCAGCGGGCCCACTACATGCCGCTCTACTCGCGGATGGGCCCCTACGACACCGCCCTCCTGGACCGGGCCCAGACGTCCAACGGTCGCGGGCCGCGGCGGGTTGTTGAGTACTGGGCGCACGTCCAGGCCCTGATGCCGGTGGAGCTGTGGCCGGTGATGCAGCACCGGATGGCGTCCTACCGCACGCAGCGCCACAAGTGGTGGGGGACCGAGGTCACCCCCGAGCTGACCGACCGGCTGATGGAGGAGATCGCCGATCTCGGCGCCTCCACCGCCCGTGACCTCGACGACGGCCTCCCGCGGAGCCGGGACAACTGGGGATGGAACTGGTCGTCCACCCGACGCGCCCTCGACTACCTGTTCATGGTGGGGGAGGTGGCGGTGGCCGGGCGCACCTCGCAGTTCGAGATCCGCTACGACCTGCCCGAGCGGGTGATCCCGCCCTCGGTCCTGGGCCTGCCCACCCCGTCGGTGGCCGAGGCCAACCGCGAGCTGGTGCGTCGCGCGGCCCGTTCCCACGGCGTCGCGACCGCCCGCTGCCTCGCCGACTACTACCGGATGCGCCAGGAGCGCGGAGCAGGGCAGGTCGCAGCCCGGCAGGCCATCCACGAGCTGGTCGAGGAGGGCGAGCTCCTCCCGGTGACCATCGAGGGCTGGAAGCGGCCGGCCTACCTGCACCGCGACGCCCGGCGCCCGCGCAAGGTGGCCGCCCGGGCCCTGCTCAGCCCGTTCGACCCCGTGGTGTGGGAGCGGGAGCGCACCGAGCGGCTGTTCGACTTCCACTACCGGATCGAGATCTACGTCCCCGCGCCCAAGCGGGTGCACGGCTACTACGTGCTGCCCTTCCTGCTGCGGGACCAGATCGTCGCCCGGGTCGACCTCAAGGCGGACCGGGCCGCAGGTCGGCTGGTCGTCAAGGCGGCCCACGCCGAGCGGGACGCACCCGAGGACACCGCCGACGAGCTCAGCGCCGAGCTGCGTGACCTGGCGCAGTGGCTGGATCTGCCGGAGATCACCGTCGAGCAGCAGGGCGACCTGGCGCCGGCGCTGCGCCCCTGACGCGAGGAGCGGGCGACCGGTTCCGCCGAAGATGCAGCCGCGATCCACCCGCTGGGTAGAGTGGCAGCCGCAATCCGACGTCACCCAGGGAGCCCACACTCGTGCCTGCCATTCTCGACAAACTCCTCCGTATCGGCGAGGGAAAGATCCTGCGCCAGCTCGAGGCCGTGTCCCAGGCCGTGAGCGCGATCGAGGACGACTTCGTCGCCATGAGCGACGCCGAGCTGCAGGCGATGACCGGCGAGTTCAAGCAGCGGCTCGAGCAGGGCGAGAGCCTCGACGACCTGATGCCGGAGGCCTTCGCGACAGTGCGTGAGGCGGCCAAGCGGGTCATCGGCCAGCGCCACTACGACGTCCAGATCCAGGGCGGCGCCGCACTCCACCTCGGCAACATCGCCGAGATGAAGACCGGTGAGGGCAAGACCCTGGTCGCCACGCTGCCGTCGTACCTCAACGCGCTCACCGGCAAGGGCGTCCACATCGTCACGGTCAACGACTACCTGGCCAGGTACCACGCCGAGTGGATGGGCCGGATCCACCACTTCCTCGGGCTGACCACCGGGGTGATCCTCCCGGAGATGAAGCCCGACGAGCGTCGGGAGGCCTACGCCTGCGACATCACCTACGGCACCAACAACGAGCTCGGCTTCGACTACCTGCGCGACAACATGGCCAGCACGATCGAGGACTGCGTCCAGCGCGGCCACAACTACGCGATCGTCGACGAGGTCGACTCGATCCTGATCGACGAGGCCCGCACCCCGCTCATCATCAGCGGCCCCACCCAGGACGAGGTCCGCTGGTACGGCGAGTTCGCCAAGCTCTCCCGCACCCTCGTCAAGGACGTCGACTACGAGGTCGATGAGAAGAAGCGGACGATCTCGGTGCTCGAGCCGGGCATCACCAAGGTCGAGGACCACCTCGGCATCGAGAATCTCTACGAGTCGGCCAACACCCCGCTGATCTCCTTCCTCAACAACTCGATCAAGGCCAAGGAGCTGTTCCGCAACGACAAGGAGTACGTCGTCATGCAGGGCGAGGTGCTCATCGTCGACGAGCACACCGGCCGGATGCTCGCTGGGCGGCGCTACAACGACGGTCTCCACCAGGCGATCGAGGCCAAGGAGGGCGTGACGGTCCGCGAGGAGTACCAGACGCTCGCGACCATCACCCTGCAGAACTACTTCCGCCTCTACGACAAGCTCGCCGGAATGACCGGCACGGCGATGACCGAGGCCTCGGAGTTCGACAAGATCTACAAGCTCGGCGTCGTCCCGATCCCGACCAACCTGCCGATGATCCGCAAGGACCAGCCAGACCTCGTCTACCGCACAGAAGAGGCCAAGTACCTCGCGGTGGTCGAGGACATCACCGAGCGCCACCGCAGGGGCCAGCCGGTCCTGGTCGGCACCGTCTCGGTGGAGAAGTCCGAGCTGCTCTCGGGCATGCTCAAGCAGCACAACGTTCCCCACAGCGTCCTCAACGCCAAGGTCCACGCCGACGAGGCCAAGGTGGTCGCGATGGCCGGCCACAAGGGTGCGGTCACCGTGGCCACCAACATGGCTGGTCGAGGCACCGACATCATGCTGGGCGGCTCGGTCGAGTTCCTCGCCGACCAGAAGCTGCGCCAGGAGGGGCTCGACCCGGTCGAGCACAACGAGGAGTACGAAGCTGCCTGGCCGCGCGCCCTCGAGGAGATCAAGGCCCAGGTCGCCAACGAGCACGACGAGGTCAAGGAGCTCGGCGGCCTCTACGTCGTCGGCACCGAGCGGCACGAGTCGCGCCGCATCGACAACCAGCTGCGCGGGCGCTCCGGGCGTCAGGGCGACCCCGGCGAGTCGCGGTTCTACCTGTCCCTGCAGGACGAGCTGATGCGCCTGTTCAAGTCCGACTGGGTCGACCGGGTGCTCCAGGTGCTCAAGGTTCCCGACGACGTACCGATCGAGAACAAGCGGGTCACCGGCGCGATCGCCAACGCCCAGGGCCAGGTCGAGTCGCAGAACTTCGAGAGCCGCAAGAACGTCCTCAAGTACGACGACGTGATGAGCCGGCAACGCGAGGTCATCTACGCCGAACGTCGCGAGGTGCTCGAGGGCAAGGACCTGCAGGAACAGACCCGGACCTTCATCGACGACGTGGTCACCGGCTACGTGATGGGTGCGACCGAGGACTTCGCCGAGGAGTGGGACCTCGAGGCGCTGTGGACGGCGCTCGGCCAGCTCTGGCCGGTGTCGATCGACTTCACGGTTCTCGAGAAGGAGGTCGGCGGGCGGGCCAACTTCGACCGCCAGGAGCTGATCGACGCCCTCAAGCTCGACGCGCACGCGGCCTACGACCGGCGCGAGGCGGAGGTCGGCCCCGAGGTGATGCGTGAGCTCGAGCGCCAGGTGATCCTCTCGGTGCTCGACCGCAAGTGGCGCGAGCACCTCTACGAGATGGACTACCTGCGCGAGGGCATCTACCTGCGCGCCTACAGCCAGCGCGACCCGCTCGTGGAGTACCAGCGCGAGGGCTTCGACATGTTCGCCGCCATGATGGACGGCATCAAGGCCGAAGTGGTCGGCTACCTGTTCAACCTCGAGGTCCAGGTCGACGAGGAGGAAGAGGTGGCCGCCGAGGAGCCTGTCGCCGAGCCGATGCGTGAGCCGCTCCCGGTGGCCGACGGACAGCCGGAACAGCAGACGCCACACATCCGGGCCAAGGGCCTGCAGCGCCCGAAGGCTCCGGAGAAGCTGACGTACGCCGGCCCCACCGAGACCGGCGAGGTCGAGCAGCGGGGCCAGACGGTGAGCAATGCCGACGACCCCTACGCCGGCATCGGCCGCAACGCCATGTGCCCCTGCGGGTCGGGCAAGAAGTTCAAGAAGTGCCACGGCGCACCCGGCGGCCCGACCGGTCTCACCGCCCGCCCCGCCGGCTGAGGTCTGCTTTCGTCTCACCGGGTTTCGACGCGCCCGTCGCGCCCTCGTTCCTCGGGCGCGGGGCTGGCTCAACCTTCACGAGCGACGGGAAGGTGCGCTTCGTGCACCTTCCCTGCTCGCTCACGCAAACTCCATCGCCACGCACTGCCATCGTTCGTCGCGGATCTCGAACCGGAGCGCGAGCGCGCGGGACCGGTGGCCGTAGCGGACGTGGGCACTGACCTCGGCCGCGTCGCGCTCCACGAAGCAGGTGCGCACCCCGACCACCTGCGGCCGTACGGCCTGCACCCTGCCCTGTCCGGGTTGCTGTCCGGCGGCGCGGGCGACCAGCTGGGCACGGCGGGCGAGGTCGGCGTAGACCCGGGGGACCGTCCACCGCAGCAGCTGGGTCACCGGCCGGTCGCCGCCCACGATCTCGACCGCGGCCTGCGCGTAACGGTGCGCCCACTGCTCCAGCCGGGTGCGGGCACGGTGGTCGATGGGTACGACGTCGCCGCTGCGTCTGCCCTGGGCGGGTGAGAGCTCCGGTGGGTTGTGCTGAGGATGGAGGTCGAGCGCCAGCGTCCCCTGCACGCTCGCGACCGGGACCACCGCATGCAGCGGGACGACCTTCTCGTGGAACGGACTCATCGGTGCTCCTCTCGGATCCAGGTGGGCAGGGGCATCCGCAACCGCTGGCCGGGCCGGATGAGGTCGGGGTCCGTGCCGATCACGGAACGGTTGGCCTGGTGGATCTCGTGCACGCGGCGGGCCACGGCGGCGTCGGGCGCGTGGGGCGGCAGATCGGCCCGGGCGATGGCCCACAGCGTGTCTCCGGGCTCGACGACCACGACGGCCCGGTGCCGCTGCGACGGGGGAGCGGCGCGGTGGTGGGCAACCGCGCGGGCGAAGATCCGGCTCACGTGCGTCGTCGTGGTCGCGCGGTCGGGCAACGGCAGCCCCTGGAGGGGCGACCTTGCGCCGCTGTCGTCGGCGTGGGCCGGCGCTCCGAGCCCGCCCACCAGCGCGACGCCGCAGGCCGCGAGCACCACCCGGCGTACCGCGGCGGGGATGCCGCGGCGTCGCTGCCTCCCCCCGCGCGCCGCGTCGAGGGCGACGACCGCGGTGGCCAGCCAGAGCCAGGCCCCGCAGCCGGCGATCGCGACCTCGCAGACCTGGACCAGTACCTCGTCGAAGGGCGCCCCGGCGACGGCCCCGCTCCGGATCGCACGACCGAGGGCCACCAGGTCCGGCAGGAGGCGGGCAACCAGGGCGACGGTCCCGGTAGTGACAGTCAACAGGACGAGCAGGCACCGGGTGGTCCCTGCCTGGCCTCGCGCCTGATCCATGCTGATCGCCCCGTTTGCTTACGTTTACATCAGTTAAAGTTCTTTTACTCTCGGTCGCAAGGGTCCCTCCACAGCCGGGCGATTGCTGTGGGAAGGTCGGGGCATGCGGGGGCGTTCGTGAGCTGGGAGGAACAGCTCTTCTCGGTCCTCGATGACCTCGAGCAGCAGGCGGAGGCCCTCTACGACGCCGAGCGCGACCTCGACCTCGCCGACCGGAGCCGGAGCGAGTACGCCCAGGTGACCCTGGCCAGCCGCCTGATGGCCTCCGTCGACGCCGAGCTCACCCTCGAGCTGCGCGGCGTGGGCCGGATCTCGGGAACCCTGCAACGGGTCGCCACCGGCTGGTGCCTGCTCACCAGCGGCGGCCTGGACTGGATCGTGCGGACCGGGGCGATCACCCTCGTCCAGGACGCGTCTCCGCGCTCGGTCCCCGAGGTGGCATGGTCGCCGGTGACCCGGCTCGGTCTCGGGTCGGCGCTGCGCCGGCTGGCGGACGCGGGCGAGCAGTGCGTCCTGCACCTGGTCGACGGCGGTCGGCACGAGGCCGTGCTGACCCGGGTCGGGGAGGACTTCGTGGAAGGCACTGCGGCAGCTGGGCGCCCCGTCCTGATGGCGTTTTCCGGGCTCGCCGCGGTCCAGAGCAGGGGGTAGCGGGCACTGCCCTTGCTCGGGCGTAGGGTGGGCAGCAAGCCGATCGAAACACGGTCGCAGGTGCGCCATGGGTCGCAGGCCTGTCGAGGAGGTCGTTCGCGTGCTCCCGCACGGCTGGACGGAGCTGGTGGCCCTGCTGGACCAGCAGGGCCCCGGTGTCGACCCCATGACCCGTGTGCAGCGACTGTGCGCCCTCTGCGTCGAGGCCACCGGGGTGGCCGGTGCGGCGCTGAGCGTCGCCACCCATGGGACACGGAGCACGGTCTGCGCGACCGACGACCTGTGCGACCGGGTCGAGGAGCTGCAGGACACCATCGGCGAAGGGCCTTCGGTCGAGGCGCTGCGAACGGGCAACAGCGTGCTCATGGGCGACCTGATTGCCTCCGACGGGCGCTGGCCGGCCTTCACGCCGGCGGCGTACGACGCGGGCGTGCGCGGGTTGTTCGTCTTCCCCCTGCGGATGGGCGCGGCCCGCCTGGGCGTGCTCGCCCTCTACAGCACCGACGTGGGACCGCTCGACGATGAGCAGTTCAAGGATGCGTGGGTCCTGGCTGAGGCAGCCACGGTGCTGCTGATGCTCACCTCGCCGGACGGAGAGCCCGCGGAGGCCTCCGACTGGGTGCTGGGCGACCGGTCCCGCTTCCGCCCGGAGGTGCACCAGGCGGTCGGCGTCACCATGGTGCACCTGGACGTCGGTCCCCGCGACGCGTTCGCCCGCATCTGCGCCCACGCGTTCGCGACCAACACGCCGATCGGCGTGGTATCGGCCGAAATCGTTGCCCGAAAGTTGCGTCTGGAGCCGGACTAGACGTTTGAATCGGCCACCGGACTGAGAGACCATGTGAGTTTGAGGGGTGTAACTGCCGTGAATACGGAGAAACTAGCGGAGACGTTCGTAGAGTTGGCCGACAGCCTGGTCGACGACTTCGACGCCTTCGACCTGCTCAACGTGCTCGTCGAGCGCTGTGTCGATCTGCTGGGAGTGTCCGCTGCCGGCCTCATGTTCGCCGACGGTGGGGACCAGTTGCGGCTGGCGGTGTCCTCCAGCGAGAGCGCGCGGCTCATGGACCTCTACCAGCTGCAGAACGGCGAGGGCCCGTGCCTCGAGTGCTACCGGAGCGGTGAACCGGTCTCCGGAGTGCCGCTGAGAGACGCACAGGACCGCTGGCCGAAGTTCGCTGCCGCTGCGAGCCGCGAAGGGTTCGTCGGTGTGCTCGCTCTGCCGCTGCGGTTGCGTGGCCGCGTCATCGGGGCGTTGAACCTGTTTGATGCGACGGACGGCGCGCTCGCCGATCCCGAAGTCACCCCGGTCGCCCAGGCCATGGCCGACGTGGCGACCATTGCGATCCTGCAGGAGCGACTCGGCTCCCAGCGCGACATCCTCAACGAGCAGCTCCAGACCGCCCTGACCACCCGGGTGGTGATCGAGCAGGCCAAGGGGGTCCTGGCCGCCCGGCTGGAGATCGAGATGGGGGAGGCGTTCGAGCTCATGCGCAAACGGTCGCGAGATGAGCGACGCCGTCTGGTCGAGGTCGCCGAGGAAATCGTGCACGCACGCTCGTCCGACCTCCTGGCGGCGTACCGCGGCAAGGCGTAAAATCTCGACCTTTCACCTACGGCACATCCCCATGAGCGCGTTATGCTCGTGGCGTACACATCCCGCCGGCTGATCTGCCGGTGACGGGACCCGGCCCTCGCCCCGCCAAATCAAAGGTTCGCGAGGCCCGTTCATGTTCCTGATTCGATGCCCGAGTCCGGTCTTTCCTGCGTCCCGGTGTGCGCCGCCCGGTCGCTTCGCGCCACTCGATGCACCGACGCATCCCAGGGGAGGGGTGGAGCGATGAGCATCCAGATCGTGATGATGCTCCCGTCCGAGGCGGCGAGTGTGTCCCTGGCCCGGCACACCCTGGCCGAGGGGTTGAGGATCGCCGCCGTCGCACCCGACTGCATCCATGAGGCCCAGGTCGCGTTGTCCGAGGCGTGCACCAACGTCTTCCACCACGTGACGGTTGGCCAGAACTTCGAGGTGCTGATCAACATCGGTGACCTCGAGCTCACCATGCACGTCCTCGACTCCGGCCCCGGGTTCCCGCGGGGTCAGCGCCTGGCGGACTGGCCCGAGGACACCGCCGAACGCGGACGCGGGATGGCGCTGATGACGGCTTTCACCGACGATGCGAGATTCGAGTCCGACAGCGGCGGTGGCTCGGTGCGCCTGAAGAAGCGCCTGCGCTGGAATGCCGAGGCGGCACTGCCGGTCACCGGCTGAGTCAGGTCGCCTCGACGTCGTACGGCGGGATCTCGCCCGCCGCGAGCGGACGAAGGGCGCGCCGCCCCTTGGTGGAGGACTCGGCCTCCGCGTCCTCCATCGCCTCGATCACGTGCTTGCGGACGATAGTGCGGGGGTCGAGGTCGCGCAGCTCGAGGTCGGAGTAGGCGGGACCGAGCTCGGTGCGCAGCTCGTCGCGCGCATTGTTGGCGAACGTCTTGGCGTGGTGGAGGAACCGGCCGGCCTGCCGTGCCAGCTCGGGCAGCTTGTCGGGTCCGAACACGAGCACAGCGATGAAGGCGATGACCGCCAGCTCGCCGAGCCCGATGTCGAACACGGGTCAGCGCCTGCCCGTGGGGGTGAGTCCGAGCTGCATTCCGGCCAGTCCGCGTCCGCGGCCCGCCAGCCCTTCTGCGACACCTGACAGCTCGACCGCGGCCGGGGCGGTGGGGTCGGACTCGACGATCGGCTTGCCCGCGTCGCCGCCCTCGCGCAGGGAGGGGTCGAGCGGAATCCGGCCGAGCACGGGCACGTCGTAACCGAAACGTGCGGACAGGGTGGCCGCCACCCGGTCGCCGCCGCCGGTGCCGAACAGCTCGATCTGGTGCTCGGGTCCGCAGTGAGGGCAGGCCAGATAGCTCATGTTCTCCACCACGCCGACGACCCGCTGGTGCATCATCGAGGCCATCGTTCCGGCGCGCTCGGCCACCTCGGCCGCGGCTTCCTGCGGGGTGGTCACGACCAGGACCTCGGCACCCGGCAGGTGCTGGCCGAGCGAGATGGCGATGTCGCCGGTGCCCGGTGGCAGGTCGAGGAGCAGGACGTCGAGGTCGCCCCAGTAGACGTCGGCCAGCATCTGGACGAGCGCCCGGTCCAGCATCGGGCCGCGCCAGGCCACGACCTGGTCGCGGCGGGGCTTGAGCATCCCGATCGAGATCACCGACACCCCGCTCGGCGTCGGGACCGGCATGATCAGGTCGTCGACCTGGGTGGGGCGGGAGTCGGCGACGCCGAGCATGGCCGGGACGGAGTGGCCGTAGATGTCGGCGTCCACGATGCCGACCTTCAGACCCTGCTTGGCCATCGCCAGACCGAGGTTGACGGTGACCGAGGACTTGCCGACCCCGCCCTTGCCGCTGGCGACGGCGTAGACCTTGGTCAGGGAGCCGGGCTGGGAGAACTGGATCTCCCGCTGGGCCTGGCCGCCCCGCAGCTCCTGTTGGAGTTCGGAGCGCTGCTCGGCCGTCATCACGCCGAGCTCGAGGTCGACCGAGGTGACGCCGTCCACCGCGGAGACGGCCGCGGTCACGTCACGGTTGATGGTGTCCTTGAGGGGGCAGCCCGCGACGGTGAGCAGCACGCGTACGTGGACCGTGCCGTCGTGGTCGACCCGGACCGTGTCGACCATGCCGAGCTCTGTGATCGGGCGCTTGATCTCGGGGTCGTTGACGGTCGCCAGCGCGGCCCGGACGCCGGGCTCGATCTGCTCGGGAGTGGGGGTGCTCATGATGCCCCAGCGTAGTTGCTCCGCCATGACTGCACGTCCGGCCTCGGGGTGGCCTGCATCTCAACCCGGGTGGAGCTGTCAGGAGTCGCCCTGGGACGGGCCGTCGGCGAGCACCGGGACACACACCTCGGGGTCTCCCGGCAGCGTGAGCGTGGCCCCCACCGCACGGTGGTCCGACACCGCGGACTCGATGGTGCGCGCGGTCTGGGGGACGAACGGCGACGAGTACAGCAGGTGATCGATCCGAGCCTTGTGCGCGTTGGGGGAGGTGCCGTCGGGACCAGCTGCCCACGGACTCCCACACGTCGTCCAGGAAGGGCCGGGCCGCCGACATCACGGCCGAGCTGGAAACAGCGTTGAAGTCGCCACCGAGGATCTTCGGCTGCGAGTCGGCTGCCACTGCCCCCGCGACGACCCGCATCTGGGACAGCTTGAGTCTGTCGTAGGCGGGCTGGAGGTGGGTGTTGTAGATGCTCACGACCGTTCCTCCCACCTCGATGCTGGTGTGCAGGACGCCCCGCTGCAGCGCGTCCCGCAGACCGGGCTGGTTCGGAAGGTGGGTGTTGGACTGGTCGACGATCGGGAACCGCGAGAGCGTCGCGTTGCCGATCTGGCCGTTTCCGGGGCTCTCGTTGGGGCCGTACGACCACTCCATGCCGAGCCGGTCCGCGAACCACCCCGGCTGGTCGATACCCCCGCTGTGGTGGCGGAACCGGTCCACTTCCTGCATCAGGACGACGTCGGCGTCCCAGGACTCGATCTCGCGGGCGATCTGCTCGAGCCCGAGACCGCGGGGGCCGAGTCCGGAGTGGATGTTGAACGTGAGCACGCGCAGCGTGACGTCCGACTGTGGGACGCACGTGACGTTGGGCAATCGTGGGGCCTTGGGCGCTCGGCGGAACTCAGGTGGCGCCGGCACGATCTGCTGCGCAGGGACGAATTCGGTCGAGGGCACGATCTCGGGCGATCCGCCCTCAGCGGGGTCGACCGCCGACCCTGCAACCTCAGCGACCGGGACGTCGGCGCCGACGAACGGAAGCTCGGGCTGCGCGACGAGCGCCAGCGCGGTGAGAAATAGCCCGACGATGAGAGCCGCCCGCCACGGCCGGCGGCCGGCGGGGCCCCGCCTGTGGTTGGTCACGAGTCCTCCGGTTCTGCGTGGGAAGTGGTAGTGCGCTCTTCGAGTTCCCCGAGCAGCGAGCGCAGCTCGGACCTCAGGTAGTCGCGGGTGGCTACCTCGCCCACCGCCATCCGGAGCGCCGCCACCTCACGGGCCAGGAACTCCATGTCGGCGTGGGCCCGGGCGTTCGCCTGCCGGTCCTGCTCGGCAATCACCTTGTCACGTTGTTCCTGGCGGTTCTGCGCCAGCAGGATCAGGGGGGCGGCGTACGACGCCTGCAGGCTGAGTACCAGGGTCAGGAAGATGAAGGGGTAGGCGTCCCACTTGAGGTCAGCCGGCGCCAGCCAGTTCCACAGCACCCAGACCGACACCACCAGGGTCATGTAGATGAGGAACTGTGCGGTGCCCATGAACCTGGCGAACTGCTCGGCGAAGCTCCCGAAGGCGTCGGGGTCGTACTCCGGCCGGCGCACCAGTGGGCGGCGCACTTCGGCCGGCGTGTCGAGGCGGGAGCGTCGTGGCTCAGCCATGGCTCACCGACCTGGTGCCTCCGAAGCCGGTCCGGTCGCGCCAGTTCTCCGGGAGCATGTGGTCCAGCAGGTCGTCGACCGTCACCGCGCCGAGCAGGCGGCCCTCGTCGTCGACGACCGGCGCGGCGACCAGGTTGTAGGTGGCGAGGTAACCAGCGACGTCGTCGATCGTGGCATCCGGCCGGAGCGGGTCCACCTCCTTGTCGATCATGGCCGCGACCAGGGTCGAGGGGGGCTCCCTCAGCAGGCGCTGGATGTGCGCACAGCCCACCAGGCGTCCGGTGGGCGGCTCCAGGGGCTGCCGGCACACGTAGACCATCGCGGCCAGGGATACCGGGAGGTCGGGGTCGCGGACGTGGGCCAGCGCCTCGGCCACCGTGGCGTCCGGCCCGAGGATCACGGGCTCCGGGGTCATCATCCCGCCCGCGGTCTCCTCCTCGTAGGACATCAGGCGCCTGACGTCCTCGGCGTCCTCCGACTCCATGAGGCCGAGCAAGGTCGCGGCAGTTTCCGGGGGCAGGTCGGCGATCAGGTCGGCGGCGTCGTCGGCCGACATCTCCTCGAGGATGTCGGCCGCGCGTTCGGAGTCGAGGTGCTCGAGAATCTCGACCTGATCCTCCTCCGGGAGCTCCTCGAGCACGTCGGCCAGCCGCTCGTCGTCGAGCGCCGCCACCACAGCCGTCCGCCGCTCGAACGGCAGGTCGTGGATCATGTTGGCCGCGTCGGCCGGCTTCATGTCGTTGAGCGCGGCGATCAGGTGGGTGGCGCCCTGGGTCTCCTCGCGGCCGACGAGCCCCTCGACGTCCCGCCACTCCGCCACGTGGGTCTGCCCGCGCCTGCGGAATCGACTGCTGGGCTCCTGGACCGCCACCCGGGAGAGGACCCAGTCGCGGTTGCGGGCCTGCTCCATCCCGACGTCGTAGACGGTGCCGGTCACGCCCGCGCTGGGGATGCTCACCGTGCGGTCGAGCATCTGGCCCATCACGAGTGTCTCGGTCGGCCGTTGCTCGAACCGGCGCATGTTGAGCAGCCCGGTCGTGTAGACGCGCCCCGCGTCGATGTTCGTCACCCGGGTCATCGGCACGAAGATCCGTCGTCGACCGAACACCTCTGCGACCAGTCCGAGCACCCGTGGCTGGCTCACCTCCGACCGCACCGCCACCACGAGGTCGCGTACCTTGCCGACCTGGTCCCCTACGGGATCGAAGATCGGCAGGCCGACCAGCCGGGCGGCGTACACGCGGGATGGGGCGGTGCTCACCCGGCCAACGCTACCGTCGCCCGCGCGTCGGGCTCCCGGAACTCCATAGTTGATCGCCCTCCCGTTAGGCTGCCACCGTGCATGCACGAGGACTCACGCTCAGGTGCGCCGCGCTTGCCTTCGCCGCCCTCGCGCTCACCGGGTGCGGCGAGGACGGGAACACGCGGGCGACCGAGGAGACGTCGTCGCCCGCCAGCCCGTCCATCTCCAAGAAGCCCTCGACAACCTCCAACACGCCTCCAGGGGCGCCCCGGACTGCGCGGCCGTCTGGAAGGACGAGGGCCAGCTCCCCCGGTCCTACAAGGGCTGCAACTCCGACGAGGGTTTTGTGGCCACCGACACGCTCGGATGCTCGTCGGGCCAGCGCATGGTGCGCTACGGCGACCATTTCTACGCCGTGTTCGGTGGCATGATCCACGAGACGGAATCGTTATTGGAGGACGACCGCGGGTACCGTGCTGCAGTCGCCAGCTGTCGGGCCTGACTCCAGTCCCGTCCCAGCGGCCGATCAGGGGGTCAGCGGGCGTCCCGAGATCCAGTCAGTAAGCACGCCATCAACAAACGTTGGAGGGGAACGGATGTTCTTCAGGCGAGTCGTCGTCGTGGTCGCCATTGCCGTGATCGCTGCGAGTTTCCAGGTCCCGGCAAACGCGGGCAGATACACCCCGCAACCCGGCGTGACGTACAACTCGCCCGTCGGACCCCCTGACCGGCAGAGGGCGATCTTCAGCAAGATCATCCGCAGCATCCGCTCCACGCCGCGAGGCGAGGACATTCGGATCATGAGCTGGAACATCCAGTCCAAGGGCGCTGTCGACGAGCTGCTGAGGGCTCAACGGCGGGGGGTCCGGGTGTGGGTACTGATGTCGAGGTCCAATGCCGAGGCGATCGACAACCGCAGCTGGACCCGGCTGCACAACGGCCTGCGCCGGGGCAATGCCGACCGCAGGGAGGCCCGACGCAGCTGGGCGCGACTGTGCAGCCAGTCCTGCCGTGGCCGGTCCGGCGCCGCCCACGCCAAGTACTTCCTGTTCTCCCGCTCCGGACGGGCGCGAGAAGTGGTCATCCACGGCTCGGCCAACCTCACCTCGGCGTCGGCGAGCAACCAGTGGAACGACGTCTACACCACCGTCGATCGCCAGAGCACCTACGGCTTCTTCGTGGGCATCTTCAGGCAGATGGCCAAGGACCGCCCCGTGGACCACCCCTACGCCGCCTTGCCAACAGGGCGCGACCGTTTCCTGTTCTTCCCCGGTGGCGCCAAGGACCCCGTCA
Source organism: uncultured Actinomycetota bacterium (assembly GCA_963841625.1). GTDB lineage: Bacteria > Actinomycetota > Actinomycetes > Propionibacteriales > Nocardioidaceae > Nocardioides. The sequence continues at coordinate 6,225 of CAWJDH010000008.1, read as the reverse complement.
TGGCCCTGCTCAACAAGGTCAGGTGCCGCGGGGCGACCAACACGTCGTCGCACCGCACCACACTTCGCATCGCCCCTGACGTTCTGCGTGAGAACCGCGGCATGAGGCTGGGCCGCAAGGTGTGGCAGCTGTGGCAGGGTGGCTGCGACGTCCGGATCGGCTACACCGTGATGGGCAGGACGACCGGCAAGATGCTGCGTCGTCCGGGAGATCGCGGTCGCGGCGTTCCGATGCGTCACCTGGTGCAGGATGTCAACGGTGACGGCATGTTCGACCGTTACTTCCACCTCAAGGCCATGAGCATCGTGGGCAACGTGGGTGGCGACAGGAGCAACTGGGTCGTCCTCAACGGTTCGTCGAACTGGTCTGACCGCGGCTACCGCTCGGACGAGAATCTCGGCGTCCACTGGCGCCGGGGGCTCACGCGGCGGTACCAGAAGCACTTCAACCACTGGTACGAGTACCCCGGCTTCGCCCGGTCGTCGGGTCGTTACCAGATGTCGGCCCGGACGACCCAGGAGGCGATCGAGCAGGATCGGCTCGTCGACGGGCTGCTCTTCGGAACCGCGTCGATCAACGGAGTGGACCCCTACGCGAACGTCGACCTGGACTGAGCGGGCGGTGGTCAGACCTCTCCGCGTGCGGAGCGTCGACGAGCGAGGGATCGTCGTCAGCACCTGGGGGGATCGGGCCGTCGACGTCCTGTTCGACGACCAACGGGTCTGGTCGTTCTGGATACTCCGCGACACCGAGCGGTCCCGGGTGGGACGCCGGCTGGCGCCCTGGCCGGCGCCCCTGCGCCGCTTCCTCGACGGGCGCACGAGGGTGGTCGTCCGGGAGCCGGGGTCCTCCACCTCGTACTTCGACGGGGAGATCTCCTTCGGCGAAAGCGAGGAGCGGATCCGCGTCGTGAACAAGCGGGGGGTGCAGCTCGGCTTCGACAAGTCGGGAAAGCTGGTACCGACCTTCGAGACCCGGGGCCGCGGCGACATCGCTGCTCTGGTCGCGGCGACCCGCTCGGTTCTCGACGCCCTGGGGTCGGCGGGGGTGCAGCCCTTTCTCGGCTACGGCACCCTGCTCGGCGCGGTCCGTGAGGGAGCGGTGCTCGGCCACGACTCCGACGCGGACGTGTGCTACGTGAGCGACCACGACAACCCCTTTGACGTGACGCGTGAGTCCTTCCGCCTCCAACGCCAGCTCGAGCGGCTCGGGTTCGAGACCAGCCGCTACAGCGGGGCCGCCTTCCGGGTCGAGGTGGCCGAGGGCGACGGGGTCATCCGGGGCCTGGACGTGTTCGGCGGCTTCCTCAGCGGCGCCCGGCTGTACCTGCTCGGCGAGGTCGGCGTCGAGTTCGAGCGCGCGTGGATCTATCCCCTGACCACCCGCCGCCTCGAGGGTGTCGAGATGCCGGTGCCGGCCCGGCCCGAGCCGGTGCTCGAGGCGATGTACGGGCCAGGGTGGCGGGTCCCGGACCCTGCGTTCCAGTTCAAGACTGCGGCGCGCACCACCCGCGCCTTCAACGACTGGTTCCGGGGGCTCAGTCCCAACACGAGGTTCTGGGAGCGTCATTACGCGCGACGTCTGCACAACCCGGTGCGCCGGCGTCCCTCCGATGCAGCCCGTCGCGTCGCCGAGAAGGCACGCCGACTCGACGCGCCGGTGCTCGACGTCGGCGCCGGCAGGGGGGCTGACAGCCTCTGGTTGGCGCGCCGCGGCCTTCGGGTCACCGCCTATGACTATGCAGCGCACAGTGCGTTGGCAGCCGTGGACGCGGTCGCGCGCGAGGAGGGCCTCGCACTCGACGTAAGACGGCTCAATCTCACCGAGTGGCGCTCGGTCTTCGGCGAGGGCGCCCGACTCGCCCACTCGCCGGTCCCGAGGGTCGTGCTCGCCCGGCACATCCTTGACGCGACGGACGCCCAGGGGCGCCGCGGATTCGCACGATGGTGCTCCATGGCCCTGCGGGCGGGGGGCATCCTCGTCGCGGAGTTCTACGTCGGCGAGGAAACCCGCGATCTCGAGTGGACCATCGGCGCGGTCGACCCCCGCAAGATGGCGCAATGGCTGACGGACGCCGGGGCGAAGAGCGTCACCCTCACCCAGCTCAGGGGCAGGAAGAGGCCGACTGTTCGACTCGTGGGAGAGTGGTGAGCGTGAGCGTCAAGGACAAGCTGAACGTCGTGGCCCGCGTCAGGTCGGTGGCCCAGCTGGAGCAACGGGTGGCTGATCTCGAGACCGACGTGGCCGAGATGCGCCGCCACAACCTACGGCTCGCCGAGATCGCGGACGTGGTCCAGGAGCTCCTGATCCCGATGGCCTCGCGTGACGAGGTGAAGGTCCAGGAGGCCATCGAACGATTCAACAAGAGTCTCTGAGTGGTCGACCGGGTCTTCCTCCACATCGGGCTTCCCAAGACCGCGACCTCCTACCTCCAGACGATCGTCTGGAGCAACCGGGACCGGCTGCGGCAGACCGGCGTCCTGGTCCCCGGCAGCAGACGGACCGATCACCTCTGGGCGTCGCGGGTGGTCCGCGATGACCCGCACCTGCACAGGGCCCCCGAGCCGCACCGGACCTCGTGGGCGCGATTGCAGCACGAGCTCGCGTCTTCGTCGCTACCTGCGGGCCTGATCAGCCACGAGTTCTTCGCCGCCGCCTCGGGCCGCCAGGCCCGCGACATGGTGTCCGCACTCGGCGACGCCGAGGTTCACGTGGTCGTCACGGCAAGAGAACCGCTGGGGCTCTTCACCGCCAGCTGGCAGGAGAGCCTGAAGAACGGCTCGACCACACCGATGGCCGACTATGGACGCAGGGTCTCGAAGAAGCCCACGGTGATCTGGAACTGGCGCACGCTCGACCTCAGCCTCGTGCTTCAGCGCTGGTCGCAGGCTGTGCCGCCCGAGCGGATCCATGTGCTCATCCTCGACCCGACGGCGGCCAAGGACGACATCTGGCGCCGCTTCGCCGGGTTGCTCGGGGTCGACCCGGACGCCTTCGACCTCTCGCAGTCGTTCCCGAACACCTCGATGGGCGTGGCCGAGGCGGAGACGCTGCGGAGGATCAACATGCGGCTGGAGGGCTTCGGCCGGGCCTTCGACAAGGGCGTCTACATCCGCACCTTCCTGGCCGATGAGCGCCTCGTTCCCAGAAAGGGGGACAAGTTCTGGCCCGAACCGGACCAGGTCGCCGACTGCCGGCGGCGGGCGCTGTCGTCGGTTTCCTACCTGCAGGAGAGCAGCTTCGACGTGTCCGGGCAGCTCGAGCATCTGCTCGTCCCCGACGAGCTCGAGCATCGCCGGCTCCCGGCTTCGGTCACCGAAGCCGAGGTGGCCGAGGTCGCTGTCGGGTTGGCCGCGACCATGCTGGGGGACGTGCGGGCGCTGCGGAAGGCCCGGCGCAGGCCGGCCCCGGGAAGGCGCAGCCCGTACGCCGCCCGAGCCCGCCGCGAGTGGCGGCGCCTGCGCGCCGGTCTCCTCCGACGCACGTCCTGAGGGGGAGTCTCCCTACGCCCGAGCGCGGCGCAGACCGCGCAGGCGTTGTCGGCGCGTGGTGGCCTTCGCCTGCTTGCGCGGCACCTGGTCGACGTGGAATCCCCGCTTGGGGACCTGGCGTACCTCGGCGATCCGCTCGGTGAGGGTCGCCCGGTCGCTGTCGGAGATCGGCTGGGGGGCGTGAGTGCCCAGGCCCGGGTCCATCTCCTCGAGGAGCCCGAGTTCGTGGAGCGTGGTCACGTCGTCCTCGGTGGTGGCTTCGTAGATGCGTCGCAGGTACTTCTCCGCGATCGGCGCGGGAATGTCCTTGCCGGTGAGGGTGCGCAGTGCGTTGACGGTGGGAGCCCGGTCCTTGCGGAACCTCGCGGGGCCGGCGCCCAGGATCGCGGTCCACTTGCGGACGAACTCCTCGCCCGAGACCGCGTCGTGGTGAAGGACGCGCAAGCGGGTGTCCTCGTACCTCGGCACCCGGTCACCGGACGCCGTCACGGCGTCGTGGAGCGTGAGCTTGAGCCCCGAGCCAGGGCGTACTCCCGACTTCCCCAGAACGTGCCCGTGGAAGTACGCCGAGTTGGTCGGTCTGGAGAGCGCGCCCAGTGTGTGGAGCAGGTTGAGGTCGTCGTCCCCGAGCAACCGCTTGTAGAGCGTCGGCCGCTCGGTGGCGGCGAACCGGCTCACGCACTCGAGGGGGGTGAGCCAGGCCGCGTCGGTGTCGGCCGGAACCGCGGCCAGCACCCCTCGGTCGAGCGCAACCACCTCGTCGCCGTCGACGTGGAAGACCCACTGCGCCCACGCCATGTCCGCGAGCAGCTCGAGTGCCAGGTTGACGTTGATCCGTTGCCGCACGTTGAGGCCCTGGGGGCGGTCGCCGGCCCACCACCCCTTTCCCGCGGGGACGCACGTGACGTGAGGATGCCGGAGAAGCTCGTCGGCGATCAGGTCCTGGTCGGGCGCGGAGGGGTCGTCGAGGAACACCACCATGTGGTCAACGCCCATGGCCAGGTTGTCCGCCACGAACCGTCGGACATTGGCCGGCGTGTCCAGGATCGTGCTGGCCGTGACGAGCATGCAGTGAGGTTAGCCAACCGGCCGCGGCCGCAGATGCGGGTGGCCGGCCGGAAGGGCGTGAATTACAGATTTGGGATTCAATCGAACCGGTTGCGTGTGGCAGATGGGGCTGATGTGATAACTGCTGCAGATGGGGCCCGCCTCGGAAGGACCCCTCGAATCTAGAGGAGCCCCCGTGTCCCCCGCAGCGAATCTGTTCGGTCGCTCCCGCGGCGTCCTCGGCCGTGCCTGCCTCGTCGTCCTCCTCGCCGCGCAGGCCCTCGTCCTGACCAGCTTCGCCCAGGTCCCCCTGGCCCAGGCGGCGGTGGTGGAGAGCGACAGCGACATCACCTTCGTGGCCGCGAACCTGCGCTCGCCCCAGTCGGCCACGGGCTTCCAGCAGGACGCGGCCGAGGTGTTCGCGCAACGCCCGGACCTGGTCGCCTACAACGAGGTGTCCTTCCGCAAGGACATGTTCCTGGCGCCCAAGGGATACGAGCTGTGGCGCACGCCGGGCCACTACACCGGGCACAACCCCGTCGCCTGGCGGACCGAGACCTGGCACGCCGTGGCACAGGGCACGTGGCGGATCTCCAACTACACGAAGCGGCCGCCGGGGAAGAAGACCCTCCTGGGTCTCCGTTACGCCAACTGGGTCAGCCTCGAGTCCGTCGACGGCCGCCGGCTGTCGGTGGTGGCGGTGCACGTGGCGCCCCCGTTCCTCGATGACCAGGGCAGGCGGGTAGACCTGCTCCGGCCTTCCGTTCGCCGGCTCAGCGATCTGGTGCAACAGCTGAAGAGCCACGGTCCGGTGCTGGTCGGGGGCGACTTCAACGTCAACTATCGCAGCGGTCGCTATCCGCGGGACCTGCTCACGGAGGCGCGGCTGAAGCCGACCTACGACCTGTTGGGCGGATACTTCCCCACCGGTGACCACCACGGTGGCACGATCGACTACGTCTTCCTTCGCGCCAAGGGCCAGCTCCAGGCGGACTGGCACCGCCCGGTCGAGCTCAACTCCGATCACGACGCCGTGGTGGCCGGACTCTCGTGGACCACGGATCTGCCCCCGTCAGAGGTGACGACCATCGTGCGCAGTCAGCCGGACGGCACCTCCGAGGAGCGGCTCGCCGTTGCCACGGAGCTGCGCCAGCACCTCGCCAGTGCTGCGGCTGGGGACACCGTCCGGGTCGCGACCCGGGGATTGAACCTGGCCTCCGTCGACCGCGCGCTGCGGAACGCCGAGGCTCGTGGCGTCCGGGTCCGGGTCATCACTCTCAGCGCACGACTGACGTGGCGCGAGCGCAGGTTGCTCCAGACCCTCGACGCAAACGGCAGCTGGCTCCGGCGCTGTCAGGGTGCGTGCCGAACAGCGTGGATGGAGGATCAGCCACCCTCGCTCCTGCTGGTGACCGGTGCCGACGGCGACGACCAGGTGCGCATCGACGTGTCCCGGCGGCTTCGCCGTGCCGTCGTCACGCGCGTGACGACCGCCCGCATCACGACCTCGACGGCGGCGATGAGCGAGGCCCGCGCGGCGTTCGCCAGGGCCTGAGCGACGGTCGTCAGGCCGAGTTCCGCCTGAGCCTCGCGCCCGGCGGTCGCGCCACCTTGCCCCCAAGCGGGACGATGGCGTAGTTGTTGGCCATGCCTACGCGCCGCCGTCTCTACATCCACGTCGGACTGC
>CAWJDH010000007.1:0-394164 GCA_963841625.1 uncultured Actinomycetota bacterium | reverse complement strand
GGCTCAGCCCACTGAGCCGAGGGCGCGTCGACGGTTCCCGCTGACGGCGTACGGGGCGCCCCGGCCGACCATGGCGAACGTCGCGCCGATGCGCTGCGGCCAGGAAGGCTCGGGAACGGGCGCGGCGATGGCGCCGATGTCCACGAAGTGCGACGACACCCGCCCGATGCCCTCGAGGTCCAGGTCGATGTCGCGCATCGCCAGCCCGGAGGACTCGGTGCCACCGTCGCGGAAGAGCTCCTCGGAGACGAGGAGGTACTCCGGCACCTCGACGGGGTTCTTCAACATCCGGTGCAGGTGGATGACGTCGAGGCCGACCAGGTTCTTGCGTCGTTGGATCGTCTGGGTGGCGACCTCACCGACGTGGGCGACGAACTTCAACGTCAGGTCGCTGGTCTTCTTGCAGCTGCCGCACGGGCACATGTTGAGCTCGATCAGGCGACGCTCCCGGTGGAAGGCAGCGTGGAGGGTGACGGCCGAGCTCGTCACGGCGTTCAGCGTGGCGGGACCGTCCAGGCCCTCGACGTCGCGCGACAGGAAGGCCGCGTCGCCCTCGATCTCGATGAGGTCGAACCCACGGGCGGCCTTCACGACCTTGTCGAGCATGCGCTTGGTCGCGGCCTCGGCGTGTCCGAGGAAGCTGCGATGGAACTGCATGTAGTCCGTGTAGCCGCCGATGTCGGCGATGAGCATCACCACGCGACGCGTCGACATGGCGCGACGCTAACAGGGCCGGGGCCGGGGTGTGGCGGCCCTCGTCCTATTGCACGGCCCGGCTGCGCAGACGCTCGAGCTCCGAGACCGGGAGGCGGGTCCCGACGGCGTCGAGCAGGGAGACGAGGTCGTGGGTGGACCGGCCGAGCCGCTCCGCCAGCACGTACGCGACGTCGGCCACGATCGCGGTGGCCAGGCGTTCGTGCTGGGCGAGACGGCCCTGGAGGTCGTCCGCGTGCCACTTGATCATCCGCACCGGTGTGCTTGCTCGGGCCGTCGCGCTGCGGGTCGCGGACGGCACGAACATCGAGAGCTCGCCGACCACCGTGCCGGGTCCGAGCGTCGCCAGGACCCGGCCCCGCTTCAGGATCTCGACCGTTCCCTCGACGATCGACGCGACCCCGTCGGCAGCGTCGCCCTCCTCGAACAGCGTCGATCCGGCTTCCGCGTCGATCATCGCGACCTCGCGGTCGAGCTGCTCCAGGTCGTCGTCGACGACGAGCCGGAAGGGGCACACCGACCGGATCGCAGGGGATGGCACCCCGTTCACACTAGTGCTCCCGGACCGTGGCAGGCTGGCGGGCCAGGAGGCGGTCGTGGGTCCGGAAGCAGCTGAGCTCGCCGAGCGAGCGTCGTGGCTGCTGCGGCTTCCCCTCGAGACCCCCACCATCCCGTTCCACGACGAGCGGACGGGATGCACGCTGTGGTTGAAGCTGGAGTACCTGCTGCCGAGCGGGTGCACCAAGGACCGGATGGCGACGAACATCGTCGCGCACGCCATCGAGTCGGGTGACGTGCGCGCCTCCACCGTCGTCGTCGAGGCGTCGAGCGGGTCGACCTCGATCGCGTTGGGCATGGTCTGCGCCACCGTGGGCGTCCGCTTCCGCGCCTACATGCCCAAGACCGTCAGCGGCGAGCGGGTCATGATGATCCGCCGTCTCGGCGGCGAGGTCATCCTCACCCCCGCCGAGGAGGGCATGGACGGAGCGATCGCTGCCCTCGTCCAGGACTCGGCGGACGAGGGCGACGTCTATGCCGTCCGCCAGTTCGAGAACCCCCGCAACGTGCTCGCCCATCAGCAGACGACCGGGCCGCAGCTCATCGAGCAGGTCGGGCGGCGGCTCGATGCCTTCGTCGCCGGGGTCGGGACGGGCGGCACCCTGATGGGCGTGGCGCTGGCGCTGCGCGAGCACGGCCACGCCACGGTGATCGTCGAGGCGCTGCCGACGGCCAGCCTCACTCCGGCGGGTGACCGCGAGGTCGTCGGCGGGATCCCCGGCATCGTCGAGGGCATGAGCCGGCTGCTCGATCCGGAGGCGGTCGGTCTCGACGAACCCGTACGGGTCCCGGAGGCAGAGGCCATGACCACCGCCCGCGAGTTCGCCCGGCGCGGCCTGGCCATCGGCCCGTCGAGCGGGCTCAACATCGCCGCAGCACGACGGCTCGCCGAGCGCCTCGGCCCCGGCCACCACGTCGGCACGATCCTGCCGGACCGGATGGAGCGGTACTTCTCCACCGCGCTGTTCGACGACGTGGCCGCGGAGCTCTAGTCCAGGAGGGACGCGCGGAGCTCGCGCTCCGGCAGGACCTGGATGAAGTACTCCACCCCGAACATCTCCTGCAGCACATGTCGCGGGAACAGGGTGGGATCGATGGGGTACTGCGAGCGGTGGGCGGCCGTCGCCCGGATCTTGTGGTCGACGAAGTCGGACACGTCGACACACGTGTCCACCCGGGCGTCGATGCGGTCGCCTGACGGGAGAGACCTCGTCAGCCGGGCCTCACCCCCGGACTCGTCGACGGCGATGGGCGCGGAGGCGGAGAAGGTCAGCGTCGTCACGTCGTCGTCGGCGACCACGTGGGCGTTGCGGGGCCGCCCGGTGGCGATGCCCTCCTCGCCGACGAACTGCCCCGCTCCCATGACGCCCAGCACGCTCACGTCACCGTCCTCGTCCTCGCGTCGGATCTCGACGTGACCGGACAGGATCAGGTACATCGTCGTCGCGGCCTCGCCCTGCTCGATGAGGTAGGTCCGGGACGGGAACCACTCGACGTTGACGAAGTCCGCTGCGTAGCCCAGCGCCGAGGTCTCTCGGGAGAAGACCGACATCGCATGGACGAAGTCGTTGGTGCCCTCGAAGCGGGTGGTCATCTCGACGACCCAGGCCGCGAGTCGGTCGCGCAGCAGCATCCGGCTCTGCGGCCGGTGGCAGTGGAACAGCCGGATCGGCGAGGACGACCGCCGTTCGTAGCAGGCCGTGGTCACGGCGGCGCCGACGGTGACGTGGTCCGGATGGCCGGAGAACCCGTCCGGCCCGAACGTGACCACCACGTCGGGATCCAGCTCGTCGAGCAGCCGGGACGCGAGCTCGACCAGGACCTGAGGGTCGACGTGGGCCAGCTCGCCGTCCGGGTAGTCCAGGCACCGCGTCTCGGTGAGCCCCAGCTCCCTCCCCGCCGCGTGGAACTCTCGTTCCCTGGCCGCGGCCAGGGTGGCCCGGGTCGCCGCGCCCGCGTCGCGGATCTGGCCGGCCCCGCCCTTGGTCAGCGACACGACCCGTACGTCGGCCCCGGCGCTGGCGTACTTGGCCAGCGTCCCGCCGGCGCAGAGCGTCTCGTCATCGGGGTGCGCGAAGATCGCCAGCACACGAGGCGAGTCCAACGAGTCGTGCCCCCTCCGGACGCGATGCGCGCATCGGCCATCTCTTCTCGGTCGCCACGTTACCCGTCCGGGCTCGGAGACGCCGCAGCTCACGGCAGGGCGGCGGCGTACCTCCGGGCGAGATCCCGGACGTGCTCCACCAGCTCCGGCGGGTCGCTCACGTGGAAGGGCATGCCGAGCATCGAGATCCAGACGGCGACCACCTCGAGGCTGTCGCCGCCGGTGACCAGCACGCTGCCGCCGTCGGGGTGTGACTCGACGGTGCCGACGGCGGGGTTGATGCGGGCCACCACCTCGTCGGCCGGTGCGTCGATGCGGATCCGGGCGTGCACCGCCCAGCCGGTGCGCGCCACCTCGCGGACGACGAACTCGGTGATGTCCCCGGGGAACTCGGCCGGGGCGAACCGCCGGCCGCCGGGTGTCTTGAGCCGCAGCCAGTCGACGCGGTACGGCGCCCAGGCGTCGTGCCGTGGGTCGCGGGCGACGAGGTACCACCGCCGTTGCCACGCGACGAGGTGGTAGGGCTCGATCTCCAATCGGCTCGTCGCGGTAGTCGCAGCGGAGGCCGTCGTGGTCGCGGATCGCCAGCGAGATGGCCTCGAGGACGGCGGCGTCGACCGTCGGGATCCTCGACGTTGCTGTCGGTGTTGGCCGGGCCGGCCGTGGTGGCCTTGATGAGGGCGTTGAGCTTGCGGCGGAGGCGGTCGGGCAGCACCTGCTCCAGCTTGGCGAGGGCGCGGGCGCTGGTCTCCTCCACGCCGGAGACGCCCGTGGCCGCGCGCAGCCCGACGGCGACCGCCACGGCCTCCTCGTCGTCGCAGGAGCAGGGGCGGCAGCTTCGCGCCGACGCCGAGGCGGTAGCGGCCGCCCGGTCCGCGGACGGCGTCGACGGGGTAGCCGAGCTCCCGGAGCCGGGCCACGTCGTGGCGGATCGTCCGGTCGGACACTCCGAGCCGGCTCGCCAGGTCCGCGCCGGACCAGTCGGACCGGGTCTGCAGCAGTGACAGCAGGGCCAAGGTACGAGTTGCGGTCTCGCCCATAATTCCGGAACCTTATCTTCCGGAACCACTCGTAGCGTCAGCGACATGACCACCACCGAGAACAACCAGACCATCCGGCCGTTCACCGTCACCATCGACCAGGCCGAGATCGACGACCTGCGCCGCCGCCTCGAGCACACCCGCTTCGCCCCGGCCGCGCCCGGCGACTCGTGGGACTACGGCACCCCGACGGCGTACCTGCGCGACATGGTCGAGCGCTGGAAGGACTTCGACTGGCGCGAGGTCGAGGCCCGGATCAACGCCCACCCCAACTACCTGACCGAGATCGACGGGCAGACCATCCACTTCGTCCACGTGAAGTCGGCCGTGCCCGGAGCCCGTGCGCTGCTCCTGGCCCACACCTACCCCGGCTCGTTCCTCGAGTTCCTGCCGCTCATCGGCCCGCTGACCGACGCCGGCTTCGACCTCGTCATCCCCTCGATGCCCGGCTTCGGGTTCTCCACCCCGGTCGTCGACGGCGGCTGGACGATGGCGCGCGTCGCCCGCGCCTACGACGAGCTGATGCGCGGCCTGGGCTACGCGTCGTACGGCGTGCACGGCTCCGACGGCGGCGCGATGGTCGGTCGCGAGCTGGCGATCCTCGACCCCGAGGGCTTCCTCGGCGCGCACGTCCTGCAGCTGTTCTCCTTCCCGTCGGGCGACCCGGCCGAGTTCGAGGGCTTCGGCCCGAAGGAGTACGCCGCGCTCGAGCACATGCAGTGGTTCCAGTCCGTCGGCGGCTACAACGCGATGAACGGCTCGCGTCCGCAGACCGTCGCCGCCGGCCTGTCCGACAGCCCGGTCGGCCAGCTCGCCTACTCCGAGCTGTTCGAGAGCTTCGGCAACGGGACCTCCCTGGTCACGCCCGAGCAGGTGCTGGAGCAGGTGACGTTGTACTGGCTCACGAACACCGCCGCCGGCTCGGTCCGCTACCACTACGAGGAGGCGCACGCTGCAGCGCGAGCCGGTGGTCAGCACCGGTCGCCTCGGCGTCGCCGTCTTCAAGGACGACTTCCAGACGATCCGGTCGCTGGCCGAGCGGGACAACGCGAACATCCAGCACTGGTCGGAGTTCGACCGCGGTGGCCACTTCGCCGTGCTGGAGAACCCGGACGCGATCGTCGGTGACCTGCGCGCGTTCTTCGGCGCCATTCCCAACGCGGGCCGTCAGGCCTAGTGTCGTGGGGTCCTCATCTCGGGGGGCAGTCGAGCTCGGAGGCGCCTGTGTTCGCTCGGTCAGCATCCACCCGCCGCACCTGGACACCGCTCCGGCTGCTGGTCGTCGGCCTGTCCCTGGTGATGGCCGCGACGTTCGGGCCGCCGGCGGCCACGGCCGGCGATCCGGGAAGCTCCGGCGACGCGCCGTACCGCGGCCGGGTGATCTCGCTGATGCAGCACATGACGCTGCAGCAGAAGGTGGGCCAGCTCTTCGTCATCGAGGTGGCCGGTCGGCACGCCACCGCGGTGAGTGACGCGGCGAAGGCCGTCAACCAGCGGCTCTACGGTGTCGACACGCCCGCCCAGGCCATCGCGAAGTACCAGCCCGGCGGGGTCATCTACTACTCGACCCGGACGGCCTGCGCCGGCTGCACCAGCGACGACAACATCGGCGACCCCGCCCAGGTGGCCACGCTGTCCAACGGACTCCAGGCTGCGTCGCTGGCCCAGCCGGCCCACATCCCGCTGCAGATCTCGGTCGACCAGGAGGGCGGTGCGCTCGTCGCGCGGTTCCTGCCCCCGGCGACCCAGATGCCCGGCAACATGGCGTTGGGCGCGGGCCGGTCGGCCGCGGACGCGCACGAGTCGGCCGAGGTGATCGGCGAGGAGCTCGAGGCGGTCGGCGTGACGCAGGACTACGCGCCGGTCGCCGACGTCAACATCAACCCCAACAACCCGGTCATCGGGATCCGCTCCATCGGCGGTGACGTGGACCTGGTGTCCGACCTGGCGTCCGCGCAGGTCAAGGGGTACCACGCGGGCGGGGTCTCCGCCGTCGCCAAGCACTTCCCCGGCCACGGTGACACCGGCGTCGACAGCCACTTCGGGCTGCCGCAGGTCACGCACAGCCTCGAGCAGTTCCACGCGATCGACCTGCCGCCCTTCAAGGCCGCCATCGCCGCGGGGGTGGACACGATCATGACCGCCCACGTCGTGTTCCCGGCGGTCGACCCGACGCGGCGCGCCGGCCACGATGAGCCACGAGATCCTCACCGGCGTGCTGCGCGACGAGCTCGGCTTCAAGGGCCTGATCGTCACCGACGCGCTCGACATGGGGGGCGCGACCGCGACCTACCCGCCGGACGTGGCCCCCGTGGAGGCGATCCTCGCCGGCGCCGACCAGCTCCTGGTCGCACCGCAGATGGACACGGCGTACGGCGCCGTGCTCGACGCGGTCAGGGACGGCACGATCAGCAAGAAGCGGCTCGACGAGTCGGTCTACCGCGTCCTGCTGCACAAGTACCAGCGCGGCATCTTCGCCGACGCCGATGGTCGACCCGGCGGCGGCGCCGACGATCATGGGCGCGCCCCAGCACCTGGCCCGGGCGCAGGCGATCACCGACCACACCACCACGCTGGTCAAGAACGACGCCGGGCTGCTGCCGCTGGCCGCCGGCCCCCGCAAGGTGCTCGTCGCAGGCTGGGGTGTCGGCACCACCCAGGGGATCGCGAACGCGCTGGCCGCGCGGGGCGCGACGACGCAGGTCCTGGAGTCCGGCACTCACGCCGACGGCCACGAAGATCAGCGACGCCGTCGCCGCGGCGCAGGACAGCGACCTCGTCGTGGTCTCGACCAACAACGCCTACGCGATCAGTGCCGCCACCGGGCAGCCGACTGCGGCCGCCGTGGCGCAGACCCAGCTGGTGCGGGCACTCCTCGCGACCGGGAAGCCGGTCGTGGTCGCCGCGATGCGCAACCCCTACGACGTCGCGTCGTTCCCCGAAGCACCGACCGTGCTCGACACCTATGGCTACACCACCCACCAGGTCGAGTCGCTGGTGCGGGTGCTCTTCGGCGAGGTGAACCCGACCGGCAGGCTGCCGGTCTCCATCCCGCGCGCGGACGGCACCGGCGAGCTGTTCCCGTTCGGGCACGGCCTGCGCTACTGACGACGACCGCCGGCTCGCCGAGCCCGTAGCGTCGGGCGCGCGGAGGTCTAGGGTCAGGGCGTGCTGTTGGCCGTCGAGCGCGTCGCCCTGCTTCGCCACGTCGACCTGTTCGCCCAGACGCCGGGGCGCGTCCTGGCAGGGATCGCCCGCGTGCTGGAGGAGGTCGAGTACTCCGAGGACGCGGTGCTGATGGAGGCCGGCGCCGTCGAGGACTGGCTCTTCGTCATCGTCGAGGGTGACGTCGAGGTCGTGCGCGAGGACAGACGGGTCCGGATGGGGCCGGGGAGCGTCGTCGGCGAGATGGCGGTCCTGGACCCGCAGCCGCGGTCGGCCACCGTCAGGGCAGCGACCCCGGTGCGGGCGTTCCGGCTCCGCAAGGCGGCGTTCGACCAGGCGCTGCGGATGCGCCCCGAGATCGCCGCGGGCGTCATCACCGAGCTCGTCCGCCGGCTGCGCGAGACCCACGAGACGCCCCGGGCCCGGTGAGGACGAGACTCCTCCTGCTCGGGGGGCAGACGGTGGCCTTGGGCCTGCTGATGGCCTTCCTCGTCATACCGGTGAGCGCGCTCTTCCTCAACGAGTACGGCGCCGGCGCTCTTGCCTACGTGTACCTCACGGTCGCGGCGGTCGGCGTCGCGGTCTCCGCGTCGCTCTCACGGGCCCAGCGCCTGGTCTCCCTCGCGACCTTGACAGCAGGCGTGTTCTGGATCTACCTGGCGGTGGTCGCGGCGGGCTGGTTGGTGCTCACCGTGTGGGACGGCGTGTGGGTCACGTTCCCCCTCCTCGTGCTGTTCCCGCTGACGATCCCCATCGGCTTTGCGCTGGTGGGCGGCCAGGCGGGCCGCCTGCTCGACGTACGCCAGATGAAGGCGCACTTTCCCCGAGTCGCTGCCGGATTCTCGGTCGGCTTCGCGGTGGGAGGCATCGCGGCGGCTCTCCTGGTCGAGCCACTCGGTGGGCCGGAGCGGCTGATCGGAGTGGACCTGCTCGCCTCGCTCGTGATGGTGGGTCTCGTCGTCGCCACCGGGCGGCGCTATCCCGCCGAGCTCGCTGCGGCACCCGAGCCCGCGCCGCCCGGGCGAACGGTGGCGGACAGGCGCGCCCTGCTGCGCAACCGCCTCGTCGTCCTGATCTTCGGCTACCAGGTCCTCTCGGCCGCGGTGACGCAGCTGCTGGACTTCATGGTGTGGGAGCGTGCCGCTGCGCGGTACCCCGACCCGAGCGACCTCGCCCGCTTCCAGGGTGTGTTCGCCGCGATCATCAACATCTCGAGCATCGTCTTCATCTTCGTGTTCGCAGGGTGGATCCTCACCCGCTTCGGGATCGGTGTCGGTCTGGCCCTCAATCCCGTCGTGGTGTTCGCGCTGCTGTGTGTCACCAGCGTGACCGGCGTCGCGGTCGGGCCGACGGCCTTCGCCTTCTTCGCCCTCGTCTGTGTCCAGCAGGTCGCCGACATCACGCTGACCGACGGCACCACCCGTACGTCGATCAACGCGACCTATCAGGCGCTGCTGCCGCGGCTTCGGCTCCAGGCGCAGACGATGACCGAGGCAACGGGCATCCCCATCGCGCTCGGCCTGGTCGGCGGACTCCTGATCGTGCAGGACGCGCTGAACCTCGACGTACGTGCCGTGCTCCTGGTCACCATCGTGCTCACTGCGATCTGGGCGATCTTCGCGGTGGTCGCGTTCCGGGAGTACGGCGCCAACCTCCGGGAGGTGCTGTCCCGTCGGGCGTGGGACCCGGTGGCGATCCGCATCGACGACGACGTCTCGCAGTCGCTCATCGAGTCACTGCTCAGCAGCGGCGATCTCCGAGACATGGAGACGGCGCTCGAAGCCCTGGTTGACGCCGGCAGCCCCACCGTCACGGCTCACGTCACCGGGTTGATGTCCTCCCCGGACGCCGAACGCCGGTCGCTCGCTGCCACCGTGGCGGGCTCGGCGGGCCTCCTGGAGCACCCGCCCGTGGCCGCATCGGTCCAGCTGCTGCTCGGCGACCGCGATCCGTCGGTTCGGCTGTCGGCCGCAGCGGTGCTCGCCGGACACGACTCCGGTGCCCTGGACACCTGGCTCGACGCCCTGCGTGGCGACACCGAGTCCGTCCGGCTGGCGCTCGAGGCGGTCTCGCGGTCGCCGGCTCCCTGCTTCGTGCCGCACCTGGTCGGCCTCGCGGCCCAGCCCTCGGCCCCCGAGCACCTGATCGACGCCCTCGTGGCTCACGCCGAGTGGCTGCTCCCACTGCTGGACGAGCCCGGCTTGCCGACCCTGACCAGACAGCGGCTCGTGTTCGCACTGGGAGAAGCCGGAACCGACGGATGTCGTGGCGCGCTCGTCGCGCACCTGAACGACGGGGACCCCGACGTCGCCGAGGCAGCCGCCCGCGCCCTCGCGGTCTCCGGACACCGAGAGCCGTCGGCGGCTCCTCAGCTCCGAGATGCCCTCGCCTCCCAGGCCTCGCGGGCTCACCGCTCGCTCCAGATCATCGGGTCGCTGGCCGAGCACCGTGGGCACCGAGCCGCTGCGCGGCGCACTCCGCGACGAAGTGACGACCGTGGGTCGCCGCATCGAAGTACTTCTCGGCCTCTCCCACGAACCGCGCGTCATCAGCTCCGGCATGGCCGCCCTCGCCTCGACCACGGAGCGCGACCGCAACACCGCAGTCGAGATGCTCGAGGTCACCGTCGGAAGGCCCGTGGCGCGGACGCTGCTGGCGCTCATGAGCCCGGCCCTCGACGACGGCACGCGCATGCAGCTGTTGAGTGAGTACGCCGCCCTGGAACATGAGCCGCCCGGGGGCTGGCTTCGCGTGCTCATCCTCGACGAGAACGACTACTGGCACGAACCGTGGCTGCGCGCCTGCGCCCTCTATGCCGCACCGACCGCCCTCCCCGAGGAGGCCCGCGACCTCGCGCTGCGCTTCACCGACGACGCGGACCCCGTCGTCGCGGAAACAGCGCGATGGGCGGTCACGCACGACAGCTGAGCGCCAGCAATCCCTACGAACCCAGGGCGGCCGACACCACCTCGCGCGCCTCGGCCTGGACCTCGGCGAGGTGCTCGGGACCCTTGAACGACTCGGCGTAGATCTTGTAGACGTCCTCGGTGCCGGACGGCCGCGCCGCGAACCAGGCGCTCTCGGTGGTGACCTTCAGGCCGCCGATCTTGGCGCCGTTGCCGGGAGCCGCGGTGAGCTTGTCGACGATCGGCTCGCCCGCCAGCTCGGTCGCGGACACGTCGTCGGGGGAGAGGGCGCCGAGCTTGGCCTTCTGCTCGCGGTTGGCGGGGGCGTCGACGCGGGCGTACGCCGGGTCGCCGTACTTCGCGACGAGCTCGGCGTAGTGCTTGCTCGGGGTCTCGCCGGTCTTGGCCAGGATCTCCGAGGCCAGCAGGCACAACAGGAGGCCGTCCTTGTCGGTGGTCCAGGTCGAGCCGTCCATCCGCAGGAACGACGCGCCGGCCGACTCCTCGCCGCCGAAACCGAACGACCCGTCGATGAGCCCGGGCACGAACCACTTGAACCCGACCGGCACCTCGACCATCGGCTTCCCCCGTCCGTTATCCAGCCCGGCCGCGACCCGGTCGATCATCGACGACGAGACGAGCGTCTTGCCGATGCGCGCGGTGTCCGGCCACCCGGGCCGGGCGCCGCCGAAGAGGTAGCCGATCGCGACGGCCAGGTAGTGGTTGGGGTTCATCAGCCCGGCGTCCGGCGTGACGATGCCGTGCCGGTCGGCGTCGGCGTCGTTGCCGGTCGCGATGTCGTAGTCGTCCTTGCGGCCGATCAGGCTCGCCATCGCGGACGGCGACGAGCAGTCCATCCGGATCTTCTCGTCCCAGTCGAGCGTCATGAACCGCCACGTCGGGTCGACGAGCGGGTTCACCACCGTCAGCTCGAGACCGTGCCGCTCACCGATCGCGCCCCAGTAGTCGACCGACGCGCCGCCGAGCGGGTCGGCCCCGATCCGCACGCCCGCTTGGCGGATCGCCTCGATGTCGACCACCGACGGCAGGTCGCCGACGTACTCACCCATGAAGTCGTACGCCGACGCGGCCGCACGTGCCCGCGCGAACGGGATGCGCAGCACGTCCGCCAGCCCACCCTTGATCAGCTCGTTGGCCCGGGCAGCGATGACCGACGTGGCGTCGCTGTCGGCCGGCCCACCGTGCGGCGGGTTGTACTTGAAGCCGCCGTCGGCCGGCGGGTTGTGCGACGGCGTGACCACGATGCCGTCGGCCAGGCCGCTGCCGGTCTGCCGGCCGCCGTTCGCCTTGATGATCGCGTGCGAGACCGCCGGCGTCGGGGTGTAGCGGTCGTCGGCGTCGACCAGCACGGTCACGTCGTTGGCGGCCAGCACCTCCAGCGCCGTCGCCCATGCCGGCTCCGAGAGCCCGTGGGTGTCACGGCCGATGAACAGCGGCCCGTCGAAGCCCTGCTCCTTGCGGTAGTCGCAGATCGCCTGCGTCGTCGCCAGGATGTGCGTCTCGTTGAACGCCGTCCTGAGACTGCTGCCGCGGTGCCCGCTCGTCCCGAACGCGACCTGCTGGTCGATGTTCTCCGGGTCGGGCACGCCGGTGTAGTACGCCGTCACGAGGTGCGCGACGTCGACCAGGTCGGCGGGGGTGGCGAGGGTGCCTGCACGCGAACCTGTCACGTCAACCGAACCTAGTGGGCGGCCTCACCGGAGTCGAGCATTCCGTCCGCCCCGCGCAGCGACCTCCTGCGGCCAGTTGCCGACCACTTCGGGGTGGCTCAGCGCGGCGGAGTGGGAGGTGGGACGTGCTGGGCCTTGCCGAGGACGGTGAGACCGTCCTCGACCATGAAGCCACGGGCGCTGTCCTCCTCGAGGTCGACCCCGATGCGGGCGCCGGGCGGGACGATGACGTTCTTGTCCAGGATCGCGTTGCGCACCACCGCACCCGCGCCGACGTGTACGCCGTGCATCAGCACCGAGTCGGAGACGATCGCGCCGCTGTCGACCCGGCAGGCCGGCGAGAGGACCGAGCGGTAGACCGTGCCTCCGGTGATGACGACCCCGGGCGAGAGCAGTGTCTCGTCGGTCCTCGAGGGCTGGCCGTCGGCGCCCTGGCCCACCTTGACCGGCGGCTGCGGTCCGTACGACGTGTAGATCGGCCAGTCGAAGTTGTAGAGGTTGAAGATGGGCAGCGGCGAGACGACGTCGATGTGGGCGGCGTAGTAGGACGCCATCGTCCCGACGTCGCGCCAGTAGCCGCGGTCGCGGTCGGTCGAGCCCGGCACCAGGTTGTCCTTGAAGTCGTAGACACCGGCCGCGCCCTTGCTGACGAAGGCCGGCACGATGTCGCCGCCCATGTCGTGCTTGGAGCCGTGCAGCGTCGCATCGGCCGTGACCGCGTCGACCAGGGCGTCGGCGTCGAAGACGTAGTTGCCCATGGACGCGAGCACCTCGTTCGGGCTGTCGGGCAGCCCCGTCGGGCTCCTTCGGCTTCTCGAGGAAGTCGCGGATCGAGCGGGGTCGTGCGGGTGCACGTCGATCACGCCGAACTGGTCGGCCAGCGCGATCGGCTGCCGGATGGCCGCGACCGTGCAGGCCGCGCCGGAGTCGACGTGCTGGTCGACCATCTGGGAGAAGTCCATCCGGTAGACGTGGTCGGCACCGACCACGACCACGATGTCGGGCCGCTCGTCGTTCATCAGGTTCAGCGACTGGAAGATCGCGTCGGCGCTACCGAGGTACCAGTGCTTGCCGACGCGCTGCTGCGCCGGCACCGGGGTGACGTAGTTGCCGAGCATGGTCGACATCCGCCAGGTCTGCGTGACGTGGCGGTCGAGGCTGTGCGACTTGTACTGCGTCAGCACGACGATCTTCAGGTAACCGGAGTTGACCACGTTGGACAGTGCGAAGTCGATGAGCCGGTAGATGCCGGCGAAGGGCACCGCCGGTTTGGCCCGGTCGGCCGTGAGCGGCATGAGCCTCTTGCCCTCGCCGCCGGCGAGCACGATGGCAAGCACGTTCCTGCGGTGTCGGGCGGTCATGTCACTCAACCTAGCCAGCCGAGCGGCCCCTGGGGAGGGGGTAGGTTGCGAACCATGCGCCTGGACATCCTGAGCAAGGAGTATCCGCCCGAGGTGTACGGCGGTGCCGGAGTCCATGTCGCGGAGCTCGTGAGAGCGCTGCGCGCGCGCGGCGACGTCGACGTGCAGGTCCGGGCCTTCGGCGCCCCGCGCGACGAGGAGGGTACGAAGTCGTACCCCGAAACCGCCGAGCTCGCCGGCGCCAACGCCGCGCTGCGCACTCTCGGCGTGGACCTGACCATCGCTGCGGGCTGTGAGGGCACCGACCTCGTCCACTCGCACACCTGGTACGCCAACTTCGCCGGCCACGTCGCGTCGCTGCTGCACGGCGTCCCGCACGTGATCAGCGCCCACTCGCTGGAGCCGCTGCGGCCGTGGAAGGCCGAGCAGCTCGGCGGTGGCTACCGGGTGTCCTCGTGGGTGGAGCGGACCGCCTACCTGGCGGCCGACGCCGTCATCGCGGTGTCGTCGGCGATGCGCGACGACGTGCTGGCGTCGTACGCCGACATCGACCCGGCCAGGGTGCACGTGGTCCACAACGGCATCGACACCGACGCCTGGGCGCCGCGCCACGACCTCGACCGGGTTCGCGAGCTCGGCGTCGACCCCGACCGCCCGTCGGTCGTGTTCGTCGGCCGCATCACCCGGCAGAAGGGCCTACCGCTCTTCCTCCGGGCCTGCGGCGAGCTGCCGCCCGACGTGCAGATCGTGCTGTGCGCGGGCGCGCCCGACACCCCCGAGATCGAGGCCGAGGTGGTCGGCCTCGTCGACGAGCTCGCGCGCACCCGCACCGGTGTCGTGTGGATCCGCGAGATGCTTCCGCGGCCCGACGTCGTCGCGCTGCTGACGGCGGCCACCGTCTTCGCCTGTCCCTCGATCTACGAGCCGCTCGGCATCGTCAACCTCGAGGCGATGGCCTGCGAGACCGCCGTCGTCGCGACTGCGACCGGAGGCATCCCCGAGGTCGTCGTCGACGGCGAGACCGGCCGCCTGGTGCCGATCGACCAGGCGACCGACGGCACCGGCACGCCCCTGCAGCCCGAGCAGTACGTCGCCGACTTCGCCGCCGCGCTGATCGAGGTGCTCGCCGACCCGGCGCGGGCCGACGCGATGGGCAAGGCCGGCCGGCAGCGCGCGATCGACGCCTTCAGCTGGGACGCCATCGCCGAACGGACCATCGGAGATCTACCGCTCGCTGGTATCAGGGGGACCTGAGAAGCCGAAGGCAGTTCCCCCGCTGACTGCGTTCGGCTTTCCAGGACCTTCGCGCTGATCACCGGGACCAAGGACTGGCGGCCAGGGGACGATGACTCTGGTCCGGCGGCGGATGAATGTCGAGGCTGGAACCAGTGAGGCGCAGTTGCCGCTATGCCGTCCGGTTGGACGGCTCGGGTACCCAAGTCGAGGAGGCGCCATGTTCATCGCAGCCATTCTGGTGACGGTAGTTGTAGCGATCAGTGTCGCGATCGCGCTGTTCCTCCGCTCGTGGGGGTCCTGACGGAGTCAGAGACCGAGAAACGACTTCATGACCCGCATACCCACACGATTGCCTTTGTGATCCCCAATGGTGTCGACCCGGTCGTCTTCGCGGTCGCCGTGGACAGGGCGGGCTTCACCAGCGTGACGGATCGCGTCGGCAACGCCGAGTGCATCCTCGTCGAGTGCCCCGAGTCGGAGCGCACACACCTGCGAACCGTGCTCGAGGCCATCCAGGTTCCACAGTACGACGGGTCCGCAGCGCGAACCGCGCACGTCGTCTTCGAGGACGAGCGCTGAGAGTACATCCTACGCTGCTCCCGACCTGTCCTCGAAAGTCTTCGAAAGGCGCAGGTGGCGCCCGACGGCACGGTCCTGCCGTGCCTGCCGCAGAACGACGTCAACCTCACCTCGCCTCCGTTGCCGGTGACCTGCACCGGGACCGTTGGCTCGCCGCGATCAACTCGGCGTTCGACAACGCGCCGTTCCGGATCGACGACTACATCCGGCCTGAGGACACGACCTGCCCGGCCCCGGGAGCTCTTCGCGGCCAATGGAGTGCTGAACGGCACCGGCCTGCCCGGTGGCTGCACGCGTGACCTGGTGCACCGCTTCTACAACGAGCAGTACCAGATCGACGGCGGACGGCAGGACCGCTACGTCGCCGGCAGCGACGCCGTCGGCCTCACGATGGGCTACTACGACACCACCGAGCTGCCGATCTACCAGTACCTGCACTCGGCCGACGCGCCGCACTACGCGATCGCCGACAACTTCTTCCAGGCGGCGTTCGGCGGATCGTTCCTGAACCACCAGTGGCTGATCGCCGCGAGCACCCCGACCTGGCCGGGCGCGGTCGCCGACGACGGCGCCAACGACCTGCACTCGATCGTCGGCCCCGACGGATTCCCCGCCGGCACCCCGCTGCACCCGGCCACGCCGGGCACGAAGGACGCCGCGCTCACCCAGGCCGCCAACCCGGACGGCTCGTGCAGGTCCCGGCCGCCGGGCCCACCCCGCCCGCCGGGACGGTGTGCGGCGACTACGCGGTCAACACCATCCAGCCCGCCTATCAGCCGTTCGCGCCCGGGTACGGTCGCCGCCCGTCGGCTGCCGCCGCAGACGGCGCCGACCATCGGCGACCGGCTGTCCGCCGCAGGCGTCGACTGGGCGTGGTACTCCGGCGGCTGGTCCAACGCCAACGGCGACGTCGGCGCCCCGGGCTGGACCAACGGCACCACCCCCGGCACCTGCACCGACCCGGACACGATTGCCGGGCGCGGTCTACCCGAACTGCCCGGACAAGCTGTTCCAGTTCCACCACCAGCCGTTCAACTACTACGCCAACTACGCGCCGGGTACCGCCGCCCGCGCCGCCCACCTGCGGGACGAGCAGGAGTTCATCGCCGCGGCGCGAGAGCGGTGACCTGAAGCCGGTCAGCTTCGTCAAGCCGATCGGCGAGGAGAACGAGCACCCCGGCTACGCCAGCGAGCACGCCGGCAGCAACCATCTCGTCGACCTCCTCAAGGCGATCGAGAACGGCCCGGACGCCGACACACGCTGGTCATCGTCACCTACGACGAGTTCGGCGGGCAGTGGGACCACGTCGCTCCGCCGCACGGCGCAGGCCGGCATCAGCGACCAGTGGGGCCCGGGCACCCGATCCCGGCGCTGTCGTCTCCCCGCTGCTGAAGCACCCGTTCGCCGTGGACGACACCGAGCACGACACCACCTCGATCCTCGCCACCATCGAGCACCGCTTCGGGCTCGCGCCGCTGACCACCCGCGACGCTGCGGTGGCCGATCTCTTCCGGGCACCGGTGTTCCCGGGCAACCGCCAGTATATCGCTTCGGGTTCGACGGACCTCACGTCGCTTGCTGAGGCTGTGATCGGGTACGGCCCGGCATGATCTCTCACTCCGCGGCGCGCGCCGCCTCGTCCGCCGGTGGGCAACTGCTGCGTGCGGCCACCGGTCTGGTCGCTGCCCGGCCGGCCGCCAAGCCCTTGCATCCCCGGGGCTCGGTCGTCCGGGGACCCTGCGCCGTTTCGGTGCGGAGCCCAGGACCGGCGCGGCGTGGCTGGACGGGACCGGCGAGGACTCGAGGTGCTCGTCCGCCAGTCCCGAGCCGTCGGGTTCCCGGCCCCCGTGCCCGACATCTTCGGTCTCGCGATCCGGGTGTCCGCCGGTGGAGGCACGGCGTTCTGTTGTTCGCCTCGACCGGGCTCGGCCGAGCTGACCCGCTTCGCCCTGACCCCGGCCGGTCACCGTACGCGCGACCGATGACCACGCTCCTGCCGTACCGAACAAGGGCCGGTGCGGTGCTGCTGTCTGCGGAGTTCCGCGACGAGGCCACCGCTCGCCCTGGCATGGGCCATCGGTCCGGCGAGTGGCACCCGTTCGCGGAGCTGGCGCTCCACCAGGTCCTGCTCGACGAGGCGGATCTGCTCCTGTCCTTCGACCCGGTGCGGAACACCTTGCCCGGCCTGGGGACCTACGAGGTGGTTCGGCGGCTCCGGGGGCCCGCCTACGCCACCGCCCGGCGATCCCGTCGGCGGCGTTGCTCCGCCGGCCGGCGACCTTCCTAGGGTGACGGTGACGGGGAGGACGTCACGGGACCGGAGGTCGGCTCCGGCGACGGTGGTGCCGTCGTCGGTTCCGTGGTCGGTTCGGACGTCGGCTCGCTGGTGGGTTCGCCGGTGGTGGGCTCGCTCGAGCTGGACGAGGCGGGAGGTGGGGTCGGCGAACTGGGCGACCCACTGGTCGACGACGGGTCGCTGGTGCCGTCGGCGGGTGCGCCGGTGGGGGACGGGGACGGAGTCGTGGGCAGCACCGGGGGCGCGTCGCCGAGGATCGCGACGATCTCCGCCTTGAACGCTTCGAGCTGCGCCGCGATCTCCGCGAGGGAGTACGACGTGATGTTCTGCCCGAACTCGGTCAGCCGGCCCCAGACCTCGCCGAGCGCGAGCAGCTGCTCCTCTCCCGGGCTCTCCTCGCACGGACAGCACGAGCTGGCTGGCGATCGCGGCCGTGATGCAGCGGTAGCAGTCGTAGTTGGCGGCCACCGCGAGGTTCTGCGGGACCACCACCTGGGCGTCGTCCATGATCAGCACGACCTGGAAGGCGACGGCGACCGTCACGCAGTTCGAGCACGACGCGTAGGCGTGGGCCTCGTTGACGTTGAGCACCTCGTCGCCCGTCGGCCCACACCAGGGCGAAGGCGACGTCGTAGGTCACCGAGTCGTCGGTGGTGTTGTACGGCCGCGGCCTGGTTGTCACCCTCCGCAGGCGGCAGCGGCTTGTCGAAGGGGAACACCCACGGCTCGTCCGGTCCGTGCGTCGGCGCCGTCGGCTCGTCGGTGGCGCGTGCCGGGGCGTCGCGTCGCTCGGGACGAGCACCATCGCCAGCTGCGGGCTCGGCACTTGCTCGGAGCGGCGCTCGCCCTTCGGGAAGGTCGCCTGCAGCGGGGTCGCCGCTCGGCCAGCCGGCGCTCGGCGGCCGCGCCGCCGGGAGCGCTCCGCGGCCTGCGGCGGCGCGCGGGCCGCGCGTCCGGCGGCGACGGCGCTCGTGCTGCGCGGCCGGGCAGCACGGCGGTGAGCAGCCCCTTCTCGTCCGGGCCGATCGGCCGGTAGGTGCCCGGCTCGCGGCCACCACGCCCAGGAGAGACCGGTGACGACGACGGCGGTGAGCGCGACGGCCGCGACCCGCTTGGCGGCCGACCCCCGGCTCCAGCGCGCGAGTCCCGCGGAACCAGCGCAGCCCGATCCGGCCGAGGATCAGGAGCCCACGCCAGCACGGGCAGCACCAC
Source organism: uncultured Actinomycetota bacterium (assembly GCA_963841625.1). Lineage (GTDB taxonomy): Bacteria > Actinomycetota > Actinomycetes > Propionibacteriales > Nocardioidaceae > Nocardioides. Next base: position 375,301 of record CAWJDH010000007.1, on the reverse strand, counting down.
CCCCAGCACCTGGAGCACGTGGGCGGTGATGTCGACGAGTCCCCCGGTCCGCCACGCGTCGGCCACGCCGGCGGCGTCCTCCCGCACGACGGCCCAGGCGTGCCGAGCAGGCGCGGCAGCGCCGTCACCAGGGCCAGCAGCATGAACGCCATCATCGGGATCGGTGACCAGCACCCACGCGGTGATCACCGCGCGGGCCCACGGCTTGAGCACCCGGTTCTCCGGGTCGGACCACCGGTGCGGCAGCAGGCCGAGCAGGGTCGGCCGGATCCGGTGGTAGAGGTCGGGGACGCCGGTCAGGTCGGCGAGCAGGTGGTAGCCGTCGAAGCGCAGCAGCGGCATCAGCTGCTGCACCATCTGCAGGATCTGGGTGGCCACCAGGAGCAGCAGCGCGTCCCAGCCGCGTGGCGTACCACCAGCCGAAGGTGAGCACCACGACGACGGCGTTGAAGTACAGGCCGCCCAGGTCGGTGCGGATGCGTCCGCCGCGTCCCAGCCGGTAGCTGTCGGTCACGTCGGTGTAGAACGCCGGCCACACCAGGTAGAGCCCGGCCCCGATCACCCCGGGCTCGGCACCGCCGTAGCGCGCGGCCGCCGCGTGCCCGAACTCGTGGAAGCCTCCGGAGAGCACGGTCACCACGAACACGAGCAGCAGCAGGTGCGGCCGCTGGAAGGCGTCGTACGCCGCGGGGCGAGGCCCTGGTGGAAGAACACCCACCAGGTGACGGCCAGGAAGCCGAGCGACCACGGCCGCGGCCAGCACCGGTCGGAAGAGGATCCGGAACGGGTCGGTCAGCCGGCGCGTGGCCCGCGGGTCGGTGACGGCGAACTTGAGCTTGAGCCCCAGCAGCGGGTTGGACCGCTTGAGCGGGGGCTCGGACCCGTCGGCCAGCTTGAGCAGCCCCAGGGGACGCAGGTGCTCGTCGACCAGCGTCGCGACCATCGTCCGCGGAGACGCCCCGGCGCATGGCCGCGCTGACGACGGTCGGCGATCTCGGCGCAGCTGCGCCGCCCGTCGACGGCGTCCAGCACCAGGTAGAGCAGCGGCGTGAGCTGGAGGGTCTGCCCGTCGCCGCGCCGGACCAGGGCCGGTGGGGTCCGGTAGCCGGACCCCACCATCGCCCCGAGGAGCTGGAGGTCATCGGCGCGCGCGGGCGCGTCGACGATCGTGGTCACTGCGGCGCGGTGTCCGTGCTCGGCTCGGTCGTCGCGTCGGCTCGGTCGCCGGCGTCGTCGGTCGCCGGCGACGGCGGCGCGGTCGCGGAGTCCGGCGCCGGGTCGTCCGCCGACGCGGTGTCGGTGTCGGGCGGCTCGACCGACGCCTGGTCGATGGCGGACGTCTGGTCGGACGGTCGCCTCGGCCGTCCCGGTGATCGACTGGTTGATGATGGCGTCCTGCTGCGCGATCGCCGTCGCCTCCGAGTCGTCGGAGAGGATGTTGGCGGCCACCGCGGCGTCGATCGGCGCCGCCACGTTGGCGTTGGCCGCGACCGCACCGTTGATCGGGGCCGCCAGGTCGGCGTCCAGGTCGACGTTGACGTCGACGTTGAGCAGGTCGCCCTTCAGCAGGTCGCCGGTGTCGAGCCCGCCGAGGGTGTCGGTGACGTCGTCGAGCGACCTCGCCGACGGTGCCGACGATGTTGCCCGCGGCGTCGAGGACCTGGCCGGTGAGCGGGTCGAGCGCGCCGATCACGTTGCCGGCGGAGTCGACGACGTTGCCGGTCGCACCGTCGAGCACGCCGACGACGTTGCCGGCCGAGTCCAGCACGGTGGTGCCGTCGACGAGGTCGGTCACCGTGCCCAGCACGTCGCCCACCGTGTTGAGCGACCTGGCCGGTCAGCGGGTCCAGGGCCCCGACGACGTTGCCGGACGCATCGACCACGTTGCCGGTCGCCCGTCGAGGACGCCGATGACGTTGCCGGCCGAGTCCGCCACGGACGCGCCGTCGACCAGGTTGGTGACGGAGCCGACGAGGCGCCGGCGGAGTCCACGACCAGCCCGGTGGTCTCGTTGAGGGTGCCGACGATGTTGCCGGCGGAGTCGACCACGTTGCCGGTGGCCTCGTCGAGCGTGCCGACGATGTCGCCGGTGGAGTCCACCACGACCGCGCCGTCCACGGGCGCGCTCGCGGCCGCGGCGGCGGCGTCGGCGGCGTCGCGCGTGCGTCGGCGGCGTCGGTGCGCCGTCAGCCGCGAGGTCGCCGCCGCGTCGCCGTCGCGCGCCGGGTCGGCTCGGCGCCGTCGGTGACGGTGTCGGACTGGTCGATGGTGCTGTCCTGGATGCCGGTGGCGATCGCGTCCGCGTCCACGGTCTGGTTGACCACGACGCCCTGGTCGGCCAGCGCCTGCGAGCGTCGAGCCGTCGGACAGCAGGTTGGCGCTCACCGCGGCGTCGATCGGCGCCACGATGTTGGCGTTCAGGGCGACGGCGAGGTCGATGGGTGCGGCGCCGTCGATGGCCAGGTCGATGTCGGCCGCGAGGTCGAGGATCGAGACGACCTCCTTGTCCGGCAGCGCGGTCACCCCCTCGGCCGCCAGCTCCTCGGCGTGATCGGTGCGAACTCGTCGGTGCTCATCGGGTTCTCCCTCTCCTTGCGCCCGGCACGTGCTGCCGAGTGCTGCTCCCGCGGCCCGAGCATCCTTGCTGCGGGCCGCCCCACATTTCGCATGTCGGGCATGGCAAAGCCCGACAGCACGACTGCTTTCCGTACCCGCGATCTCGGCTGCGTAAACACTGACTCTCGAGTGACTCGGATCGGCGGACCTCGGCCTGCCGCCGTACCGGCGGAGATCCGCGGTGCTTGGGCGCCACCGCGCACGCCGTGGTGGCGGCGTTCGCCAGATGCAGGTCGACCACCCATGAGCTCGGCGTCCCCGTTGAGGGTGAACCTGTTACTGGGCACCGCACCGGTGAACGGCTTGACCTCCACCTTCCCACGGAGCGCCTGGGTGAGCTTGGAGCGTGTGCCGCTGGGGTAGGGCCCGAACCGGAGGTTCGATGCCATGTCCCGACAGTAGATGTCGGCCTCGGGATCGATGTCGTCGAGCGCGATGATCCGGAAGTAGCCCGTCGCTGCTGCGAAGGGACTCGTTGCCGGCCGGTTCCCGTCCGGGGAGACAGACTGACGACGGGGCGTCCAGGTCGTTGAGGTTGACGTGGATCGTCTGCGCGCAGATCGGAACCCCCGGACACCCCGTCAAGGGTGAAGCCGATCCGGCACGTGCGCGTTCCCTGGGTGGCGCGGCGTCGACGTGGATGGTCGCCGCGAAGGTCGCGACTCCACCGCTGGTGACGCTCTGGGAAGCCGGCCTGGTGGTCGGGGAAGAGTGCCGGGGTCGCGGGCCCATTCCGGCTGCGACCTGGCCTCAGAGGTTGGTCGAGGCGCTCGAGCGATCTTGCAGCCGCGTGCGCCGACCGCGACGCCTGTTCGCCGGCGCGGCCGGTGGCGGCGGTGATGCAGGTGGCCTGGCCGGAGTCGTCGAGGCGGTCGTTGGCCACGCTCAGGCAACGACCTTGGCGCCCAGGCCCGCCTCCAGGTTGGCCGTGGCGTCGGCCTCGGATGACGCCGCTCGGGTCGTGGCCGGGGGCGTCGCCGAGACCGCGACGATCCGCGAGGAGTCCGGGCGGAAGGCGATGGCGCCGCTGCTACGATCTTGTCGCAGGCGTTCAGCTGGCCTCGGCCCAGTCGCCCCCGCTGCACAGGGTGATGCTGTTGCCCACCGCCGCGATGACGGCGGCGTCGTCGCCGGTGAGGTCCTGTACGAACGCGCCGAACGCAGATTCCGGATCACCCTGAAGTCGCAGTGCTTCGCCGGCTAGCGAAGCTGCCGAGCATCGGGCTGGCTGGCCCGGATCTCGGCGATGACGCCGGGCCATCTTCGCCTTGCACGTTGTCGATCGCGCCACCCATGCTGCCGATGCGATGACGACGAGCACCTTCGTCAGGGCGTGGGCGGCAGCTTCGGGTGGTGACGGTGGTGGTGATCGCGATGTCCAGTCACCCGGCCTGGCGTCGTACGACACCTCGGCGGGGCTCGACTGCCCACGACGCCTGCGGCGGTGGCGGTGCCGGCGAGGGCGAGCGCCCAGGCCGCAGCGGCGGAGGCTGGCGATCGGCGGCGGCTGTGGTTGCGAGAACAGACAACTGGATGACCCCCCGAGATGGCGAGGCGCTGGGCGCCTCGGGCGATGCGTCGAGGCGCCGCCGCTGACTGGCGACGATCGCGGTGACCCCGGTGACGTGTACCTGGAATGGTTCGGCTTCAGCTTCAGCCTTCGCAGCAGGTTTGGCACGTTCTCGTGGCCGTGTGACGCCTCTTCAGGTACCGCAATCTACTGGGCGCTGAAGCTGACCGTACTCGGTGGCGACGTTGCCGGCCAGGTCGGTCACCGTGATCGTGAGCTGCAGGGAGCGAGCCTTCACGACGGCGAAGACGATGCCCTTGGACCAGGAGGAGGTCCCGGCGAGCCCGACCGGGGTGCCGCAGGCCGCGTAACGTGGTCCCGGTGCCGGTCCAGCACGCGCTTGCGGCGGTGTCCCGCAGCGCGAGCGCCACCGAAGTGACCCCGGAGCCGGAGTCCGACGCCGTGCCGCAGGCGCCTGGTGTCCCGGCGAGGTGTTGGCCCAGCGGTCGCTGTCGGCCCTGCCGCCGTCCTTGTAGGCGACACCGTTCTTGGGGTCGGTGATGGTCAGGTCGGAGCCACGGTGTCGAGGGTGGCGGTCAAGCGCGGTCGAGGCGGTCGAGGAGTTGCCGGCCGGGTCGGTGGCGACGGCGGTGAAGGAGTTGGCTCCCTCCACCAGGGTCACCGGGGCCGAGTAGGTCCCGTTGGCGGCGGCGACCACCGAGGGGAATGTCGTGGCTCCTCGGGAGACGTCACGGTGGAGCCCGCCTCGGCGGTTCCCGAGACGTTCTGGGCGGCCACGTTGGTCACCCGGTCACCGGCGGTCCCGGAGTCGTTGCTGATCGAGGTGATCGTCGGGGCCGCGGGGCCGTGGTGTCGATCCTGACGGTGTAGGACTTGGTCGTCTCGACGTTTCCGAAGGTGTCGGTGGCGGCGTAGGTGATCGTCGTCTGCCCTTGGGCGGAGACTCCGAACGACGTCGACGACCCGGCGACGGTGACCGGGGAGCCGCCGCCGATCCGGTAGGTGATGCTCGCGACCGGGGAGGCGTCGGTCGCCGTCAGGGTGATCGTGACGGCGCTCCTGTTCCAGCCGGCGGCGTTGGGCACGGGGTTGCTGGTCAGCGAGGTCGCCGGCGGCGGCAGATCGAGGGTGAACGGCGTCAGGGGGCTCTCCTGGCCGGACCAGGGCCCGAACGTGGCGACGACGCCGTACTGCACGGCGCCCTGGACGGGAGCCGGGTCGAAGCACGATCGGGTGGGCTCCACCGTGGTGCAGACCTGCGAGGTCACGCCGGCGCCCGTGTGCCGCAGCACGGTGTAGCCGGTCGCCGGAGTGCCCCGTTGAGTGTCACCGAAGCCCAGTCGAGACGGACCTACGACCCCACCTGGGTGACGGTCGGGGCGTTAGCGCGCTGAACGGAGGCGGCGGCAGCGGGTGCGTTGCCCGAACCTGTCGCGGCCCAGGCGGCGGACGCGGCCTGGGGCTGGAGCACGAGCAGGGCCGCGACCGCGGCCCCGATCAGGGCGACGGGCGACCTCACAGCTTCACCGCCGTCACCCGGACGTGTACCGAGAACCGGACACCCTGGCAGGCGTCGGGTGCGCTCCTGCGCATCCCGACCTTGATCGTCGAGGCGACCGACGAGCGGGAAGGGAGACGCAGCCGCGGTGTCTGCGGGCGCATCAGCTGCCGCGCCGTGCACCGGGCGGTGCCGTGGGCGCGAACCGTGACCGTGTTGAGGACGATCGGGAAGGAGTACGGGTTCACGTACCTCACTCCCAGCTTCACCCGCTGACCCGGATAGAGACCCCCGACCGAGCCCACGCTGACCCCAGGCGCCCGGCGTCGCGTTGGTCGACCCACCCCCCCCGGGCACGTCGATGACTGCGCGGGGCATCGTCGTCGGCTCGGTCGTCGAAGGGTGGCGCGGCGCGACCAGCGTCGGCTCCAGGGCCGCGGTGCCGGAAGCCATCAGCGGGTCCCAGTGGTCGCCACCCGTTCGTACGACGACGAGGGCGAGGACCAGTCCCGCTGCCGCCGTGATGGCGGCAGCGGTCCGGACCCGCCCTCGTCGTCCCACGTCACTATCCCTTGAACCTACCTGCCCTGAGAAGCGCAGGTCGGGTCAGTTGCTGAAGCCGGTGACGCGCAGGGTCACGGTGAACACGGCGCCCTGGCAGGCGTCCGTGGCCGCGTTGCTCATCGTCACCGGGAAGGTCTGCGACCCACTCGTCGCACCGTCGCAGCCACGTCGTCGCTCGAGCGCGACGTCCGAGCCGGTGACCACCGCCGCGGTTGCAGGCGCTGTGCGCGGCGTCGACGGCGACGTTCTTCAACGTGGCGGTTGTGAGAGCTTCACGTCGTACGGGTTCGGTTGGTCACCGTGAACGGGACGTTCTTCCGACCCGGTCGGGAACAGCCCGCTTACGCCGGTGACCGTCGACGGTCAGCGCTGTCGCCGTGCCCGGCCGTGACCGCGCCGGAGCCTTCGCCGTAGTTGGTCCAGGCCGCGAAGCCGATGCCGACACCGAACACGGCGGCGACGGTGGTCCCGACGACAGCTGAACGCTTGATGTTCTTGCGCATTGTGATCATCCCCTTGCAAATCGCGCTGCGGCGATTCGGGGCACCGCCCCGCCCGAGCGACTCGATAACGTTGATTCACCTTGGGGCGGCCGAGAGCTCCGGGCTTGGCGTATTGATTCAATCTTGAACAACCACGGGACGTCTGGACCACCGGTCCCTCCCGGCCGGGCCATGGACCAGTGGTCCATCCGGGCCACTCCTCGGGCCATCTCGCTTGCGCCGTCCGCAGTGCGCCGCGAGCCACCGAGCGCGGAGCCCACTCAACGGGTGTCAGGCATGAAAATCGCGGCAACCGGATACCGGTAGGTCCCGTTCCCCACGCCCCCGATCTGAAGGAGAACTCATGGGACTGAAGGACAAGGCCGAGAACACCGGCGAGAAGCTCAAGGGCAAGGCCAAGGAGACCGAGGGTCGGGCGACCGGCGACAAGACGCGCGAGAACCAGGGCAAGGCGCGACCAGAGCAAGTCGGACCTCAAGCAGGCCGGCGAGAACGTCAAGGACGCCTTCAAGAAGTAGGCGCCTGACCAGATAGGGAGCACTGCATGACACTGATCCTGTTCATCATCGCGGCCATCCTCGTGATCAGCGGAATCTTCGCGCTGATCCGCGGGTCCGTCCTGTGGGGGATCCTGCTGATCGTCCTCGGGCTGCTCGTGGGACCAGGAGGCTGAGCATCTTCCGATGACGCAGCCCGTCACACGTCGGCGGCGGGCTCTAGGTTGGAGCCCGTCGCCGACGTATGAGGAGGACTCCAGGCCGTGCCTCTCCACGTCCACCGCGCCGCCGCGCACGGACCTGCTCGCCGACGAGCTCGGCAAGCTCCTCACCACTCCGCTCGACGATCCGTTCGCCACCGAGGTGGTCGTGGTCCCCACGCGGGGCATGGAGCGGTGGCTGTCGCCAGCGGTTGTCCCATCGGCTCGGCAACAGCGGGGGCCGTGAGGACGGTGTCTGCGCCGCCGTCCACTTCCGGTCGCCGGCGCTCGCTCGTCGCCGAGATCACCGGGACCCGCGAGAGGACCCCTGGTCGCCCGACGCGATCGTCTGGCCGCTGCTGGGGGTGATCGACCGGAGCCTCGACGAGCCGTGGGCCCAGACCCTGGCCCGCCACCTCGGCCACGGCCTCACCGGCGAGGAGGCCGACCTTCGCCACGGCCGTCGCTTCTCGGTCGCCCAGCGACTGGCGCGCCTCTTCGCGTCGTACGCCGTCCAACGGCCGTCGCTGATCGAGGACTGGTCCTCGGGAGGCTCCGGCGACGGTTGCGGCGGCGAGCTTCCCGACGACCTCGCGTGGCAGCCCGAGCTGTGGCGGCGCCTGGCCCAGGTCGTGGACGCACCCACTCCGCCGGAGCGGCACCGGGCGACCCTGACCGCCTTGCGCGAGGAGCCGAATGCCTTCGACCTGCCCGGACGCCTGTCCCTCTTCGGGCACACCCGGCTCCCCGTCACCGAGGTCGAGCTGCTCGGTGGCCTCGGTCGCCACCGCGACGTCCACCTGTGGCTGCCGCACCCGTCGCCCGCCCTCTGGTCGGCCCTGGAGTCCGTGGCCGGCCCCGTCCCGCGCGCCACAGACCAGAGTCACCGTGCCGCCGGGCACCCCTTGTTGGCCACCCTCGGGCGCGACCTTCGCGAGCTTCAGCAGGTACTCGGCAAGTCGGCCGACCTGACGTCCGCGATCGACCCGCCCGCCCGGCGCGAGACCCTCCTCGGCTGGCTCCAGGACGACATTCGGGCCAACGCGTCGGGTGACGCGTCCGGCCGGCTCCTCGACCACGGCGACCGGTCCGTCCAGGTCCACGCCTGCCACGGCCCCTCCCGGCAGGTCGAGGTGCTGCGCGAGGTGCTGCTGGGGCTGCTGGCCGACGACCCCACTCTCGAGCCTCGCGACGTGCTGGTCATGTGTCCCGACATCGACACCTACGCACCACTGATCACGGCCGCCTTCGGCCTGCAGAGCGTTGTCGGAGATGAAGGCCACCCGGCCCACAGGCTGCGGGTCAGGCTGGCCGACCGGTCACCTGCCCGCACCAACCCCTTGCTCGAAGTGGCCGCCCAGCTGCTCGACCTTGCCGGCAGCCGAGCCACGGCCAGTGACGTGCTCGACCTCGCCGCACTCGATGCGGTTCGGCGCCGCTTCGGGTTCACCGACGACGACCTCGACCAGCTCGCCACCTGGGTCCGGCAGGCCGGCATCCGCTGGGGGTTCGACGCAGGGCATCGCGACGACTTCGGCCTCTCCTCCTACGTCCAGAACACCTGGCGGTTCGGTCTCGACCGGCTCCTCACCGGCGTCACCATGTCCGAGGATTCGGGCACCTGGCTCGACCGGACCCTTCCTCTCGACGACGTCGGCAGCGGTCAGGTGGACCTGGCCGGCCGCTTCGCTGAATACGTCGACCGGCTGCGCGCGGTCGACCGACGACCTGGTGGGCACTCACCCTGTGGCCCACTGGCTCGACACCCTGGCCGGCGGTGTCGACGCGCTCACCCGGCCCGCACCCGGGGAGGACTGGCAGGCGGCACAGGTCGGTCGCGAGCTGGCCCGGGTCCGTCACGCGGCGGGCCCGGCGCGCCACCGCGCTTCGGCTGCCCGACGTGCGCGCCCTCCTCTCCGACCGGCTGGTCGGCCGACCCACCCGCGCCAACTTCCGTACCGGCACCCTGACCGTGTGCACCATGGTGCCGATGCGGTCGGTGCCCCACCGGGTGATCTGCCTGCTGGGCCTCGACGACGGCGTCTTCCCGCGAGTGAGCTCCGTCGACGGTGACGATGTCCTGGCCCGCAACCCGATGACGGGCGAGCGCGACGCCCGCAGCGAGGACCGGCAGCTGATGCTCGACGCGGTCCTGGCCGCCGGCGAGACCCTTGTGGTGACCTACACCGGTGCCAACGAGTACTCCGGCCAGGCCCGACCCGCCCGCCGTACCCCTCGGCGAGCTCCTCGACGCGCTCGACGACACGGCGACCGCGGGCGCGGCCGGCGTGGCCGCTGCCGTCACCTCGACCCATCCGCTCCAGCCGTTCGATGCGCGCAACGCCACCCCGGGCGCGCTGATCCCCGGGCGGCCCTTCACGTTCGACCGAACGGCGCTGGAGGGCGCGCGGGCAGCCGCCGGGACCCGTGTCGCCTGTCCCGGCATTCCTGCCGCGCCCGCTCGCGCCTGCCCCGCGTGACGACGTCTCGCTCGAGGACCTCGCCACCTTCCTGCGCGACCCGGTCCGCTACTTCCTGCGCGCGCGACTCGACCTGGCGCGTGCCCCGCGAGGAGGAGGCGCTCGCCGACGCGATCCCGGTCGAGCTCGACAAGCTCGAGGAGTGGTCGGTGGCCGACCGGGTGATGGCCGACCTGCTCGCGGGTCTCGAGCCGCGCGAGGCGTGTGAGCGCGAGTGGCGCCGCGGCGCGCTGCCCCCGGGCCTGCTCGGATGGAAACGGTTGACGGCCCTGTGCGACGCCGCCCGTCCGCTCGCGGCCGCCGCCCTCCAGCCTGCGGGTCTCGCCGGCGGCCGCGATCGACGTCGAGGTCGACCTGGGTGACGGGCGACGGCTGCGCGGCACCGTCCCGGAGGTCTACGGCGACCGCCTCGTCCCGGTCAGCTACTCCCGGCTGGGCGCCAAGCACCGCCTGCAGTCGTGGGTCCACGTCCTGGCTCTGGCCGCGGCGCAGCCCGGACGGCGAGTGGTCGGCCCACACCATCGGGAGACCCGAGTCGAGCAGGTCACGGCTCAACGTCGGCGACGTCGGTCCTCACCCCTGACGCCGAGGCGATCCGCGCGCTGCTCGGACTGGTCGAGCTGCGTGACCTCGGACTGGTCGAACCACTGCCGATGCCGCTCAAGGCGTCGCTGGCCTACGCCCGTGCCCGCCTCGACCGCAAGCCGGAAGGACCTCGCACTGAAGAAGGCGCTCTGGGCCTGGCAGAGCAGCAGGTACCCCGGCGAGGACGCCGAGCCCGCCCACGTCCGGGTCTGGGGTGCCGACGCGCCGCTGCCCGGCCAGGACCCGGCCGGGCGCAGACGTGAGGCAGCCTCCGGAGACCACCCGGTTCGGCTCGCTGGCAGCCCGGCTCTGGGTGCCGCTGCTGCGCCATGAGGGAGGCAGCTGGTGACGCAGACCTTCGACATCGCCGACGAGCTGCCCGACGGCACCACGGTGCTCGAGGCCAGCGCCGGAACCGGCAAGACCTGGACGGTGGGCGCGCTCGTGACCCGCTACGTCGCCGAGGGCAGGGCCACCCTCGACGAGATGCTGCTCATCACGTTCAGCCGGGCAGCCAGCCAGGAGCTGCGCGAACGGGTGCGGGCCGCGCTGGTCGAGGCCGAGCGCACCCTTGCCGACCCGGCCGGGGCCGACCGCTCCGACGCGCTCGTCCGGCGCCTGCTCGCCGCCGACGCGGAGGCGCCGGGCGAGCCCGCGCGCCGGCTGCGGGACGCGCTCGCGGCCTACGACGCGGCCACGATCGCGACCACCCACGAGTTCTGCCAGCTGGTCCTGCGGTCGCTGGGCGTCGCCGGCGACACCGACGCCCGGGCACAGCTGGTCGAGGACCTCACCGACCTCGTCGCCGAGGTCACCGACGACCTCTACCTCGCCCGGTTCGGCGGCCAGGAGTCCCCACCCTTCCCGCTCGAGGACGCCCGCAGCCTCGCCCGGGACGTGGTCGAGGACCCCCAGGCGACGATCACCCCCGACGCCGACGAGTCGACGACCGGTGGCGCACGAGTGGCGTTCGCCCACGCCGTCCGGACCGAGGTCGACCGGCGCAAGCGTCGGCTCGGCATCCTGCAGCTTCGACGACCTGCTGAGCCGGCTGGCCGCCGCGCTCAAGGAGGAGGACGCACCCGCCCGCATGAGGATGCAGGCGCGCTGGCGGATCGTGATGGTCGACGAGTTCCAGGACACCGACCCCGTGCAGTGGCAGGTCATCGAGCGGGCGTTCGTCGGCGCAGCCACCGTCGTACTCATCGGTGACCCGAAGCAGGCGATCTACCGCTTCCGGGGCGGCGACGTCGTGACCTACCTGCGTGCCCGCGACACCGCCGGCACGCTCCAGACCCTCGGCACCAACTGGCGGAGCGACGCGGCGCTGCTCGAGTCGTTGCAGGTGGTGCTGGAGGGGGCCGCGCTCGGGCACGCCCGAGATCGTGGTCCACCCCGTGCGCGCCCATCATCCGGGGAGCCGCCTGGCCGGCGCTGCCGCAACCGGCACCGTTCCGCATCCGCCAGGTCGTGCGCGACGGGTTCGACTCACCCGGGACGGCGAGATCTCCGCCGGTCGACGCCGGGCCCACATCGCCCGCGACTGCGCCGCTGACATCGCGCGACTCCTCGCCGTCCGGCGCCACCTGGGCCGGCGACGCCGTCGAGGCCGCGTCACGTCGCGGTCCTCGTCAGCGACCGCAACAAGGGGATGCTGGTCCAGGAGCAGCTTCGGCGCGCGCGGGATCCCCGCGGTGGTCGCCGGTGGCGGCCAGGTCTTCAGGGACCCCGCCGCCGACGACTGGCTGGCCCTGCTCGAGGGGCTCGCCGAGCCGCACCGCAGCGACCGCGTCCGCGCCGCGGCACTCACCTGCTTCTTCGGCCGCACCACCGCAGAGCTCGACGCCGGTGGCGACGCCGTCACCGACGACGTCTCCGACCGGCTCCGGGGCTGGGCGCTGCTGCTGCGAGGCCACGGCGTTGCGGCGCTGTTCGCGGCCGCCGAGGCGCGCGGGCTCGGCGAGCGGGTCCTGCGACGCGTCGGCGGCGAGCGGTTCCTGACCGACCTGCGGCACCTCGCCCAGGCTGCTGCACGACGCCGCGACCCGTGATCGCCTCGGCCTGACCGGCCTCCTCGGCTGGTTCCGCGAGGAGCGGCGGCAGCGTGCTTCCGCCACCGAGCGCACCCGTCGCCTCGACAACGACGCCGCCGCAGTGCAGATCGTGACCATCCACGCGAGCAAGGGCCTCCAGTACCCCGTCGTCTACCTGCCCTTCGCGTGCGAGGCCTTCGTCTTCCCGACCGGGCACGCCCTCTACCACGACGACGCCGGAGAGCGATGCCTCGACGTGGCCCGCGAGGGGCCGCAATGGCAGGACGCACGACGCGCCGCCACAGGGCCGAGGAGCTGGAGACGAGCTCCGCGACCTCTATGTCGCCCTCACCCGCGCCCAGTCCCAGGTCGTCACCTGGTGGGCGCCCACCGCCAACACGAGGAACGGCGGACTCCATCGCCTGCTCTTCGGTCGCGGTCGCGGGGACGCCACCGTCCCTGATCAGCGGGCGGTGCCCGCCGACGTCGAGGCCACCAGCCGGCTCGCCTCGATCGCGGCGGCGGGCGGCCCGGCCCTCGAGGCGTCCGTGGTGCCGGACTCCGAGCTGGACCGCCGACGCCCGAGTCGCCGCCGCCCATGGACGTCCGTCACTTCGACCGCGAGGTCGACGCCGACTGGCGGCGCACCTCCTACTCCGGCCTGATCCGTGCGGAGGCCCCCTCCCCGGGGTCACCTCGGAGCGCGAGGAGCCGGTCCTCGACGACGAGCCCGAACCTGTCGACGACGCCGTCGAGCCGGCGGCCGCCGGACGTGGACGCGGCGCTGGCCTCGCCGATGGCCGACCTGCCCGCGGGCGCCGACTTCGGCAGCCTCGTCCACGCGGTCCTCGAGCACGCCGACCCGAGGCGCCCGACCTGCTCGCCGAGCTGCGCTCCCACGTCGGTCGACCAGCTCCGCTGGTGGCCGGTCGCCTCGATCCCGACACCCTCGCCGAAGCACTCGTCCCCCTCCACCACACACCCCTCGGCCCGTTGATGCCCCGGCTCACGCCTGGCCGACCTGCCCCTGGCGGACCGCTTGCGCGAGCTCGACTTCGAGTTCCCCCTCGTCGGCGGCGACCACCGCGACCAGAGCCGGGCGAGCGTCGCTCCTGCGGGACGTCGCCCCCCTGCTGCGCCAACACCTCGCCCGCCGGCGACCCGTGCGGGACTACGCCGACCGGCTCGAGCAGCCGGTCCTCGGCGACCAGCCGCTTCGCGGCTACCTGTCCGGCTCGATCGACGTCGTCCTCCGGGTGCCGGGGAGCGGCCACCGCTACGTCGTCGCGGACTGGAAGACCAACTGCTCGGCGAGCGAGGGCATCCGCTGACTGCCGCCGACTACGCGCCCGACCCGCTCGCCGAGGCCATGCTGCACTCCCACTACCCGCTCCAGGCTCTTCTCTACTCCGTGGTGCTGCACCGGTTCCTGCGCTGGCGGCTGCCGGGCTACACGCCCTGCGAGCACCTCGGCGGCGTGGTCTACCTCTACCTGCGTGGGATGTGCGGCCCGGAGACGCCGCTCGTCGACGGGCACCCCGCTGGGGTCTTCAGCTGGCCGCTGCCGCCCGAGCTGGTGACCTCGCTGTCCGACCTGCTCGATCGGAGCCCACTGGAGGTGCCGGCATGATCGAGCTCTTCGAGGTCGACAGCCCGCACGACCGGCGGATCGCGCAGGCGGCGTCGGGCCTGCTGCGCACGTTCAACGAGGCTGGGGTGTTCACCGCGGCGACCTCCATGTCGCGGGCCGGATCGGTGCCGTCGCTCGGCGTGCCCGACGAGAGCTGCTGCTCGCCGTGGCGCTGGCCGTGCGCGCGGTGCGCGGCGGGTCGGTGTGCGTCGACCTGACGACCGTTCCCGACCTCGCTCCCGACCTCCCCTGGCCCGACCCGGACGGGTGGCGCACCGCGCTGGCCGAGAGCCCGCTCGTCTCCGCATCGGTGCTGCTCCTCGAGGACGGCCTGCTCTACCTCGACCGCTACTGCCGGAGGAGGGCCAGGTGGTGCGACGACGTGCTCGCGCGGTCGGCACCCCGCCCCGCCGGTCGACGACACCGCCGCTCCTGAGCGGCGCTGACCGGGTCTTCCGCTGGCCCGGCAACGACGAGCAGCGCGCCGCCGCCCGGGTCGCGCTCGTCCGCAGCTGGACCACCGTGCTGACCGGCGGCCCCGGCACCGGAAAGACCACCGACGGTCGCGCGGACTGCTCGCCCTGCTCGCCGACCAGTCGCCGCACTGCCGGCTGCGGATCGCGCTGACCGCCCCGACCGGCAAGGCCGCCGCGCGGCTCGAGGAGGCCGTGCGCGACGAGACCGCGAAGCTTGCCGGCCGAGGACCGGGCCCGGCTCGGCCCCTCTCGGGGCAGACCCTGCACCGGCTGCTGGGGAGCCGGCCCGAAACGCGACCCGGTTCCGGCACCACCGGGGCAACCGCCTGAACCACGACGTGGTCGTCGTCGACGAGTCCTCGATGGTCTCGCTGACGATGATGGCCCGGCTGATCGAGTCGTCCGCGCGGACGCCCGCCTGGTCTTCGTCGGGCGACCCCGACCAGCTCATCTCGGTCGAGGCCGGCGCGGTGCTGGCCGACCTCGTCGACGGGCTCGAGGCCGACTCCCGGCTCGCCGGCCTCGCGCGACTCGCGACAACCGCCGCTCGAACGCCCGATCCGGGCGCTCGCGGAGCCGTGCAGGCCATTGACCCGGACGCGGCGATGGCGGTGCTCACGCGGCGGGCCATCCCGAGGTCGAGTTCCTCCAGGCCGACGATCCCGCCAGTGGGCCGGCACTCAGCAGTCCTGCTCGATCACTGCCCTCGCCGTCCTGGCGCCGGCGCGGCGCGGCGACGCCGAGGGAGCGCTGGAGGTGTCGAGAGCCACCGGATGTTGTGCGCCCACCGGGAAGGACCCCACGGCGTCCGGCACTGGAACCGGCAGGTCGAGCGCTGGCTGGGGGAGGCCAGCGGCTACCAGGTGGGTGAAGCTGGGGCGGGAGTGGTACGCCGGCCGGCCGATGCTGGTCACCGCCAACGACCGCGGCCTGGGCTTTACAACGGCGACACCGGCGTCGCCGTCGAGACCGGTGAGGGGCTGCGGGCGCCTGATCGCCGGCATGGACAGGACTTCGCCACGTCGCGGCTGGCCGACGTCGAGACGATGCACGCGATGACCATCCACAAGAGCCAGGGCAGCCAGGCCAGCGAGGTCACCGTCCTGCTGCCCGCCGCCGACTCGCCCCTGCTGACCCGTGAGCTCTTCTACACCGCTGTCACCAGGGCCATCGACAAGGTGCGGGTCGTCGCCACCGAGGACGCTGTCCGGGCCGCCGTCGTGCAGCGCGCCCAGCGCGCGACCGGGCTGCGCCGAAGGCTGCTGGCGGCCAACCCGGGGACGTGACCGGGGACTGGAATCCGGATCCACCGAGACCGGTGCCGCCTAGTGTCGCGCGGGCCACCGGTCTCAGCCAGCGGCTGGGCGCGGCTCTGGGCCTGTGACGTCCCCTAGGGTCGAGACATGCCCTTCCTGCTGCGGGTCGAGCTGCCCGACGTGCCCGGTTCGCTGGGTCGGCTGGCGACCGCGATCGGTGAGGCCGGAGGCGACATCGAGGCCATCGAGATCATCGAGAAGGGGCTCGACGGGCTCGCGATCGACGACGTACTGCTGGAGCTCACGCCGGGCGCGCTGCCGGACGCGATCGTGTCGGCCTGCACGGCCCTGGAGGGCGTGCAGGTGCTCTGGATCAGCCGGTACGCCGCCGGCGGGAACCTCTTCCTCGACCTCGAGGCGGTCGAGGACCTGACCGCCCACCCCGAGCGCTCGCTCGACCGGCTCGTCGATCTGCTGCCGGTGGTGTTCCGGTGCGACTGGGGCGCCCGCGTCCACCGCTCCGACGGTGTGGTGCACGCCAGCGAGGCGGCGCCGGAGGAGGTGCCGTGGGTGCCGGTCGACCGGGCGACCACCCGGCTGGAGGTCGAGGACGACGTGAACCTCGCCTGCGCCACCCGCGTCGACGACGACGAGATCGTCGTGATGGCCCGCCGGGGCGGTCCGGAGTTCCTCGACTCAGAGCTCGCGCGGCTCGGTCACCTGACCGGCCTCGCGCTCTCGATCGCGCAACCCGCAGCTCGATAGTCCGTTACGAAAAGCACCCTCTGGTAGCCCACGAGCGGTGCGTTTCGTGGCGGACTATCGGGCTCACCGTCAGGCGCGCTCGAGCAGGAAGACCGGGATCTCCCGGTCGGTCTTCTGCTGGTACTCCGCGTAGTTCGGGAAGGCAGCGACCGCGCGCTCCCACCACTCGGCCCGCTCCTCGCCGCTGGCGATCCGGGCGACGTACGACGCCGGCTCCGGGCCGTCCTGGAGGTCGACGTGGGGATCGGCCACGAGGTTGTGGTACCACTCCGGATGCTCGGGCGCCCCACCCTTGGACGCCACCGCGGCGTAGACGCCGTCGTGCTCGACCCGCATCACCGGGTTCTTGCGAAGGTTGCCGCTCTTGGCGCCTCGCGACGTGATCACGACGATCGGCAGGCCCATGATCTCGTTGCCCTCGGTCCCGCCCGAGCGCTCGTACTTCTCCACCTGGTCGCGGACCCACTCGGAGGTGCTGGGTACATACGTGCCTGTGAGTGTCATGTCCGCACAACACCGGCCGCCACGCGGCGGATTCCGGCGCCGGATAGCGTTCGCTGTCATGAGCGCCATCGACGGGGTGTCAGAGACGTTCGACCCGGAGTCCTGGGACGCCGTGCCCGGGTTCGAGGACCTGACCGACCTCACCTACCACCGCGCCAAGGCGCACGGCACCGTCCGCATCGCGTTCGACCGGCCCGAAGTGCTCAACGCCTTCCGGCCTCACACCGTCGACGAGCTGCTCCGGGTGCTCGACCACGCCCGCACGTCCAGCGACGTCGGCTGTGTCCTGCTCACGGGCAACGGTCCGAGCGAGAAGCACGGCAAGTGGGCGTTCTGCACCGGCGGTGACCAGCGGATCCGGGGCCGGACCGGCTACCAGTACGAGGACGGAACCGGCGGCGAGGTCAGCGACGCGCGCACGCCTGCCGAGCAGGCGCGGCTCGGAAGGCTGCACATCCTCGAGTGCCAGCGGCTGATCAGGTTCATGCCGAAGGTCGTGATCTGCCTGGTCAACGGCTGGGCGGCCGGCGGCGGCCACTCGCTGCACGTCGTCTGCGACCTCACGATCGCCAGCGCCGAGCACGCCCGCTTCAAGCAGACAGATGCCGACGTCGGCTCCTTCGACGGCGGCTTCGGGTCGGCCTACCTCGCTCGCCAGGTCGGCCAGAAGTTCGCCCGCGAGATCTTCTTCCTCGGCGAGGAGTACGACGCCGCGCAGATGCACCAGATGGGCGCGGTCAACAAGGTGGTCCCGCACGACGAGCTCGAGGCCGAGGCGCTGGAGTGGGGCCGGAAGATCAACGGCAAGTCGCCCACCGCCCAGCGGATGCTCAAGTACTCCTTCAACCTCATCGACGACGGGCTCGTGGGCCAGCAGCTCTTCGCCGGCGAGACCACCCGGCTCGCCTACATGACCGACGAGGCACAGGAGGGACGCGACCAGTTCCTCGAGAAGCGGGAGCCCGACTGGTCGCCGTACCCCTGGTACTACTGAGGCCGCCGTGAAGGTCGTCGTGCTCACCGGGGCCGGCATCTCCGCCGAGAGCGGGGTGCCGACCTTCCGCGACGCCGACGGACTGTGGGAGGGCCACCGGGTCGAGGACGTCGCCTCCCCGGACGCCTTCGACCTCCAGCCCGCGGTCGTCCACCGGTTCTACGACGCCCGCCGGGCCGCCATCGCCGGCGTCGAACCGAACCCGGCCCACCTCGCCCTGGCCAGGCTCGAGGAGCACCTCGGCGACGACCTGCTCGTCGTCACCCAGAACATCGACGACCTGCACGAACGCGCCGGCTCCACCCGGGTCGTCCACATGCACGGCGAGCTCCGGTCGGCGCTGTGCCGCGCCTGCCGCACCCGGACGCCGTGGACCGACGACCTCGGCGACTACCCGCCCTGTCCGCAGGTGCGGGGTCAGCGAGCTGCGCCCGGACGTGGTCTGGTTCGGCGAGGTCCCCTACGAGATGGACCGGATCTTCGCGGCTCTCCACGAGGCGGACCTGTTCGTGGCGATCGGCACCTCGGGCGTGGTCTACCCGGCCGCGGCGTTCGTCCAGTTCGCCGCCGGCGGGGGTGCCCGGACGCTCGAGCTCAACCTGGTGGCGAGCGACGTCACGGGTGACTTCGACGAGTCGCGCGAGGGTCCGGCAGGGGTGCTGGTCCCGGCCTGGGTCGACGAGGTGCTAGCGGCCGAGCTCTGAGGCCAGGAGCGCCCGGAGCCGGTCCTGCTCGGTGTCCATGCCGAGCCGCGGCATCCACTCGTGGACCATCGCGGCGAACATCGCGCCGCTCTCGATGACCCGGGGGTCGAGGTGCCCGAAGACCTCGAGCGTGACGACGCCGTACAGCGCCGCCCACGCGTTCATGAAGACCCACAACAGGCCGCGGTGGTCCTCGGGGAGCAGGGACAGGTCGATCGGGAACAACGGCTCCTCCAGCGCCTCGGCCACCGCTGGATCGAGCTCCGAGAGCTGCGGGTGGGGGAACCGGTGCTTCTCCCAGACCCGGACCAGCAGGGCGTTGAAGAAGTGTCCCGACGTCGCGGAGGTGAGCAGGTCGCGCCGCACGCAGGCGCTGTCGGCGATCGGGTTGGCGAAGACCAGGGAGAACTCGCGGGGGCTGCCCAGTGCCCAGCGGCGGAAGGCCACCGAGGCACACAGCAGCTGCGCCGCCGGGTCGTCCTCGGGCTGGGTCGCGGCCGCTGTCCGGAAGCCCTCGGTCGCGGCCTTGTCGATCTCGAAGGCGACCAGGTCGACCAGCTCCTGGTAGTTGGCGACGTAGCGGTAGAGCGCCGGGGCGGTCACCCCCATCCGGGCCGCCACGGCACGCAGCGAGAGCTCGGCGCCCGCGGCCAGGAGGTCGCGGGAGACCTGCACGATCTCGGCGTACGTCGCCTCGCGCTGCCGCTCCCGCCGGGTCGGCTGTACGGACACCTCGGCCACTGCGAGCCCTCCCTCACGACCTTGACAGGTCTTGTTTACGCCGTTTACGGTTTACACCGTTCACTAGTCTGACACAGGTTCACGAAGAATTCGAGGAGTCGCGATGATGGAGCGGTGGGGGGCCTTCGTGGCTCGACGGTCGCTGGCGATCCTGCTGGCCGGCGTGGCCCTGGTGATCGGGGCCGGCGCCTACGGGTTCGGGGTGTTCGACGCGCTCGCCCAGGGCGGCTTCGACGACCCCGACAGCGAGTCGTCGAAGGAGCTGGCGCTCGAGCGCGAGACGTTCGGCAGCCGGACCGTGGACGCGGTCGCGATCTACTCCAGCGACGAGCTGACCGCTCGATCGCCGGAGTTCCGGGCGGCGGTCGATGCGACGCTCGCCGACATCCCGGAGGGCACGACCAGCTCCGTCGTGTCCTACTACGACACCCACAGCCCCGCCATGGTGAGCAAGGACGGGCATGCGGTCCAGGTCCAGATCTCCCTGGCCGGAGCCAGCCAGGACGACCTGCTCGACAACTGGGACCGGGTGGAGCCCGCCCTGGAGAGCGAGAGCCTCGAGACCGACCTGGCCGGGTCGTTCGCGGTCTACGGCGATGTCAACGACATGACCTCGGAGGACCTCGAGCGCGCCGAGATGATCTCGCTCCCGATCGTGATCCTGCTCGCTCTGCTGATCTTCGGCAGCCTGGTGGCGGCCTCGATGCCCGCCATCGTCGGCGCGCTCGCCGTCGTCGGGTCGCTCGCCGTGGTCCGCCTGCTCACCACCTTCACCGAGGTGTCGGTCTTCTCGGTCAACGTGATCAGCCTGCTCGGGATGGGCCTGGCCATCGACTACGCCCTGTTCGTGATCAGCCGGTTCCGCGAAGAGCTCGCCCGGCTCCCGCATGGACGACCCGGATGCGGCGTCGAAGGCGATCCGGACCACGATGGTCACCGCCGGGCGCACCGTGTTGTTCTCCGGCCTGACCGTCGCCGCTGCGATGTCGTCGTTGCTGGTCTTCCCCCAGAACTTCCTGCGCAGCATGGGGTACGGCGGCATGTCGGCCGTCGTGATCGCGATGCTGGCCGCCCTGACCGTGCTGCCCGCGACCCTGCGCCTCCTCGGTCGCCGCATCGACGGCGGCCGGATGCCGTGGCGCCGGCACCGTCCGGTGTCCGTGGACGACGACCACGGCTGGTGGGCGCGGCTGGCCCACGGCGTCATGCGGCAGGCCGGTCGTGGTGATCGTGGTCGTGACCGCGGCCCTGCTGGCGATCGCGTCGCCGTTCCTCGGCGCCAAGTGGGGCAGCGTGGACTACCGCGTGCTGCCCGACGATGCGCCCGCCCACGCCGCCGCCGACAGGCTCAACTCCGACTTCGGGCCGGAGCAGTCGACCGCCAACCTGCTGCTGCAGGGTGTCGACCGGGCCGACGTCGAGGCCTACACCCGTGACGTCGAGGCCGTCGACGGCATCACCCAGGTGCAGCCGGTCGAGACCGAGGGCGACACCGCCTTGCTGCGGGCGTTCTGGGAGGGCAACAGCCAGAGCCAGCGTTCGCAGGACATCGTGCGGGACCTGCGGGACGTCGAGCCGCCCGAGGGTGAGGTCCTCGTCGGCGGGCTCAGCGCCGACACCGTCGACCTGATCACCTCCGTGGGCGAGCACCTTCCCTGGATGGGGTTGATCGTGGTCGGCGTGATGCTGGTCCTGCTCTTCCTCGCCTTCGGCTCGCTCGTCCTCCCCCTCAAGGCGGTCGCGATGAACGCCGTCTCGATCACTGCCTCCTTCGGGGTGGTCACGTGGATCTTCCAGGAGGGGCACCTCTCCGGCCTGCTCGGCTTCGAGTCCCCCGGCTATCTCGACGCCACCAACCCGATCCTGATCCTCGCCATCCTGTTCGGCCTGTCGATGGACTACGAGGTGTTCCTGCTGTCCCGCGTGCGCGAGCAGTGGGACCGGACCGGTGACAACGACCTCGCGGTCGCCACCGGTGTGCAGAAGACCGGGCGGATCATCACCAGTGCGGCGCTGCTGCTGGCGGTGGTGATCGGAGCGTTCGGCCTCTCGGGGATCGTCTTCATGAAGATGATGGGGATCGGCATGCTGGTCGCGCTGATCGTCGACGCCACCGTCGTCCGCGCGCTGCTGGTGCCGGCGACGATGAAGCTCCTGGGCTCGTGGAACTGGTGGGCGCCGGGCCCGCTGCGCCGCTGGTGGGAGCGTTACGGCTGGCGCGAGCACGACGAGGCGCCGCCGCAGCGATCGCCCGAACGGGAGCTGGTCGACGCCTGACCCGCGACCCGTCCCGGGTCGGAGGCCCTCCGGTGTGATCTCATGGGCTATTCACCAACTTCAGCTGGAGGACTCGTGACGGCGATCAGGCATGTGGTGGGCGCGATGGGCGCGCTCGCCGTACTCGCGGCGTGTGGGGGCGGCGGTGACAGCTCCGAGGGCAGCGACAGCGACTTCGCCAATGAGTCGGCCTCGACCATCGAGAAGGCTTCGATCGAGGACATGAAGGCCCTCGACGCCGTGCACATGGAGGGCTCGGTCAGCCAGCAGGACAGCGAGATCGGCCTCGACCTGTCGCTCACCACCGACGGCGACTGCACCGGCACGGTCTCCCGGGGCGACTCCGGCTCGGCCGAGGTGGTCACCCTCGACGGCACCTCCTGGTTCAAGCCCGACGAGGAGTTCTGGCGCGCCCAGGCGGGCCCCGCAGCGGAGCAGATCATCTCCACGGTCGGCGACAACTGGGTGCAGCTGCCCGAGGGCGACCAGAGCTTCGCCTCCTTCTGCGACCTCGACGAGCTGCTCGACCAGATCGACGCCGACCAGGACAAGCCCTCGGAGAAGGGTGCGACCGAGGACGTCGACGGCCAGGAGGCGGTCAAGCTCACCCGCGACGACAAGGAGAGCGGCGGCACGATCACGGTCTGGGTCGCGGTGGACGACCCGCACCACATCCTCAAGGTCGAGCAGGCCGAGGGCGACTCGCCCGGCTCCTTCACGTTCTCCGAGTTCGACGAGGACGCCTCCATCGAGGCCCCCGCCGACGACGAGGTCGTCACGGTCGAGGAGCTGCAGAAGCAGACGCAGCAGTAGGGGCTCAGCCGCCGTTCTGGCTGAAGTGCTGGTAGTCCTTCAGCGACTGCCACGAGCCGCCCCACTCCCACCCGATCGAGGCGAACGCCCGCACCACGGGACCGTTCGCCTCGATCATGCCCGGAAGGTCCTGGGCACGGTCCAGGTAGGCGCTCGCGAGCTCCGGAAGCACCAGGTCGCCGGACACGTAGGGATTCTGGAAGCTGTTGACGTCGACGGCCAGTCCGTAGGCGTGCTGGGAGTACGTCGTCCCACCGGTCGTGCGGCGGCAGGCGAACGCCGTCGTCGCGTTCCCGTCTCCGGTCGGCGGTGCGTCGAGCTCTCTTCGCGTGACGATGCTCAGTTCCTCGATCGGGAACCTCGCCACGTAGAGACGCTCGAAGACCGACACCAGGTCGCCGGCCACGTCCTCGTGGACCAGCAGCTCGCCCGTGTGCCGCTGGTCGTCGAACCCCCAGAAGGTCAGCCGAAGCCAGGTCAGCTCCTCAGGACTGACCGGACAGCCGGGCCGCCAGCTCGATCGGCGACGACGGCACGTGGGGCGGGTGCCGTCACCCGGGCGGCGAAGCCCTCGCCGGGCAGGGCGGGCACGGTGTCGGGGAGGGTGAACCGACGCTGTCGCAGCACAGGTGGCGTCGACCGGACCTCGCCGTACCCGCTGGCGGTCGTCGGCAGCACCCGGTGCCCCAGCCAGGGGGGCGGGGCCTTGCCCGTGGCCACCGGGTCCGGCGTGGCCGGCGCGCCAGGGGTGGCGGGGCTGGGCGGTGTGACGGGCACGCTGTGGGGTGGGTGACTGGCTGGGTGTCCGGGAGGGAGGCTGGTTGGGCTTCGGTGTGGGCTTGACCGGCTGGTCGGCCCGGGTCGCACTGTCCCCGGGGATGGTCGGCAGGGGTGTGATCGACCGCCGCTCGGCCTGGTCTCCGCAGCCAGCCAGCAGGCTGGCCGCCAGCAGACCCGCCGCGAGGGCCGGCAAACCGCTGCGGCATGCGTTCGACGGTACGTCGCGAACCTCAGCCGACCAGACCACCGGCGTGGCCGGGCAGGACCAGCACGTCCTGATCGATCCGGACGCCTTCTCCGGAGGCGAACAGCAGGCCGGCGCCTGGCACGACGGGCACCTTCGCCGGAGCGTCGCCGAAGTTGACGACGACCGACAGGTGGCCGCGACGCATCGTGAACACCCGGGCCTCCTCGTCGACCGTGCACGAGGTGGACGCGAAGGCGGGGTCGGTGAGGTCGGGGTGGGTCCGGCGCAGCTCGGCCAGCCGGCGGTAGGCCGCCAGCAGCCGCGCGTGCCGATCGGAGCCCAGCTCGCTCCAGTCCAGCTTCGAGCGCCGGAAGGTGTCGGGATCCTGCGGGTCCGGGACGACTGCGGGGTCCCACCCCATCCGTTCGAACTCCTCGAACCGCCCCTCGGCGGTGACCCGGCCCAGCTCGGGCTCCGGGTGGGAGGTGAAGAAGCAGAACGGCGAGGACGCGGCCCACTCCTCGCCCTGGAAGAGCATCGGCGTGAACGGGCCGGCCATGGTCAGCAGGGCGGCGCAGCCGAGCTGGTGATCGTCGAGGTGGTCGGTGAGGCGGTCGCCGGCGGCGCGGTTTCCGATCTGGTCGTGGTTCTGGCTGCCGACGACCAGCCGCCAGGTCGGCATCCGCTCGGTGTCGATCGGCACGCCGTGGTCGCGGTCCCGGAACGACGAGTACGTCCCGTCGTGGAAGAACCCCCGCTTGCAGACCTTGGCGAGCGCGGAGAGGGGCTCGAAGTCGGCGTAGTAGCCCTGGGTCTCACCGGTCAGGGCGACGTGGACGGCGTGGTGGAAGTCGTCGCTCCACTGGGCGTCGAGGCCGTAGCCCCCGGCCTCCCGAGGCGTGACCAGCCGTGGGTCGTTGAGGTCCGACTCCGCGATCAGGGTGAGCGGGCGGCGCTGGTGTGCGGACATGGCTGCCACCTCGATCGCCATCTCCTCGAGCAGGTGGACCGGGGAGGAGTCCGCAAGGGCGTGTACGGCGTCCAGCCGCAGCCCGTCGACGTGGTAGTCCTGCAGCCACATCCGGACGTTGTCGAGGATGTAGCGCCGGACCTCGGCCGATCCGGGGCCGTCGAGGTTCACGTGGTCACCCCAGGTGCTGCGGCCCTGCTTGAGGTAGGGACCGAAGAGCGGCAGGTAGTTGCCCGACGGGCCGAGGTGGTTGTAGACGACGTCCTGGATCACGCCGAGTCCGGCTGCGTGGCAGCGGTCGACGAATCGCTGGTAGCCGGACGGTCCGCCGTAGGGCTCGTGCACGGCTGACCAGAGCACCCCGTCGTACCCCCAGTTGTGGCTGCCGTTGAACGCGTTGACCGGCATCACCTCGACGAAGTCCACGCCGATCTCGCGCAGGTGGTCGAGCTTGCCCAGGGCCGCGTCGAAGGTGCCCTCGCGGGTGAAGGTGCCGACGTGCAGCTCGTAGATCACCGAGCCGGCGAGCTGGCGGCCGGTCCAGTCCGAGTCGGTCCACGTGAACGACTGGGGCTGGTGGGTTCGCGAGCGAGCGTGGACGCCCGCCGGCTGACGCCGGGATCGCGGGTCGGGCACCGGCGTGTCCGAGTCATCGATCAGGTAGCCGTAGTCCACCTCCTCGGTCGATCGGGTCAGGGACCGGCCCGGCCGGGGTCCACCAGTCGCATTCGCCCCTGGTCATCTCGACGATGGCATCGCCCACCGCGTGTCCTGAGGAGCCGAGGGACAGGCGTCTCGAAGCGACAGCCGGACCGGGACGGGATCGGCGCCCACACGTCGAACGGGCCGCGGCAGCTCATCAGTCCTCCCTCACCAGCAGCGCGACCGGCAGCGAGCGCAGCGCCTCGCTCACCGGCAGGCCGTGGTCGTCCGAGCTGGTCGTGACCGCGCCGGTGATGACGTCGCGCCAGAGCCCCGCCGGGCAGCCGCAGGGCGGTCGTGCCCCAGCCGTCGCGTGGCCGCGAGCCCGACCGGGAGCCGGGTGGCCACGGTGACGGCGCCGCCTCGGTCGAAGGCCAGCACGTGGTCGGCAGCCGGGCCCGGCCGCGGCGACCGGGCGTAGGTCGTGAACAGCTCCGGGCGGTCCCGGCGGAGGGTCAGGGCGGCGCGGGTGACGGCGAGCTTCGCGACGCCGGGGTCGTCAGTGCTGCCCGTGAGTGACACCGCCGGGCCATTGCCCAGCGAGTCGAGGAGGCCGGCGCGGGCGTCGAAGTCGACGAAGCGCCGGTTGTCGGGGTCGACCAGGCTCTGCTCCCACAGCTCGCTGCCCTGGTAGACGTCGGGCACGCCGGGCATGGTGAGCGCGACCAGCTTGGCGGCGAGGGCGTTGCTCCAGCCCGGGCCCGCCACCTGGCCGTGAGCAGCTCCTCGATCAGGGCGGCCACGCGCGGGTCGTCGTAGGCCGCGTCGACCGCGGCGTGCACCGCGTCCTCGTACGCCGCGTCGGGCGCGGTCCACGTCGTGCGGTCGCCGGCCTCGCGCATCGCCTTCTCGGCGTAGGCGTGCAGCCGTTCGCGGGAGATCGGCCAGGCGCCCACCGCCGCCTGCCACAGCAGGCTGCCGAAGCCGGGGTCGGGGAGCGGCGCCAGCTCGAGCAGGCGGGCCAGCGCGTGCATCCAGCGCTCGGGCATCTCGGCGAGTGCGGTGATCCGGGCCCGCACGTCCTCGCCCCGCTTGGTGTCGTGGGTCGAGAGCGTGGTCATCGCGTCCGGCCACTCGGGCCTGCCGCGACCGCCATCTGCTCGTGGAACTCCTCGGGCGTGATCGAGAAGACGCCGGGGTCCGCGCCGACCTCGTTGAGCGAGGTGAGCCGCGACCAGCGGTAGAACGCACAGTCCTCCACGCCCTTGGCCATCACCATGCCGCTGGTCTGCTGGAAGCGCAGGGCCGGCGGCGAGTGTGGGTCGGAGAGGAGCGGGCGGAGGGTGTCGAGGGTGCCGGCCAGGTCCGGCCGGTGCGTGCGCGCGCGGTCGAAGGCTTCGTCGAGGTGCGCGCGCCCCTCGGGCAGGTAGGAGCGGTAGACCGGGAAGCAGGCGAGCAGCTCGGCGACCGCGTCCACCCACGCGTCGGTCGCGCCTTCGGCGGCCGGCTCCAGCTCACGCACGATGCGGCGGACCTCCGAGCCGAGGATGCCGTCGGCGACCGCGCGCTTGGTGTCGTGCACCATCTGCTCCCAGTCGACCGGCGCCCCGCGGAGCCGGGTCTCGATCAGGTCGAGCGGTTCCTCGGCCACTGGATCGGTCAGCACCCGGTCGAGGAGGGCGAGCGCGTCGTACCCGGTGGTCCCGGCGGTGGCCCAGGACGACGGCAGGTCCTCGCCGGGGTCCAGGATCTTCTCGACCAGGACGTAGGCGCCGCCGGTGATCGCCGCCAGGTCGTCGAGGTAGCGGCCGGGGTCGCGCAACCCGTCCGGGTGGTCGACGCGCAGGCCGTCCACGAGACCCTCGTCGAACCAGCGCCGGATCTCGATGTGTGAGTCGCCGAAGACCGAGGCGTCCTCCACCCGGATCGCGGCCAGAGTGTTGACCGCGAAGAACCGGCGGTAGTTGAGCCCGTGGTCGGCGACCCGCCAGTTGACCAGCTCATAGTTCTGGCCGGCGTGGACCTCCTGCGGGTCGTCACCCTCAGTCCCGGGCGCGATCGGGAAACGATGGTCGTGGTACCGCAGCTCGCCATCGACCACCGCGAGGTGGGCGATCGGCCCTCCGTCCGCGTCCTGGTCGTCGTCGCCGACCACCGGGATCCGGATCCGTCCTCCGCCGGCCGGCCAGTCGACGTCGAAGGCGGTGGCGTGGGCGGATGACTCGCCGTGCTGGAGGAGGTCCCACCACCAGGCGTTCTCGGCCGGGGTGGCCACCCCGACATGGTTGGGGACGATGTCGACCAGCACGCCCATGCCCAGCCGACGCGCCTGTTTCGACAGCTGCGGCCAGGCCTTCCTCGCCACCACGCGCCGGGTCGATGCCGTCGTGCGCCACGACGTCGTACCCGTGGGTGCTGCCCGGCTCGGCGACGAGGAGCGGCGAGAGGTAGACCCAGTCGACGCCGAGGTCGTGCAGGTAGGGCAGGCGCCGCGCGGCCTCGAACAGGTCGAAGTCCTCGGTGATCTGGAGTCGGTAGGTGTTGCTGGGAGTGCGCACGGGTCAGCCGTTGGCCGCCTGCGCCGCGAGGGACGCGGCGACGGAGTGGTCGGGCTCCTCCTCGGACGCGGCGTGCTCGCGGAGCACGACCAGGCTGCGCGACTCCAGCGCGATCGGCGTCCCGGCCTTGCAGATCTCCAGCGTCGTCGAGGGCGTCCCCGGTGTCCAGTACGACGTCCCACGCGTCGGCGTACTCCTCGGGCGGGAGGGTCACCTCGAGCGGGTCGCCGGCGTTGAAGTAGAGGAGGAAGTGGTCGTCGGTGATGGTGCCGCCGCGGATGTCCTTGCCGGCGATGCCGTGCCCGTTGAGGTACATCCCGATCGTCTTCGATCCGCTCTCCCAGTCCGCCTCCTCCATCGCCCGGCCCTCCGGGTGGAGCCAGACGATGTCGTTGAGGCGTTCGCCGTCGCCGGTGCGCACCGTCGTACCGGTGAAGAACCGCTTGCGGCGGAAGGTGGGGTGGCTGTGCCGGAGCCTCGCGACCGCTGGCGGTGAACTCCACCAGCGGCTGGTCGGCCCGGTCCCAGTCGACCCAGGAGATCTCGGAGTCCTGGGCGTAGGTGTTGTTGTTGCCGTCCTGGGTGCGGCCGAGCTCGTCGCCGTGCAGCGAGCATCGGCACGCCCTGGCTGAGCAGCAGGGTGGCGATGAAGTTGCGCTGCTCCCGGGCACGCAGGGCGAGGACATTCGGGATCGTCGGTCGGCCCCTCGACGCCGTGGTTCCAGGAGCGGTTGTGGCTCTCGCCGTCGTTGTTGTCCTCGCCGTTGGCCTCGTTGTGCTTCTCGTTGTAGGACACCAGGTCGCGCAGGGTGAAGCCGTCGTGGGCGGTGACGAAGTTGATGCTGGCGACCGGACGTCGCCCCGAGTGGGCGTAGAAGTCCGACGAGCCGGCCAGGCGCGAGGCGAACTCGCCCAGGGACGGCTCGCCCCGCCAGAAGTCGCGGACGGTGTCGCGGTAGGCGCCGTTCCACTCGGTCCACTGCGGCGGGAAGTTCCCCACCTGGTAGCCGCCCGGACCGACGTCCCACGGCTCGGCGATCAGCTTCACCTGGCTGACGACCGGGTCCTGCTGCACGAGCTCGAAGAACGTCGCCAGGCGGTCGACGTCGTAGAACTCCCGGGCGAGGGCCGAGGCCAGGTCGAACCGGAACCCGTCCACGTGCATCTCGGTCACCCAGTAGCGCAGGGAGTCCATGATCAGCTGCAGCGAGTGGGGGTGCCGCACGTTGAGTGAGTTGCCGGTCCCGGTGTAGTCCATGTAGTACTGCGGCTCGTCCTCGACCAGCCGGTAGTACGCCGGGTTGTCGATCCCCTTGAAGCTGAGGGTCGGGCCGAGGTGGTTGCCCTCGGCGGTGTGGTTGTAGACGACGTCCAGGATCACCTCGATGCCGGCCGCGTGCAGCGACTTGACCATCGACTTGAACTCCTGCACCTGCTGGCCCAGGGTCTGCTCGTCGCGCGACGTCGCGGCGTAGTCCGCATGCGGTGCCAGGAAGGCGAGCGTGTTGTAGCCCCAGTAGTTGCGCAGCCCCTTCTCGACCAGGGTGCTGTCCTGGACGAACTGGTGGACCGGCATCAGCTCGATCGCGGTCACCCCGAGCTTGGTCAGGTGGTCGGTGACCGCGGGGTGGGCCAGGCCGGCGTAGGTGCCGCGCAGCTCCTCGGGGACGTCGGGGTGGAGCTGGGTCAGCCCCTTGACGTGGGCCTCGTAGATGACCGTCTCGTTGTAGGGGACGTGCGGGCTCCGGTCACCCTCCCAGTCGAAGAACGGGTTGATCACGACGCCGTACGTCATGTGCGGCCCGGAGTCGTCGTCGTTGCGCGAGTCCGGGTCGCCGAAGTCGTAGCCGAACAGGGACTGGTCCCAGTCGATCTCGCCGCTGGTTGCCTTGGCGTAGGGGTCGAGGAGCAGCTTGTTGGGGTTGCACCGCAGCCCGCGGGCCGGGTCCCACGGACCGTGGACGCGGTAGCCGTAGCGCTGCCCGGGCTGCACCGACGGCAGGTAGCAGTGCCAGACGAAGGCGTCCACCTCGGTGAGCTCGATCCGCTCCTCCGTGAGCTCCTCGCCCTCGCCGTCGATGAGGCACAGCTCGACCCGCTCGGCGACCTCGCTGAACAGGGCGAAGTTCGTGCCGCTCCCGTCGAAGGTCGCGCCCAGCGGGTAGGGCGTTCCGGGCCAGGACTCCACGCGGGCTCCTCCTCGTTGCCGGCGCCCGTCCGGGCGCGCCCGCCGAGAGTACCCGCCCGTTGGAACGATCAAACCATCGCCGAAGCCTCGGCTGTTACCGGGAAGTAGGATCGGCGCATGAAGCGCGAGATCTTCGACGAGGACCACGAGGCGTTCCGCAGCTCCGTCAAGGAGTTCCTGGACCGCGAGGTCACGCCCCACCTGGAGGAGCACGCCGACAGCCACGGCCTGCCCCGGGAGTTCTGGAAGGCCGCCGGCGCGCAGGGTTTCCTGGGGCTCGAGGTCCCCGAGGAGTACGGCGGGATGGAGGCCAACGACTACCGCTTCAACGCCGTGCTGACCGAGGAGCTCGCCAAGGTCAACATGACGCTGCCGAGCTGTGTCGGCATCCATGCCGACATCGTGGCGCCGTACCTCGTGCACCTGACCAACGACGAGCAGAAGAAGCGCTGGCTACCCGACTTCTGCACCGGCGACCTGCTCACCGCCATCGGCATGACCGAGCCGGGCGGCGGCTCCGACCTCGCCAGCCTCAAGACCACCGCCGTCCGCGACGGCGACGACTGGGTCATCAACGGCGCCAAGACCTTCATCACCAACGGCGGCAGCGCCGACCTCGTCGTGGTTGCCGCGAGCACCGACAAGGAGAAGAGGGCCAAGGGCATCTCGCTGTTCGGCGTCGACACCAAGTCAGACGGGTTCTCTGTCGGTCGCGTGCTCGACAAGGTCGGCCAGGACGAGTCCGACACCGCCGAGCTCGCCTTCGAGGACGTCCGGGTCAGCAACGACGACATGATCGGCGAGCTCGACACCGGCTTCATCTCGATGATGCAGTTCCTGCCGCAGGAGCGGCTCGGCTCGGCGATCACCAACCTCGCGCACGCGGCGCAGATCCTCGAGGAGACGGTGGAGTACGCCAAGGAGCGCAAGGCGTTCGGCCAGGCGATCGGCTCCTTCCAGGCCAACCAGTTCCTGCTGGCCGAGCTGGTCACCCAGGTCGAGGTCACCCAGGCCTATGTCGACGTCTGCATCATGAAGCACACTCGCGGCGAGCTGACCCCTGTCGACGCCGCCAAGGCCAAGTGGTGGACCTCCCAGGTGCAGAACGACGTCCTCGACCACTGCGTCCAGCTGCACGGCGGCTACGGCTACATGAACGAGTACCGCGTGGCCAGGGCTTGGCGCGACGCCCGCGTCACCAAGATCTGGGCCGGCTCGAACGAGATCATGAAGATGCTCATCGGCCGCGACCTCGGCCTCTGAGGTTGTTGGGATAGTCCCGGATCTCGGGCCGTCCTCGACCCGCTCTGCGGGGCGCAAGATACGGGGACTATCCGGATGAGCGCAGCCTTGCCTTGCTTGCGGCAGGACCGCCGAGGCCGAACGATTGGTCCATGAGCATCGAGACCGGCGCGCTCGACACCCCGGTCGGGCCGCACGAGGACGAACCGCACGAAGACAGTTTCAGCAGCCGGCTCAACTGGCTGCGGGCCGGCGTCCTGGGCGGCAACGACGGCATCGTCTCGACGGCCGGTCTCGTGATGGGGGTCGCCGGCGCCACCAGCGACCGGACCACGATCCTGATCGCCGGCATCGCCGGCATCGCGGCCGGCGCCCTGAGCATGGCGGCCGGCGAGTACGTGTCGGTCAGCACCCAGCGTGACGCCGAGCAGGCGCTGCTCGCCAAGGAGCGAGCCGAGCTCCGGGACGAGCCGGAGGAGGAGCTCGCAGAGCTGGCCGGCCTGTATGTCGAGAAGGGGCTCAGCGAGGAGCTGGCGTTGCAGGTGGCCGAGGAGCTGACCGCCCACGACGCCCTGGCCGCCCATGCGGAGACCGAGCTCGGCATCGACCCCGACGACCTGACCAACCCCTGGCACGCGGCGTGGGCGTCGATGCTGGCCTTCACGCTCGGGGCCCTGCTCCCGCTGCTGACCATCACGCTCACGCCGGTGTCGACCCGCATCTGGGCGACGGTGGCCGCCGTCGGCCTGGCGCTGGCGCTGACCGGCTGGGTCTCGGCCCGTCTCGGCTACGGACCCGTCCGCCGAGCGGTGGTCCGTAACGTAGGCGGGGGTGTGCTGGCGATGGCGGTCACCTATGGGATCGGTGCCCTGATCGGCACCCAGGTCGGGTGACGCCTCCCCACGGGACGCGGATGTTCGTCGCCCTCGTCCCGCCCCCCGAGGCGATCGAGGACCTCGACGCCTTCCTCGAACCACGGCGGGAGTCCGGGCCCTTCCGGTGGGCGCTGCCCGAGCAGTTCCACGTCACTCTCTCCTTCCTCGCCGCCGTGGCGGACCGGCACCTCGACGAGCTGGTGGAGCGGCTGGAGCGGGCGGGCAAGCGGCGTACGTCGTTCGAGACCCGCATCTGCCGGCGGTGGAGCCTTCCCCAACGCCGGCCGCGCGCGGGTCGTGTGGGCCGGCCTCGACCTCGACGAGCAGGGCGCGACGGAGCTGGAGCGGCTCGCGACCGGCGCCCGGGCGGCCGCGTCGCGCACCGGCATCCCGGTCGACGGCCAGCGGTTCCGTGCGCACATCACCGTCGCCCGGCTCGGACGCCCGGCCGAGGTCTCGAACTGGGTGCGGCTCCTCGACACCTACTCCGGCCCGTCCTGGACCGCGGACCGGATCGAGCTCGTCGCGTCCCACCTGGGCGAGGGGCCGCGCCGGCCGTCCCCGCTACGAGACGGTGGCCGAGATCCCGCTCGCGCGGTGACGAGCGTCACGACACGGGACGCCCAGAGATGAGACGGCTGTCCCCATCTCGCGACTTGCCCTAGGTTTCAGCGGGTGAAGATCGCTGTAGCCAGGGAGACCAGGGAAGGCGAGTCCCGCGTCGCGATGGTGCCCGAGCTGGTCGAGAAGCTCACCGCGCTCGGCTACGAGGTCGCGGTCGAGCCCGACGCCGGCCGGGCCGCGCAGATGGCCGACGAGGAGTACGTCGAGGCCGGCGCCACCGTCGACGACGGTGCCATCGAGGGAGCCGACCTCGTGGTCTCGGTCCAGCCGCTGCCCACCGAGACCATCCGCCGGCTCCCGAAGGGCACCGCCACGATCTCGTTCCTCCCGACGCGCCAGGAGGAGGACGTCGTCCGCGACCTGCGCGACTGCGGGATCACCTCCTTCGCGATGGAGCTCGTGCCCCGCATCTCCCGCGCCCAGTCGATGGACGCCCTGTCCTCCCAGGCGCTGGTCGCCGGCTACCGCTGCGCGATCGTCGCCGCAGGGATGCTGCGCCGGTTCTTCCCGCTCAGCATGACCGCGGCCGGCACGGTGCAGCCGGCCACGGTCGTCGTCCTCGGCGCGGGGGTGGCCGGGCTCCAGGCGATCGCCACCGCGAAGCGCCTCGGCGCCGTGGTCCAGGCCTACGACGTCCGGGCGGCCGCCGCCGAGGAGATCGCTTCGATGGGTGCCAAGCCGATCGACCTCGAGCTCGAGACCCTCGAGGGGACCGGTGGCTACGCCCGCGAGATGACCGAGGACCGCGCCGCGAAGCAGAGGGAGATGCTGGCGCCGTACATCGCTGACGCCGACGCCCTGATCACCACCGCCGCCGTCCCCGGACGGCAGGCGCCGATGCTCGTGACCCAGGAGATGGTCGAGCAGATGAAGCCGGGCTCCGTGGTCGTCGACCTTGCCGCCGAGACCGGCGGCAACGTGGAGGGCTCGGTCGCGGGCGAGGTGGTCCGGATCGGCAACGCGCAGGTCTGGGGCGGGCGCAACGTGCCCTCGCAGATGCCGGGGCCGGCGTCGCGGCTGTACGCCCAGAACATCGTCAACCTGGTCGAGCTGATGACGACCAAGGCCGAGGAGGGGGACGACGAGACCGAGGGCCGTCCGGCGGCGTTCGCCCCCGACTTCGACGACGAGGTCGTCGTCGGCGCGTGCGTCACCCGGGATGGCTCGATCCTGCACGACGGCACCCGTCGAGGCGATCGAGGGCGCCGACCCGGTCCCGGAACCGACCGAAGCCGAACAGACCACTCCGGAAGGTGAAGCAAGTGAGTGAAGCGGTCGTCTGGCTGACGATCTTCGTCCTGAGCGTGTTCGTCGGGATCGAGGTGATCTCGAAGGTCTCCTCGACCCTGCACACGCCGCTGATGTCCGGCGCCAACGCCATCCACGGGATCATCCTGCTCGGCGCGATCATCGTGACCGGGCAGGCCGAGAGCACCGGCGCGCTGGTCGTCGGCCTGGTCGCGGTGGTGCTGGCCGCGGTCAACATGGTCGGCGGCTTCGTGGTCACCGACCGGATGCTGCAGATGTTCACCCGCAAGAAGAAGAAGGCCCCCGCCGAAGGCAGCGCGGCATGACTCCGTCCTGGGTCCAGCTCGCCTACCTCGCCTGCGCGGTCTGCTTCATCCTCGCGCTGAAGGGTCTGTCCGGGCCGAAGACCGCTCGGTACGGCAACCTCGTCGGCGCCGTTGCCGCGGTCGTCGCGGTCACGATCCCGTTCTTCTACCTCGACCTCGACCACGTCGCGCTGATCCTGGTGGCGACCCTGATCGGCACGGTCGCCGGTGTCGTCGGCGCGCGCAAGGTCCAGATGACCCAGATGCCGCAGATGGTGGCGCTGTTCAACGGCGTCGGTGGCGGCGCCGCGGCCCTGGTCGCGCTGCTGGAGCTGGCCGACATCGTCGGGCACGGCGAGGACGTCGGGTGGTTCGTGCTGCTGGCAACCGCCTTCACGATCGCGGTCGGCGCGGTGTCGTTCGCCGGCTCGATCGTCACCTTCGCCAAGCTGCAGGACCTGATGACCTCGGCGCCCGTCGTGTTCAAGGGACTGCCGATCGTCTTCGGGCTCGGTCTTCTCGCCACGATCCTCCTCACCGGCATCACCATCGGCGACCCGGTGCTGTGGGCCGGAGTCGTGCTGGCGCTGGTCGGGCTGGTGGTCGGCGTCCTGCTGGTGCTGCCGGTCGGCGGCGCCGACGTACCGATCGTGATCTCGCTGCTCAACGCCTTCACCGGCCTGACGGTGGCGGCGGGCGGCTACGTGCTCGAGAACACCCTCCTGCTGGTGGCCGGCACGCTCGTCGGGGCCAGCGGTACCTTCCTGACCCTGCTGATGGCCAACGCCATGGGCCGCTCGGTCACCAACATCCTCTTCGGCGCGCTCAAGGGCGGTTCCACGCTCGGCGGCGGCGAGGCCTCGGAC
Source organism: uncultured Actinomycetota bacterium (assembly GCA_963841625.1). Lineage (GTDB taxonomy): Bacteria > Actinomycetota > Actinomycetes > Propionibacteriales > Nocardioidaceae > Nocardioides. Next base: position 340,149 of record CAWJDH010000007.1, on the reverse strand, counting down.
CGCCCGGTGAAGTCGGCCGGGCCCAATGACGTCGCGATCATGCTGGCGTACGCCGACCGGGTGATCGTCGTGCCCGGCTACGGCCTGGCCGTGGCCCAGGCCCAGCACTCGCTGCGCGAGCTGGTCGACGTGCTGGGAGAGCGCGGACATCCAGGTCGACTACGCGATCCACCCTGTCGCCGGCCGGATGCCGGGCCACATGAACGTGCTGCTGGCCGAGGCCCAGGTGCCCTACGAGCAGCTCAAGGAGATGTCGGAGATCAACGGCGACTTCAAGGACGCCGACGTGGTGCTGGTCGTGGGCGCCAACGACGTGGTCAACCCGGCCGCCAAGACCACCCCCGGCGCCCCGATCTACGGGATGCCGATCCTCAACGCCGACGAGGGCAAGCAGATCATCTTCATGAAGCGCTCGATGCGCCCCGGCTTCGCCGGCATCGAGAACGAGCTGCTCTTCGACGAGAAGACCACCCTCCTCTTCGGCGACGCCAAGGACACGATGAGCAAGCTGCTCAACGCGGTGAAAGCCCTGTAGCACGGGACCTTTCCCGCTATCGCGCGTTGAGGATGTCGACGGGGTACCACCGGCAGGAGGCACGAGCATGACCGAGAAGGACGACGAGCGCGCGGCACGCTGGGAAGGGCACAAGTACGACGCCCCGGAGTCCGACGAGACCCGCCGCGGCAAGGAGTGGAGCTACGCCGTCCTGGGCGCACTGGTCGTGCTGCTGCTCGTCCTGATCGCGACCGGGAAGGTCCCGATCTTCGGCGGATAGCCGCGTGGCCTCCGGTCGATGCTCTGGCGGCTCGCTGCCTTCCCCAGCCGGCGACGCGCGGTGACCGAGATCACCCGGCGGCGTGCCACTGTCGTCACGGTTCGAGTTGTTGTGACAGGTAGCGCCTCGCCATTTCGGAGTCCACTCACGCCATGAGCAACAGCCCAGCACGTCCCCAGCAGGTCCAGAAGCGGCGACGTCACCTGATGGACCCCAACGCCCCACGCCCGGTGCGCGACCCGCACGCCGAGGACCGAAGCCTCACGCGGGTCCAGCGTTGGGTGATGTCGACCCTGGCGGTGACCACCCTGTTGCACCTGTCGGCCGGCGTGATCATTGCCGCCATCGCCGAGTCGGATCCCACCCTGACGGCGCAGATCGGCCTGAACGTCATCGCGGGCGCGTTCGGGGTAGGGGCGGTCGTGGCCGCGCTGGCCATCCACGGCCGGCGCATTCTCTCCTGGTGGCTCCTGCTCGGGCTCGCGCCGACGGCCGTCGGCCTCTGGCTCACCCTGGGTTGACCGGGCTGTCCGGCTACCCCGCGACGCCGTACAACCGGTCACCGGCGTCGCCGAGTCCGGGCACGATGTACCCCTTCTCGTTGAGCTTCTCGTCCATGGCGGCGGTGACCACCTGCACCGGGACGTCGACCCCGGCCAGGTCCGCCTCCAGCCGCTCGCACCCCTCGGGCGCGGCCAGCAGGCAGATCACGGTGATGTCGTCGGCCCCGCGCTTGGTGAGGAAGCTGATCGCCGCCGAGAGCGTCCCGCCGGTGGCGAGCATCGGGTCGAGCACGTAGCACTGGCGCCCGGCGAGGTTCTCCGGCAGGCGTTCGGCGTACGTCGACGCCTCCAGCGTCTCCTCGTTGCGGACCATCCCGAGGAAGCCGACCTCGGCGGTCGGCAGCAGGCGCATCATCCCGTCGAGCATGCCGAGCCCTGCCCGCAGGATCGGCACCACGAGCGGCTTCGGGCGGGCGAGCTTGATGCCTGTCGTCGGTGCGACCGGCGTGACGATCTCCTTGGTCGACACCCGCACGTCGCGGGTCGCCTCGTAGGCCAGCAGGGTCACCAGCTCGTCCGCCAGCCGACGGAACGTGGGTGAGTCGGTCTGCTCGTCCCGCAGGGTGGTGAGCTTGTGGGCCACGAGCGGGTGGTCGACGACGTGGGTGCGCATGGGCGAAACCCTAGGCCACGGTGGACGATCCGGCGTCTGTGAGCACGGGTAAAGGGTTGGCCGAGGCCGCTGGTTCTGCCACTCTGGAGACGAACCCCGTTGGGTCCGACCGCGTGTTCGGGAGGAGTGAGATGGCCGACCAGCTGGACGGAGTGGACTTCGCGCTGGCCGCATACCGGGAGGAAGGCGTCTGGCAGGTGGAGGAGCTTGCCCACGACACCCTGGGTGACATCGAGACCCTTGCCCACGCCCTGCGCCGGTTCCCCGGCGACGGCGGCGCCGTCGGCCTCGTCGGGATCGACGAGGACTTCTTCGTGATCGTCCGGGTCGCCGGGGCCAGCACCCGGGTCCTCCTCTCCGACGTCACTGCCGCCGACGAGTGGGAGCTCGCCGCTTCCTCGGTCGCGTTCCTGGGCCTGCCGCCGCCCGAGGACGAGGACGACCAGGTCCCGGCCGGGGACCTCGACCTGCTCGGCGACCTCGGCATGGGCGCCATGGACATGGGCGTGCTCCTCGACGACTACGACCTCTACCCCGACGAGCTGCTCTCCGACGTGACCCGGCGGCTCGGGTTCGGGTCGCTCTTCGACGAGGCCGTCGGCCTCGCGTCCGCCTGATCCGACCGATGAGCCCGTCCTACGATGTGCCGATGGGCGCCGCCATCGACGAGGCTCGGGCAGCGCTGGCGACCGGCGACGTCCCGATCGGTGCCGTCGTCCTGGACGCGGGCGGCACCGTCGTCGGCCGCGGCCGCAACATCCGCGAGGCCGAGGGCGACCCGACCGGCCACGCGGAGATCGTGGCGCTGCGCGAGGCGGCCAAGGCGACCGGCAGCTGGCGACTCGAGGGCTGCACGCTCGTCGTGACCCTCGAGCCGTGCACGATGTGCGCCGGCGCGGCGGTGCTCGCGCGGGTGGCGCGGGTTGTCTTCGGTGCCTACGACGACAAGGCCGGCGCGGTCGGCAGCCTCTGGGACGTGGTCCGCGACCGGCGCCTCAACCACCGGCCCGAGGTGGTCGCGGGGATCCTGGCCGGGGAGTCGACCGCTCTGCTGGACGAGTTCTTCCGCGGCCAGAGGACGCCGTGACCGACCGCCGTCTGCCCAGGCGACACGACCTCGCGCCGCTGATGAAGTTCAAGCGGCCGGTCCTGTCGCCGCGGGAACGCCGCCTGGCTTCCGCGCTGACGATCGAGGACCTGCGGCGGGTCGCGAAGCGTCGTACGCCCCGGGCCGCGTTCGACTACACCGACGGAGCCGCCGACGACGAGGTGTCGCTGAGCCGGGCCCGACAGGCGTTCGCGGACGTGGAGTTCCACCCGTCGATCCTCCGCGACGTGTCGAGCGTCGACACCTCCCGCGAGGTGTTGGGGGTGCCGACGGCGCTGCCGTTCGGGATCGCACCCACCGGGTTCACCCGCCTGATGCAGACCGAGGGCGAGATCGCCGGGGTGACCGCCGCCGAGGCCGCGGGCATCCCCTACACCCTCTCGACCATGGGGACCACGTCGATCGAGGACGTCGCCGCGGCCGCTCCCAACGCCCGGAAGTGGTTCCAGCTCTACATGTGGAGGGACCGCGACCGGTCCATGGCGCTGGTCGAGCGGGCTGCGAAGGCGGGGTTCGACACCCTCGTGGTCACGGTCGACGTACCGGTCGCCGGTGCGCGGCTGCGCGACACCCGCAACGGCTTCACGATCCCGCCGACCCTTACTCCGCGCACCGTGGTCAACGCCGCTGCCCAGGCCCGCCTGGTGGTTCAACCTGCTCACCACCGAGCCGCTCGCGTTCGCCTCGCTCGACTCGTGGTCCGGGACCGTCGGCGAGCTCCTGGACACGATGTTCGACCCGACCGTGACCTACGACGACCTGGCGTGGATCCGCGACCAGTGGCCGGGGAAGGTCTCGGTGAAGGGTGTGCAGACGGTGGAGGACGCCCGCCGCCTGGCCGACGCGGGAGTCGACGCGATCGTGCTCTCCAACCACGGCGGCCGGCAGCTCGACCGGGCGCCGGTGCCCTTCCACCTGCTGCCGTCGGTCGTCGCGGCCGTCGGCAACGACGTCGAGGTGCACCTCGACACCGGGATCATGTCGGGCCAGGACATCGTGGCTGCGATCGCCCATGGCGCGCGGTTCACCCTGATCGGCCGGGCCTACCTCTACGGCCTGATGGCAGGCGGTCGGGCCGGCGTCGACAGAGCCATCGACATCCTGCGCGGCCAGGTCGAGCGGACCATGCGCCTGCTCGGCGCCGCCACCCTCGACGAGCTGGAGCCCGGCCACGTGACCGCACTGCGTCGGCTGGTCCCACCGGAGTCGTCTCGGGGCCGATGAGTTCTCGACTCTCGAAGAGTCCCAACGACATGGATCCTCTGGACTTCGGCCCTGCCACGACGACCATGGCGCGGCTGGTCACCGGCGTGAGAGACGACCAGCTGACCGCCCCGACTCCCTGTCCCGACTACACCGTCGCCGATCTGGTCGACCACATCAGGGTGCTCGCCTACGCATTCACCGAGTCGGCCCGCAAGGGCGACGTGCCTGCTGGTGAGGGGAGGGGCGACGGCTCCCGGCTGGAGACCGGCTGGCGGGACGAGATCACTGACCATCTCGCCGAGCTGACGGAGGCGTGGCGAGACCCGGCGGCGTACGACGGCGTCACCATGGCCGGCCCCCTCGAGGTGCCGGCCGAGGTGGCCGCACTCGTGGCCATGAACGAGGTCGTGGTGCACGGCTGGGACCTGGCCCGGTCCACCGCACAGCGCTTCGACGTCGACGAGGGTGCTGCGGCCGCATGCCTGGGGTTCGTCGAGTCCTTCGAGGCTCCGGCGGACGACGAGGGCGGGCTGTTCGGTCCGCGGGTCCCTGTCCCCGCCGACGCCGACGTGGTCGCCCGGCTCATCGGAGCGACCGGGCGCGACCCGTCCTGGACCCCCTGATCGATTTCGGGCCGCTCCGCCGTCTCCGGTAGCCTTCCCGGCGGTGGCGTGTCCGAGCGGCCTAAGGAGAACGCCTCGAAAGCGTTTGTGGGTGCAAGCCCACCGAGGGTTCAAATCCCTCCGCCACCGCCAGGGGCCTGCGGAATCAAGTCCGCAGACCCAGAGACGAAAGTCCCAGCGACGCCGTTCCGGCATCCGAATGCGGGTGCACCGGGGCGGCGTCGTTGCGTCTGGAGTGCTGTTCGCGGCGAACCGCCGGTCTGCGGTGAGGGTGACTGTGCCGCCGCCGCGCACCGTGTCTGCGGCAGAACGCCACCCGTTGTCGCTATGGCGCGGGCCCCTTCGGCCACCTAGCGTGGGAAACCTTGACGGAAGACGGTTCGGCATGGAGATCCAGACGGCGGCACTCCGCGCTGCGACGAACACGAGTTCCACATCAACGCGGGCGCCGGGAGCCAGGTCATGACGATGTGGATCGTCCTGGCGGTCCTGATCGCCATCTTCGTGTGGGTTGGTTGGGTGCTCAGCAAGCGGAGTCCGAACCCACCGGGGCAGGACACCCCACGCAAGGATCTTGGCAACTTCTAGGACCCGCATCGGGTGAGGAAACGCCTGGCAGGCACAGGCATCCCCGACCACCTGGAGCGACGCCGCTCCACGGACCGCCCACCGGTTCTGGAGCGATTCGAGCAAACGGACCCAAGGGAGTGGTCTTCGGCGTAGCCTCGCTCGTAAGCCGGGTCAGTGGCTGTGACCCTTGACGTGGGCCAGACCGTCTCAGCCGACCCCGGCCCTTGAACCGGGCACCGGCGCGGCTGCGCGGGGGCGCGAGAGACATGCGTGGCCTCGTCGGCAGCCCGGTCTCCTCAGGCCGTCGGACGCGCGCGGTCTCGGCGTTTCCCCCGGACATGACTCGATCCACCAACAGAAGGGGGTTGTCGGTGGATCGAAGTCTGCGATGACCGTGCTGGCTCAGGGTCAAGCGAACGTCAAACCGCTGGTGCCTGACCGGTGGGCAGCGCCAGGTCGCTGAGCGTCCGAGGGGGTCTCGCCGACGTACGTCCCCCCCTTCTCGGGCACGGTTGTCGTGTCCTGCGACTGCGATCGCCTAGGGTCGGCCCCGTGACGGAGATAGAGAATCGTGTCGAGATCCCGGGTTATCGCGCTCCACGCTACGCAAAGGGGCGCCTGCGGCCGCGTGATGTGGATGGTCAGGTGATGTCGAGCACGGAGCGGGCGCGCAAGTTCGTCGGGGGTCACTGGGAGGCGCTTGGCCAGCTCCAGGAGGACTTCCTGGTCCAACAGGGCTTGAAGCCCGAGCACCGGTTCCTCGACGTCGGTTGTGGCAGCCTCCGTGCCGGAGTGCGCATGGTCGACTACCTCGAGCCCGGCCACTACTACGGGTTCGACATCAACCCGGAGGTGATCCGGATCGGGTACGACGAGGAGCTGACGGATGAGCAACGCGAGCGCCTGCCGGTCACGAACCTCCATGCGACCGACAGGTTCGACGCCGACTTCGGCGTGAAGTTCGACATGGCCATCGCCCAGTCGGTGTTCACCCACGTCTCGATGAACGACATCCGGCTCTGCCTGTACCGCGTGGCCAAGGTGATGGCGCCCGGCGGGCGGTTCTTCGCCACCTTCAACGAGCGGTCCAGGGACTATCCGCTCGATGGCACGCGGGGCAAGAGGTACACCGAGAAGAACGTGTACTGGCAGTACCGCACGGACATGCGTTGGGTGGCGCGGTTCAGTCCCTGGGAGTTCCGCTACATCGGCGACTGGGGCCACCCGCGTGGCCAGATGATGGTCGAGTACACGCGTCGAGCAGACGACTGACCACCCGGGGCCGCCACAGGCGCCCGGCAGCCCGTCGGCGGCGAGAGGCCAGTCAGTGAACGGCGACGCCGGGGCTCAGCGTCTCGGGACAGCGCCGGCCATGGGGCCACCCGCCCGCCCGGGAGGCCCCACTCGTTCGGCGGCCTAGGCCGGTGCTCCTGCGACCGGTGGAGCGGCTGCGGCTCCGTGCTCGCCCCGGCGTACGACGAAGCCGGTGGCCATGAACGCGATGCCCCAGACGATGGCGACGAGTCCGAGCACCCAGGCGATGGCCACGGCCGACGAGCCGGGGTTGGCTACCAGCAGGATGCCCAGGATCACGTCGACGCCTGCCGTCACGAGCAGCAGCCACCGCGGGGTGTCATGGGTCGCGCCGAAGGCAGCGAAGACCTCGAAGCCACCGCGCACGATCAGCCAGATGCCCAGGATCCAGGTCAGGGTCACCGCCGCGACGGCTGGGCTGAAGATCGCGAAGAACGCGGCGATGAGTGCGGCGACGCCCATCACGATGAGCAGGATCCGCGCGGAGGTGGGAGTGCCCTTCTCGAAGGCCTGGGCGAACGACCCGGCGCCGTCGGCCAGTGCCCAGATTCCGAAGATGAATGCAAGGGCAATAGCGGTCTCGATCGGCCACACCATGGCCACGAGCCCGAAGACGATCGCGAGCGCGCCGCGAACCATCATCATTTTCCAGGAGAGATTGAGCCAGTCGTGGGTCATGAGGACCATCCTCTGCGCAGACGCGCGCTGCGCCTGATTCGATGGTAGGGCTCGGTGACAAGGCCGTAAATATCGCTGGGCTGGACCGGTTCGGGGGGCCGGAGGACCATGAGGCGGAGGGGGAGCCGTGACCGGACAGCTCAGCATCGCGTGGCTCGGCCACTCGACCGTCATGCTCGAGGTCGACGGCGTCCGACTGCTCACCGACCCCCTCCTGATGCGTCACGCCGGGGTGCTCCGGCGCCGGCATCCGAAACCCGCGCGGGAGCTGTGGCGGGACCCGGACGTCGTCCTCATCTCCCACCTGCACCACGACCACGCCGAGGTGTCCTCGTTGAGGATGCTGCCGCCCGTGCCGGTCCTGACCGCGGAGGAGAACGCCGTGTGGCTGCGACGCAAGGGGCTCCCGGGTGCCGCGCTCGGGGATGACTGGAAGCCAGTGGGTGACGCTCCGGTCGAGGTGCGGCTCACCCGGGCCATCCACCAGCACCGGCCGATGCCGCACCGGCCGAACGCCGCCAACGGACACCTGGTCCGTGGCTCGGAGATGAGCGCATGGCTCGTGGGCGACACCAGCCTCTACCCCGAGATGGCCGAGATCCCCGACCTGCTGGGACGCCGGCTCGACGTGATCGCCGTACCCATCGCGGGCTGGGGTCCCCGCCTCTCGCCCGGCCACCTGGGACCGGACGAAGCCGTCACCGCCTGCGTCAGGTCCGGCGCCCGGTGGGCGCTGCCGGTCCACTGGGGGACCCTGCATCCGCCCATGCCGCGCCTCCTGGGCGCGGGCTGGATGGACCGCCCGTACCTCCAGTTCGTGCGCGCGCTGGGTCGCGAGGCGCCGGACTGCCGGCTGGTCGAGCTGATGCCGGGAGAGGTCTGGCGCGCCGGGGACTGACGGGGCGACCGGTTTCCGGTGGAATGGCCTCCATGCACCTCTACGAGTTCGAAGGCAAGCGGCCCACCGTCCACCCCGAGGCGTTCGTGGCGCCGACCGCCACCCTGATCGGCGACGTGACCGTCGAGAAGGGCGCGAGCGTCTGGTACGGCGCGGTGCTGCGCGCCGACATCTGCACGATCGTGGTCCGCGAGGGCGCCAACGTCCAGGACAACTCGGTCCTGCACGCCGGACCCGACCAGATCGTCGACGTCGGCCCCGGCGCCACGATCGCCCACACCTGCGTGGTCCACGGCGCGGTGGTGGCCGGGCGTGCGCTGGTCGGCAACGGAAGCACCGTGCTCGACGGCGCGAGGATCGGGGCCGGTTCGATGGTCGCGGCCGGTGCGCTGGTCACCCCGCAGACCGAGATCCCTGACGGCGTCCTGGCGGCCGGGGCGCCCGCCAAGGTCAGGGGCCCGATCGAGGGCACGCCCGCAGAGTTCTGGGTCGAGACCAACCCGTCGTACTACGCCGAGCTGGCCCAACGGCACCGCGCCGGGGTCTCCGAGGTGAGCGAGTGAGCGTGCACACCGAGGTCGAGGGCGCGGTGACCACCGTGGTCCTGGACCGACCGGAGGCCCGCAACGCCGTGGACCGGCAGACCGCGGAGGCGCTCGCGGACGCCTTCCGGAAGTTCGACGCCGACGAGAGCCAGTCGGTGGCAGTGCTGTGGGGTGCCGGTGGCACGTTCTGCGCCGGCGCCGACCTGAAGGCCATGGACAACCGGGTCGAGCCCGACGGCGACGGGCCGATGGGGCCGACCCGGATGCGGCTCGGCAAGCCGGTCATCGCCGCGATCGAGGGACATGCGGTGGCCGGTGGGCTGGAGCTCGCGCTGTGGTGCGACCTGAGGGTCGCGGCGAGCGACGCCGTGCTCGGTGTGTTCTGCCGGCGCTGGGGCGTCCCGCTGATCGACGGTGGCACGGTGCGCCTGCCCCGGCTCATCGGCACCAGCCGGGCGATGGACCTGATCCTCACCGGCCGGCCGGTCGAGGCCGCCGAGGCCGCGGCGATGGGGTTGGTCAACCGGGTCGTGCCGCCCCGTACGACGAGGGACCGCGCCGAGCTGCTGGCCCACCAGCTGGCCGAGCTTCCACAACGCTGCCTGCGCAACGACCGGCTCTCGGTGCTGGACCAGGAGGGGAGGCCCGAGGAGGCGGCGATGGCCGGGGAGCTCGGGTACGGCGAGGACTCGCTCACCGAGGCCCTCGCCGGGGCGGCGAGGTTCGCGGCGGGCGCCGGTCGTCACGGCGCCGACGCGAGCGACGACTGACCCGCTCAGCGGGGCGGGTCGAGGCAGACGGCGACGAGCGCGTGGGGACGAGTGCCCGTGTAGACCTGCCACCCGCGGTCGAAGCTCACCACCTCCAGGCCGCTCTCGCTGCGGATGATGGCTGATCGCGGGGTGCTGCCGTCGCCGAATCCGTCGGGGGAGCAGTCGTAGCGCTTCATCAGCGCCTGCTGGGCCGGGGTCGGGGACTGCCCGCCGAGCGGGCCGGTGGGGAGCTCGGGCGTCGGGGCGATGTTGGCCAGGCCCACCAGGATCGCGGCGGCGACCAGGGTGCGCGCCATCGTGCGTACGCCGGCTCGCCCGAGCTGGCCGCGCATGGACCGACGCGACCGGTCCACCGGATGCCGCTGTGGACGCGGCCCCGCGTGGCGTCCTGCGTGGCGCCGGGGGAGTCGCATGATCCTCCTTCGATGGCCGACCTGACCGTCCGAGAACGTGTCCACCCGGTCCAACGACGAGACCGCGGGACGGTCACGACCCATATGCTCGCGCCGTGACCCCCTTGGTTCTCCTCGCCCGACGACGCCGTCACGCGTCTCCACGACGCCGGCTACCTGGCCGACCCGGCCACCGCCACGACGACGTACCTCGCCGGTGCGCTGGAGAAGCCGCTGCTCGTCGAGGGTCCGGCCGGGGTCGGCAAGACCGAGCTGGCCAAGGCGGTGGCGCGGGCGACCGGGGCCGAGCTGGTCCGGCTCCAGTGCTACGAGGGGCTGGACGAGGCGCGCGCGCTCTACGAGTGGAACTACAAGAAGCAGCTGCTCCGCATCCAGGCCAGTGGCGGCGACGCGTCCTGGGACGAGACCCACGACGACATCTTCACCGACGAGTTCCTGCTGACCCGGCCGCTGCTGACGGCGATCCGTCGCGAGGAGCAGACGGTGCTGCTGATCGACGAGGTCGACAAGACCGACGTCGAGGTCGAGGGCCTGCTGCTGGAGATCCTCTCCGACTTCCAGGTCACGATCCCCGAGCTCGGCACCCTCGCTGCCCGCCGCCGCCCGTTCGTCGTGCTGACCTCCAACGCGACCCGCGAGCTGTCCGAGGCGCTCAAGCGGCGGTGCCTCTACCTGCACCTGGACTACCCGGACGCGGAGCGCGAGCGCGCGATCGTCACCTCCCAGGTCCCCGAGCTCGAGGACAAGGTCGCCCGGCAGCTGGTCGCATCGGTCGGCCGACTGCGCGAGCTGGAGCTGAAGAAGGCGCCGTCGATCGCGGAGTCCGTCGACTGGGCCCGCACCTTGATCGCGCTGGAGATCGGCGATCTCGACGAGAAGGCGGTGGCCGACACCCTCGGCGTCGTGCTCAAGCACGCGTCCGACCACGAGCGGGCCGTCCGCGAGCTGCGGCTGCACTGATGGCCGGCTCGGGGCTGCTCGATCGCCACATCGCCTTCCTCGAGGCGCTGCGGTCGGCCGGGTTGCCGGTGTCGCTGGCCGAGAACCTCGACGCGATCGCGGCCCTGCAGTCGCTGGACTGGGGCGCGCGGTCCACCGTCCGGGACGCCTACGCAGCCACGCTGGTCAAGCGCCAGTCGCAGCGGCCGACGTTCGACGCGCTGTTCGACCTCTACTTCCCGGGGCTGGTCGGGTCCGGGGCGGCAGCTGCGGAGGACACCGGCGAAGGGACGATCCGCGACGGCGCGGACGCGTTGCGCGGCTTCCGCGACCAGCTGCTCGAGGCGCTGGGGAGCGGCGACGATGCGGAGCTTGCAGCGGCTCGCTGTCGAGGCAGTCGGCCGCTTCGGGGCGATGCCCGGCCGGGGCCCGGGCCTGAGCTCCTGGTCGGCCTACACCGCGCTCCAGCGGATCGCGCCCGAGGACCTGGTCGAACGCCTGGTCGCCTCGTTGCTCGACGCAGGGGCGCGTCGAGGAGGAGGCCAGGCGGGTCGCCGGTCGCAGGATCGGAGCCTTCACCCGTGTGGTCGAGGGCGATGCCCGGCGCCGGATCGCGGAGGAGAAGGGTCCCGACCACGTCGCCGACGTCGCCCTACGACCGACCATCGACCGGCTCGACTTCACCGCCGCCCGCAAGGCCGACCTCGAGGAGATGCGCCGCGAGATCTATCCCCTCGCCCGACGGCTCGCGACCCGGCTGACCAAGGAGCGGCACGCGAAGCGACGTGGACCGCTGGACTTCCGGCGTACCGTCCGCGCCTCGATCTCCACCGGCGGTGTCCCGCTCACCACCCACCACCGGCCCCGGCGCCCGCACCGCACCGAGCTGGTGGTGCTCTGCGACGTGAGCGGGTCGGTCGCCAACTTCGCACAGTTCACCCTGCTGCTGGTGTTCGCGCTGCGCGACCAGTTCCACAAGGTCCGGGCGTTCACCTTCGTCGACCACGTCCACGAGGTCACCCACCACTTCAAGCCCGGCGCCGACGTCGCGGACGTGATGGCCGACCTCGCGGCGAGCACGTCGCACGCCGCCCTGTGGGGCCGGACCAACTACGGCCGGGCGTTCGCGAAGTTCGCCGAAGCGGCCGACGACGCGCTCGGTCCGAAGACGTCGCTGCTGATCCTGGGCGACGCCCGGTCCAACTACAGCGACCTGAACGTCCCGGTGCTCGCGGACCTCGCCGGGCGGTGCCGGCACGCCTACTGGCTGAACCCGGAGCACCCGCGGCACTGGGACACCGGCGACTCGGCGGCAGGGCCGTACGGCGAGATCGTCCCGATGGTGGAGTGCCGCAACCTCACCCAGCTCGGAGAGTTCGTGCACGACCTCGTGTGAGCCGTTCTGACAAGGGTGGGTCCGCTTCCCACATGGTTGCACTCATCTGGCGGCGGTCGGGCGTGCTTGGGGCGGGACGTCCTACGTCCCGAGCGCCATAGCCGACGATCCGCATGACGTTGTGCCGTCCGCACCCTGCCGCGATCCGCTCGATCGAGCCGATCGTCGCGACTCGATAACGTGCAAGGCATGCCATCAAGCTGAAAACTCGGAATCGCCGTCCGACCTCGAAGCGACGATCGCCTTCACCGCCGGGCTGAGCCGTCCTAGGTCGAGACACGGTCAGCGGAGAGTGGACCGACACCGCCGTAGGACTCGACGGCAACCACGCCAACATCGCCATGCTCCAGACACCAGACGGCAACGGTCGGCCTGGACCGTTCGAGTACATCCACCCCGACAAGAGCGATCGACGGACGGAGCCCGACCCTGCCCAAACCGTCGACCTCGCCGTAGCCCTGCAAGCGTTGACGGGCGCATCACCGTTCCGGTCCCCACGCTCGGGGGCGACGAGAGCCCGTCCGGCAGGCACACGAAGAGGCTGAACCCATACATGATCCGTTCCAGGTCGTCGCCGTCTGGGTCGAAGGCGTCGGCGACGGCCTCGTCCATCACGACCAGCGAGCCGCCGCGCGCGAGTGTTCGACAGACCGCGCTGAGGACCTCGACCGGTCTGTGCATCTCGTGCACGCACTCGAAGGCGTACGCCACGTCGACCGTCCCCTCAGCAGGGACGCGGCGTCTCCGCACAGTAAGCGCACTCGCTCGCTTGACACCTGCATCGCGAGTGTTCGTCATGTCCAGGTCGACCGAGCGCTGGTCGATGTCGACGCCGAGCACCGTGGCCGAGCGGTACGCGCGAGCCAGTGGAGATGCTCGACCAGCCGCCGCCGCAGCCCACGTCGAGCACCCGTCAACCCGGAGCGGTGAGGGCTTCTTGGATCGCGGGCACGCCCGCGAGTGCCAGACCGAGCTGCTTCTCGTACCACGGACGGTTGGCGTCAGCCTGTGACTCCCGAGCGTCATCGCCGAGGTCGTCCCAACTGATCCCGCCTCCGTTCCGGTAGACCTCGAGGAGTTGAGGGAGCACTGGCCCTACCGCACCGAACATCCGACCCATGGGCGCCAGGTAGGCCAGGCTCGTCGAGATCGGTCATGCACCTCGTCGCCTTGCTGCGGTTGTCGAACGACCTCGACGAGGCGCCTCCAGACTCGACCTCGAGCAGCACGGCTGCCGCCCGCTGCTCGAGCCACTCGCGGGCGTGGCGACCTGGGTGTCTGTGCGCCTCGCGAGCTCGACCGCACTGGCCGGACCCTCACCGGCCAGGGAGCGGTACCAACCCAGACGGTCTCCCAGATACACCGACAAGATCTCAACCGTTCCGAGGAGCGAGCCGAACAGGCGCTCCGCGACCTCGTCCGCTGTCTGCTGGGATGCATCCATCGGTCCACTACGATGCGTCTAGCCAGGCGCCGTCATGTCCGCGCCACGAGGACATCTACAAGCTCGCCTATGTCCGCGGCCCCAGCGGCATCATCGTGATGCTCGCCGAGGAGCTGAACAGGAGCCAACCGCGGTAGCCGTTCGCCGTTGCGTTCGCGGCCCACACCTACCAGTCGGCCAGGGCGAGGTCCACGGCCGCCTCGACGTGCAGCCGGGTCGTGGGGAACGCCGGGACCGGGCAGTCGTCCGGCCCGATCAGCAGCTCGATCTCGGTGCAGCCGAGGATGACGCCCTGCGCGCCGCGGTCGACGAGGGAGTCGATGATCCGTCGGTACGCCGCACGCGACTCGTCACGGACGATGCCGTGCACCAGCTCGTCGTAGATCACGTCGTGCACGACCTGCTGCTCGTCCTGCGTCGGGCACGGTCACCGTCGAGTCCGTGGCCCGCGATCCGGTCGGTGTGGAAGGCTCTCGCGCATGCTGAAGCCGGTCCCGAGGAAGGCCACCGACTGCAGCCCGGCGGCGACGACGGCGCGGGCGGTCACGTCGGCGAGGTGGACGAAGGGGACCGAGGTCGCCTCCTCGATCCGGTCGGCGACCTTGTGCATCGTGTTGGTGCAGAGCACGATCAGCTCGGCGCCGGCGTTCTCCAGCAGCCTGGCCTCCCCGGCCAACAGGCCGCCGGCAGCCTCCCAGTCGCCGGCCCGCTGCATCTCCTCGACCGGAGCGAAGTCGACCGAGGACATCACGCACCGCGCCGAGTGGTAGCCCCCGAGGCGCTCGCGGACCAGCTGGTTGAGCAGCGAGTAGTAGAGGGCGGTGCTCTCCCAGCTCATCCCGCCCAGCAGGCCGATCTTCTTCACCCGGCCACCATGTCGGCTGTCGGGGTCGTGGTCCAGCACACGGACAGCCCGGCGTAACCCGGCCTCCGGGACCCTCGTTGGTCCAGACGAACCACCAACCCCCAATCCAGGAGGAACCCATGCCGGTCGGACGACGTGCGCGCAGCATCGCGATCGGCGTGGTCGCCGGCGCCGTGTCCGCGCTCGGGCCTGCCGGCTCGGCCGCCGCGACCGAGGGTCAGACGCCGGTCGGCGACGTACGCCGGGTGGTGTTCGTCGGCAACAACTGGGCCGGCACCGCCGATGTCCTGGCGCCGGGCAGCTTCGAGAAGCTCGGCACGATCAACATCATCCCGGACAAGGACGAGCGGATGCAGGAGATCGCCTCCAACCCGGAGCGGCTCGCCTACTTCCTGGCCATCCGCGAGGCGATCGGCGAGGGCAACGACCAGTACGTCGACGACATGTACTCCTCCAACGACGGCCGGTTGATGATCGTGTCCCGCCCGTCCTTCGCCGACGTCGTCGCGATCAGCCTCGAGACCGGCAAGATCAAGTGGCGCTTCCCGGTGGCCGGACAGCGCTCCGACCACATGGCGATCTCGCCGGACGGCCGCGAGGTCGTGGTCAGCGCCTCGACCGGCGACGTGGTGCACGTGCTGCGGGTCTCCGACGGCAAGGAGCTCGGCCAGTTCCCGTCGGGCGGATCGCCCCACGAGAACGTCTACATCGACGGTGGCGAGAAGATCATCCACGCCAGCATCGGCATGGTCTACACGCCGCTGGACCAGCCGCCCATGGACCCCGCCAAGGGCGAGCGGGTGCTGCAGATCGTCGACGCCGACACCTACAAGGTGATTCGCCGCTACGACCTGCGCAAGGCGCTCGACGCGCGCGGGCTCGAGGACTTCAGCACCGCCGTACGCCCGATGACGCTCTCCCCGAACGAGCGGAAGATCTACTTCCAGGTCTCGTTCTTCCACGGCTTCCTCGAGATGGATCGGTCCACCGGCAAGATCCAGCGGGTCAAGCGGTTGCCGAACCTCGTGCCGGACATGCCGCGCGAGCAGTACCTCCTCGACTCCGCCCACCACGGCATCGCGATGAACCCGAGGGGCACCAAGATCTGCGTCGCCGGCACGATGTCCGACTACGCCACGGTGGTCGATCGCGACACCTACAAGCGCGGCAAGCTGCTCAAGAAGGAGCACGGCAAGCCCTACTGGGTGACGCCGAGCTGGGACGGCGACTACTGCTACATCTCGTGGAGCGGCACCGACCAGGTCTCCAAGATCTCCTACCGCACCGGCCGGATCGTCGACACCGCCAAGGTCGGCGACCACCCGCAGCGGGTCCGCAACGCCTTCGTCGAGCAGTCGCTGATCGACGGCCTGCCCCAGGGCTGACGCAGGGCCCCACTGCAACGGTCGGAATCCCCGACTCGACGGGCGGGAATCCCCACTCAACGGTCAGCCGGCGAGGAAGCCGGCCAGCCGGTCGAGTCCGGTGACGACGTCCTCGCGTGGGCCGGCGAAGCTGAGCCGGATGTAGCGGTGGCCGACCTCGGTGTCGAAGTCGATGCCCGGCGCGACCGCGACACCGGTCTTGCCGAGCAGGTCGTGGGCGAAACCCATCGAGTCGTCGGTCAGGTGGCCGACGTCGGCGTAGACGTAGAACGCACCGTCGGCCGGCGCCAGGCCGGTGATCCCGAGGGCGGGCAGCCCCTCGAGGAGGAGGGCCCGGTTGCCGGCATACCGCGCGACGTGGCCGTCGAGCTCGGCGTACGACGCGTCGTCGAAGGCCGCGCACGCCGCGAACTGCGCGAGCACCGGCGGGCAGATCGTGAAGTTGCCGGTGAGCACGTCGACCGGTCGCCGCAGCCGCTCCGGGACCAGCATCCAGCCGATCCGCCAGCCGGTCATCGAGAAGTACTTCGAGAACGAGCTGAACACGACCGCCTCGCGCGAGGTCTCCCAGGCGGAGCGGGAGAGCGGGGTCTCGCCGTCGAGCGGGGCGTACTCGATGCCGTGGTAGATCTCGTCGGAGATCAGCTGCACCCCACTGCGTTCGCACCAGGCGGCGATCGCCCACAGCTCCTCGGGCAGCAGCATGGTGCCGGTCGGGTTGGCGGGGCTGGCCACGACGACGCCCTTGAGGTCCGGGACCTGCTCCAGCTGTGCCACCGTCGGCTGGAACCTCGTCTCGGGTCCGCACGGCAGCTCGACCACCTCGCACCCCAGCGCGGTCAGCACGTTGCGGTAGCAGGGGTACCCGGGCCGGGCCATCGCCACCCGGTCGCCGGGCTCGAAGGCCGCGAGGAACGCCAGCAGGAAGCCACCGCTGGAGCCGGTCGTCACGATCACCTCGTCGGCGCTCGACGTCGACGCCCTGGCGCCTCCGGTGGTGGTCGGCGATCAGCTCGCGCAGCTCGGCGATGCCCGGGGCCACGGTGTAGCCGAGCGGGTCGTCGGACTGGAGGAGCCGGATCGCCTCGGCCTTGACCGGGGCCGGGGCGCCGGTGCTCGGCTGGCCGGCGACGAGGTTGACGAGGTCGCCGTGGCTACGCCGGCGCTGGTCGGCCGCCGCCAGGAGGTCCATCACGTGGAAGGGCGGCACGTTGGCGCGCTGCTGCCACGTCCCACGTGCTCGTCATGGACTGACCCTACGGCTGTGGTCGGTTGCGGTCTGGCTCTCGTCTCACCGGGTTTCGAGACGCGTCGCATGGTCCCTCGCTGCGCTCGGCCCCACGCCGACGCTCCTCAACCTTCGCCGCTATTCGCGGCGCGCTCCGCGCGCCGCGGCGGCTCGCCCAGCCCGACGCCCGAAGAAGGAGCCTTCGCCGAGCTGGGTGCCCGAGGCGTAGCCCTTGCCGTCCTGCGCCAGGTTGGAGGCGCAGGCGCCGGCGGCGTAGAGCCCGGTGACAGCCGAGCCGTCGGGTCGCAGCGCCTCGCCGTCGACGCTGGTCCGGATGCCACCGAGGGTGAAGCCGGCGTAGAGCGCGTGGCCGAGGGTGAGGTCGTAGGCGCCCCAGGGCCCGGTCGACTGCGGTGCCAGCCAGTCAGGATGCTTGTGGAGGTCGGGGTCCTCGCCGCGGGCTGCGTGCTCGTTGTAGCGCTCGAGGGTGGCGACCAGGGACCCGGGCGGCAGGTCCAGCCCGGCCTCCATCTCCTCCACCGTCTCCCAGCCGTCGACGAACGGTGCGAGGGGCATCTGGGGGTGCTCGATGTGCTCGCTGTCGACGATCAGGTAGGCCGTCGCGTCGGGCTGTTCCATCACGAAGCCGGACGTGCGCGCGTGGTAGGAGTCCTCGGCGACGAACCGCTGACCGAGCTTGTTGACGATCAGCCCCTTCACCAGGGACGAGGGCGGGTAGAAGGGCGCGGTGACGAACGGCTGCTCCATGTGCTTGAGCTCGGCGCCCGCCGAGGCGCCGAGCCGGATGCCGAGCCCGTCGTCGTAGGTCGAACCGAGGGTGAACAGCTTGGAGCCGAGTGCGGGGGTGTGCTCGGCGACCATGTCGGCGTTCATCACGAACCCACCAGCAGCGAGTACGACGGCGCTTGCCGCGACCAGCCCGGTCTCGGTGAAGTGGCGCCAGCCCAGCCCGACCACGGCGCCCTCCTCGTCGACGACGAGCCCGGTCGCGCCGGTCTCGTAGCGGACCTCGACCCCGGCCTCCTCCACCCGGTCGCGGAGCAGGTCCATCACGAGCCTGGCGCCCTCGGTGTCGCCGGGCACCGGCACCTTGTGGCCGCGGGGGGCGGGCGTGGCCCGGTCGCGGAAGGGCCACACGTTCTCGTTCCCGCTGTACATCAGCCCCTCGGTCCCCGGCTGGATCACCGCCTTCTCGGGGTAGAAGGAGCGCTCGAACTCGAAGCCGAGTCCCTCGAGCCAGTCGAAGTGCTCCACCGAGCCGTCGCAGTAGGCGCGGATCTTCTCCGGCTCGGGGTCGCGGGACACGGCCAGGAGGTACTCGTACATCTCGTCCGGGCTGTCCATCTGGCCGGTGGCCCGCTGCACCGCCGTACCGCCGCCGAGGTAGAAGTGGCCACCTGACATGCTCGACGTGCCGCCGTGGACGGCGGCGCGCTCGAGCAGCAGGACCCGAGCGCCGGCCCGTGCCGCCTCGAGGGCGGCGCAGCCGCCGGCGATGCCGAAGCCGACCACGACGACGTCCCAGGACTCCACGTCCGGGGGCAGCGTGGCGGCGGGCACCACCTCGGGCAGGTCGGTTCCGGACAGCTCGGCCATGGCCCAAGACTAGAACATGTTTCAGTTTTGTGGGAGAGGTGGCTCACCCGAGTGACAGCGCGAGGGTTGGGTAGTGGTACCAGGATGAGAGGACGTGAGATGGCGCAGGGGACCATCGCGGGTCGCTACCGCATGCTCCGGGAAGTCGGGCGAGGCGGGATGGGCAGCGTCTGGCTCTGCCAGGACGAGCGACTGGGTCGCCAGGTCGCGGTGAAGCAGGTCGGACACGTGTCCGGCGAGGCACCTGACGTGGCCAGGGCCATGCGGGAGGCCCGGTCCTCGGCGCCCCTCAACCATCCCAACGTGGTCGCCATCTACGACGCGATCGACGAGGGCGACCGCATCTGGCTGGTGATGGAGTACGTCGACGGCCGCACGCTTGCCCAGATCACCGCCGAGGACGGGCCGGTCCCTCCGGAGCGGATGGCGGAGATCGGCGCACAGGTCGCGGACGGGCTGGCGGCGGCGCACGCCCGGGGCACGGTCCATCGCGACATCAAGCCGAGCAACATCCTGCTCGGGCCGGACGGCCGCGCGAAGATCTCGGACTTCGGCATCTCCCGCACGATGGGGGACGACACCCTGACCCAGACCGGCATGCTCAGTGGGACGCCGTCCTACCTCTCGCCCGAGATCGCGCGGGGTGAGGATCCCTCGCCCGCCTCGGACGCCTGGGCCCTGGGCGCCACCCTCTTCGCTGCCGTCGAGGGGAGACCGCCCTACGCCTCGCAGCCCAACCCCCTCGCAACGCTCGCGAACATCGTCGGGCAGCCACCCCCGCTCCCGGAACGTGCAGGTGTGCTCACCGAGCCGATCCGCCGGTTGATGGATCCGGACCCGCAGTCGCGGTGGGAGGTGGCCGATGCCGCCCATGCCCTTCGCCGGATCCACGCCCGGCACCGCACCGACCGGACCCGTGAGGAGACCGCGGGGTTCGGAGGGGCTGCCGGTGCCGCGGCCGCGGTGCCCACCCAGCCGCACCCGGAACCGACCGCACCGATCCGGGAACCGGCAGAGCCGACGCCGGAGCCGACCCCTGTGCCGACGGAGCGGACGCCTGCGCGAGCTCCGGCGGCGCCGACTCCTGCCGCGCCGCCGAGCCGGCGGCCGCGCCGCAAGAGGCCTCTCCTGCTGGTGCTCGGGGTCCTCGCCGTCCTGGCGATCCTGGTCGGCCTCGGGACCTACCTGCTCGGCAACGACCCCACGGGGGACACGACTGATCCCTCCGCCGACTCAGGCCGCACGGGCGGTACGTCGCAGGAGGCGAACCCCGACGGGAGCGCACCAGGTGGTTCCGCGGACGCTGCCGGCAGCGCGAACCGCGAGGCCTTCGTCGAGGACTACTACGCCGTGCTCCCCGACGACACCGAGACCGGGTGGTCGATGTTGTCCCCGGGCTTCCAGCAGGAGGTGGGGAGCTACGACGACTACGACGGATTCTGGTCCACCATCGACTCGATCACGGTCGAGGACACCCAGCCCGCCGGCCCGGGCGCGGTCGACGCGACCCTCGTCTACACGACCGACGGCAGCAGCCAGAGCGAGGTGCGGCGGATCGAGCTCACCCGGAGCGGTGGCGACTACCTGATCAGCGGGGACGAGATCGTCGGCTGACCGTTCGGCTTCCGGACGACCGATAGGATCGGGCACACCGCCGATCGCCCGGAAAGCGAGCCCGTGACCTTCGACGCCAATCAGCTCGAAAACTTCGTGCTGGTGGCGTCCGTCGTCACCCTCATGGCGATCCTCGCCGTCCGCATCTCCTCGCGCGCCGGGCTGCCGAGCCTGCTGCTCTACCTGCTGATGGGCGTCGCCATGGGCGAGGAGGGGCTGGGGATCCAGTTCGATGACGCGCAGCTGG
This sequence comes from uncultured Actinomycetota bacterium, assembly GCA_963841625.1. GTDB lineage: Bacteria > Actinomycetota > Actinomycetes > Propionibacteriales > Nocardioidaceae > Nocardioides. Next base: position 319,334 of record CAWJDH010000007.1, on the reverse strand, counting down.
CGCACGCGCTGGGCTTCGTCGCCCTCGCCGTCATCCTGGCCGAGGGTGGTCTGACCACGAACTGGCCCGACGTACGACCCTCGATGAAGCTCGGCGTCTCCCTGGCCACGATCGGGGTGGGCGTGTCGATCAGCGTCGTCGCCGTCGGCGCGCACTACCTGCTCGGGATCCCCTGGGAGCTGGCGGTCCTGCTCGGAGCGGTCACCTCACCCACCGACGCGGCGGCGGTGTTCTCCGTGTTGCGGGTCGTGCCCCTGCCCAGACGCCTGACCGGTGCGCTGGAAGCCGAGTCGGGCCTCAACGACGCCCCGACGGTCGTCCTGGTCACGCTGATCTCGTCGGGCGCGGTGGCCGAGCAGTCGATCTTCGAGACCACGGGGATCGTGGTCTTCGAGCTCGTCGTCGGCGTCCTGATCGGGCTCCTCTGCGGCTTCGGCGGGGCGTGGGTGATGCGTCGGGCAGCGCTGCCCTCCTCGGGCCTCTACCCGCTGTCGGTCATGACCCTCTGCTTCCTGGCGTACGGCGGCGCGGCCGCCCTGCACGGGTCCGGCTTCGCCGCCGTCTACGTCGCCGCCCTGGTGCTGGGCAACAGCGAGCTCCCGCACCGGGCCGCGACCCGGTCCTTCGCCGAGGGCGTGGCCTGGCTGGCCCAGATCGGTCTGTTCGTCATGCTCGGGCTGCTCCTGTCACCCGCCGAGCTCACCGTGTCCACGGTCTGGCTCGCGCTGGTGGCGGGACTCGTGCTCACGCTGGTCGCCCGGCCGTTGTCGGTCCTCTTCAGCGCCGTCATCTCGCCCCTGCCATGGCGGGAGCTCTCCTTCCTCTCCTGGGCCGGGCTGCGCGGGGCGGTGCCGATCGTGCTCACCACGATCCCGCTCGCCGAGGGGGTCGACGACTCCCGCCTGCTCTTCAACCTGGTCTTCGTCATGGTGGTGATCTACACCCTGCTCACCGGCCCGACGCTGCCGCTGGTGGCCAAGGTGCTCAAGGTGGCGCGGCGGTCCGAGCCGCGAGGTCTGGAGGTGGAGGTCGCGCCTCTGGAGCGGGTCGCCGCCGACCTGCTCCAGGTGACGATCAGTCCGGTGTCGCGGATGCACGGCGTCGAGGTGGGTGAGCTCCGGCTGCCCGTGGGCGCGTCGGTCTCGCTCGTCATCCGTTCCGGCCAGATCCTGGTGCCGGAACGTCGTACCGTCCTGCGCCACGGAGACGACCTGCTGGTCGTGACCCCACGAAAATTGCGGGAACAGACCGAGGAGCGGCTGCGGCAGGTGTCGTCCTCCGGGCGGCTGGCGCAGTGGCTCGGCCGGGCACCGCGCGAGGGTCACTCCTAGGCCACTGGAGGACTGCAGATCTCGGCCGCGCGCCGCGCCTGGACCGACCGGGGCCCTTTCACCAGCTTGTCGTACCTGTCTCCCACGATGACCGTCACACCAACCCCGGGCCCCTCCCTGCGGACCACCCGGGTCGCGGGACCGAGGCGACTGGCCACGAGCTGTACGTCGGGGCTCCGAGGGGTGGGCGCCCAGACCACGGCGCGGACGACCCTGGCGTCCCGAGGTGCGTTTCCGGTATCGCCCTCAGCGAAGCCCGCGGCGACGAGCTCGGCCATGGTCCGCCCGGCCAGCCCGTCGCGCCCGCTGGCGTTGAAGACGCTCACCGTCACCTGGTCGGGGAACACCTTCTCTCCCGGCTCCACGCTGGTCGCCACGCACTTGGGCGGCGTGGCCTTCCCGGGGAAGGGCTGGGTCAGTGCCGACCACCCCCAGAGGCCCCCGAGTACGACCAGCACGGCGAGGCCCGCGAGGGTCAGGCCCGACCTCGCGGCCTGTTCCATCAGCCGGCCACCGGATGCACCCTGGCGTGCAGGACGTTGCGCTGCTGGAGGGCGGCCCGGAGCGCGCGGTGCAGGCCGTCCTCGAGGTAGAACTCCCCACGCCACTCGACGACGTGGGCGAACAGGTCCCCGTAGAACGTCGAGTCCTCGTCGAGCAGGGCGTCCAGGTGCAGGATGTCCTTCGTGGTCACGAGCTCGTCGAGCCGCACCTGGCGGGGCGGCACGGCAGCCCAGGCCCTCGACGTCAACCCGTGCTCCGGGTAGGGGCGCCCGTCGCCGACCCGCTTGAAGATCACGCCCGCGAGTGTAGGACAGTGCTGCAGGGCGTGATGATTTTCGGGCCACCGTCGCAGCCCACGACCCGGTCCGTCGGCGCCCTAAGGTGGGGCCATGACCGACAGCAGTCCGATTGCTCGCGGCATGTTCTCCGCCGGGCGGCGATGATGGACGACCTCGAGCAGATCCGGCAGCTGAAGTACCGCTACCTGCGGACCCTGGACACCAAGCAGTGGGACGACTTCGCGGACTGCTTCGTGCCCGAGGCCACGGCGGACTACGCCGGCCTGGCGTTCCCGGACCGGGAGGCCCTCGTCGACTACATGCGCACCAACCTGGGCCCGGCGATCGTCACGATGCACCACTGCCACCACCCGGAGATCACCGTCGACGGCGACACGGCCACCGGCCGCTGGTACCTCCACGACCAGGTGATCTCCGCCGAGTACGGCTTCAAGCTCGAAGGGGCCGCGTTCTACGAGGACCGCTACGTCCGCACGGACGCCGGGTGGAAGGTGGCCCACACCGGGTACGAGCGGACCTTCGAGGCGACGTACCAGCTCGACGACAGCGTCACCCTCAAGACCGGCCCCACCACCTGAAGGCTCGTTGAGTTGGGGATTTTGGCCCCTCGAATTGGGCGGGATGGCCCCTGCGAAGGGCCGCCATGCCCAACTCAAGGGGCCGCGAGGCCCCACTCAACGAGTCAGACGGACGGGTCGAGCCAGCCCAGCTGGACGACCTCGCGGCCCCGGTTGCGGGACACCAGCCGGCCGCGACCTGGGGGCGCCGGCGCGGGCTTGAGGTTGCCCAGCAGCGGCCCTTCGTCGGGGCTGCCGGAGAGCAGAAGCCCCGGCGTCGCCAGGTCGCGCAGTGACTGGATGACCGGCTCGTAGAGGGCTCGGGAGGCGCCGCCGGAGCGGCGCGCGAGGGCGAGGTGCAGGCCGACGTCGCGGGCCTGGGCGAGGAGTGGCTGCAGCGGCGCGACCGGGGAGCTCTGCTGGGTGGCGACGAGGTCGTAGTCGTCGACCAGCACGAACACCTCGGCACCCTGCCACCAGGACCGGTGGCGCAGCTGGTCGGGGGTGACGTCGGGTCCGGGGATCCGCTTCTGGAGGTAGTCGGCGAGGTCCTTGAGCACCGGCGCGGCCTGGGACCCCGAGGTCAGGTAGTTCAGCAGGTACTCGTCGGGGACCTCGCCCAGCAGCGACCGCCGGTAGTCGACGACCACGATCTGCGCCTGCTTGGGCGTGCGGGTGCGCATGATCTCGTGGGCGTACGTGCGCAGCAGGGCGCTCTTGCCGGACCGGCCGTCCCCGAACACCAGCAGGTGCGGTTCGTGGTCGGCGTCCAGCCCGGCCGGGGCGAGCTCCTTCTCGTTCACCCCGAGCAGCAGCAGCCGTTCCGGCAGGTGGGCGGCGGTCGCGCTGGCGCGGACCGCGTCGAGGCCGATGCGGTCGGGAAGGAGGCGAAGCTTCGGTCCGACCGGCCCCTGCCAGGCGGCGGCCACGCGCTTGACCAGACCCTCGACGCCGTCGCCGAGCGTCGCGGGATCCGTGACCCCGTCGGCGCGGGGGAGCGCGCCGAGGAAGTGGTGCCGGCCCTGCTCCAGACCGCGCCCGGGCCGGGCGGCCGGGACGAGTGCGGCGACCTTGCGGTCGATCTCGGAGTCGGACGGGTCCCCGAGCCGCAGCTCGAGCCGGGTGCCGAAGATGTCGCGCATGGCGGAACGGAAGTCCGCCCAACGGGCGGCCCCGACGACGATGTGCAGCCCGAAGGTCAGGCCGCGTGCCGACAGCTGCTGCAGCTCGACCTCGAGGTCGTCGAAGTCCGCGCGCAGCGTGGACCATCCGTCCACCACGAGGAACACGTCGCCCCAGCCGTCGTCGGCTCGACCCTCGGCTCTCCTGGTCCGGTAGGTCTCGATGGAGTCGATGCCCTGGGCCCGGAAGTAGGCCTCGCGACGGTCCACGACGCCCTGGACCTCGGCGACGATGCGGCGTACGACGTCGGGTTCCGCCCGGGTGCCGACGCCGGCCACGTGGGGGAGGGATGCGAGGGGCGCGAACGTGCCGCCGCCGAAGTCGAGCACGAAGAACTGCGACTCGAGGGGGGTCGTGGTCAGCGCCATGCTCGTGACGATCGTGCGCAGCAGCGTGCTCTTCCCGCTGCGCGGACCACCGACCACAGCGACGTGGCCCGTCGCCCCGGAGAGGTCGACGGTCATCGTGTCGCGGCGCTGCTCCCGTGGCCGGTCGACCGTGCCGAGGGGGACGACGAGCCCGCCGAGCCGGCGCCAGTGCGGCGAGACGAGGCCGAGCTCGGGATCCTCCGTGAGGTCGGGCATCAGCAGGTCGAGGGTGTCGGGCACGTCGAGGGGCGGCAACCAGACCTGGTGCGCCGACGGCCCGTGGCCGGCCATCCGAGCCACCGCCAGGTCCAGCAGCGCCTGCTGCTCGCCCGTCGCGACCGGCTCGGGCTCGGCCGGTGCGGGCTCGGCGGGGGCCAGCGCCTGCACCTCCGCGATCGTGAACGGGAGGATCCCCTGTACCTGCCCGCCCTCGTCGCGCCGGACCCGCACCCCTCCGCTCGGCGGCCCGGAGACGTACGCCGCCTTGAACCGGAGCAGGCCCGACTGGTCGGGCTTGAGGTAGCCGAGCCCGGGGACCGGCGGCAGCTCGTAGGCATCCGGGACCCCCAGCACCGAGCGGGACTCACCGGCGCTGAACGTGCGCAGCCCCACCCGGTAGGACAGGTGCGACTCGAGCCCACGGAGCCGGCCCTCCTCCAGGCGCTGCGACGCAAGCAGGAGATGCAGTCCCAGGGAGCGTCCCAGCCGCCCGATGGCCACGAACAGGTCGATGAACTCCGGCTTCGCCGACAACATCTCGGAGAACTCGTCGACCACGATGAACAGCGACGGCAGCGGCTCGAGGTCCTCGCCGGCTGCCCTGGCCCTCTCGTAGTCGCGGACCGACGCGAAGTTGCCGGCCCGCCGCAGCAGCTCCTGGCGGCGGACCATCTCGCCGGACAGGGCGTCCTGCATCCGGTCGACCAGGGTGAGCTCCTGCGCGAGGTTGGTGATCAGGGCCGACACGTGCGGCATCCCGGACATGCCGGCAAAGGTCGCGCCGCCCTTGAAGTCGACGAGGACGAGGTTCAGGTGCTCGGGCGCGTGGGTCATCGTCAGGCCCAGGACGAGCGTGCGCAGGAGCTCCGACTTGCCGGAGCCGGTCGCCCCGATCACCAGTCCGTGCGGACCCATGCCCTGCTGGGCCGACTCCTTGATGTCGAGGTGGACCGGCGCCCCACCCTCGCCGAGCCCGATCGGCACGCGGAGCCGGTCGCGGACGGGGCGGTGCCGCCAGGCCGCCGAGGGCGCCGAACGAGTGGACATCACCCAGGCCGAGCAGGTCCAAGAGGTCGGTGGGGCCGGTGATCTCGCCCGAGGACGTCTCGGTCGGACCCGCGGTCGCGGTGTGCAACGGGGCGATGCGTCGGGCGAAAGCCTCCGCGGTGGCCAGGTCGCACTGGTCGGCCATGGCCCGGATCGGCTCCTCGCGCAGCCGGATGGCGGTCACCGGGGCCTTCCCGCCCCGGGTGTCGCTGTCGTCAGGGATGGTGTCGAGCTGGAGCCGCAGCCGCGTGGGGTCCTCGAGCTCGTCCCAGCGGGTCGGCAGGTCGAGGACGGTGACGCCGTGCAGCCCGTCGGGCGGGAGGACGTGGTTGCCGGGAGACAGGCGGGCGGCGTCGGTCACCAGCAGGATGTGGGGGGAGGCCGGGCGTTCCTCGGCGCCGAACCGCGGACGGTCGCTGAGGTCGGGCGGCAGCAGCGCGGCCACCTCGGCCAGCGACGTGGTGATCATCCGGCTGGGCCCCACCGCGTCCGACTGCTGGGCGCTCTGGGCGTGCGGCAGCCATTTCAGCCAGTCCCAGTGCGCGAGGTTCTGCTCGGTCGCAAGCACCGCGATCACCAGGTGCTCGGGGGCGTGGAACGCAGCCGCGGAGCAGAGGATCGCCCGGGCCAGCGCGCGGGCCGGCTCCTCCGGGCCGCACAGCTCGATCCGGTCGAAGGCCCTCAGGTCGATGCTGGCCGGCAGGTCGGGCTGGAGCCGGTGGACGACGAGGAGCCGGTGCAGCGCCGACGCGGCGGCCGGATCGACCTGGTCGATGGGGGCGCTCTCTGGCGGGACCAGCTCGAGGGACAGCGGTTGGGCGCAGACGCCGTACCTGACGTGCAGGAAGTGGGGGTCGGAGCTGCCGTGCTCCCACACCCGGGACCGTTCCTCCGCGAGCGACGGGAGGGCGGACGGCTCTGGGTGGTGCCAGGTCAGGGCCCGTCGCTGCTGGTCGGCGGCGTCCCGCGCCACCTCGCGCACGTTGGCGAGGTAGCGCAGGTACTCCGTGCGCGAGCCCGTCACCTGTTGCGCCCGCTGCTTCCGCTGCCGGTCCAGCTGGACGATGATGAAGCCGACGGTGGCGAAGAGGAACATGCCCGCGGCGATGTAGCTGCGACCGCCGGTGCGCGAGCTCATGGTGGCCACCAGGACGATCGACCCCAGGCTGCCGAGCATCGGGATGGCGTTCATCAGGACGCCGCTGGCGCCCTCGTGCTGCTCGATCTGGGGCGGCGGCTGGAGCACGATCTGCCCGGTCGGGAGCTCCGGCTCGTTGAGCCGGGCGCCCCGCAGCGCCGTACTCAAAGGTTGCCCCCCGTGGTCGATGGTCCGCACGACGCTAGGCGGCTCTGGGCGCAGCGACCACCTCCGATCCCCGGACCTGTGGAGGAGCGGCTCCATGTCCACAGCTGGCTCGATGCCGTGTTTCCTGCCTCCTGCTGCGGGTAGGTCGTCCCCGGGCGGCGACGGGCCGCCACGGAGTAGAAGGAGTAGGCGACATGTCTGCAGAGATGGGGCAGGGTGCCGGCACCCTCAGCAAGAGCGCCGCGCTGGTGGCCGGAGCAAAGGTCGACTTCGACCGCATGAGCAACAAGCTCGACGGCCAGGTTCAGGGCCTGCGTGGTCGTTGGCAGGGTGCCGGCGGGACGGCGTTCTTCACGCTGCACCAGGCCTGGACCGAGAAGCAGAAGGTCATCGTGCAGGCGCTCAACGAGTTCGAGAACTCGCTGACCAGCACCGAGCGCGACAACGTCACCACCGACGAGGCCCAGTCGGTCAACTACTCCCGCACCACCAGCCGTCTCGGCTGACTCACACGGACTCGAGGAGCAAACGAAATGAGCTTCGACGGACTTCGCGTCAACCACGCCGGTCTCGACACCGCCGCGCAGGACCTCTACGCCACCGTCAAGGAGATCGACGACCGGCTCAACCGGCTCGAGAGCGAGCTGGCCCCGCTGCGCAGCGACTGGGTCGGTAACGCCCAGCAGGCCTACGCCACGGCCAAGGCCAAGTGGGACGCTGCCATCCTGGAGATGAAGGACGTGCTCGACCAGACCGGCCACTCGGTCCAGCAGTCGAACGCCGAGTACGCAGCCGCCGACCGCCGAGGCGCGGCCTCGTTCGGCGGCTGACCCCGCATGAGCGCTTCTGGCCTGGTCCGCGTGACCGTGACGTCGCAGACCCGCCGGGTCGACCTGGTGCTGCCGGGCGCCGTACCTGTCGCGGAACTGGTGCCCGAGCTGGCGCGCAGCGTCGGGGTTCTCGATCCGGGCACAGTGCACGGTGACTATCGCCTCATCACCGCAGGGGGTCGGGTCCTGGCCGATGATGCCGGTCTCGCCGTACAGGGCATCGAAGACGGCGGCCTCCTCACGGTGGCCGCCGGCGTGGACGATGTGCCCCCGCGTGTCTACGACGACGTCGTGGAGGCGATGGCCGACATCGTCGAACGCGACCTCGAGCCCTGGCCGCGGGTCGCGGGACGTCGCGCGGCGGTGACGGCCGCCGCGCTACTGATGACGCTCGGCGCCGTCGCACTCTTCCTCCAGCCATCCGGGTTTGCGTGTGCAGCCGCGGCGGCGGGCGCCCTCGTCCTGACAACCAGCGCGATCGTCGTCTCCCGTGTCCAGCGCGAGGTGGAGAACGCGGTGGTCTTGGCGTGGACGGGAGCGGTCTACGCCACCGTCGCCGGGTTCACGCTCGCTCGCGACGGCCCCCTGTTCGGCCTGCCCGTGGCGTACGCCGGCGCCGGGGTGACGGTCGCTGGTCTGGTCTGTCTGGTCGGACTGGGCGATGGTCGCACCCTGATGATCCCGCCTCTGGTGGTGGGCGCGCTCATCCTTGCCAGCGGCCTGATCATTCGCATTGGTCCCTTCGGGCCGGCCGTGGTGCTGACCACCACGTTGGCTGGTGTGGTCATGGTCGGCAGCATCCTGCCGTGGCTGGCGCTCAATGCCACTCACACGACGGTCCAACAGCTTCGTTCCTTGCAGGACGTCACCGCCGATCCCGACGTCGTCGACCCTGATCGAGTCGGGGCAGACTTGCGGACGGCACACCAGATCCTGGCTGCGGTGTCCGCTGCCGTGGGGCTGCTGTTGGTATGCCTCGCGCCGTTCGCGGTGTCCCTCGGGCTATGTGGCACGCTGCTCGCGGTCGGGAGCTGTCTGGTGGTCATGCTCCGTACGCGCCAGCACCGCGCCCGCACCCAAGTGCTGCTCGGCCTGGTAGCAGGTATTGCCGGGCTGTCTTCGGTGGCGGTATCGATGCTCTGGCTGCACCCCGGGTGGCGCTCGGTGGCAGCCGTGGTCCTGGTGACGACCGGTGCGCTGCTGTTCGTGGTCACCCTTCTGCCGTCCCCACCATCCGCGCGATGGGGACGGGCGGGCGACCTCGCCGAGAGTGCTGCCCTGATGGCTCTGCCGCCCCTGCTCGTGGTCGCGACGGGGATCTTCGCCGCGGTCAGGGGCTGACCGAAGGATGACGACCCGGAAGGACCTCGTTGAGGCGTACTCGTTCAGCCGCCGCCGGCTGGTGACCGCCTTCATCATGGGAGCGCCGGACGGACGCGAGATGGAGCTTGCGTGGTCAGGGCGCACCATCGTCGGTGGCCTCGCGCTCGCCGTTCTCCTCGTGGCCGGCGCCGCGATCGTTCGGAGCCTGTAGCTGAACCTTCCCGTGGGGGTGGGCCCGGCGCCCGTTGGTCCCGCCGGTCGGCTCAGGTCACCGGGCCGGGCAGGTGGCGCGGACGCGTCGGAGGATGCACGTGGTGCGCGATACCGCGCAGCGTGATGCCCAGGCAGACGGCGAGAACGACGAGCCCGGAGGCTGCCAGTGAGGTGGCGAGGTTGCTCGGGTCCAGCGGTGCGAGACCGGCGTACGCCTGCACCATGGTCGAGCCGATCAGCAACCCGTAGCCGATCCCACCGAGCGCGACGATCTCCAGCCGCTGGCGTTCGGTGAACTCAGCGATCACCAGCAGTAGCGCCAGTGCCGGAAGCACCTGCAAGGCGTGCAGGGTGAACGCGTGGGGCACCTTCAGCGCCCCGGCCGCGCCGAAGGTGTTGCCACCCTCGGAGATCATCTGCACCCCGACCGCCTGGCTCACCAGCAGCAGTACCAGGCCGATCCGGATCGCCCAGGCGAGGCTGGCGGGCGCCTCCATCGGCCAGAACGAGCGGATCGCGATGAAGACGGTCGTCGCGGCCACGAACGTGACGAGCGTGCCCATCAGACCAAAGACCGTGGCGTCGAGGTCCGTCGACTCGTTGAAGTGCGAGGCCACGCCCCGCCACCTCTGCATGGTGATCAGGAAGACCTCGAGCACGGAGGCCACGGAGAGGACGCCCATGACGATCCAGCCCGTGACGTTCCGCATCCGCATGAGCCCCGCGATCCAGCTCATGGTCAGCAGCACGATGCCGAACGAGAGCCCGAACACGATCGGCTTGCGCCACGACACCGGCCCCTCCCACGAGCCTCCGTCGATGAGGAACACGAACCCGTGGAACAAGCCGCTGGCCAGCAGCAGCGCCGCACAGGCGTAGGCGAACTTCTGGTAGCGACGTAGCCGGGGTGAACCGCCCGGCGCGAATGATCTCGTTGGTCACGGCACTCATGCGGCACTCCCAGCCGCGTCGGCCGGACGGGGTTGGAGGTGTCAGGCGGCCGACGCATCTCGATGTCTCCATCAAGCCCCCGCCGGGGATGTGCGGTCAATGGCCCGACCGGTCGGTGTCGGCCTCGGGGTGGACCAGTCCGGGATGCCAGGACGGTCGTGCCGTCACCCGGTGAACCGGATCCTCACCACGCGGCCCGGGCTGCCGTGGACGAGCACGTACAGCGCACCGAGTCGACCGACCTCCAGGTCCACCGGTGAGCCGAGCCCGGTGGCGAACCGGGTCGCCCGGTCGGCACCGGGGTCGTAGCGACGTACCCACCCGTTGCAGAAGTCGGCGAAGAAGTAGTCACCGACGAAGCGGGCCGGGAAGTTCCGGCGCGCCGGCCGGTAGAACTCGCCGCCAGTGATCGAGCAGCCGGTGGTTCCAGTGCCCCCGTGCCGGTAGGCGAAGACCGGTGGGGTGAACCGAGGGCCGTTCTCGGGGCCCTCCTGGCGCGGCCAGCCGTAGTTCCGACCCTTGCCCAGCCGATTGATCTCCTCCCACGTCCGCGCCCCGACGTCGTTGATGAAGCCGCGGGGCGCGCCGGGGTCGAAGGCGAACTTGAAGGGGTTGCGCAGACCGCGGACCCAGATCGCGCGGTTGCGGCCGTTGGCGCGGGCGAAGAACGGGTTGTCGGTCGGGATCGTGCCGTCCCGGTTCAACCGCACGATCTTGCCGAGCAGGCTGCCCAGTGACTGCGCCTGCGCATCGCGCGCGTTCTCGCCGTGGGAGACGTACAGCTTCCCGTCGCGGCCGACCTGGACCGAACCGCCGACGTGGTTCGTGGCGCGCAGGCCGTCGAACCGGAACAGCAGCCGCTCGCTGCCCGGCGCCAGCCTGCCGTTGCGGACGGTGACCCTGACCAGCCGGTTCTGGATGGGCCGTGTGGCTGTGGCCCGGTGGGTGTAGACGAGGAAGAGATGGTGGTTGGTCCGGAACCGGGGGTCCACGGCGATCCCGAGGAGTCCGCGTTCGCCGGTGTCGTTGACCTTGTCGCTGAAGTTCAGCAGTGTCCCTACCGAGCCGTTCGAACGCCGGTAGCGCACCACGCCGCTCTTGAGGGTGACGAAGAGGCGCCCGTCGGGCGTGAAGGCCATGTCGGTTCCTCGGGTGAGCCGCCGCATCACCGTCTGCTGCGTGAAGCCGGCCGGCACCACCCGGGCAGCCGGCGCGGTGGGTGTCGCGGGCGCGGGTTGGGCGGACGTCGACGGGGGTGCCGCGGCTCCAGCCGCGAGTCCGGAGGCCAGCAGTCCCAGGGTCAGCAGGATCGTGCGGACGGGCGTCGGGACGGGCATCGGTGGTCTCCTCACGCGTGCCGTTGGCCTGCAGCACACGCTACTCCGCACGGCAGGTTTTCCGCCCTACGAGCGCGAGGCCAGGGCTTCGAGCACCCGGTCGACGCACGACCGGGGGTCGTTATGCCGGTGTCGACGACGACGTCGTACTCGCAGAACGGTGGACGACCTCAGCCAGCCCCGCGCCCGTCCGAGCACGCGGTCGCCACGGGAGGCCTCTCGCCTCCAGGATCTCCACCGGACAGACGACGCCGACCGTGAACACGTCGAGGCCCTCGAAGCTGCTCGGATGCTGACGTACATCTCCCGGTCGTGCAGGACGTGGTCGAAGATGACCGAGCTTCCCGCATCGACGAGCGCGCGGACCGCCGGCGCCATCCCGTCGATGAGCGAACGAAACACCGGCCCGAAGACCGCGTCGATCGCGCGGGGCTCGTCCGGCGCAGAGGTCACGACCATCCGCACTCCGTCCGCGGTGAACCGGTCCTGGTGCGACTGCTCGGCGGTGTCGGCGCCGAGGTAGTAGCGCTCGGCCGCCGTGAAGACGAAGTCGTCGAAGCCTATGCACAGGTAGGGATGGGCGATTGCCTCCTGCAGGCCGCGGCACAGCGTTGTCTTGCCCGCACTCGACGGTCCGTTGACCAGGATCACGTCCGGCCAGTGTGTTCCCACCATCAACTGCTACCGCACCCTGCGTTCCACGGCAATGTCGGTCAAAAGCAAGACGTCGAAGGCGCGTCTGGATCATCATTCTGCTGGGACTGAAGGTGCAGGACGGGGAAGGCAGTGTCCGATTTCGAGCGTCGACTGTTGGCCGCGAAGGCCGGGGACGAGATTGCGTTCGGGATGCTGTTCCGATCGGTCCAGCCGTTGCTGCTGCGTTACCTCCGGACGCTCGCCGGACCGCTCGCTGAGGACTGCGCCGCCGAGACCTGGCTGAACGTGGTGGGCGGCCTGGGGCGGTTCGTCGGTGACGAGTCGGGGTTCAGAGCCTGGGTCTTCACCATCGGACGCAGGCGAGTGGTGGATGCGCAGCGACGGCTGACGCGTGGCGAGGTGCTCTGCGATGACCCGCACGCTCTTCGCGGCGACCTCGAGGACGCTGCGTCCGATGTCGAGGTCACGTTCAAGGAGAGTCGGGATACCTCACGGGCCGTCCACCTGCTGAGCCTGCTGCCGGTCGAGCAGCGGGAAGCGGTCTTCCTTCGGCACGTTGCCGGACTCGACGTGCAGCTCACGGCCGAGGTGCTGGGCCGAAGCGCGGGAAGTGTCCGGGTGGCCACACATCGAGGGCTGCGGCGACTGGGTGCGATGGTGACCGTCGAAGCCGACGCGGCGGACCTGTGAACGCCCGCCGATCCTCCCGCCCGAGGCCCACGGCCGGGCGCCAGTAACAAATCCGGAGCGGCTGACGATCTAGAGGTGTGGTGACCGAACAGCGCGGCGACGGCAGACCCGACCCCGGGGTCTGGGTGCTGCTGGACGCCGCCGCCGCGCCCGCGCTCGTGGGTCAGGACCTGCCAGGAGAGCGGGCGGCGCTGGAGGCGTTCCGGGAACGGCACCGCCTCGGGCGTCACGGTGTCGACAGTGCCCGGTTTCGACGCGGCGCCGGCGCCGTGGCGGTGGGCGTGGGGTTGTTCCTCACGAGCGGGACGGCGGCCGCCGCGGCCACCGGTGTGCTGCCCGACCAGGCTCAGCACTTCGCGCACAAGTGGTTCGAGAAGGTCGGCCTCTCGGTGCCGGACGCCGGACCCTTCATCGAGCGAGGCGCCACCACGGATCGCCGCGGTGCCGAGCTGCCCGAACGACAACGACCTTCGATGGCACTCCCGGTCGAGGAGCTTGACTCGCCGCGGCCGGTCGACAAACAAGCGGGTACGCCGGCACCGGGACCCGACGCTCACGACCCCGGAACGAAGGCGGAAGACCATCACGGCTCGCCGTCGACCGCACACGCCCAGCCCTTGCCCGAGCCGGCCGGCCACGGTGGCACGCAGCAGTCGCACACCCCCGTGACACCTGCCCCGCCGGGCGCTGCGCCTGCCACTGCGCCCGCTGACCCCCCTGCTACGCCGCCCGACGACCCGGACTCGACCCCGTCCGTTGCCCCCACCGACCATCCGGGCGGAAGCGCTCAGGACCCGCGCCGCGACTCTCCGAAGCCCGCTACGCCTGCAGCCGCCGGAGCGGCGTCGTCCCAAGAACCGCCGCCGGCGCACCCGCTCGATCGCGATCCACCAGTTGAGGAAACGACACAGAGGAGCCCAAGATGAAGACCCGAATCACTGCCGCCTTCCTTTCCGCCGCACTGCTGGCGCCCGGCCTGATCGCCGGTCCGGCGGCCGCCGCCGAGACCTGTCGGCCCGGGGCCGAGGTTCGCGCGATGGTCGCCGACTTCGTGGCATCCATCCAGGACGACGTCCGGTCGGAAAGCGCCCGCGCGGCCACCAGGCTCGCGCTGGTGGAGAGCCTGCGCACCTTCCGTGGCGCCCGTGCGGACACTGCGGACGAGCGAAACGAACTCGGCAAGCAGATCTCTGCGCTCGCCCGGAAGCAGAGCGACGCGGAGACCCGCGTGGAGGGCAAGGCCCTGGCCGCGGCCATCCTGGCGCTCACCGAGCAGCGCCGAGGAGGCGCGAGCTTCACCGCCGCAGAGCGGCAGGAGCTCCGCGGCGCCGTCGCCGACCTGAAGCTTGCCATCGTGAACCGCGCCGACAACGCCGCCGAGGAGGAGGCGTTCGGGAAGCAGATCCGCGCCCTCGTGCAGCAGTTCAGCTGCCGACCCGCCTGAGCTGCTTGCCGGCTGCGGACGCTCGACGCGTCCGCAGCCTGCTGCCTCAAGGGATAGGGCGCTGGCAAGATTCGTCTGGCGGAGGATGCGGGATTCGAACCCGCGAGGGCTGTTAACCCAACCCGCTTTCCAAGCGAGCGCCATAGGCCACTAGGCGAATCCTCCGCGGAGGAGAGTACCGGTCGGTCGACGGGCGGGTGAAATCCGGCCTCGCCCCGCGTTGGCGCTCCCGTGCGGCTCACCTACACTCGTCCGCAACCCCCCGCGTGGCGGCATCTTGCCGAACTCCCCCAGGGCCGGAAGGCAGCAAGGGTAAGCGAGCTCTGCCGGGTACGCGGGGGGCCTTTTCTGCCCACAGGACGGGTTCGGGTACGGCGTTTCCACAGCCGGGGAGCAGGCGCCGAAAACCGTCGGTGGCGGCTGCTTGCGTTTCCTCATGCCGGCACCCTCGAGGTTCCACCGGCGCCGCAGGCACCGGCTGTGTGCCCAGTGCTCTCGAGGCGATGTGCGATCAGGTGCGCGAGCTGGACCCGGGGGGCGTCGCCACCTTCCTGCCACCGCCCGGCGCCACCCGCGACCGGCTCGTCACCCCACGCCCGCCGCCCCGGGAGTGAGAGTCGGGAGCGGGGCGAGCGCCCGGGAAGACCGGTTACCAGGTGTCGGAGCGGATGGTTAGGGTTCAGGCGTGGAGTCACCCCTCGCGTTGTACCGGCGCCACCGGCCCGAGACGTTCGCAGACGTCATCGGGCAGGAGCACGTGACGGCACCGCTGCGAGCCGCGCTCGCCAACAACCGGGTCAACCACGCCTACCTCTTCTCGGGCCCTCGAGGCTGCGGCAAGACCACCTCCGCGCGGATCCTCGCGCGGGCTCTCAACTGCGAGCAGGCACCGGTCGCGGATCCCTGCGGTGAGTGCGACAGCTGTCGCGACCTCGCCCGGGACGGCTCGGGGTCGATCGACGTGATCGAGATCGACGCGGCCTCCCACGGCGGCGTCGACGACGCCCGCGACCTGCGGGAGAAGGCGTTCTTCGCGCCGGTGAAGAGCAAGTACAAGGTCTACATCATCGACGAGGCCCACATGGTGACCACGCAGGGCTTCAACGCCCTGCTCAAGCTCGTCGAGGAGCCGCCGCCCCACCTGCGCTTCATCTTCGCCACCACCGAGCCCGACAAGGTGCTCCCGACGATCCGGTCCCGCACCCACCACTACCCGTTCCGGCTGATCCCGCCGCGCCTGCTGTCGGCCTACCTCTCCGAGCTGTGCGAGAAGGAAGGCGTCGCGATCGAGCCGGCCGCCCTGCCGCTGATCGTGCGCGCCGGCGGCGGCTCGGCGCGGGACAGCCTGTCGGTCCTCGACCAGCTCCTCGGCGGCGCCGGGCCCGAGGGCGTGACCCACGTGCTGGCGACCGGCCTGCTGGGCTACACCCCTGACTCCCTGCTCGACGACGTGGTCGACGCCTTCGCGGCCGGCGACGGTGCCGCCGTGTTCGAGGTGGTCGACCGGGTGATCGAGACCGGTCAGGACCCCCGACGCTTCGCGGAGGACCTGCTGCGGCGCCTGCGCGACCTCGTCATCGTGGCGGCCGTCCCCGACGCTCCCGCGACGGGCCTGATCGACGTCTCCGTCGACCAGGGCGAGCGGCTGGTGGCGCAGTCGGCCCGGTTCGGCGGCGCCGAGCTGAGCAGGGCCGCCGACCTCGTCGCCGCCGGCCTGACCGAGATGCGGGGCGCGACCGCGCCGCGGCTGCTGCTCGAGCTGATCTGCGCCCGCGTGCTGCTGCCCGGAGCCGATCACGGCACCGACGGGCTGATGGCGCGGATCGACCGGCTGGAGAAGCGCGCTGCCATCAGCGGTGGCGCGCCCGAGCCAGGCTGCGGTCAGCACGCCGCCACCGCCGCCCGGCGAGCACCCCGTGGAGCCGGTCGCCGAGGCGAGTGCGCCGCCGGTCCCGCGGCCGGACCCGACCCCAGCCGCGCCCGAGGCGCCCGTCGAGGTGTCCCGCCACGAGGTGCCCACGCCCGCTGCCCCGCGACAGGAGGCAGTGCCCGTCCCGCCGCCAGCGCCCGTCCCACCACCGGCGCCTGCAGAGCCGGCCGAGACCGCTTCGGCGGGTGCTCTGACCCTGGTCGAGGTACGCCGCCTGTGGCCCGACATCGTCGAGGCGACCAAGCTCCGCCGGCGGGTGGCCTGGATGCACCTCACCCAGAACTCCCAGGTCATCGGCGTCGAGGGCAACACCCTGGTCCTCGGCTTCAACAACGCCGGCGCCCGTGACTCCTTCATCAACGGTGGCTGCGACGAGATCCTGCGCCAGGCCGCCATCGACGTCGTCGGGATGGACTGGAAGGTCGACGCGATCGTCGACCCAGGTGCACGACCCGACGCGGCAACCTCCGCCCCGCCCGCCACCGCACCATCACGGGCGACGGCTGCCGAGGCCCCTGGCCGCCACGACCTCGTCGGCGGACGACGTAGAGGCCGCCGCACCGGAGCCGGCGTCCCGCACCAGAGCGGCCGCCGGCCTCGAAGCCGGCTTCCCGCCCGGCCGACCCGAGCGCCGTGGCCGCCGCGCGAGGGGCGATCTCCCGGACCCGAGAGGGCGAGCCGCCCGAGGACCCCCGCGCCAGGGACGCCGACGCCCACCCCGACGACCCGGACGCCGATGCCGGCGGGGTCGACACCACCGAGCTGCTCCAGCGGGAGCTGGGCGCCCAGGTGATCGAGGAGACCCCGAACAAGTGACCTGCCCAGTGACCACCCACGACGACCAAGTGAGGCGACCATGACCCAGAACCCGTTCGATGCTCTCGGCGGAGGCGGAGCCGGCGGAGGGGGCTTCGACATGAACGCCCTCATGCAGCAGGCGCAGCAGATGCAGCAACAGCTCCAGGACGCCCAGGCCCGGCTGACCGATACCACGGTCGACGGGACGGTGGCCGGCGGTGCGGTCACCGTCACCGTCAACGGTGTCGGCGACCTGACCGGGGTCCAGATCAAGGCCGGCGGGTTCGACGGCAGCGACGTCGACGACCTCTCCGACCTCGGCGACATGATCGTCGCCGCCTACCGTGACGCCAAGGCCCAGGCCGACGCGCTGGCCCAGGAGGCGCTCGGGCCCCTCGGGGGTGGCGGTCTGCCCGGGCTCGGCTAGATCGCGAGGCCGGGGTGTACGAAGGGATCGTCCAGGACCTGATCGACGAGCTGGGACGACTGCCCGGCGTCGGTCCCAAGAGCGCGCAACGGATCGCGTTCCACCTGCTGCAGGCCGAGCCCACCGACGTACGCCGGCTCGCGGACATCCTGGTCGAGGTCAAGGCGAAGGTGAAGTTCTGCAACATCTGCTTCAACGTCTCCGAGGACGACCAGTGCCGGATCTGTCGTGATCCCCGCCGCGATGCCACGGTCCTGTGCGTCGTGGAGGAGTACAAGGACGTGGTGGCCATCGAGCGGACCCGTGAGTTCCGGGGGCGCTACCACGTCCTGGGCGGGGCGATCTCCCCGATCGACGGCGTCGGCCCCGACCAGCTGCGGATGCGGGAGCTGATGACGCGGCTGGCCGACGGCACGGTCACGGAGGTCATTCTCGCCACGGATCCCAACCTCGAAGGGGAGGCCACCGCGACCTACCTCACCCGATTGCTCAAGCCAATCGGGTTGCGCGTGACGCGGTTGGCGAGTGGACTGCCGGTAGGCGGTGACCTCGAGTACGCCGACGAGGTCACCTTGGGGAGGGCGTTCGCAGGGAGGCGATCCGCAGAATGAATGAGCCACAGAAGCTTGACGGCGAGACCCGGGAGTTCGCCCAGCAGATCGCCGACCAGGTCGAGAGCTTCCTGATCGCCCTCCAGGCCATCGCCCGCGAGGGCGACGTCGGCCGCGCCATCTCGCTGCTGCTGCTGGAGATCAGCCAGGTCCTGCTCGCCGGCGCCCGGCTCGGCGCGCAGCGTGACTTCGCACCGCGGGCCGAGTACCAACCCGACGTCGGGCCGGAGCCCGACATCGACGAGATGCGGCTGCGCCTGGCCGAGATGCTCGACAGCATCGACACCTACAGCCTGGTGTTCGACCCCTACGTCCCGGAGCTCGTGGAGAGCCAGCTCTCCGACGACCTGACCAGCATCGCCACCGACCTCGAGAACGGCCTGCGCCACTACCGCCTCGGCAACGTCGACGAGGCGCTGTGGTGGTGGCAGTTCTCCTACGTCTCGTCCTGGGGCAACCTCGCCGGGGCGGCCCTCAACGCGCTGCTGTCCGTCGTCGCCCACGACCGGCTCGACGCCGACATCGAGGGCGAGGACGAACAGGTGGCCGCGGCGATTGAGATGCTGGAGGCCGACCCGTCAGCGCCCCGGTAAACTCTGGCTCCTTGCCGCCGATCAGCAGAGGTAACTGACCAGTGGGCATTGTCGTGCAGAAGTACGGCGGCTCGTCGGTCGCCGACGCGACCGGCATCAAGCGGGTCGCACAGCGCATCGTGGCGACCCGCAAGGCGGGACACGATGTGGTCGTCGTCGTGTCCGCGATGGGCGACACCACCGACGAGCTCCGCGACCTCGCCGAGCAGGTGACGCCGCTGCCCCCGCCCCGCGAGCTCGACATGCTGCTGACGGCCGGAGAGCGGATCTCGATGGCGCTGCTGGCGATGGCGATCGCGCAGCTCGGTCACAAGGCCCAGTCGTTCACCGGCTCGCAGGCCGGCGTCATCACCGACTCGGCCCATGGCAAGGCCAAGATCATCGACATCACGCCGGGCCGGATCGAGAACGCCCTCAAGGACGACGCGATCGCGATCGTCGCCGGCTTCCAGGGCGTCTCGCAGGACACCAAGGACATCACCACCCTCGGCCGCGGGGCCTCCGACACCACCGCCGTAGCCCTGGCGGCGGCGCTCGGGGCCGAGGTGTGCGAGATCTACTCCGACGTCGACGGTGTGTTCACCGCCGACCCGCGGATCGTCCCGACGGCCCGCAAGCTCCACCGCGTCTCCACCGAGGAGATGCTCGAGATGGCGGCCTGCGGGGCCAAGATCCTCCATCTCCGCTGCGTGGAGTACGCCCGCCGCTACGACATGCCCGTCCATGTGCGCTCCTCCTTCAGCCAGAAGGAAGGCACCTGGATCATCCCCACCCGCTGAGGGAGAAGAGATGGAACAGGCCATCATCGCCGGAGTCGCCCACGACCGGAGCGAAGCCAAGATCACGGTCGTCGGCGTGCCCGACAAGGTGGGCGAGGCAGCCCGGATCTTCGAGGCCCTCGCCTCGGTCGAGGTCAACCTCGACATGGTCGTCCAGAACGTCTCTGCCGCCGCGACGGGTCTCACCGACATCTCGTTCACCCTGCCCCGCGAGGACGGCCAGACGGCCATGGCCGCGCTGGCCCGGATCCAGGACGAGGTCGGCTACGACAAGCTGCTCTACGACGACCAGATCGGCAAGGTGTCGCTGATCGGCGCCGGCATGCGGTCCCACCCGGGCATCACCGCGAAGTTCTTCGCCGGGCTCGCCTCCGCGGGCGTCAACATCGAGATGATCTCCACCTCGGAGATCCGGATCTCGGTGATCGTCGACGAGGCCCAGATCAACGCCGCCGTCCAGGCAACCCACACCGCGTTCGACCTCGACGCATCCGAGGTGGAGGCCGTCGTCTACGGCGGGACGGGCCGATGAGCCTTCGCATCGGGATCGTCGGCGCCACCGGGCAGGTGGGCGTCGCCATGCGGCAGATCCTCGCCGAGCGGGAGTTTCCCGCCGACGAGGTGCGCTTCTTCGCCTCAGCCCGCTCGGCCGGCACCACCCTGCCCTTCGCGGGGCGCGAGATCACGGTCGAGGACGCCGCGACCGCCGACCCGACCGGGCTCGACATCGCGCTGTTCTCCGCCGGCGCGTCCACCTCGCGGGCGCTTGCTCCGCGGTACGCCGAGGCCGGCGTCGTCGTGGTCGACAACTCCTCGGCGTTCCGGATGGACCCCGACGTCCCGCTGGTGGTCTCCGAGGTCAACCCCGAGGCGATCCGCGAGGCCCGCAAGGGGATCATCGCCAACCCGAACTGCACCACCATGGCCGCGATGCCGGTCCTCAAGCCGCTGCACGACGACGCGGGCCTGGTGCGGCTGATCGCGGCGACGTACCAGGCCGTGTCCGGGTCCGGCGTCGCGGGCGTCGACGAGCTGGCCGCCCAGCTTGCGGCCGCGGGCGACAAGGCGCGCGAGCTGGCCTATGACGGCGAGGCGGTGGCGTTCCCCGAGCCGGTCAAGTACGCGCGCACTATCGCCCACAACGTCGTGCCGATGGCCGGTTCGATCGTCGACGACGGGCTCGAGGAGACCGACGAGGAGCAGAAGCTCCGCAACGAGTCACGCAAGATCCTCGGGATCCCCGAGCTGAAGGTGTCCGGCATCTGCGTCCGGGTGCCGGTCTTCACCGGCCACTCGCTGGCGATCAATGCCGAGTTCGCGGGTCCCATGCCGGTCGCGCGGGCGCGCGAGCTGCTGGGGGGCGCGCCGGGCGTCGAGCTGTCCGACATCCCGACGCCGCTGCAGGCCGCGGGCAAGGACCCGTCTTACGTCGGCCGGTTGCGCCAGGACCCCGGTGTCGACGGCGACCGTGGCCTCGCGCTGTTCGTGAGCAACGACAACCTGCGCAAGGGCGCAGCCCTCAACACCGTGCAGATCGCCGAGCTGGTTGCTGCCGATCTCGGCTGAGGCTCAGTCCCGGCCGCTGTCGACGAACGACGACGTCACCCACGCCGAGAGCGTGTAGGTGAGCAGGGTGACGCATGGGATGACGATGATCATCCACCAGTTGAAGAGCAGGTCCACCAGGAACAGCAGCACCACCACGGTGAGCAGTCCGACCGCGAGGAAGCTGGTGCTGCCCGCGTCGGCGACGCCGAAGAAGCGCAGCAGGCCGGCGCCGAGGAAGATCATCGCCACCAGGATCAGCAGCAGCAGGAGGAGACCGGTGCCTCCGCAGGAGGACGCCCCCCGAACGAGCTCGCAGACCCGCAGCGACCCCCAGGTGAGACCGACGGTCGCCGCGCCGACAAGGATGCCGGTGACGACGGCGCCGGGGATCGCCCCGATGGACAGCCGGAAGGACCGCCGCGGCTTCTTTCGTCCGCCCACCTCCGGCTCGGGCTCCACCCGCTCCTCGGTGGCGGCGACGGTGGTGGCCGTCGCGGGCGTCTCGTCGGCGAACAGCGGGCCCCCGGAGGCTCCCTCGCGTGCGGCGGGCTGATCGGCAGATTCCTCGCGAGCCACCGGCATCGGCGCGGTCGGGGGTTCAGGGGTCGGCTCCGGGGCTGGCTGTGGCTCGGCCGCAGCCGCGGGCTGGGTCGCCTCGGGTGCTGCTGCCGGCTCGGGCTGTGCTGGTTCCGGCTCGGGTGGCGCGGTTTCGGCTCGGGTTCGGCGACCGGTTCGGGTTGTGCGACCGGTTCGGGTTGCGCCGGTCTGCCGGTTCGGGTTCGGCGACCGGTTCGGGTTCGGCGACCGGTTCGGGTTCGGCGACCGGTTCCGGCCCGGGCTCCGTTGTCGGTTCGGGCCGGGGAGCCGTCTCGGCGTCGGCAGCAGCGCGAGCCTTCTTGCCCCGCTTGCGGCGGAACCCGAAGGACGGGAGCTCCAGCGACGGCTCCTCGCGATCCTGATCAGCCATGGCGCGAAGTCTGCCAGAACGCCGGCGGCGCGCACCGGGAACGACCAAGCGCGCCGATCCTTGGATCGACGCGCTCACGATCTCCTCGGAGATCACCGGGTCGGGCTGACAGGATTTGAACCTGCGGCCTCCTCGTCCCGAACGAGGCGCGCTACCAAGCTGCGCCACAGCCCGAAAGTGCCCTGGTCTCGATCCCGACCGATTGATGAGTCGGGCACCACCGCCAGGGCACGGCGAGCATACCGGAGCGGTCGCGCCCCGCTCCAATCGCGTCGGGACCGGCGATCAGCCGCGCGAGGTGAGGGTCAGCAGCGTCGCCTCGGGACGGCAGGCCACCCGCACCTGGGCGTAGGGGCTGGTGCCGAGCCCGGCCGAGACGTGCAGCCATGCCGACCCCGGGTCGCCGGGCCGCGAGTGTGCCGGGTGACGGTGCAGGCCCTTGGCCCGGGCCGGCTCGAGGTCGCAGTTGGTGGTCAGCGCGCCGATGCCGGGAACGCACACCTGGCCGCCGTGGGTGTGGCCGGCCAGGATCGCGTCGTACCCGTCGGCCGCGAACTGGTCCAGCACCCGCAGGTACGGCGCGTGGGCGACGCCCATTCGCACGTCGGCGTCCGGATCGGCAGGGCCTGCCACGTCGTCGAGCCGGTCGTAACACAGGTGCGGGTCGTCGACCCCGGCGAATGAGAACGTCGTCCCCCCGACCTTGAGCGACGCACGCTGGTTGGTCAGGTCGAGCCAGCCGGAGCCGGTGAACACGTCCGTGAGCTCTCGCCAGGGCAGGAGGGCGCTGTTGGTGTGTCGCTTGCCGTTGTCGGGGAGGAGGTAGCGCAGGGGGTTGCGCAATGTGGGTGAGTAGTAGTCGTTGGAGCCGAGGACGAAGACCCCGGGGAGGTCGAGCAGCGGCCCCAGCGCGTCACGCAGGCGGGAGATGGAGTCGGGGTGGGCGATGTTGTCTCCGGTGTTGACCACGAGGTCCGGGTCGTGGGCGCAGAGACCGGCCAGCCAGTCCTGCTTTCGATTCTGGCCCGGCGTCAGGTGGATGTCGCTGAGGTGCAGCACGCGCAGGCTCGGCTGTCCGGGCGGCAGCAGCGGCATGGTCACGTCGCGGAGGCGGAATGCGCGCGTCTCCCAGACGGCGTACGCCGTGAGCCCGGCGCCGGCGGCCACCCCACCCGTCGCGAGAACACGTGCAATCGGGGGGAGAGCCATGCCGCAAGGCTGCCACAATGACGCGCCATGAGTGCTCTCAAGGACCGGCTCCGTTCCGACCTCACCGCGGCGATCAAGGCGCGGGAGGAGATCCGGTCATCGACCCTGCGCATGGTGCTCTCGGCGATCACCAACGCGGAGGTGGCGGGCAAGCAGGCCCGGGAGCTGAGTGACGACGACATCGTCGGCGTGCTCTCCACCGAGGCCAAGAAGCGACGGGAAGCGGCCAGCGCGTTCGACGAGGGCGGACGGCCGGAGATGGCCGAGCGCGAGCGCGCCGAGGCCGTGGTGATCGCCGACTACCTGCCCGAGCCGCTCTCGGACGCCGACATCGAGGCGATCGTCACCGAGGCGATCGCGCAGACCGGCGCCGAGGGTGAAGGCATGCGGGCGATGGGCAAGGTGATGGGAGTGGTCCAGCCCCAGGTGAAGGGCCGGGCCGACGGAGCCGCGGTCGCCGCGCTGGTGCGGAGCCGGCTCGGGGCTGGTTCCTGAACCATGCGCTGAGGCGGGCGTCAGTCCCGTCTTGAAGTGGGCTCGGCTCAAATGGCCGAGCATCGGTCAGCCGCGGCCGTTGCCCCGGCCGTTGCCGTTGCCGTTGCCGGGCCGGTCGCCGCCACCGCCGCCGCCGCCGCCGCCGCCGCCGCCGTCGCCGCCGCCGCCGCCACCGCCGCCGTTACCGCCGCCGTCGCCGCCGGACGGGGGCGGCGGAGGTGCGGGCACGTAGCCGATCGAGGGGTAGATGGTGACCAGGTCCCCCTGTGAGGCGATGTCGTCGGCTCCCGGGCTGGTGTAGGCGACCGTGCCGGCGGGGTAGTTGGAGTAGACCTCGTCGCTGGCGACCAGGACGACGAAGCCCGCGTTCTCGAGCTGCTGCTGCGCGGTCGTGACACTCATGCCGTAGGTGTCGGGAACGGATTCGGTGGCGCCCTCGAGCTGCTCGAACGACGGCGGGGTGAACGTCGCATCGTCGAGCCACTGCTCGATCACGCTCATCGCGTCGCCCCACATCGGGCCGGCGATGCCGGACCCGCTGGCGGTGGCGATGAAGGAACCACCCACGGTCTGGCCGGCCAGGGGGATCGGCTGGCCCTCCTGGTTGGCGCCGGCGATCATCGCGGCCGTGGCGAGGTTCGGGGTGTAGCCCACGAACCACACCGACTTGCCGTCCTGGGTGGTTCCGGTCTTGCCGGCGTCCGGCTGCACGGTCGAGATCGCGGAGCCGAACCCGCCCGGTTCCATGACGCCCTTGAGGATGTCGTTGACGGTGTTCGCGACATTCGCCTCCAGCACCTGGGTGCACCGCGAGGGGTACTCCTTGAGCAGGTGCCCGGCGGAGTCCTCGATCGCGGTGATCGCGCGTGAGGCGCAGTGCTTGCCCTGGGCGGCGAAGGTGGCGTAGGCCTCGGCCATCTCCAGCGGGCTGGTGTTGACCACGCCCAGCGTGAACGACGGGACCCGCTCGCGGTCCGGGTCGGTCAGGTCGATGCCCATGCTCTTGGCCAGCTCGTAGGGCTCACACAGCCCGGTCAGCAGCTCCAGGTTGGCGAAGAAGGTGTTCACCGAGAGCTGGGTGCCGGAGTAGAGGTCGAACGTGCCGGCACTTCCGTCGAAGTTCTGCGGGTCCCAGATCGCGGTGCTGGTGTAGGGCCCGTCGCAGGTCCGGTAGTCGTTCATCGGGATGAACTCCTGCGACGGCACGCTCAGCGTCGTGTCGCGGGTCGATGCCCTTCTTCAGAGCGGACGCGAGGACGAACGCCTTGAAGGTCGAGCCTGCCTGGAAGCCGGCGGAGTCGCCGTACTTGGTGGGCACGACGTAGTTGAGATAGGTCTGGCCCTTCCGCTTCTCGCGACCCATCGGCCGCGACTGGGCGATGGCCTTCACGTTGCCGGTCCCGGGCTCCACCATGGCGAGGCCGCCCAGCGCCTGGTCGGTCGGGAAGACGTGTGAGCGGACCGACCTGTCGGCCGCTCGCTGGTAGCGCAGGTCGATCGTGGTGCGGATGGTGAGGCCACCGGACCGGATCAGCTTCTTGCGCTCCTCGGGGGTCTTGCCCAGGGACTCGTCCGCCATCAGGACGTTGAGGACGTAGTCGCAGAAGAAGGGTGCGCGGGAGAGCACACAGCCGTTCTGCGCGGGCTGGACGTCGAGCCCCAGCTTCCTCTGCTTGACCTTGGCCGCCCTGTCGCGGGTGACGACGTTGAGCTCGGCCATCCGGTCGAGGACCACGTCGCGGCGCTTCTTCGCCTCGAGCGGTGAGTTGGTCGGGTCGTAGCCGGTCGGGTTCTTCACCAGGCCGGCGAGGAGCGCCGACTCGCGCAGGTCGAGGTCCTTCGCGTTCTTGTTGAAGTAGTGGCGGGCCGCTGCCTGCACGCCGAAGGCGCCGTCGCCGAAGTAGGCGAGGTTGAGGTACTGCTCGAGGATCCAGTCCTTGGAGTACTTCTCCTCGAAGGCGATGGCGTAGCGCAGCTCGCGGATCTTGCGGGCGTAGGTGTCGTCGGTGGCGGCTTCGCGCTCGGCCTTGGTGTTGGCCTGGCTGACCAGGGTCAGCTTCACCATCTGCTGGGTGATCGACGAACCGCCCTGGACCGTGGCCTCGCTCGCCTGGTTGGTGATCAGGGCCCGCAGGGTGCCCTTGAGGTCGAGGGCGCCGTGCTGGTAGTAGCGGGAGTCCTCGATGGACACGATCGCCTTGACCATGGTCCTGGAGATCTGGGTCAGCGGCACATTGATGCGGTTCTCGTCATAGATCGCCGCGATCACGTTACCCTCGGCGTCGATGATCCGGGTCTTCTGAGGCAGTGCCTCGGTCTCGAGCTCGGTCGGGAGGTTGTCCATGCCGCGGGCGACGTCCCTGGCCGCGAGTCCGACCACTCCCGCGAAGGGGATGGCCAGACCGGCCACGACGACACCCAGCACGGCGGCCACCGCGGCCATGACGCCGAGGTGGGAGAGCACGCGGTCGGTCGGCAGGCGCTCGTCGGGAGGCACGGACATGGCTCTTAATGTACGTGAGCGGGTGGCCCCCGGCCCATTCGTGACGCCTCGTGACTAGTCATATCGGGCCATGGGATCTGGGCTGATCGAGTCTTACGGCGAAGTAGTTGATTCATCTACCTTCTTCTCGGGGAACGGAACGGCGCCAGCAGGCGTCACCGAAAATCGGACGGATGGGGACGTCATCATGTGGGTAGAGAATTGGGCGCCGTCGGCGGCTTGCCGCCAGGCCTCTCCGGATCAGCTCTTTGTTCGGGGCGCAGAGCAGAACAAGGCCAAGCAGCTGTGCGCGGGTTGCCCCGTGCGCACCGAGTGCCTCGCCGAGGCGCTCGACAACCAGATCGAGTGGGGCGTGTGGGGCGGCATGACCGAGCGTGAGCGCCGGGCCCTCCTTCGCCGTCGGCCGACCGCGTCCTGGCGGGCCGTGCTCGAGGCTGCTCGCGAGCAGGAGACCAAGGGCGCCAAGAAGGTCGCCGCGACCGTCTGAGGGTTCACCCCTCCGCCAGCAGCTCTCCCACCCGGCGCAGGCCGGTCAGGTCGTGCACGTCGCCGGCCAGGGCCGGCACCACCGCGGTCGGGACCTTGGGGTGGGCCGCCGCGAACCGCTCGCGCAGCCGCGCCTCGCGCTCGACCAGGCGCGTGCGGTCGGCGTGCAGCCGCAACAGGCCTCCGGAGAGCGTCTGTCCCGTCCTGCTTGCGTAGCCGGGCGGCAGCAGCCATCGCCTCGTCCGCGGAGAGCTCACCGACCGGCGCCGGACTGGCGCGGTTGACCACGAGCCCCGCCAGCGGCATCCGGTCCTCGGTGAGCCGCTCGACGAAGTACGCCGCCTCCCGCAGCGCATCGCGCTCCGGTGCCGCCACGACCAGGAACGCCGTACCGTCCGCCTGGAGCAGCTCGAAGGTCTTCTGCGCCCGCTGGCGGAACCCCCCGAACAGGGTGTCGAACGCCGTCACGAAGGTCTGCATGTCCCGCAGCACCTGGGCACCCAGGATCTTGGTCATGGCGTTGGTGATCAGGCCGACCCCGGCGGTCATCATCCGGGCCGGGCCGCGCGCGGGAGCCAGCAGCAGCCTGATGAACCGGCCGTCGAGGAAGCTCGAGAGCCGCTCGGGCGCGTCGAGGAAGTCGAGGGCGGAGCGGGACGGCGGGGTGTCCACCACGATCAGGTCGTAGCTCCCGTCGCGCTTCGCCTGCTGGTGGATCTGGCCCAGCTTCTCCATCGCCATGTACTCCTGGGTCCCGGCGAACGAGCTGGACAGGGCGATGTAGAAGGGGTTCTCCAGGATCTGCTTCGCCTTCTCCGGAGTGGCCTGGCTCTCCACCACCTCGTCGAAGGTGCGCTTCATGTCCAGCATCATCGCGTCCATCCGCGGCGCGCCGTCCCGCGCGGCCCCGGCTCCGTCGGCCCAGACGAGGCCCTCGACCGGACGCGGGGTGTTGTCCAGTGCCTCGATCCCCATCGACTGCGCCAGCCGCCGGGCCGGGTCGATGGTCAGGACCACGACCTTGCGGCCGCGCTCGGCTGCCCGCAGGCCCAGCGCCGCGGAGGTGGTGGTCTTGCCGACGCCGCCCGAGCCGCAGCAGACGATGATGCCGGTCCCCGGGTCGTCGAGCAGGGCGTCGACGTCCAGGTCCGGCGCCGACGAGGCGGCGGCCGCCAGCGGACCGAACCGGGTCTGCGAGCGGCTTCGTGGGTGTCGTTCATGCCATTCCCTGGTTCTTCAGCTCGGCCGCCAGCTCGTACAGGCCACCGAGGTCTGCGCCTCCGGGCAGGCGGGGCAGCTCGTAGGTGGGTACGTCGAACCCGCGCACCAGCTCCCGCTGGGCGTCCTCGAGGGCGCGCCGCTCCGCGTGGTCCCGGGCCTCGGTGAGCAGTCCGGTCACGACCTCGTCGCCGGCCTCGATGCCCGCCGACTTCAGGTCCGCCACCAGGCCCTCGACCTCGACCGTCTCCTCGCGGATCGCATCGAGAGCGGCGCTGTCCAGATCCTGGGGCCGCACCTGGTTGACGACCACGCCGCCGACGGGCAGGCGGGCCTCCCGCAGCTCGGCGATGGCGTCCGCGGTCTCCTGGACCGGCATCTCCTCCAGCACGGTGACGAGGTGGACGACCGTCCGCTTCGACCGGAAGAGCGTCATCACGGTGTCGGCCTGGGTCTTGACCGGTCCCATCCTGGCCAGTCCGGCCAGCTCGCTGTTGACGCCGAGGAACTGGACGATCCGTCCGGTCGGGGGCGCGTCGAGCACCACTGCGTCGTACTGGCGGGTGTTCTTGCCGCGCCGGCCTTCCTTGGCGGCCTCGAAGACCTTTCCGGTGAGCAGCACGTCGCGGACGCCGGGTGCGATCGTGGTGGCGAACTCGATCACGCCGAAACGGTCGAGGGCGCGACCGGCGCGGCCGAGCCGGTAGTACATCGCGAGGTACTCCAGGAGCGCGGACTCCGCGTCGATGTGCAGCGCGTAGACGTTGCCGGGTGTCCCGGCGTCGCCGGTCAGACCCGCGGCGATCCGCCGCTCCTCGTAGGGGAGCTGGTCGACGTCGAACATCCGCGCGATCCCCTGGCGGCCCTCGACCTCGCACAGCAGGACGTTCTTGCCGTGGGAGGCGAGTGCCAGGGAGAGCGCGGCCGCGACGGTCGACTTGCCGGTGCCGCCCTTGCCGGTGACGACGTGCAGCTTCACGCGCGGCCAGTCGGAGCGGGTCTGGGGTTCGCTCACGGTTGGAGCCTAGTGGGGCCCCCGATTTGTGTGCGCCCAGCCCATACGGCGGGCCGCGCGGGCGTGGCTAGGGTGGGGCACGGTGCAGAGGATTTCGGGCAACCGAGGAGTGCGGGAGGACGTTCGTGGACAAGGTCGTGGCCAGTGCGGCCGAGGCGGTGGCAGACATCGGGGACGGAGCGACGCTCTCGGTGGGCGGCTTCGGTCTCTGCGGGATCCCGTCGGTCCTGATCGAGGCGCTGCTCGAGAGCGGCGCCACCGACCTGGAGGCCGTTTCCAACAACTGTGGTGTGGATGACTGGGGGCTCGGCCGGCTGCTGATGGCCAAGCGGCTGCGCCGGATGGTCTCGTCGTACGTCGGCGAGAACAAGGAGTTCGCCCGGCAGTACCTGCACGGTGAGCTCGAGGTCGAGCTGACGCCGCAGGGCACCCTGGCCGAGCGGATGCGCGCAGGCGGCTGCGGGATCCCGGCCTTCTTCACCGCGACCGGCGGCGGCACCCAGGTCGCCGAGGGCGGGCTGCCCTGGCGTTACGACACCGACGGCAACGTGGTGGTGTCGTCACCGCCGAAGGAGACGCGTGACTTCGGCGGTCGTGAGTACGTCCTCGAGGAGGCGATCGTCGCCGACTTCGGGCTGGTGCGGGCCTGGAAGGGCGACCGGCACGGCAACTTGGTCTACCGCGACTCCGCTCGCAACTTCAACCCGCTGGCGGCGATGTGCGGGCAGGTGACCATCGCCGAGGTGGAGCACCTCGTGGAGCCCGGCGAGCTCGAGCCCAACGACGTGCACACGCCCGGGGTGTTCGTGCAGCGCGTGGTCGCGCTGACCCCCGAGCAGGCGGCCGACAAGCGGATCGAACGGCGCACCGTGCGCCCGAGGGGAGAGTCCTGATGGGATGGTCGCGCGAGGAGATGGCGGCCCGGGCGGCGTCGGAGCTGACCGACGGCTCCTACGTCAACCTCGGCATCGGCCTGCCGACCCTGGTGCCCAACTACGTCGCTGACGACGTGGAGCTGGTCCTGCAGTCGGAGAACGGCATCCTCGGTGTGGGCGCCTACCCGATCGACGGCGAGGAGGACCCGGACCTGATCAACGCCGGCAAGGAGACGGTCACCCTGCGCAAGGGCGCGTCGTTCTTCGACTCGGCCACGTCGTTCGGGATGATCCGCGGCGGCAAGATCGACGCGGCCATCCTGGGCGCGATGCAGGTCTCGGCCAGAGGTGACATCGCCAACTGGATGATCCCCGGCAAGATGGTCAAGGGGATGGGCGGCGCGATGGACCTGGTCCACGGCGCGAAGCGGGTGATCGTGCTGATGGAGCACGTCGCGCGGGACGGCTCGTACAAGATCGTCAACGAATGCTCGCTGCCCTACACCGGCCGGGCCGTCGTGCAGCGGATCATCACCGACCTCGCCGTCCTCGACGTCACTCCGGACGGACTGCGGCTGGTCGAGCTGGCACCCGGCGTCACCGAGGACGAGGTGCGGGAGAAGACCGAGCCGTTGCTCGTCTGACGGATTTGTGCATGATGGACCGATGACTCACCTCGGGAGGCATCGATGAGCACCGACCAGGAGCAGCGGCAGAAGCAGGCGGAGCGGCCGCCGAGGTGGAGGGTGGTCGGGCCCGGCCTGGTGGTCGCGGCGACCGGTGTCGGGGCCGCCGACCTGGTGGCCACCCTCGTTGCCGGCGCGAAGTTCGGCTACACGCTGCTGTGGGTGGCCGTGCTCGGCGCAGTGATCAAGGTGGTCCTGGTCGAGGGGGCGGGACGGTTCTCGCTCGCATCGGGGCGGACGATCTTCGAGGGCTGGCGCAGCATCGGCCGCTGGACGACGTGGTACTTCGCGCCGTACATCGTGGTCTGGGGCCTGGTCTACGGCGCGACCGCGATGTCGTCGTCGGCCCTGCCCGTGGTGGCGATCTTCCCCGACCTCTCGCTGCGCTGGACGGCCGTGGCGTTCGGCCTCGTCGGGCTGGCGATGGTGTGGTTCGGCTCCTACGCCACGTTCGAGCGGATCACGGTCGCGCTCGTCGGAGTCATGTTCGTGACGATCGTCGGCGCGGCCGCGGTCACCGCGCCCAACCTCGGCGAGATCGTCCTCGGCCTGCGCCCGATCCTCCCGGACGACTCGTTGATCAACATCCTCGCGCTCGCCGGTGGTGTCGGCGGCACGATCACGCTCGCGGCGTACGGCTACTGGTTGCGCGAGAAGGGCTGGTCGACGCCGCGCTTCATGAAGGTCATGCGGATCGACAACTCGGTCGCGTACGCCGCGACCGCGATCTTCGTCGTGGCGACGCTGATCGTGGGCGCCGAGCTCTTCTACTCCGCCAACATTGCGGTGGGGACCGATGAGCAGGCGCTGGTCGAGGTCTCCGACGTGCTGGCCGACCGGTACGGCGAGACGTTCCGCTACGTGTTCCTCGTGGGCTTCTGGGCGGCCTCCTTCACGTCCCTGATCGGCGTGTGGAGCGGCGTGAGCCTGATGTTCGCGGACTTCATCGGCAACCTCCGGACCTGCCGTCGGGCCACGCGGACACCCGCACCGGCGGCCGCTTCTTCAGGCTCTACCTGCTGTGGCTGACGTTCCCGCCGATGCTGCTGCTCCTGCTGGACCAGCCGGTCGGGCTGATCCTCGCCTACGGGACCCTCGGCGCTCTCTTCATGCCCTTCCTGGCGGTCACGCTGCTGGTGCTGCTCAACCGACGCGACGACGTCGTCCCGCACGAGTGGCGCAACGGCTGGCTCTCGAACTCGCTGTTGGCACTCTGCGCAGCGCTGTTCCTCGCCCTGGCCGTCAACGAGCTGCGCGAGCTGCTGACGCCGTACATCTAGCGCCGATGAATTCGCGCGCCAACGGGGGTCGGTCCTGACATGAACAAGGTCATCGCTGCCATCACCGTTTCGCTCGACGGGTACGTCGTCGGGCCGGACGACCACGCGGGCCAGGGCCTCGGCGTCGGGGGCGAGCGCCTCCACTACTGGGTCATGGGCGGCCCGTGGACCTACGACGCCGACGGCCACGACACCGAGGGGATGCACGGCCCGGACAAGGAGTACTTCGACAGCCTCACCGAGGGTCTGGGCTGCGGGATCGTCGGCCGCACGATGTACGAGTGCGCCGGCGCCTGGGGTGGGAACAACCCGTTCCCCGGCACGCTGATCGTGCTCACGCACCGAACCGAGGACCAGCCCGACCCCTCGACCGGGTTCCTCTTCATCGCCGGCTTCGAGGCGGCGCTGTCCAAGGCGCGTGAGCTGGCGGGCGAGGACGCCGTGTCGCTCGGCGGCGGGGCCGACCTGATCCGGCAGGGACTGGCGGCCGGGGTCGTGGACGAGCTGGCGATCTCGACCGCTCCGGTGGTGCTCGGTGGCGGCAAGCGGCTTTTCGAGGGGTTCGAGCAGGACCTCGACCTCGACGTGCTCGGGGTGTGGAGCTCGGCGTACGCCACCCACGTGAGGTACCGCGTCATCCGCTAGTGGCGCTCCTCCAGGGCGATCGCCTCGCGCAGCTTCTCGACCGACTCCGCGAGCTCGGGGTCGTCAGCGGCGCTCGAGGTCATCAGGTCCGCGAGGGCCTCGGCCAGGACGTTGAGCTTCTCCTGGATCGACTCCTGGCTGCGGCGGCCGGCGTTCTCGAGCAGCACCAGCAAGAGCAGCGACAGGACCGCGGACCCGGTGTGCAGCGCGAGCTCCCACTTGGTGGTGCTCGACCAGAACGGGTAGCTCACGGCCCAGAGCACGAGGGCGAGCACGATGACCGCGAAGAACGGCCCGCGGCTCACCAGCAGGTTGGCCGCCTCCACGAATCTCTCGAACGGGTCGCGCCCGTCGTGTTCCTTCTTGCGATCCTCAGCCGCTTCGGTCCTGTCCACTCCGCCACCGTAGTGCCGCGACGGCCGAAGGCCGTGTCTCCCAGTCCCATGGCCTGCTGCGCGCCGCCCACCACGCACGCTGGCTGCGTTGTCGTCAGTCGTCGGGCCTCCGGCCCGCCTCCCTCCTCCGCCAAGCCACCACCCCACAGAATCGCTCGCTGCGCTCCCGATTCCGCGGGGACCCCGGTCAAGCGATCGCACGGGTTGGACGACGCTCGCGACGGCCGAGGACTGGGAGACACGGCCTCGGTAGAGTCCCCGACATGACCAAGTGGGAGTACCTGACCGCGCCGATCCTGACGCACACCGCCAAGCAGATCCTCGACAACTTCGGCTCCGAGGGCTGGGAGCTGGTCCAGATCGCACCGGGCATGAACCCGGAGAATCTCGTGGGCTACTTCAAGCGCCCGGTGGAGGGCTGAGCCGTGGCCCATCCCGAGCAGCGGCTCGCCGACCTGGGCCTGGCGGTCCCCGAGGTTCCCAAGCCCGTGGCCGTGTACGTCCCCGCCGTGCGTTCCGGCAACCTCGTCTTCACATCGGGGCAGCTCCCGATGCGCTCCGGCGAGCTGATGCAGACCGGCAAGGTCGGAGGCGACGTCAGCCCGGACGAGGCCGTCGAGTGCGCCCAGCAGTGCGCGCTCAACGCGATCGCCGCGGTGAAGGCCGAGCTCGGAGACCTCGAGCTGGTCAAGCGGGTCGTCAAGGTCGTCGTCTTCGTGGCCTCGACCCCCGACTTCACCGGGCAGCCGCAGGTCGCCAACGGAGCCTCTGAGCTGTTCGGGTCCGTCTTCGACGACGCCGGCGTGCACGCACGATCCGCCGTGGGGGTACCGGTCCTGCCGCTCGACGCGCCGGTCGAGGTCGAGCTGGTCGTGGAGTTCTGAGCCGTGCTGCGGATCCCGCTGCCGCCGCACCTGGTCGAGCAGGCGAGGGAGTACGCCGACGGCACGCGGCAGCCCGCCGAGCCACGTGACGCCGCCACCGTCGTACTCCTCCGGCGGTCGGCGACGGGACCTTCCATCTACCTGCTGCGCCGCCAGTCGTCGATGGCGTTCGCCGGCGGCATGTGCGTCTTCCCGGGGGGCGGCGTCGACCCGCGCGACTTCGACGCGACCGTGGCCTGGGCCGGCCCGCCGCCCGCCGACTGGGCCGCGCGGCTCGGGGTGGACGAGGCCGAGGCGCGGGCGCTGGTGTGTGCCGCGGTGCGGGAGACCTTCGAGGAGTCCGGCGTCCTGCTGGCCGGCACCTCAGCCGACGACGTGGTCGCCGACACCACCGGGGAGGACTGGGAGGCGGACCGGGTCGCACTGGAGTCCCGCGAGCTCGCCATGTCGGACTTCTGCTCCCGGCGTGGACTCGTGCTGCGCAGCGACCTGCTCGGCGTCTGGGCCGGGTGGCAGACGCCGGTGTTCGAGCCGCGCCGCTACCGCACCTGGTTCTTCGTCGCCTCGCTCCCGGAGGGGCAGCGCACCCGCGACGTGTCCTCGGAGTCGTCGTCGGTGGCGTGGATGCCCGCGCTGGAGGCGGTGCAGGCCGTCGACGACGGCGAACTGATGATGATGCCGCCGACCTACCTCACCTGCCTGGAGGTCGGTCAGTTCGCGGCCCCGGCCGACGTACTCGTCGCGGCGGCGGACCGAAGCATCGACATGTTCACCCCCGAGGTGACCGGTGAGGCCGACGAGGCCACCCTGTCGATGCCGGACCGGCTCCGCCCCCTCGTCGAGGAGCGGCTCGGGCGATGACGTGGGAGGGCGGGTCGTTCGGCTCGCGCGGGGAGTGCGTGCTCGCTCCGAACGCGAGCGTGATGACGCTCGACGGCACCAACACCTGGGTGCTGCGCGAGCCGGACTCGTCGCGGTCGGTGGTGGTCGACCCTGGCCCGTCGATCCTGTCCCACCTCGACGCGATCGAGGCGGCCGCGGGTGAGGTAGCGATCGTGCTGCTCACCCATCACCACGCTGACCACTCCGAGGCGGCGCGGGAGTTCGCCGAGCGGGTCGGGTGCGGCGTACGCGCGCTGGATCCGGCGTACCGGCTGGGGTCGGAGGGCATCACCGGCGGCGACGTGGTGTCCGTGGACGGTCTGGAGATCCGGGTGGTCGCGACGCCTGGCCACTCGTCCGACTCGTTGTCCTTCGTGCTGCCGGCCGAGGGCGCCTGCCTGACCGGTGACACGGTGCTCGGGCGTGGCACGACCGTGGTCGCGCATCCCGACGGTCAGCTCGGCGCCTACCTCGAGTCGCTCGACCGGCTGCACGCGCTCGCGTCGGAGCACGAGATCACGACCATCTGGCCCGGCCACGGCCCGGTCATCGACGACGCCTTGTCCGTCCTGGACTACTACCGGGCTCACCGGAGGGAGCGTCTCGAGCAGGTCGAGTCGGCCCTCGCGGAGCTCCGCGACGCCCCCCATCCCGAGGGGATCGCCGTCGACGAGCTGCCCCGCCGGGTCGTCGAGATCGTCTACTCCGACGTGGACCCGGTCCTCTGGGGTGCCGCGGAGCTCTCCGTCCGCGCCCAGATCGCCTACCTCCAAACCCGTTGAGTTGGGAGTAATGGCCCCTTGAGTTGGGCCTGATGGCCCCACGCCCGGAGCTTGTCCACAGCTGGCGGGATGCCCAGTGTCAGGCATCCTGCGAACGGGGACGACCTAGGCATGAAGATTCCGCCGTTCCCGGAGCGTCCCTTCACGTCGGGTGACGCCCTCGCCATGGGCGTCACCCGCAAGCGGCTCCGGCTTGCGGTCGACCAGGGGCTCGTCCGACGCGTGTTCACGGGCGCCTACGTGCGTGCCGACATCCCGGACTCCACCGCGCTGCGAGCCGAGGCTGCCGCACTGATCATGAGCAAGCACTCTGTGCTGTGCGACCGTACGGCGGCCTGGATCCACGGGATTGACGTCCTGCGCTACACCGAGCTCGACGTGATCCCTCCTCTGGAGACCTACGTGTTGCGCGGAAACAACCCGACCGACCGTCACGACTGCCACGGCGGCACCAGGGATCTCCGTCCCGAGGATTGGCAGGTGATCGGCGGCGTCCGTGTGACGACGCCGCTGCGCACCGCACTCGACCTCGCGTGCAAACTGCCCCGTCGGCAGGCAATGGCGGCCCTCGATGCCTTTGCCCGGGAACAACACGTCACCGTGGCCGATCTGAGGCGGCTCCTCGTGCGGTACTTCCGCAGGCGAGGGGTGGTGCAGGCGCGGGAGCTCGTGCCGCTGACGGAGGGCAGGATCGAGTCGGCCCGCGAGTCCTGGGTGAACCTTGAGATCCACGACCGCGGGCTCCCTGCACCCGAGCCTCAGTACTGGGTGCTGGTGGACGGCGTGCCGACGTACCGCGTCGACTTCGCCTATCCGCACGCCAGGGTCATCGTCGAGTACGACGGCGAGGAGTTCCACTCCAAGCCCGAGAAGAAGGAGGCCGACGAGAAGCGCCGAGAGTGGCTCCGTCGGAACGGCTGGCGGGTCATCGTCGTGACCAAGGAGAACTTCGACGACGGGCCGACCCCACGTTGGATCATCGAGCTGCGCGGCTACCTGGGCGTGTAGTCCGGGCCGTCACGCCCAAGTCGAGGGGCCATCATCCCCAACTCGAGGGGCCATCATCCCCAACTCAACGGGTCGTCAGCGGGCGCGGCGGGCGAGGCGCTCGATGTCCATGATCACGACGGAGCGCGGTTCGAGTCGGAGCCAGCCGCGGGAGGCGAAGTCGGCCAGCGCCTTGTTGACCGTCTCGCGGGAGGCGCCGACCAGCTGGGCGAGCTCCTCCTGGGTGAGGTCGTGGTGGACGTGGACGCCGTCGTCGGCGGTGCGGCCGAAGCGGTCGGCGAGGTCGAGCAACGCCTTGGCCACCCGTCCGGGAACGTCGGAGAAGACCAGGTCGGCGTTGACGTCGTTGGCCTTGCGCAGCCGGCTCGCGATCTGGGACAGCAGCCCGCGCGCGACAACGGGGCGGCCTTCAAGCCAGCGCAGCAGGTCGTCGTGCGACAGGGACGCGAACGCCGCGTCGGTCACCGCCGTCACCGTCGCCGAGCGTGGGCCCGGATCGAAGAGGGAGAGCTCGCCGAACATCTGGCCGGGGCCCAGGATGGCGAGCAGGTTCTCGCGGCCGTCGCTCGACGTGCGCCCGAGCTTCACCTTGCCGTCGAGCACGATGTAGAGCTTGTCGCCGGCGTCGCCCTCGTGGAAGAGCACGTCGCCGCGCTGCAGGCGACTCTCGGACATCGACGCGCGCAGCGCGGTGGCTGCCTCGTCGTCGAGTGCGCTGAACAGCGGAGCCTGACGGAGTACGTCGTTGTCCACGGTGCCTCCCGGAGTCGTCTCGCCCGCCATCGGCTCGACGGGTCGGGCCTGATCCTAGCCAGTGGCGCAGGTCACATGCGCAACCCAGTCTTGCGGACCGGTGACCGGCGGTCGAGGGCGGGATGGGCCATTGGTCGTCCGCGAGCCGTTCCCGGCACCTGAGCGAGCCGACCAGGAGGCTCGAGCATTCGGTCGGGTCGGAACCGGCATCTACGCTTGCGCCCATGGTGAGCACGCAGCCGGAGCCGGCCGCGCCGTCGCGGACGGCGCTGGTGCGCCGTGCCCGCAAGATCAACCGCGTCCTCGCCGAGACCTACCCCGATGCGCGCACGGAGCTCGACTTCGACGACCCGTTCCAGCTGCTCGTGGTCACGGTCCTCAGCGCCCAGACCACCGACAAACGGGTCAACGCGGTTCGGCCGACCCTGTTCGCTGCCTACCCCGATCCGCAGGCGATGGCCGCCGCCGAGCGGGCCGACCTCGAGCGGATCATCGGACCCCTCGGCTTCTTCCGGGCCAAGACCGAGTCGCTGCTCAAGCTGAGCCAGGCCCTCGTCGAGCGGTACGACGGCGAGGTGCCGCCCCGGCTCGAGGACCTGGTGACCCTGCCCGGCGTGGGCCGCAAGACGGCGAACGTCGTCCTCGGCAACGCCTTCGGGATCCCCGGGATCACCGTCGACACCCACTTCGGCCGGCTGGCCCGACGGTTCGGTTGGACCGACCTCACCGACGCCGTCAAGGTCGAGCACGCCGTCGGCGAGCTCTTCCCCCGCCGCGACTGGACGATGCTCAGCCACCACCTGATCTGGCACGGCCGCCGGGTGTGCCACTCCCGGCAGCCCGCCTGCGGTGCCTGCCCGGTCGCCCGCTGGTGCCCGTCGTACGGCGAGGGTCCGGTCGACCCGGAGGCCGCGGCCAAGCTGGTGCGAACCGAGGGGCGGGCATGAGACGGGCCGTGGTCGCCCTGGCGGCCGCCCTCGCCCTCAGCGGTTGCGGCGGCGGCGGTGGTGGCGTCGCCCTCCCCGGTCCGGCAAGGATCGACGTCGACACCGCCCAGCTGCGCCAGATGAAGGCGCAGGCCGGGGTCGACGACTGCACCCCGGCGCACGGGAAGCGCGTCGAGGGCGGCCTGCCCGCGATCACCCTGCCCTGCTTCGGCGGGGGCCCCGATGTCGACCTCGGCGCCCTCCGCGGCCCGATGGTGGTCAACCTCTGGGCCTCCACCTGCGGCCCGTGCCGCCACGAGATGCCGATCCTCCAGGGCTTCCACGAGAAGTACGGCGACCGGGTCCAGGTGCTCGGCATCGACTACCAGGACGTACAGACCGATGCGGCGATGGATCTCGTGCGGCAGACCGGCGCGACCTACCCGCTGCTCGCGGACCCGCAGTCCGACCTGAGCGGCGCGGCGCCGTTCCCGGCCCTGCGGGGACTGCCGTTCCTGGCCCTGGTCGACGCCGACGGTCGGGTCGCCCACCAGGAGTTCACCATCATCGAGAGCCGCCAGCAGCTCGTCGAGCTGGTCAACCGGCACCTCGGGACCAGCCTGTGATCCCCGAGTGGTTGCGCCCGGTCAAGGAGGGCGCCGAGTCCATCACTGTGCACGAGCTGACCCGGTTCATGCCGCCCGAGGACGCCGACACCCGTCAGGGCGCCGTCCTGGTGCTCTTCGGCGAGGGCCCGTCCGGGGGCGAGCTGCTGCTCACCGAACGCGCCCACCACATGCGCTCCCACCCGGGTCAGGTCTCCTTCCCCGGTGGGTCGATCGACGAGGGCGAGACCCCGGTCGAGGCGGCGCTGCGTGAGGCCGAGGAGGAGACCGGCCTCGACCCGGCCGGGGTGGAGGTGTTCGGGGAGCTCCCCGAGCTGTGGCTGCCGCCGAGCAACTTCGCAGTGACGCCCATCCTCGGCTGGTGGCACGAGCCGACCCGTGTCGACGTGGTCGACCCCGACGAGGTGCACGACATCCACCGGGTCGCGATCAAGGATCTCCTCGACCCCGGCAACCGGATCTCGGTCCGCCACCCCACGGGCTGGCTGGGCCCAGGCTTCCTGATCGGCCCGGAGCGCGACGTGATCCTGTGGGGCTTCACCGCCGGGATCATCGCCCGGCTCTTCGACTTCGTCGGCTGGTCCAGCGAGTGGGACGAGTCGCGGGTTCGCGACCTGCCGTCGTACATGCTGCAGGGTGAACCCCGTCCCAGGAAATGAAGACCAGCGACGTGCAGCCCAACACGCGATTCCCCGACCCCCGCGAGGAGCGCCGGTGAACGTCCTGGACTGGCTGCTGATCGTGCTCGTGCTCGCCTACGCCCTCTCGGGCTACTGGCAGGGCTTTGTCACCGGCGCCTTCGCCACCACGGGTCTGGTCCTCGGCGGCCTCCTGGGTGTCTGGCTCGCCCCGATCGTGCTCGGCGACGCCAACCCCTCGCTCTTCGTCTCACTCGGCGCGCTGTTCATCGTGATCCTTGCCGCCTCGCTCGGGCAGGCGGTCCTGCAGCTCTCCGGCGCCAGGGTGCGTGACCGGATCACCTGGCAACCGGTGCGCGCCCTGGACGCCGTCGGTGGCGCGGCGCTGAGCGCGGTCGCCGTACTCCTCGTCTCCTGGGCCCTCGGCGTCGCTGTCGCCGGCGCCGGCCTGGGTGGTGTCTCCCCGATGGTCCGCAACTCCGCCGTGCTGGCCTGGGTCGACGGCGCCCTCCCCGACTCGGCCGACGGCGTGCTCAATGCCTTCAACAACGTCGTCGGGACGACCTTCTTCCCCCGCTACCTCGAGCCCTTCGCCCCCGAGCGCATCGTCGAGGTCGGCCCGGGACCGCGGCGAATGCTCACCGACCCCGACGTCGAGAATGCAGGGCCGTCGGTCCTCAAGGTCAGGGGCACCAACGACTGCGGCAGGGGCGTCGAGGGCACGGGCTTCGTCTACTCCTCGGGCAGGCTCATGACCAACGCCCACGTGGTCGCCGGCGTCGACCAGCCCGAGGTGATGGTCAACGGCAGCTCGGTGTCCGCGGAGGTCGTCTACTACAACCCCGACCTCGACATCGCCGTGCTCGAGCTCGACACCAGCGCGGTTCCCTCGCTGGCGTTCGACCGCGGGGCCGAGGCGCGGGACGGCGTGGCGATCCTCGGGTATCCGCAGGACGGCCCCTACGACGTGCAGCCCGGCCGGATCCGGGCCTCGCAGCGGCTGCGGTCGCCGAACATCTACGGCGAGGGCACGGTGATCCGCGAGGTGTTCTCGCTACGGGGCCTGGTCCGGCCCGGCAACTCCGGCGGCCCGATCGTGTCGTCGGCAGGGGACGTGGTCGGGGTGGTGTTCGCCGCATCGGTGACCGACCGCGAGACCGGCTACGCCATCACGGCCGACCAGGTCGGCAGGAGCGCCACGATCGGGATCTCCAACAACGACCCGGTCTCCACCGGGAACTGCGCCGGCTGAGGCTGACCAGAGCCCTGCGAGGGACGAGCAGGGGTCTGCAAGTCAGCCTGGTTGAGCAAGCGCGCGACCGAGGGACGAGGTCGCGACGGCGTGTCGAAACCCCGTAAGTGGGGCAGGGCGGTGGCCCAGGGCGACGACCGGGGAGCTCAGGTCACCGGGCCCGCGGCCGTGTCGGTCTGGCCCTTCAAGGCCTTGGGAATCTCCTTGCCCTGGTGGATCGCCTTGTCGGGCGGCCGGACCTGCTTGACCTTCCGGTACCCCACGAACGCCAGCAACCCGGCGACGAGGAGGTAGAAGGCGAAGACGATCAGGAACGCCCAGTGCAGGTCGAGCCCCTCGCCGTTCCAGTTGATCAGGTAGGCGAACGCCACCGACAGCATGATGATCGCGAGGACGGCCACGAAAGCCGCCGCGGCGAACAATCCGAGGCCGATGCCGCCCGCCTGGACGCTGACCTTCAGCTCGGACTTGGCGAGCTGGATCTCCTTGCTGATCAGCGACGAGATGTCGCGGCTGGCGTCGGTGACCAGACGGCCGATGGTCGGATCGGTGTCCTTGACCGGTTCGGTTGCCATGCGCGCGACCCTATCGCGGGGCGTAGGCTGGGCCACGGTGAGCCGGGAAGTCTGGTCGGCAGGTCCCTCGTTGCCGACCCCGAAGAGGACACCATGAGCCGCAGACCGCTGCTCTTCCCCGACCCGGATCTCGCGGAGACCACCTTCCTCGGCGACGTCTTCCGCCGCGAGACCGTCGGGGGCGCGGTGGCACTGCTGGCCGCCGCCGTCGCGGTGGTGTGGGCGAGCTCGCCTTGGGGCTCGTCGTACGAGGCTCTCCGGCACCTCACCGTCGGCCCGCTGGATCTCGAGCACTGGGCGGCCGACGGAGCCCTCACCCTGTTCTTCTTCGTCGCCGGGCTCGAGCTCAAGCGGGAGTTCGTGGTCGGCTCCCTGCGGCGTCCGGCCGACGCCGCCGTACCGGTGGTGGCGGCGATGTGCGGCGTCGCGGTGCCGGCACTCCTCTACCTGGCGGTCAACACCATGCACGCCGACGGCGAGCCCGGCGGGTGGGCCATCCCTGCCGC
This sequence comes from uncultured Actinomycetota bacterium, assembly GCA_963841625.1. Taxonomy (GTDB): domain Bacteria; phylum Actinomycetota; class Actinomycetes; order Propionibacteriales; family Nocardioidaceae; genus Nocardioides. Next base: position 277,784 of record CAWJDH010000007.1, on the reverse strand, counting down.
GACGGACATCGCCTTTGCTCTGGCGGTCCTGGCCGTGGTCGGCTCGAACCTGCCGACGTCCCTGCGGGCGTTCCTGCTGACCCTCGCCGTGGTCGACGACCTGGTGGTGATCGTGATCATTGCGGTCTTCTACACCTCGACGCTGGAGGTCCTCCCGCTGCTGGGCGCCCTCGTGGTCTTCGCCATCTGGGCCCTGCTCCAGCGGCTGCGGGTCGGAGCGTCGTGGATCTACGTGCCGCTCGCGGTCGTGGCGTGGTGGCTGGTGCACGAGAGCGGCATCCACGCGACGATCGCCGGCGTCGTCCTCGGCCTGCTGGTCCGGGTCCGCCGCGACGAGGGCGAGGAGCGCAGCCCGGCCGAGCGGCTCGAGCACCTGCTCTCACCCTGGTCCGCCGCAGTCGCGGTGCCGTTCTTCGCGCTGATGTCGGCCGGCGTCGCGGTGGGCGGCGACGGGTTGCTCGGTCATCCGGTCGCCGTGGGTGTCGTCCTCGGGCTGGTCCTGGGGAAGCCCGTGGGGGTCCTGGGGGGGACCTGGCTCGTCACCACTCTCACGCGCGCCGAGCTCTCACCCGGCCTCGGCTGGCGGGACCTGGTGGGGGTGGCCATCCTCGCCGGGATCGGCTTCACCGTCTCGCTCCTGGTCTCCGACCTGTCGTTCACGGGGGAGACCCGGGACGTCGCGAAGGCCGCCGTGCTCATCGGGTCGGTGATCTCGGCGGTCGTCGGCGCCCTCGCCCTCGGGCACCGCGACCGCTTCCACATCACCCCCTGACGCTGGCCCGTCGCCGACCAACGACGGGTCAGCCCTCGTCGGAGCCCTTCGTGGTGGAGAGGTTCTTCTCGATCAGATCCATGACCTTGGAGTCGGCGAGGGTGGTGACGTCGCCGACGTCGCGGTGCTCGGCCACGTCCCGCAGCAGTCGACGCATGATCTTCCCCGAGCGGGTCTTGGGCAGCTCGGGCACGACCATGATCTGACGCGGCCGGGCGATCTTGCCGATCTCCTTGGCGACGTGCTGACGCAGCTCGTCGACGAGCCCGTCGGAGGCCGACTCACCCTCCTCGAGCGCCGACTCGCGCAGGATCACGAAGGCGCACACGGCCTGCCCGGTGTCCGGGTCGTTGGCGCCCACCACCGCGGCCTCGGCGACCTTGGGGTGCGACACCAGCGCGGACTCGATCTCGGTGGTCGAGAGCCGGTGCCCGGACACGTTCATCACGTCGTCGACCCGGCCGAGCAGCCACAGGTCGCCGTCCTCGTCCTTCTTGGCACCGTCGCCGGCGAAGTAGTAGCCCTGCTTCTCGTAGCGCGACCAGTAGGTGTCACGGAAGCGGTCGTCGTCGCCCCAGATGGTCCGCAGCATCCCCGGCCACGGCTCCTTGAGGACGAGGTAGCCGCCCGAGCCGTTCGGCACGGACTCGCCCTCCTCGGTCACCACGTCGGCGCTGATCCCCGGCAACGGGGTCATCGCTGATCCCGGCTTGCCGTGCGTGACCCCGGGCAGCGGCGAGATCATGATCTGGCCGGTCTCGGTCTGCCACCAGGTGTCGACGACGGGGCAGTTGCCGCCGCCGATGTACTCGCGGTACCACACGTAGGCTTCGGGGTTGATCGGTTCGCCCACCGAGCCCAGCAGCCGCAGCGAGGACAGGTCGGCCTTCTCCGGGATCTCGGACCCCCACTTCATGAACGTGCGGATCGCTGTGGGCGCGCAGTAGAGGATCGTGACCTTGTACTGCTCGACGATGTCCCACCAGCGGCCCTTGTGGGGGGTGTCGGGCGTGCCCTCGTACATGACCGACGTGGCGCCGTTGGCGAGTGGGCCGTAGACGATGTAGGAGTGCCCGGTGACCCAGCCGATGTCGGCCGCGGTCCAGAAGACGTCCTGCTCCGGCTTGAGGTCGAAGACCGCCCAGTGCGTGTACGACGTCCCGACCAGATAGCCGCCCGTCGTGTGCAGGATCCCCTTCGGCTTGCCCGTCGTTCCCGAGGTGTACATCACGTAGAGCGGGTGCTCGGCGTCGAACGCCTCGGGGGTGTGGTCGGTCGAGGCCTTGCCGACCGTGTCCTCCCACCACAGGTCCCGGTCGTCGTTCCAGTCGATCTCCTGGCCGGTCCGTTTGACCACGACCACGTTGCGCACGTCGGGACACTGCTCGCAGGCTTCGTCGACGGCCGGCTTGAGGGCCGACGGATCTCCTCGTCGGTAGCCGCCGTCGGAGGTGATCACGACCCGGGCGTCGCAGTCCTGGATCCGGTCGCGGAGGGCGCTCGAGGAGAAGCCGCCGAACACCACCGTGTGCGGGGCGCCGATCCGCGCGCACGCCAGCATCGCCACCACCGTCTCCGGGATCATCGGCATGTAGATCGCCACCCGGTCGCCGGCCTTCACCCCGAGGTCGGTCAGCGCGTTTGCGGCCTGGCAGACCTGGTCCTTGAGCTCGGAGTAGGTGATGTCGCGGGTGTCGTCCTCGGGCTCGCCCACCCAGTGGAAGGCGACCTTGTCGCCTTTGCCGGCCTCGACGTGGCGGTCCACGCAGTTGTACGCCGCGTTGAGCTTGCCGCCGACGTACCACTTGGCGAACGGGGGGTTGTCCCAGTCGACGACCCGGTCCCACTTGGTGTCCCAGTCGAGTCGCTCGGCGGCCTCCTCCCAGAACGCCTCCCGGTCGGAGGCGGCGCGTTGGTAGGCCTCCTCCTTCACGTTTGCGTTCTCGGCCAGATCGGCCGGCGGTTCGAAGCGGCGGTCCTCGCGGGAGAGGTTGGACAGGGTCTCGTCTGTCATGCGAATGCTCCTGGGTCTCGTCGGCGCTGTCCGGGCCAGTGGCGTTCCGGTGCGAACCTACCCCCGGATGGCCGTCCGGACGACCCTCGGAGGAGGGCCGCCCGGACGGTCGGGGGTGATCAGTGGTGGACGGCCGCCTCGGCGCCCGCACCCGTAAGCGAGCGGACCTCGAGCTCCGGGTAGGCCTCCACGGCCTCCGGCTCGCGCGAGGTGATCGCGCCGAGCCAGCCGAAGATGAAGCCGGCCGGGATCGAGATGATGCCCGGGTTCTTCAGCGGGAACCATGCCCAGTCGCTGTCGGGGAACATCGCCTTCGGGTCACCCGAGACCGCGGGCGAGGAGATGACCAGCACCAGGCAGGTGATCAGGCCGCCGTAGATCGCCCACGTCGCGCCGCGGGTGTTGAACCGGCTCCAGAACAGGTTGTAGAGCAGGGACGGCAGGTTGGCCGAGGCCGCCACCGCGAACGCCAGAGCCACCAGGAACGCGATGTTCAGCGACTGCGCGAAGATCGAGAGCACGATCGCGACGCCCCCGATGGCGAACGCGGCGATCCGGGCGACTGCGACCTCCTGCTTCTCGGTCACGTTGCCCTTCTTCCACACGTTGGCGTAGAGGTCGTGGGCCACCGACGACGCCGAGGTCAGGGTGAGTCCCGCCACCACGGCCAGGATCGTGGCGAAGGCGACGGCGGCGATGAACGCGAGCAGGATCGCGCCCCCGGCGGTGCCTGCTCCGCCACCGACCTCCTCTGCGAGCAGGGGTGAGGCCAGGTTGCCCGCGGAGTCGAAGACCGCGCTGCCTTCACCGGTGTCGAGCAAGGCCGCCGCGCCGAAGCCCAGGACCAGCGACATCAGGTAGAACGCGCCGATCAGCGTGATCGCCCAGTTGACCGACGTCCGCGCATCCTTCGCGGTGGGCACCGTGTAGAAGCGGATCAGGATGTGGGGCAGGCCGGCGGTGCCGAGTACGAGGGCCAGGGCGAGGCTGACGAAGTCGATCTTCAGCGTCGTCGTGGTGTAGGTCAGCCCGGGCTCCAGGAACGCGGTGCCCTTGCCGGAGTTTTCGGCCGCGGCACCGAGCAGCTCGGAGAGGTTGAAGCTGAACTTCGCCAGCACCAGCACGGTGATCAGGATGCGTGCCGGACATCAGCAGCACGGCCTTGACGATCTGCACCCAGGTGGTGCCCTTCATCCCGCCGACGACGACGTAGAAGATCATCAGCAGGCCGACCACGACGATCGTGCCCCGGATCGCCCAGTCTCCCGTCACGCCGAGCAGCAGGGTCACCAGCGCACCGGCGCCGACCATCTGGGCCAGCAGGTAGAAGATCGACACCACCACGGTCGAGGTCGCCGCAGCGGTGCGCACCGGCCGCTGCCTCATCCGGAAGGCGAGCTGGTCGGCCATCGTGTAGCGACCCGAGTTGCGCAGCAGCTCGGCCACCAGCAGCAGGGCGACCAGCCAGGCCACGAGGAACCCGATCGAGTAGAGGAAGCCGTCGTACCCGGTGAGGGCGATCAGCCCGGAGATGCCCAGGAACGAGGCGGCGCTCATGTAGTCGCCGGAGATGGCGAGGCCGTTCTGGAAGCCGCTGAACGAGCGGCCGCCGGCGTAGTAGTCGGCCGTCCCACTGGTCTGCCGGCTGGCCCAGAAGGTGATACCGATGGTGATCGCGACGATCACCACGAACAGGATGCCGGCGAGGGTCTCCGAGCTCATCGGTGCACACCCCCGCCGTGCCCGCCGGACTCGTCGACGTACCGCTGCTCGAGCCCGCGGGCGAGCGGGTCGACGTTGCGCTCCATGTACCGCCCGTAGAGCCAGGCGATGAGGAACGTGGTGACGAACTGCAGCAGTCCGAACACCAGGGCGACGTTGATGTTGCCGACGACCTTGGTGGACATGAAGTCGTGGGCCCAGTTGGACATCACGACGTAGAGCAGGTACCACGACATGAACGCGATCGTCGCGGGGATCACGAAGCCGCGGAACTTCCTTCGCAGCTCGACGAACTCCGCGGTTTCGTGCAGCTCGAGATAGAGCGGGTGGGCAGACGTCTGATGTACGCCACTGCCTTCTGACTGCTGGGACACGGGGGCTCCTCCTCAACAGATGTGGTCCCCGTCACGTTAGAAGTGGCGAGGGTGGTTGTCGAGGGGTGAGGAGGCGCCCGCGCAGGGGACGCCCTACCTGAAGTCGATGAGGAGCATGCCGTCGTCGGGACCGTCGGTGGGCGGCTCGGGGTCGCGCGGGCCCTCGGGCCCGTCGCTCTCGTCGGTCGACGGCTCGCCCGGTCGCTCGACGACGGCGGCCCGGAAGCAGTGGCTGTCGTAGGGCAGCCGCATGCCGTCCATGCCGCGCCCGTAGTCGTCGTAGAACGCCACCACCTCGGCCAGCTTTGCCTCCCGTGCCTCGTCATCGAGCAGGGCGATGTTGGAGCGGGAGAGCACCATGTCCTGGATCGTCTGACGGTTGATGTCGTGCCAGAACGGGAACGTCGCGTCCTCGACGAAGCCGAACAGACCCGAGTGCACGAGCGGCCCGGCGATGTCCTTCGCCAGCAGCTCCTGGTTGCCGATCAGGGTGCCGAGCTTGCGCACCCACGGGATCTTCTCGTTGCGCAGGTTCCAGACGAGGGAGAGGTGGCCCCCGGGACGGAGCACCCGCGCGATCTCGGGCAGCGCGCGCTCGAGGTCGAACCAGTGAAAGGACTGGGCGGCGACGACGACGTCGACCGACCTGTCGGGGACCGGGAGCTCCTCTGCGGAAGCCTGCGTCGCCCGAGTGTCCGGGAGGTTGCGCCGCAGGATGTCGAGCATCTCCTGGGCAGGCTCGGTGGCATGGACGTCGTGGCCCAGGGCGACGAGCTGCTCGGTGAGCTTGCCGGTGCCGGCTCCCACCTCGAGCACGGTCGCTGCGTCCCGGCCGACCAGCCACTGCACCGCCTCGCGCGGGAACGACGGGCGGCCGCGGTCGTAGGCCTCGGCCACCGAGCCGAACGAACGCGCGAGTCGCTGGTGCTCTTCATCCATTGGCTGCAGGCTAACCCCCGACCCGCCTGCCCTAGCCTTCCGCCATGACCGACGACCCCCTGGCGGGGCTGATGTCCTTCGAAGGAGTGCCGTCCGCGTTCGCCGCCGTGCGCGACGGCATCGACGCGATGCTGCGGGACCGCGGCCTGCGACGTACCTCGCCCGAGACCACCGCCGAGTCCTTGCTGCGGGGCGCGCACGCCAGCGCCGTGCTGGAGGGCTCCGGGTCATCCCTGGCGGAGGTCCGCGACGGACGCGGGGACGAGGTTGCGCAGGCGTCGGTGCGCGTGTCGACGGAGCTCCTGGCGCAGGCGCAGGTGCTCGGCCGGTCACCCGGGCAGGCTCTGGCCCGTCTCCATGCGCTCGCCGGCGCGGGGTCGGTGCCCCGTGAGGACCTGGGCCGTCCCCGCGACGCCGAGGCCGCCGACCGTCTCCACGGGGTGGCGACGCTGCTGACGACACCGACGGCGGCGCCCGGCGCTGGTGGTGGCAGCGGTCGTGCACGCCGACCTCGCCGTGGCCGCACCCTTCGCCTCGCACAACGGGATCGTTGCGCGCGCCGCCGAGCGGCTCGTGCTGGTGTCACGTGGGGTGGACGAGAAGTCGCTCGTGGTCCCGGAGGCCGGGCACCTGGTCAACCGGGCGGCGTACGAGTCGAACCTGAGGGGTTACCGCGACGGAGGGCGTGCCGGCGTCCACGCCTGGCTCCTCTACGCCGCGGAGGCCTACGCGGCGGGCGCCGAAGGCAGCCCGCTGCGGGACGGCTGACCCGCGCATGCGAGCGGCACCCGAAGCGAGTTCGGATGCCGCCGCTGACACGTGAGACCGCTGGCTACCAAGCGTGCATCATCAGTTGCTGCCACGGGAGTTTCCCGAACGGCAGGCGCCCTGTAGGAAGGGTGGATCGCCGCGTGGGTACCCGGCTCACGTGCGGGTCTTGACTTGTTGTCCTCCGTTCTACGCTGCATCGGGTGGGACTTCAAGGCTTGACTTTGGGGCTGCGCGCGGCGGGTCAGGAGCTGTGTCTGCGCTTGCGGCCGGCCCACCACATGCCGCCCAGCGCGACCACCCCACCGAACGCGAAGGCCGCCAGCGTGGGCTTGGCCGGGGGTAGCGGAACCCTCGAGCGCAGGGTGACCGGCTTGGTGAAGACCAGCACGGGCCAGCCTCGGGCGGCCGCGGTCCGGCGCAGCTCGCGGTCCGGGTTGACGGCGTGCGGATGGCCCACCGCCTCGAGCATGTGGACGTCGGTGACGGAGTCGCTGTAGGCGAAGCTGCGGTCGAGGTCGTAGCCGACCGTGCGGGCGAGATCCTCGATCGCACGCGCCTTCTCCTCGGCATAGGCGTAGTACTCGATGCCGCCGGTGTACTTGCCGTCCTCGATCTCCATCCGGGTGGCGATCACCCGGTCGGCGCCGAGCATCTCGCCGATCGGCCCGACCACCTCGGCTCCCGAGGTGGAGACGATGACGATGTCGCGGCCGGCCAGCCGGTGCTCCTCGATCAGTGACACTGCCTCGTCGTAGACGAGGGGGTCGACGATGTTGTGCAGGGTGTCGGCGACGATCTCGCGGACGGTCGCGACGTCCCAGCCGGCGCACAGCTGCGACATGAACTGCCGCATCTTCTCCATCTGGTCGTGGTCGGCACCGCCGACGAGGTAGACGAACTGGGCGTACGCCGACCGCAGCATCGCCCGGCGAGAGATCAGCCCCCCAGCCTGGAAGGACTTGCTGAACGCCAAGGTGCTCGACTTGGCGATGATCGTCTTGTCGAGGTCGAAGAAGGCCGCGGTCGGGCGGTGCGACATGCCGCCATCGTAGGAGGGGGCACTCCCCAGCCCGGGCCACCATCCGTCCACCGCGCGCCGCCAGACACCCCTTGTCCACAGGTCCGCAGCTCAGGCGGCGTCCACCCGGCCGCCCCCGGGCAGCATCCCTGCCATGAGCAACCCGATGTTCGTCACCGACGACGAAGCCCTGCTCGACGAGCTGCTGCGGCTGGCGGCCGCAGCGGGAGTCACCCCCGAGGTCGCCCGCGACGCGGTCGCCGGTCTGCGCGGATGGTCCGGGGCCTCCATGGTCCTCGTCGGCGCCGACCAGGCCCGGGCGATGGCCCGGACCTCTCCGCCCCGTCGGCAGAAGGTGCACGTGGTGGCCTGGGGACAGGTGCCCGACGAGCTGTTCCGGGTGGCGCTCGCGGTGGGCGCCGAGAGCGTGGCGGCATTCCCGGGCTCGGAGACGTGGCTGGTCGAGGAGCTGACCGACCTCGGCGACCAGCGCGCCGAGCGTGGCCTCACGCTCGGGATCGTGGGAGGCTCGGGTGGCGTCGGCGCCACGACCTTCGCCTGCGCGCTGGGCCAGATGGCGGCCCGCTCGGGCGAGGCCGTGGTGGTCGATCTCGACCCGCTGGGTCCCGGAATCGACCGGGTGCTCGGGCTGGAGGCGCGCGACGGTGTGCGCTGGGACGAGCTCGGCCAACCAACCGGTCGGCTGAGTGCGCGCTCCCTGCGTCAGGCGCTGCCGCGCAGTGCCCGGCTCGGCGTGCTGACCTGGAACGCCGGCCCCCACGGCACCCTGCAGGCCTTCGCCGTGCGGGAGGCGCTCTCCGCGGCGCAACGTGGCCACGACACGGTGGTGCTGGACCTCCCGCGCTGTCGCGGCGACCTCCAGGAGGAGGTCGCCGCCCGCTGCGACAAGGTGCTGGTGGTGACCGCGCCCACGGTCGCGGGGGTCGCCTCGGCCGCGCGCGTGTGCGCCGGGTTCCCCGCCCCCGGGGCCCTCGGGCTCATCGTCCGGGGTTCGGGCGCGGATCCTCGCGACGTGTCGCGGGTCGTCGGCGCGCCGGTGATCGCGCAGATGCCGGACCAGCGGGGGTTGGCCGAGAGCATCGACCTGGGGCTGGGGCCGGTTCGCTCCCGGCGCGGCCCGCTCGGCCGCACCAGCCTCCGGGTGCTCGACGCCCTCCAGCGGTTGGATCCGGCGGCATGAACATGACCCCACGACGTTCCTCGTCTCCTCCGCTCCGCCTTGCCCCGCGAGATCGCGGCCTCCTCCGCTTCGCTCCCCCAGCGCACCATCTCGCGGGGACCCCAAGCCGCTCCTCCGCCGAACAACGCCGCGGGGACCCCGGATGAACGTCGAGGCGGCCGCCGACGTCGTCGACGCCGTCCGCGACCGGCTGGCGCGTCGACCCGGCAACCTCACCCCTCATCGAGTCGCGGAGGCGCTTCGGGAGACGGGGCGACCGGTGGGCGATGCCACCGTCCTCGCCGTCCACGAGGCGCTCCGGCGCGACGTGGTGGGCGCGGGCCCGCTCGAGCCGCTGCTGCGCACCGACGGCGTGACCGACGTCCTGGTCAACGGTCCAGACGCGGTCTACCTCGACCGGGGCGAGGGGCTCGAGCCCGCCGATGTGCGGTTCCGCGACGACGAGTCGGTGCGGCGGCTTGCGCAGCGGCTCGCGGCGCTGGGTGGTCGCCGGCTGGACGACGCCACGCCGTACGTCGACAGTCGGCTCCCCGACGGCACACGGTTCCACGCCGTGCTCGCTCCAGTCGCCCGGCCCGGCACCGTGGTGTCCCTTCGGGTGCCGCGGGCCCGCGGGTTCTCCCTCGACGAGCTCGTCCGGTGCGGGACCGTCACCGACGAGGGTGCGCGGCTGCTGCGCCGGGTGGTGTCGCGCCGGCTGGCGTTCCTCGTCTGTGGCGGCACCGGCTCCGGCAAGACCACCTTGCTCGCGTCCCTGCTGTCCCTTGTCTGCCCGGGCGAGCGGGTCGTCCTCGTGGAGGACGCGAGCGAGCTCCGCCCGGTGCACCCCCATGTTGTCGCGCTCGAGGCGCGGCCCGCCAATGTCGAGGGAGCCGGTGTGATCACGGTCCGCGACCTCGTGCGTCAGGCGCTGCGGATGCGACCAGATCGACTGGTCGTCGGGGAGGTTCGGGGAGGGGAGGTGGTCGAGCTCCTCGCCGCGCTCAACACCGGCCACGAGGGCGGGTGCGGCACCATCCACGCCAATTCCGCGCTCGACGTTCCGGCCCGCGTCGAGGCGCTGGCCCTGGCCGCGGGGCTGGGTCGCGAGGCCGTCCACAGCCAGCTCTCGTCGGCCGTCGACGTCGTGCTCCATCTCGCACGAGGACGCGACGGGACACGGCGGCTGGCCCAGGTCGCCGTGCCGAGACGCGATCCGGCGGGCCTGGTGACCATGCTCCCGGCGGTGGAGTTCGAGGGCGGTCGCGCCCGGCCGGGCCCGGGAGCCGACCTGCTGGCCGGCCGGCTGGAGGCGTGATGCTGGTCGCCGCGGTGGCAGCCGCGCTCGCGACGGCGCTGGTCCTGCCCTCGACACCGGCTCTCCCGGCTGCCTCCCGGACGGCCTCGTTGCGGGTCGTGGCCGTCGGCGCTGCCGGTGTCGCCGCAGTGCTGGCCCCCTCCGTACCGCGGCTGTCGGCGCTCGCCGCGGTGGCGCTGGGCGTGATGGCGGCCGCCGGGCACCTCGTGCGCCGCCGTCGTGCCCGCCGCGAAGCGCGTCGAGTGGCCGCCCGGGTGCTCGAGACCTGCGAGCTGCTGGCGGCCGAGCTCGCCGCCGGCCAGCCTCCGGGTCGATCGCTGGGCCGTGCCGCGCTGAGCTGGCCACCCCTGCGCCCGGCCGTCGAGGCCGACGAGCTGGGGGGTGACGTGCCGGAAGCCCTGCGGCGGCTCGCGAGCCTCCCGGGAGCAGGCGACCTCCGTCTGGTCGCCGCCGCCTGGGCAGTGTCCAGCAGGTCCGGGCAGGGTCTGGCCGACAGTGTGCACCGGTGCGCCGAGGGCCTGCGGGGGGCCCACCGTGCGCAGCGGATCGTGGAGGGCGAGCTGGCGTCTGCCCGCGCGACCGCCCGGCTGGTGGCCGCGCTTCCGGCGTTCGCGCTCCTGATGGGCTCCGGAGCCGGCGGGAGCCCTCTGGCCTTCCTGCTGGGGCGTCCCCTCGGGCTGGCCTGCCTCGGTGGAGGGTTGCTGTTCGGCTTCGCCGGGCTCTGGTGGATCGAGGTGATCGCCGGCGACGTGGAGGCCGGGCCATGATCACCCCAGCCAAATGCTCGCGGAGATGTGGGTTGAGGAGGGCGCGAAGCGCCCGTCTCGAAACCTCCGCAAGCTCACCCCACGAAATCGCTCGCTGCGCTCCCGATTCCGCGGCGACCCCGAGGACCGGGGACCCCGAATGAGTGTCCTGGCGGGGCTCGCGGCGGTCCTGGTCGTCCTGCTGGCGAAGCCGGCCCGGCCGCTGCTGCGCGCGACCGAGCAGGCAGTTGAGCCGGCGGGACAGCCCAGGGATGACTGGATGCACAAGTGGAGGTGGCTGCTGGCGGCCTTGGCCGGGGGCGGCGGATACCTCTTCGTCGGCGGTCGCGCCGCTCCGGTTGCCGCGGCGGTAGCGGGCGTCGCCGCCTGGTGGTTCATCGGACGGACCGAGTCGCCAGCGCAGCGCCGGATGCGCCACCAGGTGCGCAGCGACCTGCCCCACCTCGTCGACCTGCTTGCCGCTGCGTTGCGCGGCGGGGCAGCGCCGGGCGAAGGGGTCCGGATGGCGTGCGCAGCCCTGCCCGGACCCGCGGCCGATCGGCTCTCGGCTGTCACCGGACGCCTCGAGCTGGGTGTCGATCCCGAGCGCGTCTGGGCATCCCTGGCCGACGACCCGGATCTCGCGCCGCTCGGGCGAGCGCTCGCCAGATCGCACCGCACCGGCGCGGCCGTGGTCGCCACCATCGAGCAGGTCGCCGACGAGCTCGCCCGGTCCGCCAGGGCCCGCGTGGAGGAGCGAGCCCGTGCCGTGGGGGTCAAGGCAGCCCTGCCGTTGGGCCTGTGCCTCCTGCCGTCGTTCCTCCTGCTCGGCATCGTGCCCCTGGTGGTCGGCATGCTCTCCGAGCTGGACTTGTGACCCCGGCGGGGCCACCAGCTCTCCACTGTCGTGGGCCCCGTCCGGTCCGTCCACAGCCCGGACTTCAGGCGGAGCGAACGTTCGCCCGGTTGGGCGAAGGTCGCATCGAGTGCCCGCACCGGGCGAGCGCTGGACCGAAGGGATGGACATGAAGGCAAGGACACGGTTCGCACCGAGACGGGGCGAGCAGGGCATCACCACTGCGGAGTACGCCGTCGGCACGGCGGCCGGCGCCGGGCTGGCCGGTCTGCTCTACAAGCTGTTGACGGGGGGATTCGGCGACCAGCTGCTCCGCACCCTGTTCGACCACGTGCTCGGGTTGCTGGGCATCGGATGACCCACCCTGCCTGGGGGCGACGTGACCGCGACGCACGGGGCGCGGTCACGGCCGAGCTCGCGCTGGTCCTGCCGCTGCTCGTCTCGGTCACCACCGGCCTGGTGTGGCTTCTCGCGGTCGGAGCCGACCAGCTGCGAGCCGTCGACGCAGCCCGCGAGACGGCCCGCGCGATCGCGCGCGGCGACACACCAGCAGCGGCGGTCGCCGTCGGGGAGCAGGTGGCACCCGACGGGGCCGCGGTGCGCATCACCACCGGCGACGGGAGGGTCCACGTGACGGTGACCGGCGAGGTCGCAGGTCCGGGCGGGATCTTCGACGCGCTGCCGGCGGCGCAGCTGCGCGCTGAGGCGGTCGCGGTCCTCGAGGAGGGCTCGACGTGACCCGGGACCAGCGTGGCGCGGCCAGTCTGCTGGTCGTCGCCATGCTGTCGTTGCTGCTGCTCGTGGGAGCTGCCCTCGGGGTGGTGGCGGCGATGGTCTGGGCGCACCGGGTCGCCCAGTCGGCGGCCGACCTCGCGGCCCTGGCCGGTGCGGCCGATCTCCAGCAGGGTGAGGACGCCTGTGCCGCGGCCTCGAGGATCGCCGGGGCCAACCACGCCAATGTGGCCTCGTGCGTCATCGAGGGGGAGGAGGTGGCGGTGGAGGTGACGGTGACGGGCCCCCGATGGCTGGGCCAGGGTGCAGACCTGTCAGCCCGGGCCAGGGCGGGGCCCGGCTGACGCGGGGTGTTCGTCGGCTGGCCGGGCCAGGGCCGGGCCCAGCAGGGCGTCGAGCAGCGTGAGGGCGCCGCCCTTGTCCAGCGGCTGGTTCTGGTTGCCGCACTTGGGCGACTGGATGCACGACGGGCAGCCATCGGTGCACTCGCAGGCCAGGATGGTGTCCCGGGTCGCGCGCAGCCACGGCCCGGCCGCCTCGAACCCGCGCCGGGAGAACCCGGCACCCCCGGGATGCCCGTCGTAGACGAACACGGTGAGCAGACCGGTGTCAGGGTGCACCGCGGTCGACACGCCCCCGATGTCCCAGCGGTCGCAGGTCGCGAACAGCGGCAGCAGGCCGATCGAGCAGTGCTCGGCGGCGTGGGCGGACCCCGGGCAGGTCTCGCCGCAGCCAGGCCGGACTCGGCGAGTACGTCGTCGGGCACGGTCCACCAGACGGCGCGGGTGCGCAGGTTGCGCTCGGGCAGGTCGAGCGGCTCCTCGGCGATCACCTCTCCGGAGGGCTGCCGGCGCTTCAGGAAGGAGACCACCCGATGCGACACGTCGACGTCACCGAACGCCAGGCGGCCCCCGGGCAGGGTCCGGTGCTCGAGCTCGGAGGCGATCGTGATGTCGGTGATCTCGCGGGCCGAGGTTGAGTAGTCGGGGTCGGCCGCGACGATCACCGCCACGCGCTCGTCGAGGTCCAGCGACTTCACCAGCCAGGTCTCCCCCCGGTGGACGTAGACCGCGCCCGGATGCGCCGTGTGGTGGGCACCGGCCGCGTCCACGGTGCCGACCACACGACCGGTCGACTCCTCGACGAGCTGGAAGGCGCCTCCGCCGGTGGACCGGAGGTCGGCCAGGTCCGCGGCCCGGCTCCGATCGGTCCAGAACCAGCCACGCGGCCGGTGCCTCAGCAGGCCCGACCTGGTCAGCTCGTCGAGCACCGCACGTGCTCCGGCCCCGAACAGGGGAAGGTCGCTCTCCACGAGCGGGGACTCGTGTGCGGCCGCGCACAGGTGCGGACCGAGGACGACGGGGTTGTCCGGGTCGAAGACCGTCGCCTCGACCGGTTGGCCCAGCAGGGCTTCGGGATGGTTGACGAGATAGGTGTCGAGGGGGTCGTCCCGGGCCACCAGGACGGCAAGCGCGTCCTGGGCTCCTCGCCCGGCCCGGCCGACCTGTTGCCAGAAGGCGGCACGGGTCCCCGGGAACCCCGCCATCAGCACGGCGTCCAGGCCGCTGATGTCGATGCCGAGCTCGAGCGCGTTGGTCGCGGCCAGTCCGAGGAGCCGCCCGGCACGCAGGTCCGCCTCCAGCGCCCGTCGTTCCTCCGGGAGGTAGCCGCCGCGGTAGGCGGCCACCCGCCCCGGGAGTGATGCATCGACCTCGGCGAGGAGGTGGGCGGCGGTCATGGCGACCTGCTCGGCGCCCCGGCGGGACCGGACGAACGCCAGCGTTCGCACGTCCTCGGCCACCAGGTCGGCCAGCAGATCGGCGGACTCGGACGAGGCGGCTCGGCGGACCGGTGCGCCATTCTCACCGGTCCAGGAGGTGAGCGGCGGCTCCCACAGCGCCAGCGCCACCTGGCCGCGCGGCGACGCGTCGCCGGTGATCGGCAGGACGTCTAGTCCGGTCAGCCGGCCGGCGGTGGTCGCCGGTTCGGCCATGGTCGCCGACGCGAGGACGAACGTGGGGTCGGAGCCGTGGAGGGCGCAGACGCGGCGCAGCCTGCGCAGCACGTGGGAGACGTGGGCGCCGAACACGCCGCGGTAGTGATGGCACTCGTCGACGACGACGTAGCGCAGCGACCCGAGAAACGACGACCAGCGGCCGTGCACCGGGAGGAGGGACCGGTGGAGCATGTCGGGGTTGGTCAGGACGTACTCCGCGTGGTCGCGGGTCCAGTCGCGCTGGTCGCGAGGACTGTCGCCGTCGTGGGTGCTGAGGCGTACGTCGAGGCCGAGCGAGGCCAGCCCGGCCAGCTGGTCGTGAGCAAGGGCCTTGGTGGGCGCGAGATAGAGGACGGTGGCACCCCGCTCGTCCCGGGGCCCGCGCGCGGAGCGGATGGCGCTCAGGGTCGGGAGCTGGTAGGCGAGCGACTTGCCCGAGGCGGTGCCGGTGGCCACCACGACGTGGGTGCCGGCATGGGCGGCATCGGCTGCAGCGGCCTGGTGGCGCCAGGGCTGCACGACTCCGCTCCGGGTGTACGCCGCCCGAACGTCGTCCGGCACCCAGGCCGGCCAGTCCGCGAGGACGGCCGCGCGTGGAGGCAGAACCTCCAGGTGGGCGAGCCGGTCGGCGCGACCGGGTCCGGCCGCGAGCCTGTCGATCAACCCGGCCACGGCTCTCGCCGTCGGGTCCGCCGCACCCACGTTGGCAGTGTGGCAAACGGCGGGGACATCACCCAGCCCGGACTCGGTCGGGGTGCGCCCCTCGGAGGGCCGTCCGTATCAACAGGTTGATACAACTTGAGGCGCCGAGTCGATTGGCGTGGTTTTATTGTCACGTAACATCATCCGGCGAGCGGGATGAGCAACGACTACATCGCCGCCGTGAACGTTTGGGAGAGACCGTGGACCTGACTCTTGCGACGCACGAGGTCGATGGACGGACCGTCGTGGCTGTCGGGGGCGAGATCGACGTCTACACGGCACCCAAGCTGCGCGACAAGATCACTGAGCTCGTGGCAGCGGGTGTCTACGACATCGTCGTCGACATGGGAGCAGTCGAGTTCCTCGACTCGACCGGTCTCGGCGTCCTCGTCGGTGGGCTCAAGAAGGTTCGTGCCCATGACGGCTCGCTCCAGCTCGTCTGCAGCCAGGAGCGGCTGCTCAAGATCTTCCGGATCACCGGTCTGGCGAAGGTCTTCGTCATCCACGAGTCCGCCGACCAGGCACTCGCCGCCGGCTGATCGGCTCTCCATGGCGCCCCGCCGCGGGTTCCATCGACACCTCCCGTGTCCACCGTCACACCTGCGTGTCGGTCCTGACATGACTCCTGCGTAGACTCCGCGTCGTTCGTGAGATCTGAACCACTCCCAGGAGGAAGCACATGACCGGGATCCTTCCCGCCGTCGTGGACGTCTCCGGAGGCAATCTCGTCCTGGTCATCGTCGTCGCCCTGATCGCGCTTGGCGCGCTCGGGATGGCGTGGATGTTCCGCCAGGAGGTCCTTGCCGCCGGTGAAGGCACCGACAACATGAAGAACATCGCCCAGGCGGTGCAGGAGGGCGCCAACGCCTACTTGACGCGGCAGTTCCGGACGCTCGGCGTGTTCGCCGTGGTGGCCTTCTTCCTGCTGCTGGCACTTCCCGCCGACGACACCGCGGTGCGGATCGGGCGTTCGATCTTCTTCCTCCTCGGGGCCGGCTTCTCGGGGGCCGTCGGTTACCTCGGCATGTCGTTGGCCGTGCGCGCCAACCTCCGAGTGGCTGCCGCCGCCAACGAGACCGGGCGCGACCCGGCCATGCACATCGGCTTCCGCACCGGCGCGATGGTCGGCATGCTCACCGTCGGACTTGGCCTCCTGGGGGCCAGCATGGTGGTCCTGCTGTTCCGCGACGAGGCAGCCCACGTCCTGGAGGGCTTCGGCTTCGGTGCGGCCCTGCTCGCCATGTTCATGCGAGTCGGTGGCGGAATCTTCACCAAGGCCGCCGACGTCGGCGCCGACCTGGTCGGCAAGGTCGAGCAGAACATCCCCGAGGACGACCCGCGCAACGCCGCCACGATCGCCGACAACGTCGGCGACAACGTGGGCGACTGCGCCGGCATGGCCGCCGACCTGTTCGAGTCGTACGCCGTCACCCTGGTCGCCGCGCTGATCCTGGGCTCGCAGGCCTTCGGCGACAAGGGCCTGGTCTACCCGCTCCTGATCCCCGCGATCGGCGCGCTGACCGCCGTGGCCGGCGTCTACCTCTGCAAGCCGCGCCCGGGTGAGAACGGCCTGGTCACCATCAACCGGGCCTTCTACCTCTCGGCCGCGATCGCCGCGGTCGCCTGCGTCGCGCTCTCCTTCATCTACCTGCCCAGCGACTTCGCTGACTTCGCCAACGTGGCCGGCCGCGACATGGGCGGAGCCGAGGGCGACCCGCGGATCATCGCCTCGCTCGCGGTCGTGATCGGCATCGTGATGGCCGCCGGCATCCTCGCGCTGACCGGCTACTTCACCGGCACCGAGCGCCGCCCGGTCAAGGACGTCGGCAGGACCTCGCTGACCGGCCCGGCGACGGTGATCCTGTCCGGGCTCGCGGTGGGCTTCGAGTCCGCGGTCTACACGACCCTCGTCATCGGCGCGGCGGTGTTCGGTGCCTTCCTGCTCGGCGGCGCGACCCTGACGGTCTCGCTGTTCGCCGTCGCGCTCGCCGGCTGCGGCCTGCTGACCACCGTCGGCGTGATCGTCGCCATGGACACCTTCGGCCCGGTCTCCGACAACGCCCAGGGCATCGCCGAGATGTCCGGCGACGTCAGCCCCGCGGGAGCGCAGATCCTCACCGAGCTCGACGCCGTCGGCAACACCACCAAGGCGATCACCAAGGGCATCGCGATCGCGACCGCCGTGCTGGCCGCCACCGCCCTGTTCGGCTCCTACGCCACCTCGGTGGCCGAGGCGCTCAACGAGGCACAGCCGAGCGGCGACGAGTTCGCGCTGCTCGACTTCAACGTGTTCAACCCGCTGGTGCTGGTCGGGATCCTGCTCGGCGCCGCCGCCGTGTTCCTGTTCTCCGGGCTCGCGATCAACGCGGTCGGACGGGCGGCGGGTGCCGTCGTGTTCGAGGTACGTCGCCAGTTCCGCGACATCCCCGGGATCATGCAGGGCACCGGCCGGCCGGAGTACGGCAAGGTCGTCGACATCGTCACCAAGGACTCGCTGCGCGAGCTCGTGACGCCCGGCCTCCTCGCGGTGCTCGCGCCGGTCGCGGTCGGATTCGGCCTCGGCGTGACCGCCCTGGCCGGCTTCCTGGCCGGCGCCATCGGCGCCGGCACGCTGATGGCGGTGTTCCTCGCCAACTCCGGTGGTGCCTGGGACAACGCCAAGAAGCTGGTCGAGGACGGCCACCACGGCGGCAAGGGCTCGCTGGCCCACGAGGCGACGATCATCGGCGACACCGTCGGCGACCCGTTCAAGGACACCGCCGGCCCGGCCATCAACCCGCTGATCAAGGTGATGAACCTGGTCTCGCTGCTGATCGCCAGCGCCGTGGTCTCGATGGGTGTCGGACAGGACCAGAACGACGCGCTGCGCATCGTCATCGCGCTCGTCGCCGTGGCCGCGATCGCGGGTGCGGTCTACGTGTCGAAGCGCCGCTCGATCCACATCGGCGGCGACGAGGACGAGGTGGACGGCCCGTCGACGACGCCTCCGGCAGAGGACGAGCACCGGGTCCCGGCGGGCACCCCCATCGGCAACCCGGCCGAGCACCCCTCGACGCCGGCCTCGGCGCCCGCGCAGACCGAGCCGGCGCCGACGCAGCGATTCGAGCCGCCCGGGCGCTGACCCGAGGGAGACAACCGGTCGACCCGGCCCGCCTCGACACCGCGCGTGTCGAAGCAGGCCGGGTCGCCGGCATTTCGGGCACTCGGCGGCGCGTCGCCGGAACGCCGCGAATTGGCGTTTCTCGAGGTCGCGCTACCGTAATCGGCCGTGAGCCCGTTCAGGCCCACCCAGAACCAGCGAAACGGAGCACCCACCCACGTGGCACACAAGTTGGTGATCGTCGAGTCCCCGGCCAAGGCCCGCAAGATCGCGGAGTACCTCGGCGCGGGGTACGTCGTCGAGTCCTCCATCGGCCACATCCGCGATCTGCCCAACAACGCCGCCGACACCCCGGCGAAGATCAAGGACAAGCCCTGGGGGCGGCTGGCGGTCGACGTCGAGAACGACTTCGAGCCCTACTACGTCGTGCCCCGTGACAAGAAGAGCCACATCACCAAGCTCCGGGGGCTGGTCAAGGACGCCGACGAGCTCTACCTCGCCACCGACGAGGACCGCGAGGGCGAGGCGATCGCGTGGCACCTCCTCGACGAGCTGAAACCGAAGAACATCCCGGTCAAGCGGATGGTGTTCCACGAGATCACCAAGCCGGCGATCCAGGCGGCAGCGGACAATCCCCGCGACCTCGACATGGACCTGGTCGAGGCGCAGGAGGCGCGCCGGATCCTGGACCGGCTCTACGGCTACGAGGTCTCGCCGGTGCTGTGGAAGAAGGTCATGTCCGGCCTCTCCGCCGGCCGGGTCCAGTCGGTCGCGACCCGGCTCGTCGTGGATCGCGAACGGGACCGGATGAAGTTCCGGATCGCGTCGTACTGGGACCTCGAGGGCACCTTCGACGCCGGCCAGAAGCATGACCAGCGGATGTTCCCGGCCCGACTGCACTCCGTCGACGGCGGCCGCGTCGCCCGTGGCTCGGACTTCGACACGCTCGGGCAGCTCAAGTCCGACAAGGTCGTCCACCTCGACCGGGCGCGGGCCGAGGCCCTGGCCGACGGGTTGCGCGACACGACGTACGCCGTCCGATCGGTCGAGTCCAAGCCCTACCGCCGCTCGCCGTACGCGCCGTTCCGCACCACGACCCTGCAGCAGGAGGCATCGCGGAAGCTGGGGTTCTCGGCGTCGATCACGATGTCGGTGGCGCAGCGGCTGTACGAGAACGGCTACATCACCTACATGAGGACCGACTCGACCACGCTGTCGGGCGGGGCCGTCCAGGCCGCGAGGTCGCAGGTGCGGGAGCTCTACGGCACCGAGTACCTCCCCGACAGCCCGCGCACCTACGCCTCGAAGGTGAAGAACGCCCAGGAGGCGCACGAGGCGATCCGGCCGGCCGGCGACACCTTCCAGACCCCCGCGCAGACCGGTCTGACCGGTGACCAGTTCCGCCTCTACGAGCTGATCTGGATGCGCACGGTCGCCTCCCAGATGAAGGACGCGGTCGGCCAGTCGGTCTCGATCCGGCTCGGTGGGGCGGCATCCTCGGGTGAGGACGTGGTGTTCTCGGCGTCCGGTCGGGTGATCACGTTCCACGGCTTCCTCAAGGCCTACGTCGAGGGCACCGACGACGTGTCCGCCGCGCGCGACGACGCGGAGACGCGGCTGCCGAAGCTGGAGGAGGGCGACGCGGTGTCCGCCGCCTCGGTGTCGGCCTCCGGCCACGAGACCAAACCACCCGCCCGCTACACCGAGGCGACCCTGATCAAGGAGCTCGAGGACCGCGAGATCGGACGCCCCTCGACGTACGCCTCGATCATCGGCACGATCCTCAACCGCGGCTACGTCTACAAGAAGGGCACCGCACTGGTGCCGGCGTGGCTGGCGTTCTCGGTCACGAGGTTGCTCGAGGAGCACTTCGAACGGCTGGTCTCCTACGAGTTCACCGCCGGCATGGAGGACGTGCTGGACGAGATCGCCTCCGGCCGCGCGGACCGCGCGACCGAGCTCGGGGAGTTCTACTACGGCTCGGAACGGATCAAGGGCCTGCACCCGCTGGTCACCGGGCTCGGCGAGATCGATGCCAAGGAGATGGCGACCTTCCCGGTCGGCGATGCCGACAGCGGGATCGTGCTCCGGGTCGGGCGGTACGGCCCCTACCTGGAGGGCCCCGACGACGACGGCAATCCGGCCGGCAAGCGGGCCAACGTGCCGGAGGACCTGCCGCCCGACGAGCTCACGCTGGCCAAGGCCCGCGAGCTGTTCGAGAACCCGGCCGGCGAGGAGATCGACCTCGGGACCCATCCGGAGACCGGGCTCCGGGTCGTGGCCAAGAACGGCCGGTTCGGCCCCTACGTGACCGAGTCGCTCCCCGAGGACGCCCCGAAGTCTGCCAAGCCGCGGACCGGCTCGCTGTTCAAGTCGATGAGCCTGGAGACCATCACCCTCGAGGACGCGGTCAAGCTGCTGTCGCTGCCCCGGGTCGTCGGCACCGACGCGGAGGGCGTCGAGATCACCGCGCAGAACGGTCGGTACGGGCCTTACCTCAAGAAGGGCACCGACTCCCGGTCGATCGACTCCGAGGAGAAGCTGCTCACGATCACCCTCGACGAGGCGCTCGCGATCTACGCACAACCCAAGCAGCGCGGTCGGGCCGCGGCGTCGGCCCCGCTCAAGGAGCTCGGCAACGACCCGGTCTCGGGTGCGCCGGTGGTCGTCAAGGCCGGCCGCTTCGGCGAGTACGTCACCGACGGTGAGTACAACGCCACGCTCCGCAAGGACGACTCGGTGGAGGAGCTCACCCTCGAGCGGGCAGCCGAGCTGCTGGCCGAGCGCCGGGCCAAGGGGCCGGCCAAGAAGGCGGCCAAGCGCGGGGCGAAGAAGTCGGCCGCGAAGAAGTCGACGGCGAAGAAGTCGACGGCGAAGAAGTCGACGGCGAAGAAGTCCGCCAAGAAGGCCGCCGCGAAGAAGTCCTGACGACGTCGCGCACGGTTCGGCGAAATGCCGCACACGGGGCGGCGCAAGGACTCATACTCTCCCCATGGAGCGGAACTTCGTGGGGAAGGTGGGGCTGGTCGTGCTGACCGCCCTGTTCCTCGTCGGCGGGTTCTTCCTGCACGTCTGGTTCCTCGTGGAGAACTGCTACGCGGGAAAGCCGGGCGACATGCCTGCCTTCGCCTCCATCCAGGGGCAGTTCTGCGGCGACCCGCAGACGCCGGTCTCCCTGGTGCTCATGGGCTTCGAGGCCGCCGCTGTCGTCGCGGTGATCGCGCTCGTGCTGGTGCGGCGGGATGCGCGTGACTGGGTGGGCAAGTTGGGTGCCTATCTGGTGCCGATCCCGGTGATGGCGCTCGCCTGGGCGCTGCTGACGCTTCCCGCCCGACGAGTGCACGGCCTCCGCCGAAGCCACCCACTCGCCCTCTGCCTGCGCCACCAGCTCTGCCGACGGCTAGGGCGTGTCCCCCTGTCCCCATGGCCTGCTGCGACGGCCGAGGACAGGGAGACACGCCCCACCCCGTGGTGACGGGCGTCGGTGCCACCTCGTAGGTTCGCCTCGTGCCCCAGCAGCCCGGCTTCTACGCACCCACGGGCGTCTTCGTCTGCTTCGAGGGGGGCGAGGGCGCCGGCAAGTCGACGCAGACCCGGGCTCTCGAGGCCTGGCTGCGCGCGGAGGGCTACCCCGTCCGGTTGACCTTCGAGCCCGGTGACACCGAGGTCGGCCGGCGAGTGCGCGAGATCGTCCTGGACCCCGCCACGGGCGACCTCGCCGATCGCACCGAGACACTGCTCTACGCCGCCGACAAGGCCGAGCACGTCGACACCGTCGTACTCCCGGCGCTGGAGCGGGGCGAAGTGGTGATCACCGACCGCTACGTCGACTCGTCGCTGGCCTACCAGGGCGCGGGGCGGGTCCTCGACCCGGCCGAGGTCGAGCAGGTGCAGCGCTGGGCGACCCACGACCTGCGCCCGCACCTGACCGTCGTCCTCGACCTCGCACCGGAGCACGGGCTGGGCCGCTTCGCGGAGCGCGACCGGATCGAGGGCGAGTCGGTGGAGTTCCACGAGCGGGTGCGGAAGGCCTTCGTCGAGATGGCCGCGGCGGACCCCGACCACTACCTCGTGGTCGACGCCCGCCGGCCGGTCGACGACATCGTCGCCGACGTCCGCGAGCCGCGTCGAGCCGCTGCTCGGGCAGGCGAAGAAGTGAACACCCTCGGAGCACCCCGCGCTGACCGGAGGCGTCTGGGACCACCTGGTCGGTCAGCCCCACACCGCCGCCGTGCTCGCGACCGCGGCCGGCGGCCAGGGGATGACCCACGCCTGGTTGTTCACCGGACCGCCGGGGTCGGGCCGCTCCAACGCCGCGGTCGCCTTCTCCGCCGCCCTGCAGTGCGAGCGGGGCGGCTGCGGGGAGTGCCACGCCTGCCACACGGTGCTGGCCGGGACCCACGCGGACGTGTCGGTGATCCGCACCGAGAAGCTCTCGATCGGGGTCGACGAGGTACGGGACCTG
Organism: uncultured Actinomycetota bacterium; assembly: GCA_963841625.1. Classification (GTDB taxonomy): domain Bacteria; phylum Actinomycetota; class Actinomycetes; order Propionibacteriales; family Nocardioidaceae; genus Nocardioides. The sequence continues at coordinate 255,079 of CAWJDH010000007.1, read as the reverse complement.
GTGCGGCGCGCGGCCCTTGCGCCGGTGGGTAGGCGGTGGCAGGTCCTGGTGGTCGAGGACGCCGACCGGCTCACCGACCAGGCCTGCAACGCGCTGCTCAAGGCGATCGAGGAGCCCACCGACCGGACGGTCTGGATGCTCTGCGCGCCGACGGTCGAGGACGTCCTGCAGACGATCCGCTCCCGCTGCCGGCTGGTCACCCTGACCACCCCGACGGCCGCCGACGTGACCGCGTTCCTGGTCCGGACCGAGGGCGTCGACGAGTCGTTGGCGGCATCCGCGGCGCGCGCCAGTCAGGGTCACATCGGCCGGGCCCGGGCGCTCGCGCGCGACGAGGCCACCCGCAACCGTCGGCGCGAAGTGGTCGCACTCCCGGCCAGGCTCACCTCCCTGGGTGACTGCATGAACGCCGCCGCCAACCTCAACGAGGTGACCAAGGAGGAGGCCGCGTCGATCACGAGCGCCCTCGACGAACGCGAGAAGCGTGACCTGGACGCGTCCTACGGCGTCGTGGAGCGCGGCCGTCGCCCCCGCGAGTACGCCCCGGCCCTGGCCGCGCTGGAGAAGGCCCAGAAGACCCGCGCCAAACGGCGCCACCTCGACGTCGTCGACCGGGGCCTGATGGACCTGGTGTCGGTCTACCGCGACGCGATCGCGGTCGCGGTCGGCGCTCCGGTGGCGCTGGTCAACGAGGAGATCCGGCCCGACGTGGAGCTCGTCGCCCGGACCTCCTCGCCCGAGCTCAACCTGCGCAGGATCAGGTGGATCTTCGACGCCCGCGAGCAGATGCTCGAATACAACGTCCCGGTCGCGCTCGCGCTGGAGTCGATGATGCTGGCGCTCAAGGTGCCGGGAGGTGGCGGGAGATGAGGCGGCTCCTCATCACCCTGGTCGTACTGGCCCTGCTCCTGCTGGCCGGGGGTGTCGCGGTCGTCGCCTCCCTCGGAGACGGCGAAGACCCACCCGCCTCCACCACCAGCCCGTCACCCGACCGCGGCCGCCGAGGCCGACGAGCCCCCCTCACCGGAGCTGGCCCGCTTCTACTCACAGGACGTGGAGTGGACCTCCTGCGAGGGCGCGTCCGAGTGCGCGACGCTCGAGGTTCCCCTGGACTACGACGACCCGGGAGGCGCCACCATCGACCTGGCGGTCCTGAGGGCTCCGGCCGACGACCCGGAGCAGCGGGTCGGCTCGCTCGTGGTCAACCCCGGCGGGCCCGGCCAGCTCGGCACCGACTTCGCCACCCAGTCCGACCTTGCCTTCGGCGATCCCGCTGCTCGAGAGCTTCGACATCGTCGGCTTCGATCCGCGCGGCGTGGGCGACAGCGCTCCGGTGGACTGCCTCGGTGACCGGGCGCTGGACGAGTACATCGCCTCCGACCCGGACCCTGACACGGCCCCCGAGCGTCGCGAGTTCGTTCGCCTCTCCCACGCACTGGCGAGCGGGTGCGCCGAGCGGTCGGGTCCTCTCGCCGCACACGTGAGCACGACCGAGGCCGCCCGCGACATGGACATCCTCCGCGCCGCCCTGGACGAGTCGACGCTCAGCTACTTCGGGGCGTCCTACGGCACCGAGCTCGGCGCCACCTACGCGGAGCTGTTCCCCGACCGGGTTGGCCGATTCGTCCTCGACGGTGCGGTCGACCCGTCCCTCGACTTCCGCGAGCTCGCCCTGGGACAGGCGGCCGGCTTCGAGACCGCCCTGCGGGCCTACGTGGAGGACTGCGTCGAGACTGTGGACTCGTGCTTCCTGGGCGACTCGGTGGAGGAAGGGCTGGCCGCGATCAGCGACTTCCTCGACGAGGTCGACGCGAAGCCCCTGCCCACGGCTACGGGCCGGGAGCTGCGCGTCGGGAACGCCGTCTACGGCATCGTGCTGCCCCTCTACGTCCGCGACTACTGGTTCCTGCTGACCTCCGCGCTCGGCGACGCGTTCGAGGGCGACGGCTCGGCGTTGCTGCAGCTCTCCGACCTCTACAACTCGCGCGGCGCCGAGGGCTACACCGACAACAGCCGAGAGGCGTTCGTGGCGATCACCTGCCTCGACGACCCGTCGTCGATCCCGGCGAGTGGGGTGCCGGCGGCAACTCCGGCGTTCGAGCAAGGCCTCTCCCACGTTCGGTGGCTTCTTCGCGTGGGGTCTCGTCGGCTGCCGCGGGACCGAGGTCGAGTCGACCGAGGCGCCCCTCGAGATCGACGGTGCCGGGGCCGCGCCGATCGTCGTGATCGGTACGACCCGTGATCCCGCGACGCCCTACGCCTGGGCGAAGAGCCTCGCCGAGCAGCTCGACTCGGGCGTGCTGGTCAGCCGCGACGGAGACGGCCACACCGGCTACAACAGGGGCAACGCCTGCGTCGACGACGCCGTCCACGCCTACCTCCTCGAAGGCACCGTGCCCGACGACGGACTGTCCTGCTGACAGCCGGGTGGCCGGCCTCGTCTAGCGAGGGTTGATGGGCTCGGCGATGGCCTGGATGCGTCGGGTCGCGAGCTCGATCATCAGCTCCGCGGCAGCCGACAGGGACGCGCCGGACCGGTGGACGATGGCCAGGGTGTCGTACTGCCGGGGCCGCAGCCGCACCCAGCCGGCGTTCGGCGCCAGCCGGGGCAGGACCTGCTCGGCGGCTCCCCGCGGGATCACCGAGTCGGCCAGACCAAGACCCACGAGCTCGACCGCGGTCTCGATGTCCTCGACCTCGATCCGGGTCTGCGGGTTGCGTCCGGTCTCGTGCACCATCTGCCGCAGGACGTTGCGGGTGGAGTCCTGCTCGCGCCAGGTCGTCTCGGGCATGACCAACGATGCTGAAGCCAGGCGCTGGGCGGTGACGGGGGAGGCGATCCGCTCCGGTTCCGCGCTGATGTAGACCAGTTCGTCACGCGCCACGGGGGTCACCTGCATCCCTTCGCTGCGGACGGTCGGGACCGCGATCATGGCCGCTTCGATCCGGCCGCGCCGCAAGTCCTCCTGGACGTCGCTGGAGTTCTGGCCGATCAGCTCGACCCGGACTCCCGGGTGGCGCTCGAGCACGTCGGCGATCAGAGCCGCGCCGGCGTACAGGCGGGCCGTGCCGAACATCCCGAACCGGATCGTGCCCGTCTCCAGCGCCGTCACGCTCGCCACGGCTCGACGTGCGTCCTCCGCCGCCGCGATCGTGCGCTCGGCGTGGGGGCGCAGCGAATCGGCGACCGTGGTGGGTACGACCCCACGCCCGACCCGGCGGAACAGCGTCGCGTCGAGCGAGCGCTCCAGCGCCCGGATCTGCTCAGAGACCGACGGCTGCGCGTAGCCGAGCCGCTCCGCCGCAGCCGTCAGCGACCCGAGCTCGTACGTCACCAGGAAGCACCGCAGCTGGTGGAGCGATAACATAGGAATCTCCTAGGGAAGGTGCTGGAAAGAGAGGCTACCCCTATGTCCAGTCATCTCCCATGATGGTGGTCAGTCATTCCATGCATCCGTGAGGGAGGTCCCGCCATGTTCGACCACTTCTGCACCGCCTGCCGCCAGCGCCAGCTGATCTTCCCGACCCAGGTCACCTCGATCGCCAACGATGAGCGGGGCGTCCACGTCCGGTTCACATGCTGGTGCGGCGCCGAGCAGACGCTCGACACCGGGCGGGCCGCGAGCCTCCCGCGACGCACCGTCGCGGCCTGATCCTCCGGTTTCGGCGGTAGCCTCGGCGGTCCGTATACTCCGTCGGGTTGCCCGGGCCTCGCTCCACTCCGGCCCGGGCAGCAGGCCGCCTTAGCTCAGTCGGTAGAGCGATTCACTCGTAATGAATAGGTCGTCGGTTCGATTCCGACAGGCGGCTCCAACGCCGATTGCCTACCGGGACAACGGGGTACCTCACGACGTGCACGCATGTCTCTCGGTGATGACGCCATGAAGCCGCCCGAACCCCGGGGTCCGGTCAGTGCTGCGGTCCGCGCGGGCCTGCTCGGCGCCTCCGGCGATGCGTTCCTGGGAGTTCAGCTCCCCGACGACCTCAGTCACATCCTTCGCGACGACGATCTCCAGCTCGCGCTGTGGATGCTCTACGAGCAGAGCTACCGCTCGTTCGAAGGCGCCCATGACCACGAGTGGGACCCGGCGGCCGTCGCGGTACGACGGAGGCTCGAGCAGCCCTTCGAGGAGCAGTTGCGCGCGGCCACCGCTGCCGTGGTCGACGGATCGCTGGCGATCGCCGGCGACGTCGTACCCCAGATCGAGCACGTGATCGCCCAGGCGCCCGGACCCGACCTGGCGCGCTTCCTGCACCGCGATGCCACGCGGCATCAGGTTCTCGACTTCCTGGCCCAGCGCAGCGTCTACCACCTCAAGGAGTCGGATCCGCACTCCTTCGTCGTGGGTCGCGTCGGTGGGCCGGCGAAGGTGGCCCTCGCGGAGCTGCAGTACGACGAGTTCGGCGCGGGCCGCCCCGAGCGCCTCCACAGCCACCTGTACGCCGTGGCCCTCGAGGCCGCCGGGCTCGACCCGGAGTTCGGCGCCTACATCGGGCGGGTGCCCGCCAGCACCCTCGCAGTCAACAACCTGATGTCCCTGGTGGGACTCAACCATCGGCTCCGGGGAGCCGCGCTGGGGCACCTGTGCGCGTTCGAGTCGACGAGCTCCGTACCGTGCCGACGCATCGCGGCGGGTATCGAGCGGGTGGGGCTGCCCGAGGAGACGGCGGCGTACTTCCACGAGCACGTCGAGGCCGATGCGGCCCACGAGCACATCGTGTTGCGCGACGTCTGCGGGAACTTCGTGGAGAGCGAACCCGCCCAGCGCGCCGAGGTGCTCTTCGGTGTCGCCGCGTGTCTGTACCTCGACGGCCTGGCCGCCCAGGACCTCCTGGACGCGTGGTCCCGCGCGCTCGGCGGGGAGCTGGCGTCATGACTCGGGCCTACTCCCGGTGCGGTGAGCAGGTGAGCATCAAGCAGTACGGCGACGGGCCGCTGCTGGTCCGGCACGCCGACGTGGTGGTCGCCGACGACGGCCGTGAGCACGAGGTGACGCGGCCGGTGGTCGCGCTCTGCACCTGTCAGCGATCCCAGCGGATGCCGTGGTGCGACAGCACGCACAAGTCCGTGCGTCGAGACTGAGTCAGCCTGTCGCAGCGAGGCGGACCAGGACGCCCCGGTCGTAGACGCGCGTCTCGCGCACCTCCAGACCCAGCCCCCGGTCTGCACACCGGTCGGCGACGCGCTCGGCCTGCTCCTCGGTGCCCAGCTGGAGCAGCCCCCAACCGGCTGGCCTCAGGTGCCGGGCCATGACCTGCAGGCACGACCAGGCCACCGCGAGTCCGTCCTCACCGCCGTCGATGGCGAGCTCGGGATCCTCCGGGAACCGGCTGATCCCGGCGGACGGGACCCAGGGCGGGTCCGCGATCACGCCGACGAAGCTCTCGTCGGCGCGGATGACGTCCTGGAGGTCTCCATGTCGTACGTCGACGGAGGCGACCAGCCGGTTCGCCGTCACGTTGCGACGGGCGAGCTCGCACGCGTGCGGGTTCACGTCGACCATCACCAGGTCCCGGGCCTGGAGGGCCACGGTCAGCAGGCCGATGTGCCCGGCGCCGGCGCACAGCTCGAGGACTGGTCCGGGAGGTGCCGCGCGCAGGAGCTCGGCCGCCCAGTACGACTGCATGGTGGTCCACCGTCGCGGCGCGAGGACCCGCTCGTCGTAGGCGATGGACAGTCCGCCGAAGCCGATGGTCGGCTGCGGCTGGCTCCGGTCAGGAGCTGACTCGAGCGTGCTCACTTGATGACGGCGTCGAGGGTCTTCTTGAGAGCGCTGGGCTGCGAGGGGCGTCGAGGCGCGCTCTTCCTCGCCTCGAGCATCTCCGCTCCGAGCCCCTGGAGGAACTTGCGGCCGAGGCCGTCCCGGACCTTCGGGAACCACTCCTGCTCCTCCTCCTCGATGTGGTGCCGAACGTTCTCGATGAGAACGGTGGTCTTGGCGGTGAACCTCTCGTCGTCCGGCTTCATCGCGGCGAGCTCCACGACCAGCACATCGGCGACGTGGTGCTCCTCGTAGGACTCCAGCACGTCGTCCTCGACCTCTGGCAGGGCCTCGCGCACCCGGGGATACATGACTTCGTTCTCGATGTAGGTGTGCACCGTCAGCAGCTCGATGATGCGGTCGACCAGGTGGCCCTTCTTCGCGTGGGCGTTCTCGCCGGCCTTCTCGAAGGCGTCGAACGCACGCTTGATCTCCTGGTGGTCCTTCTTGAGCAGCACGATGGCGTCGGTGGACATGGGGCTCCCCTGTGAATGGTCGTCAGCGGCCCCGGATGTACCCCGAACGGCTCTCCTCATTCGACCGCGACACCGTCGGAACCGGTCACGGAGCATCGGGGATGATGGCGCCATGACTGTGCGAGGCGAAGACCATGCGGGCGACCCGGTCGTCACCGACGAGATGACCAGTCCGTTCATCCGGCACCTGGGCGTGGAGCTGACCGAGGTGAGCGGCGACGTCGTGGTGGCGAGGTGGCAGGCCGGCGAGCACCTGCATCAGCCGTTCGGGATCCTGCACGGCGGCGCACACTGCAGTGTGGTGGAGACACTCGCCAGCGTCGGTGCGGCCGTGTGGCTGGGGGACAAGGGCAAGGTGGTCGGGGTCAACAACAACACCGACTTCTTCCGCGGCATGTCCGAGGGCGCGCTCCAGTCCACGGCCACGCCGTTGCACCGCGGCCGGTCGCAGCAGCTGTGGGTTGTCGAGACCCGGGACGCCGACGATCGGCTGGTGGCCCGCGGCCAGGTGAGGCTGCAGAACCTCTACCCCGACGCGTGAGCCGATCCCTCGGCGCCAGCTGCGCCTAGTAGCCGAAGCCCGCCACCGCCGCCACCGGTTCCGCCGCCACTGGCGCTACCACCGCCGTACAGGGCGACGACCAGCACGATGAGGGCAACCAGCAGTGCGACGGCCGCGACGATCATCCAGGTCCGGCGCGACTGGTGGAGCGTGGTCATCTCAGGTCCGTTCGGGCTCCCGGGTCACGACGTTCCGGCCGACGGGGGCGACGGCTGTCTCCATGCCGAACGCACCGTCGAGCGAGAGCCGACCAGGTCCGACGAAGAGGAGTCCGAGGAGGCCGGCGAGCAGCCCGGTCTCCAGCTCCCACCCGGTGCCGACGCTGGAGTCGACGACGAAGCCCACGCCCGGAAGGTCGGCCTTCACCATGGTGATCGCCCCGATCATGATGGCGATCAGGGGGAGGGTGACCAGGCGGGTCATCAGGCCGGCGATGAGCAGCAGGCCGCCGATGCCTTCGGCAATGGTCTGCAGCCACGCCACCGTCTCGGGTGCCGGGACTCCGAGGGAGTCGAGGAACTTGGCGAAGTTCGAGACTCCGATCGTGTCGAACTTCTGCCAGCCGTGGACCGCGAACACCGCGCCGACCCCCACCCGCATGCAGAGGGGTCCGAGATCCGCAAGGTGGCCAAGGGCCGATGCACCGACTGCTTTCATGATGCTCTCCTGTCTTCGAAGACCCGTCCCCCCATGAAGACGTTGTGCACCCGCGAAGCGGTTCAACCTTCAAACGATGCTACTCCCGGCCACCGTCCGCGCCCCGAGAATGATGGCGCGACCAGACCGCCCTCCGATCCGCTCGGGACCGGTTGTCGCTGACCCGCGTCGAGAGGCAGACGTACTCCTGCGTGTCATGATCGACGGGTGTCCGAACCCGCTTACCCGATCAGCATCTCGGCGGCGGCTCGGGCGGCGGACACGCTGCGCGAGCACATCATCGAGGGTCGCTACCGGTCCGGCGAGCCACTCCGCGAGACCAGCCTCGCCCGCTTGCTGGGCGTCTCGCGCAACACCGTCCGTGAGTCCTTCCGGATGCTCGCCGAGGACGGTCTCGTCGAGCACGCCCCGAACCGCGGCGTCACAGTTCGCGGGCTGGCCGCCGCCGACATCGAGGACATCTACCGCATCCGCAGGGCCCTCGAGCTCCTCGGGCTGGAGGCGGTGGCGACCGATCCGTCAGAGCTTTCCGACGTGGTCACCTCGGCCGAGGAGGCAGCCGGGGCCGGCGACTGGCTCGTCGTCTCGACGGCAGACCTGCGGTTCCACCAGACGATCGTGGCCGCCCTGGGCAGCCCGCGGCTGGACGCCATGTTCCAGCGGCTGCTCGCCGAGCTCCGTCTGGCGTTCGCCGACATGCCGGACCTCCGCGAGTTCCACGAGCCCTACCTCCGCCGCAACCGGGATCTCGTGGACATGCTCCGTGCCGGTGACGTGACGGCCGCGCGACAGGAGCTGACCGGCTACCTCGAGGCGGCGGAGCGCCAGATCCTCGCAATGCTGCGCCGGCTGGATCGTTGAACACCTAGGTTGTTGAACAATCTGTCGACAAATTGTTGAACAACCTTTAGGGTGCTGTGATGGCCCCCACACCAGAGCCCGTCAGCACCGACCCGTTACGAGTCGACGAGGCCAGGGAGTCCTCGGCACTTCGCTCCTCGACCGGCAAGGCCGCCTTCGTGGGCGCCATGTTCCTGATGTCGACCTCGGCCATCGGGCCGGGCTTCCTCACCCAGACCACCGCGTTCACTGCACAGCTCGGCGCGGCGTTCGCGTTCGCGATCCTGGCCTGCGTCCTCCTCGACATCGCGATCCAGATGAACGTGTGGCGGGTCGTCGGAGTCTCCGGCCGCCGGGCGCAGGACCTCGCCAACCGCGCGGTGCCTGGGTCCGGCTTCCTGCTCGCGGGCCTCGACGTGTTCGGCGGCCTGGTCTTCAACATCGGAAACATCGCCGGTTGCGCGCTCGGCCTCGACGCGATGTTCGGCCTCGACATTCGGGTGGGAGCGGCAATCTCGGCGGCTTTCGCGATCGCCGTCTTCCTGGTCCGCAAGGCCGGGGTCGCGATGGACCGGGTCGTGGTCGTGCTCGGCGTCGTGATGCTGGCGCTGACGACGTACGTCGCGTTGACCAGCTCGCCTCCGGTCGGTGATGCGCTGATCCAGACTGTCGCACCCAAGACCGTCGACTTCCTCGTGATCACGACCCTCGTGGGGGGCACCGTCGGCGGCTACATCGTGTACGCCGGTGCGCACCGCCTCGTCGACAACGGCATCCGCGGGCCCGAGAACGTCCCCGCGATCACCCGATCGTCGATCTCCGGCATCGGGATCACCGCGGTGATGCGGATCGTGCTCTTCCTCGCGGTCCTCGGTGTCGTCACGCAGGGCGCCTCCCTGAACCCCGACAACCCGACCGCGTCAGCCTTCGAGTTCGCGCTGGGCACCGCCGGCCAGGTCATCTTCGGGGCCGTGATCTGGTGCGCCGCGATCACGTCGGTGATCGGTGCCTCCTACACCTCGACCTCCTTCCTGAAGGTGTTCGGCGCGTGGGTCACCCACTGGGAGCGCTGGGTGGTGGTCGGCTTCATCGTGGTGTCGACGTCGATCTTCATCGCGGTCGAGACCACGCCCGTCAACCTGCTGATCTTCGCTGGCGCGTTCAACGGCCTGATCCTCCCGGTCGGGTTGGGCCTGCTGCTGTGGGTCGCTGCCCGGCGAACCGACCTGATGCACGGCTACAAGTACCCCCGCTGGTTGATCGCCATCGGCGCACTTGCGTGGCTGACCACGGTCTACCTCGGCTACATGTCCCTGACCGAGCTCGGGCAGCTGTTCTGATGGCGGCCGCAGTCGACCTCAACAGCGACCTGGGCGAGGGTTTCGGGCCCTGGCCGATGGGGGACGACGAGACGATGCTCGATGTCGTCACCAGCGCCAACGTGGCGTGCGGGTTCCACGCCGGCGATCCCAGCCAGATGCGGAACATGTGTGGCTGGGCGGCGCAGCGGGGGATCGCGATCGGTGCGCACGTCGGCTACCGGGACCTTCCGGGCTTCGGCAGGCGGTTCATCGACGTGGCCCCGGACGAGCTGACCGCGGATGTCCTCTACCAGCTCGGTGCCCTCGCTGGGTTCGCCCGGGCGGCCGGCAGCCGGGTCCGCTACGTCAAGCCGCACGGCGCGCTCTACAACACGATCGTCCACCACGAGCAGCAGGCCGCCGCCGTCGTCGAAGCCGTGGTCGCCTTCGACCCCTCCCTCGCCGTCCTCTGCCTGTCCGGGTCGCGGTTCCTCGGCCTGGCCGAGGAGGCGGGCCTGCCCGTGCACACCGAGGCGTTCGCCGATCGGGCGTACACCGCGGACGGCACTCTCGTGTCGCGCCGTGAGGCCGGGGCGGTGCTCACAGACCCGGACCGGGTCGCGGAGCGCTGTGTGGCCATGGTGAAGGAAGGACGGGTGGAGGCGATCGACGGGAGCGTCGTCGACGTGGACGCGGACTCGATCTGCGTGCACGGGGACACCCCCGGAGCCACCGCACTCGCAACGGCGGTCCGCCGTGCGCTCACCGATGCGGACGTGACGCTGCGCCCGTTCGTGGCCGACGACCGCGCATGAAGCTGCTGCCATGCGGGGACGCCGCCCTGCTGGCCGAGCTCGACGACCTCTCCGCCGTACTCGCACTCACGGCCGCGATCGACGCCGAGCGTGAGAGTGGCGCGCTGCCCGATGTGATCGACGTCGTCCCGGCGTCGCGCACGGTGCTGGTGAGGTGCCGCCCGCTGCAGGGGGTGGTGAGCCGGACCGCCGAAAGGCTGACCGAGCTCGACGTCCTCGACCACGCGAGCGGCGAGGGCCCGCACGTGGAGATCGAGGTGAGCTACGACGGTCCCGACCTCGCCGACGTCGCCGGCCTCACCGGGCTCTCCGAGGACGAGATCGTGCGGTTGCACACCGATGCCGACTGGACGGTGGCCTTCACCGGGTTCCTCCCGGGATTCGGCTACCTCGTCGGCGGCGACGAGCGGCTGGTCGTGCCGCGTCGCGACGAGGCGCGCACCGCCGTGCCGGCAGGGTCGGTGGGGCTGGCCGGTGAGTTCACCGGCGCCTATCCCAGGGAGTCCCCCGGAGGCTGGCAGCTGATCGGCCGCACCGAGGCGCGTCTGTGGGACCCCGACCGGGAGCCGCCCGCCCTGCTGGCGCCCGGCACCCGGGTCACGTTCGTCCGGGTTGACCCATGACCGGTGCGGCGCTCCTCGTGGAGGAAGCCGGGCCGCTCACGACCGTCCAGGATCTCGGTCGGCCGGGGCTCGCCTCGCTGGGCGTCCCGGAGTCCGGTGCCCTGGACCCCCGGGCCCTGAAGCTGGCCAACCGGCTGGTCGGAAACCCGGAGGGTGCACCAGGACTCGAGGTCACCTTCGGCGGGCTGCGCCTGAAGGCGCGTCGTCCGGTGGTGCTGGCGGTCACCGGTGCCCCGGTCTCCGTGACCGTGGACGGTGCGGCCGCGGGGGTGGGCTGCGCGGTGACGGTCCACGCCGGGTCGAGCGATCAGGCTCGGCTCGCCGCGGTACGGCGTGCGCAGCTATCTCGCCCTGCGCGGTGGCGTGCAGTCAGACCTGGTTCTCGGCTCTGCCAGCACCGACCTCCTCGCGGGCATCGGTGCCCCTTTGTCGGACGGGGACGACCTCGAGGTGGGAGCGGCGCCCGAGACCGGGGTGCCGGTCGTCGACGGGGTACCGCTGTCCACGCCCACCGGGGAGGACCTCGTGCTGCGGGTGGTCCTCGGACCGCGGGACGACTGGTTCACCGACGAGGCGTTGGAACTGCTGCTCGGCTCGGAGTGGACGGTCGAGTCGAGGAGCAACCGGATCGGGGTCCGACTCACCGGGCCGACCCTCCAGCAGCGCCAGAAGCGCGAGCTCCCGAGCGAGGGGACGATCGCCGGCTCGATCCAGGTGCCACACAGCGGCCAGCCCACGCTCTTCCTGGCGGATCACCCGATCACCGGTGGCTATCCCGTGATCGCGGTGGTGCACACTTCAGATCTTCCCCAGCTGGCCCAGGCCCGACCCAGCCAGCTGGTCCGGTTCCGTCAGATCAGCCAGCCGCGCCTCACCGGACGGCCGGAGCGCGACGACCAAGCCCAGGGCGTGCGATGAAACCGCCAAGCCTGCCTGATGCCGAGCGTCGGCGCGGACTGTCGCCGAACGCGGCGCGCGCCGTGTTTCGCGCCGGGCTCCGCACGCCGACCGCGGGCTGGTGCGCCGGCTGGACCCAGGCCAACCTGATCGCGGTCCCGAGCGACCTCGCCTACGACATGCTCCTGTTCGCGCACCGGAACCCCAAGGCCTGCCCCCTCCTCGACGTCGGTGACGCGGGCGCGGTGTCCACGTCCCTGATGAGCGGCGACCTGCGGACCGACGTCCCGGCGTACCGCGTGTTCCGGGAGGGCGAGCTGGTCGATGAGCCCGACGACGCCCTCTCGGCCTGGCGGAATGACCTGGTCGCGTTCCTGATCGGTTGCAGCTTCACGTTCGAGGCCGCGCTGCTTGATGTCGGCGTCCCCGTCCGGCACGTCGAGCAGGACGTCAATGTGCCGATGTACGCGACCAGCGTCCCGACCCGGCCGGCCGGCCGGCTCCGCGGGCCGCTGGTGGTGTCGATGCGACCGGTGCCCGCCGGTGACATCGCCACAGCGGTCCGGGTCACCGCCCGCTATCCCGACGTCCACGGCGCTCCGGTGCACGTCGGTGATCCCGCTGCCATCGGCATCGGCGACCTGGACCGTCCGGACTACGGCGATGCCGTGGAGATCCGGCCGGGGGAGGTGCCGGTGTTCTGGGCGTGCGGGGTCACCCCGCAGGCCGCGGTCACCGCGTCGCGTCCGCCGTTCGCCATCTCACACGCGCCCGGGCACATGGTGATCACCGACGCCCGGGACAGCGCGTACGTGGTCCCGTGAGACCGAACTGAAACACGTTATAGTTTTTCGGTGATCCCCGACGTCTTCGGCCCGGCCCGGCTCGGCCCGGTCGTGCTGCGCAACCGGGTGGTCAAGGCTGCGACGTTCGAGGGCCGTACGCCGGACGGGCAGGTCACCGACGGCCTGATCGACTACCACCTGGCTGTCGCGCGCGGCGGGGTCGGATTGACCACCGTGGCCTACCTCGCGATCGCGCCAGAGGGACGGACCCACGCCGAACAGATCGTCGTGGGCGAGCACAGCCTCGCCGGGCTGAGCAGGATGGCGGAGGCGATCCACGAGACCGGCGCGAAGATCGCCGGCCAGGTCGGTCATGCGGGCCCGGTTGCCAACGGGCGATCCAACCGCGTCACGGCGATCAGCGCGAGCCGGATGCCCAGCCCGCTGTCGATGCAGATGGTCCACGCCGCCACGGAGGCCGACCTGACCAGGGTCACCGCGGCGTACGTCGACGCCGCGCGAACCCTGGTCCGCGCCGGGTTCGACGTGCTGGAGCTGCACATGGCCCACAGCTACCTGCTCTCGTCGTTCCTCGCCCCCGGCCTCAACCGGCGCCACGATCGCTGGGGAGGACGGCTGGAGAACCGGGCCCGCCTGGCCCGCCAGGTCGCCCGCGCCGTCCGAGACGAGGTCGGCGGCGAGGTCGCGATCACCGCCAAGGTCAGCCTGGACGACGGGTTCCGCGGCGGGCTGCGCGGAGAGGAGGCGCTCGACTTCGCCCGGATGCTCGAGACCGACCGGACCCTCGACGCCCTCCAGCTCAGCGGCGGCAGCTCGTTGATGAACCCGATGTACCTCTTTCGCGGAGACGCGCCCCGCCGCGAGTTCGCGGCCGTGATGCCGCAACCGGTCCGGCTGGGGATGCAGGCTCCTCGGGAAGCGGTTCCTCAAGGAGTACCCGTTCCAGGAGGCCTACTTCCGCGAGCCCGCCCTCCGGTTCCGGCAGGAGCTGGCCATGCCGTTGATGCTGCTCGGCGGCATCAACCGGCTGGAGACGATGGAGCAGGCGATGGCCGAGGGCTTCGAGTACGTCGCCCTCGGCCCGAGCGCTGCTCCGGGAGCCGGACCTCGTCGACCGGCTCCGGTCGGGACGGCAGGTGGCAGGAGCCTGCATCCACTGCAACCTCTGCATGCCGACGATCTACGACCGGACCCGGTGCCCGGTCACCACGCCCGCCTGAGCCGAAGGCGGTCCCTCAGCCCTTCTTGCCCTTGTGACCCTTGCCCTTGTCCGGCTTCTCGGGCTTCCCGTGAGGCGCGGGCTCCGGCTCCTCTTCCTCATCCTCATCCTCTTCCGCTTCCTCGTCCGGTGTCGGTGACGTGGTCGGCGGTGACGAGGACGGGGGCGACGGAGAGGGCTTCGGCGGGGGTTCCTCGGCCGGGAGCCGGGCGATCAGCGCGTCCGCCGCGGTCAGGATCCGGTCCGCCTGCTCGTCGTCGAGGCGTCCGGAGTCACGAGCCGCCTCGGTGGCCGCGACCAGTGACTCGACGCGATCCCGGATCCGCGCCTCGTCGCCCGCGGCCACGGCCCGGTCGACCCGGGCCAGCTGGTCGGCCAGCTCGGGTGCGGCATCGGCGGGGCTGGACTCGCCGCCACAACCGGCGAGCAGGACGGCGGCCAGCGCCAGAGCCACCAACCGGAGGGCAGGGTTGCCTGAGATCGTCACTGCCCCTCCAGTACCGCGTCGTGCAGGTCCTCGAGCGGCTGCTTCAGCCCGGGCGGGGTCTCGGGCGGAATCCCGCTCTCCCCGGTGTCGTCTCCCCCGGCGGCGAGGCCCGCGATCACCACGACGAGCACGATCAGGGCACAGACCGCGAGCACGACACGGAGGTGCGGGGGAGTGCCGGCGGCCCGCTCACGAAGCGCGTCGACCACCTCGGCCGGCCGGGATCCCGCGCCCCGGGCGGAGGTGACGCGGCGACCGGGGCGGTCATGACCCGGGTGTCGCCCGGCGTGGGAGTGGTGTCGCCGCGGCCGATCCGCCTCAGGTGCGCGACCGCGGCGTCCGCGGTGGGTCGCTCGGCCGGGTCGAGAGCCGTCATCTCGGTGAGCAGCCGCACCCAGTCGGCGGGCAGCGAGTCCGGGATCTCCGGCTGCCGGCTCAGCCTCGCGAGCGCCGCTTCCGTCGGCGTTCCGGGGTAGGCCCGCTCGCCGGTCAGCGCCTCGAGCAGCAGCAGGCCCAGCGAGTAGACGTCGGTGGCCTCGGCGACGTCCTCGCCCCGGACCTGCTCGGGCGAGAGGTACGCCGCCGTACCGATCGCCTGTCCGGTGCGGGTGTGCCGCACGGTCTCCCCGATCAGCCGGGCGATCCCGAAGTCGGCCAGCTTGATCCGGCCGTCGTGGCCGAGGAGCACGTTGGCCGGCTTCACGTCGCGATGGATCACCCCGGCCCCATGGGCGTAGGCCAGTGCTGCCGCGAGCTCGGCGCCGATCTCGGCGACCCTCGCGGGGTCGGTGGGGCGTCCACCGCACTCCTGGTCGAGGGTCCGGCCCTCGACCAGCTCGAGGACCAGGTAGGGCCGTTCGGCGTTGATGCCAGCGTCCAGCAGCATGACCAGGCCGGGGTGGTTGAGCCTGGCCAGCGTGCGCGCCTCGGCGGTGAACCGGAGCCGGTCGGACTCGTCGTCGGTGGTGTCCCGGAGCAGCTTCACCGCGACCGCCCGGTCCAGGACGGGATCGGTCGCGCGCCACACCTCCGCCATGCCGCCGCGGCCGAGGATCTCGTCGAGCCGGTAGCGGTCGGCGAGGACGGGGGTCTCCTCGGCTGGCACGTCTCACTCCTGGTCGTCTGGTCGGGGTCACTATGCCCGAGCGTCTGCCGCCAGCCCAAAGACCGGTCCCAGGACGGGACCGAGATGGGCCCGGACTTCCCTTGAACTAGAACGTGTTCTAAGTTTGGAGGATGGCTTCAACACCATCGACCGACGAACGGCGTCCCTTGCGCGTGGTCGCCTGGTCCACCGGCACCGTTGGCCGCCACGCGATAGCCGGAATCGACCGGCATCCCGACCTCGAGCTGGTCGGGGTCTGGGTGTCCGACCCCGCCAAGGACGGCCGGGACGCGGGCGAGCTCGCCGGCCTGGGCCGCGATCTCCAGGTGAGCGCCACCACCGACAGGGACGCGCTGCTGGCCCTCCGGCCGGACGCGATCGTCCACACCGCGATGACCGACGACCGGGTGTTCGAGTCGATCGAGGACCTGGTCGGGTTCCTCGAGGCCGGGGTCAACGTGGTGTCGAGCGGCCCCGTGCTGCTGCAGTGGCCTGCCGGGATCCTGCCGCCGGAGATGCTCGAGCGGATCGCCAAGGCGGGAGAGACCGGCAACGCGAGCCTCCACGTCAACGGCATCGACCCAGGGTTCGCCAACGACGTGCTGCCGCTGTCGCTGACCTCGCTCTCGCAGCGCATCGACGAGGTCCGGGTGCAGGAGATCGCCGACTACTCGACCTACTACCAGCCGGTCGTCATGCGCGACATCTTCGGCTTCGGCCAGCCGCTGGAGGAGAAGCCGATGCTCTGGGAACCCGGCGTCCTGTCGATGGCGTGGGGCAGCGTCGTGCGGCAGATCGCGGCCGGGCTCGGCATCACCCTGGACGAGCCGCTCACCGAGCACGTCGACCGGCGGCCGGCCGAGCGGGACCTCGAGACCGCGTCGGTCGACATCCCGGCCGGCAGCATGGGCGCGGTCCGGTTCGAGGTGGTCGGCAAGGTCGACGGCGTGCCGCGGGTCGTGCTCGAGCACGTCACCCGGACCGCTGAGGACCAGGTGCCTGAGTGGCCGACGCCGAAGGAGGGCGGCGGCTGCTACCGGGTGGTCGTCTCCGGAGAGCCTCATCTGGAGCTGGAGCTGGCCCACCGCGGGGAGCACGGGGACCACAACGTGTCCGGGATGATCGTCACCGCTCAACGGCTCGTCAACGCGGTACCGGCCGTGGTCGACGCGGCTCCCGGGCTGGTCACCGCCCTCGACCTGCCGCTGGTCACGGGTCGCGGCCTCGTGTCGACGCGGTGATCGGTCATGAAGCATCCTCGACCGCTTCACCCTCACCGACCACGTGGCGATCGTGACCGGCGCCGGGCGCGGGATCGGCGCCGCAACCGCGGTCGCCCTCGCCGAGGCCGGGGCCGACGTGGTGATCTCCTCGCGCACCGCCGACCAGCTCGAGGCGGTCGCCTCCAGGGTGCGCGAGGCCGGGCGCCGCGCGCTCGTCGTACCGGCGGACCTGAGCGATCTCGATGCCGTCTCCGGCCTGGCCGAGGCGGCGCACGACGAGTTCGGCCGGATCGACACCGTGGTCAACAACGTCGGCGGCACCATCCCGAACGCCTTCCTCGACACCGACGTGGACTACCTCGAGGAGGCGTTCCGCTTCAACGTCAGCACCGCCCACGCGCTGAGCCGGGCCGCCGTGCCGTTCATGCTCGACGGCGACAGCGACGCACAGAGGTCGATCGTCACGATCAGCTCGATGATGGGTCGCGCCTCGGGCCGCGGCTACCTCGCCTACGGCACGGCCAAGGCGGCGCTGGCCCACTGGGCGCGGCTGGCCGCGCGCGACCTGGCCCCGCGGATCCGGGTCAACGGCATCTTCGTGGGGTCGGTCTCCACCAGCGCCCTGGACTTCGTGACCAGCGACGAGGGCATGCGGCGACAGATGGAGGAGAAGACCCCGCTCGGCCGGGTGGGTGAGGCCGAGGACATCGCCGCCGCCGTGCTCTACCTCTCCTCTCGGGCGGGGCAGTACGTCACCGGAAAGATGCTCGAGGTCGACGGCGGCATCCAGGAGCCCAACCTGGACCTGGGACTGCCCGATCTACAGTCGGGCACGTGATCACCCCATTCGAATGCTCACGGAGTTGTGGGTTGAGGAGGGCGCGCAGCGCCCGTCTCGAAACCTCCGCCAGATCACCCCACGAAGTCACTCGCTGCGCTCGGACTTCGCGGGGACCCCGATGACCGGGGACCCCGAAAGCCATGACCGACACCGCACACTCGATCTCGCCCGACTCCGGCCAGCACTGGACCGAGCCGGGCGCCTGGCCGGTCGCCGACGGCATCCACCGGATCCCGTTGCCGCTGCCGATGGACGGTCTCAAGGCGGTCAACGTCTACGCGATCGAGACCGAGCACGGCCTCACGCTGGTCGACGGCGGCTGGGCGATCGAGGAGAGCCGCACCCTGCTGGAGAAGTCACTTCGCGACCTCGGCTTCGGCCTCTCCGACATCACCCGGTTCCTGGTCACCCACGTACATCGCGACCACTACACGCAGGCCGCCGTCATCGGCCGGGAGTACGGCGCCCACGTCAGCCTCGGCCTCGGTGACAAGCCGACGCTCGACCTCATGCACAACGCCGATGACGTCGACGAGGATCCGACCGCGGGAGTGCTGCGTTCGGCTGGAGCGATCGAGATCGCCGCGGGAGTGGCTGAAGTTCTCCGACGGCAAGCGCCCCGACCTGGCGATGTGGGGCTACCCCGACACCTGGCTCGACGGCGACCACCTCGATCGAGATCGGCACCCGGACGCTGGACGCGGTCCACACGCCCGGCCACACCCAGGGCCACTTCGTGTTCGCCGACCGCCCGGCCGGACTCCTGTTCGCCGGCGACCACGTGCTGCCCACCATCACGCCGTCGATCGGCTTCGAACCCGTGCCGGTCGCCCAGCCCCTGCGCGACTTCCTCGGGTCGCTCACCAAGGTGCGGGGTCTGCCCGACCTGCGGCTGCTTCCCGCACACGGGCCGGTGGCACCGTCGTCGTACGACCGGATCGACCAGCTGCTGGCCCACCACGAGGCCCGGCTCGACCGTTGTCTCGAGGCCATCCGCAAGCGACCCGGCACCGGGTACGACGTCGCGGGCGAGCTGCCCTGGACCCGGCACGAGCACTCCCTCGCCGAGCTCGACGTGTTCAACGCCGCGCTGGCCAGCATGGAGACCAAGGCCCACCTCGAGCTGCTGGTCGCCCGCGGCCGGGCCACCCGCGAGGCCACTCCCGACGGCGTGGTCTTCAACGCCGTCGGTCCGGGTCAGCGGTGAGGTAGGAACGGTTTCGGGACGGGGCTCCAGTCCTGATCAGCGCCGACCGGGCACCGGCAGCCGGGCGGGTTCACATGCGTCGCATCGGCAGGTGCGGGATGCCGTCGTCGAGGAACTCCGGCCCGGTCACCTCGAAGCCGAAGCGCTCGTACCACGCACGCAGCGGGCTCTGCGCGTCCATCACGACCGGCCGGTCCGGGCAGACCAGGAGCGCCGTCTCCAGCAACTGGTCGGCGAGCCCCCGGCCGCGAGCCTCGGGGGCAAGCGCGACCCGACCGATCCGCCACTCGTCACCGTCGTCGAGCACACGTGCGTAGCCGATCACCTCGCCTGCGTCCTGCAGGATCACGTGCCGCGTTCCCTCCTCCAGGTCCCGGCCGTCGAGGTCCGGGTAGGCGCACTCCTGCTCCACGATGAACACCTGCTGCCGCAGACGCCACACGGCATAGGCCTCCTCGCTGCCGAGAGCGGAGAACGGCAGCGCGCCGATCCTCATCCGAGGAACTCCAGCGTCTGCCGCCGGGCCCGGCGAGCCTCTGGGATGAACGGAAGCATCGGGAACACGTGGATCAGGTCGGGCACCTCGACGTAGGTGAGCTCCCAGCCGGCGTGCGGCCGCGTGGCGGGCCAGCATCCGGCAACCCGGCATGAGCGTGTCCCGGGTGCCGCAGAACATCAGCGCCGGCGGAAGGCCCGAGAGGTCGCCGAGAGCCGGGCTGACCTCGGGGCGCCCGAGGTCGTCGACCGAGCCCGCCCACCACTCGGCGTAGGCGTGCAGCTTGCCGAGGAACAGCCAGGGGTCACCAGCCGACACCTCCACGGTCTCGGGCGTACTCGTGGTGAGGTCGACCCACGGTGCGTGCAGCAGGAGATGGGTCGGAGGGGGCGAGCCCTGGTCCCGCATCGCCTGCGCCAGCGCCAGGGCGTAGCCGCCACCGGCGGAGTCGCCGCCGAGCACCATCCCGCCGGGCTCGGCGGCCCAGCGCGCGGCCAGGTCCGTCATGGCGCCGAATGAGTCCCGCCAGGTGTGCTCCGGCGCGAGTGGGTAGTCCGGGAGCACGATCCGCGCTTGCAGGGAGCGCGCGAGACGGGCGACGTACCGGATGTGGAACGGATCGATCGGCGCGACGTACCCGCCGCCGTGCACGTAGAGCACGGTCCGGAGTGGTTCGATGCCGCGTGGACTGATCACGTGGGCCGGGAAGCCGACGTCCTCCTCGACGACCGAGAAGCGACGGGCGAACCGCGGCACCAGCCGCGTGGGCAAGGAGCGGTCCAGCCCGGCGTGCCACCGCTCGATCCGGGCGCGCTCCAGCTCGGCGTCGTCGAGCTCCCGGGACCCACGCAGCCTCGGGACGGCCCAGGCGAGGAGCTCGTGACGGCGGCTCGGCATGGGCTCACGCTAGTGGTTGGTTTCGAGACGGCTCGCTCGTCCGCTCACTTATTCGCGTTCGAGCCGAGCCTCCTCAACCCACTCGGCTTGCTGACGTCTCGCACGCTCGCCGTCAGGCCTCGTGTCACAAACCAGGGCTGACCGGTGTCTCGTGGACAACCGAACCTCCAGGAGGAGAAACCGATGCCCAGCACGTTCCGGATCCCGAAGGCGACCATCACCGGTCTGTACGGGAAGGTCCTGTCCACGTACGCCCGTCGGACCTACGGCGAGATCCCCGACAACGCCTACGTCTACTGGCACCACCGCAAGGTGCTCAAGGCGGTGCTCGGGTTCGAGCAGAAGGTCGCGAAGTGGGACCGGCTCGACGAGGACCTCAAGTCCTACGCCCAGCTGGCAAGCGCGGGCGTGATCGGCTGCTCGTGGTGCCTCGACTTCGGCTACTTCAAGGCCCACAACGACGGCCTCGACCTTGCCAAGGTGCGCGAGGTCCCGCGGTGGCGCGAGTCGGACGTCTTCACCGAGACCGAGCGCGCGGTGCTGGAGTACGCCGAGGCGATGAGCACCACTCCGCTCGGCGTGACCGACGAGATGGTCGGCCGGGCTGATCGAGCGTCTCGGCGTCGAGGCCGTCGTCGAGCTGACCCAGATGGTGGCGCTGGAGAACATGCGCTCGCGGTTCAACTCCGCCGCCGGCCTGCAGAGCCAGGGCTACTCCGACGTCTGCGAGCTGCCGCTCGCCGTACCCTCGGCGACGTGAGCGCGACCGACTCCTTCGTCGAGCACCGGAACCTGCTGTTCACGGTCGCCTACGAGATGCTCGGCTCGGCCGCCGACGCCGAGGACGTGCTCCAGGAGACGTGGCTGCGCTGGTCCGAGGTCGACCGGACGGAGGTACGCGACGAACGCGCCTACCTGGTGCGGATCACCACCCGGCTGTCCCTCAACCGGATGCGCAGCAACGCCCGCCGTCGTGAGTCGTACGTCGGCCCGTGGCTGCCGGAGCCGCTGCTCACCACCCCCGACGTGGCCGAGGACGTCGAGCTCGCCGACAGCGTCTCCACGGCGATGCTGGTGGTCCTCGAGACCCTGGCTCCGACCGAGCGGGCGGTGTTCGTGCTCCGGGAGGTCTTCGACCTCGCCTACGACGAGATCGCGGCGGCCGTCGACAAGTCACCGACCGCGGTGCGGCAGATCGCCCACCGCGCCCGCGACCACGTGGCCGAGCGACGCCCCCGCGGCGAGGTGTCACCGAGCGAGCGGGACGAGGTGATCGCCCGGTTCCTCGGGGCGACCGCCTCCGGCGACCTGCAGAGCCTGATGGACGTGCTGGCTCCTGACGTGGTGCTGCTGACCGACGGCGGGGGGCTCAAGAAGGCCGCGCTGCGCCCGATCCTGGGCCGGGAGAAGGTCGTCCGGTTCCTCGACGCGGTCGCACCGGAGGGCGTCGAGGCCGACGTGGTGATCGTCAACGGCGCTCCAGCGCTGCGGCTGCTCATCGACGGCGAGGTCGACGGCGTCGGCACCATGCTGGTCGAGAACGGCATGGTGACCGGGCTCTACATCGTCCGGAACCCGGAGAAGCTGCGCCGGCTGGACGAGGTGACCGCGCTGACCCGGTGAGGTCGGATCCGCTCCGCGGCGTAGGCTGGGGAACCAGAAGACAGGGGAGCACGCGTGGGCGTGCTGAGAGTGCGGATCACCGCAGACCCTCCGAACCTGATCCGGTTAGCACCGGCGATAGGGAGTCCGATGAAGTCCGCGCTCGTATCCATCGTCGCCCTCACCCTGCCCCTTGCGGCCTGCAGCGTGGTGGGTGAGAAGTCCGACGACGCAGGACAGGAGGGGGGCACCGGCGGCACCGTCGTCCTGGTCACCCACGAGTCGTTCCAGCTCCCGAAGAAGGTCGTGCGGCAGTTCGAGGAGGAGTCGGGCTACGACCTGCAGACCCGCGCGGCGGGGGACGCCGGGACGCTCACCACGAAGCTGGTGCTCACCAAGGACAACCCCACCGGCGACGCGGCGTTCGGCGTCGACAACACCTTCGCCTCGCGGGCCCTCGACGAGGGAGTGTTCGCCGAGCACGGCGTCGAGCTGCCGCCCGGCGCGGAGCAGTACGCCCTGGAGGGCGACGCGGCCGACGTGCTCGTCCCGATCGACAACGGCAACGTCTGCGTCAACGTCGACAACACCTGGTTCGCCGACCACGACCTGGAGCCGCCGACGTCGTTCGAGGACCTCGCCGCCCCCGCCTACAGGGGCCTGTTCGTCACCCCGTCGGCGCTGTCCAGCTCACCCGGGCTGGCCTTCCTGCTGGCCACCATCGCCGAGTACGGAGACGCCTGGCCCGACTACTGGGAGCGGCTGATCGCCAACGACACGCTCGTCGTCGACGGCTGGGAGGACGCGTACTTCGGGGACTTCACCCAGGGGAGCGAGAACGGCACTCGGCCGATCGTGCTGTCCTACGACTCCTCGCCGGCGTTCACGATCGCAGACGACGGATCGTCCACGACGAGTGCGCTGCTGGACACCTGCTTCCGCCAGGTCGAGTACGCCGGCGTGCTCGAGGGTGCCGACAACCCCGAGGGTGCGCGGGCCCTGATCGAGTTCCTGCTCGGCAGCGTCGGTGCAGCGCGAGCTGCCGGAGAGCATGTTCGTCTTCCCGGTCGTCGACGGGGTCGGGCTGCCCCCCGCCTGGGAGAAGCACGCCGAGCAGCCCGAGTCGCCGTACACGCTCGACCCGGCCGAGATCGCCGCCAACCGCGAGGCCTGGCTCGAGGAGTGGCGAGACATCGTCACCCGGTAATGCGCCGACTCACCGGTCTCGCCGCCCTCTCCCTGGTGCCCGTCGCGGCACTCGGGGTGTTCTTCGTGCTCCCCGTCGTCGGGATGATCGCCCAGGGCTTCTGGCCCGAGGGCGAGTTCGACCTCCTCGGCGTCCTCGAGGTCCTCGCGCGGCCGCGGGTGCATCGGGTGCTCTGGTTCACGGTGTGGTCGGCCGCAGCCGGTACGGCGATCTCGGTGCTGCTGGGTCTGCCGGCGGCGCACGTGCTGTACCGCCTCGACCTCCCGCTCCGCCGAGGCGTACGGGCGGCCCTGCTGGTGCCCTTCGTGCTTCCGACCGTGGTGGTCGGTGTGGCGTTCCGGCAGCTGCTCGGGGAGGCCGGGCCGCTGGGGTTCCTGGGCCTCGACCAGACCGCGGTCGCCATCGTCGCCGGGCTGGTGTTCTTCAACGTGGCCGTGGTGATCCGGGTGGTCGGCGCCGCCTGGGAGTCGCTCGACCCCCGTCCCGCCCAGGCGGCCGCCAGCCTGGGCGCCTCCCCGTGGCAGGTGTTCCGGTTCGGTCACCCTGCCCGCGCTGCGGCCGGCCATCGTCTCGGCCGCGAGCGTGGTGTTCCTCTTCTGCGCGACCGCGTTCGGCATCGTGCTCACCCTGGGCGGGGTGCGCTACGCCACGGTCGAGACCGAGATCTACCTGCTGACCACGACCGTGTTCGACCTCCAGGGGGCGGCTGCGCTGTCCGTCCTGCAGCTGGCAGTGGTGGTCGTGCTGCTGGCACTCACGCAACGGCTCCGGACCGTCCCCGACCCCACCGTCGAACGGCCGCGTCCCGCCGCCCACCGACCCACCCGGGCAGACCTCCCCGCGGTGCTGCTCACCGTGCTCCTGCTCGGGTTCGTCGCAGCACCGGTCCTCACGTTGGTAGCCGGGTCGCTGCGTGCCGAAGGCGCCTGGAGCCTGGCCAACTACCGGGCACTCGGCACCACCGGCGATCAGCAGGCGCTCCTCGCCCCGGTGACCGACGCCCTGGCCACCTCGCTGCGGACGGCGGTGGACGCCACCTGGATCTCGCTTTCCATGGGGCTGGTGGTCGCGCTGATCGTGACCCGCCGTTCCATGACCCGCGCCGAGCGTCGTCTGCGAGGGACGCTGGACGGGTTCTTCATGCTGCCGCTGGGCGTCTCGGCGGTGACCCTCGGCTTCGGCTTCCTGATCACCCTCGACCAGCCACCCCTGGACCTGCGCGACTCGCCCCTGCTGGTCCCCATCGCGCAGGCGCTTGTCGCGCTCCCGCTGGTGGTGCGCACGATCGTGCCGGTGCTGGCCGGCGTCGACGACCGCCAGCGGCAGGCGGCGGCCTCGCTCGGGGCGACGCCGCTGCGCGCCGTCCTCACCGTCGACCTGCCCGTGGTCTGGAAGCCGCTGCTCGCCGCCGGCGGGTTCGCGTTCGCGGTGTCGCTCGGCGAGTTCGGCGCCACCTCGTTCCTGGCCCGGGAGGAGCACCCGACCCTCCCGGTCGTGATCTACCGGCTGCTGGGTCACCCCGGCGAGCTCAACTACGGCATGGCCCTCGCCGGCTCGGTGGTCCTGGCGGCGACCACGGCCCTCGTGGTGCTGGCGGTCGACCGCCTGCGCGTGCCCTCCGTGGGAGCCTTCTGACGACATGTTGAGCCTGCGCGACGTCTCCGTCTCCTACGACGGTCCACGGGTGGTCGACGAGGTCTCCCTCGACCTGCCCGACGGGGAGGTGCTCGCCGTGCTCGGGCCGTCCGGTTGTGGCAAGTCCACCCTGCTGCGCGCCATCGCCGGGCTCGAGGTGCTCGCCTCCGGAAGCGTGGCGTGGGACGGAGCCGACCAGGCCGACGTACCGACCCACCGGCGCGGCTTCGCCCTGATGTTCCAGGACGGCCAGCTCTTCCCCCATCTGACGGTGGGGCGCAACGTGGGGTACGCCCTGCGGTTGCGCCGGGCCCCGCACGCGGAGGCGCGCGTCGAGGATCTGCTCGCGATGGTGGGCCTCGAGGGGTACGCCGACCGGTTGCCCGCAAGCCTCTCCGGCGGGGAGCGGCAGCGGGTCGCCCTGGCCCGGTCACTGGCGGTCGAGCCGCGGCTGCTGCTGCTCGACGAGCCGCTCTCCGCCCTCGACAAGGGGCTGCGGGAGCGGCTGGCCGGGGAGCTGCGGGGGATCCTGCGGGCCGCCGGGACCACCACCCTGATGGTCACCCACGACCATGATGAGGCGTTCACGGTCGCCGACCGCCTCGCGGTCATGCGCTCCGGCCAGGTCGTCCAGCAGGGACCCATCGACCAGGTCTGGCGCGCCCCCTCGGACCCCGAGACCGCGCTGTTCCTGGGCTACGCCCACGTCCTGGTCGGCGACGCGGCGGCTGCGGTGCTGACTGCGGCCGGTCGCGACCCGGCGACCGCCGTGGCGATCCGTCGTTCCGCACTGTCCGTGGTCGAATCGGGACCGCTTGCCGGCACCGTCCGCTCCTCGCGGATCACCCCCGAGCAGGTACGGCTCGAGGTCGACGTGGACCGGGTGGGCGTGGTCGATGCCGTCTCCCCACTCGACCGGCATCCGGGCCCGGGACAACGGGTGCAGCTGGCGGTGGACCAGACGCGGCTGGCCGTCCTCGCGCGCGGGAGCGCAACCTAGACTGGCCCGCGTGTACCGCCGCGCCTACGTCCTCCTGGTGGGGACCGCCTTCGTCATGGGTGCGCTCGCGGTGATCACGGCGATCGTCCTCGACAAGCGGCTGGCCGACCCCGAGGGCTTCCTCGGGCCGTCGTGGCTGCGGCTGCCGCTGTTGCTGTTCGGCGCGTTCCTGCTCGACCTCCTTCCCCGGACGTTGTGGCACTCCAGGCTGGATCCGCGGCGGATGCCTGCGCTCGTGCGCGAACGGGTGCACCACCACTGGACCCGCGAGCGGCTCACGCTCGTGGTGATGGGCCTGGTGTGCTTCTACATCACCTATGTCAGCTACCGGAACCTCAAGTCGTTCCTGCCGTTCGTGATGGGCCAGGAGAAGTACGACCGGGAGCTGCACATCGTCGACACCGCGCTGTTCCTCGGCCACGACCCGTCCACCGTCCTGCAGTCGCTGCTCGGGACCGATCTGCTCGCCCACCCGCTGTCGGCGGTCTACCTCTGGTTCCTGCCGCTGGTGCCGCTCGCGCTCACCGCCTGGCTGATCTGGTCGCCCAACATCTCCTACGGCTACTGGTTCGCCACCTCCCAGTGCGTCGCCTGGGCTCTGGGGACCGCGTCCTACTACGCGCTGCCCACGCTGGGCCCCGGATTCGAGTACCCGTCGCTGTACTTCGACCTGGCGGACACGCCGACCTCCCGACTGATGGAGGCCCTCGCCTACCAGCGCCAAGGCGTGGTCCTCGGCGGTGTCGCCGACGCCGTTCAGTCGGTGGCGGGCTTCGCCAGCCTGCACTGCGCGGTCACGCTCCTGGTCGCCCTGATGGTGCAGTACACCTTGAAGAATCGCGTGCTGCACTACATCTTCTGGGCCAACTTCGGCGTCACCGTCGTGGCCACGATCTACTTCGGCTGGCACTACGTCGCCGACGACGTGGCCGGCATCCTGATCGCGCTGATCGCCTTCTATGTGGGCGGTATCGCCAGCGGCCAGAAGTTCGACCGCCACGGGCTCGCGTCACACCCGACCACCACCACCTCCTCGGTACCGGTCGAGCAGCACTGACGCCCCGCGTTGCGGGATTCCGCGAATTACAACCTTGTAGTTCGTCAAGCCGACACGCCGGTGTCTCGTGGGAAAATTGGGAAAACTGTTCCTTTTGTGACTGGTGAGCACTAGCGTGCTGCGAGTGCCGGGTGGGTTTGGCCACTCGAACCACCCGGCACCACCAACGAACAAGGAGCCCCCGTGCGTGCACTCGGACTGGCGATCGCCACCGCGCTGACCCTGGTTGCGGGGTCGGCTGCTGCCGACGACACCGTGCCGACCAAGCGCGAGGTCCACCAGGCCGAGGCCGCGGCACAGGCCAAGGAGCGGGACGTGGCAGCGGTCCAGGCCGACCTCGTCCTGGCCAACCAGCGGCTGCAGGCCTCCGCGGTCGAGGCCGCCCAGGCCGCCGAGGCCTGGAACGGTGCCCGCTACCGGCTCGAGCAGGCACAGCAGGCCGCGGCCGCGGCCGAGCAGCGCTCGGCTGCCGCCACGGCCGACGTCGAGCGACTGCGTGAGGCCTACGGTGACACGGTCGCCGCGTCCTACCAGCAGGCACCGGAGCTCACCGCCCTGAACGCGATCGCCGGCTCCGACGGCATCGACGGCGTGATCGACCAGGTCACCACGATGCGCAACGCGGAGACCGCGCTGGACGCCAACTACGACTCCTTCCGCGCGGCCTCGACGCTGGCCGACGTCGCGACGCAGCAGGCGCGCGATGCCCGGTCCGACGCAGCCGCCCTCGAGCTCGAGGCGAGCGAGGCGCGGGACCGGGCCCAGGCGGCCGCCGACTCCGCGGCCGCGTCGGCCGACGCGATCGCCGAGGAGAAGGGCGCCCTGATCCGTGAGCTCGCCCGCCTCCAGGACGTGAGCGTCAACCTGGCCGAGCGGCGTCAGACGGCACTGGAGAAGGCAGCGGCGGAGGCAGCCGCCGCGGCGGCGCTGCGGGAGCAGCGTGCGCAGGAGCGGCGTGAGCGGCGCCAGGCGCAGGCGGAGGCGGCCAAGCAGGCTGCTGAGGAAGCGGCGAAGCAGGCCGCCCCGGAGCCCAAGGCTCCCGCAGCCGCCGAGCCGCAGCCCCAGCCCCAGCCGCAGCCCCAGCCCCAGCCCGCAGCCGCAGCCCCAGCCCCAGCCGCAGCCCTCACCCCCGCCGGCACCCCCGGCCCCGCCCGCGCCGTCCTCGGGTGCTCCGGCCGCGATCAGCTTCGCCCGGGCCCAGCTCGGGGAGCCCTACCAGTGGGGTGCCGCGGGTCCCGGTGCCTGGGACTGCTCGGGCCTGACGATGGGCGCGTGGCAGGCCGGCGGGAAGTACCTGCCGCACTACTCGGTCGCGCAGTACGAGCAGTCGACTCCCATCTCCGCGGGGTCGCTGAGGCCCGGAGACCTGGTCTTCTGGGGCTCGTCGAGCTCCCCCTCCTCGATCTACCACGTCGCGCTCTACGCCGGCGGCGGCCAGATCATCCACGCGCCGCGCACGGGCCGGCCGGTGACCCAGGAGTCCATGTACTACTGGATTCCCCCCAACTTCATGGCCCGGCCCTGACCGGCCAGGCGCCGAGGTCCACCGTTCGAGGTGGGAGTTGTGGTCCATCCCGGGGGCTACAAGTCCCACCTCGACGGTCATTTGCGGGCCGTCGCGCCGGTAGCGTCCTGCCATGGCCACCGACACGCCCGCCCCTCCAGGGGCCGACGACACCGAAGCCTCGGAGTATGTCCAGCCGAAGGTCGACGTCCCCGCGCTGACGGCTCTGCTGGACGGCCGGCACGCCGAGGTCCGCAACCTCGTCCGCACCAACCTTGCCGAGTACGCCTCCGTGCTGGAGGAGGCGGAGACCATGTCGACCGACGACGTTCCGCGACCGGGTCCGCGACCTCGTGGTGGAGATGGCCTCGACCGGTCAGACCGGCATGGGCTTCCCCGAGCAGTACGGCGGCGGCGGCGACGTCGGGGCATCGATCGCGGCGTTCGAGACCCTCGCGTTCGGCGACCTGTCGATCCTGGTCAAGGTCGGTGTCCAGTTCGGGCTCTTCGGCGGGGCGATCCTGCAGCTCGGCACCAAGGCGCACCACGACGAGTACCTCCCCGACCTGATCACCGGGAAGGTCATGGGTTGCTTCGCCATGACCGAGACCGGCCACGGGTCCAACGTCCAGGCCCTCGGCACGGTCGCGACCTACGACGCGACCACCGAGGAGTTCGTGATCACCACGCCCGACGACTCGTCGCGCAAGGACTACATCGGAAACGCCGCCCGGCACGCCGAGGTAGCGGTGGTGTTCGCCCAGCTCGAGATCGAGGGTGAGTCCGAGGGGGTGCACGCATTCGTCGTACCCCTCCGCGAGAACGGCGAGGTCCTTCCCGGCATCCGGATCGAGGACTGCGGGCGCAAGCTCGGGCTGAACGGCGTCGACAACGGCCGGATCTGGTTCGACGGAGTGCGGGTGCCCCGCACTGCGCTGCTCAACCAGTTCGCCGACGTGACCAGGGACGGCGTCTACGAGTCGCCGATCGAGAACCCCAACCGCCGGTTCTTCACCATGCTCGGCACGCTCGTACAGGGCCGGGTCTGCGTGGGGGGCGGCGGCATCAACGCCTCCAAGGTCGCGCTCGCGATCGCCACGAAGTACGCCGACCGGCGGCGCCAGTTCAACGCGACCTCGGAGGATCAGGAGGAGCTGCTCCTCGACTACGGGATCCACCAGCGCCGGCTCCTCCCGCTGATCGCCAGGACCTACGCCCTCCACTTCGCGCAGGAGATCGTGGCCGGGCAGCTGCACGAGGTGTCCTCGCACACCGACGCTCCGGAAGAGGGCGAGAACGAGCATGAGCGCCGCGAGCTGGAGTCGCGCGCGGCCGCCACCAAGGTGATCGGGACCTGGCACGCCACCGAGACGATCCAGGAGTGCCGCGAGGCCTGCGGCGGCGCGGGCTACCTCTCGCTCAACCGGTTCGACGCGCTCAAGGCCGACACCGACGTGTTCACCACCTTCGAGGGCGACAACCACGTCCTGCTCCAGCTCGTGGCGAAGGGCCTGCTGACCGACTACGCCAGCGACTTCGAGGACATGGACCAGTTCGGGATGGTCCGGTTCGTGGCCGGGCTGGCGGTCGACACCGTCCTCGAGAAGACCAACGTGCACAAGCTCATCGAGCGGATCCGGGACGTGATGCCCGGTGGCGACGAGTGGGACCAGGAGGCCGGGCTCCTCGACCCCCACTACCAGCTGATGATGCTGCGGTTCCGGGAGGAGCACATGCTCGGCGGCGTGGCACGGCGGCTCAAGCGCGGCATCGACAACGACATGAATCCCGGCGAGGTCTTCTCCCGGGTCCAGGACCACGTCATCGGCGCCGCACGCGCCCACGTCGAGCGACTGGTCGTGGAGGCGTTCGTCGACAAGGTCGACGAGCTGCCCGACGGCGACCAGAAGGTCGCACTGAGCCTGCTCTGCGACCTGCATGCCCTCTGCACGATCGAGAAGGACAGGGCCTGGTTCATGGAGCACGGCCGGCTGACCGTCCAGCGGTCAAAGGCGATCACCCGGGAGATCAACGGCCTGTTGCGGAAGATCCGCCCGCTGGCCGTCGATCTCGTCGACGCCTTCGGCGTCCCCCCGGAGATGCTCCGCTCCCCGGAGCTGGTCGGGTCCTGAGGATGCAGCTACCGGGTTTCGGCGGCTGGCACGAGGACCCGCTGTGGGCCTCGTTCTACGACTGGACCGTGGAGCACGCCCGCATCGGTGGGGCGCTGTGGCGCCTCGGGATCGGCAGCGACCTGGGCCTGCTCTACGAAGCCGCCGGCGAGATCGGCCGCCAGCTCCCGGCCGCGCGGATCCTCGACGTCCCGTGTGGGGGCGGGGTCGCGCTGCGGGGGCTGCGACCGGCCCAGCACGTCACCTATGTCGCCGCCGACATCGCGCGCGAGATGCTCGAGCGGACCATGGACGCCGCCCGGGAGAGGGGGGTGGAGGACCAGGTGGAGGTCCGGGTCGCCGACGTCGCGACCCTGCCCTTCCCCGACGGCGACTTCGACCTCGTGGTCTCCTTCACCGGCCTGCACTGCTTCCCCGAACCGCACCGCGCGGTGACCGAGATGGTGCGCGTCCTCCGGCGCGGAGGAGTGCTCACCGGCAGCGCCGTGCTCAGCGACACCGGGCGACGCTACGCGCCCATGCGCCAGATCGGCCGGGCCGCGGGCCTGCTCGGCCCCGGCTGCACCGGCCCGGAGCTGCGGACCTGGTTGGAAGACCTCGGCATGACCGACCTGACGCTTCGCAACAGCGGGGCGATCTGCTACTTCCGCGGGGTCAGGAGCTGATCCCTCGCGTGCGGAGGACCTCCTCGCGCTTCCACGCGTAGCCGACCATCCAGTGCGGCCGGTAGCGGTAGAGGACGATGCGCTCACCCCAGCTCAGAGGCGAGCTCCCGTAGTGGTTCGTCCAGTGGTCCAGGGTCTCGACCCAGTCCGGGTCGGACTCGGCCATCTCCTCGACCCGGCCGTGGCTGAACACGGCCAGCTCCTCGTGGTCGACGTGGGCCACGCTGACGTCGGGACGGGCGTGCATGTGGCGGGCCTTGGCCGCCGTACCGCTCGTCGAGAACGACCAGGTGCCGTGCAGGAAGTGTCCGTCCATGGCGCTGATCCGGGGATGTCCCTGCGCCGTCACGGTGGCCACGCTGATCACCTTCATCCCGGTGAGCAGGGCGACCAGGTCCTGTGCGGTCAGCCTGCGCTCGTCGGAGATGATCTCGCGCAGGTGATCGGTCGACCTGGCGTGGGAGCGGTCGAGCAGCTCCTGGAGGGCGGTCAGCTCCTCGGGGGTCTCGAGCATGGGGCCACGCTACTCAGTGCTGGCTGTCCTTGGCGCGCTCGAAGGAGGCCCGCACCTCGGCCTCGGCCTCGTGACGGCCGACCCACTCGGCGCCCTCGACGGACTTGCCGGGCTCGAGGTCCTTGTAGACCTCGAAGAAGTGCTGGATCTCGAGCCGGTCGAACTTCGAGACGTGGTTGATGTCGCGCAAGTGCTCCAGGCGCGGGTCGTGGGAAGGGACGCACAGGACCTTGTCGTCGCCACCGGCCTCGTCGGTCATCCGGAACATGCCGATCGCCCGGCAGGCGATCAGGCAGCCCGGAAAGGTCGGCTGCTGGAGCAGCACGAGCGCGTCGAGCGGGTCGCCGTCCTGGCCGAGGGTGTCCTCGATGTAGCCGTAGTCGGCCGGGTAGGCCGTCGAGGTGAAGAGCATCCGGTCCAGGCGGATCCGGCCGGTGGTGTGGTCGACCTCGTACTTGTTGCGCTCGCCCTTGGGGATCTCCACGAGTACGTCGAACTCCAGCACGTCTTCCTCCACCCTCGTCTCACACGTTTCGTGGCCCGACCCGGGCCCGCGCACCAGTCTCGCGCACAATGGGCCGGAACGCGCAGCCGAAAGGGGCAGCAGGTGGTCAGAGGTGACCGACGCCACGGCACCGGTGCCTTCGGGCGCTGGTTCCCCGTCGTGCTCGTCCTCGCCATCCTGGCCTGCGCCGGGGCGGCCTACCGCTTCGACCTCGGACACGAGTGGTTCGGTACCGGAGAGCCGGACCCCAACACCGAGCCGGCCGCTGTCGAGCCGCCGTCCGGGCTCGACCTGCCGTTCCTGACCCGTCCGGCCACGGTTGCGGACCCACTATCGGCAGCCGACACGCTCTCGCCCGCCAAGGTGCGTCGCGCCGTCGACCGGTTCCTCCGCGACCGAGACCTCGGGAAGTCCGTGCACGCCGTGGTGGCCGGGTTGGCCGGGGGCCGGCCGGCGTTGTCGGTCGACGCCGACCCGGCCATGCCGGCCTCGACCACCAAGCTGCTCACGTCGACCGCCGCGCTGCACGCGCTCGGTCCCGACCACGTCTTCGAGACCACGGTCGTGAACGGCGGCTCCGGTCGCATCGTGCTCGTCGGCGGAGGCGACCCGTTCCTCGAGCGCCGGCCCGCTTCAGGCTGGCCGCACCGCGCCGACGTCGTGAGCCTGGCGCGGAGGACGGCCGCGTCCCTCGAGGAGCGAGGACGGGGCAAGGTGCGGCTCGCCTACGACGACTCGCTGTTCACCGGTCCGGCCGAGAACCCGCACTGGCGCAAGGACTACGTGCCGGACGGGGTCGTGTCCCCGATCACCGCCCTCTGGGTGGACGAGGGCGTGGACTCGTCGGGTTTCGGGCGGGTCGCGGACCCGTCAGCGGACGCCGCGGCGGCATTCGCCGGCGCGCTCGAGAAGGCCGGGATCCGGGTCGTGGGCAAGCCGACGCGCCAGCCGTGCCAAGTCCGATGCCCCGGTGCTCGCCCGCGCCGCCAGTCCGCCCCTGGCCCAGGTCGTGGAACGGGTGCTGGAGGTCAGTGACAACGAGGGGGCCGAGGTGCTCGCCCGGCACGTCGGCCTCGCGGTCTCCGGGACGGGCTCCTCGGCTGCGGGTTCCGAGGCGGTGCTCAGCACCCTGAGCCGGCTCGGAGTCCGCACCGGCAACGCTCAGGTGTACGACGGCAGCGGACTGTCACGCCAGAACCGGATCGACCCGGACACCCTGGTGGACGTCCTGCGCGTGGCGGCATCCGAAGACCACCCCGACCTGCGGCCGGTGGTCACCGGACTTCCGGTGGCCGGGTTCACGGGATCGCTGGCCTTCAGGTTCTCCGAGGCCCCGGCTGCCGGTCGTGGCCGGGTCCGGGCCAAGACGGGGACCCTGACCGGCGTCAGCGCGCTCGCCGGGATGGCCACCGACCTGGACGGCGTACCGATGGTGTTCGCCCTGGTTGCCGACCGGGTCAAGCTGCCCAAGACCCTCGACGCGCAGGAGACCCTGGACGACCTGGCGGCGGCCCTCGGCGCCTGCCACTGCGCCGCCTGACCCGCGCCGCGGTCGGGGACTCCCACGTAGGGTCGAGCCATGAAGACCACCCCACGAAACGACTCGCTGCGCTCGCGCTTTCGCGGGGACCCCGAATGAGTGCGCAGATGGTGGACTGGGACCTAGCGGTCGCGATCGGGTCCCGGGTCGCCGGGGAGGGGCCCCAGGTCACCCGCGAGGTCGCCGAACAGGTGGTGGAGGAGCTCCGCGCTGACGCGGACCGGTCGACCGGCCTGGTTCGCGAGTTCACCGGGTTGGTGGCCGAGGAGCGCACCGCGCCGGTCCTCGCGGTGGACCGGCCGGGCTGGATCCGGGCGAACGCCGACGGGTTCGCCAAGGTGCTCGCCCCGCTCGTCGACAAGCTCTCCGACAAGAAGGGTGCGCCGACCGGGCTCTCACTCGCTGTCGGATCGAGGGTGACCGGCACCGAGGTGGGCCTGCTCCTCGGTTTCCTCGCCAGCAAGGTGCTCGGGCAGTTCGATCCGTTCTTCGAACCGGCCGGGCGACTGCTGCTGGTGGCGCCCAACATCGTGCACGTCGAGCGGGAGCTCGGCTGCGACCCCACCGACTTCCGGCTCTGGGTCTGTCTCCACGAGGAGACGCACCGGGTGCAGTTCACCGCCGTACCTTGGATGCGCGACCACCTGTTCTCCCAGATGAACGCCATCGCCGAGACCATGGAGCCGGGCAAGCTCTTCGACGACGCCTTCGGACGGCTGTCCGAGGCGTTCCGCGGCGACGGCAGCCTGCTCGAGGTCATCGGGACGCCGGAGCAGAAGGAGATCATCGACCGGGTCACCGGGGTCATGTCCCTCCTCGAGGGGCATGCGGACGTCGTCATGGACGGTGTCGGGCCTTCCGTGATCCCCTCCGTCGCCGAGATCCGGAAGAAGTTCGACCGGCGCCGCAAGGGTGTCGGCACGCTGGACCGTCTCCTGCGCCGCCTGCTCGGGCTCGACGCCAAGATGCTGCAGTACCGCAACGGCGCCCGGTTCGTCCGCGGCGTGGTGGGCAAGGTCGGGATGCAGGAGTTCAACGCGGTCTGGGAGTCGCCGGCCAACCTGCCGACCAAGGCCGAGATCGCCGACCCCTCCGCGTGGGTCGGCCGGGTCCTCTAGCCCGATGGGTCCGCACCCCGCGGTCGCGGCCGTGCGACTCGCCGTACGCCGCACGCTCGTCACGCTCCCGGGAGACCCGGTGGTGCTCGTCGCGTGCAGCGGTGGCGCCGACTCCCTCGCCCTGCTGTCAGCGGCGGTGTTCGAGACCCGGAGCCGTCCCGGCCGGGTGGTCGGCGTGACCGTCGACCACGGCCTCCAGTCCGGCTCGGCGGAGCACACCGACTCGGTCGTGGCGCAGATGGCGCGGATGGGCGCCGACGAGACCGCCGCCGTCCGCGTCACCGTCGAGCCCGGCGGCAGAGGACTGGAGGCCGCGGCCCGCGAGGCGAGGTACGCCGTCCTCGAGGAGGTCGCGGCCCGGATGGACTCTCGGATCGTGCTGCTCGGTCACACCATGGACGACCAGGCGGAGACGGTTCTCCTCGGGCTCACCCGCGGGTCGGGCGGCCGCTCGATCGCCGGCATGCGCCCGGCGTTCGACTGCTTCCACCGCCCGTTGCTCGGCCTCACCCGGCAGCAGACCGAGGACGCCTGTCGGGCCGAGGGCGTCGAGTTCTGGAACGACCCGCACAACACCGACCCTCGGTTCACCCGGGCCCGGATCCGGCACCGGGTGATGCCGGTGCTCGAGCAGGAGCTGGGACCGGGCGTCCCGGCCGCACTCGCGAGGACGGCCGAGCAGCTGCGTCCCGACATGGAGGCGCTGGACCGTCTGGCCGAGGAGCTGCTGGTCAGCGTGAGGGACGCCGAGGGCCTCGTCGTCGCCCGGCTGGAGGGGCGTCCCGAAGCCCTCGTCGCGCGGGTGCTGAGGCTGGCCGCGCTGGATGCGGGCTCACCCGGCTCGGAGCTCTTCCACGTCCACGTCCGGGCGATGGGCAGTCTGCTTCGCGGGTCCCTCCGCGGCGAGGTCCAGCTGCCGGGCCACCTGACGGCCCACCTCACCGAGGACCACCTCCGGTTCCGGCGGACCACTGTGGAATCCTGAGCGACCATGGATGCCGCCCACGTCGAGTCCGACCTCGTCAACGTGCTCTACACCGAGAAGCAGATCCAGGACCGGCTCGCAGAGCTGGCCCGTGAGATCGAGGTCGACTACGAGGGCCACGACCTCCTGATCGTGGGCATCCTGCGCGGAGCCGTCATGGTCATGGCCGACCTCGCGCGGAGCTTCACCCGGCACCTGGAGATGGACTGGATGGCCATCTCCTCCTACGGATCGGGCACCAAGTCCAGTGGCGTGGTTCGGATCCTCAAGGACCTCGACACCGACATCACCGGACGCCACGTGCTGATCGTCGACGAGATCATCGACACCGGTCTCACCCTCTCGTGGCTGACGTCGAACCTCACCTCCCGGGCGCCGGCCAGCGTCGAGATCTGCACCTTGCTCCGCAAGCCCGAGGCACTCCAGATGCCGGTCGAGGTGAGGTACGTCGGCTGGGACATCCCGAACGAGTTCGTGGTCGGCTACGGCCTCGACTACCGCGAGCGCTACCGGAACCTGCGCGACATCGGCACCCTCGCGCCGCACATCTACTCCTGAGCCCCAGCCGACGTCGGCTGGGACGCTGCGCTGATTTCCTGGCAACGAGTTCGTGGTCGGCTACGGCCTCGACTACCGCGAGCGCTACCGGAACCTGCGCGACATCGGCACCCTCGCGCCGCACATCTACTCCTGAGCCCCAGCCGACGTCGGCTGGGTGGTTGAACTGTCCGGCCGCTCGACCGCCCAGGTGCGCGACATCGGCACCTTCGCGCTACACGTCCACGCCTGACCTGTCACCACCGCGTCTCGCCTGCGACAATGGGAATTGCTGGCGACGTGTACCGTCGTTGGTTCAGATGATCGTCCGCACGGCGCCGTCGTACGGACGGCACGAAACGCTCGAGAGAAGCCTGTGAAGCGCATATTCAAGGGTCCGTGGCTGTGGAGCATCGTGCTCGTCGTCGGGGTGCTCCTCGCCCTGCAGTTCCTGGTCGCCACCGACGAGTACGACGAGATCTCCACGTCGCAGATGAACGACTACATCGCCTCCGGCGAGATCTCCGAGATCAAGTTCATCGACGGTGACCAGAAGATCGAGGCCACGCTGGACGACAGCGTCCAGCGCGACGGCGGCTCGAAGGTCATGACCTACTGGCTCAGCGAGACCCAGGACGAGATCGAGCAGGCGGTCGCCGAACAGGTCGAGAGCGGCGAGATCGAGAGCTACACGACCGAGGTGGCGCAGCCGAGCGTCGTCGGCTCCATCCTCAGCATGCTGCTGCCGCTGTTGATCATCATCGTGGTCTTCCTCTGGCTCATGAACAGCATGCAGGGAGGCGGCGGCCGCGGGATCATGCAGTTCGCGAAGTCCAAGGCGAAGCTGATCACCAAGGACATGCCCAAGACCACGTTCACCGACGTCGCCGGGTGCGAGGAGGCGATCGAGGAGCTCGGTGAGATCAAGGAGTTCCTCCAGGAGCCGGCCAAGTTCCAGGCGGTCG
This sequence comes from uncultured Actinomycetota bacterium, assembly GCA_963841625.1. GTDB lineage: Bacteria > Actinomycetota > Actinomycetes > Propionibacteriales > Nocardioidaceae > Nocardioides. The sequence continues at coordinate 217,899 of CAWJDH010000007.1, read as the reverse complement.
GCGCCAAGATCCCCAAGGGCGTGCTCCTGTATGGCCCGCCGGGCACCGGCAAGACGCTTCTCGCCCGCGCGGTCGCCGGCGAGGCGGGCGTCCCGTTCTACTCGATCTCCGGATCCGACTTCGTCGAGATGTTCGTCGGTGTCGGTGCCTCCCGGGTCCGTGACCTGTTCGAGCAGGCCAAGGAGAACGCCCCGGCGATCGTGTTCATCGACGAGATCGACGCCGTCGGGCGTCACCGCGGCGCCGGCATGGGCGGCGGCCACGACGAGCGCGAGCAGACCCTCAACCAGCTGCTGGTCGAGATGGACGGCTTCGACGTCCGCGGCGGCGTGATCCTGATCGCCGCGACCAACCGGCCCGACGTCCTCGACCCGGCGTTGCTCCGGCCCGGCCGCTTCGACCGGCAGGTCCAGGTCGACGCACCTGACCTCAACGGTCGGCACATGATCCTCAAGGTCCACTCGCGGGGCAAGCCGATGGCCTCCGACATCGACCTGCTGAGCGTCGCCCGGCGTACCCCCGGTTTCACCGGGGCCGACCTCGCCAACGTGCTCAACGAGGCCGCGCTGCTCACCGCGCGACAGAACCAGAAGCTGATCGGCAACGAGTCGCTCGACGAGGCCATCGACCGGGTGATCGCCGGTCCGCAGCGCAACAGCCGCCTGATGAGCGAGAAGGAGAAGCTGGTCACGGCCTACCACGAGGGTGGCCACGCGCTCGTGGCCGCGGCTCTCCCGGGCAGCGACCCGGTCCACAAGGTGACGATCCTGCCGCGCGGCCGTGCGCTCGGCTACACCATGGTCCTGCCCGACGAGGACAAGTACTCCCAGACGCGCGGCGAGCTGCTGGACAAGCTCGCCTACATGATGGGTGGACGTGCCGCCGAGGAGATGGTCTTCCACGACCCGACCACCGGAGCCGGCAACGACATCGAGAAGGCCACCAACCTGGCCCGGGCCATGGTCACCCAGTACGGCATGACCGAGCGCCTCGGCGCCATCCGGCTCGGGGAGGCCAACTCCGAGCCGTTCCTGGGCCGCGACATCGGCCACACCCGCAACTACTCCGAGGACGTGGCGGCCGTCGTGGACCAGGAGACCAAGAAGCTCCTCGCGGCGGCCCACCAGGAGGCCTTCGACATCCTCGAGGAGAACCGCGACGTCCTCGACAACCTGGTCCTGGAGCTGCTGGACCAGGAGACGCTGGACAAGGAGGAGGTGGCGCGAATCTTCGAGCCGCTCCGGCGCCGCTCGAACCGCCCTGCCTGGACCGGCTCCCCCGACCGCAGCCCGTCCGCGATCCCGCCGATCGACATTCCACAGGAGATCCGCGACCGGGTCCGGGTCAACGGTGCGCCCGGCGCCGACGAGGGCGAGGGTGGAGTCGTGATCACCCCGCCCGGCGCCGGCGGCGACGTGCACGGCGACCCCGGACTCGGCGTACCACCCAGCGACCCGCCCTCCCCTCCAGGCCCCTCCAGCTGAGCCGATGACCGATCCCATCAGGCTGCCGGAGAGCACCGGGGCCGTTCCCAGGTTCGACCACGCCCGCGCCGAGCGCGCGATCAAGGAGCTCTTGATCGCGATCGGGGAGGACCCCGAGCGCGAGGGGCTGAAGGACACACCTGCCCGGGTTGCGCGGGCTTATGCCGAGCTCACCTCCGGCCTCCGGCTGGAGCCCGAGGACGTCCTCACCACGACCTTCGACATCGGCCACGACGAGATGGTCCTGGTCCGTGACATCGAGCTGTGGTCGATGTGCGAGCACCACCTGGTGCCGTTCACCGGCGTCGCGCACGTCGGCTACATCCCTGCCGAGAGCGGCAAGATCACCGGCCTGTCCAAGCTGGCCCGCTTGGTCGACCTCTACGCCAAGCGACCGCAGGTGCAGGAGCGTCTGACCACCCAGGTCGCGGACTCGATGATGGAGCTGCTGGAGGCTCGCGGCGTGATCGTCGTCATCGAGGCCGAGCACCTCTGCATGACCATGCGGGGCGTGCGCAAGGCCGGGGCCCGGACCATCACCTCCGCGGTTCGCGGCGTCATGCACAACGCCGCCACCCGGTCGGAGGCGATGGCGCTCATCCACCGGAACAGCTGACCCGGCCATGCTGCCTCGGCTGCCGCGACTGATGGGGATCGTCAACGTCACCCCCGACTCCTTCTCCGACGGTGGCCGCTGGGCCGACCCGGAGGCGGCGATCGAGCACGGCCGCCGGCTGCTGGCCGACGGTGCTGACATCCTCGACATCGGCGGGGAGTCCACTCGCCCCGGCGCCACCCGCCCCCTCGTCGAGGAGGAGCTCGGCCGCGTCGTCCCGGTGATCTCCGCGTTGGCGGCTACCGGAGCCCAGGTGTCCGTGGACACGATGCGGGCGGAGGTCGCGCGGGCTGCACTCGACGCCGGCGCCTCGATCGTCAACGACGTGTCCGGCGGGTTGGCCGACCCCGCGATGCTGGAGGTGGTCGCCGCCTCCCAGGCGACGTACATCGCGATGCACTGGCGGGCTCACAGCGACCACATGCAGGACTTCGCGGCGTACGACGGCCCGGGCGGTGTGGTGGGAGCGGTCCGCGACGAGCTCTCCCAGCGCGTGCGGGCGATGCTGGCCGCCGGGATCGAGCGGGAGCGGATCGTGCTCGACCCAGGCTTGGGCTTCGCCAAGCGCGGCGAGCAGAACTGGGAGCTGCTGCGTGGCCTCGACGCTCTGCAGGAGCTGGGCTTCCCGGTCCTCGTCGGAGCCAGCCGGAAGCAGTTCCTCGGCACGCTGCTCGCCGCCGCGGACGGCACCCCGCGGGCGGTCGACGAGCGGGAGTACGCCGGCAGCGCGCTCACCCTGCTCCTGGCGCAACGGGGGGTGTGGGGGCTGCGGGTCCACGACGTCCGCGCCAGCCACGACACGTTGCGGGTCCTGGCCTGCATGGCAGGCAGCCATGAGTGAGCCAGACGTGCCGGCGGGGACTCCGGACGAGCTGACGGTGCGGGGCATCGAGTGCCATGGACACCATGGCGTCTTCGAGTTCGAGCGCACCGAGGGACAGCTGTTCGTGATCGACCTCACACTCGGTCTGGACACCCGGTCGGCGGCGGCATCGGACGACTTGCGCGACACCGTCGACTACGGGAGTCTCGTCATGCAAGTGAAAGCTGCCGTGGAGACGGATCCGGTCGACCTGATCGAGACGTTGGCGCAGCGCGTCGCGGATGTCTGCCTGTTGGACGACCGCGTGGGCTGTGCCAAGGTGACGATCCACAAGCCGACCGCCCCCATTCAAGCGACGTTCGCGGACGTCGCCCTGACGATCACCCGGAAACGCGAGGGCCGACCGTGACTGAGACTCCGAACCCGCACATCGTCGATACCGACACCCTCACCGGCGAGATGCGCCCGATCCGGCGAGCGGTCCTTGCGCTGGGCTCGAACCTCGGCGAGCGGATGGCCAGCCTCCAGGGCGCCGTCGACGCGATCGCGGACACCCCCGACGTGTGGATCACCGGCCTCTCGCCCGTCTACGAGACCGAACCGGTTGACTGCCCTCCCGACTCCGACAAGTTCCTCAACGCCATCGTCCTCATCGACACAGCGCTGTCTCCGGCACGCCTGATGGAGCGGGCTCTCGCCATCGAGGACGCCTTCGACCGGATGCGGAGCGAGGTCGTGAACGCACCGCGCACGCTCGATGTCGACCTCGTCGTCGTGGGCGACAAGCACAGCGACGAGGAGTCGCTTCGGCTGCCGCACCCACGCGCCGCCCAGCGCGCGTTCGTGCTGAAGCCCTGGTACGACGTCGACCCCGAGGCGGTACTGCCCGACGCCGGGCCGGTGGCCGAGCTCCTGCAGCAGGTCGACGTGAGCGGCCTGACCCTGCGGGAGGACCTGACCTTCGACGTCCAGTGAGCCCCGACCAGTGAGTCCCGACCCGTCCGACGACGACAAGCGATCGGACGGGCATCTGCGGCCCACCTCGGCCGGGCTGGTGACCGGCTGGGCCGTGGCCGGGCTCGTCGGCGGCTGGCTCCTGCACCCCGTGGCCGAGCGGGTCAACGGCACGGCCCCCGTGGTGACGTGGCTGCAACCGATCGCACTCTTCCTGGTCGCGGCCATCGTCGGAGGGGCCGCTTGGGCGACCTGGCGCGCCGTCCAGGTCCGCCGGGAATGGCTCGAACCGCACCAGGCGGTGAACCGTCTGCTGCTCGCCAGGTCGTGCGCCCTGGTCGGCGCCCTGGTGGCCGGCGGCTACCTCGGCTACGCCGTCAGCTGGGTGGGAGTGGACTCGGCGCTGGCCGGCCAACGGGGCTGGAGATCGGTCGCAGGATGCGTCGCGGGCGCCCTGATCGTCGTCGGAGCGCTGCTCCTCGAGCGAGCGTGTCGCGTCCGATCGGAGGACGAGCACGCCTAGCCTTGATGCATGTCTTCCCCACAGGCTCGTCGACGACAGCGGAGCACCAGGCTCACCGTCGCTGTCGTACTGATTGCTCTCGCGGCGCTGGCAGTTGCCGGCGCCGTCCTCAGCCGCTCGTGGTCCCTGACCGCCAGCGCTGCCGTCCTCGGGGTGGTGCTCGGCGCCGCCGCCACCCGCATCACCCACTCCGAGCTCATGCAGGCCCGTCGCGACGCCGCTCGCGACCGTGCCGAGCAGGCCACGGCCTATCACGCGCTCACCGCCGCTCGTAGCGCCGAGCACGCTGAGTTCACGGCCACGATGCAGGCCCGACTGGACGGGCAGGGCACCGCCCTGGCCGAGCTGGAGGTCGCCCTGGGCTCGGCCCAGAAGCGGGCCGCCGACGCCACCCGTCGCCTCAATGCCGAGGCCCGGCGGGCCGAGCTGGCCGAGCGCGAGGGCAGCGAGGTGGCATCCCGGCTCGAGCAGGCGGAGCGCCGTGCGTCCGAGGCGGCGCTGCGGGTCTCCGAGCTGGAGGTCAAGATCGACGCCCTGCAGGCAGAGCTGACCGCCTGGGAAGCGATGCCCGAGGTCCGCCGCCACGCCTGACGAGCGGCCGCCGGTGGATCGCTGGCAGAATCCTCCTGTGATCCTCCCTGATGGCAGCCGCTTCGAGAGCGACCCGGAAGAGGTACTGCCGCGGGTCCCGCTGCCCGACGACTGGACGGTCGGGCAGCCGGACCCGGCCGACCAGGCCGACGTCGACCGACTCACCCACCTGCTGCGCGCCCACGAGCGTCATGGCCGCGGCTGGGCAGGTGCCTCGGTCGACGACGTGCTGGTCGAGGTGTCCGAGCACGGGCTGCGGATGCGGGAGAACGTCGTCCTGCGTGACGGGAGTGGCGAGATCCGGGCCTGGGGCAGCGTCCACGACCGGTCCGTGGGCCGGATGCTCTTCGTCCACATCGTCGAGAGGGACCTGCCCGACGAGGTTGCGGACACCTGCTCCGACGTACTGATCGAGTGGGCGGCCGGCCAGGCGCGGGAGGTCGGACGGGCCCGCGGGCTCGACGTGCAGCAGATCGACACCGGCGCGTTCGCCGACGACGAGCGCCAGCACGCGTGGCTGGCCCGGTGCGGCTTCGAGCGGGTGCGGACCTGGTGGCAGATGAGCCGCCCGGTCACCGCCGACGAGGCCGGCCTGGTGGAGTCGCCCGACCACTGGGAAGAGGGCGGAGTCGTCTTCCGCCTGGTGCGCCGCAGTGGCACCGGGATGCCCGAGGAGTCCGACCTGCGCGAGGTCCACGAGGTCCTCGAGGGCGCCTTCGTCGACCACTTCAACTCCAGCGAGGAGACCTTCGAGGAGTTCCTGTTCCGGCTCCGGGAGGACCCCGGCCACCGCTGGGACCACTGGTGGCTGGCCGAGCTCACCGACGACGACGAGCCGCAGCCCGTGGGTGCCCTGATCGGAACCGTGTCGGAGAGCGCCAACGGACCGGACGGGTCCTACGTCTCCTACCTCGGCGTGCTCGAGGCCGCGCGGGGTCGGGGCGTGGCCAAGGGACTGCTCCGTACGATCATCGCCGACGCGGCGGCGCGTGGCCGCGACCGCGTCGGTCTGGAGGTCGACGCCGACTCACCGACCGGTGCCGCCGGGCTCTACACATCGATGGACTGGAAGACGAAGTACGTCACCGAGTCCTGGCACCGCGACGTCCCGGTCACCTGAAGCGCTGACCCGTCGTCGACCAACGCGGGTCAGCCCCCGAGTGAGGCGCGGAGGGCCTTGTGAACGCCGTTCGGGGTGAGTACGCCGACGAAGCGGGACCCGTCCTTGACCCCGACCATGGGCCGGTCGTCGCGCAGCATCACGGCGAGCGCCTCCTCGAGGGTGGAGTCCACGTCGATCGCAGCCGCCAGGTCGCCGGTGCTCACTCCGTCCAGTGGCTCCAGGTGCGCAGGATTGATGGGGGTCACGGTCAGCCGTCGCAGACCCCGAGTCGAGCCCACGAAGTCGGCGACGAAGTCGTCGGCGGGCCGGCCGAGCAGCTCGGCGGGGGTGGAGAACTGCGCCAGGCGTCCGCCCTGCGCGAAGACTGCCACCCGGTCGCCCATCCGCACGGCCTCGTCGATGTCGTGGGTGACCAGGACGACGGTCTTGCCGAGCTCGCGCTGGAGCCGCAGGAACTCGTCCTGCAACCGGACCCGAACCACCGGGTCGACTGCACCGAACGGCTCGTCCATGAGCAGGACGGGCGGGTCCGCCGCCAGTGCGCGAGCAACGCCGACACGCTGCCGCTGGCCGCCGGAGAGCTGGTGGGGATACCGGTCCGCGAACGTCGACACGTCCAGGCCGACCATCTCCATGAGCTCGTGGGCCCGCTGGCGCGCCTTTGCCTTCGACTCGCCGTAGAGCAGCGGGACCGTCATCACGTTGGTCTCGACCTTCTGGTGCGGGAAGAGGCCGACCTGCTGGATCACGTAGCCGATGCCGCGCCGCAGCCGGACCGGGTCCTGACCGGTGACGTCCTGACCGTCGATCTCGATGGTGCCGGTCGTGGGCTCGATCAGCCGGTTGATCATCTTCAGCGTCGTCGACTTCCCGCACCCGGACGGGCCGACGAGGACGACGAGCTCGCCCTGGGCCACGTCGAGGTCGAGCTCGTGGACGGCGACCGTGCCGTCAGGGTAGGTCTTGCCCACGCCGCTGAGCCGGATCATGGTCGGCACGTCCGGGCCGCGGGCGGTAACGTCCATGCGCGTGACCCTACTCGTGCAGGCGGCCACGCAGCCGAACTGTTACAGCCGCCTGACCAACGAGTGGATCTGCGGCCAGTACGTCGTCGACCGCCGGGACGAGATCGTCGACGCCACCGTCGAGCACATCCTGATCACGATCGCAGCGGTGGCGCTGGGGGTCGTCATCGCCTTTCCGCTGGCGCTGCTGGCGCGGCGCTACCCGAAGCTGGAGTCCTCGATCCTCGGCGCCAGCACCGGCATCTACACGATCCCCTCGCTCGCGCTGTTCCCCCTGCTCCTACCCTTCACCGGCCTCTCGCCGACGACGGTCGTGGTCGGCCTGGCGCTCTACGCGCTGACCATCCTGGTCCGCAGCATGCTCGAGGGCTTTCGTGCGGTGCCGGCGGAGGTCCGTGAGTCGGCGGCCGGACTCGGGTACGGCGCCACCCGGATGCTCTTCCGGGTCGAGCTGCCGCTCGCACTGCCGGTGATCATGGCCGGCCTGAGAGTCGCCACCGTTTCGACGGTCGCGCTGACCACGGTCGGCTCCCTGGTGTCGTACGGCGGCCTCGGCAACCTGATCAAGGAAGGCGTGGAGACGAACTTCCGGGCCGAGCTGTTCACCGCGGCGGTCCTCTGCGTCGTGCTCGCCGTCGCACTCGACGTCATCATCGTCATCACCCAGAGGGCGATGACGCCCTGGGCGCGAGGAGCCACGGCGTGACCCTCTTCGGCGACACCTGGAGCTACCTGTCCGACCCGGCGAACTGGCAGGGTCCCGGCGGGATGATGGAGCTCCTCGTCGAGTCGCTCCTGCTGAGCATCACCGCACTCGTCCTGGCGGCACTGATCGGCCTTCCGGTAGCACTGTGGCTGGGCCACCTGGGTCGCGGCGGGTTCCTGGCGATCAACATCTCCAACGTCGGCCGTGCCATCCCGACGTTCGCGCTGCTGGCGCTGCTGGTGACGGCGGACTTCCCCGGCACCCAGGAGTTCGGCCCCTACGGCCGGGCCGGCCTCGCGACGCTGATCGCGCTCACGCTCTTCGCCCTTCCGCCGATCATCACCAACGGCTACGTCGCCATCCGCGAGGTGCCCGACGACGTCAAGCAGGCCGCCGTGGGGATGGGCATGACCAGGGCACAGCGGTTCTTCCGCGTCGAGCTCCCCCTCGGCCTCCCGCTCGTGATGTCCGGCGTTCGGCTCGCTCTCGTCCAAGTGTGGGCCACCGCCACCATCGCCGCCATGGTCGCCGGGCCGGGACTCGGCCGCGTCATCACCGACGGGTTCTTCCGCTCCGACTACGCCAAGGGCATCGCCGGCGCCGTCGTCGTCGCGGTGGTCGCGCTGGCCCTCGAGCTGCTGAGTGCGGGGGTCCAGCGGGGCGTGGATCCGACACGCCGGGGGACCGGCAGGCGGGCAGACGCTCGCACCGCGCAGCCGATCGGGTCATGATTGGCCCTCCAAGGCTGGATCCGGACACGCGCGGTGCGAAACCGCGGGACACAGAAGGTGATGCACGTGAAGGCACGACGTTCCCTGGCCGTAGCGGTCTCCGCCGGATTCCTCCTCCTCTCCGGCTGCGCCGGCGACGACCTCTCCGACTCCGGCTCCGGCGACGACACGCAGGCTTCCGGCGGCGGTGAGGTCCGGATCTCGGGCCAGAGCTTCCCCGAAGCGGCGCTGGTCGCCTCGATGTACGACCTCCTGCTCACCGACGCCGGCTACGACACGACGGTCAAGCTGGTCGACACCCGCGACATCTACATGGGTGCGGGGCAGTTCCCCGAGTCGATCGACGTGGTTCCCGAGTACGTCGGCGGCATCGTCGACTTCCTCAACACCACGGCGAACGGCCCCGATGCCAAGCCGCTGACCACTCCAGATGCGGACGAGTCGATCGACAACGCCCAGGACCTGCTCGACCAGAAGGGCATCACCCTCCTCGAGCCCTCGGCGGCCACCGACACCAACGCGTTCTTCGTCACCAAGGAGTACTCCGAGGCCAACGATGTCACCAGGCTGTCGGACCTCGAGGGTGAGGACGTGACCCTCGCGGCAGCCCCCGACTGCAAGGGCCGGCCCGACTGTGAGGGCGGGCTGACCGACGTCTACGGGATCGAGATCGAGGAGATCCTGCCCCTGGGCTTCGCGAGCGACCAGACCTACCAGTCGGTGCTCGACGACGAGTCGCAGCTCGGGTTGACCAGCACCACCGACGGCACGCTCGGGGCGCAGGGTCTGGTGCTGCTCGAGGACGACAAGTCGATCCAGCCCGCGCAGAACCTCGTCCCGGCGATCGGTTCCGACTTCCTCTCCGAGAACCCCGACGTCGAGGACACACTGAACTCCCTGATGGCTGCCCTCACCACCGAGAACCTCACCGAGCTCAACGGCCGGGTCGCGGTCGACCGGGAGAAGCCCGAGGACGTCGCCCAGGACTTCCTGGAGCAGGAAGGCCTGCTCTAGGTGGGCTCAGGGAGTGAGCAGCTCCGGCGGGAGGTCGGGCACCTGCGTGAACGGATGGTCGACCACCTCGCGGTCTCCGACCCGGCGCCGAGGCAGCCCACCGGGATGCCGATCGATGAAGTCGATCAGCACAGCCAGGTCCGAGCGTCGTCCCTGGCACACCAGCCAGCCCATCAGTCGTTGCCGCAAAGGGAGTGACGTCTGCTCGAACGGGACCGTGTCGGGGTTCCAGAACTCCGTCGTACCGGCGCGCAGCAGGTCCCAGTACTCGTCCGAGCAGCCCGGCACCGCCCGGAAGTACTCCCACATGTCGATCGGCAGCACCTGTCCGAACCACACCTCCTGAGTGGCTGCGGTGGTGCCCGCGCGGACCGTCTCCGTGCTCCAGCGCTTGGTGAGCATCCGGTCGGCGAGGTCGCGCAGGTCATCTCGCTGCTGGCTGATCGAGCTCCCGTCCGAGCGCACGCGCCAGAGGTACACCGGTTCGGTGAGGACGTCGATGCCGTTGGCCGCGACGAGCGCCCGCGTGATCGCCGGCTGGTCCTCGTAGCGCACGTCCTCCGGGAAGGCGAGGTCGGCGGTGTCCCAGAACGATCGACGGAAGACCTTGTTCCAGGCGAACACGTCCGCCAGCACCACGGGGGCCTCCTCGATCCCCACCCCGAGTCGTGGCCGCTGGTGGTTCTCCCGCATCAGCGGCGTCATGAACCTCGTCTCGCCCCGGAGCCGCTCGACTGCGCCGATGGAGAGGTCGGATCCGGTCCGTTCCAGTGAGCCGACCAGGGCTGCATAGGCGCCGTCGACGATCAGGTCGTCGCTGTCGGCGAAGGCGAGATACGTGCCGGTGCTGTGGCGGACCCCCTCGTTCCGGGCGGCGCCGAGTCCGGCGTTTGCCTGGTGGATCACCCGGACCCGCGAGTCCTGTGCCGCGATCCGGTCGGCGATCTTTCCGGTCGTGTCCGTCGAGCCGTCGTCGATGACGACGACCTCGAGCTGCGCGTGTGACTGGCCGAGGATGCTCCGCAGGCAGTCGGTCAGGTAGTTCTCCACGTCGTAGGCAGGAACCACCACGCTGAGCAGCGGATCGGCGGCGTCGGACCGCTGACGTCGACGCCGGCTGATCATGGGCGGAGTCTACGGTCGGCTGCCCGCGGCTCCTTCACCCAACCCGGCGACCGCCGAGCTGCCCTCGGGCCCTGGCTCGAAGGGACGCTGGCACGAGTCGGCGTACCCATGGCGGCAGCCGTCGCGCCGCCGAGACGACCAGAGCAACCAGCGCCGTACGACCCGAGATCGGGGACTCGGCCACGCCGCGACGGTGCGCCTCCTGGCGTGCCGCGATCAGGGTGGACTGGGTCACCACCTCGGACTCGAGGTAGTACGACTCGTACTCCTCGCGGAGGTCGTCGAGCCGAGTGAGGGGCTCCGGAGAATCGGGGCTCGCGGCGAGCCGGTCGAGCGCGGTCCAGGTGTCCCGTGCCAGGCCGGCCAGTCGGTCGGGCAGGTCCAGGTCCTCCCAGGTGAGGCTGATCCGCCGCAGTCCCGGATCGACGAAGCTTCCGACCTCTTCCCGGGTTCGCTGCTCGATTCGCGCCAGCGGAGGAAGGTCGAGCTCCGTGCCGATCGAGCTGACGAGCTGCTCCCAGTCCTGCAGCAGGTCCTGGTAGCGGACCAGGACCCTCCCCGCCCCGCGCGTCGCCCATTCGGTTCCCAGCATCATGTTCATCCAGGCAGCGACGCCCTGCCCGTCCTGCAGGCGAGCGTTGTAGTAGGTGCGCTTGCTGCCGACGACCTCCGGCGGAGGACGGAGCATCGTCACGAACGAGGGCTCGACACCGTGTCGCGCAGCAGCGGCCGTCCACAGAGGCAGGAACCACGAGAGTCGCGGGTCCTTGACCAGCAGGATGTCCCCCTGTGCGAACTGCTCTCCGAGCCACGCGCCGAGCCGCTGCTGCACCTCGGGCAGCCCGGCAAGGTCCGCGGTCCGCACCCACGCCACCGGTCTGGCGTCAGAGACCTGGATATGCACCCGGCGCAGCAGCTCGTCGTGGAAGTCCACCACCCACTGCGGCTCCCCGAAGCCGCGGGGATTGGTCGCGTCCGAGCCGACCTCGGGCTGGGGGACGTGGAGCCCGAGCCGACGCAGGACCCCGGCCAGGGTGCTGGTCCCCGAGCGCCCTGTCCCCGCGACCAGGACCAGCCGGCGGTCAGCGGGCGCCGGTGCCGGTGGGACGTCGGGGGCCATCAGCAGTCTCCTGGTCGGTTGATCTGTGGCAGGGCGGCTTCGTGATCGTATCGGTGAGCGTTCCCGGAGGCCCACACGCAAGAGGGGTGCTGCCCTGCGGCTTGTCGCAGGCTGCGTCGCGCACGACGAGCCACACCCCGAAGCACCCGGAGTCGTCCAGGTCACACGGGGCAGAGGTTCCCGGCAGGAATCGGGTCGCGTAGATTCGGCGTTGATCAGAGCGAGCACACGTCCGGTACCCACACCGGCCCTCATGCAGGGCGTCGGCGGGACGGGAACGAAAGGTTCGACCATGAGCAGCAGCAACCCCGCGTCCGCGCGCAGGCACCGCATCGGCGTGATCGGCGCCGGTCGCGTCGGCGCCGTCCTCGCCGCCGCGCTTCGCCGGGCCGGCCACGAGATCGTTGCGGCTGCCGGTGAGTCCGACGCCTCCCGCCACCGGATCGCCGACCTGCTGCCCGGCGTGCCGACCGAGAAGCCGACCGCCGTCGCGCGCGCCTGTGACGTGCTGCTGCTCACCGTTCCAGACGACATGCTGGCCAACGTCGTTGCCATGCTGTCGGCCAGCGGCGCCATCCACGACGGGCAGCACGTCGTGCACACCTCCGGACGTCACGGCCTGGCCGTGCTCGGTCCCGCGGCCGCTGTCGGCGCCGTGCCCGTGGCGGTGCACCCGGCGATGACCTTCACCGGTACCGCTGTCGACCTGACCCGACTGCCGGGTTGCGTCTTCGGAGTGACCGCCGGGGATGCCGATCGCGCCTTCACCGAAGGACTCGTCGGCGACCTCGGCGGGACCGCCATGTGGGTGTCGGAGGAGAAGCGCACCGCCTACCACGCCGCGCTCGCCCACGGTGCCAACCACCTGGTCACCCTCGTCGCCCAGGCGATGGAGCTCCTGGACGCCGCGGGTGCCGACGACCCGGCCGGCACACTGCGTCCCCTGCTGACCGCCGCCCTCGACAACGCGCTGGGCCAGGGCGACGCCGCCCTCACCGGTCCGATCGTGCGCGGTGACGTCGAGACCGTGCGGGGTCACGTCACCGAGCTCCGGGCGACGGCGCCGCACACCCTGCCGTCGTACGTCGCCCTGGCGCAGGCCACCCTCGATCGGGTCGTGACCGACGGGCGACTGCTGCCCATCCGGGCCGCCAAGCTCCGCAGCGTCCTCGACGCCGCGCTGGTCGAGGAGAGCGGTCCCGTCCCGCCCCGCACCCCCTCTCCGGACGGCCGGCAGCAGACCCGATGAGCACCCCAGCCAAGTGCTCGCTTCGACTCCGCTTTGCCCGGGGACCCCGGATGACCGCCACCCCCCTCCTCGCGGAGACCCGCGAGGAGCTCGCCGGGCACCTCGCCGCCGCTCGCCGCGACGGAGTGACCGTGGGCTTCGTTCCCACCATGGGGGCGCTCCACGACGGCCACGCCCGGCTGATGCAGGTGGCGCGTGAGCACGCCGACGGGCCGGTGGTCGTCTCGATCTTCGTCAACCCTCTCCAGTTCGGGGAAGGGGAGGACCTCGACCGGTACCCGCGGCCGCTCGAGGAGGACCTGAAGGTCTGCGAACGCGAAGGGGTCGACATCGTCTTCCTGCCGCGCGTCGAGGAGGTCTACCCGGGCGGGGAGCCGCAGGTCACCGTCGAGCCTGGCCCGCTGGGAACCCTCCTCGAGGGGGCGGTCCGTCCCGGCCACTTCCGCGGCGTGCTCACGGTGGTGGCGAAGCTGTTCGGGCTGGTCCGCCCGGGGGTCGCGGTGTTCGGGCAGAAGGACTACCAGCAACTGGTCCTGGTCCGTCGCATGGTCCGCGACCTGTGCCTCGACGTCGAGATCGTGGGCGCCGACACCCAGCGGGAGCCCGACGGCCTCGCCCTCTCCAGCCGCAACGGCTACCTCGACCCCGAGCAGCGCCGCCTCGCCGTCGTGCTGAGCCGCGCCCTCCGGGCCGCGCGCGACACGGCGAGGGAGGGACCCGGTGCCGCGCTCGAGGCCGCCCGCGCGCTGCTCGACCCGACACCCGGTGTCGAGCTCGACTACCTGGTCGTCACCGACCCCGAGCTCGGTGTCCTGCCGCCGGACCCGGCCCCGGGCACCGAGGGCCGGGTGCTGGTCGCGGGCCGGATCGGGTCGACGCGCCTCATCGACAACATGCCCATCACCTTCGGCGAACGGAACAGCTGATGCTGCGGACCATGATGAAGAGCAAGATCCACCGGGCCACCGTGACCCAGGCCGACCTTCACTACGTGGGCTCGGTGACGGTCGACGAGGACCTCCTCGACGCAGCAGACCTGCTGCCCGGCGAGCTCGTCCACATCGTCGACATCACCAACGGCGCTCGGCTCGAGACCTACACCATCGCCGGCGAGCGCGGCAGCGGCGTCATCGGCATCAACGGCGCCGCGGCCCGGCTCGTGCACCCCGGCGACCTGGTGATCCTGATCGGCTACGGCCAGATGGACACCAACGAGGCCAGGGCGCACCAGCCGCACGTGGTCTTCGTCGACGCGGACAACAAGATCCTCGCCACCGGCGTCGACCCCGCCGAGACCTTCGACGGCCCCGGCTTGGTGCGTGGCGACGCGACCGCGGGGCGCTAACCTGCGCCAATGACCGAGCACCCCGGAGGACGGGTCCCCTCCCGCCTCCTGGCACCCGACCCGGGCTGGACCACGGAGTGCGACGTGGTGGTCATCGGATCCGGCATCGCCGGCCTCACCGCCGCCCTGCGACTGCGCGGCCAGGTCGACAAGGTCCTCGTCGTCACCAAGGACGTACTGGACGCCGGCTCCACCCAGTGGGCCCAAGGCGGCATCGCCGCGGCCCTGGGGCCGGGTGACAGTCCCGAGCAGCACGAACACGACACCCTGGTCGCCGGAGCCGGCGCGTGCGACCCGGACGCCGTGAGGGTGCTGGTCTCCGAGGGTCCGGAGGCCGTCCGCGAGCTCATCGCGCTCGGCACGATCTTCGACCACGACCCCGATGGGGAGCTCTCCCTCACCCGCGAGGGCGGTCACCTGCGCGACCGGATCGCGCACGCCGGCGGCGACGCCACGGGCGCGGAGATCCAGCGCGCCCTGATCGCCGCGATCGAGCGGGCGCCGGAGATCGAGGTCATCCCGCACGCCCTGGCCGTGGACCTGCTGCTCGACGAGGCGGGCGGGGTCGCCGGCGTCACCCTGCACGTGATGGGCGAGGGCCAGCGGGACGGGGTCGGGGCGGTGCACTGCCGCGCCGTCGTACTCGCCTCCGGGGGGCTGGGGCAGGTCTTCTCCCAGACCACGAATCCCGCGGTGGCGACCGGTGACGGGATGGCGATCGCCGCGCGCGCGGGCGCGGTCCTCCGGGACCTGGAGTTCGTGCAGTTCCACCCGACGGTGATGTACCTCGGCCCCGAGTCGCGGGGCCAGCAGCCGCTGATCTCCGAGGCGGTTCGTGGCGAAGGGGCGTTCCTCGTCGACTTCGAGGGCCACCGGTTCATGCAGGGACAGCACGAGCTGGCCGACCTCGCCCCCCGCGACGTGGTCGCCAAGGCGATCACCCGCGAGATGTTCGAGGCCGGGCGACCCCACATGTGGCTCGACGCCCGCCATCTCGGAGCTGAGTTCTGGGAGCGCCGGTTCCCGACCATCCTGGCGACCGCCCGCCGCCACGGAGTCGACCCGGTGACCGAGCTGATCCCCGTCGCGCCGGCCTGCCACTACGCCTCCGGCGGGGTCGCCACCGACCTGTGGGGGCGCACCAGCGTTCCCGGCCTGTACGCCACTGGCGAGGTCGCCTGCTCCGGGGTTCACGGGGCCAACCGGCTGGCCTCCAACTCCCTCCTCGAGGGCCTCGTCTTCTCCCGGAGGATCGCTGATGTCCTGCCCGCCGAGCTGCGCCCACGGGCGGCGCCGGCGACGGATCCGCGTCCACCCGGCCTGCTGAGCGGCAACGCGCGCCGCGAGCTGCAGGAGGCGATGACGGCCTGGGCCGGCGTGCTCCGTACGGCGACCGGGCTGGCCGAGGCGGAGATCCTGCTCGACAAGCTGGCCGGTGACACCACCGAGACGGTGGACCAGGAGTCCTGGGAGACCACCAACCTGCTGACCGTCAGTGCAGCGCTGGCCGCGGCGGCCGCCCTCCGCGAGGAGACCCGGGGATCGCACTGGCGCGAGGACTTCCCCGATCGTGACGACGCAAGGTGGTCGGGTCACTTCGACTCCGTGCTCGTCGACGGTGCCGTCCGGGTGACCTTCGTCCCTGCGGCCCCGACCGACCGGGAGGCCCCGTGATCGCCAGGACGCCGTACTCCGCCCTGCCGGGCGAGCTGACCGCCGAGCTCCGCGGGGCCGGGCTCGACCCCCAGGCGGTGCACGCAGCCGTGGCGGCCGCGCTCGAGGAGGACCTGCCCGGCGACGGCATCGACGTCACCAGCGACTCGACCATCGCCGCCGACGCCCGGGGGACGGCCGACTTCGCCGCGCGCGAACCCGGCACCGTGGCCGGGCTGGCGGTGGCTGCTGTCGTCTTCGCCTACGTCATGGGCGACGACGTGGAGATCGCCGACCGGGTCGCCGACGGAACTCGCGTCGGTGCGGGAGACGTGGTCATGCGGGTCTCCGGGCCGGTGCGGGGACTGCTCACCGCCGAGCGGACCGCCCTCAACTTCGCCTGCCACCTGTCCGGGGTCGCCACCGCCACCGCCGCCTGGGTGGACGCCCTGGCCGGTACCCGGGCGCGGGTGCTGGACACCCGCAAGACCCTGCCCGGGCTACGGGCCCTCCAGAAGTACGCCGTGCGCTGTGGCGGTGGGGTCAACCACCGGTTCAGCCTGTCCGACATGGCGATGGTCAAGGACAACCACGTGATCGCCGCCGGCGGCGTCGTGCCGGCCCTCGAGGCGGTCCGCGCCGGTCACCCCGAGGTCCCGGTCGAGGTCGAGGTGACCGACCTGGGCCAGCTGAAGGAGCTGCTCGACGCCGGCTGCGAGCGCATCCTGCTCGACAACATGGACGACGCCACGATGGCCGAGGCGGTCAAGCTGACCGGTGGACGAGCGACCCTGGAGGCCTCCGGCGGTCTCACCCTCGAGCGCGCACGGGAGGTCGCCAGCACCGGCGTCGACTTCATCTCCGTCGGCGCACTCACCCATTCGGTCCGGGTGTTCGACATCGGCATGGATCTGGGGGAGGCCTGACATGCCGATGCTGGCCGCCGACATCGGCAACTCCGACACCGCACTCGGCCTGATCACGGACGGGAAGGTGGTCGCGCACTGGCGGGTCTCGACCCCGGACAACCGCACCTCCGACGAGTGGGCGGTCCTGCTGAGGGGGCTCATCGCCGAGCAGGACACGATTTCCGGCATCGCTGTGTGCTCGACCGTCCCCGCCGTCCTCCACGAGTGGCGAGCCATGCTCCCCGAGCACTTCGGCGGAGTGCCACACGTGGTGGTCGAGCCCGGGGTCCGCACCGGCATCCCGGTCCTGGTCGACAACCCGCGGGAGGTCGGGTCGGACCGCATCGTCAACGCGCTGGCCGCCGCCACGGACTACGGCGGGCCGGCGATCGTGGTCGACTTCGGCGGCACCGCCACGACCTTCGACGTGGTGAGCGAAAAGGGGCAGTACGTCGGCGGAGCCATTGCGCCGGGAATCGAGATCTCGCTCGAGGCGCTCGGCCGCAGAGGCGCCCAGCTGCGCAAGGTGGAATTGCAGCGGCCCCGCTCGGTGATTGCCAAGAACACCGTCGAGGCATTGCAGTCGGGAATGGTGTTCGGCGTCGCCAGCCAGGTCGAGGGGCTCGTCGCGCGGCTGACTGCCGAGCTCGGCGCCTCCCCTGACGCCGTCCGGGTCATCGCCACCGGACACCTGGCCCCATTGGTGATGGGCGAGTGCCGCTGCTTCACCGATCATGCGCCGTGGCTCACCCTGCGCGGCCTCGAGCTCGTCTTCGCCCGAAACACCTGATCGCGAAAGCCCGAATTCTTTTCCGGTGGATCAATCCGCAATTCGCATTGTTGGTTAATTCCATGGCATGCTTCGTTCGACAATTTCCCTGAAAAAGACGGGTGAAAAGAAATGGCGCAAAAGGTCCACATCGTGCTGGTCGACGACCTCGACGGCTCCGACGCCAGCGAGACGGTGTCCTTCGGACTCGACGGAACGTCGTACGAGATCGACCTCAACGACAAGAACGCCGCCGCGCTGCGGGACGCCCTCAGCGGCTACGTCGGCCACGCGCGCAAGGTCAGCTCGTCGTCGCGACGGCGCAAGGCGGCCGCCACGTCGGGCCCCGGTGCCTCCGAGATCCGCGACTGGGCCAAGGCCAACGGGATGAAGGTCTCCGACCGGGGCCGGGTGTCGGCCGAGGTCCGCCAGGCCTACGACGCCGCGCATTGAACGCACCGACCGAGGACCGAGGACGGGTGCGTTCGTTGGTCGTCGAGCAAGCCGCACGACCGAGCTTGCGAGGTCGTGACCGGCGTGTCGAGACGCAGTGAGGCGAGAGGCGACCTGCCGGGTAGTCCTGTGGTTGTTCGCTCAGAGCAGACCCATCTCGGGAACGCGTAGGCTTGTGACAGGGTTGAACACCATGTCCCGCTGAAACCAAGGGGGGCGGCCCCGGAGTTGGCAGGAGAGATGCAATGTTCGAGCGGTTCACCGACCGAGCCCGCCGGGTGGTCGTGCTGGCCCAGGAAGAGGCCCGCATGCTCTCCCACAACTACATCGGGACCGAGCACATCCTGCTCGGCCTGATCCACGAAGGCGAAGGGGTCGCCGCCAAGGCACTCGAGAGCCTGGACATCTCGCTCGAGGCGGTGCGCGCCCAGGTCGAGGAGATCATCGGGCAGGGCCAGCAGGCCCCGAGCGGCCACATTCCCTTCACCCCGCGCGCCAAGAAGGTCCTCGAGCTCTCCCTGCGCGAGGCGCTCCAGCTCGGCCACTCCTACATCGGGACCGAGCACATTCTCCTGGGCCTGATCCGGGAGGGCGAGGGAGTCGCAGCGCAGGTCCTGCAGAAGCTCGGCGCCGACCTCAACCGGGTCCGCCAGCAGGTCATCCAGCTGCTGTCGGGCTTCCAGGGCAAGGAGTCCGCGGGCGCCGGCGCGACGACCGGCGCTTCCGGCGGCGATGCGCCCAGCTCCTCGCTGGTGCTCGACCAGTTCGGACGGAACCTGACCCAGGACGCCCGCGAGGGCAAGCTCGACCCGGTCATCGGCCGGGAGCAGGAGATCGAGCGGGTCATGCAGATCCTGTCCCGCCGTACCAAGAACAACCCTGTCCTCATCGGCGAGCCCGGCGTCGGCAAGACGACCATCGTCGAGGGCCTCGCCCAGGACATCGTCAAGGGCAACGTCCCCGAGACGCTCAAGGACAAGCAGATCTACACGCTCGACCTCGGCGCACTGGTCGCCGGATCGCGCTACCGCGGCGACTTCGAGGAGCGGCTCAAGAAGGTCCTCAAGGAGATCCGCACCCGCGGCGACATCGTGCTGTTCATCGACGAGATCCACACGCTGGTCGGAGCGGGCGCGGCCGAGGGCGCGATCGACGCGGCCTCGATCCTCAAGCCGATGCTGGCCCGCGGCGAGCTCCAGACCATCGGCGCCACCACCCTCGACGAGTACCGCAAGTACCTCGAGAAGGACGCCGCGCTCGAGCGCCGGTTCCAGCCGATCCAGGTTGCGGAGCCCTCGATCGCGCACACGATCGAGATGCTCAAGGGTCTCCGTGACCGCTACGAGGCCCACCACCGCGTGACGATCACCGACGAGGCACTGGTCTCGGCGGCGACGCTGGCCGACCGCTACATCTCCGACCGGTTCCTGCCGGACAAGGCGATCGACCTCATCGACGAGGCCGGCTCGCGGCTGCGGATTCGCCGGATGACGGCCCCGGCCGACCTGCGCGAGTACGACGACAAGATCGGCGACGTGCGGCAGCGCAAGGAGGCCGCCATCGACGGCCAGGACTTCGAGGCCGCGGCCCGCCTGCGCGACGAGGAGAAGCAGCTCATCGCCCGGAAGTCCGAGCGCGAGAAGCAGTGGCGCGCCGGCGACATGGACGAGGTTGCCGAGGTCGACGAGGAGCTCATCGCCGAGGTCCTCGCCGTCGCGACCGGGATCCCGATCGTGAAGCTGTCCGAGGAGGAGTCGACGCGGCTGCTCAAGATGGAGGACGAGCTCCACAAGCGGGTGATCGGCCAGGAGGAGGCCGTCAAGGCCCTCTCGCGCGCGATCCGTCGTACCCGCGCCGGGTTGAAGGACCCCAAGCGACCCGGTGGCTCGTTCATCTTCGCCGGACCCTCCGGCGTCGGGAAGACGTGGCTGTCCAAGACGCTCGCGGAGTTCCTCTTCGGCGACGAGGACGCCCTGATCCAGCTCGACATGAGCGAGTTCGGCGAGAAGCACACCGTCTCCCGGCTGTTCGGCTCGCCTCCCGGCTACGTCGGCTACGAGGAGGGTGGCCAGCTCACCGAGAAGGTGCGGCGCAAGCCGTTCTCGGTGGTGCTGTTCGACGAGGTCGAGAAGGCCCACCCCGACATCTTCAACACCCTGTTGCAGATCCTCGAAGAGGGCCGGATGACCGACAGCCAGGGCCGGGTCGTGGACTTCAAGAACACCGTGATCATCATGACCACCAACCTCGGCACCCGCGACATCGCCAAGGGCGTCAACCTCGGCTTCCAGCAGGGCGGTGACACGGCCGGCTCCTACGAGCGGATGAAGGCCAAGGTCTCCGACGAGCTCAAGCAGCACTTCCGCCCGGAGTTCCTCAACCGGGTCGACGAGGTCATCGTCTTCCCGCCGCTCTCGCAGGAGCAGATCGTCGCGATGGTCGACAACATGATCGCCTTCGTCGAGTCCCGGCTCAAGGACCGCGACATGTCGCTCGAGCTGACCCAGACCGGCGAAGAACCTGCTCGCCGAGCGGGGCTTCGACCCGGTGCTGGGCGCCCGGCCGTTGCGTCGGACGGTCCAGCGCGAGATCGAGGACGTGCTGGCCGAGAAGATGCTCTACGGCGAGGTCGGACCGGGCCAGATCGTCCTGGTCGACGTCGAGGGCGAGGGTCCCAACCGCGAAGTTCACCTTCGTCGGCCAGAAGATCGGCGACCTGCCGGACCTGCCGCCGTTCGAGACCGCCGAGGTGGCCTCGGGCGAGGCCGCCGGCCGAAGGGCCCGACGACTCCGATGGCCCGACGGACGTACCCAAGTCCACCGGCACCGACTGACCACCGCTGACCCGCCCGAAACTTTCGGGCGGGTCAGCGCCTTTCACGGGAGGGCGTAGGTGTCCGGCGACACCTGCGCCAGGAGGCCGTCCTCGACGAGGCTGGCCAGGCAGCGGGCGCGCTGGCTCGTCCTCGGGCCAGGCCGCGTCGAGCCGGCTGCGGTGCACCGCTCCCTGGTGTTCGCGGACCACGGCGAGCAGCCGGCCCCGGCACTGGCGGTCGGTCCCGGCCCAGGCCTGACCGCGCCGCGGCGGTCCGTCGTACGGCGGGTGGCCGGCCGCCCGCCAGGCGCACCGGTCGCTGACCGGGCAGTCGCCGCACCGCGGAGTCGCGGCAGTGCAGACGAGGGCGCCGAGCTCCATGAGCGCCACCGACCACGTCGCCGCGGTCGGGTCGTCGCGCGGCAGCAGGCTCTCGGCGAGCGACCGCTCCGCCTTGGTCACCGACGACCCGGGGAACTCATGAGCCGAGACGACCCGGGCGAGCACCCGGCGCACATTGGTGTCCAGGACCGCGTGCCGCTTGCCGTGGGCGAACACCGCGATCGCCGAGGCCGTGTAGTCCCCCACACCGGGGAGGGCGATCAGGTCGTCGTAGGAGTCGGGCACCACGCCGCCGTGGTGGTTCGTGATCGCAGTCGCGGCCGCGTGCAGCCGAAGGGCGCGCCTGGGATAGCCCAGCCGGCCCCACGCCCGGACCGCCTCACCCGGTCGCTCAGCGGCCAGGGCGCGCCGGGGTTGGCCAGCGCTCGAGCCACTGCTCGTGGACCGGCAGCACCCGGGCAACCGGGGTCTGCTGGAGCATGAACTCGGAGACCATCACCGACCACGCGTCGGCGGTGACGCTCCGCCAGGGAAGCTCGCGCGCGTGGTCGTCGTACCACCGAAGGATCGGCTCGTGGAGGCCGGAGGCCGGTGGAGGGGTCATCGGCGACGATCCTAGAAGCCCGGTGTGGCAGCACGATCCGCGGCCGCGCGGTTACTAGCGTTGGCGCCATGAGCGGGTTGACGCGGGGACCGCTGCCGGCACGGACCTACTGGACCCGGCGGGCGATGGTGCTGGGGACCGCCGTGCTGCTCGTGTTCGGCATTGCCCGGGCCCTCGGGGCCGGCACGGATGCCTCCTCGCAGCCGGAGGCGAAGCAGCAGGCCAGGCAGGTCGCTGCAGCGCCGTCGACCACCGTCGCGCTGCCGGAGGGTTCGCCCACCGCGACCGAGTCCGCACGCGGTCGGTCGGAGCGGAAGAAGGAGGTCGTCCCGCTGGCTGTGCCCGACGGACCTTGCGAGGACGAGGACGTCGCCGTGACTCCGACCGTCGACCACCCCGTCGCCGGCCGAGACGTCCGCATCGACCTCGAGCTGCGGACCATCGAGTCGGAGGCCTGCACCTGGGAGGTCTCGCCGGAGGCGCTGACCCTCAAGGTCACCTCTGGCGACGACGAGATCTGGACGAGCCGACACTGCCCGCGCGCCGTGCCTCACGAGGAGGTCACCCTCCGGCGCGACCACACCACCCGGGTCGAGGTGACCTGGGACGCCAGGCGCTCTGACGAGGAGTGCTCGAAGCTGACCAAGTGGGCACTGCCCGGCTGGTACCACGTCGCCGCGGCAGCCCTGGCCGGCGAGCCCTCCGACCTCCAGTTCGAGCTGGAGCGCCCCGAGGGCGAGCACGTCACGAAGACCGTGGAGCCGAAGCCGGAGAAGAGCGAGACAGAAGGCGCGGACAAGTCCCGTCGCTGAGGTCGGCTTTCGGCTCACCGGGTCTCGACACGCCGGTCGCGACTTCGTTCCTCAGTCGCGCGGCTTGCTCGACCACCATCAGCGGATCCCGCTGCCGCGTCTTCGCTCGACCACCATCAGCGGCTACGTGTAGCTCCGCTACACGTAGCGCTCGAGAATCGTCGACTCGGCCAAGCGGGACAGCCCCTCGCGCACGCTCCGGGCCCGGAGCTCGCCGACGCCCTCGACGGCCTGGAGGTCGTCGACCCCGGCGGAGAGCAGCTTCTGGAGGGTCCCGAAGTGCTCGACCAGCCGGTCGACCACGCTGGCCGGCAGGCGGGGGACCTTGGCCAGGAGCCGGTAGCCGCGCGGAGCGACAGCCCCGTCGAGGTGCTCGGACCCGGTGAGGCCGAGCGCCTTCGCGGCGGCGGCGGGGTCCACCAGCTCGGTGGGTGAGAGCGCCTCCAGGCGAGCGAGCGCCGCCGTCGCGCTCCTGGTCCGTCGGCCGGCGGGGAGGTAGTCGCGGACCACCAGCTCACGCTCGCCATCGACGCCCGTGATGAGCTCCTCCAGCTGCAGGGACAGCAGCCGGCCGTCGGTACCGAGCTCGAGCACGTAGTCCTCGATCTCCCGGGCGATCCGGGTGACCATCTCCAGCCGCTGCGCCACGACGGCGACGTCGCGAACCGTGACGAGATCCTCGATCTCGAGCGCGGAGAGGGTGCTGGAGACCTCGTCGAGCCGCAGCTTGTAGCGCTCCAGGGTGGCCAGCGCCTGGTTGGCACGCGACAGGATCTGCCCCGAGTCCTCCAGCACATGCCGGATCTCGCCGACGTAGGCCGCGATGATCGTCATCGACTGGGAGACCGAGACCACCGGGAAACCGGTCTGCCGGGCCACCCGGTCAGCGGTGCGGTGGCGGGTGCCGGTCTCCTCGGAGTGGATGTGGTGGTCGGGCATCAGGTGGACGGCGGCGCGGATGATCCGGGTGACGTCCTTGTCGACGATGATCGCGCCGTCCATCTTGGCCAGCTCGCGGAGCCCGGTGGCGGTGAAGGGCACGTCGAGCTGGAAGCCGCCGGTCGAGATTGACTCGACGACCCGGTCGTGGCCGAGCACGATGAGAGCCCCGGTCCGGCCGCGGAGCACGCGCTCCAGCCCGTCGCGAAGGGCGGTCCCGGGTGCGATCGATGCGAGCGTCGCGCGGAGGCGGAGCACCTCGTCGGAGCGGTCCGTCGTCACAGCCCGTCCCCCTCCTGTTCGGCCCGATCCCGTGTCGGCGTCAGTCTAGGGGACGCAGTCGCGGCGCTGACGAGTTCGCGAACTCCAGCGCGCGCAGGGCCGAGGCGACGTCGGCGACCTCGACCAGCTCCATCCCCTCGACGGCGCGTGGAGCGCTGTCACCGTTGCGGCCGGGGACCAGGGCGGTTCGGAATCCCAGCCGGGCCGCCTCGGCGACCCGCTGGGGCAGGTCGCGGACCCGTCGCAGCTCGCCGGCCAGGCCGATCTCCCCGATGGCGGCCACCCCGGCCGGTGCGGGGCGCCGGTGGTGGCCGAGGCGAGCGCCACGGCGATCGCGAGGTCACTGGCCGGCTCGGACAGCCTCGCCCCGCCCACGGTGGAGACGAAGACGTCGTGGGCGTGCAGGCGGATGGAGCAGTGCTGCTGCAGGACGGCGAGGACCATGGCCACGCGTGACGAATCGAGCCCCGAGGTGGTACGCCGTGGGCGCTCGGAGGCGGTGCGGGTCACCAGTGCCTGCACCTCGGCCAGCAGCGGTCGCCGGCCCTCCATGGTGACCGCGACGCAGGTGCCCGGGACCTGTTGCTGGTGGTTCTCCACGAACAGGCCGGTCGGATCGGTGACGGCGGAGATGCCGTCGTGGGACAGGTCGAAGCAGCCCACCTCGTCGACGGGACCGAACCGGTTCTTCATGGCCCGGAGCATCCGGAACCGCGAGTTGCGGTCGCCTTCGAAGCCCAGCACGACGTCGACGACGTGCTCGAGCACGCGAGGACCGGCGATCGAGCCGTCCTTGGTGACGTGGCCGACGAGCACGGTCGTGATGTTGCGGGTCTTGGCCAGCCGGATCAGGGCCGCGGCCACCTCCTTGACCTGGGTGACACCTCCGGGCACTCCTTCGAGGTCGGCGGCGCCGATCGTCTGGATGGAGTCCACCACCAGCAGGCTCGGGCGCACCTCGTCGATGTGGGTCAGCACTGCACCGAGGTCGGTCTCGGCCGCGAGGTAGAGCTCGTCGTGGACACCGCCGGTGCGGTCGGCCCGGAGCCGCACCTGGGAGGCCGACTCCTCGCCGGTGACGTAGAGGGTGCGCCGTTGGTAGCGGGCGGTCTGGGCGGCGACCTCCAGCAGGAGGGTGCTCTTGCCGACGCCCGGCTCCCCGGCGAGGAGGATCGCGGCGCCCGGCACCAGCCCGCCGCCGAGGACCCGGTCGAGCTCAGGCACCCCGCTGGAGCGGAACGCGGACTCCTCGACGGACACCTGCCCGATCGGGACGGCGGGCCGGCTCACCGGCGCGGCCGTGGCCCGCGTGGTCGGTGCGGCCATCTCCGCCACCGACCCCCAGGCCTGGCACTCGCCACACCTGCCCACCCACTTGGCGGTCTCCCAGCCGCACTCGCTGCACCGGAACGTGGGTCGGACTGCCTTGGCCATGGGCGGAACGCTAGGGCACGGGGCCGACAGGCGTCGGTATGATGCGTTTGGAACGATCAAGGAGGGGCGATGTCGCGGATTCCCGGGCGCGTTCCGAGCGCGCCCCCGACCCTCGCCGACGTCGCCGAGCTGGCCGGGGTCTCCCGGCAGACCGTGTCCAACGCCGTCAACAACCCCGACCTGCTCCGCACCGACACGCTCACCCGTGTCCAGGACGCCATCGACGAGCTCGGCTACTCCCCGAACCGCGCGGCCCGCAACCTCCGGACCCGCACCTCCCAGCTGATCGGCCTCCGGTTCACGCCGGCGCAGGAAGGCACCGCCAACGCCATGGTGGAGCGGTTCGTGCACTCGCTCGTCGAGACCTCGAGCGCCGCCGGCTACCACGTCCTGCTCTTCCCGGGGGACCTCGACGACCCGACGGCCGGGTACGACGACCTGCTGCGCTCCACCGCGGTCGACGCGTTCGTGGCGACCGACACCTACCTCGGCAACCCGCAGGCGGCATGGCTGGAGTCGCGACGGGCGCCGTTCGTCGCGTTCGGCCGTCCCTGGGACAACCCCGACGCCGCGCACCCCTGGGTCGACGTCGACGGGGCGGCCGGGACCGAGCTCGCCACCAAGCACCTGATCGACAACGGGCACGAGCGGATCGCCTGGATCGGCTGGCGCAAGGAGTCGTTCATCGGCGAGGACCGCCGTGCCGGCTGGAGCCGGACGATGCGGTCTCGCAACCTGCCCACGACCGGCCTGGCCTCGCGCGTCGAGGAGTCCGTCGCCAGTGGGCGCGAGGCCTCCGCCGTTCTCCTCGACGAGGCCCGGCCGACGGCGTTCGTCTGCGCGTCGGACACCCTGGCGATGGGGGTCATGCACACCCTGGCCGAGCGCGGCCTGGCCGTGGGTAGGCGATGTCGCCGTCGTCGGCTTCGACGACTCGCAGGTCGCGCAGGTGGTGCCACCCGGTCTCACCTCGGTCCGCCAACCGCTCGAGGAGGTCGCGGTCGAGGTGGTCCGTGCCCTGGAGGGTCTCCTCGGCCACCCGCCGGCCGAGTCGCGCGGTGTGCTGCTCGCGCCCGAGCTGATCGTCCGCGGTACCAGCTGAGTGAGCTGACCCGTCGTCAAACGACGGGTCAGCGTCAGAACGACTTCGACCAGAGGTTCACGGCGTAGTCGACCGTCGTCCCCTGTGCTCGGCGAGGATCTCGTCGGCCAGCTCACGGGTGAACTCGATCCGGACCACGCTCTCCAGGTCGGCGCGGGAGTCGAAGCGCCACTCGACGTCTACCGGCGTACGCCGCCAACCGCGGGTCGACCAGAACCGTTCGACGGCCTCCGGGTCCACGGAGGGGTAGCCGCGCCGGAACCACCGGCCGAACGTCGAGCGGGTCGGGTCGTTGTCGATCACGAACGCAGTGCCTCCGCGGCGTACGACGCGGTCGAGCTCGGCCAGCCCGGGCTCGCACCCAGGACCGAAGAAGTAGGCCCACCGCGCGTGCACCACGTCCACTGACGCATCGGCCACCGGGAGTGCCTGGGCGGTGCCCTCCAGCACCGTCACCGACGGCAGCGATCGTGGTGCGTCTCCGCGCGATCGCCACCAGGTCCGGGTGCGGCTCGACCCCCGTGACCGATCCCGCCGTGGCCGCGAAGCGCGGCAGGTGGAACCCGGTACCGCAGCCGATGTCGAGCACGTCCCGGCCGGCCCAGTCGGCGATCGCGCGCATCTCGGCCTCGAGGCGGCCGGAGCGGATCGACGGCGCGGTTCTCGATCTCGTACGTCGCCGTGTGGTGCCAGATGTTGGGGCTGGGGATGGCCCCGGGGACGTTGCCTTTCCGTCACCGGGTTTCGACGCGCCCATCGCGGCTTCCTTCCTCAGCCGCGGGGCAGCTCTGCCTGCGTCGCATCGGGCGCCGCTCGTCCTCGCGCGCCGCCCGGTCCTTCAAATCCGCACCAGTCCGGCCGGGGTCTGCACCTGGGCGGCGATGATTCCGGGCGTTCCGTGCGGGGCCACCCAGTCGACCTTCACGTCCTCCAGGGGCGCCTCGACCGTCTCGCCGAGCCACTTGCTGACCCGCTGCGGGTCGCCGGCGATCTCGAGACAGGCCAGGGAGTAGGCGGGGTCGGCGCCGACGCTGGGGTGGAGATCCTCGGGGGAGCGCCACTCGACGAAGAACGGCAGCTGCGGGTCGGCGATCAACCCGTTGACCCCGATCTGCTTCCAGGTGAGCTCGGTGCCGTCGGGGCGGTAGCGGTTGCCGGTCGCGGCCTCGCGGCCGAGCCGCGTCTCGACGCTGGTGATGTCGGAGACGGCCACGACCCAGCCCAGCCAGCCGCCACCGAGGGCGGAGCGGGCGCGGACGGCCTGGCCGAACGGAGCCTTGTCGGAAGCGGGGTGGTCGAGCACCTCGACGATCTCGAGGTAGGTGCGGTCGGCGAGAGGCAGGATCATGTTGCGGGTGCCGAAGCGCGGGTGGACGCCGCCGTAGGTGAATTCCCGGCCGAGCAGTCCCCCGATGCGATGGGCAGTGCTGGCCAGGCCATCCGGTCCTGCTGCGTAAGAGAGATGGTCCAGGCGCATGTTCAGCATTCTCGACAACGCGAACGGGTCGATCGACATCGGGGTCGAACTCTCTTGATGTCGAGAATATTGACGATGAGTCTCAGTGGGGATCGGCCGGGTGCAGCGCCAGTGCCGACCGCGACCGCACGTGCGCCTCGCAGTGCCGCACGAGCTCGGCGTACGCCGCCTTGCCCATCAGCTCGGTCAGCTCCGCCGCGTGGGTCAGGAAGACCGGCTCCGCGGCCACATGGGCCTCGGTGTTGCCCGAGCAGTACCAGTCCAGGTCGTGCCCGCCGGGACCCCAGCCGCGACGGTCGTACTCGCCGATCGAGACCTCGGTGTAGGACGAGCCGTCCTGCCGCTCCACCGTCCGGAACGTGCGACGGATCGGCAGCTGCCAGCACACGTCCGGCTTGGTCTCGAGCGGATCGCGGCCCTGCGTCAGCGCCAGCCCGTGCAGCGCGCAGCCCGCCCCGGAGTGGAAGTCGGCGCGGTTGTGGAAGATGCAGGCGCTCTGCCCGTCGTACTCGAGTGTGAGCGTCTTGCGCTCGCCGTCGTCATCGGTCTCGATCCAGTCCGACTTGCGGACCTTCTTGCCCTCGGGGCGGAACTGCCAGTGCTCGTCGTCGAGCTGGGCGACGAACGACGCGACCCGCTTCTCGTCGTCCTTGTCGGCGAAGTGCGCCCCGAGGGTGCAGCAGCCGGTGTCGGGCGACTCCTTGTAGATCCCGGGGCAGCCCTGGCCGAAGATGCACATGTAGCTCGACGTCAGCCAGGTGAGGTCGCACCGCATGACCTGGGACTCGTCGTCGGGGTCCACGAACTCCACCCACGCGCGGGGAAAGACCAGGTCTACTTCGGGCACGGCCCCACCCTACGTTCGCGGCAGTAACGTGTCCCCATGCGGTTGGGCGTTCTCGACATCGGATCCAACACCGGGCACCTGCTGGTGGTCGACGCCCACGACGGCGCCGCACCGCTGCCGGCCTACTCCTACAAGGAGCCGCTGCGCCTCGCCGAGCACCTCGACGACGACGGCGCGGTCACGTCCGCGGGGATCGACGCTCTCACCACGTTCACCAACCAGGCGCTGCGGGTCGCGGAGGACAAGGGGTGCGAGGAGATGCTCGCGTTCGCCACCTCGGCCGTGCGTGAGGCGAAGAACGGCAGTGACGTGCTCGACCACGTGCAGCAGCGCACGGACGTCGGGCTGCAGGTCCTCACCGGCGAGGACGAGGCGCGGCTGACCTTCCTCGCCGTGCGCCGCTGGTTCGGCTGGTCCTCGGGCCGGCTGGCGGTCTTCGACATCGGCGGCGGCTCGCTGGAGATCGCCGCCGGCGGCGATGAGGCGCCGGACGTCGCACGGTCCCTCCCCCTCGGGGCCGCACGCCTCGCCTCTCGATGGTTCGCCGACGGACCGCCCGACGAGGACGGCGTACGACAGCTCCGCCGCCAGATCCGGGCCGACATCGCGCAGCACGCCGGCAGCGTGCTCCGACCGGGGCGCCCCGACCACGCGGTCGCGACGTCCAAGACGTTTCGCTCCCTCGCCCGGATCTGTGGCGCCGCCCCCTCGGCCGAGGGTCCGCTCGTGGAGCGGGTACTGCGCGGCGAGGAGCTCTCCGACTGGGTCCCCAAGCTGATGGCGATGAGCCGGGAGGCGCTCGCGGACCTGCCCGGCGTCTCGCCGAGCCGCACCCACCAGATCGTGCCCGGCGCGCTGGTCGCCGAGGCGGTGCTCGACATCTTCGACCTGGCCCAGCTCGAGATCTGCCCGTGGGCGCTGCGCGAGGGCGTGATCCTCGAGCGCATCGACCGGATCAGCCGGTCCGGTTGACCATGTCAGGACGGATCGGCCTCTCGACTGCCTCGGTCTACCCCGAGTCGTCGGCGCATGCCTTCGGGTACGCCGCCGGGCTCGGGTACGACGCGATCGAGGTCATGGTCGGCATCGACGCGCTCAGCCAGCAGATCGCGGCCGTCCGGCAGCTCGCCGAGCACCACGCCATCGAGGTCTGCGCGATCCACGCCCCCTGCCTGCTGTTCACCCAGCGGGTCTGGGGCACCGAGCCCTGGGGGAAGCTGCAGCGCTCGGCCGAGATGGCCTCCGCGGTCGGGGCGGAGGTCGTCGTGGTGCATCCGCCGTTCCGCTGGCAGCGCGAGTACGCCGCCAACTTCGTCGACGGCATCGCCGCGCTCGAGGAGTCGACCGGGATCGCCTTCGCCGTCGAGAACATGTACCCGTGGCGGGCCTCCTCGCGTCGGGGGATGGAGATGTACCTCCCGGGCATGGACCCCTCCGACGAGCCCTACGCCAACGCATGCGTCGACCTGTCCCACGCGTCGATCGCAAGGGCCGACCCGGTGGCGATGGCGGAGCGGCTGGGCGAGCGCCTGCGGCACATCCACCTCACCGACGGCAGCGGCTCGGCGAAGGACGAGCACCTGGTCCCCGGCCGCGGGTCCGTCGGGGCCGACGCCTTTCTCGCCCACGCCGCCCGGTCCGGGTTCACCGGCGACGTGGTCGTCGAGATCAACACCCGCAAGTGCGTGGACCGTCAGGAGCGCGAACGCGACCTCAAGGAGTCGCTGGAGTTCGCCCGCGAGCACTTCGCGGTGCCGGCGAGGTGAGCACCCGCACCCGTCGGGGCCGGCGACCCGGAGCCCCGGACACGCGGGCGGCCATCCTGGCCGCGGCCCGCGAGCAGTTCGCCACCGCCGGGTTCTCGGGTACGACGATCCGTGCCGTGGCGGCGGACGCCGGTGTGGACGCGGCTCTGGTGCACCACTACTTCGGCACGAAGGACGACCTCTTCGTCGCCGCGCTCGAGCTGCCGGTGGACCCCAGGGTCGTGCTGGCCCCGGCCATCGAGAAGGGCCCGGACGGCGCAGGGGAGCGGATGCTCCGGGTCTTCGTGTCCGTGTGGGACGACCCCGCCAACCGGCTGCCCCTGCTCGGGCTGGTCCGGGGCCTGCTCGAACCCTCGGGCCAGAGGCTGGTGCGCGACGGATTCCTCGATGTGGTGGTCGGTCCCATCGGCGTCGCGCTCGGGATCGAGGAGCCCGAGCGGCGCATGCCGCTGGTCGCCAGCCAGGTGTTCGGGCTGATCATCGTGCGCTACCTGCTCGAGGTGGAGCCGCTCGCCTCCATGCCCCCCGAAGAGGTGGTCGAGATCTACGCGCCGACGATCCAGCGCTACCTCACCGGACCCCTGCCCTGATCGGATCTGCCCTGATCCCGACCGGTCCGGACCTTGCGTCCCGGCGGGTCCCGGGAGCATAATTCAACACATGGTGAATAACGCGGTTGAGGTGCGGGACCTCGTCGTGGCCCGCGGCGGTCGGCAAGTGATCGAGAACCTGACGTTCACGATCGACAGTGGGGGAGTCACCGGCCTGCTCGGGCCGTCCGGGTGCGGGAAGTCAACGCTGATGCGCTCCCTGGTGGGCGTCCAGCAGCTGGCGTCAGGATCCGTCGAGGTGTTCGGGGAGGAGGCCGGCAGCAAGGGGCTGCGGCACCGGATCGGCTATCTCACCCAGAGCCCCAGCGTCTACGACGACCTCACCGTCACCGAGAACCTGCGGTTCTTCGCCAGGGTGCTCGGGATCGGCCGTGACGAGGTCGACCGGACCATCGACGCCGTCGACCTGCGCTCGCACGCGGACCAGGTGGTCGGACGGCTCAGTGGGGGGCAGCGCTCCCGCGCCAGCCTGGCCGTCGCCCTGCTCGGACATCCCGACCTGCTGGTCCTCGACGAGCCGACGGTGGGTCTCGACCCGGTGCTCCGCCGGGACCTGTGGGCGCTCTTCCACCGGATCGCCGATGCCGGCGCCGCGGTCTTCGTGTCCAGCCACGTGATGGACGAGGCCGAGCGCTGCGACCGGCTGATGCTGATGCGCGAGGGCCGGATCATCGCCGACGGCACGCCCGGGGAGATCAGGGAGAAGACCGGTTCGGACGACATCGAGGCGGCCTTCCTGGCCATCGTCGCCGAGGACGCGGCATGAACGCCCGGATCCTCTTCGCCGTCGCCACCCGCGTGCTGACCCAGATCCGTCGCGACCACCGCACCCTGGTCATGCTGCTGGTGCTGCCCTGCCTGTTGATGACCCTCCTGTGGTGGATGTTCGCCGAGTTCTCGACGGGCGTCTTCGACCGGATCGGGCCCGCGCTGCTGGCGCTGTTCCCCTTCATCGTGATGTTCCTGGTCACCTCGGTCACCACCTTGCGCGAGCGCAGCAGCGGCACGCTCGAGCGCCTGCTGGCCATGCCGATGGGCAAGCTCGACTTCCTCGGCGGCTACGCCCTCGCCTTCGGGCTGATGGCCGCTGCCCAGTCCGCGCTCGCTGTCGGCATCAGCGTCGGGCTGCTCGACCTCAACGTGGTCGGGCCGGTGTGGCTGCTCACCGTGGTCGCCGTCGCCGATGCCGTGCTCGGCAGCGCGCTCGGCCTGTTCGTCTCGGCGTTCGCGCAGACGGAGTTCCAGGCTGTCCAGTTCATGCCGGCGCTGGTGGTTCCGCAGATCCTGCTGTGCGGCCTCTTCGTCCCACGGGAGCTGCTCCCCGACGTCCTCGAGGCGATCAGCAACGTCCTGCCGCTGTCCTACGCCGTGGACGCGATGCAAACCCTCACCCGGACCGCCGACACCGCCGAGGTGTGGCCCGACGTCGGGATCGTGGCGGCATTCGCGGCCGGCGGGCTGGCCCTGGGCGCGGCGACGCTGCGCCGTCGTACTCCGTGAGGCAGGTGCGCCTCAGGCACGGACGAACGACGGCGCGGACCCCACCGGGGGTCCGCGCCGCCGTCAGCTCCAGCGTCAGCTGCCGGTCAGCGGATCACGATCCGCCAGCAGCCTCTGTGGATCCTGCAGTTGCTGACGCTCCTGTTGCCGGCCCGGTCGATCACCACAGCCCGAAGGGTCTTCGTGGAGGTGATCCTGACCTGCCGCCCGAACCTCAGCGAACCCAGCCCGGGGCTCCTGCCATTGGTCGTGTAGAAGATCCGCGAGGTCCTGGGCTCGCCGGCGGACCGGAAGAGGGCCACGGACTGCGCCCGACGGTAGACCCCGCTCCTGGTGTCCGACCGCGCGGGCCTGGGGGCCCTCAGGTCCTTGAGGATCCCCTTGTTGCCGCCGGTGATCGCGGTGCCGCCGACCGTGTAGCTCCCGACTGCGGTGATCCTGCCGTCGGACAGGCGTCGGACCTGCCGGCGCGTGAATCCCGCCCGGAAGGTCTGGTTGCCGCTCGCCTGGCTCAGAACTGCGGTGCGCGTCGGGTTCGCAGTAGCGCCCCTGTCGTCCCTCAGGGTGACCCTGACGCTGTCAGCGTCGAGCGCCGTACCAGCAACGGTCAGTCCGTTGTTGCCGATCTTGATCGACTTCTTGCTGAACGACGTGATCGCATAGTCCCGGGCCGGCGGGCAGCCGCCGAAGCCGGGTCCGTCGATCTCGTCCTCCTCAAAGATCGTGAGGCCGAGCCGGTCATCGGCCGCGTTGGTGGCCATCCAGCCGAGGACCCGGGTCTGGCCGGCGACTGCCTTGTCGCGCTGAACGGCCGTCAGGCCCGAGTGCGTGGCGATGAAGGCGCCGGGAGCGGCGCCGGGGCTGTTGTCACGCACCAGGTTGCCGTCACCGAGGGTGGCCCGGATGTCGCGCCGTTCCAATGGCTCCGGGGGCTCACGGAACTCGGGCTGGACGATCCGCTGCTCTACCCGGGCGAGGGACAGCGGGTTGCCGTTGTGGTCCAGGGCGACGCCGCGGACGACCACGTCGTTGCCGACGATCTGGGCACGGGTTGCCCTCACGCCCTGGGTCCTCACCTGGTACCCATTGGCCGGGTTGGCCTCGTCCGTCACCCGGAGGACGTCGCCCGGCCTGATGTTGGGAGTCACGCCGCTCCAGCACAGACCACCGGGGTGGTTGACCTCGAGCAGCCCGGTGGGGTCGGTCGTCAGAGTCGGACTGACCTGTGAGCTGCTGGCCGTTCCGATGACGACGCCGTTGCGGAGGATCTCGAACTTGAGTGCCAGACCCGCGGGTCCTCCTTCGGTGACCACGAAGTCGCGCGAGGGGAAGACGACGACCTCGAGCGGCGGAGGCGGCGGGGTGTCGATGACCGCGGCCGCCAAGCCGGGGGTTGCGATGACGATCGCGGCTGCGCCTACGACGGCGGCCCTTCTACGCCGGGTGGGGGTGAACCTCCCGCGCCTGGTGGTCGTGCGAATGTCTGGCTCTCTGCTCATGGGTCGTCCCTCCGACCTGCCGCGGTTCCCGTGCCGTCAAGGAGCCTCGACGGCTGTTCGCAGGATGCGGGGGCACCGTCAAACTGCTGCAAACACCGGGCGACCCGTGGTATGGGCCGACTCGCGTAACCTCTGGGACATGTCTCTGCTCCGCCAGCCGATCCTGCTCCTGGCCCGAAGCGAACGGGTCAAGAAGCTCGTCAGCACGCTCCCGGTCTCCTCGGGGATCGTCACCAGCTACGTCCCCGGCGAGACGAACGAGGCCGCGGTCGAGGCGTCCTCCGGGCTGGCCGACGAGGGACTCAAGGCCACGCTGGACTACCTCGGCGAGGACACCCTCGACGTGGAGCAGGCGGAGGCCACGGTCACGGCGTACCTCGACCTCCTCAAGCAGCTGGCGGCTCGCGGACTGACCCGCTCGGCCGAGGTCTCGGTGAAGCTGTCGGCCATCGGCCAGGCGCTCCCGGACAACGCCGGGTTCGAGGGCGGCCACAAGATCGCCCTCGAGAACGCCCGGACGATCTGTCGCGCGGCTCGCAACGCCGGTACGACGGTCACGCTCGACATGGAGGACCACACGACGACCGACTCGACGCTGGCGATCCTCCGGGAGCTCCGCAAGGACTTCCCGGAGACCGGGGCGGTCCTGCAGGCCTACCTGCACCGCACCGAGTCCGACTGCCGGGCGCTGGCCTACGAGGGGTCCCGAGTCCGGCTGTGCAAGGGCGCCTACAACGAGCCCGAGTCGGTCGCGTTCCAGGACCGGCTCGAGGTCGACAAGTCTTTCGTCCGCTGCCTCAAGGTGTTGCTGGGCGGGCAGGGCTACCCGATGATCGCCACCCACGACCCGCGGATGGTCGACATCGGCTCGACCCTCGCCAGCAGGTTCGGCCGCGCGAAGGGGTCCTACGAGTTCCAGATGCTCTACGGCATCCGGCCCGAGGAGCAGAAGCGGCTAGCGGCGGCGGGCGAGACGGTGCGGGTCTACGTGCCCTACGGGCAGGAGTGGTACGGCTATCTCATGAGACGTCTGGCCGAGCGGCCGCAGAACCTGTCATTCTTCGCGAAGTCGCTGATCTCGAAGACATAGCTGATCGCGGAGGGAGCCGGCCGATGAGCCAGACCGCCATCCTCGGAGCCGGGGTGATGGGGGAGACCCTTCTCTCCGGCCTGGTTCGCGCGGGTCGTCGCGTGGACAACCTGCTGATCGGCGAGAAGCGACCGGAGCGGGCCCGCGAGCTCGAGGAGCGGTACGGCGTCGCCGTCTGCTCCAACGTGGAGGCCACCCGCAAGGCCGAGACCATCGCCGTGGTGGTGAAGCCGCAGGACATGGACGACCTTCTCGCCGAGATCGCGGGCGAGCTCAAGCCGGGTCAGCTGCTCGTCTCCCTGGCTGCCGGCATCACGACGGCTTTCATCGAGGCACGGGTCCCCGACGGAGTGGCCGTCGTCCGGGTCATGCCCAACACGCCCGCCCTGGTCGACGAGGGAATGGCCGCCATCTCGCCCGGTTCCCACTGCGACGACAAGCACCTCGCCGAGGCCGAGTCCCTGATGGCGTCCACCGGCAAGGTGATGCGGATCCCCGAGCGGCAGATGGACGCGGTCACCGCCATCTCCGGCTCCGGTCCGGCCTACATCTTCTTCGTGGTCGAGTCGATGATCGAGGCCGGCGTACACCTCGGGCTCCCGCGGGCGACCGCGACCGAGCTCGTCGTACAGACCGTCGTCGGGTCCGCCCACATGCTGCGCGAGACCGGCACCCACCCGGCCGTGCTGCGCGAGCAGGTCACCTCCCCGGGAGGCACCACTGCGGCCGCGCTGCGCGAGCTCGAGATCCACAAGGTGCGCGCGGCGTTCCTCGCCGCCATGGAAGCCGCCCGCGACCGGTCCCGGTCGCTGGCCGCCGGCTCCTGAGCACGCAGGTCCGCAACGTCATACGGTTTGCGCGCTATAGCCGCCGAACCGCATGACCTCCCCCGGTCGCACCCATCCGCCCACGTCCGCGGGTAGCGTCAACCCCATGCCCGACTGTCCCGGCCCGGCCACGGTGGTCTTCGACTCCACCCTGACCGATTACAGCTTCGGGCCGAGCCATCCGATGTCCCCGGTCCGGGTCGACCTCACGATGCGGCTGGCCCTCGAGCTCGGGGTGATCGGCGACCGGTTGGCCCAGGTCCCGGCACCGATGGCCGACCGCGACGTGATCGCGACCGTGCACAGCGACCAGTTGATCGACGCCGTTACCCGGGTGGGCGAGACTCCCGGCGAGATCGACCTGGCCCACGGGCTCGGTACCGACGACAACCCGTGCTTCCGGTCCATGCACCGGGCGGCGGCCCACGTGGTCGGAGCCAGCGTCGAGGCCTGCCGACAGGTGTGGAGCGGGGAGTCGCTCCACAGCGCCAACATCACCGGCGGCCTGCACCATGCGATGCGGGACCGGGCGAGCGGCTTCTGCATCTACAACGACGTCGCCGTCGGCATCCAGTACCTCCTCGACCAGGGCGCCGAGAAGGTCGCCTACGTCGATGTCGACGTCCACCACGGAGACGGCGTCGAGCAGATCTTCTGGAACGATCCCAGGGTCCTCACGATCTCCCTCCACGAGACCGGCCAGATCCTCTTCCCCGGCACCGGGTTCCCGAACGACCTCGGCGGACCCGACGCGAAGGGCAGCGCCGTCAACGTGGCCCTGCCCCCGGGCACCGCTGACGCCGGCTGGCTGCGGGCGTTCCACGCGATCGTCCCGCCGCTGCTGCGCGAGTTCCAGCCCGACGTCCTCGTCACCCAGCACGGCTGCGACTCCCACATCGAGGACCCGCTGGCGCACCTGATGCTGACCGTCGACGGCCAGCGGGCGGCGTACCTCGCCCTGCACGAGCTGGCCCACGAGGTGGCGGGCGGCCGGTGGGTGGTGACCGGAGGCGGCGGCTACGCCCTGGTCGAGGTGGTGCCGCGGGCCTGGTCGCACCTCCTGGCCATCGTCGGTGGCCGCCCGCTCGACCCCGCTACCGACACCCCCGGCGGGTGGCGGGAGCACGTCGAGATCTCGCTGGGGCGCACCCCGCCGTACCGGATGACCGACGGCCGCAACCCCGGGTTCCGGGACTGGTCGGAGGGCTATGACCCCGGCACCTGGCTGGACCGGGCCATCCATGCGACCCGCACCGAGGCCTTCCCGTTGCACGGTCTCGACCCCCATTACTGAGCGCCGTCGCGGCCACCGTGGTCCGGAACGCAAGGTGCCACGCCGAGACCTCTCGGGTTACTTGAGTGATTCTCTTCCCCACGAGTCACTTCAGGCCCTATTCTCACGGGACAGCGGTCGTGCGTTCACCGGTGGGGAAGCCGGTGCCGTGCCGCTACAGAAAGATCGGTGCACCATGGCTGACAACTCATCGACCGGAGAGATCTCCGAGTCGCATTTCCTGACCGTTGCCGAAGTTGCCGCGATGATGCGCGTCTCCAAGATGACTGTCTACCGTCTCGTCCACAGCGGCGAGCTGCCCGCCGTGCGAGTGGGGCGCTCGTTCCGGGTCCTCGAGAAGGACGTGGACGAGTACCTCCGCAAGAGCTTCTACAACGCCGGCTGATCCGCTCCATCCCGCGTCGCCCCGGTGATCTCGCCGGGGCGACTCGGATTCTGCCCGTTACCTCCAGGCGGTTAGGCTGTCTGGGTCCTCCGGGCAGGCTCACCGGAGCGGCCCCAAGCGTTCGAGAGGTGTTTTGTGGGTTCAGTCATCAAGAAGCGGCGCAAGCGCATGGCCAAGAAGAAGCACCGCAAGCTGCTGAAGAAGACGCGCGTCCAGCGCCGCAAGCTCGGCAAGTAGCCCCATGGGCAACGGCGGCCGGGTCGTCCTGGTGACGGGGGTCTCGCGAGACCTCGGTCGCCGGTTCGCCGTGTCCATGTCGGCCCACCCTTCGGTCGACCGGGT
The DNA here is from genome assembly GCA_963841625.1 of uncultured Actinomycetota bacterium. GTDB lineage: Bacteria > Actinomycetota > Actinomycetes > Propionibacteriales > Nocardioidaceae > Nocardioides. Next base: position 179,719 of record CAWJDH010000007.1, on the reverse strand, counting down.
CATCGGGGTCGACGTCGTGCCGCCGCGTGGAGACCTCGGTGACGTCTCGTTCGTCCGCGCCGACATCCGCAACCCGATCATCGCGAAGGTCATCGCCAAGGAGGACGTCGACACCGTCGTCCACATGAGCGTGATCGCCACCCCCGGCAGCGCCGGCGGTCGGCACACGATGAAGGAGCTCAACGTCATCGGCACCATGCAGCTGCTCGCTGCCTGCCAGAAGGCGCCGGGGCTCCGACACCTGGTCGTGAAGTCGACCACCACGGTCTACGGCGCCAGCAGCCGCGATCCGGCGATGTTCACCGAGGACATGCAGCCCCGCCGGGCCCACCAGTCCGGATACTCGAAGGACGCGGCCGAGGTCGAAGGCTACGTCCGAGGGTTCGCCCGCCGTCGTCCCGACGTACGGGTCGCGATGCTGCGCGCGGCCAACGTGCTCGGTCCGATCGTCCAGAGCCCGATCACCTCGTACTTCCGGCTCCCGGTGATCCCGACGGTCCTCGGCTTCGACCCGCGCATGCAGTTCCTCCACGCCGAGGACCTGATCGACGTTCTCCGCCACACGGCCACGTCCGATGTCTCGGGCACTTTCAACGTCGCCGGCGACGGAATCCTCATGCTCAGCCAGGCGATCCGCCGCCTGCAGCGACCCTCGGTGGCGCTGCCGGCGTTCGCTGTCGGCGGTCTCGGATCCGCGCTGCGCTCGGCGCGGATGGCCGACTTCTCCCCGGAGCAGCTCCGGTTCCTGACCTACGGACGAGGGGTCGACACCACGAGGATGCGCAACGTGCTCGGCTTCACGCCGAAGTACCGCACCGACGAGGCCTTCGCCGACTTCGGGGCGTCGCTGACGCCAACCGGGGGCCGCTCGACCCGCGTGATCGACAGCCTCACCCACGCCCTGGAGAGGGCCGGGGAGCGGACCCACGAGCTCGAAGGAGCCGGCCGTGGGTGACGCCGACATCATCCCGATCGGGACCCGCGGCAAGCCGGGGCGCGGCAGCGCCGGCACCGACAAGCCTTCTACGGCGGCCCGCAACCTCGCCGGCGACCGCGGCACCCGGGCGGCCACACCGCGGCAGAAGGCCCCACAGCCGGAGGCATCCGAGGAGCCCGCGCGCGAGCCGGACGCCCCGGCCGCCGCGCCGCAACCCATCGACCCAGACCCCTCCGCGTCCCCCCGGCCTCCGGCGACGACGCGGGAGCGGGGTCCGCTCGCCGGTATCCCGGTCGGAGACTGGCTGGCCGCCTTCCAGTACGCCGCCAGGGAGCTCTTCGGGGACCAGTGGGAGCCGCAGCTGGCGAGGTTCCTCGCCTTCCTGCGGCGCCGCGTGACCGGTGACTACGTCGTCGACGAGTACGGCTTCGACCCCGAGGTCACCCAACGCTTCGTCATGACCGCTCTCCGGCCGATCGCGCAGAAGTGGTTCCGCGTTGACGTGCGGGGTGTGGACAACATCCCGGCCGACGGTGGCGCCCTGGTCGTGTCCAACCACTCGGGCACGATCCCCATGGACGGCCTGATGACGATGGTCTCGATCCACGACGCCACCGGAAGGCACCTGCGACCGCTCGGCGCCGACCTCGTCTTCCGGCTGCCCGTCGTCAGCAGCATGGCTCGTCGCAGCGGCGCCACGCTGGCCTGCAACGAGGACGCCGAGCGGATGCTCGCGGGTGGTGAGCTCGTGGGGGTCTGGCCCGAGGGTTTCAAGGGGATCGGCAAGCCCTACGGCGAGCGCTACAAGCTGCAGCGGTTCGGCCGGGGCGGCTTCGTCTCGGCGGCGCTGCGCACCGGCGTGCCGATCATCCCGCTGTCCGTGGTCGGTGCGGAGGAGATCTATCCACTGGTGGGCAACGTTCCTGCGCTGGCCCGCCTGCTGGGCGTGCCCTACATCCCGATCACCCCGTTCTTCCCCCTGCTCGGGCCCTTGGGGCTGGTGCCCTTGCCCTCGAAGTGGCTGCTGGAGTTCGGCGAGCCCATCCGGACCGACGACTACGACGAGGGTGCGGCGGACGACCCGATGCTGGTCTTCAACGTGACCGACCAGGTGCGGGAGACGATCCAGCAGACGCTCTACACGCTGCTGATGGACCGGGAGTCCGTCTTCCGGTAGCGGAGAGGCCTCAGCGGATCCGCTGATGGTGGTCGAGCGAGCCGCCGGCGACCGAGCGTGAGGGTGGCGGACCGGCGTGTCGAGACCCGGTGAGACGGACGGCCTCCTGGGCCCGTCAGGGGTTCAAGAGCGGGTCGGTCACGTCCTCGATGACCTGACCGGGGTCCGGGACCTCGGGGACGGTCGGGCCGGAGGCGGGCTCGGAGTCGCCGCCACCGGTGAGCGTCTTGGTCAGGTCCTCGATCGGGTTGGGGCTGTCCTTCTTCGTGCCGCTGCCGCCTGAGGAGGCGCCGGCGTCGGTCCCGTCGGCCGGGGCGAGCACGCTACCGGGGGGGAGCGTGTCGTCGCTGGTCTGGGGCAGCGACGAGGAGCGGTCGCCGCCGGCGTTCTTCTTCTTCTGCGGTGACACCTTGAGCACCGTGCCCGGCGTCGCGGTGGTCCCGTCGTCCGAGAGCTCGAAGCTCGACGTGAGGATCGCCGGGATCTCGTCGATGCCGTCCCCACCGCAGGTGGGGCAGGTCCGCAGTGCCTGGGCGTCGATCTGGGTGAGGATCCGCGCGGCCCGCAGGAGCTCGTCGCGGGCCTGGTCGGGCACGACCGACTCGAGCTCGGTGAGGGTCTGCATGCTCTCGCCGGTGAAGTCGCGCAGCTCGGCGATCGAGCTCTCGTCCCCGGTGGCGGCGTAGTCCGCGAGCAGCAGGTCTGAGGCCTCGATGGACTGCCTGCTGAAGGTGTTGAGGGTGTCCGCGATCGCGGCACCGTCCTCGGTCTGCCCGTCGCGGCTCAGGGCGGTGATCTCGTCGAGCCTGCCGGCCGCGTTGGCCAACAGCGTGGCACCCTTGTCGGCCTCGTCGACGGCGATCCCGGTCTCGGCGCCCTCGATGAGCCGCTTCAGCGGGTAGAGCGCGTCGCCCGGGAGGGCGGACTGGGCGGCCATGGCCATCGACGTGGTCGCGCCGACGATCGCAACCCCGGCGGCCGCGGCGGCGAGCCGGCGCTGACGCGCGGGCTGGCGGACCGGGCTGCGGGACGGAAGCCTGAGCCGCGCCTCGTCGGCGTCGGCGACGAGCACCGTCTCCGCGGCCGTCATCAGGCGCTCGCGAAGATCGGTCACGAACTCCGGCCGCGGCTGTGCGGCGGGGGCGTCTCGGAGAGACGCCACGATGTCAAGGAATTCGGCGTAACGAGCGTCGTGGAGCCCGCCGGCCGAGGGGTCCTCGACCAGGGTGTTGAACTCCTCGGCGCGCCGTCGCGCTCCGAAAACCGGGGTCATCGCTCGTGTCCTGTCTGCTCGTCGTCCAGCGGGCCGATCTTCTGGACCCCTGACGCACACTTCAACGACCCTCGGAGGGGGGAGGTTACGGGGTTCGCGTCACATCTGATGGACGTCTTTCGAGCGCTGTGCATCAGTCCCGGATCCCTTCCGGCATGAGCTTCGCGAGGTTGCGGACGCCGCGCAGCTGGAGCTGCTTGATCGCGCCGTCGCTGCGCCCCAGCACAGCGGCCGTCTCGGCGATGCTCATTCCCTGGAGGAAGCGCATGATCAGGCAGTCGCGCTGCTCGTCAGGGAGTGACTTCAGGGCCCCGAGGAGGATCTCGTTGGTGAGCCCCGCCAGCACCGTCGCCTCCGGACCCTCGGTGGCGTCATCGTGGGCGCTCATGTCCTCGGTGGTGAGCTCGAGCCGTGTGCGCCCGGCCTTGAAGTGGTCGGTGGCGAGGTTGCGAGCGATGGTCATCAGCCAGGCGCCGAAGTCCTTGCCCTGCCAGCGGAAGTTGTTCATGCTCCGCAGCGCACGGAAGAAGGTCTCCGAGGTGAGGTCCTCGGCCAGCTGCACCGAGCGGGTCCGGTAGAAGAGGAACCGGTAGACGGACGACTGGTAGTGGTCGTAGAGGAGTCCGAACGCGTCGGCGTCGCCGGTGCGGGCCAGCTCGACGAGCGCGATCAGCCGGGTGCGCTCCGCCTCGGACTCCTCCGAGGACGTGGCCTGGTCGGCGTCGTCGTAGTCTCCGCCGCTGGCGGTCGAGGCTCCCCGGCCGGCGGTCGGAGCGGGGCCGTGCGTGACCGAGGCCTCGGAGAGCAGGATGGTGGGGCCACCGGCGACGGCGGCCTGCGGGGCAAGCAGGATCTGGGCGACCGCGGCACGCAGGGCTTCAAGCCCGCGAGCGACGTCGTACCCGTCCCTCTGCATGTGAATTGGCCCTCCCGGTCCACGCTTCCCCCGAAGCTCTGGTCATCGTAAGTGCGCGGGTGGGTGGAAGGGAACACTTGTTCACCAAAGGTGGCGCGGACCACTTTGGTAAAGATTTCGGCCGGGTGGGTGCCGGCGCTCAGCGGCGGCGGCCGCGGAGCGCTGCCCCGGCGGCGATCGTGCCGGCCACCGCTCCGGCGACCGCCCCCACAGCCACGCCTGCCCGGGCCGCTTTCCGGCCGGTCCGGTAGTCCCGGACCCGCCACCCCATCTGCTTGGCCCTGGCGCGCAGCTTCGCGTCCGGGTTGATGGCGCAGGGGTCGCCGACCAGCATCAGCATGGGCAGGTCGTTGAACGAGTCGGAGTACGCCGAGCACTTCTGCAGGTCGAGGTCCTCCCGGGCCGCCAGGGCCTTGATCGCCTCCCCCTTGGCCGGTCCATGGAGCAGGTCCCCGACCAGCTTGCCGGTGTAGACGCCGTCGACGTGCTCGGCGACGGTCCCCATCGCCCCCGTGAGGCCGAGCCGGCTGGCGATGATGTTGGCGATCTCGATCGGGGCGGCCGTCACCAGCCAGACCCGCTGGCCCTGGTCGAGGTGGAGCTGCGCCAGCGCCCGGGTACCCGGCCAGATCCGGTGCGCCATGGCCTCGTCGAAGATCGCCTCCCCGAGCTCCTCGAGCTCCGTCACGGTGCGGCCCGCGATGAAGGTGAGGGCGGAGCTGCGGGCGTCGGCCACATGATCGGGATCCTCGGCGCCGACGACGCGGAAGTAAGCCTGCTTCCACGCCGCGCTGAGGATGTCGCGGGTGGTGAAGAACTTCCGGCGGTGCAGCCCCCGCATCAGGTGGAAGATGCTTGCGCCCTGCATGACGGTGTTGTCGACGTCGAAGAACGCGGCCGACGCCGGGTCGGCCGGCGTGTCCAGCGCGGTCTCGACCTCGGCGGCGGCGGCCGCGGCCTCGCCGGCCAGGACCGAGCGCTGGCGCAGGTTCGGCGGCCTGCGGCGTGGGTCGGCAGGTGGGGTCACATCGGCAGCGTAGACCCGTCCGGGCACTCCCACCGGGGCGCGTGAGGTGTGTGGAAGGATCGCGGTCATGCCTGCTGAGCACGACCTGGCCGACCTGGTCGCAGAGGCGGCGGACGAGCGGCCCGACGCCCTCGCCATCGTCGAGGCAGGGGGTCGCAGCCTCACCTGGGCCGGGCTCGAGGACGAGGTGGGCCGGATCGCCACCGGCCTCGTGGCAGCGGGAGTCGTGGCGGGGCAGCGGGTCCTGCTGGCGGTTGGCAACCGGCTCGAGTTCGTCACGACCTACCTGGGGCTGCTGCGCGCGCAGGTGGTCGCCGTGCCGGTCAACCCGCGCTCGACGGTCGACGAGCTGGCCCGGTTGATCGCCGACTCCGGATCCCGCCTGGCCGTCGCCGACCCGCGGACGGTCGGCGCGGTTCGGGAGGCGGTCGCCGTCGTTCGCAGGGCGCTCGAGGGTGACGGGGAGGTGCTCGACCCGGACCTCGTGTCGCGGGCGGTGTCTCCGCGGGTCGTGGTGGTTGGCGAGCCGGCGCGCGAGGGTGAGCTGACCTACGAAGGGCTGCTCTCCACCGCAGCCCGACCCGTGCTCCCACTGCCGGATCCCGAGAAGCTCGCTGCACTGCTCTACACCAGCGGGACGTCGGGGCGTCCGCGCGCGGCGATGCTCACCCATCGGGCGCTCCTCGCCAACCTCGACCAGGTAGCCGCCGTGGAGCCGCCGATGATCCGGGGCGACGACGTGGTGCTAGGCGTGCTCCCGCTCTTCCACGTCTACGGCCTCAACGCCGTCCTCGGCGGGGTGCTCAGGCACCGGGCCAAGCTCGTCCTGGTCGAGCGGTTCGACCCCCAGGGCACGCTGGACCTGATTGACGACCAGGCCTGCAGCGTGGTGCCGGTGGCGCCGCCCGTGTTCGCCCACTGGCTCCCCGACGAGCACCTCGCCGACCGGCTGGGGCCGGTCCGGCTGCTGCTCTCCGGCTCGGCCCCTCTGGCACCCGCCCTGATCGAGGAGTTCACAGCGAAGTCGTCGACCCCGATCCATCAGGGCTACGGCCTCACCGAGGCCGCTCCCGTGGTCACCAGCACGCTGTGCAGCGAACGCCTGCAGACCGGCTCCGTCGGAGCTGCCCTGCCCGGGATCGACATCCGGCTCGTGGACCAGCGCGGCCACGAACCCGAGGGTGAGGATCCGGGCGAGATCCAGATCCGCGGCCCGAACCTCTTCAGCGGCTACTGGCCCCACGGCGCCGACGGTCCCGACGACGACGGCTGGTGGTCGACCGGAGACGTCGGCTTCCTGGACGCCTCGGGTGACCTCTTCCTCGTCGACCGGGTCAAGGAGCTGGTCATCGTCAGCGGGTTCAACGTCTACCCCAGCGAGGTCGAGGACGTCCTCCGGGAGGTGCCGGGCGTCGAGGACGCTGCGGTGATCGGCGTACAGGACGACAGGACGGGTGAGGCTGTGGTGGCCTACGTGCGGGCACCCGGCGACGCGGCCGCGACCCAGGACGCCTGCCGGCGGCACTGCGAGACGCGCCTGGCCCGGTTCAAGTGGCCGAGCCGGATCGAGGTGGTCGACGAGCTACCCCTCACGATCACCGGCAAGGTCCAGAAGGGTCGTCTCCGCGGCATCGAGCGGCGACGGGCGCTGGGGCTGCTGGAGGAGTGAGGCGCTCATGAAGCCGCGGATCACCTTTTACACCCGCACCGGCTGCCACCTGTGCGAGGAGGCTCGGGCAGTGCTGGATCGGGTCTGCGGGGAGCTGGGGGAGGAGTACGCGGAAGTGGACATCGACTCCGACCCCGCCCTCGTCGCCAGGTTCGGCGAGGAAGTCCCGGTCACCTTCGTCGACGGCCGCCAGCACGACTTCTGGCGGGTCGACCCGGCTCGGCTCCGGGCCGCCCTCACCACCGGAACCTGACCCGAGCGGTGGGTCTCCTCACATTGCCCGTCCGGCATCTGTCTCGGTTTGTTCTCCCGTTCACAAACTCCTACAGTGATCGGGCCGCATGACCTCCGACGGGTGACTCGAGCCCGGGAGCCGGGCGGCTGGAGAGAAGACCCAAGTGACGGCACGGACATCCAACGACAGCGTCCGGGACATCCCGGAGGCCACGGTCGCCCGTCTCCCCGTCTATCTCCGTGCCCTGACCACCCTCGTTGACCTCGGTACCCGCACCTGCTCCAGCGAGGAGCTGGCGGCCGCCGCCGGCGTCAACAGCGCGAAGCTCCGCAAGGACCTCTCCTACCTCGGCAGCTACGGCACCCGGGGCGTCGGGTACGACGTCGACTACCTCCGCTATCAGATCGCCCGCGAGATCGGCGTCACCCAGGACTGGCCGGTCGTCATCGTCGGCATCGGAAACCTCGGGCACGCGCTCGCCAACTACTCCGGCTTCCGCAGCCGCGGGTTCCGGGTGGTCGCCCTGCTGGACGCCGACCCCGAGCGCAAGAACGAGGTCGTCGCGGGTGTCCAGGTCCGCCCCTTCGACGACCTCGAGCGGATCGTCAAGGAGCACGGCGTCGCGATCGGTGTCATCGCCACGCCCGCGGTCGCCGCCCAGGACGTCGTCGATCGGATGGTCGCGAGCGGGATCCGGAGCATCCTGAACTTCGCCCCGACCGTGCTCTCGGTCCCGACCGGCGTCGACGTACGCAAGGTCGACCTGTCCATCGAGCTGCAGATCCTGGCCTACCACGAGCAGCGCAAGGCGCAGGAGAACGCGTCATGAGCATTCTCGTGGTGGGGATCTCCCACAAGTCGGCGCCGGTGGCCATCCTCGAGCGGGTCGCCCTGGACCGGGACGGCGTGGACAAGCTGCTCGGCGACCTGGCGACCTGCGACCACGTCAGCGAGGCCGTGGTGGTCGCCACCTGCAACCGGCTGGAGATCTACACCGAGGTGGACCGGTTCCACGGCAGCGTCGAGGACATCTCCCGGCTGCTCGTCGAGCGCGCCGGAGAGTCGGCCGCGGGCATCCTCCCGCACCTCTACGTCCACTACGACGACGGAGCCGTGTCCCACCTCTTCCACGTGGCCGCGGGCCTCGACTCGATGGCCGTCGGCGAGGGCCAGATCCTCGGCCAGGCCCGGGAGGCGCTGCGGAGGGGACAGTCTCAGGGAACCGTGGGACCCGCCCTCAACGTGCTGTTCCAGCAGGCACTGCGGGTCGGCAAGCGGTCACGGGCCGAGACCGACATCGACCTTGCCGCGCCGTCCCTGGTCAGCGCGGGCCTGGAGCGAGTCGCCGGGCCGATCGGCGGCGTCAAGGACAAGTCCGTCGTGATCGTGGGCGCCGGCGGGATGGCCGGCCTGGCCACGGCGACCGTCTCGCGGCTGGGTGCCGCCGCCGTCACAGTCGTCAACCGGAGCCCGGCCAACGCCGCACGACTGGCCGCGGAGTACGACGCGCGACCGGCGCCGCTGTCGGATCTGGCTGCGACGTTGACCGACGCGGACCTCGTCATCACGTGCACCGGCTCCAACGGGATCCTGCTCGACCTCGACATGGTGCGCTCCGCCCGCCCGGCCACCGCACCCCTCGCGATCGTCGACCTCGCCCTCCCGCACGACGTCGACCCTTCGGTAGCGGCGCTGCCGGAGGTCACTCTCGTCACGCTCGCAGACCTGGCCGACGAGCTGCGCGACAGCGTCGCCGGCAACGAGATCGACGGCGTACGACACATCGTGGGGCAGGAAGTCACCGCCTTCCTGAATGCCCGCAGGCAGGCCAGTGTCACCCCCACGGTCGTGGCCCTGCGGTCGATGGCCACCGCTGTGGTCGAGGCCGAGGTGGAGCGCCTGGCCGCCCGGCTGCCCGACCTCGACGACGTGGCCCGGGCAGAGGTGCTGCAGTCGGTGCGCCGGGTCGCCGACAAGCTGCTCCACCAGCCGACCGTCCGGGTCAAGGAGCTTGCCAACGAGACCGGTGCGGTGTCCTACGCCACCGCCCTCGCCGAGCTGTTCGCGCTGGACCCGGAAGCGGTCGACGCCGTCACCCGCCCCGAGGGGATCGCCGCCACGGAACGCTCCGTGGGCTCCCGCACCCTGGGGGATCTCCGATGACCACACTTCGACAGGGCACCCTCCGACTGGGCACCCGCGCCTCCCTCCTCGCCACGACCCAGTCGCAGACCGTGGCCGAGCTCATCCGCGCCCGGCTGGGTTGCGATGTCGAGCTGGTCGAGGTCACGACCGAGGGCGACCGCAACACCGCATCGCTGGCGACCCTGGGCGGCACCGGAGTCTTCGTCAGCGCGCTGCGCGACGCGTTGCTGCGGGATCAGATCGACGTGGCCGTCCACTCGCTGAAGGACCTCCCCACCGGTCGGCAGGAGGGCATCGCCCTCGCTGCCTGCCCCGAGCGCGAAGATCCCCGGGACGTGGTCGTGGCCCGCGACGGGCTCACGCTCGGCGAGCTGCCGGCCGGCAGCCGGGTCGGCACCGGCTCCCCCCGGCGGGCGGCCCAGCTCCGGGCCCTCGGCCTCGGCTTGGAGATCGCTGACATCCGTGGGAACGTCGACACCAGGATCGGCAAGGTTCGGTCGGGTGAGTACGACGCTGTCATCCTGGCCCGCGCCGGACTGGCCCGGATCGGTCGGCTCGACGACGCGACCGAGGTGCTCGACCCGCTGCAGATGCTCCCGGCCCCCGGCCAGGGCGCACTGGCGATCGAGTGCCGGGACAGCGATGTCGACCTGCTGGCCGAGCTGGCCGAGCTGGACGAACCGCGGACCCGGGCCGCCGTCGAGGCTGAGCGGGCCGTGCTCGCCACGCTCGAAGGCGGGTGCTCGGCTCCGGTCGGCGCACTGGCCGAGGTTGCGGAGGGGGAAGACGGAGACGAGATCTGGATCAGGGCCGTGGCCCTGTCCCACGACGGGACGCTCTCGGTGCGGATGTCCGCATCCGGACGGCCCGCTGACGCCGCAGGCGTCGGGAAGCGCCTGGCGAGCGAGATGCTCGCCGACGGGGCAACACAACTGATGGACGCACCAGTGAAGAGGCAGAACGCATGACGCGAGGCAACACCAGCACACCCCCCGCGACCACCAGTCGCGGTTGGGTCTCCTTTGTGGGCAGTGGCCCCGGCGACCCCGATCTGCTGACGGTCCGTGCCGTCGACCTGATCGGCAAGGCCGACGTCATCGTCACCGAGGTTCCCGAGCACGAGGATCTCGTACGCCGCCTGCTCGGGCTTCCCGGCGACACGACGACCTCGACCGAGCAGCCGGGTCCGCGGTTCGTGGACGGCGGCTTCGGCGAGGACGGCCAGCCCCTCACCCACGCGGCCCGGGCCAAGGTGATCGTCCGGCACGGCAAGGCGGGCAACCGTGTGGTCCGGCTGATGGCTGGCGACCCGTTCCTCTACGCCTCCGGGCCCGAGGAGGCCCAGGCCTGCGTCAAGGCGGGCATCGGCTTCGAGATCGTCCCCGGCGTCTCCTCGGTGAGCGCGGTCCCGGCCTACGCCGGCATCCCGCTGACCACCAAGCACAGCCGTGAGGTCGCGGTGATCACCTGCGGCGAGAAGATCGACTGGAGCCGATACATCGACGCCCCGACGCTCGTCCTGCTCTCCGGCGTGGGCTCGATCGCCGAGAACGCGCGCGGCCTGATCGATGCCGGCCGCGACCCGGAGACCCCGGTCGCCATGACCCGGGTCGGCACCACCACGTCCCAGAGCACCGTGACCTCGACCCTCGAGAACATTGCGGCCGATGCCCGTGCCGCCCGGATGGCGCCCCCCGCGGTCACCGTGGTCGGGGACGTCGTCAACCTGCGCGAGGCGCTCTCCTGGTTCGAGACCAAGCCGCTGTTCGGCTGGCGGGTCCTGGTGCCGCGCACCAAGGAGCAGGCCGGTTCGCTGACCGCCCGCCTGCGCGAGTACGGCGCCGTGCCCGACGAGGTCCCCACGATCTCCGTCGAGCCCCCGCGCAACCCGCTGCAGATGGACAAGGCCGTGCGCGGCCTCGTCGAGGGACGTTACGAGTGGATCGCGTTCACCTCGGTCAACGCGGTCAAGGCCGTCCGCGAGAAGTTCGAGGAGTACGGCCTCGACGCCCGGGCCTTCTCCGGCCTCAAGATCGCAGCCGTCGGTGACAAGACCGCCCAGGCGATCGCGGCCTGGGGCCTGCGCGCCGACCTGGTTCCGTCCGGAGAGCAGTCCGCGGCCGGGCTGCTGGCCGACTGGCCGCCGTACGACGACGTGCTCGACCCGATCAACCGGGTGTTCCTGCCCCGGGCCGACATCGCCACCGAGAACCTCGTGGCGGGCCTGATCGACCTGGGCTGGGAGTGCGACGACGTCACGGCCTACCGCACCGTGCGAGCCGCACCGCCGCCCGCGCCGACGCGCGATGCGATCAAGACCGGCAAGTTCGACGCCGTGGTCTTCACCTCGTCGTCGACCGTGCGCAACCTGGTCGGGATCGCCGGGAAGCCGCACCCGTCCACAGTGATCGCGGTGATCGGTCCGGCTACCGCCAAGACCGCCGAGGAGCACGGTCTGCGGGTCGACGTGCTGTCGCCGAAGCCCGACGTCGAGGTGCTCGTCGACGCGCTCGCCGACTTCGGCGCCGCGCGACGGGTCGCGATGCTGGACGCCGGCCAGCCGGTCACCAGGCCCTCGGAGCGCAAGCCCTCCGGGCGCCGGAAGATCCGAGCGGAGTGATCCTGGCGACCTCGACCGCGCGGAGCGCGGTTGTGGTCTGAGCGAGGAGGTTGAGCAGGCCCGCTGTCGAAACCCTGAACCAGCGACGGCCGTGTCGAAACCGCGCAAGTCGACAGCAGATCGCAACCACAAACCCGGCCACGGCACAATGTGCAGCGTGAACGAGGACAAGAACGTCACGCCGCCCATCGTCCGGCCCCGTCGTCTCCGCACCACGCCGGCCATGCGCCGGATGGTGGCCGAGACCGCGGTACAGCCCGGTCAGCTCGTGCTGCCGGTGTTCGTCCGCGAGGGCATCGACGCGCCCGTCCCGATCACCTCGATGCCCGGTGTCGTCCAGCACACCCGGTCCACCCTCCTGAAGGCCGTGACCGAGGCGGCCGAGCTGGGTCTCGGTGGCGTGATGCTGTTCGGTATCCCGGTCGAGAAGGACGCCACCGGGTCCGGCGCGAGCGATCCCTCGGGGATCCTCAACCGCAGCCTCAACGACGTGGTCGCCGAGGTCGGTGACGCGCTGACGGTGATGAGCGACCTGTGCCTCGACGAGTTCACCGACCACGGCCACTGCGGCATCCTCACCCCCGACGGGCGGGTCGACAACGACCGGACGCTCGAGGCGTACGCCGCGATGGCTCTCGCCCAGGCCGACGCCGGCGTCGACATGGTCGCCCCCAGCGGGATGATGGACGGCCAGGTCGCGGTGATCCGCTCTGCCCTGGACCGCGACCGTCACACCGAGGTCTCGATCCTCGCCTACTCAGCGAAGTACGCCTCCGCGTTCTACGGCCCCTTCCGGGAAGCCGTGGCCTCCTCGCTCCGTGGCGACCGGCGGACCTACCAGCAGGATCCCGCCAACGCCCGCGAGGGCGTCCGGGAGGCACTGCTCGACGTCGAGCAGGGCGCCGACATCGTGATGGTGAAGCCGGCGCTGGGCTACCTCGACGTGCTCCGAAGGGTCCGCGACGCGGTCGAGGTTCCGGTCGCGGCCTACAACGTCTCCGGTGAGTACGCCATGGTCGAAGCGGCCGCGGCCAAGGGCTGGGTCGACCGGGAGCCGGCGATCCTCGAGTCGCTCACCTCGATCCGCCGGGCCGGCGCGGACGTGATCCTGACCTACTGGGCCACCGAGGCCGCCCGCCTCCTCAGTCGATGACCCCGCAAATGCGCTGACCCGCCCGAAACTTTCGGGCGGGTCAGCGATGAAGCGGCTAGGTCAGTTGAGCTTGGCGTTCACGCACTGCGTGAGCTCGTTGACGCTCGTCAGCGGGTCGTCGATCACGCCCGCGTTGATGCACTGCTGGAGCGCCTCGGCATGCGTCAGGACGTTGCCGACCGGGTCTTCGCTGGGCCGGCTGCGGGAGACGGTGGGAGCCGGCAGGTTGGGGCCGTCGCCACCACTCGGGGGCTGGACCGGGGGTCTCGGCCGGCTCGGTGGTGCCGCCACCGGTGCCACCGGTGGTGGACCCGCCACCATGGGTGCGCCGCCGCCGGTGTTGTTGCTGACCGGTGCCGTGGCGGGTCCGCCGCCGCCACCCGCGGGTCCGGACTGCTTGGGGCCCTTCTTGGCCGGGGCGGCCGGCGGGGTCGGGTCGGGGACGAAGTAGCCGGCGGAGGTGGTGCCGTTGGGCACCGAGGTGAAGTCGCCGGAGGCGTAGGCGTTCATGATCGACAGCACGAGGTCGACGTAGGACTGGCTGTGGTTGTAGCGGAAGACCGCAGCGCGCTGGCCCGCCCCGGTGGAGAGGTCGTCGTCGCCGGAGCACAGGTAGACGGCGGTGGCCAGGGCCGCGTCGTCGATGTCCTGCGGGTTGCGCTCGGCGTCGCCGTCGGCGTCGACGCCCACGACCCGCCACGTGGACGGGATGAACTGCATCGGGCCAACCGCTCGGTCGAACTTCGAGTCGGAGTCGTAGAGCCCGGCGTCGGAGTCCGCGATGCGCGTGGTGTTGTTGGACCCGTCGAGCGCGATCCCGAAGATGCCCGGGGTGGCCAGGCCCTTGGAGTTGAGGGTGTTGCCGTTGACCCGGCCGTGGTCGGACTCGACCCGGCCGATGGCGGCGATCAGCTGCCAGGAGATGTTGCAGGACTTGTCGGCGGTGTTGATCACGGTCTCGGCCCGCTGGTAGGCCGCGAGGGCGGCGGCGGGGATACCCATGGTGGAGGCGTTGGCCACGATGGTCTTGGCGTTGCCATTGATGCCGGGGGCCGTCACGCCGGGCTTGGAGACGCTGGCCGGGGCCTCGATGGCCTGGGTCGGGATGCTGGTGCCGTCGGGGAGGGTGCGGGAGTCGTCCTGCGCTGCCGCAGTGCTCGCACCGGCGCCGGCGAGGCTCGCCGTCCAGGCGGTCGAGAGCAGCGCCAGCGGCAACAGCGCGGACGCCTTCTGCAATCGGCCGAACTTCGGTGCGGACATATCTGGCTCTCTCCCTCGATCGACTCTACCGGTGGACGCTTCCCTCGGACACCGACACTGATCCAACGAATGTTGTCACGCCTAGTTACGTCAAGCTCCCGACTGTGATCGACGTCCCAGTGATCCGTGAGGCATGTATCGAACCATTCCCGCAGGTCACGAACGTAAAACGCTTCCCGGGCAAAATTGTCTGGACCATCCAGCGGTCCGAGGTAGGACCTGCCACCCGCGGGGCTGGTGCGGTCAGGGAGAATGACCCGGTGCCGCCCGACCACCCCTCTTCCACCGCCTGGTTCGACCGCGCCCGCGCCGTGACGCCGGGTGGGGTCAACTCCCCGGTCCGCGCGTTCGACGCGGTGGGCGGGACCCCCCGGTTCATCCGGTCCGCCCGGGGCGCGTGGCTGACCGACGTGGACGGCAACGACTACGTCGACCTGATCGGCTCCTGGGGGCCGATGCTGCTCGGGCACGCCCACCCCGAGGTCCTCGCCGCCGTCTCCGAGGCGGTGTCCCGGGGCACGTCGTACGGCGCCCCGACCACGCCCGAGGTCGAGCTCGCCGAGGAGATCGTGGCCCGGACCCCGGTCGAGCGGATCCGCTTCGTCTCGTCGGGCACCGAGGCGACCATGTCCGCGATCAGGCTGGCCCGCGGGTTCACCGGGCGGGACCTCGTCGTGAAGTTCGCCGGCTGCTACCACGGCCACGTCGACGCGCTGCTGGCCTCGGCCGGGTCGGGTCTGGCCACGTTCGGCGTACCCGGCACCCCCGGCGTCCCGGAGGCCGCGACAGCGTTGACCCTCGTGCTGCCCTACCACGACCGGGCCGCGGTCGAGAAGGTGTTCGACGAGCACGGCGAACGGATCGCCTGCCTCATCACCGAGGCGGCGCCGGGCAACATGGGGGTGATCCCGCCGGAGGCCGGGTTCAACGCGTTCCTTGCCGAGACCTGCGCACGGCACGGCGCCCTCTTCGTCAGCGACGAGGTGATGACCGGCTTCCGGGCCTCCGCGCGCGGCCAGTGGGGGCTCGACGGCGCGGTCGAAGGCTGGCAGCCGGATCTGGTCACCTTCGGCAAGGTGATCGGAGGCGGCTTCCCGGCGGCGGCGTTCGGCGGTCGGGCCGACGTGATGTCCTGGCTCGCCCCGGAGGGGCCGGTCTACCAGGCCGGGACCCTGTCGGGGAACCCGGTGGCCACCACGGCCGGGCTGACCACCCTTCGGCTCGCCACCGACGACGTCTACGCCCACCTCACGAGCGCCGGCGACACGGTCAAGGCCGCGGTCGCGGAGGCGCTGACCGCGGCTGGGGTGCCGCACGTCGTCCAGTCGAACGGCACGATGTTCTCGGTCTTCTTCACCGACCGGCCGGTGCGTGACTTCGACGACGCCTCCGGCCAGGACGTCGCGGCTTTCGCGGCGTTCTTCCACGCCATGCTCGACGCGGGCGTCCACCTGCCACCATCGGCGTACGAGGCGTGGTTCCTCTCCGCCGCCCACGACGACCGCGCCCTGCAGACGGTGCTCGACGCCCTGCCGACGGCTGCGCAGGCCGCCGCGAACGGAGGAACCCATGAGCGTTGAGACGATCGTGCACCTGCTGCGCCACGGGGAGGTCCACAACCCGGCCGGTGTCCTCTACGGCCGCAGCGATGGCTACCACCTCTCCGACCTCGGCCGACAGATGGCCGAGCAGGTCGCCGGAACCATCAAGGACCGTGACATCACCCATCTGGTCGCCTCCCCGCTGGAGCGGGCGCAGGAGACCGCTCAACCACTGGCCGATGCCCGCGGCCTGGACATCGTCACCGACGACCGGGTGATCGAGTCCACCAATGTCTTCGAGGGCCAGCGGTTCGGCAAGACCGTCCGGCCGCTGCGCCAGCCTTCCGCGTGGCGCCACCTCTGGAACCCGTTCCGGCCCTCGTGGGGCGAGCCCTACAAGGAGCTCGTCGTCCGGATGATGTCCGCCGTCGAGGACGCGCAGGACGCAGCCCGCGGCCACGAGGCGGTGATCGTCTCCCACCAGCTGCCGATCTGGATCACCCGGCTGCACCTCGAGCGCCGGTCTTTCCTGCACAACCCCCGGAACCGCCAGTGCACCCTCTGCTCGCTGACCTCCCTGCACTTCCGCGACGAGACCCTCACCAAGGTGTCCTACTCCGAGCCCGCGGCCGACCTGATCCCCACCCGTGACAAGGGCGCGCCGTTCTCGGCCGGCGGAGCCCCCGAGGAGCGCAGGCCCTGAGCACTCCCGCCCGTCTCTTTCCCCTCCTGCTGTGTGCTGTGCTGCTCGTGGGCTGCTCGAGCCTGCAGGGAACCGGGGACAAGGGGTTCGTCAGTGGGTCGGGCGAAGTCGTCCAGGTCGAGCCGGATTCGCGCGACGAGCCGGTCTCCCTGACCGGCCAGGACCTCGAGGGCAACCCACTCTCGGCGGCCGACTTCCGCGGCAAGCCGGTGGTGGCCGTCGTGTGGGGGTCGTGGTGCGCGCCGTGCCGGGCCGAGGCCCCCGACGTCGTCGCGGCGGCCAAGGAGGTCGGCGACCGGGCGCAGTTCGTCGGGATCAACATCCGCGACCCCTCTCCGGCACAGGCGCGCAGCTTCGTGCGTACCTTCGACGTTCCCTACCCGTCGTACTTCTCCCCCGACGGGGAGGCGATGCTGGCCTTCTCGGGGACCCTGACCCCCAACTCGATCCCCAGCTTCGTGGTGCTCGACGCCGACGGGCGGGTGGCGGCCAGCATCATCGGCGAGCTGCCGTCGAGGACGACACTGGTCGAGGTCGTCGAGGACGTGGTGGCGGAACACGCAATGGGCAGCGCGATGGGTGAGTGGTTCCACGACACCGCGGCCTCGGGCTCGCTCCTCCTCGCCATCCCGGTCGCACTGGTGGCGGGACTGGTCTCCTTCTTCTCCCCGTGCGTGATCCCGCTGCTGCCGGGCTACCTCTCCTATGCCACGGGGCTGTCGGGCGCCGACCTCGAGAACGCCCGCCGCGGGCGGATGATGGCGGGCGCCGTCCTGTTCGTGCTGGGCTTCGCCGTCGTCTTCGTGGCCCTGGGCACGCTGTCGGGTGCGCTGGGTGCCTGGCTGGTCACCTGGCGACGCGAGATCACGATCGTCCTCGGCCTGTTCACCATCCTGCTCGGGCTGGCCTTTGCCGGGGTGATCCCGTTGCTCCAGCGCGACTGGCGGGTCCACAGCGTCCCCGCCGTCGGGCTGGCCGCGGCGCCGGTGCTCGGCTTCCTGTTCGGGGTGGGCTGGACGCCCTGCATCGGTCCCACACTCGCCGCGATCACCACCCTCTCCATCAACGAGGCCACCGCAGCCCGCGGGGCGGTGCTCTCCGGGGTCTACGCACTCGGACTCGGGCTGCCCTTCATCGCCGCCGGGGTGGCCTACCAGCGCGCGCTGGGCGCGTTCGGGTGGGTACGCCGCCACCAGGTGTGGGTGATGCGGGCCGGCGGGCTGATGCTGGTCGCCGTCGGGGTGCTGTTGGTCACCGGCTGGTGGGCCGAGGCCGTCACGTGGCTGCAGATCAACCTCGTCTCCTCCACGGAGACGGTGGTATAGATGCTCACCCCAACGAATCGCTCGCGGAGCTCCCAATTCGCCGGGGACCCCGACAAAGCGCACGACCGCAGATCCGGTGAGCTGACCCTCACCGAGATGCTCCGCTGGGCCTGGCGCCAGCTCACGTCGATGCGGACCGCGCTGATCCTGCTCCTGCTGCTCGCCCTCGCCGCGATCCCGGGATCGGTGATCCCGCAGAGCGGCGTCGACTCCCTGAAGACATCGCGCTGGCAGGAGGCACACCCCGACCTGACGCCGGTCTACGAGAAGCTCGGGCTGTTCTCGGTCTACGACTCCCCGTGGTTCTCCGCGATCTACATCCTGCTGATGGTCTCCCTCGTCGGCTGCTTCATCCCGCGGACGTTCGTCTACTGGAGGGCGATGCGGGCGGCCCCGCCACCTGCCCCCCGCAATCTCGCGAGGCTGCCGGACCACGCGTCGTACGACTCCCCGGGGACGCCGGGCGAGGTGCTGGCGGCGGCCGAGTCCGAGCTGAAGAGGCGCCGCTTCCGGGTCGTGCGCAACGGCGACGCGGTGTCCGCGGAGCGCGGGCACCTGCGCGAGGCCGGGAACCTCGTCTTCCACGTCTCCGTCCTGGTGGTGCTGGTCGGCTTCGCGCTGGGCAGCCTCTTCGGTTACCGCGGCGGAGTGATCCTCGTGGTCGGAAACGGGTTCTCCAACAACCTCACCCAGTACGACGACTTCCTGCCCGGCAGCCTGTTCGCTCCCGACGACATGGAGCCCTTCACGTTCGACGTCAAGGACTTCGACGTCGACTGGCTGACCGAGGGCCCCAGCAAGGGGCAGGCGCGGGGCTTCGTCTCGCACCTGGCGTACCGCGAGACACCGACCGCAGAGACAAAGGACTTCGACCTCAAGGTCAACCACCCGCTGACGATCGGCGACACCGAGGTGTTCCTGATCGGCCACGGCTACGCCCCCGTGATCACGATCCGCGACGGCGAGGGCGAGGTCGCCTACAGCGGGCCGACGATCTTCCTCCCGACCGACCAGACCTTCCGGTCCTTCGGCGTGGTGAAGGCGCCCGACGCCCGGCCGACCCAGATCGGGCTCGAGGGCGAGTTCTACCCCACCTACGCGTTCACCGAGAAGACGGGCCCGTTCTCGGCGTTCGGGCAGGCCGCCAACCCGGCGATCTCGATGCTGGTCTATGCGGGCGACCTGGGCATGGACTCCGGGCAGCCGCAGTCGGTCTACCAGCTCGACAAGGCCGGGGCGGAGCTGGTGCGGAAGCAGGACGGGTCGATGTTCCGGGTGGACCTCGCGCCGGGCCAGAAGACGAAGCTGCCCGACGGCCTGGGTACGGTCAGCTTCGACGGGGTCCAGCAGTGGAACAAGATCCAGATCAGCCGGACCCCCGGGAAGCTGATCGCGCTCACCGGCGTCGTACTCGCCCTGATCGGGCTGTTGGGCTCCCTCTACATCCGGCCGCGCCGGATCTGGGTCAGGGCGCGGCAGCGAGACGGACTGACCCTCGTCGAGGTGGCCGGTCTCGACCGTTCCGGAGGCGGTGACCTGCCCGCGGAGCTGCATGAGATCGTGGGGGCGCTCGGCGGGGGGACACCTGCGGATCGCAGGGAGGAGGAGTCGTCGTGACCGACCAGTCGTGGGAGGTCCTGAGCAACCAGTTCGTCGCCGTGGCCGGCGTGCTCTACTTCCTCGCCCTGATCTCGCACCTGGGGGAGTGGGCGACCCTTCGCCGGCTGCCCGCCGACGAGGTGGTCACCACGGGCCGGACAGCGATGTTCGGCCGGCTCGGCCTGATCCTGACCGGCATGGCCGTGGTCGCCCACCTCGTGGCCCTCGTCGGGCGCGGGATGGCCGCCGACCCGAACCGGGTGCCCTGGGGCAACATGTACGAGTTCACCCTCAGTGGCACGTTCGTCGTGGCCGCGGCCTACCTGCTGCTGCGCAGTCGCTTCGGGCTGGAGTGGATGGCGCCGATCGTGGTCACCCTGGTCGTGTCGCTGTTGATGGTGGACGTGATCTGGCTCCACGAGCCAGTGGCGCCCCTCACCGAGGCGCTGTTCTCGCCCTGGCTGGTCATTCACGTGGTCTCGGCGATCCTGGCCACCGGTGCGTTCACCCTGGCCGGGATCTGCTCGGCGCTCTACCTGGTGAAGGACCGCGCCCGGCCGCGCCAGACCGGCTACCTCGCCCGCGTTCCGGCGCCGGCGGTCCTGGACCGGGTGGCCTACCGCCTGCACTCCTTCGGGTTCCCGATCTGGACGTTCGCGGTGCTGATCACCGGCCCGATCTGGGCGCACCAGGCCTGGAGCAGCTACTGGAACTGGGACCCCAAGGAGGTGTGGGCATTCATCACCTGGGTGGTGTATGCCGCCTACCTGCACGCCCGCTCGACGGCCGGGTGGAAGGGCCGCAACGCCGCGATCGTCGCCCTGGTCGCGCTGGCGACCCTGTGGTTCAACTTCATCGGCATCAACTTCTTCTCCTCGACCAGCCAGCACTCCTATGCCAGTAGCGCGGCGCAGGTCGAGCCGAGAGGCTGAGGTCAGGAGCTGCTGGGGTCCGGGTCCTCGGGCTTGTGGCGCCGGCGCCGCTTCCGGTCGAGGTCGCGGAGGAAGTCGGGGTCGTCGTCCGGGCCGAACGGGCGTGGATCGGCGCCCCGTTGCGGGAGGATCCCGCGGCGCTGGATCACGCGCACGGTGAAGTAGATCGCCGCCGCCAGGATGATGACGAGCAGCAGGAACTTGAACACGCGTACAGCGTAGATCCCCTCTGGTCAGGACGGCACCGCGACAAGGGCGGGCTACTGGCCGGGCGGCCGGTACTTCACCTGACCGGCCTGCCGGAGCGCCTCGATCGTGTCCTCCACCGTGAGGAGAACGGTCGTCTCCAGTGAACTGATCGCACCACCAGCGCTCAGGGCGAGCGCCACCGCGGCCATCGACACGTTGTCCGGCGCCTCCCACAGGGTGTAGCCGTCGTGGGTGCCGAACGCGTACCAGAACCCGTGGAGCCGGCCGCCCACCGACTCGACGTAGGCCGCGGCGGCCTCCCGGCGATCCTCGGGGTTGCCGATGAGCCGGGACCAGGTCTCGGGGGTGTAGCTGAACTTCGACAGGTAGAGCGCCATGTCTTCTCCTCCGTGTGGCCTCCCACCTTCCGCCGTCGGGGACCGACTGGCAACCGTCGCCTAGGCTGGACGCGTGAAGGAATTCGTCGTCTACACCGCGATGCGGATCGGTCTGTTCGTGGCCAGCCTGGTCGTGGTCTTCGGAGTCTGGATGCTCCTCTCCGATCAGGTGCCGGTCCTGTGGGCGGTCGTGATCGCGTTCGTGATGTCCGGCCTCGCGTCGTACTTCCTGCTGAACCGCCAGCGCGAGGCGTTCGCCCGGCGGGTGGAGCGTCGCGCGGAGCGGATGCAGGGGCGGCTCGAGCAGATGAAGTCCAAGGAGGACGTGGACTGACATGGCCGACGACGGCGGCTGCTGCAGGGTCGGCGATCACTCCGACCCCGCTGCGCGTGCCTGGCTCAACGAGGCCATCCGCCGGGTCGAGGCCGACGCGAACCGGTCCGCCGACACCCACCTGCACGTGTTCCCGCTACCGGCCCGGTGGGGGATCGACCTCTACCTCAAGGACGAGTCGGTCCACCCCACGGGCTCGCTGAAGCACCGTCTGGCGCGATCGCTGTTCCTGCACGCCCTGTGCAACGGGTGGATCAGCGAGGGCGCCACGATCATCGAGGCGTCGTCGGGGTCCACGGCAGTCTCGGAGGCCTACTTCGCCCGGCTGCTCGACCTGCCCTTCGTCGCGGTCATGCCGCGATCCACCTCGCCGGAGAAGATCGAGCTGATCGAGTTCCAGGGCGGTCGCTGCCACCTGGTGGACGACCCGTCCTCGATCTACGACGAGTCGCGGCGGCTCGCGCGTGAGACCGGTGGCCACTTCCTGGACCAGTTCACCTACGCCGAGCGGGCGACCGACTGGCGCGGCAACAACAACATCGCCGAGTCGATCTTCAGCCAGCTCGCCCACGAGCGGCACCCGATCCCCGCTTGGGTGGTCGTCGGCGCCGGCACGGGCGGTACGTCGGCGACGATCGGCCGGTTCATCCGCTACCGACGGCACGACACCCGCCTGTGCGTCGTCGACCCGGAGAACTCGGCCTTCTTCCGCGGATGGAACGAGGACGACCCGGAGGCGACCGGGTCGGGCTCGCGGATCGAGGGCATCGGCCGACCGCGCGTGGAGCCGTCGTTCCTGCCGAAGGTGGTCGACTGCATGATCTCGGTCCCCGACGGCGCCTCGATCGCGGCCGCCCGCTGGTGCTCGTCGGTCACCGGCCGCCTGGTCGGCGGCTCGACCGGCACCGAGATCTGGGGCGCCCTGCGCCTGGTCGCCGGGATGCGGTCGCGCCACGAGACCGGGTCGGTGGTGACCCTGCTGTGCGACGGCGGGGAGCGCTACGCCCACACCTACTACGACGACCGGTGGCTGGCCGAGCAGGGCATCGACATCGCGCCGTACACCGCGACCCTCGAGAAGTTCGCCGACACCGGCGAGTGGGTCGAGCCCTCGAGCTGAAGCTCAGTTGCGGCGACGGTTGAGCTGCCGGCGTACGCGGCTCTCGTCCTGACCGAGGACCTTGGCCATCAGCTGCACCCGGAACTTCCAGACCACGAACCCGACGACGACCAGTGCCACGATGATCAGGAACGTCATGTGGCCAGAGTACGGCGCCGGGCCAGCGCGCAAAACCGGGTGCGGTGCCGCCCGGCCGTGGTTAGGTTGGCGCACGTGGAGCTGACGTTCAGGACCCTCGACCCGCGCGACGACTCCCCGGAGACGACCCGGCTGCTGAAAGGGTGGCTCGAAGGGCTGCTGCGGGGGTTCCACGACGCACGGCCCAAGGCGGCATCCTGGGACGTCTGGCTGGGGTGCATGCGCGAGGACGCGGCGGTGGTCCGCGGCGCGTGGCTGCCCGACGGTGAGTTCGGTGCCGGCCCGGTGCCGGTGGCGACGTACTCCAGCCTGGTCGGCTCGCTCAACACCGGCCGTCGCGAGCTCCCGCTGCAGATGATCACCGACGTCACGGTCAGTCCCGCGCACCGGCGCCAGGGACTGCTGCGTCGGATCATCACCGACGACCTCGCCGACGCCGCGGACCGCGGGCTGCCGCTGGCCGCGCTGACGGTCTCGGAGACCACGATCTACGGACGTTTCGGTTTCGGCCTCTCCTCGTGGCGGCACCACATCCAGGTCGACACCACCAGCCGCTTCGCGCTGCGTGACTTCGTCGACCCCGGACGGGTGGAGCTCGCGGATCCGGGCGAGCTTTGGCCGGTGATGCAGCGCAACTTCGCGGCGTTCCACGAGCGCTCGCGCGGGTCGGTGTCGAGGCCGTCCTTCTACCGACCCTGGCTCACCGGCAGCTTCGACTTCGAGGAGCAGGGGCCCAACCCCAGGCTCCGCGCGGCGGTCCACCTCGATGCGGCGGGTGAGCCGGACGGGCACGTGGTCTACCAGCACAAGGGGTACGACGACGTCCCGGGCGGAAAGGTGAACGTGGTCGACCTGGCGGCGGCCGAGCCTGCGGCCTACCTCGCGCTCTGGCGGTTCCTCGCCGACATCGACCTGTGCGCCCGGGTCGACTGGCGCAACTCGTCGTCCGACGACCCGCTCGTGTGGGCGCTCACCGACTCGGCGTGCCGCAAGGTGACCAAGGTCGACGACCACATCTGGGTGCGCGTGCTCGACGTGGTGACCGCCCTCGAGGGGCGTCCCTGGGGCGCGGACGGCTCGGTCGTGCTCGGCGTGAGCGACCCGCTCGGCCACGCCGACGGGAGCTTCCGGGTGACGGTCAAGGAGGGCGAGGCCTCGGTCGAGCCAATGGCGGACGAGCCCGCCGTGACCCTCGACGCGGAGACCCTCGGCGCGCTCTACCTCGGCGGGGTCGCCGTGGAGACGCTGGCGGCGGCCGGCCGGATCGGTGGATCGGGCGACGCGGTGCGGACCTGGGCGGCGATGGCGGACCTCCCTGGCGTGCCGTTCAGCCTGACGTCGTTCTGACCCCCGGCCCCGGCCGGCGCGGACGGTGGCAGACTCCGCGGGGATGCCTCTCCCGACAACCCGACCCGAGCTCGCCGGGACCTTCGGCATGGTCGCCTCCACCCACTGGCTGGCCTCCCAGACCGGCATGGGCGTGCTCGAGCGTGGCGGCAACGCCTTCGACGCCGCGGTCGCGGCCGGATTCGTCCTCCAGGTCGTCGAGCCCCACCTGAACGGTCCGGGTGGCGATGTCCCGATCCTGCTGTGGAGCGACCGGGACGGCCGCCCGCACGTCGTCTGCGGGCAGGGGCCCGCTCCCCGGGCGGCGACGCCCGCCGCGTTCGCCGACCTCGGGCTCGACGCTGTGCCCGGCACCGGCCCGCTGGCGGCGGTCGTCCCCGGGGCGTTCGGCGCCTGGACACTGATGCTGCAGCGCTGGGGGACCATGCGGCTGCGGGACGTGCTCGAGCCGGCGATCGGCTACGCCCGGCAGGGGGTGCCGGTCATCCCGGGCATCGCAGCCACGCTGGCCGGCGTAGCGGACCTGTTCACGAGCGAGTGGAGCACCTCGGCGGCGACGTACCTGCCGGGAAGCAGGATTCCCTCCACGTGGTCGCCGCTGCGGCTCCCGGAGCTGGCGGCCACCTACGAGCGGGTGCTCGAGGAGGCGGAGTCCGCGGGTACGGACCGGGAGCGCCAGATCGAGGCCGCCCGCGACGCGTGGTACCGCGGCTTCGTCGCCGACCACATGGACCGGTTCTGCCGGGACACCGCCTGGCTCGACACCTCGGGCCGGCGGCACCACGGGCTCCTCGCGGGGGAGGACCTGGCGCGCTGGGAGCCCGGGCTGGAGGAGCCGGTCAGTGCGAGGTACCGCGGGATCGAGGTCCTCAAGACCGGCCCCTGGGGACAGGGTCCGGTCCTGCTGCAGGCGCTCGCCATCCTCGACGGACTCGACCTCGGCACGCTGGCCGACGACGACCCGGACTGGCAGCACCTCGTCCTCGAGGCGTCGAAGCTCGCGTTCGCCGACCGGGAGGCGTGGTACGGCGACCCGGACCACGTGGACGTTCCGCTGTCCTCGTTGCTCTCGCCGGAGTACGCCGCCGAGAGGCGGCGGCTGGTCGACGAGCGTCAAGCCAGCCTGGAGCTCCGCCCCGGCTCGCCGGACGGGCGCCCTCCACGGCTTCCCGAGCCGCCGTCGGGGGACACCCGGGACGATGGTGCCGGAGTGGGGGAACCGACGATCCGGACCGGGGCGACCGGCGACACCTGTCACGTCGACGTGGCCGACCGCTGGGGCAACCTGGTCTCCGCCACCCCGAGTGGGGGCTGGCTGCAGTCCTCCCCGGTTGTCCCGGGGCTCGGGTTCCCCCTCGGCACCCGGGCCCAGATGTTCTGGCTCCAGGACGGGCTCGCGTCCACGCTCCGGCCCGGAGCGCGCCCCCGCACCACCCTCTCGCCGTCCCTTGCCCTGCGCGACGGACGGCCCTGGGTCGCCTTCGGCACCCCCGGCGGCGACAGCCAGGACCAGTGGAGCCTGGTGTTCTTCCTCCGGCTCGCGCACGCCGCGGGGGCAAGTCCGGGTGACCCGTGGACCGGGCTGCAGGCGGCGATCGACGCGCCGATGTTCCACCACGAGCACGCGCCGTCGTCATTCCACCCTCGTCGGGCCGAGCCGGGACGGGTGGTCGTCGAGGACCGCGTCCCGGCCGGCGTCCGCGAGGAGCTGGCCCGCCGCGGGCACGACCTCCGGACCGTCGACGGATGGTCGCTCGGTCGGCTGTCGGCCGTCGCCCGGGACGGCGGCTGGCTGCGCGCCGCCGCGAACGCCCGGGGAGCGCAGGGCTACGCCGTCGGGCGCTAGGTGACCCGGGTCCGCGGCCAGCCCCATCGCGTCACCTCGTGCCCGAAGCGCTGTGGCACCCTGTACGCGGATCGTTCGCAACCAGTCCCCATTGGAGCAAGGGTCACCCCATGTCGCATTCGCTTGATCGAGCTGCCGAGGAGCTGGCAGCCCGCGGGATCTTCCTTGGCGGGCCACCTCACCGCTTCGCCGCCGCCGGCCGCAAGCAGACCATGGCCCTGCTGCACCACGGTCTGAATCTCGACTCCAAGGTGCTCGACATCGGCTGCGGCTCACTGCGCGCGGGCCACTGGCTGATCCGGCTCCTGGACCCAGGTTGTTACTTCGGCATCGAGCCCAACCGCGCGATGCTGGAGGCTGGCGTCGAGGTCCTCCTCGGCCCCGAGATCGTCGCCGCCAAGCGGCCGACCTTCTCGCACCGCGACGACTTCTCGATGACAGACTTCGACCAGCGATTCGACTTCTACGTGGCGCGGTCCATCTGGAGCCACGCGTCGAAGTCCCAGATCGAGGCGATGCTTGACGGCTTCGTCGCGACGTCAGCGCCAGACGCGACCTTCCTGACCTCCTACTTTCCTGCCTCGGCCAGGCGCCCCGACTACGAAGGCAGCGAATGGGTGGGGTTGAGCCACGAGTCGGAGGAGTCCGGCACCATCGCCCACAGCTTCGAGTGGATCACCAAGGCCTGCGAGTCGCGCGGGCTGGTGGTTCGTGAGGTGCGGAACCGGGTGATCAACTTCGGCTCGCAAACCTGGCTCCGGGTTCGGCACGCCAGCTGAGTCGGTGTCGGCGCGAGCACGCGTGTCAGCACCCCGGCGAAATCAGCCCGGAGTTCGGTCAGCAACCGCCCTCAGGCCTGGCCGACGACCAGGCCGAAGAACAGTCCGACGCCGAACACCAGCTCAGCCACCCCGGTCTGCTGCAGGACCGGGATCAGCTCCGGCCCGTCCGCACCCTCGAGCACGGCCCGGGCCGCGGGAGCCGCGGTGGCGGCGTACGCGAGAGCCAGCACGGCCCACCACGTGGTCAGGGCCGCGACGGCGAGGCAGGCCACGATCGCGGCCAGGACCAGCCCGGCGTACACCTGCCGCGTGGTGCTGTCGCCCAGGCGCACGGCGAGAGTGCGCTTGCCGGCCTCGCGGTCGGTGGGGATGTCGCGCAGGTTGTTGGCGACCAGGATCGCGCAGGCCAGGGCGCCGATGCCGGCTGCGGCGCACAGGGCAGCCAGCTCGAAGGTCTCCGTCTGGACGTACGTCGTCCCGACCACCGCGACCAGCCCGAAGAACACGAAGACCATGACCTCGCCCAGCCCGGCGTAGCCGTAGGGGCGGGTTCCACCGGTGTAGAACCATGCCGCCACGATGCAGGCCAGCCCGACAGCGACCAGCCACCAGGCGGTCGTGACGGCGAGGACCAGTCCGGCGACCGCCGCGACGCCGAAGGCGGCGAACGCCGCTGCCTTCACCGAACCGGGCGCTGCCGTTCCGGAGCCGACCAGCCGCATGGGGCCGACCCGGTCAGTGTCGGTCCCGCGCACCCCGTCGGAGTAGTCGTTGGCGTAGTTGACGCCGACCTGCAGGGCCAGGCTGACCAGGAGCGCGAGTGCCGCTTTCCACCAGACCGCGCCGTCGACGTACACCGCGACGCCGGTGCCGGCGAGCACGGGGGCGAGGGCGGCGGGCAGGGTGCGCGGCCGCGCACCGGCAAGCCATTGGGCGGGGGTGGCCACCGGGAGATTCAAGCAGGGTCGGCCACGCGGCCCGGCGTCGCGTCCCGCTGGAGGAAGCGCTCGGCGGCTCGGGCCGACGGCCGCATCGCGACCGTGGCCACGACGACGATGCCGCCGATGACCAGCCATCCCGGCGTACCCCACTCCATGGCGAGGAAGGTGTAGAGCGCGGGCGCCCAGACCGACCCGAGCGTGTGGCCGATGTGAGCAGCGCCCTGGTACTCGCCGCGGCGATCGGGGTCGGAGAGCTCCGACTGGTAGCCCCAGCTCGCGGCCGACTGGTAGAGCTCCGCACCGGTGACCGTCACGTGCCCGAGCCAGACCAGGGCGATGGTCACCCAGCCCAGAGTGTCGTGGGTGACCAGGACGATCAGGCAGGACAGCACGAAGAACGACGCCGAGATCCGGGCGGCGCGCAGCGACCGGTCCACCGAGTCCACCCCCCGTGCCGCGGCGACCTGGAGCAGGACCGCCAGCAGGGTGTTGGTGCCGAACAGCCACGCGAGCAGCACCCGCGGCGCGTCGGTCTCCTCGACGAGCCAGAGCGGGATCACGATGTTGAGCAGCACCTGGTTGGTCCCGAGCACGCCGTCGAGCGTCATCAGGGACACGAACCCGCGGTTGCGCAGGGCCCCGGGGTTGAGCAGCTCCTCGCTCTGCGGCGGTGTGCGGTCGTGCTCCGCGTCGGGCAGCCGGGTGATGTAGAGGGCGTTCAGGGCCAGCACGGCCGCGGTGAACAGCGGGACCGCCCGGACGATGTCGTCGTTGTTGAACGCCAGCGCCACGCCGCCGATCAGGGCGCCGAGGGTGAACCCCACGTTGAGGGCCGCGCGCATGTAGGCGAGCGATCGCACTCGCTCCTGGCGGGGGAACGCGTCCAGGGTGTAGGCGCCGCGTCCGCTGTGGCCGGCCGTCTCGACGATCTGGAGGACCACCATCATGGCGAGGAACATGGCGAAGCCGTCCACGAACGGCCACACGGCGTAGAGGCCGGCAGCGCCGAATGCCCCGAGGGCCCACATCCGCTTCGGTCCGATCCGGTCGGCGACCTTGCCGAGCGGGACGGCGAAGAGGAACGAGGCGCCCTGTCCGACGGTGATGCCGATGCCGACCTGGAACGCGGTCAGGCCGACGATCTGGGTGAAGAAGACGGCGCTGCCGGTGAGGAAGACGCCCTCGCCGATCGCGAACAGGATCGACTGGAGCGAGAGCTTGCGCGCCAGCGGCGTGTCGGGGATCAGCGAGGAGGGCCAGCGTGGCGTGGTGGTGGGCATCGGCGGGAATTGTTCCAGTGGTCGATAGCGTTCGTCGCGTGGATTTCGGAGTCGGCACGCCTGCCCGGGTGGTCGTCGGCGGCCTGCGGACCTGGCTGGCTGCTCCGGCTGAGCCGGAGCCGCTGGTCGTCGAGACGTCTGGCTCGACGGGGATGCCGAAGCGGGTGCTGCTCTCACGGCGGGCGGTCCTGGCCTCGGTCTCCGCGACGGAGCGGCGGCTGGGCGCGTCCGGTCGCTGGGCTCTCTCGCTCCCCCCGACCTACGTCGCCGGTCTGCAGGTGATCTGCCGGTCCCTGGTCGCTGGGCACGACCCGGTGCTGGACGGGTGGGAGGGTGCCGATTTCACCTCGCTGGTGCCGACCCAGCTGCACCGGCTGCTCGACGACCCGGCGTCGGTGGCCGCCCTGCGGGAGGTCCACACAATCCTGCTCGGGGGCGGCCCGATCGACCCCGCCCTGCGCGGGCGGGCCGAGGAGGAGGGGCTGCGCGTGGTGGCGACGTACGGGTCGGCGGAGACCGCAGGCGGCTGCGTCTACGACGGCTACCCGCTCGACGGCGTGGAGCTGGAGGTGGACGTCGACGGACGGATCCGGATCTCCGGGCCGACCCTCTTCGACGGGTACGACGGCGACCCGGAGCTGACCGCCCAGGTTCTGGTGGACGGCTGGTTCCTCACCTCAGACGCGGGCCGCCTCGACGAGGACGGCCGACTCCGCGTCCTCGGCCGGCTCGACGACGTCGTGGTCAGCGGGGGCGTCAACGTCCCGCTGCCGGCCGTCGCGGCGCGGCTGCGCGCCCACCCGGACCTGGCCGCGGCCGAGGTGATCGGCGTACCCGACGAGGAGTGGGGGCAGCGAGTGGTGGCGTTCGTGGTCACGACCCGGCCGGTCTCCTTGCAGGAGGTCCGGGACTGGGTGTCCGGCGCCCACCCGCGGTCGTGGGCGCCCCAGGAGATCGTGCCACTCCACGCGCTGCCGATGCTCGACAACGGCAAGGTGGACCGGATGGCCCTGCAGGACCTCGCATGAGCGTCGTGTTCGCCATCCCGATGCGGACCCGGTTCCGGGGGATCACGGTGCGCGAGGGGGTGCTGCTGCGAGGCCAGACCGGATGGGGGGAGTGGAGCCCCTTCCCGGAGTACCCACCCGAGGTCGCCGAGCCCTGGCTCCGCTGCGCCGAGGAGGCGGCAGCGGGGGACTGGCCCGAACCGCTCCGCGAGTGGGTGCCCGTCAACGTCACGGTGCCTGCGGTCGGCGTGGAGCGCGCCCACGAGATCGTGGCCGCCGGCGGCTGCACCACAGCCAAGGTCAAGGTGGCCGAGCCCGGGCAGACCCTCGGCGACGACCAGGCCAGGGTCGAGGCCGTCCGGGACGCCCTCGGACCGAAGGGCCGGATCCGGGTGGACGTCAACGGCGGCTGGGACGTCGACGAGGCGGTCGCCGCGGTCCGGGTGCTGGAGCGGGCGGCGGGCGGCCTGGAGTACGTCGAGCAGCCGTGCGCGACCGTCGAGGAGCTGGCCGCGGTCCGCCGTGCCGTCGACGTACCGATCGCCGCGGACGAGTCGATTCGCCGGGCCGAGGACCCCTACCGGGTGCGCGACCTCGCGGCGGCCGACGTCGCCGTGCTGAAGGTCCAGCCGCTCGGCGGAGTGGCGGCCTGCCTGCGGATCGCCGAGGACATCGGCCTTCCGGTCGTGGTGTCCTCCGCCCTGGAGACGTCGGTCGGGATCGCGGCCGGCCTTGCCCTGGCCGCGGCGCTGCCGGAACTGCCCTACGCCTGCGGGCTGGCGACCGTCCAGCTGCTCACTGACGACGTGGCCGTCGCGCCGCTGCTGCCGGTGGACGGTGCGCTCCGTGTCGTGCGTCCCACGGTGGACGAAGCTGCGCTCGACCGGCTCGCGGCACCGCCGGACCGCGTGGACTGGTGGGAGGCCAGGCTCGCCGAGGTGCGCGCGGTCGGGCAGGATCGACCCTCGTGACCAACCCCTCGACCGAGCTGTCCCGCTTCGTGATGGCCGCCCTGGTCGAGGCCGGGGTGACCGAGGTCGTCCTCGCGCCCGGTTCACGCAACGCGCCGCTCTCCTTCGCGGCGTACGACGTCGCCGCGGCCGGCCTGGTCCGCCTGCACACCCGGGTCGACGAACGCTCGGCCGGGTTCCTCGCCCTCGGGCTCACCCGCGTCGGGGCCCGGGCGGCGGTGGTGTGCACGTCGGGCACCGCTGTCGCGAACCTGCACCCGGCCGTGATCGAGGCCGCCCACTCCGGGCTCCCGCTCGTGGTCGTGAGCGCCGACCGGCCGGCCCGGCTCCGCGGCACCGGCGCCAACCAGACCACCGACCAGCTCGGCATCTTCGGGCCCCTGGTCCCGACCCTCGACCTTGCCGTCGGCGCTTCGTTCGGACGCGGGTCGGCCGCCGTCACCGCCCTCACCGCTGGGCACGCTCCGACGCACCTCAACGTCCGGCTCGACGACCCCCTGGTCCCCGGCCAGCCCGGGGGCTGGGATCTGCAGCCGCGCAGGGCGGAAGCCGCCTCCACCGGGGGGAGCCCGGTGACCATATCCATCGGGGCCGGCCCGCGGACCGTGGTCGTCGCCGGTGACGACGCCGGCCCTCCGGCACGGGTCCTGGCCCAGGACGCGAACTGGCCGCTGCTGGCCGAGCCCACGAGCGGGTCGCGCACGGGTGGCCACGCGCTGCGCTGCTACCGGCTGCTGCTCGACGGCGCTCTGGGACAACAGATCGAAAGGGTGGTGGTGCTCGGCCACCCCACGCTCTCCCGACCGGTGACCCGGTTGCTGGCCCGCGACGACGTCGAGGTGTGGTCGCGGCCTCCGGCGGGGGTGTGGCCGGACCGACCGTTCCCGGTCGACGTCACCTTCGACCGGCTGGAGGTCGAGGCCCCGGCCGACCCCGGCTGGTTCGCGGAGTGGCAGGCAGCCGACCGTGACGTTGCCGCGGGCCTCGATCGGCTGCTCGCGGCCGAGGAGGGCATCACGCCGCACGAGGTCGCGGGCGCGGTGAGCCGCGGCGTACCTCCCGGCGGGCTGCTGTTCGTCGGTGCCTCCAGCCCGATCCGCGACCTCGACCTGATGGTCCCCACGTACAACGTCGGCGACCGCCGCAAGATCATCGCCAACCGAGGACTCTCCGGAATCGACGGCACCGTCTCGTCCGCGATCGGGGCCTCCCTCGGCCGGCCGCGCAGCACCCGGTGCCTCGCACTGATGGGGGACGTGACGTTCCTGCACGACGCCAACGGCCTGGTACTCGGACCGGACGAACCCGCCCCGGACCTGACGATCGTCGTCGTCAACGACGACGGTGGCTCGATCTTCACGATGCTGGAGCAGGGCGCCGAGGAGTACGCCGACCGATACGACCGCCTCTTCGGCACCCCGCACGGCGTCGACCTCGCCAGCCTGTGCGCCGCGACCCGGACCCCCCACTGGAAGGTCGGGTCCCTGCCCGAGCTGGAGCAGGCGATCGCCAGTCCCAATGGCGGCATCGAGGTGGTCGAGGTCGCGGTGCGGCGCGACAACCGGCGCGAGCTGGACGCCCGGATCCGGGCCCTCTCCGGTGGTTGAGGTGCGAGGAGCGCAAGCGACGAGCCTTGAAAGCCGGAACCATGGGCAGGGCGGTGAGTATCGGGGCCGCCGCTCAGCCGGTCGCGCACACGGTCCGGACGTGCCGGCCCTCCTCTTCGTCGTGCCCGGCCCCGTCGAACCGGAAGCCCTGCCGCTCGTAGAACCGGATCGCCCGCTCGTTGCCCTCGAGCACCAGAGGCATCAGGCCGGTGTAGGCGTCGTCCCAGCAGTCCAGCTGGAGCCGGGTGAGGGCCTCCGCGTCCGCCGGCGCAGCGCGGCGGATCTCCACCTTGGTGGGCAGCGGCATCCGGTCATCGTAGGGACCGACACAATGGGTCCGTGGAGATCGCCTTCCTGCTGGTGGCCGTGGCCGCCGGGGTGCTGGCCGGAACGGCGCTCGCCGGCCGGCTCGGGATCCCGGCACCGCTGCTGCTGATCGCCGCCGGGATCGGAGCCTCCTTCCTCCCGGGGGTGCCGGAGCTCCAGCTCCACCCCGACGTCGTACTCCTCGGGCTGCTGCCGCCGCTGCTCTACGCCGCGGCCCTGCAGACCTCGCTGGTGGACTTCAACGCGAACCGGCGCCCGATCCTGCTGCTGTCGGTGGGTCTGGTCGTGTTCACCACGGCCGGGATCGGCGTGCTCGTGCACGGCCTGCTGCCGGGGATCTCCTGGCCCATCTCCTTCGCCATCGGCGCGGTGGTCGCCCCGCCCGACGCGGTCGCTGCCACGTCGATCGGACGCCGGCTCGGCCTGCCCCGCAGGATCGTCACGCTCCTCGAGGGCGAGTCGTTGCTCAACGACGCGACCGCCCTCGTGGCGCTGCGCACCGCGATCGCGGCCGGGTTGGGAGCGGTGACCTTCCTCGACGTCGGGCTCGACTTCCTGCTCGCGGCGGGTGGCGGCGTGCTGCTGGGAGTGCTGACCTACCTGGTCGTCGCCTGGATGCGCCGCCACGTGACCGACCCGGTGCTCGACTCGGCGATCTCGCTGGTCACGCCGTTCGTGGCCTATCTCGCCGCCGAGCAGATCCACGGTTCGGGCGTCCTCGCGGTTGTCATCGCCGGGCTCCTGCTCGGACACCGGGCTCCGGTCCTGCAGACCGCCCAGTCCCGGATCGCCGACCGGATGAACTGGCGCACCATCGCGTTCCTGCTCGAGAACGCCGTGTTCCTGCTGATCGGGCTGCAGTGCCGCTGGATCCTCGACGGCGTCCGCGACAGCGGCACCCCGGTCGGCCAGATCGTCCTGGTCTGCGTGGCCGCCCTGCTCGGGGTGATCCTGCTGCGGTTCGTCTGGGTGTTCACCGCTCGGTGGACCCTGGTCCGGGGCGACGCCGGCCCGTGGAGCCACACGGTCCTCCTCGGCTGGGCGGGGATGCGCGGCGTGGTGTCGCTCGCCGCCGCCTTCGTCATCCCCGTCGGCACCGACTACCGCGAGGTGCTGCTCCTCATCGCCTTCACCGTGGTCGCCGGAACCCTGCTCCTGCAGGGCCTGACCCTGCCGTGGCTGGTGCGCCGCCTCCGGGTCACCGGCGTCGACCCGGCCGAGGATGCGCTGGCTCGCGCCACGCTGCTCGAGCAGGCTTCCCGGGCCGGCCTCGCGGTCCTCGACCAGAGCGAGTACGACGACCCGCACGGGGTCGCCAACCTGATCCGCAATCGGCTGGAGGAGCGCAACTTCGCGGCCTGGGAGCGACTGGCGACCCACGAGGAGCAGCTGGCGCCCAGCGAGCTCTATGCCCGCCTGCGGCTGGAGATGCTCGGCGCCGAACGCGCCCGGATCCTGGAGATCCGCAAGAGCGGGAACGTCGCCTCCGAGGTCGTGGGCGAGGTGCTGTCGATGCTCGACGTGGAGGAGTCGATGCTCGACGCGGCCATGCAGGCGCGGGAGGAGCTCGCCGTCCCCGGGTCCGCCCCGCGGCGCACCGGAGACGACTGCGAGCACCTCGCGTCGTACCCGGCTGTCGAGACCACCCAGGACCCGGTATGTCAGGAGTGCCTGGCCGACGACGTGAAGTGGGTGTCGCTGCGCGAGTGCCTCACCTGCGGCAAGGTCGCCTGCTGCGACTCCTCACCCCGCCGCCACGCCGACGCGCACTTCCGCGACACCGGGCACCCGGTGATCGAGTCCGCCGAGCCCGGCGAGGACTGGCGCTGGTGCTACCTCGACCACGTGACCGGCTGACCCTGGGTTCCGCTCTCTCCCGGGTAACGCCACGTTCGGGCAGCTTCCTGACCGGTGTATCGGTCAGGAAGCCACCACAATGCAGCGTTACCTGGCCGGACTAGGGTCGGCGGCATGCGGATCCTGAAGTTCGGCCATGCCTGCGTCCGGGTGGAGTACGACGGTGCCGCTGTCGTCATCGACCCGGGAGTCTTCACCGAGGTCGGCGCCCTCGACGGCGCCGACGCCGTGCTGATCACCCACGAGCACGCCGACCACTACCTCCCCGACAACCTCCGGGCGACCGACGCCCCGGTCTTCACGATCGACGCGGTGGCCGCGAAGATCCGCGAGGACGCACCCGAGGTGGCCGAGCGGGTGACGGTGGTCCGGCCCGGTCAGGAGTTCGACGCCGGGCTGCCGGTCCGCGCCGTCGGCGAGCTGCACGCCGTGATCCACCCGGAGTTCCCGCGCTTCTTCAACTCCGGCTACGTCCTCACGGCCGGCGACGAGAAGGTCTACCACCCCGGCGACGCGCTGACCGGGCCCGACGAGGAGGTCGACCTCCTCTGCGTCCCCGTCTCCGCACCGTGGCTCAAGGCGTCAGAGGCGATCGACTTCGCGCGGGCCGTGAAGGCGCCGCGCAACCTCGCGATCCACGACCGGATCTACTCCGAGGCCGGGCTGGGCATCGTCGACGGGCACATGAACGCGTTCCTGCCCGACGCCGGCCAGGAGTACGTGCGGCTGGCCGACGGCGCCGAGCTGTAGGCGCAAATGCGCCTGGCCGGCGGCGCCGAGTCCCGAGACCTCGAGGCGCCGCCGGCCAGGCGGTTGGTGCGGTGTTTCAGTTGGTGCGACGACTACGGCGCAACCGGGTAGGCGTAGGTCCTCGATCGTGGAGCGCGTTCGTCCTTCAGGGTCACGATGCCGCTCGTCGTTGTCCCAGAACCGTTGGCTGCCTGCCTCAGGTAGAGGTCCTTCGTGCCGTTGCTGCCCGAGCCCGTGTGGATCCGGAGCGAACGTCGCCGGCGGCGACGATGCGGCTTCGGGAGCGTCAGGTTGTTGAGTGCCGTCCGGACAGGACTCCAGTCCTTGAGGTTCAAGCGCGACCTTGCCGGTGTTCTTGACGGTCACGAACTCGTCGGCCGACGTTGGTGCCGGGCACGACCTTGGTGATGTCGGCCTTGTACGCGTTGACGGTGACCTGTCGTGCTCGACGGCTCCAGCTGCGGCCGCCGGCGGCAGGAACGCGACCACGCGGTAGATGATCGCGCCGCTGGCGTCGTGGCACGGCGACGGTGAACGGCGAACGCCGCGCCCTCGGTCCGCGGTCGAGCTCGGCTGCCGAACGCTGTCGTCCTGGCACCGTCGCCCAGGTCCCGGTCGAGTTGAGCTTCTCCGGAGCGCGACCGAGTCTCCCTCGGTGACCGGTGCCGCGATCCCGGTGACGGTGATCGACTCGCCCGACCGAGAGGCGCTTCTTGGTCGGTGGCGGTTCGCGGTCAGCGCACGGGGTCACGGCGACGGACCGTCCGGTCGTAGGACGTCTTGCCGCCCGCGGTCCGCCACTGGTAGGAGGTCTCGGGTCTCGGGGCCGCACGACCTGCTTGGCGACCTTGCCGCCGACGCCGGTGGTGCCGGAGACGATCTGGGCGTGACTCGCGCCGTCGGCCGCCAAACGGCTTGGGCCCAGAGGCTCGCACGCTGACGCCCTCGGCACCGGTGACGCCGCCGGGGTCCTTGACGACGGTCGCGATGTCGACCGCGTCCGGGTACGTCACGCGGGAGTCGCCTTGCGTGACCGGGTCGGTCACGAGGTTCGACGACCGCGTCGACGTTGAACGACCGTGACGGTGACCGTGCCGGTGCGGAGGGCTCGGTGCCGTCGGAGACGGTGTAGGTGAAGGTGTCGGTGCCGGCGCCAGCCGGCGTCCGGCGTGTAGGTGCAGGCGCCGGCGGTCTGGCAGGAGACGGTGCCGTGCGCGGCGGTTGGTCTTGCCGCGTCACGGTCAGGGACTTGCTGCTGTTGCCCGGCGTCCGCTGGTGTCGTTGGTGAGCACGTTGATGGCCTTCGGCCGTCTCGGACGTGCGCCTGCGGCCGGTGTCGGTCGACGGCGACCGGGGCTGCCGCGTTCGCGGCGGTGGGCAGCGCGACGAGGGCGGCGGCGGCCACCGTCGTCACGGCAAGTGTCGGGATTCGCATGTGTTTCTCCCCCAAGATCGGGCTATGCCAAGCCACCGGATCTCGGTGGCACGTGGGCATGACCGTAGGGGTCTGGTCCAGTCAGACGCCGGTGTTTTTGCAAAGTTGATGGCAAATGACTATCGGACTATGTCCGATCGTCCATTTCCGACAATCGGACGCCCGTCTCAGGCGTAGGCGTAGTCCTCGAGCGGGAAGGCTTCGGCCTCCCGGTGGGCGCTGATGGTCGAGGTCGGGCGCAGCAGCGCCGGCTCGCCGTGCTGGTTGAAGTAGTAGCTGCGGGCGGTCGCGCAGGAGCCGAGGTTGAACACCGAGTCCTCGAGCAGCTCGGTGACCCGGCCGAGGAACTCCTCGTTCGCGGGCTCGCGCACCTCGAAGGTGGTCGCGCCGCGGCGGCGTACCTCGCCGAGGAGCCGGCCCATGTGCTTCATCTGGCCCTCGATCGTCGTGAAGTAGGACAGCCCGGAGTAGGAGTACGGCGACGCCAGCGACAGGAAGTTGGGGAAGCCGGGGGCGGCGATCCCCTCGTAGGCCTGGAACCGGGTCTCCCGCCACCACCGGCCGAGGTCCTTGCCGTCCCGTCCGATGACCGGGATCGCCGGGAAGTTCTGCTGCCACATGTCGTAGCCGGTCGCCAGCACCAGCGCGTCGATCTCGGTCTCGCGCCCGTCGGCGGTCACGATCCCGGTCGGGGTGATCCGCTCGATGGGCGTGGTCTCGAGCGTGACGTGGGGCGGGTGAAGGTCGGGTAGTAGTCGTTGGAGAACGTCGGCCGCTTGCAGCCGAAGGAGTAGTCCGGGGTCAGCTTCCGCCGCAGCTCCGGGTCCGGGACCTGCTTGCGCAGGTGGCGCCGGGCGGCGAGCGCGGCGCCGCGGTTGAGGAAGCTCATCCGCCGGTAGCGCAGGACGGCGAAGACCATCAGCGCCTCGAGCAGTGCGGTGTTGACCCTGCCGGGCCAGGCGCTGGGTGGCCGGCATCCGGGCGAAGAGGCGGCGTACGGCCCCGGGGATCTCGAAGTCCAGCTTGGGGGTCACGAAGATCGGGGTGCGCTGGAAGACCGTGAGGTGGGCGGCGCGTTTCGCGAGCTCCGGCACCAGCTGGACCGACGTGGCGCCGGTGCCGATGACCGCCACCCGCCTGCCGTCGAGGTCGGCGGAGTCGTCCCACTTCGCCGTGTGCACGACGGTGCCGGCGAAGTCCTCGACCCCCTCGATGTCGGGCACCCGCGGCTGGGAGAGGAAGCCGGTCGCGGTGATGAGGTACGACGCCCGGACCGGCTCGCCGCCGGCCACCGAGACCTCCCACACCTGGGCCGCCTCGTCCCACCGCGCACCGTCGACGACCGTGTCGAAGCGCATGTGGCGGCGCAGGTCGTACTTGTCGGCGACGTGGGCGGCGTACTTCTTCAGCTCGGGGCCGCGCGCGTACCAGTGCCGCCACCACGGGTTCGGCTCGAAGGAGTAGGAGTAGGTCACGCTGGCGATGTCGACGGCCAGGCCGGGGTAGCGGTTGACGTGCCAGGTCCCGCCGAGGTCGTCCTCGCGCTCGAGGATGACGAAGTCGTCGATCCCGAGCCGCTTGAGCTGGATCGCCGCGCCCATCCCGCCGAAACCGGCGCCGACGATCACTGCCTGGTGCGTCATGCCTATTGAATATCAGTCAATAGGCATGGCCGACAAGGCTGAGCCCGCTCCGTGAGATGACCTGCGAGCGTCGGCCCGATGAGGACGCGTCGCGAGCGGTGAGCTGGGACTGACTCGGTCGACCCAGTTCGAGTCCTGACCCACCGCTCGATCGCACCAATGCCGCCCAGCGGTGAGTGAGGACCGGTTCGGACGACCTAAACCAGTCCCAGCTCACCGCTCGGAGTGCGGGTCCCCTCAGCTGCTGGCGAGGGCGTCGCGCACCGGCACGAACTTCGCCTGGGCCTCGGCCAGTTCCGCCTCCGGGTCGGAGTCGGCCACGATCCCGCAGCCGGCGTAGAGCCGCACCGTGGATCCGGAGAGGTGCGCCGAGCGCAGGGCGAGCCCCCACTCGCCGTCACCGGCCGCGTCGATCCAGCCGACCGGGCCGGCGTACCGGCCGCGGTCCATGCCCTCGATCTCGTCGATGAGCGCGGTCGCGGCCGGAGTGGGGGTCCCGCCGACGGCCGCCGAGGGGTGGAGCGACTCCGCGAGCCGCAGCGAGGACACGGTGGCGGCGTCGTGGACGACACCGGCGACGTCGGTGGCCAGGTGCATGACGTTGGGCAGGTGCAGCACGAAGGGCGCCTCGGGGACGTTCATCGACGAGCAGTGCGGGTCGAGCGCGTCAGCCACCGAGCGAACGGCGTACTCGTGCTCCTCGAGGTCCTTCGACGACCGGGCGAGGGCGGCGGCCAGCGCGAGGTCGCGCTCGTCGTGGCCGGTGCGGCGGATGGTCCCGGCCAGCACCCGCGAGGTGACCAGTCCGCGCTCGCGGCGGACCAGCATCTCGGGGGTGGCGCCGAAGATCCCGTCCACGTGGAAGGTCCAGCACATCGGGTAGTCCTCGGCCAGGCGCCGCAGCGGCCAGCGCACGTCGATGGGCGCGTCCGCGGTCGCCACCAGGTCGCGGGCAAGTACGACCTTCTCGAGCGCCCCGGAGCTGATCCGGCGTACGGCGTCGCCGATCACCGACATCCACTGCTCACCGTTGAGGGCGCCGTCGCCGAAGCGGACGTCGACCGGGGGGACCACCTCGTCGACCCGGACGCTCAACGTCTCCGCAGCCGGCCCCTCGGGCTCGCGGTGGGAGATCGTGGTGAGCCAGGTGGTGTCGCCGCGGCGGCCGACCACCACCTCGGGGGCGACCAGGACGGAGTCGCCGGGCTCGTCGGCGAAGGCGAACGAGCCGAACGCGACCAGGCCGGTGCCCGGCTCGCTGACCTCGTCCCGGACGACGGCGGCGTCGGCCACCTCGGCCCACCACTTGTCGGCGTCGGCGAACCGGGTGGCGCCGGTGGTGCGGATCTCCGCTGCTGCCCCCCAGCCGACGAGGCCCTCACCCCGGCGGAGCCAGGACACCGGGCGCTCGTCGGGAAGCAGGTCGAGGAGGTTGGCCGAGGCGTCGGGACCGAGGCGAACGGTGCGGACGACGAGGGACGGCGGCGGGACCGTGTCCCCGACGGACGACATGACGGCAGCCTAGACCGGTGACCGAGCGCACACGTCCGGACACCCGACCGTCAAGGTGTCCGGACGTGTACTCGCGCCCTGCCGCGCGCGCTACTGAACCTTGTACCTGGTGATCATTCCCGCGGCGATGTGGTCGTTGACGTGGCAGTGGTACAGCCAGGTCCCCGACGTCGTCGGGCTGCATGTCGGCGATCATCATGCTGCCCGGCAGGAGCTCGGCCATGTCGGTCCGCATTCCCATCACCGTGGCGACGTTGCCGTGCCAGTGGGGAGTGTGCAGGTCGACCTCGGTACCCAGCGAGAACAGGTACCACCGGACGCGCTCACCCTTGCGGAGGACGGTCATCGGGCCGTTGCCGTAGACGTAGCCGTTGATGGCGTGCATCAGGTTGCTCTCCTCGAAGGCTTCCTCGTCGTCCGGGGCCACCTCGTGGGGAGCCTGGGCGATCTCGGCGAGGTTCTGGTCGAGGAACTGGCTCTCGTTCTCGTTGACCACCGAGAAGTACGAGAACACCTCGCGGTCCACGTCGAGCGGGCTGCCGTCGGGCTTGGCCGAGCCCTTCCGGGTGATCACCATCGGGCCGACCAGGCCGGCGTTGGTGTCGGCGATCTCGTCGGTGTGCGAGTGGTACATCCACAGCACCGAGCTCCCGTCCATCGGCCCGGGTCCGGCTCGCTCGGGGACCTCCCAGGTGTAGGTGACGGTCCCTCCGGGCGGCACGGCGTCGTCGGCCTTCGCCGCTCCGTTGGTGCCGTCGGCTGTACGGCGCGCCCTCCGAGCTCTTGGTGTAGAAGACGCCGTGCGGGTGCATCGACGCCGGGATCGAGGTGTTGTTCTTGAAGACCACCTTGATCGTGTCGCCGACCTCGGCCCGGATCACCGGCCCGAGCATGCCCAGGTTGGGGTCGGAGGGGATGCGGGTCCGGAACGTGGCGTCGGTGTAGCCGCGGTACAGCGCCTTGCGGTAGGTGTCACCGACGCGGGTCGGGCCGTTCTGCACGAAGACGTTCTCGTCGTCGGTGAACGGCTGGCCGGTGACCTGGTTGCTGTCCGGACGGTGCGTAGTCCCACAGCACCTCGTCCGCGGCGATGAAGTAGTTGCGGACCTTGCCCGGCGTCACCGCCGCCGCCTTCAGCTTCGCCGCCGAGCAGGTGAGCCGGCCGGTGACCGGCATGTCGCTCCCCCCGACAGGCCGCGCGTGCCCACACTGGTCTGGCCCCCCCATACCGTTCCCAGGACCAGCGCGACTGCAGCGGTGACCACCACCAGCAGAAATTGATTGAACCTCAAGGCTTTCATCAGATCCCCCCCGCGGGATTCCTGGCGGGAGCCGCCCCGTCGGCAGTTCCCTTGTTCCGATCACGATGGAGGGGATGCCGACGGGGTGCAGTCGTATGACGAGCACGTCATGGAGGCGTGTCTCGGCCCAGTCTCCGGCGGCGCCAGCGGGGACTTCGACGCCCCGGTGGTGGCCGGGCGCGCGAGCCGTCAGGCGAGGGGCAGGGAAAGCTCGAAGCGGGCGCCCTGGCCCAGGATGCTGCGGACGACGAGACTGCCGCCCATGGCGTGGGCCGCTGCCGAGGCCATCGCCAGGCCAAGGCCACTGCCGGGCATGCCGTCCGGGGGACGGCGGTGCCAGAAGCGTTCGAAGACGTGGGGCAGGTCCTCTGGCGCGATGCCGGCTCCGGCGTCGGCCACGATGATCGTGCCGACCCGGCCGTCGCGTCGGCAGGACACCTCGACCCGGTCCCCGGGATCGGTGAAGTGGACGGCGTTCTCGACCAGCGCGTCGACGGCCAGCTCGAGCCACTCGCGGTCTGCGCCCACCCGTACGGGTCCCGTCCGGTCGGAGTCCGCCCGGTCGACGACCCATTCGCGCTCGGCTGTCCCGGTCCAGTTGGCGCCGATCTGCTCGACGAAGCGGTCGAGGTCGAGATCCCCGCGATCGAGAACCCCTCCGGAGTCCAGCCGGGCCAGCGCCAGGAGCCGGGTCGACAGTGCGTCCATCCGGTCCAGCTGGCGCAGCACCACGTCGCTGTCGTCGTAGGCCAGCGGATCAGCCAGGGTGCCCTGGATCAGCTCGACGTGGCCCCGCGCAATCGTCACCGGCGTCCGGATCGCGTGCGAGGTGTCGCGCAGGAACTCCCGTTCGCGCTGCAGGCAACGCTGACGCTCCTCGGCCATCTCCTCCACCTGCCGCTGGGCCTCCGCCCGCCGACGCGCGTGCCAGACCATCGCCAGCAGCAGCAGGGGCATCAATGGCACCTCGGAGAGCTCCGGAGCATCGATCCTTCCGTCGCGGAAGTGCACGTAGAAGATCACCCCGGTGACGATCGTGATGGCACCGATGACGACCGCCGTCGGAGGCATCGGCCACACCCGGAAGCCGTAGACCAGCGTGACGGCCAGGAACATGAGGTGGTACGGGATCGTCTCCTCACCGGGCAGGACCACCATGGCGACGATCATCGAGACGCAGAAGACGGCCAGCAGCAGGTCGATGACGACTCCGGTCCCGCCGGTCCTCCAGCGTCGTACGGCGTCGCCCCCGGCCGGGGCGACGACGTCAGACGGCCTGGACTCGGTAGCCAACATTGCGCACCGTCCGCACGATGTCGCCGGGAAGCTTGCTGCGCAGCCGCGCGACGCAGGCGTCCACCACGTTGGTCCCGGGATCGAAGTCGTAGCCCCAGACCTCCGACAGCAGCTCCGCCCGCGAGCAGGCGCCGCCCTCCCTCCGCATCAGGCACTGGAGCAGGAGGAACTCCCGGTGGGTGAGCTCGCAGACCCGGCCGCGGACCCGCAGCTCACAGCGGCGCAGGTCCAGGGTGAGACCGCCGAGCCGCACGAGGTCCTGGGTGCCGGCGACGGGGACGCCCCGGAGCCGGGTGCGCACTCGGGCGAGCAGCTCGCGGACCGCGAAGGGCTTGGGCATGAAGTCGACGGCGCCGCGCTCCAGGCACTCGACGCGGGTCTGCACGTCGGCGGCGGCCGACAGCACCAGCACCTTCTGGTCGGGGTCGTGGGCGATCAGCCCTCCGAGCACGGCCTGGCCGTTGACGCCGGGCATCAGCAGGTCGAGCACGACCAGGTCGGGGTGATCGGCCAGGGCGCGACTCAGCCCCTCCGCCCCGTCGGTGCTGGTGACCACGCAGTGGCCCTCGTTCTCCAGGGCGCGGTGGATGAACCGGACCATCTCGGGTTCGTCGTCGATCAGCAGGAT
Source organism: uncultured Actinomycetota bacterium (assembly GCA_963841625.1). Lineage (GTDB taxonomy): Bacteria > Actinomycetota > Actinomycetes > Propionibacteriales > Nocardioidaceae > Nocardioides. Next base: position 136,498 of record CAWJDH010000007.1, on the reverse strand, counting down.
CTTGCCCACGGCCACAGGATGTTGAGTGCGCGTCACACGAACATCAACAACGCCTCAGCGCGGCACGTCAGGACCAGTAGACGATCACCTTGTCGCCGATCTGCACCTGGTCGAACAGCGCCACGATCCCGTCGTAGTCGCGGACGTTCACGCAGCCGTGCGAGGCGCCGTTGTAGCCGGTGGCGGCGAAGTCCGGTGAGTAGTGAACGGCCTGGCCGCCGGAGAAGAACATCGCGTACGGCATCGAGGTGTCGTAGAGGCTCGACACGTGGTCCCGCGACTTCGAGAAGACCGTGAATGCACCCTCCCTCGTCGGCAGCTCATCGGAGCCGAAGCGCACGTCGAAGGTGGAGATGATCTCACCGTCGACGACCCACCGGAGGGAGTTGGAGGACTTGTCGACGCACAGCGCCCGCCCGGTCTTGCACCGAGGGTCGAGCGCACCCAGCTTCGGCTCGATGTTGTGCATCTGTTCGTACGTCGGCTGGTAGGTCATCGCGTGCAGCCGGTCCAGGGTGCGCTGGTCGACCTCGCCGGTGACCGGGATCTGCCGCTTGTCCTGGAAACCCCGGACGGCCTGGACCGTCTCCCGGTCGTAGTGTCCGGTCACGTCGCCGAAGATCCACTGGATCGCCACGAGCCTGGCCTGCAGGTCGCGCACGTCGGTGCCTCGGTCGCCGACCGAGAGGATCGCCGGTCCCGGGTGCAGGATGTTGAAGAGCTGGTCGTGCGTCGGCCGCTTCGTCATCGAGGCCAGCCGCTTCCACGTCCGCTCGTCGGTGATGCCGGTGGCCTCCAGGCGGCGCCTCTCCTGGAAGCCCCGGACTGCCGCGCGGGTCGCGGGGTCGTAGCGGCCGGTGGTCAGCTCCGGGAACCACGCGAGCTGGAAGAGCCGCGACTGCAGCTCACGGACCTTCACGCCCCGGTCACCGGGGTCCAACCGGAACTCCACCCCCAGGTCCTGCCCGGGGACGGTCCGGCGGGCCGGAAGAGAAGTCTCGCTGGGCTGTGCCGAGGGCTGTGGTGAGGACCGCTCATCTCTCGCGGACGACGCCTCGTGCGAGCCCAGCGCGAGGCCGGCGCCGTAGGCCGCGACAGACAGCGCGCCGACCATCAGGACGGCCGCCAACAGTGTGCGGAGTGCCTTCATCTCTTCTCCCTTGACCCGAGAGGGGTCTTCCAGTGTCACGACAGAGACGCCGGATCCGTGGATTTGGTTGCGTCAGCGTGCCTTCGTGACCACTTCGTTGCCTTCCGTCGACCGGCCGTAGGCTCTCCGCGTGGCCCGTGCCGAGCTCGACAAGCAACCCACCGACGTACGCCGGATGTTCGACGCCGTCGCGCGTCGCTACGACCTGACCAACGACGTCCTGTCCCTCGGCCAGGACCGTCGCTGGCGGCGTGACGTGATCGACGCGGTCGCTCCGGTGCGGGGGGACCTGGTGCTCGACCTGGCCGCCGGGACCGGCACCTCGAGCGAGCCGTTCGTCGATCGCGGAGCCACCGTTGTGCCGTGCGACTTCTCGCTCGGCATGCTGCGGGTGGGGAAGCAGGCGCGACCCTCGCTGCCCTTCACAGCCGGTGACGCGACCCGGCTGCCGTTCGCCGACGACACCTTCGACGCGGTGACCATCTCCTTCGGGCTGCGCAACATCGTCGACCCGCGTGCCGGGTTGCGGGAGATGCGGCGGGTCACCCGGCCCGGCGGGCGGCTGGTGGTCTGCGAGTTCAGCCACCCGACGAACGCGGCGTTCCGAACGGCGTACCTGGAGTACCTGATGAAGGCGCTGCCCGCGATCGCCCGGGCCGTCTCGTCGTCCCCGGACGCCTACGTCTACCTGGCCGAGTCGATCCGGGCCTGGCCGGACCAGCGCGGCCTTGCGGACCTGGTTGCGCAGGCGGGTTGGCGGGCCCCTGAATGGCGCAACCTGTCCGGCGGGATCGTGGCCCTCCACCGCGCCACCCGCTAGCCGCGGGGCCTCCCGACCCCGGGGTGCGCCGGGGTCCGCTGCGCCCTAGACTGTGCCCTGCGCCACTTAGTGAACCTGTTCACAAGGTCACAACCGGGCGGGACGAGCGGAAGGGAAGCGCGCCGATGGAGCTCTACACACCGGTCCTCGTGCTGGGAATCCTCGCAGCCGGCTTCGCGATCTTCTCGGTGATCATGAGCTCGCTCGTCGGCCCCAAGCGCTACAACCGGGCCAAGCTCGACTCCTACGAGTGCGGCATCGAGCCCACACCACAGCCCGTGGGCGGCGGGCGCTTCCCGGTGAAGTACTACATCACCGCGATGATGTTCATCGTCTTCGACATCGAGATCATCTTCCTCTACCCGTGGGCCGTGAACTTCGATCAGATGGCGTTCTTCGGGCTCGTCGAGATGGTCCTGTTCATCGCCACCGTGTTCGTCGCCTACGCCTACGTATGGCGCAGGGGCGGATTGGATTGGGACTAGACCATGGGTGTTGAGGAGAAGCTTCCGAGCGGCGTCCTGCTGACCACGGTCGAGGGTGTCGCCGGCTACATGCGCAAGGCCAGCTTCTGGCCGGCCACGTTCGGTCTCGCGTGCTGCGCGATCGAGATGATGACCAGCGGCGGCCCCAAGTACGACCTCGCCCGGTTCGGCATGGAGGTCTTCCGGGCCAGCCCCCGCCAGGCAGACCTGATGATCGTCGCCGGACGGGTCAGCCAGAAGATGGCCCCGGTGCTTCGGCAGATCTACGACCAGATGCCCGACCCGAAGTGGGTCCTTGCGATGGGGGTCTGCGCCAGCAGCGGCGGCATGTTCAACAACTACGCCATCGTCCAGGGCGTCGACCACGTCGTACCCGTCGACATGTACCTCCCCGGCTGCCCGCCGCGGCCCGAGATGCTGATCGACGCCATCCTCAAGCTGCACGACCAGGTCAAGGCCGGCAAGCTCGGCAGCAACCGCCGAGACCAGATCGTCGAGCGCGAGACCGCCGCCCTCAACGCCCCGCCCACCTCCGAGATGAGGGGCCTCCTGCGATGAGCGACGAGCAGACCGGGTCGCAGAGCGACAAGGAGCGGGGCACCCGCACCCAGGACGTCGTCCGCGCCGGCACCACCACCGAGAACGCCGTCGGCGTGCGCCGCGGCATGTTCGGCGCGCGGGGCTCCGGCGACACCAGCGGGTACGGCGGCCTGGTCGACCCGATCGTGTTCCCTGCCGCCAGCCAGCGCCCCTTCGGCGGCTGGTTCGACGAGGTCGCCGACGCGCTCGAGGCCCGACTGCGCGAAACCGACCTCGAGCACGCCGTCGAGCGGGTGGTGATCCATCGAGGCGAGATCACCTTCCACGTCCGGCGCCAGGACCTGCCCTTCGTGGCCCAGATGCTGCGCGACGACGACTCGCTGCGGTTCGAGTTCTGCTCCGGGGTCAGTGGGGTCCACTACCCGCAGGACGAGGGCCGCGAGCTGCACGCGGTCTACCACCTGCTGTCGATGACCCACAACCGGCGGATCCGCCTCGAGGTCACTGCGCCCGACGCCGATCCCCACATCCCGAGCATCGTCAGCATCTACCCCACCAACGACTGGCACGAGCGCGAGACGTTCGACATGTTCGGCATCGTCTTCGACGGCCACCCGGCGCTGACCCGGATCCTGATGCCCGACGACTGGCCGGGGCACCCGCAGCGCAAGGACTACCCCCTCGGCGGGATCCCGGTCGAGTACAAGGGCGGCAGCATCCCGCCGCCCGACGAGCGGAGGTCCTACACATGACTCAGCAGGACTACTACGCCGGCACCTCCGAGACCTCCCAGGGCAAGGTCTTCACCGTCACCGGACAGGACTGGGACTCCATCTCCGAGGAGCTCGGGGAGGAGGCCGAGGAGCGGGTCGTCGTCAACATGGGGCCGCAGCACCCCAGCACCCACGGTGTGCTCCGCCTGATCCTCGAGCTCGAGGGCGAGACGGTGAAGGAGGCCCGCTGCGGGATCGGCTACCTCCACACCGGCATCGAGAAGAACATGGAGTACCGCACCTGGGTGCAGGGCACCACGTTCTGCACCCGGATGGACTACCTCAGCCCGTTCTACAACGAGGCCACCTACGCCTTCGGCGTCGAGCGGCTCCTCGACATCGAGGACGAGATCCCGGAGAAGGCCCAGGTCCTGCGGGTTCTGCTCATGGAGCTCAACCGGATCTCCTCCCACCTGGTCTGCATCGCCACCGGCGGGATGGAGATCGGCGCGCTCACGGTGATGACGATCGGGTTCCGGGAGCGGGAGCTCGTGCTCGACCTCTTCGAGCTGATCACCGGCCTGCGGATGAACCACGCCTACATCCGTCCGGGTGGCGTCGCCCAGGACCTCCCGCCGGGTGCGCTCGACGAGATCCGTGACTTCGTCGCACTGATGAAGAAGCGCCTGACCGAGTACGCCGCCCTCTGCAACGCCAACCCGATCTTCAAGGCCCGCCTCGAGAACGTCGGCCACCTCGACCTCGCCGGCTGCCTCGCGCTCGGGATGTCCGGGCCGGTCCTGCGGAGCACCGGCTACCCCTGGGACCTGCGCAAGACCCAGCCCTACTGCGGCTACGAGGACTACGACTTCGAGGTCCAGACCTGGGACACATGCGACTCCTACGGCCGGTTCCGGATCCGCCTGGGCGAGATGGGCGAGTCGCTGAAGATCGTCGAGCAGGCCGCCGACCGGCTGGCCGGCCTGGAGGGCGCGCCGGTGATGGTGGGCGACAAGAAGATCGCCTGGCCCAGCCAGCTCTCCATCGGCAGCGACGGCATGGGCAACAGCCTCGACCACATCCGTCACATCATGGGTGAGTCGATGGAGGCCCTGATCCACCACTTCAAGCTGGTCACCGAGGGGTTCCGGGTGCCGGCCGGACAGGCCTACGTGCCGGTCGAGTCGCCCCGAGGCGAGCTCGGTGCCCACGTCGTCTCCGACGGCGGGACCCGACCGTTCCGCGCGCACTTCCGCGATCCGTCGTTCACCAACCTCCAGGCCACCAGCGTGATGAGCGAGGGTGGGATGGTGGCCGATGTGATCGTGGCGATCGCGTCCATCGACCCGGTGATGGGAGGGGTCGACAGATGAGCCAGCTCGACGACACGACCCGCGCGGAGCTCGAGGAGATCGCGGCCCGCTACCCCCAGGCCCGGTCGGGCCTGCTGCCGATGCTGCACCTGGTGCAGTCGGCTCAGGGTCGGATCACGCCCGAGGGCATCGAGGCCTGCGCCGACGTACTCGGCATCACCGCGGCCGAGGTGAGCGGGGTCGCCACCTTCTACACGATGTACAAGCGCAAGCCCGTCGGTGACTACCACGTCGGCGTCTGCACCAACACGCTGTGCGCGGTGATGGGCGGCGACGTGATCTTCGAGCGGCTCAAGGAGCACCTCGACGTCGGCAACGACGAGACCACCGAGGACGGCAAGATCACCCTGGAGCACGTCGAGTGCAACGCAGCGTGCGACTACGCCCCGGTGATGACCGTCAACTGGGAGTTCATGGACAACATGACCCCGCAGTCCGCGACCCAGCTGGTCGACGACCTGCGCGAGGGCAAGGAGGTCCACTCCACCCGGGGCCCGCGGCTGTGCACCTGGCGCGAGGCCGAGCGGGTGCTCGCCGGCTTCCCCGACGACCTCGCCGACGAGGGACCGGCAGCCGGGCCCGCCAGCCTGGTCGGGCTGGAGATCGCCCGAGACAACGACTGGACCGCGCCCGGGGGTGGCAAGTGACCGACACACTCACGCCTGTCCTCACCGACAACTGGGACCAGGAGCGCTCCTGGACCATGTCCGCCTACGAGGAGCGCGGTGGCTACGGCGCCCTGAAGAAGGCGCTCGGCATGAAGCCCGAGGAGGTCGTAGCGGAGGTCAAGGACTCCGGCCTCCGTGGTCGTGGCGGTGCCGGCTTCCCGACCGGGATGAAGTGGGGCTTCATCCCGCAGGACAACCCCAAGCCGAAGTACCTCGTCGTCAACGCCGACGAGTCGGAGCCGGGCACCTGCAAGGACATCCCGCTGATGATGGCCAGCCCCCACACCCTGATCGAGGGCGTGATCATCAGCTCCTTCGCGATCCGGGCCAACCACGCGTTCATCTACGTGCGCGGCGAGGTGCTCCACGTCGTACGCCGCCTGCAGCGCGCCGTGCAGGAGGCCTACCTGGCGGGCCACCTGGGCAAGAACATCCACGGCTCGGGCTACGACCTCGACCTGGTGATCCACGCCGGTGCCGGCGCCTACATCTGCGGGGAGGAGACCGCGCTCCTCGACTCGCTCGAGGGTCGCCGCGGCCAGCCGCGGCTGCGTCCGCCGTTCCCCGCCGTCGCCGGCCTCTACGCCAGCCCGACCGTGATCAACAACGTGGAGTCGATCGCCTCCGTGCCGAGCATCATCGAGCACGGCAGCGGGTGGTTCTCCTCGATGGGCACCGAGAAGTCCAAGGGCTACGGCATCTTCTCGCTCTCCGGCCACGTCAACCGACCCGGACAGTACGAAGCGCCGCTCGGCATCACCCTGCGCCGGCTGATCGAGCTCGCCGGCGGCATGCGTGAGGGGCGCGAGCTGAAGTTCTGGACTCCCGGCGGCTCGAGCACGCCGCTGCTGACCGACGAGCACCTCGACGTGCCGCTCGACTTCGAGGGCATCGGCGAGGCGGGCTCCATGCTCGGCACCCGCGCCCTCCAGATCTTCGACGACTCCACCTGCGTGGTGCGCGCGACGCTGCGGTGGACCGAGTTCTACAAGCACGAGTCCTGCGGCAAGTGCACCCCGTGCCGCGAGGGCACCTGGTGGCTGGTGCAGGTGCTCGGCCGCCTCGAAAAGGGACAGGGCACCGAGGACGACCTCGACCTGCTGCTCGACCAGTGCGACAACATCATGGGCCGCTCCTTCTGCGCTCTGGCCGACGGTGCGGTGGCACCCATCCAGAGCTCGATCGAGTTCTTCCGCGAGGAGTACCTCGAGCACTTCCGCCACGGCGGCTGTCCCTTCGACCCGGCCGCCTCGACCCTCTTCGCGACCGCTGGAGCGCGCACATGAGCACCGTCTCGACCAGCCCGACCGGCGAGAAGTTGCCGGAGAAGACCGACCTGGTCTCGCTGACCATCGACGGTGTCCAGGTCAGCGTTCCCAAGGACACCCTGGTCATCCGCGCCGCCGAGCAGGTCGGGGTGGAGATCCCGCGGTTCTGCGACCACCCGCTGCTCGCCCCCGTGGGAGCCTGCCGGCAGTGCCTCGTCGAGGTGCCCGATGCCGGCAACGGCCGCGGCTTCCCCAAGCCGCAGGCGTCGTGCACCCTGCCGGTCGCCGAGGGCATGGTCGTCGAGACCCAGGCCACCAGCAAGGTCGCCGACAAGGCCCAGCAGGGAATCATGGAGTTCCTGCTGATCAACCACCCGCTCGACTGCCCGGTCTGCGACAAGGGTGGCGAGTGCCCGCTGCAGAACCAGGCCATGTCCAACGGCCGGGGCGAGAGCCGTTTCGAGGGCGTCAAGCGGACGTTCCCCAAGCCGATCAACATCTCCGCGCAGGTCCTCCTCGACCGCGAGCGCTGCGTCTTGTGCGCGCGGTGCACCCGCTTCTCCGAGCAGATCGCCGGTGACCCCTTCATCGCCCTCGTCGAGCGCGGGGCGCTTCAGCAGGTCGGCATCTACGAGAAGGAGCCGTTCGAGTCCTACTTCTCGGGCAACACGATCCAGATCTGCCCGGTCGGTGCGCTGACCAGTGCCGACTACCGCTTCCGCTCCCGCCCGTTCGACCTCGTCTCCTCGCCCTCCGTGGCCGAGCACGACGCCTGCGGCTCGGCGATCCGGGTCGACCACCGGCGTGGCAAGGTCATGCGACGCCTGTCCGGCAACGACCCTGAGGTCAACGAGGAGTGGATCACCGACAAGGACCGCTTCGCGTTCCAGTACGCCCAGGCCGACGACCGCCTCCGCTACCCGATGGTCCGCGACGAGGAGGGTGAGCTTCGCCCCGCTTCCTGGCCCGAGGCGTTCGCCGTGGCCGCGCGCGGACTCCGGGACGCGGGCACGTCGGCCGTCCTGACCGGGGGGCGCCTGACCGCCGAGGACGCCTACGCCTACAGCAAGTTCGCCCGGCTCTCTCTCGGCACCAACGACATCGACTTCCGCTCCCGGCCGCTGTCGGAGGAGGAGGCGTCCTTCCTGGCCAGCGAGGTCGTGCTCCGGCGCACGGTGTCCTACGCCGACCTGGAGACCGCCGCGACCGTGGTGCTCGCCGGGTTCGAGCCGGAGGACGAGGCCGGCGCGATCTTCCTGCGCCTGCGCAAGGGCTCGCGGCGCGGGACCCGGGTGGTCTCGGTGGCGCCCTACGCCAGCCGAGGCCTGCAGAAGATGAACGGCCAGTTGCTGCCGACGGTGCCAGGCGAAGAGGCCGCCGTCCTGGACTCCCTGGTCGAGCACTCCGAGTTCGGCATCGACAAGACCGCGGTCATCCTGGTCGGGGAGCGCCTGGCCACCTCGCCCGGAGCGCTCACCGCTGCCGCGGCCCTGGCGCAGAAGACCGGTGCCCGGCTGGCCTGGGTCCCGCGACGGGCCGGAGACCGTGGCGCTGTCGAGACCGGCTGCCTGCCCAACCTGCTGCCGGGTGGTCGTCCCGTCGCCGACGCGTCGGCGCGGGTCGACGCCGCCGCGGCGTGGGGCGTCGACTCGTTGCCCGCCGCCTTCGGCCGCGACGCCGACGGCATCGTCGCCGCGCTCGTCGCTGGCGAGATCGGCGGCCTCGTCATCGGTGGCGTCGATCCCGACGACACAGCCGACCCGGCCGCCACCCGTTCCGCGATCGATGCCGCACGGTTCGTGGTGTCCCTGGAGCTGCGGGAGACCGACGTGACCCGCGCCGCCGACGTGGTCCTGCCGGTCGCCCCGGTCACCGACAAGGCCGGCACCTTCGTCAACTGGGAGGGACGGCTCCGTCAGTTCGACGCGATCCTCGGCAACCCCGGCTCGCTGCCCGACCTGCGGGTCCTGGCCGGAATCGCCGAAGAGCTCAGCGCGCTCGGTGTCGGACACCCGCTCGGCTTCCGGACGGTCGACGAGGCGCGGGTCCACATGGAGGACTTCGGCGGCTGGGACGGCGATCGCGCGAGCCTGACCGGCCATGACGCCTCGCCCGCCGGAGCGTCCACTGACGGGCTGGCCCTGGCGAGCTGGAAGCAGATGATCGACAACGGCTCGATGCAGGACGGCGACGAGCACATGCGGGCCACCGCCCGGATTCCCGTGGCCCGCGTCCCGGCCGAGGTCTACGACGCGGTCGGCCCGATCGTGAAGCTGACGGGCGACCGGGGCTCGGTGACGCTGCCCGCCGAGATCGCAGACATCGCCGATGGCACCGTGTGGGTTCCGGCCAACTCGTTCAAGCGCGGAGTCCTCGCGGACCTCGCCTCGCCCGGTAGCCGGGTCACCGTGACGGGAGGGAACGCGTGATCTCGATCATCCCGCTGCAGACCACCGGCGACGACCTCTCGGCCTTCGGTCAGGACCCGTGGTGGTTGGTCCTGGTCAAGGCGGTGTTGATCTTCGTCGTCCTGGTGCTGCTCACGTTGTTCAACATCTGGTTCGAGCGCCGGGTCGTGGCCCGGATGCAGCACCGGATCGGTCCCAACGTGCACGGACCCTTCGGCCTCCTCCAGTCGCTCGCCGACGGCGTCAAGCTGGCGCTGAAGGAGGACATCATCCCGAAGGCCGCCGACAAGGTCGTCTTCCTGATCGCGCCCGTGATCGCGACGGTCCCGGCCTTCGTGACCTTCGCGGTGATCCCCTTCGGACCCGAGGTCGAGGTCCCGTTCACCGACATCACCACCCCCCTCCAGCTCACCGACATGCCGGTGGCGGTGCTCTTCGTGATGGCGATCGCGTCGGTCGGCATCTACGGCATCGTGCTGGGCGGCTGGTCCAGCGGGTCGACGTACTCCCTCCTCGGCGGGCTCCGCTCCAGCGCGCAGATGATCTCCTACGAGGTGGCGATGGGGCTCGCGCTGGTCGCGGTGTTCCTCTACGCGGGGTCGATGTCGACCTCGGGGATCGTCGCCGCCCAGGGCGACTTCTGGTACGCGCTGATCCTCGCGCCGTCCTTCGCGATCTACGTGATCTCGATGGTCGGTGAGACCAACCGTGCGCCGTTCGACCTCCCCGAGGCCGAGGGCGAGCTGGTCGGCGGGTTCCACACCGAGTACTCCAGCCTGAAGTTCGCCCTGTTCTTCCTCGCCGAGTACATCAACATGGCCACGGTCTCGGCGCTGGCCACCACGCTGTTCCTCGGCGGCTGGGCGGCACCCTGGGGCATCGTCCACATCTGGCCCGGCGCCAACGAGGGCTACTGGCCGCTGCTGTGGTTCTTCGGCAAGGTCATGTTCTTCATCTTCATCTTCATCTGGCTGCGCGGGACCCTGCCTCGACTCCGCTACGACCAGTTCATGCACTTCGGCTGGAAGCGCCTCATCCCCATCTCGCTGCTGTGGATCGTGGCGGTCGCGACGATCCGCTCCATCCGGCTCGAGGGCGGCGTCGACACCCAGTACCTCCTCGGCGGCATCGGCGTCCTCGCCGCGCTGTTCGTGGTGCTCTTCTTCGTGGGTGAGAAGGAGGAGGCCGAGGGCGAGGGCCGGCCCGAGCCGGCAGACGCCACCACCGAGGTCTACGCCGGTGGCTATCCCGTCCCGCCGATGCCGGCCGGTGGCGCCGTACGCGGCCCAGCCGAGGCGCTGAGGTTCGACAAGGGCACGCCGGTCACCACTCCGGCCGGCCAGCGAGGAGGCGGATCCTGATGGCCGACGAGAAGAGCCTGCGGGAGCAGTTCTGGGACCCGATCGCGGGTTTCGGCGTCACCTTCCGCACCATGTTCAAGAAGGTCGTCACCGAGCAGTACCCCTTCGAGAAGCTGCCCACCGCGCCTCGGTTCCACGGTCGGCACCAGCTCAACCGCTGGCCCGACGGCCTGGAGAAGTGCATCGGCTGCGAGCTGTGCGCCTGGGCCTGCCCGGCGGACGCGATCTACGTCGAGGGTGCCTCCAACACCGACGACGAGCGCTTCAGCCCCGGTGAGCGTTACGGCCGCGTCTACCAGATCAACTACCTGCGCTGCATCCTGTGCGGGTTGTGCATCGAGGCCTGCCCGACCCGGGCCCTGACCATGACCAACGAGTACGAGCTGGCCGACGACAACCGCGCCGACCTGATCTACGAGAAGTCCGACCTGCTCGCCCCGCTGCTCCCGGGCATGGAGCAGCCGCCGCACCCCATGCGACTCGGTGACGACGACGGCGACTACTACCGCGGCAACTTCTCCCACCAGGCGGCCGACGAGCCGAAGGAGGCCACCCGATGACCTTCTGGCTCCTCGCGCCGGTGATGGTGGCCGCGGCCCTCGGCATCCTGTTCGTCCGCAAGGCTGTGCACGCCGCGCTGCTGCTCGCGGTGGTGATGATGTCCCTCGCGGTGCTCTACCTCGTCCTCGAGGCGCCGTTCCTGTTCGCGGTCCAGATCATCGTCTACACCGGCGCCATCCTGATGCTGTTCCTGTTCGTGCTGATGCTCGTCGGCGTCGACGCCTCCGACTCCGTGGTCGAGACGATCAAGGGCCAGCGGGTCCTCGCCGTCGTGGCCGGACTGCTGCTGGGCGCGGTGCTGGTCGTCGGACTCAGCCAGGTCACGCTCGGCACCGCGGTCGGACTCGAGGACGCCAACGCGGGCGGCAACATCCAGGCGCTGGCCGACGTCCTGTTCTCCACCTACGTCTTCGCCTTCGAGACCACCAGCGCCCTGCTGATCACGGCCGCCGTGGGTGCGATGGTGCTGGCCCACCGCGAACGGATCGTCCCCAAGGACACCCAGTCATCGCTGGCTGCCCAGCGGATGCGCGACTACGCCGACTCTGGCAAGCACCTCGGCCCGCTGCCGTCACCGGGCGTCTTCGCCCGGCACAACGCCGTCGACACCCCGGCGCTGCTCCCGGACGGCACCGCGTCCGAGTCGTCGGTCTCCCGGGTGCTGGCCGCGCGTGGCACCGTGCGTTCCGCGCCGGCACTCGCCGACGACATCGAGGGCGTCCAGGAGCACCTGGGCGGCGTCTCGACCGGCGCCGCGGGCGCGGGGCGTCGTTCCGGTCGGAGCGGCGTCACCGCCCGGACCGAGGAGGACTCGCCATGACGCAGTACGTGGTCCTGTCGGCGATCCTGTTCTCGATCGGCTGTGTCGGGGTACTGACCCGGCGCAACGCGATCGTGGTGTTCATGTGCGTGGAGCTGATGCTCAACGCAGCCAACCTCGCGCTGGTGGCCGCCGCGAGGCAGCACGGCAACCTCGACGGCCAGATCGCAGCGTTCTTCGTGATGGTCGTCGCCGCGGCCGAGGTCGTGGTGGGGCTCGCGATCATCATGACCATCTTCCGGACCCGTCGGTCGGCCTCGGTCGACGACGCGAGCCTGCTGAAGTACTGAGGGGATGGACTTGTCGAACATCCACACCGTGGGCGTCAACCTGCTCGCCGGCACCACCGCCCCCGTGGTCGAGCCCAGCACCGCCGACGGCGTCTACTCGCTGCTGTGGGTGGTGATCGCCCTGCCGCTGCTCGGAGCAGTGGTCCTGCTGGTCGGCGGCGCCATCCTCCCCAAGGTCGTGGACCGCTGGGGGCACCTGCTCGGCTGCGTGCTGCCCATCGGCTCGTTCCTGATCAGCCTGGCCATGTTCGTCTCCGTCCTCGGTCGCCCCGAGGAGGACCGACAGGTCGCCCAGAGCCTGTTCACGTGGTTCGAGACCAGTGGCCTCACCGTCGACTTCGACCTGATCTACGACCCGCTCACCGCGCTGTTCATGCTGCTGATCACCGGCGTCGGCTCGCTGATCCACGTCTACTCCGTGGGCTACATGGCCCATGACGAGCGGCGGCGCCGGTTCTTCGGCTACCTCAACCTGTTCGTGGCCGCCATGCTGATGCTGGTCATGTCGGCCAACTACCTCGGGCTGTTCCTGGGCTGGGAGGGCGTCGGTCTCGCGTCGTACCTGCTGATCGGCTTCTGGCAGTACAAGCACTCCGCCGCAGCAGCCGCCAAGAAGGCGTTCGTCATCAACCGCGTCGGCGACATCGGTCTGTCCCTGGGGGTGGCGCTGATGTTCGTCACCTGGGGTACCACCGACTTCACCACCATCAGCGCTGAGGCCGGCGAGGCATCCCAGGGCGTGCTCACCACGCTCGGGCTGCTGTTGCTGCTGGCCGCGTGCGGCAAGTCCGCCCAGGTGCCGCTGCAGTCGTGGCTGCTGGACGCGATGGAGGGCCCGACCCCGGTCTCGGCCCTGATCCACGCCGCAACGATGGTGACCGCGGGCGTCTACCTGATCACGCGCTCCAACTTCATCTTCGACCTCGCCCCGACCGCCCAGACCGCGGTGGTGGTCGTCGCCGTGGTCACCCTGCTGTGGGGGGCGATCATCGGCTGCGCCAAGGACGACATCAAGAAGGTGCTGGCCGGGTCCACCATGAGCCAGATCGGCTACATGATGCTCGGGGCGGGGCTCGGTGTCGCCGGCTACGCCTTCGCGATCTTCCACCTGCTGAACCACGGGTTCTTCAAGGCCAACATGTTCCTCGGCGCCGGGTCGGTCATGCACGCAATGGACGACGACGTCGACATGAGGCACTACGGCGCGCTGCAGAAGATGATCCCGGTGACGTTCCTGACCTTCACGATGGGGTATCTCGCGATCATCGGGGTTCCCCCCTTCTCGGGCTTCTGGTCCAAGGACGCGATCATCGAGACCGCGCTGGCCCAGAGCTGGGTGGTCGGTGTCTTCGCCATCCTCGGAGCCGGCATCACCGGCTTCTACATGACCCGGCTGATGCTGATGACCTTCTTCACCGACAAGCGCTGGGCCAAGGGCCTGCACCCCCACGAGTCGCCGAAGGTGATGACCATCCCGCTGATCGTGCTGGCGGCGCTCTCCGTGCTGGGCGGCATCATGCTGATCGGCGACTGGATCGTGACCTTCCTCGCCCCCGTCGTGGGTGAGCCCGTGCACGAAGAGCCCTTGCTGCCCGCATGGGCCGTCTCGCTGATCGTGCTGGTCGTGGTGGCTGCCGGCGTCGCGCTCGCGTGGCGGTTGGTCGGCAAGCGCGAGGTGCCCCGCGTGGCGCCGGCCAAGGTCTCGTTCGCCACCCGGGCCGCCCGCGAGGAGCTCTACGGCAACCAGATAAACGACACGCTGGTGGTGGATCCGGGGCGGCGGGTGGTCGGCGGTCTCGTCACCATGGACCGCGTCGGCGTCGACGGTGTGGTCGAGGGTGGTTCGGCCGCGGTCGGCGGATTCTCCGGTGTCTTCCGCCGGGTCCAGAACGGCTTCGTGCGCTCCTACGCCCTGTCCGTTCTCGGCGGTGTGCTGCTCATCGTCCTCGCTCTCCTGGCGGTGAATCTCGCATGATTCACCCCATTCAAATGCTCACTTCGTTCCGCTTTGAACGGGGCCCGAAATGAGGACTTCCCCTGGCTCACCGCGCTCATCGCGCTGCCCCTGGTCGGCGCGCTCGTCACGGCGTTCCTGCCGCGGACGACCCTGCCTCGGTACGTGGCTCTCGCCGTCTCGGGCCTCACCCTTGTCGGTGCGGCCGTCGTCGCCGCCGGGTACGACGCCGGTGGTGGCATGCAGTTCGTCGAGCAGCACGAGTGGATCGCTGTCTTCGGCGCCAACTACGCCCTGGGTGTCGACGGCCTCGGCCTGCTGATGATCCTGCTGACGGCGGCGCTGGTGCCGATCGTGCTCGTCGCTTCGTCCCGCCAGGTCGACGAGGTCGGCCTCTTCGACGCGTCGGGCGCGGCGGCGTTCTCGGCCTGGGTCCTGGCCCTCGAGGCGCTGTCGATCGCGGTGTTCGCCGCCACCGACGTCTTCCTCTTCTACGTCGTGTTCGAGGCCACCTTGATCCCGGCCTACTTCCTGATCGGTCGGTTCGGTCGACTCGGCCGCAGCCGCGCCGCGGTGAAGTTCCTGATCTACCAGCTCGCCGGCGGTCTGGTGATGCTCGCCTCGGTGATCGGGCTCTACGTCGTGTCCGCGCAGGCCGGGCACCCGTCGTACCTCATCTCGGACCTGGCTGCGATCGACATCGACCAGACCGCGCAACGGTGGCTGTTCGCCGGGTTCTTCATCGCGTTCGCGATCAAGGCACCGCTCTTCCCGGTCCACACCTGGCTGGCGGACACGACCGAGAAGGCCACGACCGGGACCAGCGTGCTGCTGGTCTGCGTGCTCGACAAGATCGGTACGTTCGGCATGATCCGGTTCTGCCTCGGGCTGTTCCCGGAGGCGTCGGAGTGGGCCACGCCTGTGGTCGTCGTGCTCGCGCTGATCTCCATCGTCTACGGCGCCCTGGTCGCCATCGGCCAGGACGACATCCTGCGGCTGATCGGCCTCACGTCGCTGAGCCACTTCGGTCTGATCGTGCTCGGCATCTTCGTGTTCAGCGCCGAGGGCAGCAGCGGGGCGATCCTCTACATGGTCAACCACGGCCTCGCGACTGCGCTGCTGTTCCTGGTCGCCGGGTTCCTGATCCGGCGCACCGGCACCCCCCTGATGAGTCGGATGCACGGCGGGGTCGAGAAGGTCGCGCCGGTGCTCGCCGGTTCGTTCCTGATCGCCGGCCTCGCCACCTGCGGGCTGCCGGGCCTCTCGCCGTTCGTCTCGGAGATCCTGGTCCTGATCTCGGCATTCGACTACGCCTGGTGGGCCGGAGCGATCGCCGTGACCGCGATCGTGCTCGCCGCGATCTACGCCCTGTGGATGTACCAACGCACGATGACCGGTCCGCCCGGTCCCGGGATCGTGGGCTACACCGACCTGGACCGGCGCGAGGTCGGCGTGGTCGCCCCGCTGGTGCTGGCGCTCGTGCTCTTCGGCTTCTACCCGATGCCGATGCTCGACGTGATCAACCCGACCGTCGACACCAGCCTCGAGCAGGCCGGCGTCAGCGACGACGGGCCGGTCGTGAGCCCGGCTGGCAGCGCTTCGGCCGAGGAGGGCGACTGATGGAGACCGTCTTGTTCGTCAAGCCGCACATCGAGTACGCCCAGCTGTGGCCGATGCTGGTCGTCTTCGGCGTCGCGTGCGCCGGCGTACTGGTGGAGGCGTTCCTGCCACGTTCGGCCCGGTACGCCGTCCAGACCCTGCTCACCCTGGCCGGCCTCGTGACCGCGCTGGTCGGCACATGCTTCGTCGCCGCCAACCTCCCGACGCTCGGCGGCGGGGTGGCCCGCGGCCTGATCGCCGCCGAGGGCACGATCGCCGTCGACGGCCCCAGCGTCTTCCTCTGGGGCGTGGTGCTCGTCTTTGCGATCGGTGGTGTGCTGCTCTTCGCCGAGCGACGCCTCGAAGGCGGGGTCACCGCCTTCGCCGGGCAGGCAGCTGCGCTGCCCGGCACCGAGGCGGAGCGCCGGGCCTCCACGGCCGGCATGGAGCACACCGAGGTCTACCCGCTGGTCCTGTTCGCGATCGGCGGGATGATGCTCTTCCCGGCCGCCAACGACCTGCTGACCATGTTCGTCGCCCTGGAGGTCCTCTCCCTGCCGCTCTACCTGCTCTGCGGGCTAGCCCGGCGCCGGCGCCTGCTCAGCCAGGAGGCCGCGCTGAAGTACTTCCTGCTGGGTGCGTTCTCCTCCGGCTTCTTCCTCTACGGGATCGCTCTGGTCTACGGCTTTGCCGGAACGATGGAGTTCGGGGCGATCAGCGAGGCGGTCCGCAACGACGTCGGTAACGGGAGCCTGCTGCTGATCGGCATGGGGATGCTGGCCGTCGGCCTCTTCTTCAAGGTCGGCGCTGCGCCGTTCCAGGCCTGGACCCCTGACGTCTACCAGGGAGCCCCGACCTCGGTGACCGCGTTCATGGCGGCCGCTACCAAGGTGGCCGCCTTCGGTGCCATCCTCCGACTGTTCTACGTCGCGTTCGGCGCCGACCGCTGGAGCTGGCAGCCGATGATGTGGATCGTCGCCATCCTGACCATGGTGGTCGGCTCGGTCCTCGCCATCGCGCAGACCGACATCAAGCGGTTGCTGGCCTACTCCTCGGTGGCGCACACCGGGTTCCTGCTCACCGGCGTGCTCGGCGTGCAGAGCGCCACCGAGCTCACGGAGGGCCAGCTCACCTCACTCCAGGCGGTGCTCTTCTACCTGGTGACCTACGGCTTCGCGACACTCGGCGCATTCGCGGTGGTCACCCTGGTCCGTGACTCCGGGGGCGAGCAGACCCACCTCTCCCGCTGGGCCGGACTGGGCAAGGAAGCCCCGGTGGTGGCCGGGGTGTTTGCCTTCTTCCTGCTCGCCATGGCCGGGATCCCGTTGACGTCGGGCTTCGTCGGCAAGTGGGCGGTCTTCGAGGTGGCCCTCTCCGCCGGCGCGTGGCCAGTGGTCATCGCGGCGATCCTGATGAGCATCGTGGCGGCGTTCTTCTACGTCCGCGTGATCGTGCTGATGTACTTCTCCGAGCCGACCGGCGAGGCGCCCAGCGTCGCCAGCCCCTCGGTGCTCACCGCAGCCACCATCGCCGTCGGCGCCGCGGCGACCCTCGCGATCGGCATCCTGCCGGGGCCCGTCCTCGAGCTGGCCGGCAGTGCGGGACAATTCCTCAGGTGAGCAGCACCAGCGCGCTGGCTCTGCCGGTCACCGACAGCGACCTCGCCGACCGCCTCCAGGAGCGGATGACGGTCGTCGAGGACGCACTCTCCGGACACGTCCGCAGCCGCGCCGGGTTCGTCACCGAGGCGGCCCGCCACCTGATGGAGGCGGGGGGCAAGCGCTTTCGCCCGCTGCTCGTCCTCCTCGCCGCCGAGGCCGGTGACCACCCCGACTCCTCCGACGTCGTGACCGCCGCCTGCGTCGTCGAGCTGACCCACCTCGCCTCGCTCTACCACGACGACGTGATGGACGAGGCGGCCCTGCGGCGTGGCGCCGAGTCCGCCAACGCCCGCTGGGACAACCACGTCGCGATCCTGACCGGCGACTTCCTGTTCTCGAAGTCCTCCGAACTGACCGCGGAGCTCGGTCCCGACGCCGTGCTCATCCAGGCGCAGACGTTCACCAAGCTGGTCGAGGGCCAGATCCTGGAGACGGTGGCACCCGGCCCCGGCGAGGACCCGCTCGCGCACTACCTCGACGTCGTCGCCGGCAAGACCGGCTCCCTGATCGCCACCGCGGCGAGGTACGGCGCCCGCTTCGGCGGTGCGTCCCGCGACGTCGAGGAGGCCCTCACCGCGTACGGCGAGATCGTCGGCTCTGCATTCCAGCTCTCCGACGACATCCTCGACATCGCCTCCGACACCGTCGAGTCGGGCAAGACCCCCGGCACCGACCTCCGCGAGGGGGTGCCGACCCTGCCGGTGCTCATGGCCCGGCAGTCGACGGACCCCGACGACGCCCGGCTGCTGGAGCTCCTCGCCGGCGACCTCACCGACGACGACCGCCACGCCGAAGCGCTCGACCTGCTCCGCAAGCACCCCGCCATCGACGAGGCGAAGGCCTACGTCGTCGCCCGCGCCCAGGAGGCCAAGGACCTGCTGGGCGTGCTGCCGCAGGGGCCGGTCCGCGAGGCCCTGGAGGCGTTCGCCGACATCGTCGCCACCCGCTCCGCCTGACCAACCCGTTGAGTTGGGCATGAGGGCCCCTCGAGTTGGGCATGAAGGCCCCGCACCGGGGCCACGGGGCCCAACTCACAGGGCCATTACGCCCAACTCAACGAGCTAGACGACCGTCCAGGTGTCGCCGCCGCCGATCAGCGCGGCGAGGCGGGCGGGGGAGTCCGCGTCGGTGTCGCCCCGGGCGGTGGTGATCTGGTCGCGCGCCTGGTCGTCGTAGGTCGGTCGGTCGACCTGGCGGAAGATCCCGATCGGGGCCTGGTGGAGGTAGCCGGCGTCGGTGAGTCGCGAGATGGCGAACGCGGTCGTCGGGTCCTCACGGTGCGCGTCGTGGACGAGCAGCGATCCCTCACCGACCTCGGCGACCTCGGCGACCTTCACGCCGCCGGTGGAGGTGTCACGGATCAGCCCCTTGGCGCCGTCCACACCGAACCGGATCGGCTCGCCGTGGACGAGCGGGATGATCGCGTCCTCCTTGGTGTCGCGGTCCTTGATCGCGTCGAACGCGCCGTCGTTGAAGATCGGGCAGTTCTGGTAGATCTCGACGAACGCCGTCCCGCGGTGGGCCGCCGCCGCCGAGAGCACCGAGGTGAGGTGCTTGCGGTCCGAGTCGATCGTGCGGGCCACGAACGAGCCCTCCGCGCCGAGTGCCAGTGACACCGGGTTGAACGGATGGTCCACCGAACCCATCGGGGTCGACTTGGTGACCTTGCCGGGTTCTGAGGTGGGGGAGTACTGGCCCTTGGTCAGGCCGTAGATCCGGTTGTTGAACAGCAGGATCGTCATGTTGACGTTGCGGCGCAGGGCGTGGATCAGGTGGTTGCCGCCGATCGACAGTGCGTCGCCGTCACCGGTGACCACCCACACCGAGAGGTCCGCACGAGAGGTGGCGATGCCGGTCGCGATCGACGGCGCTCGTCCGTGGATCGAGTGCATCCCGTAGGTGTCGAGGTAGTAGGGGAACCGCGACGAGCAGCCGATGCCGGAGACGAAGACGATGTTCTCCCGGCGCAGGCCGAGCTCGGGCAGGAAGCCCTGCACGGCCTTGAGTACGGCGTAGTCGCCGCATCCCGGGCACCAGCGGACCTCCTGGCTGCTGGTGAAGTCCTTGCCGGTCTGGGCCTCCTCGGTAGTCGGCACCGACTCGACACCGCTGCGGTGGGACGGGAACGGAAGCTCGGTCGTGCTCACTTCATCGCCTCCTCGGCGGGTGCGGTCAGGTCGACGTCGATGCCCTCGGCCTGCGAGACGAGCTCCCCGATCGCCTCGGCGAGCTCGGCGGCCTTCAGTGGCAGTCCGCGGACGTGGTTGTAGCCGATCACGTCGACGAGGTACTTCGCGCGCACCAGCATGCTGAGCTGGCCGAGGTTCATCTCGGGGACCAGCACCTTGTCGTAGCGGGCGAGGACCTCACCGAGGTCCTTCGGGAAGGGGTTGAGGTGGCGAAGGTGGGCCTGGGCGACGTGGTAGCCGGCCTTGCGCACGCGTCGGCAGCCGGCGCCGATCGGTCCGTACGTCGACCCCCAGCCGAGCACCAGCACCTTGGCGTCGCCGGTGGGGTCGTCGACCTCCATCGGCGGCAGGGACTCGGCGATCCGGTCGACCTTGGCCTGACGCGTCCGCACCATGAAGTCGTGGTTGGCGGGGTCGTAGGAGATGTTGCCGTGACCGTCGCCCTTCTCCAGGCCGCCGATCCGGTGCTCCAGTCCGGGCGTGCCGGGGATCGCCCACGGCCGGGCCAGGGTGGCCTCGTCGCGGACGTAGGGCCAGAAGTCCTTGTCGTCCCCGTCGCCGTGGTTGGGCTGGGTCGCGAAGTCGGGGTCGATCGGCGTGAGCTCGGAGACCTCGGGGATGCGCCAGGGCTCCGAGCCGTTGGCCAGCATGCCGTCGGAGAGCAGCATCACCGGGGTGCGGTGGGTGATCGCGATCCGGATGGCCTCGAGCGTCGCGTCGAAGCAGTCGCCGGGCGAGCGCGGCGCGATGATCGGCACCGGCGACTCGCCATTGCGGCCGAACATCGCCTGCAACAGGTCGGCCTGCTCGGTCTTGGTCGGGAGGCCCGTCGACGGGCCGCCGCGCTGCACGTCGATGACCAGCAGGGGAAGCTCGGTCATCACGGCCAGCCCGATGGTCTCCGACTTGAGGGCGATGCCCGGGCCGGAGGTCGTGGTGACGCCCAGGCTCCCGGCGAAGGACGCCCCGAGTGCGGCGCCGATGCCGGCGATCTCGTCCTCGGCCTGGAACGTCGTCACGCCGAACGACTTGTGCTTCGACAGCTCGTGGAGGATGTCGGAGGCCGGGGTGATCGGGTAGGAGCCCAGGAAGACCGGAAGACCGGACTGCACACCCCCGGCGATCAGGCCGTAGGCCAGCGCCAGGTTGCCGGTGATGTTGCGGTAGGTGCCCGGCGCCATCGGGGCCGGCTTGATCTCGTAGGAGACGACGAACGCCTCGGTGGTCTCGCCGAAGTGCCAGCCCTTGTTGAACGCCGTCACGTTGGCGTCGCGGATATCGGGGACGCGCGCGAAGCGACGTTCGAGGAAGGAGATCGTCGACTCGATCGGGCGGCCGTACATCCACGAGAGCAGCCCGAGCGCGAACATGTTCTTGGCGCGGGCGGCGTCCTTGCGGGACAGCCCGAACTCCTTGACCGCCTCGACGGTCATCCCGGTCAGGTCGACGGGGTGGAGGGCGTACTCGTCGAGGGAGCCGTCGTCGAGAGGGCTCGCGGAGTAGCCCGCCTTGGTGAGGTTGCGCGAGGTGAAGTCGTGGGTGTCGACGATGATCGTGGCGCCCTTGGGCAGATCGCCGAGGTTGGCCCGGAGCGCGGCCGGGTTCATCGCGACCAGTACGTCGGGCGCGTCGCCGGGCGTGAGGATGTCGTGGTCGGCGAAGTGGACCTGGAACGACGAGACGCCCGGCAGCGTGCCCTGCGGCGCGCGGATCTCGGCCGGGAAGTTGGGCAGCGTCGACAGGTCGTTGCCGAAGGCGGCCGACTCCTGGGTGAAACGGTCCCCGGTCAGCTGCATGCCGTCACCGGAGTCCCCCGCGAACCGGATGATGACCCGGTCGAGCTGCTTGACCTGCTTGGTCACCGCTCCCATCCCTCTCCTTGCTGGCTGGCCAGACCAATGATACCCGCGGTATGTGAGAACTGAAACGCGTTCCAGTTTCGCGCGGACATCGGTCCTTGCCACGACTTTCCCACGATAGTCCCGCGCCTCAACCTGGCGTGCATCGTCCCGGATGTGGACGGGGGTGAGACACGCCACGATGTGGAAGATTCTGCCTAAGTCGCTAAAGTCCACTACTCTGCTCGTCAATAGTCAGATACGCACCTTCTCGGGGCAGCGTGCGCAACAGAGAGAGATGGAAATGACTCCCAAGATCAAGGCCGCACTGGCGGCATCGCTGACCGGCGTTCTCGCCCTGACCGCGTGCTCGGGCGCCAGCGGCGGCGCCACCGGCGGCGACCGGCTCAGCCTGGTCGGTTACTCGGTGCTCGAGGCGGCCAACGTGCCCGTTTTCGAGGAGTTCGAGGGCACCTCCGAGGGTGAAGGCGTTACCTTCCAGACCTCGTATGGCGCCTCGGGCGACCAGAGCCGCGCGGTCGAGGGCGGACTCGACGCCGACGTCGTGCACTTCTCCCTCGAGCCCGACATGCAGCGGCTCGTGGACGCCGGCCTGGTCTCCAAGGACTGGAAGGACAACGAGACCAAGGGCATCGCCACGTCCTCGGTCGTCTCCTTCGTGGTCCGCGAGGGCAACCCGGAGGACATCCAGGGCTGGGACGACCTGGTCAAGCCCGGCGTGGAGATCATCACCCCCAACCCGGCCTCCTCCGGTTCGGCGAAGTGGAACATGCTCGCAGCCTGGGCCCACGTCACCGGGGCGGGCGGAAGCGACGCCGAGGCGGAGAAGTTCTTCACCCA
Organism: uncultured Actinomycetota bacterium; assembly: GCA_963841625.1. Classification (GTDB taxonomy): domain Bacteria; phylum Actinomycetota; class Actinomycetes; order Propionibacteriales; family Nocardioidaceae; genus Nocardioides. The sequence goes on along the minus strand of CAWJDH010000007.1, from coordinate 113,939 downwards.
GCTTCTCCAGAACACCATCGCCCTCCCGGCGTCCGGCCGGGACGCGACCACGGCGTTCTCCGAGGGCAACGGTGACGTGCTGCTCTCCTACGAGAACGAGGCGATCCTGGCTCGTCAGAACGGCGAGCCCTTCGACTACGTCGTTCCGGACGACACCCTGCTGATCGAGAACCCCGCCGCCGTCACGAGCGACGCCCCCGACCCCGCGCAGGCGTTCCTCGACTTCCTCACCACCCCCGAGGCGCAGGCGGACTACGCCCAGTCCGGCTTCCGGCCGGTCGTGGACGGCGTCGATCTGCCCGAGGTCGAAGGAGCCAACGACCCCTCTGACCCGTTCCCGACTCCGAGCACGCTGTACACGATCGACGGCGACTTCGGTGGTTGGGCTGAGGCCGACGCGAAGTTCTTCGACGACGCCGAGGGCATCATCCCGAAGCTCCAGGCGAAGACGGGGACCGAGGGCGAAGAGTGACGACTGCTGTTGCTGACGTCTCGGCCCGGCCGGCGCAACCGCGCCGGCCGGGCCGCGGCTCGCGTGGACACACCCCGACGAACCTGACCCGCGGCTCCTCGCTGGCGCTCGGGATCTCGGTCACCTGGTTCAGCCTTCTCGTCCTGATCCCGCTCGCCGCGATCGTGGTGACCGCCGCGGGTGGGGGCTGGGACGCGTACGTCGCGACGCTGACCAACCCCCAGACGTGGGCCGCGATCAAGCTGACGGTCCTCACCTCGGTGCTGGTGACGGTGGTCAACGTTGTCGTCGGCACGGTCATCGCCTGGGTGCTGGTGCGGGACCGCTTCTGGGGCAAGCGTGCGCTGGACGTCGTGATCGACATCCCGTTCGCGCTCCCGACCATCGTGGCCGGCCTGGTACTCCTGTCGCTGTACGGCAAGGGAAGCCCGCTCGGGGTCGACTGGGCCAACACCGAGAAGGCCGTCTTCCTGGCGCTGGCGTTCGTCACGCTCCCCTTCATCGTGCGCACGGTGCAGCCGGTGCTGGAGGAGCTCGAGCACGACGTCGAGGAAGCCGCGTCCTCGCTCGGCGCGAACCGGTTGACGGTGTTCCGCCGGATCATCCTGCCGAGCCTGTTCCCGGCGATCGCGGCCGGCGCTGCGCTTTCGTTCGCACGCGCCATCTCCGAGTACGGCTCGCTGGTGCTGCTCAGCGGAAACCTGCCGTTCCGCACGGAGGTGGTCTCGGTCCGGGTCGTCTCGTTCATCGAGGGCGGCAACGCCGCCGCCGCAGCATCGGTGGCCTCGTTGATGCTCGCGATCGCGCTCGTCGTGATCGTCGTCCTGGACGTGGTCCAGAGAAGGGTGGCCCGTCGTGGTTGATGTAGCGACCCCCGTCAAGTGGCTCCTGCGGCTGGTGGCCGTCGGATACGTGTTCTTCCTCGTGGCCTGGCCGGTCTCCTACATCGTCGTGGAGACCTTCGCGGACGGCCTGACCACACTCACGGACACGCTGAAGGACCCATCCGTCCAGAGTGCCCTGCTCCTCACGGCAGAGGTCGCGTTCTGGGCCGTGGTGATCAACCTGGCGTTCGGCGTGACCATCTCCATGTTGCTGGTGCGATACGAGTTCCCCGGGAAGCGGGTGCTCTCGGCGCTGATCGACGTGCCGCTCTCGGTCTCGCCGGTGGTCGTGGGTCTCGCCCTGCTGCTGGTCTACAACGGGCGCACCGGCTGGTTCGGTCCGGCCCTGGAGTCGGCCGGCTACCAGGTCATCTTCAGCACGCCGGGCATGATCATGGCGACCTGCTTCGTGGCCCTCCCACTCGTCATCCGCGAGGTCGTGCCGGTCCTGACCGAGGTCGGCGACGACCAGGAGCAGGCGGCCCGCAGCCTCGGGGCCAACGCCCGGCAGACCTTCCTCAGGATCACGCTGCCCAGCATCAAGTGGGCCGTCGTCTACGGCGTGGTCCTTTCGCTGGCGCGCTCCCTGGGGGAGTTCGGCGCCGTGAAGATCGTGTCCGGCAACTTCACCGGCCAGACCCAGACAGCGACGCTGATCGTCGAGCAGAAGTACCAGAACTTCGATCAGGAGGCCGCCTACGCGACCTCCTTCCTCCTGGCGGCCGCGAGCGTGCTCTGCATCGTGGTCGTCTCCCTCCTGCGACCGAAGGAACACGCATGAGCATCCAGATCTCCAACGTCACCAAGTCGTTCGGCGACTTCGTCGCCCTCGACGACGTCAGCGTCACCATCCCGACCGGGCAGCTCACCGCGCTCCTCGGGCCCTCCGGTGGCGGCAAGTCGACCCTGCTGCGGATCATCGCGGGGCTCGAGTCCGCTGACTCGGGCACGATCGGGATCGAAGGCGTCGACGCCACGAAGCTCCCCCCGCGCAAGCGCAACGTCGGCTTCGTCTTCCAGCACTACGCGGTGTTCAAGCACATGTCGGTGGCCAAGAACGTCGCCTTCGGCCTGGAGATCCGGAAGAAGTCCAAGGCCGAGGTGGCCGAGCGGGTCGACGAGCTGCTCAAGCTGGTGCACCTGTCGCAGTTCGCCGACCGGATGCCCTCCCAGCTCTCCGGTGGACAGCGTCAGCGGATGGCGCTGGCCCGGGCGCTCGCCGTCGAGCCGACCGTGCTGCTGCTCGACGAGCCGTTCGGCGCACTCGACGCCAAGGTCCGCAAGGAGCTGCGCGACTGGCTGCGGCGGCTGCACGACGAGGTGCACGTGACGACGGTGTTCGTCACCCACGACCAGGAGGAGGCCCTCGAGGTCGCCGACGAGATCGTCGTGATCAACGACGGCCGGGTCGAGCAGATCGGCAGCCCCGAAGAGCTGTACGACGAGCCGGCCAGCGACTTCGTGATGGGGTTCCTGGGCGAGGTCACCAGGCTCAACGGGATCAACATCCGGCCGCACGACATCGAGATCTCGGCGGTGCCCGGGCTGGCCGGAGCCACGCCGGGCTACGTCCTCCGGGTGCTGCGGGTCGGCTTCGAGGTGCGCGCGACCGTGATGACCGAGGCGGGGGACGAGGTCACCGTCGTGCTCACCCGAACTCACGCGCAGGCGATCGGGCTCGAGGAGCACGTCAAGGTCTGGCTGACGCCGGCGGCCGGGGCGGCAGTCGTCCCGGCGATGGCTGCCGGCTGACCAGCCCCCACCTGTGTGGCCGAGCAGGCGACAGGCCATCCTCGCTCCGTCGGCGGGGCCCTTCGCGGCGAGGTCAGGGCAGGAACAGCATCGTGTCGCCGAGCTCGTGCCACAGGTACGCCGTCGGCGACGTGGTGGCGGCCGCGTAGGCCGTCACGCACCAGCGGGGCGCCGGCCACCGCCTCGACCAGGTCGAGGTGGCTGGCGTGTGGATCGTGCAGACCGGTGAGGAGCCCGTCCACCGTTCGGGCCGGCCGCTCCGGCCCGAGGACCAGGCTGGTCCAGCCCGTCGCGGGGTGCACGCGACCGTTGCGGTCGGCCACCGTCTCGAGGGCACGCACCACCGTGGTTCCGACGGCGACCACCCGGCGTCCCACCCGGTGGGTCTCGTTGACCAGTCGGGCGGTGACGTCGGGGACGGTGAACCGCTCGGGCTGCGGCGGCTCGTGCGCCTCCTGGCTGGAGACGCCGGTGTCGAGCACGACTGGGACGACCACGACACCCCGACTGACCAGTCGCACCAGCACCCGTTCGGTGAGCGGTCGGCCGGCGCTGGGCATCTCCGCACTGCCGGCCCGGTCGGCGTAGACGTTCTGCAGGTCGGCCAGCGGCACGGGCGAGTCCAGGTAGCGGTAGCCGATCGGGCGCCCGTGCTCGGTCAGGTAGTCAGCGGTGTCGTGCCATGGCGAGGGCACCGCCCGCCACAGCCGTTGCTGTCCGGGCGGGTGCGCCCCGGTCACCCGGAGCCGGAGCCCACCGGGCAGACGCAGGACCTCGCCCTCGGTGACGCCGGCGGGTCCGGTTCCGTCGGCACGACGTACCTCCACCACCCAGGCGCCGTCGTCGAGCTGTGTGGAGACGTGCACGGCCTGGCCGGCATGTTCCCTGTCGAGGTCGACGGCAGCGGGAAGGGTCCCCGAGGTGTTGACCACCAGCAGGTCGCCGGCACCCAGCTCGTCGGGGAGGTCGATGACCCGGCGATGGGCGAGCAGCGCCGGCCGCGCGACCAGCATCTGCACCCCGTCGCGAGCGAGACCGCGGGACTCGGGCGTGGTGGTGGCCTCGGTGCCGGCACTCGGGTCGGGAGTGGGCTCGAACGCCGTCGATCCGGTCATCGGCCCGCCCCGGCAGGTACCGCGATCTCGGAGGCTCGGTAGCGCCCGCTGGGGAGGTCGCTCGTGAGGAGTGCCAGCAGGTGGGGTACGACGACGTCGGGGGGTGGCCGGTCGGAGATGTCCTCGCCGGGGAACGCGTCCTGGTGCATCCGGGTCCGCATGTCGCCGGGGTCGACGGCATACACGCGCAGGCCGGGCTCCTCGGCCGCCAGGACCCGGCTCACCTGGTCGAGGGCGGCCTTGGAGGCGCCGTACGCGCCCCAGCCCGGATAGCCCTCGACGGCAGCGTCGGAGCTGATGTTGAGCACCGTGCCGCCGGTCGTGCGCAGCTGCGGCAGCAGCTGCCGGACCAGCTCCACCGGCGCGTGCAGGTTGGTGCGGAAGACCGCTTCGAGGACCTCGGGCGAGAGGTCGGCGACGGTGGGTTGGGGGCTTGCGCCGAGGGTGCTGGCGTTGTTGACCAGCAGGCTGGCACCCCCCAGCTCGTCGGCCTGGGCCGCCAGCTCAGCGCGGTGTTCCGCATCCGTGACGTCACCTGGGATCGGGTGTGCGCGGTCCAGCCCCTGCACGGACGCGTCCAGGCGGGCGGCGTCGCGGGCGTCGAGGACCAGTACCCACCCGTGCCGGTCCAGCTCTCGCGCGATCGCCGCACCCAAGCCCTCGGAGGCGCCGGTGATCACGGCGACCTTGACTGACTGCTCGTGATGCTTCATGTCAGGAGCGTGCAACTTCAAGTTGACTTGAAGTCAACTCCCATGGGCCTGGGAAGCAGCTGGCTGGCCTCCATTGCCTCGCGACGGGTCAGGCCCGAGTTCGCAAGGGAGCGGTGAGTCGCAACCGGCGACGAGCCACTGAGCATCGAGCTCATCGCGAACGATGCGCCCGTGACTGACCTGCTCAGGCGGGATCAACTCACCGGCCGCCGGGCGTTCATCACATGTGCGAGGCCTGCGGTCGGGCCCATCGCCGGAACCGCTCAGCGGCTTGAGCGGACGTCCAGGGGGCGGCGATGGACTCGTCCTGCCGTTCACCGATCATGAACCTCATGGAGGACCAGCAGGCGCCGCAGTCGGCCGAGCGTGAGGCGAAAGTCATCACGCTCTGCGGCTCGACCAAGTTTGAGGCTGAGTTCGCGGAGGTCAACCAGCGGCTCACGATGGAAGGTTGCGTCGTGATCAGCCTCGGAATGTTCAGCCTCCCCGATCTGCCGGACTACGACGGGACGGCCGACAGCTCGGACCTGAAGGGGCGGCTCGGCGGCGTGCACTTCCAAAAGATTCGCATGGCTGACGAGGTGTACATCGTGGATCCGGGCGGCTACGTAGGTGAGTCAACCCGACGGGAGATTGCCTACGCGGAGTCGCTCGGCAAGCCGGTTCGGTATCTGAGTCGCGAGCGCTTGGCTCGAACGGGAGGGTGCCCCCAAGAGTGAGTCCGGCCGGGCGGCGGCCCGCAGGCAGATCCGCGCGCCTCCGGGAAGCGATGGATCGCCGAGGACGAACGGGGGCTTGGCGTTGCACCGTGCGATTCCATGGACGCGACCGTAGCGACTTCACTAACCGGGAGCCCCGCCCAGACGCTCTCCGATCCGGAGCTCTGGTCAGAAGTATCCGTGCAGGGCTGGCAGCACGACCGAGGGGCTCGCGGCAGATCCGGGCGTCGCAACAGACGTCAGGCGCACGTCCCGCTGGGTCACTGCTCGTGCCGATGACCAGCGTGCTGAGAGTGCACGTGCACACCGGTAGAGGTTCCTGAGCCATGCCGAGGGTCGGAGATCGACCGCGCTCACATCCGGTGGTCGGGATGAGTGCCCGGCTCTGAGCGCGGGCCACGACCCCGGCTTGAGGCGGTACCGTCACTCGGTGCCGGATCCCATCGAAATTCCCTCCGACCAGTTCGTCACCCTCGACGGTGTCCGCTTCCACTATCTGGACTGGGACGGCAACGGAGACCCCATGCTGCTGCTGGCCGGCCTGGGCTGCACCGCACACGTATTCGCGGAGCTGGCTCCGCACTTGAGCGACCGGTTCCGGGTGCTCGCCCTCACCCGGCGCGGGCACGGGTTGACCGACCAGGTTCAAGACGGCCACGCGCTCGCCGACGGCGCCGAGGACGCGCGACGACTGCTCGACGCCCTGGGCATCGCGCGTGCCCACGCAGTAGGGCACTCGATGGGAGGGGGCGAGGTCTCAGCCCTGGCCGCCCGCCATCCCGGACGCGTCGCCAGCGTCGTCTACCTCGACGGCGCCTACGACTGGGCCGACAGACCAGAGGGGTCGGATGAGGCTGAGAGCCCGGACCGGTTCTCGTCATACGAAGACTACGTCGACTTCGTCCGCTCCGTGCTCCCCGACGGCATCTGGGGGCCCGCCCTCGACGCGATGCTGCGCACCTCCGTGGACAAGCATGCGGACGGGTCAGTGGTGGACAAGCTCTCCAATGCGGCTTTCACACCGTTCGTCCAAGCCCTGAACGCGTTCCGACACCCGTACTCCGACATCACCGCACCCGCGCTGGCCATCTATGCCGTCGGGGACCAGTGGGAGGGGGGCGGTGCGACGTGGCGGGTCGCCTGTCGTGACCGCTTCGCCGCGGAGACGCCACATGGTCAAGTCGTCGAGATCCGCGGCAACCACTATCTGTTCCTCGACCACCGTGACGACGTTCTCGCGGCGATGCGGGAGTTCCTCCCGTAGCCCCCGAGCCAGGGCGGCAGGCCGAAGGACGTGAACAGGCGAGCAGCCGGCTCATCGGCGTGACCGTCGTCGACATTCCGAGCGGATCGCGGCACAGCGGACGTTCGCCGCGGTTGCAATGGGGCCGGGTCAGGAGTAGCGGTGGCTCTTGGCCGCGTGTCCGTGTTCGCGTGTGCAGGTGCGCCCGCTGATCGCGCGATGGCCGCACAACTGCAGCTCGGGCTCGGCTTCGGGAGGCCGGGCCTCGACTCTTCTCGGAACTGGTCGCTCCGCCCGTTTCCGCGCGGCCTGGGGCTTTGCGGCAGCCCGGGCCGCCCCTTCCTCATAACGAGCCTCGCGCATGGCGCGCAGATCATCCATCTTGCTCATCGGCGGTTCACCGGACTGACCCTAGCTTCACTCCGGCGCGAATCCCGCCAGCCACCCCGCACCTTGCGGGGCGGTGGCGAGATCCGCAACTCGGCACGAGCGAGGAGTGGGTCGCGGCAGATCAGGTGTTATCGGAGGCCGACCCGCTCGTCGAGCAGCTGGACGATCGGCCAGGCACCCTGTGACCAGTTGGAGATGACTGTGTAGGTGATCGACGTCGAGGGCTGGTGCAGGCTGGCGAACGAGACGCCGGCGTCGTACCCCTCGAGCCAGACCGCGTCGCCCGTCGCGTGGAGGTGGAACCCGAGGCCGTACCGCTTGGACTCCTCCGGCCAGTTGCTGTGCGGGCGCAACATCTCGGTGACCCGTTCCGAGGAGACGATTCGGCCAGCGAAGAGTGCATCCCAGAAGGTGCTGAAGTCAGCAGCGGTCGAGTAGATGCCTCCGTCTCCATTGCCGAGCACGGGGAGATGAAACACGTTGGTTCTCAGGCCGTCGTCCGACAGGTAGCCCAGAGCGGCGCGGCCGGGGAGCTCGTCGCTGCGGAGGAACGTGGTGTCAACCATGCCCGCCGGCTCGCAGACCAGGGTGCGAACCAGATCGTGAAAGTCCACCCCGCTCGCCCGTTCGGCCAACAACGCGAGCACGACATAGCCGCCGTTGTTGTACGCGAACCGCTCGCCGGCGGGGAACACGGTCTCATACCCGTCCAGCACCGGCAGGAACTGCTCAGTTGTTGCGAGCTCGTGCACCGACACCGGCATCACGTAGTCGCTGATGTCGTGGATGGCGTCCTCGTCGAGGTAGTCGCCGATCCCGGACCGGTGTGCCAGCAATTGCTCGATCGTCACCTCGCCGGCGATCAGAGGCAGGTCGTCACCGAGCAACGAACGCGCCGTCGTGCTCAGCTCGAGCGCCCCTCGCTCGACCAGGCCCATGACCGCCAGCGCGGTCAGCCCCTTCGACCCACTAGCGGTCGCGAACAGGGTGTCGACCGTGTTGGAGATCCCGTGGGCCCTGTCGGCCAGCCCGAACGCCGCGGACACCTCGGCCTCGCCCAAGCGGTCGACACGGACGACGCCGGAGAACCCGGCGCGCTCCGCAGCCTCGTCCACCGCGTCCTGGAGTGAGTGCATCGCGACGAAACTACCAATCAGGCGCAATGGGGAATCCTGGACGGCCCGCCATCGAAGCGTCCGAGCCGGCGCGGCAGGAGAGTCCGACGGCTACCTTCTCGGCTCGTACCTCAGCGCCACTGAGGAGCCCGTCGCTCAGTACGTTGTGAGCGAGCGGATCGCAGGCATGAGCGGTCACGCGATGCCGCACTCAACGCCGCGTGAACTGACGGCACAACGTCATGCGGATCGTCGGCTATAGCGCTCAGGACGTATGACGTTCCGCCGGTCCACCCATGGGTCAGTTCGTTGATCCGCAGTAGGTCGAGCGGCAACACGGTCGTTGGTCCTGCGGCTGAAGTAATGAACGCTGCCTCGGCAGGACCGTGCCGCCAAACCAACCGCTCGGTCCTCTCACAGGCAGCCGACCCACACGACCTGCTCCCACGCCATCCCGTCGTCACTGCCTCCGACGACGCCCAGACGAACCGGACCGACCTCGTCACCCGTGCCCTGCAGGCAGTCGGGGCGACCGCGGCGCCAGACATGGTTGGCGTCTTGCCAGAGCCCGTCTTCGTGCACGACGACGTACGGCTCGTCGTGGTCGGGCTAACAGCGGATCGACTCATGTGTCGTGTCACAGAACGCGGTCGTCTCGGAGGTGTGCGGGTTCCGGGTGCCGACCACGAACGCGAGCACGAACAGTGCAAGCATCGCCAGGATCGTCACCCGGCGCCGCGTCAGCCCGAAGCGGGCATTGGGCTGCGTGCTCGTGTCGGCCATGGGTGGACTATGCAGGAATGGGGCTCGTCGGGGGTGCGAACTCCGCGGAACGCGGCGGCGGCAGTTCCGGGCCTTCTGGACGGCATCGATCGCAAGACGTCCTACGGGCGGAGCAAGCGGCTGCACCGTCCGTATGACGTCCTCGGCTCCGCCCGCACATCGGTTGCGCGTGGCTGTCTGCGGTCGCCGGCAAACACGAGGAGACTGTCTGCCATGACAGCAGACGAGGTGGATGCCTACCTGGCAGGGCTCGACGAGCCGAAACGGAGCACACTCGAAGCTCTACGTCGATCGATCCGGGCGGTCGTCCCTGACGCCGAGGAATGCATCTCCTACGGCATGCCGGCCTTCCGGGTCGACGGGAAGGTGGTCGCCGGCTTCGCGGCGTTCAAGAATCATCTCGCGTACCTGCCTCACAGCGGCGAAGTGCTTCCAGGTCTCGGCGACCGCCTCAGCGGATATGAGTGCACAAGCGGCTCGCTCCACTTTCCAGTCGACGGACCGCTACCAGACGACCTGGTTCGCAGCCTCGTGGACGCGAAACTCGAAGTCCTCCGACGCTGAACCAATTTCGCCGTGGTTTCCGCGCGACCACCTAACGGCACGAGCGGATCGCGGCATGAGCGAGCACCGAGTGCCGGAACATCCGGTCATCTGACGCCCGGCGATTACGCTGCCGTCATGGACAGCGTGGCCTTCCGAATTGAGCTGGAGGAGCTGGCAGGCGAAGGCCCCTTCCCGGTGGTGGCGATCTATGTCGACGGCCACAAACTGCAAGACCTCGCCCGGGTCGTCGAGCAACCGTTCGCGGACGCCGAGGGCAACGTGTCACTCGCGGGGAAGTACGCCTGGCCGAGCCCGTCAACCGTCGGCCGAGGCTCGAGGCACTTCATGGGCGAGCCGGACGAGGTGGAGTTCGGCGACGAGTTCGGCGACGGAGAAACGATCCTCCTCGGCTGCGTTTGCGGAGAACCGAGCTGCTGGCCACTCATCGCCCAAGTTGAGGTCGGGGACGCCACGGTGACCTGGACTGGTTTTCGCACTGGTCACCGCGACTGGGATCTGAGCGGATTGGGGCCGTTCGTCTTTGACCGTCACCGAGTACGAGACAGCGCTCGTCGCCGCCAATTAGTGCAGCGTCGCGTTTGACTGACGCACGCTCATCGGCAAGAGAGCGCTCATCGCGGCGGAAGCGGATGTCTTGTTCTGCCGCAGACCTCGCTGGATTGAGTCTGTCTCCGTGATTGGGTGAGGCATGCCCGAGGTGAACCAGCAGCGAGTCCGTGCAGGACGCGTGAGGTTATGAGTCGCCAACGAGGTATTGCCCCGCGCCTGGACGTCGAGGGGCTATCTCCGGACGTGTCTGCCGCCGTGGAAGCGGCCATTGCCGGCGAGAGCATCACTCTCATTCGGTCCGGCCACGCGATCGGCTCGCTCGAGTTCTGCGCGAACGTGCTGGAAGGAACCGTGATCGAGAGCCCCAGACAACACGGCTCGACGGAGTCAGCCCCCGATGGCGTATCGGTCGTCGCGACCGCGATGCGGCTCTCGGAAGCTGCCCTGCGTCGCCTGTCCGACGAGTTCGGTGACGACTACATCGTGGTCGACATCCACGAGGCGCCGGCCAGCACCGACGTGCTCCTGACCCACCCCGTCAGCCCTCAGCTGCTCGGGCTCCTTCGGCAGCAGTTCCCCAACGCACGAGTGTTGATCACCGAGATCGAGGACGAGGAACTGGGCGTTCGCTACTCAGGTCCCGTCAGCCGCCTGCTTGATGCGGGTGCGTCCGCGTACCTTCCGCCCCGGCCTATCGCGGAACTCGCAGCTAACGTGCACGCCTACCTCACGCAGGGCGGGGGGCCGATGCTCGAATCCGGCAAGCCGGCATCAAGAATCCTCCCGGCGGCACCCGAGGTCCAGCCCTGAGCGGCCCTCATCGGCCGGTCACGTGCCATCCAGATCGAGCGCCCTCAAGTCGGTGCGGACGTTTCGCAGGCGCGTCGCTGAACAACTGTCAGATAGAACCCAGGGGCGCGCGCTCAGAACGCCGTTGATCAGCGGTAGTTGGTGAACTGCACCGCGAAGTCGTAGTCCTGCTGCTTCACCAGGGCGATCACCGCCTGAAGGTCATCGCGCTTCTTCGACGACACCCTCAGCTCGTCGCCCTGGATCTGCGCCTTGACACCCTTGGGCCCCTCGTCGCGGATCAGCTTGGAGATCTTCTTGGCATCCTCGGAGGTGATCCCCTCCTTGAGCGTGATCCCGATCTTGCTCTGCTGACCGGAGGGCCGCGGCTCGGACGCGTCGAGGATCTTCAGGCTCTGGTTGCGCTTGACCAGCTTGCCCTTGAACACGTCGAGTACGGCGTTCGCGCGGTCGTCGGCCGACGCGGTGATCTCGATCGCCTGGTCGCCCTTCCACTCGATGGTGGCCCCTGTGCCCTTGAAGTCGAACCGGGTGGCGATCTCGCGGGCGGTCTGTCCGAGCGCGTTGTCAACCTCCTGACGATCGATCTTGCTCACGATGTCGAAGCTCGAGTCCGCCATGTGTCCTCCTGTTGACCGGCCCCGGTGGGGGTCGTGGGCTTTTCGTCTGCCGATGGCGCTGCGCTATTCTTCCGTCTTGCTGCCAGCCGGCCAACACCGGCTGCCTCAGCACGGCAGGTTGCCCGAGCGGCCAATGGGAGCGGACTGTAAATCCGTCGGCTTTGCCTTCGAAGGTTCGAATCCTTCACCTGCCACATGACGACGACGGCCCCGCGCATCCCGTGCGGGGCCGTCGCCCGTTCCGGGCCCGATCGCGCGGCCCTGCGGTGACGGAGGCGGTCGACTCCAGGGTCGGCAGTAGTCGTGCGTGGGCCGTCTGGGGTGTGGGCCTCTCGGTCTACCTGCTGGCCGTCTTCAACCGCAGCTCGCTCGGCGTGGCCGGGCTGCTCGCCGCCGAGCGGTTCGAGATCGAGGCCACCGCTCTGGCGTTCTTCACCGTGCTCCAGCTGGTCGTGTATGCCGGCATGCAGATCCCCGTCGGGGTGCTGCTCGACCGGTTCGGATCGCGGGCGATGCTGCTGACCGGCCTGGTGCTGATGACCATCGGGCAGCTGGTCTTCGCGTTCGCGACCACGTTTCCAGTCGGCGTCGCGGCTCGCGCGCTGCTCGGCGCGGGCGACGCGATGGTGTTCGTCTCCATCATCCGGCTGGTGGCGGCCTGGTTCCGGCCGAAGCAGGCACCGTTCGCGACCCAGATGACCGGGCAGGTCGGGCAGCTGGGGGCGATCGTGGCCGCGGCGCCGCTGTCCTGGGCTCTGGCGAACCTCGGCTGGACCCGGTCGTTCGCCGTCGCCTCGACGGTCGGCGTTCTGCTGATGGTGGCGGTGGCTCTGGTGGTCGCGGACTCGCCCTACCCCGACGACCGAGTCACCCCGATCCGGCTGCGTGCGCTGGCCCGCAGTCTGCGGCTGGTGTGGGGCAATCCCGGCACCCGACTCGGGATGTGGTCACACTTCGTGTCGCAGTTCTCGATGACGGTGTTCACGATGCTGTGGGGCTTTCCGTTCCTCGTGCGCGGCCAGGGCCTGTCGCCGACGACGGCGAGCACCCTGCTGATGGTGATGATCGCGTGGGTCGTGGTCGCCGGGCTGGTGCTGAGCTGGCTGGTGGGCCGCTTCCCGTTCTACCGGTCCTGGATCGTGCTGGGCGTGGTCGCGTCGATGGTGACCGTCTGGACGCTGGTGCTCATGCGCGACGAGCCGGCACCCATGTGGCTGCTGGTGATCCTGGTCTGCGTCACCGCGTCCGGGGGTCCGGCCTCCATGGTCGGCTTCGATCTCGCCCGGTCGTTCACCCCGCTGACCGAGTCGGGCCGCGCCAACGGGATCGTCAATGTCGGCGGATTCTCGGCCTCGCTGCTGACCATGGGGCTGGTCGGCATGCTGCTGGAGTGGCAGGAGCCGTCCGGCGTGGCGGCGTACGGGCTCGACGACTTCCGGGTGGCGCTGTCGGTGCAGTACCTCTTCTGGGGCCTCGGGGCGGTCCAGGTGCTGCGCTACCGGCGCCGGGCGATCGCCCACCTGCACCGCCTCCACCCCGGCGCGGTCGAGCAGATGAAGCGCGGGGAGCCCTTCGTGCACCCCGGCTTCGTCGACCGCGAGGGCGTCTAGGTCTAGGGGTTCGGGTCAGACCTTGGCTTCCCCGCCGCTGTAGAACGGCGAGTCCTTGCGCGAGAGCAGCTCGCGGCGCTCGTCGGCGCTGAGGGCCTCCACCTGCGCGCGGACGTCGGAGGGGTAGCCGCTGAGCTCGGGCGCCTGCGCGAGCGGCACGATCGTGTGCACGATGCGGTCGTCGTAGACGTGCAGCATCGTCACCGCCTGGTGGGCGTCCACGCCGGAGACGAACCTGGCGAGCGGCGCGGGGTCCGAGGTGTAGCACGTGGCAGCCGCGACGGAGACCGGTACGCCGGCGAACGTCGAGTAGGTCGAGAAGTGGAAGTGGCCGCCCAGGATGCCGCGGACGTCGGTGCCGGTGATGGCGTCGGCGAGGCGTTGCTGGTCGGCCAGCTCGATGATCTCGGCGGCCGGCATCATCGGCACCGGGATCGGGGGGTGGTGCATCGCCAGCAGGGTGCCGTGGGGCGCCGGCGTCGCGAGCACGTCGGTCAGCCACGCCAGCTGCTCGTCAGTGAGGTCACCGTGGTGGTAGCCGGGCACGCTGGTGTCGAGGGCGACGATCCGCAGCCCGGCCACCTCGTGGACCCGGTCCTGAGGGCCGTCGCCGTCCTCGTCGAACAGGCCGCGGGCGTACGGCGCCCGCTCGTCGTGGTTGCCCATCACCCAGACCACGGCCGCCCCCAGGGTCTCGGCGACGGGCTCGACGAGCTCCCGGAGCCGGGCGTACGCCGCCGGCTCGGCCAGGTCGGCGAGGTCGCCGGTGAACACCAGCGCCTGGGGGACGGGGTCGAGACGCGTGAGTCGCTCGAGGGCGAGCCTCAGGCCGGCTTCGGGTTCGATGACGCCGTACTGCCGCGCTCCGCCGGCGAGCAGGTGAGGGTCGCTGATGTGGGCCACGACGTGTCCGGGAGCGGGGTACTGACCGAGCTGCTGCACGCCCGCCACAGTAGTGGGGTCGGCTCAGCTCGGGGTGAGGTAGAAGACCGGGATGGTCCGGTCGGTGCGCTGCTCGTAGAGCGCGAAGTTGGGCCAGGTGCGGAGCATGACCTGCCACATCGCCGCCCGCTCCTCGCCCTTCACCTCGCGCCAGGACACCACGTGGACCGAGCCGTCGAACCGGATCTCGGCGGCGTCGGCGGACCGGAGGTTGTAGACCCACACCGGGGTCTTGGGGCCGCCGAAGTAGGACCCCGCGATCAGCCAGCCGCCCTCGTGCGGAACGCAGAGCAGGGGAGTGGTGCGCGGAACGCCAGACTTCCGGCCGGGCACGGTCAGGGCAAGGTTGGGCAGGCCGGCGACGTCCAGCACGCTGACCCGCCCGCGAGACATGCGCTGAAGCGCCTTGTCGACGTTCACGATCTGCGGAAGCAGCTTCGGCATCCAGGAGATCGAGCCGATCTTGACGGCGAGGGGAGTCAGCAGGCCCACGCGCCAAGGCTAGGGGGTCTCAGGCGGTGGCGGGTACGACGGTGCCCGCGACCTCGCCGAGGGCGATGCGGCCGCCGGCGGACCCGGGTGCGGTGTAGCGCAGCACCACCTCGTCGCCGTCCTCCAGGAAGCTGCGCCCGTCACCGAACGGCTCCTTGCCGCCCCAGCTGAGCTCGAGGAAGGAGCCGCGTTGCTCGCGCTCGGCACCGGAGACGGTGCCGGAGGCGAACAGGTCGCCGGTGCGCAGGGAGGCGCCGTTGACGGTCATGTGGGCGAGCATCTGGGCCGGGGACCAGTACATCGAGGCGTACGGCGGGCGGCTCACGACCTCGCCGTTGAGCTCGACCTCGACCTCGATGTCGAGACCACGGGCCGCCGAGCCCCGCAGGTAGGGGAGCGGCTCAGGGTCCTGGCCGGGCAGGTCGACCCACGCCGCGTCGAGCGCGGCCAGTGGCGTCACCCAGTGGGAGATCGAGGTCGCGAAGGACTTGCCGAGGAAGGGTCCCAGCGGCACGTACTCCCACGCCTGGATGTCGCGGGCCGACCAGTCGTTGAGGCCGACCAGCCCGAACACGTGTCGTGCGAAGTCGTCGACGCCGACCCGCGAGGCGAGCGTCGAAGGAGCGCCGACCACGAAGCCGAGCTCGGCCTCGATGTCGAGGCGGGTGCTGGGGCCGTAGGTCGGCGCGTCGGCGTCCGGCGGCTTCCGCTGACCCGACGGGCGAACCACGTCGGTCCCGCTGGCCACGACGGTGCCGGCGCGGCCGTGGTAGCCAACCGGCAGGTGCCTCCAGTTCGGCAGCAGCGCCTCGGCGTCGGGGCGGAAGATCCGGCCGACGTTGGTGGCGTGCTCGAGGGAGCAGTAGAAGTCGACGTAGTCCGCGACCTCGACCGGCAGGTGCAGCTCGACGTCGCCCAGGGTCAGCAGATGGGGCTCGACCAGTCCGCGCTCGGTCTCGTCGGTCAGCAAGCCCGTGATCCACTGGCGGATCGACGCGGCGACCTGCGGCCCTTCGGCCATGAGCGGGTTGAGCGTCGGTTCCTCGAAGACGTGGTGCACGTCGAGCATCTCGGCGGCCGCGACCGGCGCCAGGTCGAGCACGTGCTCGCCGATCCGCACCCCGACCCGCGGCTCCTCGCCGGGCAGGGAGAAGACGCCGTACGGCAGGTTGTCGACGTCGAACAGGGAGCCGGCGGCTCCGTCCACCCAGGTGTTCATGCGGGGTCCTCCACGAGTCCGAGTGAGATCAGGTCGTCGAGCGGTTCGGTCACGCTGCACGAGCCGAAGGACGTGAACCATCGGCGGGCGCGCGCCATGGCCTGATCGCCCTGGTCCTTCCAGAGCGCGAGCAGTGACTCGGCCTGCCGCTGCTCGAGCACCGCGACGACGTCGTCGGCACCAGTGCCGTCGAAGGCGAGCCGGGTGGCGAGCAGCACGTTGAGGAAGCCGTGGTGCTCGAACCCGTCGTCACCGGTGTGGCGCACGGCGTTGTGCAGGCCCGCCGTGCACTTGAAGGCGGTCTCCCGATCGAGCGCGGCATCGATCCAGCGAGCGAGGGCGTGTGCGGCGGGGAAGGCGTCCGCCTCCAGCCCCCCGGTCCGGAACTTCAGGCGGAGCTCGGCGGCGGCCACTTCGTCGGCAGCAGCCAACCAGCTCGCGGTCGAGCCGACGTGCGGCAGCTCCACGTGGACCGGGGTCTCGTCATCGAGCAGGCCCTCCGAGCGGGCGCCGTCGACCGCGGCCACGACCCGACGCGCGTTGCCGGCCAGGTCGTCGAGGTCGCGCAGGGCGATCTCGAGGCCGGCCACGGGGTGCCCGGCCCTGGTGGCGAGCTTCGCCGCGCCGGCGAGCGCGCCGGCGCCACCGGTCACGACGACCGAGAGGGGGAGGCGTGCGCCCACGTTCGGCACGTCCACGTCCTTGACGACGAAGGAGCCGACCAGGTCGGCGTACCACTCGTCGAGGCGGGAGGAGTAGGCCGCAACGGCGTCGCTCAGCGGGCTGTCGCCGGGTGGGAAGATGGCGGCGTCGTCGACCAGGCCCACCCAGGGTTCGGCAAGTTCCGTTGACACGAGCGCTACTCTAACGACCAAGCGAATATCGGACGGACAAGTCCGATAAAAGGACACCGCGAGGACTCATGGCTCACTACCGCAGCGTCGGTGCCGTCCCGCCCAAGCGGCACACCCAGCACCGCGACCCCGAGGGCAACCTCTACCGCGAAGAGCTGATGGGAGAAGAGGGCTTCTCCTCGGACTCCTCGCTGCTCTACCACCGTGGCGTTCCGTCGGCGATCGTCGACAGCCAGGTATGGGAGCTGCCCGACCAGACCCGCACCCCCAACCACCCGCTCAAGCCGCGGCACCTGAAGCTGCACGGGCTCTTCGAGGATGGCGTCACCGCGGACCCTGTCACCGGTCGCCGGCTCGTGCTCGGCAACAACGACGTCCGGATCAGCTATGTCGTCGCGGACGCCGGGGAGTCGCCCTACTACCGCAACGCGATCGGCGACGAGTGCGTCTACGTCGAGTCCGGCACCGGCGTCGTGGAGACGGTGTTCGGGGCGCTGTCCTATCGAACCGGTGACTACGTCGTCGTCCCGCGGGCCACGACTCACCGGTGGCTGCCGGCCGAGCCGTGCCGGCTCTACGCGATCGAGGCCAACAGCCACATCGCCCCGCCGAAGCGCTACCTCTCCCGGTTCGGGCAGTTCCTCGAGCACGCGCCGTACTGCGAACGCGACCTGTACGGGCCCACGGAGACCCTGGTGGTCGAGGCCAGTGATCAGCGGAGCGACGTCGAGGTGCTGGTCAAGCACCGGGCCGGCGGCGCCGTGCTCGGGACCCGGATGACCTACGCGACCCACCCATTCGACGTCGTGGGTTGGGACGGCTGCCTCTACCCCTACACGTTCAACGTCGAGGACTACATGCCGATCACCGGGAAGGTCCACCAGCCGCCCCCGGTGCACCAGGTCTTCGAGGGCCACAACTTCGTGATCTGCAACTTCCTGCCGCGCAAGGTCGACTACCACGAGCTGGCGATCCCGGTGCCCTACTACCACTCCAACGTCGACAGCGACGAGGTCATGTTCTACGTCGGCGGCGACTACGAGGCCCGCAAGGGGTCGGGCATCAACATCGGCTCGATCTCGCTGCACCCGGGCGGCCACGCCCACGGTCCGCAGCCGTCGGCGATCGAGGCCTCCCTCGGCGTCGAGTACTTCGAGGAGTCCGCGGTCATGGTCGACACTTTTGCCCCACTCGACCTGGGCGAGGGCGGGCTCGCCGCCGAGGACCCGGCGTACGCCTGGAGCTGGGCCGGCCGCGGGCCGGGCAGCGAAGGCGAGGGGGACGGCGGTCCAGCGGTGTTCTCGAACTCGTGACCGGCTCGCACGATGCCTGACGAGAGCTCCGTCGCGCAGAGCGCGCAACGAAGGCGCCGGGACAATTCCCTCGCCGGCTGGTCGTTCACGCTGGGCGGCTCGTTGTTCGCCGCCGGAGCGTTCCTCGCCCAGACGGGGGCGGAGCTTCCCACCGTGAACGTCACCTACCTGGTCGGCGGCTTCTTCTTCAGCCTCGGTGGTTGGCTCTCGATCGTGGCGACGTCGTCCGGGTCCCGTGCACGGTCGAGCGCGCTCGTGCTGTTCGTGGGGACGCTGCTGTTCGCGGTCAGCCTGGTGGCGGCGTTCGCGGAGGGGTTCACACCCCGCCAGAGCAACACCTGGATCTGGTTCCCGGACATGGCCGGTTGCGTCTGCTTCCTTGTGTCCGGGCACCTGGCCATGCTGGACGTCGGTTACGGGCGGATCCGGATCCGCCCGGGGGACCGGGACTGGTGGATCGCCGCGGTCAACCAGATCGGGTCGTACTTGTTCCTCCTGGCGGGGCTCGCCGCGTTCATCCGCCCGGCCACCTCCGAACCGGTCAACGTCGCCCTGGTCAACTGGGGGACGTTTGCGGGCGCGGTCTGCTTCGCGGTCGCGGGAATCGTCCAGATGCGCGTCCTTCCCGCCCGTTCGGGTACCTCGAGAGGATGGAACGCATGACGAGGCGCGCGCCGAAGCAGGACATCGACGAGACCGAGCTGGCGGTGGGTGACGAGAGCCAGAGTGCCGCCGGCGTCACGGCCGTGGCCGTGTCGATGAAACGGGCCATCGAGCAGATGGGCGTGACGAGGACCGCCCGCACCTTGCTCAAGCTCAACCAGGTCGACGGGTTCGACTGCCAGGGCTGCGCCTGGCCCGACCCGGCTCCGGGCGAACGCGCCCACGCCGAGTTCTGCGAGAACGGCGCCAAGGCTGTCACCGAGGAGGCCACGAAACGCACGATCGGCCGCGACTTCTTCGCCGCCCACCCGATGGCGGAGCTGCGGGAGAAGACCGACTACTGGCTGGGCCAGCAAGGCCGGATCACCGAGCCGATGTACCTGCGTCCCGATGGCACTCACTACGAGCCGATCTCGTGGGACGACGCCAACCGGTTGATCGCCCGGCACCTCAACGCACTCGAGTCGCCGGACCAGGCGATCTTCTACACCTCGGGCAAGACCTCCAACGAGGCGGCGTTCGCCTACCAGCTCTTCGTCCGTGCCTACGGCACCAACAACCTGCCCGACTGCTCCAACATGTGCCACGAGTCCACGTCGGTCGCGTTGGCCGAGGTCCTCGGCATCGGCAAGGGCTCGGTCACCCTGGACGACATCCATAACGCAAAGCTCATCGTGATCGCGGGCCAGAACCCCGGCACCAACCACCCGCGGATGCTCACCGCGTTGGAGCAGGCGAAGCGGAACGGCGCGCGGATCATCTCGGTGAACCCGCTCCGGGAGGCCGGCTTGACCCGGTTCAAGAATCCCCAGAAGGTGCGCGGCGTCGTCGGCAAGGGGACCGCCCTCGCCGACCTGCACCTGCCGATCCGGCTCAACGGCGACCTGGCGCTCTTCCAGGCGATCGCCGCCCTGCTGCTGGAGTGGAACGCGGTCGACCGCGACTTCGTCGAGCGGCACACCACCGGGTTCGAGGAGTGGGTCGACCACATCAAGGCCCTCGACTGGGACGTCGTACGCCGCTCGACCGGCCTCGCCCGCGAGCAGATCGAGGAGGCCGCGGCGATGTTCCGTGACTCCGACGCGACGGTGCTCTGCTGGGCCATGGGCATCACCCAGCACCGCAACGCCGTGGCCACCGTCAAGGAGTTCGCCAACGTGGCGTTCCTCCAGGGCAACATCGGCAAGCCCGGTGCCGGTCTCTGCCCGGTGCGCGGCCACTCCAACGTCCAGGGCGACCGCACCATGGGTATCTGGGAGCGGCCACCGGGCCACTTCCTCGACAGCCTCCGGGACGAGTTCGGGTTCGAGCCGCCCCGCGAGCACGGCTTCGACAGCGTCGCGGCCATCAAGGCCCTTCGCGACGATGAGGCCAAGGTGTTCATCGCCATGGGCGGCAACTTCGTGTCCGCGGCGCCCGACACCCAGACCACCGAGGAGGCCTTCGGCCAGGCCGCGCTGACCGTGCACGTGTCGACCAAGCTGAACCGGTCGCACGTGGCGCACGGCCGGGAGGCGCTGATCCTCCCCGCCCTCGGCCGGAGCGAGAAGGACCGGACCGGCGGTCGCCCCCAGCGGGTCACGGTCGAGGACTCGATGTCTGCCGTGCACGCCTCCCGGGGACCGCTCGAGCCCGCGTCCAGGGACCTGCGCTCCGAGGTCGACATCGTCTGCTCGATGGCCATCGCGACGCTCGGGGACCGGTACGACATCCCGTGGGCGGGCTTCCGTTCCGACTACGGCGAGATCCGCCGACGCATCGCCCGGGTGGTGCCGGGGTGCGACGCCTACGAGGAGAAGATCGACCGCCCCGGCGGCTTCACCCTGCCGCATCCGCCGCGCGACAGTCGCACCTTCCCGACCGAGAAGGACCGGGCGATCTTCACCGTCAGCCCGACCTCGGTGCTCGAAGTGCCTGAGGGCCACCTGCTGCTCCAGACGTTCCGGTCGCACGACCAGTTCAACACCACGATCTACGGCCTGGAGGACCGGTATCGCGGGATCTCGGGCGGTCGTCGCGTCGTGTTCGTGCATCCCGACGACATCGCAGCGCTCGGGTTCGAGGACGGCTCGATGGTCGACCTGGTCAGTGTCGACGAGGAGGGCACCACCCGGCAGGCCCCTCACTTCCGGGTGGTCGCCTATGACCAGCCCCGCGGCTGCGCGGCGGCCTACTACCCGGAGACGAACCCGCTGGTGGCTCTCAACCACACGGCCGAGGGCAGCAACCAGCCGGCCTCGAAGTCGATCGTCATCAGGCTCGAGAAGGCGGACGGCAGCGAGGGCGGGCGCAACGCGAGCGATGCGGGCAAGGTGACACCGGCCGGTCGCGGCGACGAGAGCAAGCGGCACGTCGAGCCCGGGCAGCTCAGCTGACGCTCCCCGGTGTGACCGGGACTGCGCGATAGTGAAGGGGTGACGAACCCCGAACGCGACCCCGACGAGATCGTCTGCACGACCGGGGCGGCAGCCGTCGAGGTCATGGTGCCGCGAGAGGTGCCGCTCGGTGGTCCGCGCGCCATGCACGTACGCCGGACGCTCCCGCAGCGGCACCGGTCGCTGATCGGGGCGTGGTGCTTCCTCGACCACTACGGACCCGACGAGGTGGCCGACTCGGGCGGCATGTCCGTCGCGCCCCACCCGCACACCGGGACTGCAGACCGTGAGCTGGCTCTTCACGGGCGAGGTCGAGCACCGCGACAGCGCCGGCCACCATGCGATGGTGCGTCCCGGCGAGCTGAACCTGATGACAGCCGGGCGGGGCATCAGCCACTCCGAGGTGTCGCCCGTCTCGACGACCACGCTGCACGGAGCACAGCTCTGGGTCGCCCTTCCGGAGCCGGCGCGCCACACCGAGCCGGGGTTCGAGCACTACGCACCGGAGACGGTCACCGGCGACGGCTGGCGGGCGCGGGTCTTCCTGGGGTCGCTGTTGGGCGAGCGGTCGCCGGTGACGACGTACTCACCGCTGCTCGGCGCGGAGCTGCTGCTGGAACCGCGCACAGAGGTCACGCTGGACGTCGACCCGGCGTTCGAGCACGGCGTGCTGGTGGACAGCGGGATCCTCGCGGTGGCCGGTCAGGAGACCAAGCAGAACGAGCTCATCTACGTCCCGCCGGGTTCACCCCAGCTGGCGCTCGCGGCGTACGACGAGCCGGCCCGGCTGCTCCTGCTCGGTGGTGAGCCGTTCGGCGAGTCGATCGTGATGTGGTGGAACTTCGTCGGGCGGACCCACGACGAAGTGGTCGCGTTCCGGGAGGAGTGGCAGGCGCAGATCACCGCCGATGGGGCGGTCGTGGCGGACAGCCAGGACGTCGCCGAGGGCCGGTTCGGGGTGGTGGTCGATGACCACCTGCCCCCGATTCCGGCCCCACCGATGCCGCACGTGCGGCTCAAGCAACGCCGCTGACTACTTCTTGGGCTTCTTCGCCTTCGGCGGGAAGGTCGCGACGTGCTCGCGGGCGCGCTCCATCCAGGCAGTCGCCTCCGCGTCGGGGAACGACGCGGGCATGGAGAGCCAGCCGTTCATGGGCCGTTC
Source organism: uncultured Actinomycetota bacterium (assembly GCA_963841625.1). Taxonomy (GTDB): domain Bacteria; phylum Actinomycetota; class Actinomycetes; order Propionibacteriales; family Nocardioidaceae; genus Nocardioides. The sequence continues at coordinate 91,577 of CAWJDH010000007.1, read as the reverse complement.
CTCGGGCCCGAACGGCCCGCTGCCCTCGATCGCGGCGAGCTCGGCCGTCGACTCCTCGTCGAGCTTGACGCCGAGGTCGGTGCCGAACAGACCCGCGAACATGTTGCCGTTGACGAAGGCGCCGACGCTGCCGAACATCGGCTTCACCTCGACACCCGGCGTCTCCGGTACCAGGGCACGGAAGCGAGCCTTGTCCTCGTCGCTGTGCTGGGGCATCTTCATGCGGCCATCCTGCACCCGAAACCGTTGTGCACCGGTGCCGCGCCCGCCAGAGTTGTCCCATGACCAACGGGGACAGCGGCTTCGACGACTTCAGCGGCCTGCGGGCGACCTACATCAACTGCACCCTCAAGCGCAGTCCCGAGCCGAGCAACACTCAGGGGCTCGTCGACGCCAGCGCCGCGATCATGCGGGAGCACGGGGTCGACGTGCACATGGTCCGCGCGGTCGACCACGACATCGCCACGGGCGTCTATCCGGACATGCGGGAGCACGGGTGGGAGATGGACGACTGGCCCGAGATCTACCCCGGCATCCTCGACAGCCAGATCCTCGTCATCGCCGGGCCGATCTGGCTGGGCGACAACTCGAGCATCACCAAGCAGGTCATCGAACGCCTGTACGCGCTGAGCGGCCAGCTCAACGAGAAGGGCCAGTACCTCTTCTACGGGCGAGTGGCGGGGTGCCTGATCACCGGAAACGAGGACGGCATCAAGCACTGCGCCCAGAACGTGCTCTACAGCCTCCAGCACATCGGCTACACGATTCCGCCCAATGCCGACGCGGGCTGGATCGGCGAGGCGGGCCCCGGGCCGTCGTACCTCGATCCCGGCAGCGGTGGTCCCCACAACGACTTCACCAGCCGCAACACCACATTCATGACCTGGAACCTGATGCATCTGGCCGCGATGCTGCGGGACGCGGGCGGGGTCCCGGGCCACGGCAACCAGCGCACGCGGTGGGACGAGGGCGAGAGATTCGGCTGGGAATCACCGGAGTACCTCTCCTGATGCGGGGATGACCGGTCAATGAGCGGTCCTGTCGTCGGGGAGGACGGCCTCGCCCGGTGTCCCTGGGGCGCGGGCAGCGAGGTCTACCGCGGCTACCACGACACCGAGTGGGGCGTACCCGTCCACGGCGAGGCGGCGTACCTGGAGCGGCTGACCCTCGAGGCCTTCCAGTCGGGGCTCTCGTGGCTGACCATCCTGAACAAGCGCGAGGCGTTCCGGGAGGTGTTCGCGCAGTTCGACGCCGACGTCGTGGCGGCTTACGGCGAAGCCGACTTCGACCGGCTGATGGGCGATGCCCGGATCGTGCGCAACCGGCTGAAGGTCCGGGCCGCGATCACCAACGCCCGGGCGACCGTGGACCTGCGCGAGCGAGGCGGGCTCGAGGACTTCGTCCGCTCCTTCGGTCCGGAACAGCATCCGGCGCCCGAGACCACCGACCAGATCCGAAGCGTGTCCCCTGAGTCGGTGGCCCTGTCGAAGGCCCTGAAGAAGCAGGGCTTCGCCTTCGTCGGCCCGACGACGATGTACGCCCTGATGCAGGCCATCGGCATCGTGGACGACCATCTCGTGGGATGCCATCGCCGGGGTTCGGCCTCCGCAGCCTGAGTAGGTTGTCGCCCATGACACGGGTCCACGCCTTCGGTGACGATGTCCTCGGCGAGCTGGACGCGGTCGGTCTGGTCGATCGGATCCGGTCACGCCGCGCCTCGATCCGGGACGTGGTCGAGGCCGCGATCAGCCGCGCCGAACGCGTCAACCCGGAGCTCAACGCGATCGTCCATGCGGCGTTCGACCATGGCCCGGGCCGAGGCGGCCAACCCTCGGGGCGGCTACTTCGCGGGAGTCCCCACCTTCGTGAAGGACAACGTCGACGTCGCTGGGATGCCCACCCAGCAGGGTGTGGACGCGTTCCAGGGGACGCCGCGCAGGAACGACGGCGACTTCGCCCGGATGTTCCTTGCCACCGGCGTCATCCCGCTCGGCAAGACCCAGCTGTCTGAGCTGGGGTTCAGCCCGTCGGCCGAGCACGAACGGCTCGGCCCGGTCCGGTCGCCCTGGGACCCTGACCACACCGCCGGCGCCTCGTCGGCCGGGTCGGCGGCCATGGTCGCCGCGGGCGTCGTACCCCTCGCCCATGCGAACGACGGGGGCGGCTCGATCCGGATCCCGGCATCGGTCAACGGGCTGGTGGGGCTCAAGCCCACCCGCGGTCGGCTCGCCCAGGACAAGTCACTGCGCCAGATGCCGGTGCAGATCGTCTCCGACGGCGTGTTGACCCGGTCGGTCCGGGACACGGCGGCCTTCTTCCGCGAGTCGGAGAAGGTCTACCGCAGCCTGCGGCTCCCTCCGGTCGGCGACATCACCCGCCCAGGAAAGGCCCGGCTCCGCGTCGCCGTGTTCACCGAGGGCGTCGGCGCCAAGGCCTCGCCCGAGGTCACCGATCTGACCCTCAAGACCGCCGCGTTGCTCGAGGAGCTCGGCCACACCGTGGAGCACGTCGATCCGCCCGTGCCGGCGTACTTCCGCGACGACTTCCTCCTGTACTGGTCGATGCTGAGCCTGTTCACCGTGCAGACCGGCCGCCGTACCTTCGGCGACACCTGGGACCCGCACCTGCTCGACAACCTGACCCACGGGCTGGCCCGGCACTCCCGGCGGAACCTGCACAAGCTCCCGCTCGCGATCGCGCGGCTGCGGCGATCGCCCCGACTTTCGGCACGTCTCTACCGCGAGTACGACGTCGTGCTGACGCCCACCCTCGCCACCTCGACCCCTCGCGTGGGGCACCTCGCCGCCAGCAACGACTACGAGACCACCCTCGAGCGGATGCTGGAGTGGGTCGCCTTCACCCCTCTGCAGAACGCCACCGGTGACCCGGCGATCAGCCTGCCCCTGACGACGACCTCCGACGGCATGCCGCACGGGATGATGTTCGCGGCCGGAGCCGGTCGGGAGGCGTTGCTCCTCGAGCTCGCCTACGAGCTGGAGGCCGCCCGCCCCTTCGCCCGCATCCAGGACGCCTGATTTTCGATAGTCCCCGAATCTTGGGCCCCAAATTCCCGGAAAAACGGGCCCGAGGTACGGGGACTATCCCGACCGGCGCTGGACCAGGAGCGCCTGGGTCGAGCGGGCGACCAGACCGCGCCGGTCGTGGACCTCCGAGACCGCCATCCCCGTCGACCCGCTGGACAGGGTGGTCTCCGCGTCGAGGCAGACCCACTCGCCCTCGGGCGGGCGCAGGACGTGGACGGTCAGCTCGGTGTTGAGGAACCCCCACTCGCGGGGGTCGAAGACAGCACTCACTCCGGAGGCGGAGTCCGCGCAGGTCACGAGTCGCTGCAGGGGCGAGGCCCGCTCACCCTCGACCAGGTCGGGCGGACGCATCCACACCACTCCCGGTCCCGGGTCCGCGAGGTCCCCGGCGATCCACCGCCAGTCGACCGCGTCGACGTAGCCGCCGCCCCAACCGGTGGGCCGCTCGTGGGAGGTCCCGTCCTCGGGCCCGTGGACCGGAGCGGACGGCTCCTGGTCGGGGCCCGAGTCGGAGGCCGGGAAGAGCCAGGCCCGGGCCGTCGCGACGGGCCGGCCGCGCGCGACGTCGTACAGCTCGGCGGCGGCCAGCTGGACCGTGCGCCCCGGTCGCAGGATCGACGCCGACACCGCGAGGTCGTCCACCGGGACGGGACCCAGCAGCTCCATCGTGAAGCGGCCGATGACCGCGTCGGACAGGCTCTCGATCGACCGCGCCAGCAGCCCGGCCGGTGGTCCGCCGTGCTGGCTGTCCGGACCCCACGGGGAGGCGGTGGCGGGGAGGGACTCGAAGCCCTCACGACCGTCCGCGGAAGGGCCCTGGGAACGGTAGAAACTGGGCGGTTCAGTCGATTTCCGGATCATGTCAGCCGGTGTGTATCCTCATCGGTCGTTGCCCCTTTAGCTCAGTCGGCAGAGCGTCTCCATGGTAAGGAGAAGGTCTACGGTTCGATTCCGTAAAGGGGCTCTGGGCTGAGGCCTCCGGGATCGAATCCGGCGGTTGCTCCGCCCGGTGGCGGGGTAGCTCAGGTGGTTAGAGCACACGGCTCATAATCGTGGTGTCGCGGGTTCGAGTCCCGCCCCCGCTACTGCGCAGACGAAGCAACACCGAGGTAAAGGACTTCCCGTGGCCAGCAAGAGCTCCGACGTTCGCCCCAAGATCACGCTCGCATGCGTCGAGTGCAAGGAGCGCAACTACATCACCAAGAAGAACCGCCGCAACGACCCCGACCGCATGGAGCTCTCGAAGTTCTGCCCGCGTTGCCGCAAGCACACCCCGCACCGCGAGACCCGCTGACGCTCTTTCGCGCCGACTTCGCATCGACCCGCCGTGGGTTCACGGCGGGTCGACGCCTATTTTGGGCTCATGCCCGTCGACCAGTCGCTCGTCGGGCGGGTCTTCCCGCCCACCGCGCCGTATGAAGTGACCGAGGACCACGTCCGTGAATTCGTCGCCGCGACCGGGGGTGACTACGACGGTGGCCCGGCCCCGGCGACCTACCCCATCGTGCTGGCCTTCGACGCGATGAACGCCTTCCTCGAGGCCGAGGCGATCGACCTGTTCCGGATCGTCCACGGTGACCAGAAGTTCGCCTACGAACGCCCGGTCGTCCCGGGCGACGTGCTCAGCGCGACGCTCACGGTCTCCTCCCTCCGCCAGATCGCCGGCAACGACATCATCGGCACGACGAGCCAGGTCACCGACGCGGACGGCGCGCTGGTCTGCTCCACCTCCGCGACACTGGTCCACCGGGGCGCCGACGCATGAACACCCCGACCCAGGTCTTCACCGTCACTCGCGCCGACCTCGTGAGGTACGCAGCCGCCAGCGGCGACCAGAACCCGATCCACCAGGACGAGGACGTCGCCGCCAGCGTCGGCCTCCCCGGTGTGATCGCCCACGGCATGTACACGATGGCGCTGGCTGCCCGGGCGGTCTCGACCTGGTTCCCCGGCGCCGAGGTCGTGAGCTTCGGCTGCAAGTTCACGAACCCGGTCGTCGTCCCGGCCGAGGGCGGCGTCGACGTGGAGGTCGCGGGTGAGACGAAGGAGGGCGAGGACGGGTTGACCACCGTGTCCCTCACGGTCACCTGCGCTGGACAGAAGGTGCTGGGTATGCCCAAGGCTGTCGTGCGTGGCTGAGCTGCTCCGCGACCACACCACCCTGCGCCTCGGCGGGCCGGCCCGCGACTGGGTCGAGGCCACCACCGAGCGAGAGGTGGTCGACGCCGTCCGCGCGCTGGACGCGGCAGGCGAGCCTGTGCTCGTGCTGGCCGGCGGCAGCAACCTCGTGGTGGCCGACGAGGGCTTCGAGGGGACCGTCGTCAAGCTCGCGACCCGCGGAGTCGCCCCCGACTCCGACGACCCCGACGACCTGGCCTGTCTGGGCGCGGTCACCGTGACCGTGGCGGCCGGCGAGAGCTGGGACGCGCTGGTCGCCCGGGCCGTCGACGCGGGCTGGGTCGGCATCGAGGCGCTGTCCGGGATCCCCGGGTCGGTGGGCGCGACGCCGATCCAGAACGTCGGTGCCTACGGCCAGGAGGTCGCCGAGACGATCGCCTCCGTGCGCACCTGGGACCGGGAGCACGGCCGACTGCGCACCTTCGCGGCCGCCGAGTGCGGCTTCGGCTACCGGACCAGCCGGTTCAAGGAGGAGCCCGGCCGCTTCGTCGTACTCGACGTGACGTTCCTGCTCAAGCAGGGCAGCCTCGGCTGCCCCGGTGCGGTACGCCGAGCTCGCGGCCACGCTGGGCGTCGAGCCGGGGGAGCGGGCCCCGCTGGCCGACGTCCGCGCGGCCGTGCTGAAGCTGCGCAGTGGCAAGGGCATGGTCCTGGACCCCGAGGACCACGACACCTGGAGCGCGGGATCGTTCTTCACCAACCCGGTGGTCGCGGCCGAGGAGGTCCCCGAGGGTGCCCCCGCCTGGCCGCAGGACGGCGGGGTCAAGACCAGCGCGGCCTGGCTGATCGAGCGGGCCGGCTTCGGGAAGGGGTACGGCGGCGACCGGCTCAGCCTCTCCACCAAGCACACCCTCGCTCTCACCAACCGTGGCGGCGCTACCACGGCCGACCTGCTCGCGCTGGCCCGCGAGATCCGCGACGGGGTCGAGGCCAGGTTCGGGATCCGCCTCGTCAACGAACCCGTCCTGGTCGGCTGCACCCTCTGATCAAGGCCACTTCGAGGGCCGCGAGGCCCAACTCGAGGGGCCACGAAGCCCAACTCAACGAGAGAGCCAGGCGTCGATGTCGGCGAGGACGGACTTCTGTACGTCGTCGGGGGCGCACGAGGCCCGGATCGACATCCGGGCGAGCTCGGCCAGCTGCTCGTCGGTGAGGTCGTGGGCGGCCCGCATGGTCGCGTACTGACCCTCCAGCCTCGAGCCGAACAGCAACGGGTCGTCGGCGCCCAGCGCGACGGTGGCGCCGGCGTCCAGCAGCTCGGGGAGGGGCACCGAGGTGAGGTCCGAGTAGACGCCGAGGGCGACGTTGGAGACCGGGCACACCTCGAGGGCGACCCCGGAGTCCACGATGCGTTCGAGCAGCGCCGGATCCTCCACGGCCCGGACGCCGTGGCCGAGCCGGTCGGCCCCCAACGCGTCGAGGCACACCCCGATGTGGTCCGGGCCGCGCAGCTCGCCGCCGTGCGGAACCAGCCGCAGCCCCGCCCGGTCGGCGATGCGGAACGCCGTCTCGAACTCCGCCGTGCTCCCGCGCCTCTCGTCGTTGGACAGGCCGAACCCGACCACGCCACGCCCGGCGTACTGCGCCGCCAGCCGGGCCAGGGTGCGCGCATCGAGCGGGTGCCGGGTCCGGTTCGCAGCGATCACGACGGCCATCCCGAGCCCGGTGTCGCGTGAAGCGGCCGCCACCGCGTCGAGGACCAGGTCGGTGAAGGCGGTGATCCCGCCGAACCGGGCGGCGTACCCGCTCGGGTCCACCTGGATCTCCAGCCACCGACTCCCGTCGCGAACGTCGTCCTCGGCGGCTTCCCGCACCAGCCGGCGTACGTCGTCCGGATGGCGGAGCACCGAACGGGCCACGTCGTAGAGCCGCTGGAAGCGGAACCATCCCTTCTCGTCGGCCGCCGACAGCTCCGGCGGCCACTCCGAGACCAGGGAGTCGGGCAGGTGGATCCCGTCCCGCGCGGCGAGCTCGAGCAGCGTCTCGTGCCGCATCGACCCGGTGAAATGTAGGTGCAGGTGCGCCTTGGGGAGCAGGGTGAGGTCTCTGTGGTTGCGGTTCAAGCCACCCCCCTGTGGTCGCGGTTCGTCGCCGCCCTGTGCGCCGCTGTGCGATCGCCGAGTCGGCGCAAGCCGCCCTCCCCGCTCCGCTCCTCCGGTGCGTTTCCGCCGACTCGCTCGTCTTCACTCCGCTCGCTGGCTCGCTACGCGAAGAGCTTCTGCAGCCGGGTGATCCCCTCGGCCAGGTCGTCGTCGCCCAACGCGTAGGACAGGCGGAGGTAGCCGGGAGAACCGAAGGCCTCACCGGGTACGACGGCGACCTCCACCTGCTCGAGGATGTACTCGGCGAGGTCGGCCGACGAGTCGATGACGCGGCCGCCGTACTCCTTCCCGAGCAACCCCTTCACCGAGGGGTAGGCGTAGAACGCTCCCTGCGGGGTCGGGCAGACGACGCCGTCGATCTCGCTGAGCATCGAGACGATGGTCCTGCGCCGCCGGTCGAAAGCGGCCTTCATCTCCTCGACGGCGGTCAGGTCGCCCGACACGGCCGCCAGCGCCGCGCGCTGGCTGACGTTGGCGACGTTGGAGGTCGCGTGCGACTGGAGGTTGGTCGCGGCCTTGACCAGGTCCTTCGGGCCGATCATCCAGCCGACCCGCCACCCGGTCATCGCGTAGGTCTTGGCGACCCCGTTGACCACGACGCAGTTGTCGGCCAGGTAGGGGCACAGCACCGGCATCGAGCCGGTGTCCACACCGTCGTAGACCAGGTGCTCGTAGATCTCGTCGGTCAGCACCCAGAGCTCGTGGTCCTCGACCCACTGGCCGATCTCACGGATCTCGTCGGCGGTGTAGACCGCACCCGTGGGGTTCGACGGCGAGACGAACAGCAGCACCTTGGTCCGCTCGGTGCGCGCGGCCTCGAGCTGCTCGGGCGTCACCTTGTAGTCCTGCGTCTCGTCGGCCAGGACCTCGACCGGGACACCGCCGGCCAGCCGGATGGCTTCCGGGTACGTCGTCCAGTACGGCGCCGGCACGATCACCTCGTCGCCGGGATCGAGCATCGCGGCGAACGCCGCGTAGATCGCCTGCTTGCCCCCGTTGGTCACGAGCACCTGCGCCGGCTCGACGTCGTACCCGCTGTCGCGCCTGGTCTTCTCCGCGATGGCCTTCTTCAGCTCCGGAAGGCCACCGGCCGGGGTGTACCGATGGTTCTTCGGGTCCCGGCACGCCTCGGCCGCGGCTTCCACCACGTAGTCGGGGGTCGCGAAGTCGGGCTCGCCCGCCCCGAAGCCGATGACCGGGCGTCCCTCCGCCTTGAGCGACTTGGCCTTCGCGTCGACCTTGAGGGTCGCACTCTCGGCGATGCCGCCCACGCGTCCGGACACGCGGTGGGCCCGGGGCGAGGACGCGGGCTGGTCGGGGGTCGCTGGGGTCATGGGCCCATCGTAGGAGGCTCCGCTTTGGCGGCCGTAGCCCGTTGCCCGTAGACTCCACGTTTGGTGGTTCTCCACATGCTTGTCCCTGCCCGGAAGTGGCATCGGCAGCAGGGGAGGCATCGGAGGGCACTAGCTCAACTGGCAGAGCATCGGTCTCCAAAACCGAAGGTTGGGGGTTCAAGTCCCTCGTGCCCTGCAGGCAAGAGGAACGGTCGACAGGTCCGGTCAAGGAAAGGTGAAGACGGTGACCGAGAGCAAGGCGGTACGCCGCGACGGCAGCGCCGAGAAGCGCACCAGCCCGGTCACTTTCTACCGACAGGTCGTCGCCGAGCTGCGCAAGGTCGTGTGGCCGACCCAGGAGCAGCTGGTGACCTACTTCCTGGTGACCATGGTCTTCGTGCTCTTCTTCATGGCCCTGGTCTCGGCCCTCGACCTGGCCTTCGGGAAGCTCGTCTTCGAGATCTTCACCGGCCAGGACGCCAAGTGACCGCGGCCGCGACCCCCGGGTCCGCGGCAGACAGCAACATCGAGATGACGGAGCAAGACGTGTCGGAGCAGTACGACCCGATCGAGTCCGAGGAGACCCTCCAGACGAGCACCGAGGCCGGCGACGAGCCGGGCCCCGAGGCCCAGGTCGAGGCGAGCCCGGAGCCGGCCGCCGAGGGCGACGCCCCGGCCGAGCCGGACACCGACGCGCCCCTGGCGAGGAGCCGGTCGCCGAGGAGCCGGTGGCCGAGGAGCCGGTGGCCGAGGAGCCCGCGGACGACGACCCCCTCGAGGCCTTCCGTCGCGAGCTCGCGGCCAAGGTCGGCGACTGGTTCGTGGTGCACACCTACTCCGGCATGGAGAACCGGGTGAAGTCCAACCTCGAGAACCGCATCATCTCCCTCAACATGGAGGACTACATCCACGAGATCGTGGTCCCCACCGAGGAGGTCGCGGAGATCAAGAACGGCCAGCGCAAGATGGTCAAGCGCACCGTTCTCCCCGGCTACGTCCTGGTCCGGATGGACCTCACCGACGAGTCGTGGGCCGCCGTCCGCCACACGCCGTCGGTGACCGGCTTCGTCGGACACAGCCACCAGCCGGTGCCGCTGAGCATGGCCGAGGTCGAGAACATGCTGGCTCCGGCAGTGGTCGCCAGCACCGAGGCCGCCGCGGCCGCCTCCGGTGCGCCCGCCGCAGCCGGGACGACCACGCGCAAGCCCGTCGAGGTCGCTGACTTCGACGTCTCCGACTCGGTCATGGTGGTGGACGGCCCGTTCGCCACGCTGCACGCGACGATCACCGAGATCAACGCCGAGTCGCAGAGGGTCAAGGCCCTCGTCGAGATCTTCGGCCGGGAGACCCCGGTCGAGCTCAGCTTCAGCCAGATCCAGAAGGTCTGAGGCCGTGGCCGGAGCTCGCTCCGGCCACGAAAGCCGAAGAGGTTGAGGAGCGTCGACGCAACCTGAGCGAAGCGAGGGCAGCGTGACGCGTCTCGAAACCGAGTAGAAGGAAAGCAACACAAGTGGCAGGGGAAACACCCCGTCATGACCACGAAAGAGAGAGAAGAAGGAAATGCCTCCCAAGAAGAAGGTCGCTGCCCTGGTCAAGGTGCAGCTGCAGGCTGGCGCAGCAACTCCGGCTCCGCCGGTGGGTACCGCCCTCGGTCCCCACGGCGTGAACATCATGGACTTCTGCAAGGCCTACAACGCGCAGACCGAGTCGATGCGCGGCAACGTCATCCCCGTCGAGATCACGATCTTCGAGGACCGTTCGTTCACGTTCATCACCAAGACGCCTCCGGCGGCCGAGCTGATCAAGAAGGCTGCCGGCCTGCAGAAGGGCTCCGGCGTCCCGCACAAGGAGAAGGTCGGCAAGCTGACCAAGGACCAGGTGCGGGAGATCGCGCAGACCAAGCTCCCTGACCTCAACGCCAACGACATCGACGCAGCCATGAAGATCGTCGAGGGCACCGCCCGCTCCATGGGCGTCACCACCGAGTAACACCCCGTGGCAGGGCCGCGCTGGCCCATCCGGACCACACCCTTCCCGACGCCGGAGCGACGGCGTCATCACCAAAGGATTGAGACACATGCAGCGCAGCAAGAGCTACCGCGCGGCGGCGGAGCAGTTCGACAAGGACGAGCTCCACGCCCCGCTGGCGGCGATCAAGATCGCCAAGACGAGCAGCAAGAAGAAGTTCGACGAGACCGTGGACGTCGTCATGCGGCTCGGCGTCGACCCCCGCAAGGCCGACCAGATGGTCCGGGGCACCGTGAACCTCCCGCACGGCACGGGCAAGACCGCCCGGGTCCTGGTGTTCGCCAACGCCGAGAAGGCCGAGGCCGCCCGTGAGGCGGGTGCCGACTTCGTCGGCGGCGACGACATGATCGAGAAGGTCAGCGGTGGCTGGATCGACTTCGACGCCGTCGTCGCGACCCCCGACATGATGGGCAAGGTCGGCCGGCTCGGCCGGGTGCTCGGCCCCCGTGGCCTGATGCCGAACCCCAAGACCGGCACCGTCACGCCCGACGTCGCCAAGGCCGTGTCCGACATCAAGGGCGGCAAGATCGAGTTCCGCGTCGACCGGCACGCCAACCTGCACTTCATCATCGGCAAGGCCTCGTTCCCCGAGGTGCAGCTGGCGGAGAACTACGGCGCCGCGCTCGAGGAGGTGCTCCGGCTCAAGCCGGCCAGCTCCAAGGGTCGCTACATCAAGAAGGTCACGCTCTCCACGACCATGGGACCCGGCATCCAGGTCGACCCCAACCGCACGCGCAACCTCGCGGCCGAGGAGGAGAGCGCTTGATCGGAGCTTGCTCCGATCAAGGCACGCTCGAAGGTTGAGGAGCGTCGACGGCCTCCCTCGCGAAGCGGGGAGGCCGTGACGCGTCTCGAAACCCAGTTAGAGAAGCCAGGGGAGCAACCCCGCTCGTCACTCGCTCGCCTGCTTGGTGAAGCGCCGCTCGTCGATCAGGTGCTTGGATTTGGTTCCGGGCGCAGCGGCCCCCTAGGATCACCTGCGAAACCAGAGACCGCCGGTTGTCGGGTCGCCCAGCGACTTGACCGAAGGCTCCGCCGCAGGGCGGACGGCCAGCGCAGGTGTCAGAGCAAGATCCTTGGAGATCGTCCACGCCCTGAGCCCTGCGCTCGGGGCGTTCGTCGTTTGTGGGGGTCCTTGCGCGACGGTCTCCCAGCCCGGAAGGAGACCCATGGCGCGGCCAGAGAAGGCAGCCGCCGTAGCGGAGATCGTTGAGTCCCTCAACTCCTCCGCGGGCGCTGTGCTGACCGAGTACCGCGGGCTCACCGTGAAGCAGCTGCAGGAACTGCGGCGCTCGCTCGGTGCGAACGCAAACTACGCCGTGGTCAAGAACACGCTGGCCAAGATCGCCGCCTCCGAAGCGGGGATCGACGCCTTCGAGGACCTGCTGACCGGCCCGACCGCCATCGCCTTCATCAATGGCGACGTGGTCGAGGCGGCCAAGGGCCTGCGTGACTTTGCCAAGGCAAACCCCACTCTTGTCATCAAGGGTGGCGTCCTGGACGGCAAGTCCCTCGACGCGAGCGAGATCAGCAAGCTGGCTGACCTCGAGTCCCGCGAGGTGCTCATGGGCAAGCTGGCCGGCGCGATGCTCGCGTCGCTCAGCCAGGCCGTCTACCTGCTCAACGCCCCGATCTCGCAGGCTGCCCGGCTCGCCGGCGCCCTGCAGGCCAAGGCAGAGCAGGACCCCTCGATCCTCGCAGGTGGTGCCGGTGCTGAGGCCGCCGCCGAGGAGGTCCCGGCCGCTGAGGCCGAGGCCCCCGCTGACGAGGCGCCCGCCGCAGAGGAGGCTCCCGCCGAGGAGACCCCCGCTGCGGAGGTCGCCACCGAAGAGGGCGAAGCCACCGAGGCCTGAGCACGGGCCGCCCCTACGAATATGTAGGGCCACACCACCTGAAACCCGGTCCGCGTCCCGCGGGCCACAGACTGGAAGGAAACGCCACCATGGCGAAGCTCACCACCGACGAGCTGCTCGACGCGTTCAAGGAGATGACCCTCATTGAGCTGAGCGAGTTCGTGAAGCAGTTCGAGGACACCTTCGGCGTCACCGCCGCCGCTCCGGTCGCCGTTGCCGCGGCCCCCGCTGCCGGCGGCGCCGGCGGTGCCGAGGAGGCTGCCGAGCAGGACGAGTTCGACGTCATCCTCGAGGCTGCCGGCGACAAGAAGATCAACGTCATCAAGGAGGTGCGCGCCCTCACCTCCCTCGGCCTGAAGGAGGCCAAGGACCTGGTCGAGGCCGCGCCGAAGCCGGTCCTGGAGAAGGTCACCAAGGAGGCCGCGGAGAAGGCCAAGGAGTCCCTCGAGGGCGCCGGCGCCTCCGTCACCCTCAAGTGACGTCACGCTGAGTCGACGAAAACCGGGGCGGTCCACTTTCGGTGGACCGCCCCGGTGCGTCATTTCAGTCACGTTTGTCATGGGGGCTTGCGGGGGACGATGCTAGGTGATCAGTTGTCCACTGACTGAGGCGAGGACTGACTCCGGCCGAGATTCCGCGTAACCTCCCGGCCCGGGGTCCGTTGTTACTCATGAGTGGGGGTAAGAACGGATTGGCCCGCGCCCTGAGCGGGCCGGGTCCCGTATGCATTGCCGGGCAAGAGGGAGGCCAACCGCATGGGCGTCGAGATCGAGGTGCACGACCTCACCAAGTCGTTCGGCAGCCAGCTCATCTGGGGTGACGTGTCGCTGACCGTCCCCGCGGGCGAGATCTGCGTCATGCTCGGCCCCTCCGGTACCGGCAAGTCCGTGTTCCTCAAGTGCCTGATCGGCCTGCTCAAGCCCGACCGCGGCGAGATCATCATCGAGGGCACCGACATCGCCAGCTGCTCCGAGAAGGACCTCTACGAGATCCGGAAGCTCTTCGGCGTGCTGTTCCAGGACGGCGCGATGTTCGGCTCGATGAACCTCTACGACAACGTGGCCTTCCCGCTGCGCGAGCACACCAAGAAGTCCGAGTCCGAGGTCCGCGACGTCGTCATGGAGAAGATGGACCTCGTCGGTCTGATCGGCGCCGAGGACAAGCTCCCCGGCGAGATCTCCGGCGGCATGCGCAAGCGCGCGGGCCTCGCGCGGGCGCTGGTCCTCGACCCCGAGATCGTGCTCTTCGACGAGCCCGACTCCGGCCTCGACCCGGTCCGGACCGCCTTCCTCAACCAGCTCATCGTCGACCTCAACGCCCAGATCGACGCGACGTTCCTGATCGTGACCCACGACATCAACACCGCGCGCACGGTCCCCGACAACATCGGCCTGCTCTACCACAAGCACCTCGCCATGTTCGGGCCGCGCGAGATGCTGCTCTCCTCCGAGGAGCCGGTCGTCCGGCAGTTCCTGAACGCCCAGCGGGTCGGGCCGATCGGCATGTCCGAGGAGAAGGACGCCGACGAGCTCGAGGCCGAGAAGGACCAGGAGCTGCCCCCGCTGCCTCCGATCCCGCTGCAGATCGAGCCCTCCAACGGCATCCCCCGCCGCAGCCAGCGCGAGCCCGGCTCGTGGTGCAAGGAGAACGGCGTGGAGCCGCCCGCCGGGCTCCTTCGACGAGAACATGACCATGGTCTCCGGAGCCTGATTCTGTGTCCTCGTTGACCCAATCCCGGGCACTCGCACCAGTCGGGACCGCCGGCAAGCTCTTCGCCTTCGGTCTCGATGTCGGGCGCGCGCTCTTCAAGCGGCCCTTCCAGACCCGGGAGTTCCTCCAGCAGGCGTGGTTCATCGCCTCGGTCACGATCATCCCGACCGCGCTGGTCGCCATCCCCTTCGGCGCAGTCATCGCCCTGCAGGTGGGCGGCCTGATCAAGCAGTTCGGTGCACAGTCGTTCACCGGATCCGCGGCCGTCCTCGCGGTCGTCCGTGAGGCCGGACCGATCGCCACCTCGCTGCTGATCGCGGGAGCAGGCGGATCGGCCATCGCCGCCGACCTCGGCGCCCGCAAGATCCGCGAGGAGCTCGACGCGATGATGGTGCTGGGCATCGACCCCATCCAGCGCCTGGTCGTGCCGCGAGTCCTCGCCTGCATGCTGGTCGCGGTGTTCCTCAACGGTCTGGTCAGCGTGGTGGGCGTCGCCGGCGGCTACGTCTTCAACGTCGTACTCCAGGACGGGACACCTGGCGCCTATTTAGCGAGCTTCACCGCGCTCGCACAGTTACCCGACCTGTGGCAAGGCATGGCCAAGGCACTGGTCTTCGGCCTGATCGCGGCAATCGTCGCGTGCTACAAGGGCATGAATGCCGCCGGTGGTCCGAAGGGTGTCGGCGACGCGGTCAACGAGTCCGTCGTCATCACCTTCATGCTCCTGTTCGTCGTCAACTTCGTCATGAGCGCGATCTACTTCCAGCTCGTGCCACCGAAGACGGGTTGACGCCATGGCAGACGTGAAGCAGGTCTACCAAGTCCCCGCGAGGAAGCTCGACCACCTCGGCGAGGAGCTCGCCTTCTACATCAAGGCGCTCGCGTGGACGCCGCGCACCATCCGGCGCTACAAGAAGGAGATCCTCCGGATCCTGGCCGAGGTGACCCTCGGCTCGGGCGCGCTGGCGGTCATCGGCGGCACGGTCGGCGTGATCACCGCGATGTGCTTCTTCACCGGCACCGAGGTCGGGCTCCAGGGCTACGCCGCCCTCAACCAGCTCGGCACCGCCGCGTTCTCCGGCTTCGTCTCCGCCTACTTCAACACCCGCGAGATCGCACCCCTCGTGGCTGCGATCGCCCTCGCCGCGACCGTCGGCTGCGGCTTCACCGCCCAGCTCGGTGCGATGCGGATCTCCGAGGAGGTCGACGCGCTCGAGGTGATGGCGATCCCGTCGATGCCGTTCCTGGTGACCACCCGCATCATCGGCGGCCTGATCGCGATCGTCCCGCTCTACGTCGTGGGCCTGCTGTCGTCGTACTTCGCGACCAGGTTGACCGTCACGGGCTTCTTCGGACAGTCGACCGGCACGTTCGACCACTACTTCAACGAGTTCCTCCCACCCGGGGATGTCCTGTGGTCATTCGGCAAGGTGCTCGTCTTCGCCGTCGTCGTGATCCTCATCCACTGCTACCACGGCTACACCGCCACCGGGGGCCCGGCTGGTGTGGGCGTGGCCGTGGGTCGCGCCGTCCGTACGAGCATCGTGGCCATCAACGTGATCGACCTCTTCCTGTCCATGGCCATCTGGGGCACCTCCACGACCGTCCGGCTGGCAGGGTGATGTAGCGATGCGACTTGCCCAGAACCACAAGATGCTCGGCGTGGTCTTCCTCGTCCTGCTGATCGCGGCGGTCTGGTTCACCAACGCGATCTTCACCAAGAAGTTCGCCGACTACGACGAGGTCACGCTGCAGACCTCCAAGATCGGCCTTCAGCTGCCGACCCGGGCCGACGTGAAGATCCGCGGCGTGATCGTGGGCGAGGTGCTGTCCTTCGAGTCCAACTCCGAGGGCGCCGAGCTGATCCTGGGCATCTACCCCGACCAGATGGACACGATCCCGGCCAACGTGACCGGCTCGATCGTCCCGAAGACGCTCTTCGGCGAGAAGTACGTCTCCCTCGAGATCCCGGAGAGCGGGCCCGAGGGCCAGCTCTCCGTCGACGACGTCATCTCCCGCACAGACGTCTCGATCGAGGTCGAGGAGGTCCTCTCCGACCTCTATCCGCTGCTGCGCACCGTCCAGCCGGCCGAGCTCAACACCACCCTCAACGCCATGGCCACGGCCCTCGAAGGCCGTGGTGAGCGGCTCGGCGAGAACCTCGAGATCGTCGACAGCTACCTCAAGCGGGTCAACCCTCAGATCCCCGACATCGTCGAGGACCTGCGCCTGACGGCCGAGGTGTCCGACATCTACGCCGACGTGATGCCCGAGGTGGCCTCCATCCTGCGTAACACGATCACCACCACCCAGACGCTGGAGAGCAGGGACGCGAAGGTCCGTGCGCTCTACACCGACGTGGCAGCGTTCGCCGACACCTCGCGCGACTTCCTTGACGAGAACGGCGACAACCTGATCCGGCTCGGCGAGGTCAGCGCAGCCCAGCTGCGGGTGTTCGCGAAGTACGCCCCGGAGTACCCCTGCCTCACCGGCGGCATCGTCAACGCCGGCAAGCTGCAGGCGGAGGCCTTCCGCGGGTTCACGCTCCACATCGTGCTCGAGCAGCTGCCCGTCCAGCCCCGCGGCTACGGCCCCAACGACAGTCCCCGGTTCGGGGAGACCCGCGGGCCCAACTGCCTCAACCTGCCGAACCCACCCTGGTCCCAGTCCAACCCGGTTCGTCACCAGCCCAACATGGACGACGGCGTCGACGAGGCGACCGGCAAGGGCACCAGCCGGGTCGCCCCCGGCTACGGCCAACGCACCAGCGGCTTCGGCTTTGCCGGCAGCAGCGCGGAGACCGGCATGCTGAACTCGCTGCTCGGGCCGACGCTGGGCGTCTCCGCCCAGGACGTCCCTGACCTCGGCGCACTGCTGGTCGCGCCGATGGCTCGCGGAGCGGAGGTGAGTCTGCGATGAAGATGCTCGACAAGCAGACCGCCTTCGACCTCACCAAGCTCCTGATCTTCATCGTCGTCACCACCATCGCGACTGGGCTGCTGGTGATCACCATCGGCAACGTCTCCTTCTCAGGCACCAAGGAGTACAAGGCCGAGTTCGTCGACGCGACCGGCGTCGTCAAGGGCGACGACGTCCGGATCGCCGGGGTCAAGGTCGGATCCGTGAGCGATGTCGAGGTCATCGACCGCACCAGGGCGCTGGTCACCTTCGAGGTCGAGGACGACTCGCCGGTGACCGGGGCGACCAACGCCGAGATCCGGTTCCGCAACCTCGTGGGCCAGCGCTACATCACCCTGACCCGCGGCATCGGCGACACCCAGCCGCTCCAGGAGGGATCCACCATCCCGGTGGACAAGACCTCGCCCGCGCTCGACCTGACGGTGCTCTTCAACGGGTTCAAGCCGCTCTTCCAGGCCCTGTCCCCGTCCGACCTCAACAAGCTCTCCTTCGAGGTCATCCAGGTGTTCCAGGGCGAGGGAGGCACGCTCGAGAGCCTGCTCGACCACACCGCCTCGGTCACCCAGACGCTCGCCTCGCGCGACCAGGTCATCGGGGACCTGATCGAGAACCTCAACGACGTACTGGACCACATCGGCGACCGTGACGAGCAGCTGACCGAGCTGATCAAGTCCTTCCAGGTCTTCATCGGTGGCCTGAAGGACGACCGGGAGGCGATCCTCGGCTCGCTCGACCAGATCTCGGCCCTCTCGGTGCAGACCGCAGACCTGGTCGACGGCATCCGCGAACCCTTCGTCGACGACATCCGGGAGCTCCGCGAGACCGCCGGCAACCTCGACGAGAACAAGGCCGAGCTGGACCGGGCCCTCCAGGTGCTCCCGATCAAGCTGAACAAGGTGGGCCGCACCGCGATCTACGGCTCGTGGTTCAACTTCTACCTCTGCGAGTACAGCGGGCAGATCCGGGTCGGCGGCCAGACGCTCCCCATCCCCGCACAGCAGACCGGGTCGGAGAGGTGCAACCTGCCATGAGCACCCCGTTCCGCCAGCGCAACCCCGTGATCATCGGGGCGGTGAGCCTTGCCGTCATCGCCGCGATGATCCTGGCGGCGTTCCGCGCCCAGGACCTCCCCCTCATCGGCGGTGGAGACGTCTACTACGCCTCCTTCAGCGAGTCCGGTGGCCTCAAGGCCAACGACGAGGTCCGGATCGCCGGTGTCCGCGTCGGCAAGGTGGAGGAGGTCGCGCTGGCCGGTGACCACGTGCGGGTCACCTTCCGGGTCGACAGCGGGGAGGAGTTCGGCTCCGAGACCGCGGCGGCCATCAAGATCAAGACACTGCTCGGCGCGATGTACCTCTCCCTGCTGCCGGCAGGGTCGGGCCAGATGCAGGAGGAGAGCGAGATCCCCGTCGAGCGCACCCAGTCGCCCTACGACGTCGTGGAGGCGTTCTCCGGACTTGCCGAGACGTCCGAGAAGATCGACACCGACCAGCTCGCGAAGGGGCTCACCACCCTGGCCGACCTCACGCGCAACACCCCGGACGAGTTCCGCGAGGCCCTCGACGGCGTGTCCGCGCTGTCCGCCAACGTCGCGGCGCGGGACGAGCAGATCAACACGCTGCTCCAGAACCTCGACCGCGTCTCGACCGTGCTCGACGAGCGCGACGCCGACCTGATCGCCCTGATGCGTGACTCCAGGGTGCTCTTCCAGGCGCTCGTTCAGCGCCGCCAGGCGATCCACAACCTGCTGGTGTCCACGTCCCGGCTGTCCCGCGAGCTGACCCTCCTCGTGCAGCAGAGCCGGGCCGACCTCAAGCCGGCCCTGACCCACCTCGAGAACGTCGTCGCGGTGCTCAACAAGAACGAGGACAACCTCGACAACAGCCTCCGGCTGATGGCGCCCTTCTACCGGGTGTTCGCCAACACCTTGGGCACCGGCCCGTGGTTCGACACCTGGATCCAGAACCTCCCGCCGGTTCCGGAGGTGGCGCGATGAGCATGCTCAAGCGATTCCTGATCCCCGGCCTCATCCTGGCGCTGCTGGGCGCGGCGGCGTTCGTCATGTTCCAGAGCGAGGAGCGCAAGACCCTCACCGCCCACTTCCCCCGCACCGTCTCCATCTACGAAGGCAGCGACGTGCGGGTCCTCGGCGTGCCTGTCGGCAACGTCGACACCGTCACCCCGTCGGGCACCGATGTCGTGGTGACCATGTCCTACGACGCGGCGACCAAGGTCCCCGCCGACGCCAAGGCGGTCATCGTCGCCCCCTCGGTCGTGGGCGACCGCTTCGTCCAGCTCACCCCCGTCTACGACGGCGGTGAGGTGCTGGCCAGCGGCGAGACGCTCGACGCGCAGCAGACCGCCGTACCCCTCGAGCTCGACCAGATCTACGACAGCCTCGACGAGCTCAACGTCGCCCTCGGCCCGACGGGCGCCAACCGCAACGGCGCCCTCAGCGACCTGCTCGAGTCCACAGCCAAGAACTTCGGAGGACAGGGCGAGCAGTTCCACCAGACCATCGAGGACTTCGGCAAGTTCAGCCAGACCCTCGAGAACAACAAGGAAGAGCTCTTCGGGTCCTTCGCTGCCCTGGAGGGGTTCATCGGCACCCTCGCCAAGAACGACCAGACCGTGCGCCAGTTCAACCAGTCGATGGCCGACGTGTCGACCATGCTGGCCGGTGAGCGGGAGGAGCTGCGTGCCTCGCTGCGCAACCTCGCCGTGGCGATGGGCGAGGTGTCCACGTTCGTCAGGGACAACCGCGCGATCCTCGGTCGCAACATCCACGGCCTCAACCGGGTGGCCCGGGTGCTGGTCAAGCAGCGGGGCGCCCTCGACCAGATCCTCAGCTCGGCGCCGCTCGCCCTCAACAACCTCTACATGACCTACAACCCTCAGGCCGGCACGCTCGACACCCGGTCCAACCAGGGCGAGACGCCCGACCAGATCTTTGCCGACCCGGAGGCCTTCCTGTGCGGCATCGCCGGCCAGGTCGACGACTCCGGCGAGTTCTGCGACCAGATCAAGCAGGCTGGTTTCCCGCGGTCGGGTGCCTTCGGCCAGGGCGGCTCGGCCTCGCAGGAGCGGTTCGACCCGACGCTCGGCGGCCTCGTGGAGGTGCGGCGATGAACGCGTTCAAGCGGTTCAAGGCTCTTCTCCTGCTCGTCGCGGCGTCGGTCCTGCTCAGCGGATGCGACTTCGACGTCTACCAGCTGCCGCTGCCCGGCGGCACCGACGTCGGCGACAACCCGATGACGGTGACCGTGATGTTCGATGACGTCCTCGACCTGGTGCCCAAGTCCACGGTCAAGGTCAACGACGTCAGTGTCGGCAACGTGAGCGACGTCGAGCTCGACGGGTACGTCGCGAAGGTGACGCTCGAGCTCCAGGAGGGCGTCGAGCTTCCCGACAACGCGATCGCCCAGATCCGGCAGACCAGCCTCCTCGGGGAGAAGTTCGTCTCGCTCGGTCCGCCAACGGAAGGTGCGAGCAGCGAGCCCCTCGAGAGCGGCGACGTGATCCCGCTCGAGCGCAGTGGCCGCAATCCCGAGGTCGAGGAAGTCCTCGGCGCCCTCAGCCTGCTCCTCAACGGTGGCGGGGTGGCCCAGCTGCAGACCATCAACCGCGAGGTCAACAAGGCCCTCGAGGGGCGCGAGGACTCCGCCAGGTCGGTGTTCCGCCAGATCGAGCAGCTGATGGCCCAGTTCGACGAGCACAAGGCCGACATCGTCGACGCGATCGAGTCCCTCAACCGCCTGGCCGTCGCGACCAAGGCCCAGCTGCCGACCATCGACGCGACGCTCGAGGAGCTGCCCAGCGCCCTGCGGACCATCGACGCCCAGCGCGGCGACCTGGTCAAGATGTTGAAGGCCCTCAACCGGTTGGGCGACGTCGGGATCCGCGTGATCAAGGCGTCCAAGGACTCCACCATCGAGTCGTTCCGCCAGCTCGTGCCGGTCCTGACCGAGCTCGCCAACACCGGCGACAACTTCGCGAAGTCCTTCCACGTCTTCCTGACCTACCCGTTCGTGGACGAGGTCGTCGGCCGCGACCCCCAGGTCGCCCGCAACCTGCACATGGGCGACTACACCAACCTGTCGGTCAAGCTCGACGTCGCGCTGCCGGGCGGCGGGGACGGCCCGGATCTCCCGGTCCCGACCGACCCGGCCGTCGTGTGCACGCACGCTGGAGTGAGCTGCCCAACAACACGTCCGCTCGGCGACCTGCCGCAGGACCTGTGCGAGCGCGCGGTGACGAAGATCAACAGGTGCATCAAGAACCCCTCGCCGAAGAACTGCGAGGGCGTGCCGAGGGCCATCGTCAAGGAGGTCGCCAAGGCCTTCTGCGAAGAACGGCCCAACAGTCCGCTGTGTGAGCTGCTTCCCGACGGCCCGCTCGGCCCGGTGACGGCGGCGGCGACGGTGGCGGCGACCCGACGCTGCCCGCCGCTCCCGGCCTGCCGCGGGCAGGCTTCGGGCCCACCGCAGGGCCGGTCGGCCCGAGGCCCGACCATGGGTGACCTCATGGAGGTCTACGATCCCGACCTCGTGGCCCTCCTCGTTCCGGGGATGGTGACCCGATGATCACCCGCCGCACCAAGATCCAGCTGATGGTGTTCGTCCTGATCACCCTCCTCGGCGTGAGCTACGTCGGTGCCCGCTACGCACGGCTCGACCGGCTGGTCGTCGACGACTCCTACACGGTGGTCGCGCACTTCGCGGACTCCGGCGGCATGTTCGCCGGCGGCGAGGTGACCTACCGCGGTGTCCGCGTCGGCGAGGTCAGCTCGCTCGAGCTCACCGACGCCGGCGTCGACTTCAATCTCGACATCGCGAACGACTTCGACACCATCCCCGCCGACACCCTTGCCGTGGTCGGCAACCGTTCGGCGGTCGGCGAGCAGTACGTCGAGCTGCAGCCGCAGGCCGACAGCGAGCCCTACCTGACGCGACGACTCCGAGATCGCCACCGAGAACACCCGCACCCCGATCAAGGTCGAGACCCTGCTGACCAACCTGTCCAACACGGTCGAGTCGGTCGACAAGCAGGCCCTGAAGACCACTGTCGACGAGCTGGGCAAGGCGTTCGAGGGCACCGGCCAGGACCTGGGCCGGATCATCGACTCCGGCAACTCCTTCATCGAGGACGCCAACGAGAACTTCGACGTCACGACGGCCCTGATCCGCGACAGCAACACCGTGCTCACCGGACAGATCGCCAAGGAGAGCGCGATCCGGACCTTCGCCAGGAACCTCCAGCTCTTCAGCTCGACGCTGGCTGGTTCCGACGCGGACCTGCGCAAGCTCATCGACAGCGGCTCCGTGACCGCCAACGAGCTGCGCACCTTCATCGAGGAGAACGAGGTCGAGCTCGGCGAGCTCGTCAGCCGACTGGTGACCACCGGCGAGGTCGTGGTCAAGCACCTCGACGGCATCGAGCAGGTGCTCGTGATCTACCCCTACGTGGTCGAGGGCGGCTTCACCGTGGTCTCGAAGTCCCCGGCCCGGGCTCTACGACGCCCACTTCGGCATGATCCTCACAGCAGAACCCCCACGTGTGTAACCGCGGCTACGAGGGCACCGACCGGCGAGACCCGCAACGACGGCAGCAACGCCCCGATGAACATGAACGCGCGCTGCGCGGAGCCGGCTTCGCAGAGCAACGCCCGCGGCGCCCAGCACGCGCCGCAGCGCGCCGGGTCGGCGTACCGCGCACCCGTGGTGGCGACCTACGACCCGGACACCGCGCCGCCTCCACTGGGGCAGCGAGGCGTCGGATGCCTTTAGCACCCCGGGTACGTTGGCCCCGCAGGACACTCGGAGAGGAGTCGTGGAAGTGGCTGTTCCTCCAGCCCCTGATGAGCCAGGAGTGACGAACAGCGACCACCACGAACGCTTCCCATCCCCAGCCCTTCGGCTGGCACTGCTCGGCGTGCTCGTGGTCGCCCTGCTCGCCTCCGCCGGCGTGCTGATCTGGCTCCTGTCAGACCGGCGCGGCGAGGCTCGACGACCTGCAGAGCCCAACGCGAGACCGTGATGGCGCAGAGCGAGCAGTTCATGCTGCGCACCGGCACGTTCGGCCCGGACCTGCTCGACGACGAGAACGATGCCCGAGTACCGCGAGCAGGTCAAGGCAGGTGATCACGCCCAAGTTCGCCACCTACTTCGAGAAGCAGGCGGTCGCCGCCGAGCAGCTCGTCGCGCAGGCCGGCGTCGCGCGCAAGGCCGAGGTCTTCAGCACCGGCGTCTCGGCGATCGACGACGACTCCGCGACCGCGCTGGTGGCGGGCTCGTTCACCGACTCCTTCCCCCAGGGCCAGACCGGCAAGACCGTGGCGGCCGAACCGGTCGCCGTTCCGGGTCGAGGTGGACCTGGTCAAGATCAAGGGCAACTGGCTGGTCGACGACTTCACCCCGCTCACCGGCGAGGAGGCGCCACAGCCTGAACCCGAGCCTCTACGACCTGCTCGACGTCGACCGCGACGCCTCGGACGCGCGAGATCCGCGCCGCCTGGAAGGCCTCGATCGCCGACCTCGACCCGAGCGACCGCCGGTTCCGGGCCTACAACCAGGCCGCCGAGGTGCTGCTCGACCACGGACCAGCGGGCGGCCTACGACGCCAGCTCGTCGCAGCCGACGACGCCCCGGCGGAGCCCGTGGCGGCCGAGAGCCGCCGACCAGCACCGGCTGCGGCTCCCGTGGCCGAGCCGGCCGGCGGGCAGGGCCAGACCGGCTCGGGCTCACGCTTTGCCGACCTCAAGCGACGGTTGGCCCGACCGACCCCGGCGAAGGCCGGACCACCGGGGCCACGACGGCGCGGCACGTCCCGGCCTGGCTGCTCATCGGCCTGGCCGTGGTGGTGGCCGCCCTCGTGGCCGGCGTCGTCTACCTCGCCAACCAGCCCTCGGACTCGAGGTGGAGGACGCGACCAGCGAGGCCCAGAGCGCCGCCGAGCGAGCCGTCGTCCCGATGCTCGCCTACGACTCGACGACCTCGACGAGGACCAGAAGGCCGCCCAGGCGCAGATGACCTCGGACTACCGCGAGGAGTACGACAAGCTGTTCGAGGAGATCAAGGAGAACGCCCCGCGGACAAGACGTCGGTCACGGCCGAGGTGGTCGCCTCCGGGATCGTCCGCTCGGGCGAGGACCGGGTGCAGGTCCTGGTCTTCGTCAACCGGCCGACCACCAACAAGGCGCGGCCGGAGCCCGCCGTCTTCCGGGACCAGGTCACGGTCACCATGCAGCGAGTGGGCGGCGACTGGCTGGTCGACGACCTGGAGACCTCGCCCGTCGCCCAGTAGCCGGCACCGCGGGTGCGCCGCGGGCGACCCGCAGCGCCGGGTGGACACCCGGCTCGGTGCTTGACGCGGGACGCCCGCAGCGTTCATCATCGTCGTCAACGGCGGGTTCAGAAGACGCGGATCCAGCGGCCGGTTTGTGGTGCGCCCGCTCATCCGCTATCGTGGGTCCTTGCGCCTGCTCCTCAAATGCTCCTCGCCCTGCCCGGATGGCGTGTTGTGTGGTGGTCGGGTGCCTCTCCGCTCACGAGCCCTCATGAGGACAACTCTTGGCCGCGCGCACCACCACCCGCACGCCGCTTCAAGCAACACCCGCCGCATCTCCTTCGCGAAGATCTACGAGCCGTTCGAGGTCCCGCAGCTCCTCTCCCTCCAGACCGACAGCTTCGACTGGCTGATCGGCAACGAGGCGTGGGACCGCGCCGTCGAGCGCCGTCGCGGCGAGGGCGAGGACGTCTCCAGCAAGTCCGGGCTCCAGGAGATCTTCGAGGAGATCTCCCCGATCGAAGACTTCTCCGAGACGATGTCGCTCTCGTTCGAGAACCCCGTCTTCTACGACCCCAAGTACACCGTCGACGAGTGCAAGGAGAAGGACTTCACCTACTCCGCTCCGCTCTACGTGTCGGCGGAGTTCACCAACAACGACACCGGTGAGATCAAGGGCCAGACGGTCTTCATGGGCGACTTCCCGCTCATGACCGACAAGGGCACCTTCATCATCAACGGCACCGAGCGCGTCGTCGTCTCCCAGCTGGTCCGCTCGCCGGGCGTCTACTTCGAGCGCACCGCCGACAAGACGTCCGACAAGGACATCTACACCGCGAAGCTGATCCCGAGCCGCGGCGCCTGGCTGGAGTTCGAGATCGACAAGCGCGACATGGTCGGGGTCCGCCTCGACCGCAAGCGCAAGCAGAACGTCACCGTGCTGCTCAAGGCGCTCGGCATGTCCATCGAGGACATCCGCCGCGAGTTCGCCGACCCCAACAGCACCGAGGGCAAGGCCTACGAGTCCATCGAGCTCACGCTCGAGAAGGACCACACGGTGGCCGAGGACGACGCGCTGCTCGACATCTACCGCAAGCTGCGCCCGGGCGAGCCGCCGACGCGCGAGGCCGCGCAGACGCTGCTCAACAACTACTACTTCAACCCCAAGCGCTACGACCTCGCCAAGGTCGGCCGCTACAAGGTCAACAAGAAGCTCGGCCTCGTCGAGGCCTTCGACCAGCAGACGCTGACGCTCAACGACGTCGTGGCGGCGATCCGCTACATCGTCGCGCTGCACGACGGCCAGGCCCAGATCGACAGCCCCCAGGGCGACCTCGAGATCTCCGCCGACGACATCGACCACTTCGGCAACCGCCGGATGCGCACGGTCGGTGAGCTGATCCAGAACCAGCTCCGCACCGGCCTGGCCCGGATGGAGCGGGTGGTCCGCGAGCGGATGACGACCCAGGACGTCGAGGCGATCACGCCGCAGTCCCTGATCAACATCCGCCCGGTCGTCGCGGCGCTGAAGGAGTTCTTCGGCACCTCGCAGCTCTCGCAGTTCATGGACCAGACCAACCCGATCGCGGGCCTGACGCACAAGCGCCGGCTCAACGCGCTCGGCCCCGGTGGTCTGTCCCGTGACCGCGCCGGCATGGAGGTCCGTGACGTCCACCCGTCGCACTACGGCCGGATGTGCCCGATCGAGACCCCCGAGGGTCCCAACATCGGCCTGATCGGCTCGCTCGCGTCGTACGGACGGATCAACCCGTTCGGCTTCGTCGAGACGCCGTACCGCAAGGTCGAGAAGGGCAAGATCGACCGACCAGGTCGACTACCTCACCGCCGACGACGAGGACCGCTACGTCATCGCGCAGGCCAACGCCACCATCGACGCCAAGGGCAAGTTCACCGACGAGCGGGTGCTGGTGCGCCAGCGCGACGGTGAGGTCTCCGAGGTCCCGGCCGACGCCGTCGACTACGTCGACGTGTCGCCGCGCCAGATGGTCTCGGTCGCGACCGCGCTGATCCCGTTCCTCGAGCACGACGACGCCAACCGCGCGCTCATGGGCGCCAACATGCAGCGCCAGGCCGTGCCGCTCATCAAGAGCGACTCGCCGCTGGTCGGCACCGGCATGGAGTACCGCGCCGCGGTCGACGCCGGCGACGTGCTCGTGGCCGAGACGGCCGGTGTGGTCAAGGAGGTGTCCGCCGAGGTCATCGAGACGATGAACGACGACGGCACCTACACGACCTACCGGCTCAACAAGTTCAAGCGCTCCAACCAGGGCACCTGCATCAACCAGCGTCCGCTGGTCAGCGAGGGTGACAAGCTCGTCGAGGGTCAGCCGATCGCCGACGGGCCGTGCACCGACAACGCCGAGATGGCGCTGGGCACCAACCTGCTCGTCGCGTTCATGCCGTGGCAGGGCCACAACTACGAGGACGCGATCATCCTCAGCCAGCGCCTGGTGCAGGAGGACGTCCTCACCTCGATCCACATCGAGGAGCACGAGGTCGACGCCCGCGACACCAAGCTCGGCCCCGAGGAGATCACCCGGGACATCCCGAACGTCTCCGAGGAGATGCTGGCCGACCTCGACGAGCGGGGCATCATCCGGATCGGCGCGGAGGTCACCACCGGTGACATCCTCGTCGGCAAGGTGACCCCGAAGGGCGAGACCGAGCTGACCCCCGAGGAGCGGCTGCTCCGCGCGATCTTCGGTGAGAAGGCGCGCGAGGTGCGCGACACCTCGATGAAGGTCCCGCACGGCGAGTCCGGCACCGTCATCGGCGTCCGGGTCTTCGACCGCGAGGAGGGCGACGAGCTCCCGCCGGGTGTCAACCAGCTGGTGCGCGTCTACGTCGCGCAGAAGCGCAAGATCTCCGTCGGCGACAAGCTCGCCGGACGCCACGGCAACAAGGGCGTCATCGCGAAGATCCTGCCGATCGAGGACATGCCGTTCATGGAGGACGGCACGCCGGTCGACGTGGTGCTCAACCCGCTGGGTGTGCCGCGCCGGATGAACATCGGCCAGATCCTCGAGCTGCACCTGGGCTGGCTGGCCAAGCAGGGCTGGGACCTCGACATCGCCGAGGACAAGTCGAAGGCCGACTGGAAGCAGCGGCTCATCGACATCCACGCCGAGAAGGCCGCGCCGAACACCAAGGTCGCGACCCCGGTGTTCGACGGTGCCCGCGAGGACGAGCTCACCGGTCTGCTCGGTGCGACGATGCCCAACCGCGACGGCGTCCGGATGGTCAAGTCGGACGGCAAGGCGTCCCTCTTCGACGGTCGTTCCGGCGATCCGTTCCCGGACCCGGTGGCGGTCGGCTACATGTACATCCTCAAGCTGCACCACCTGGTGGACGACAAGATCCACGCGCGCAGCACCGGCCCCTACTCGATGATCACGCAGCAGCCGCTGGGCGGTAAGGCCCAGTTCGGTGGCCAGCGGTTCGGCGAGATGGAGGTCTGGGCGATGGAGGCGTACGGCGCCGCCTACGCCCTGCAGGAGCTGCTGACGATCAAGTCCGACGACGTGCCCGGTCGGGTCAAGGTCTACGAGGCGATCGTCAAGGGCGAGAACATCCCCGACTCGGGCATCCCCGAGTCGTTCAAGGTGCTCGTCAAGGAGATGCAGTCGCTCTGCCTGAACGTCGAGGTCCTGAGCCAGGACGGCTCGTCGATCGAGCTTCGCGACGCGGAGGAAGACGTCTTCCGCGCCGCCGAGGAGCTCGGCATCGACCTGTCCCGTCGCGAGCCCAGCTCGGTCGAAGAAGTCTGAGGTGCCGGCGGGACGCCGTGAGGCGTCCCGCCCCCTCGGTCCACGCTTTCAACACACAGAACTAACGAAGGACAACAGCCATCGTGCTTGATGTGAACTTCTTCGACCAGCTTCGGATCGGCCTGGCCACTGCGGAGGACATCCGCACGTGGAGCCACGGCGAGGTCAAGAAGCCGGAGACCATCAACTACCGCACGCTCAAGCCCGAGCGTGACGGCCTCTTCTGCGAGAAGATCTTCGGTCCCACCCGGGACTGGGAGTGCTACTGCGGCAAGTACAAGCGGGTGCGCTTCAAGGGCATCATCTGCGAGCGCTGCGGTGTCGAGGTCACTCGTTCCAAGGTCCGCCGCGAGCGGATGGGCCACATCGAGCTGGCCGCCCCGGTCACCCACATCTGGTACTTCAAGGGTGTCCCGAGCCGGCTCGGCTACCTGCTCGACCTCGCCCCGAAGGACCTCGAGAAGGTCATCTACTTCGCGGCCTACATGATCACCTCGGTCGACGAGGACGCCCGCCACAAGGACCTGTCCTCGCTGGAGAACAAGGTCGGCCTGGAGCGCGAGCGGCTCGAGAAGCGCCGCGACGGTGCTCTCGAGGACCGCACCAAGAAGCTCGAGGAGGACCTCGCGGCCCTGGAGTCCGAGGGTGCCAAGGCCGACCAGCGCCGCAAGGTCAAGGACGCCGCCGAGCGGGAGATGAAGCAGCTGCGCGACCGTGCCCAGCGCGAGCTCGACCGCCTCGAGGAGGTCTGGACGACCTTCAAGGCGCTCAAGGTCCAGGACCTCATGGGCGACGAGATGCTGTACCGGGAGATGAAGAACTGGTTCGGCAAGTACTTCGAGGGCCACATGGGCGCCACGGCGATCCAGAAGCGGCTCCAGGACTTCGACATCGCCGCCGAGGTGGAGTCGCTGCGCGAGACCATCGCCACCGGCAAGGGCCAGAAGAAGGTCCGGGCGCTGAAGCGGCTCAAGGTCGTCGACGCGTTCCGCAAGACCGGCAACAAGCCCCAGGGCATGGTGCTGGACGCCGTACCCGTCATCCCGCCGGACCTGCGCCCGATGGTGCAGCTCGACGGTGGCCGGTTCGCGACCTCTGACCTCAACGACCTCTACCGCCGGGTGATCAACCGCAACAACCGGCTCAAGCGGCTCCTCGACCTCGGCGCGCCCGAGATCATCGTCAACAACGAGAAGCGGATGCTCCAGGAGGCCGTCGACTCGCTGTTCGACAACGGCCGCCGCGGTCGTCCGGTCACCGGTCCGGGCAACCGGCCGCTGAAGTCGCTGTCCGACATGCTCAAGGGCAAGCAGGGCCGGTTCCGCCAGAACCTGCTCGGCAAGCGCGTCGACTACTCGGGCCGCTCGGTCATCGTGTCCGGTCCGCAGCTCAAGCTGCACCAGTGCGGTCTGCCGAAGATGATGGCGCTCGAGCTGTTCAAGCCCTTCGTCATGAAGCGGCTCGTCGACCTCTCCCACGCCCAGAACATCAAGTCCGCCAAGCGGATGGTGGAGCGGGCGACGTCCGGTCTCTCGCGCTACGCGATGGTCTGGGACGTGCTCGAAGAGGTCATCATGGAGCACCCGGTGCTGCTCAACCGCGCACCGACGCTGCACCGCCTCGGCATCCAGGCCTTCGAGCCGCAGCTGATCGAGGGCAAGGCCATCCAGATCCACCCGCTCGTCTGCGGCGCGTTCAACGCCGACTTCGACGGTGACCAGATGGCCGTCCACCTGCCGCTCTCCGCGGAGGCGCAGGCCGAGGCCCGGATCCTGATGCTGTCGACCAACAACATCCTGAAGCCGTCGGACGGCCGTCCGGTGACCATGCCCTCCCAGGACATGATCATCGGCCTGTTCTGGCTGACCACCGACCGCGAGGGCGAGCCCGGCGAGGGTCGGGCGTTCTCGTCGCCGGCCGAGGCGATCATGGCCTTCGACCACGGCGAGATCTCGCTGCAGAGCAAGATCAAGATCCGCCTGTCCGACGTCGTCCCGCCGCTGGGCGAGGACGCCGCGGACTGGGAGGAGGGCCAGGCGATCATCCTCGAGACGACGCTGGGCCGGTCGCTGTTCAACGACACCCTCCCCGCCGACTACCCCTACGTGAACTACGAAGTGGGCAAGAAGGCGCTGGGCGCGATCGTCAACGACCTGGCCGAGCGCTACACCAAGGTCGAGGTCGCGGCGTCGCTCGACGCCCTCAAGGACACCGGCTTCCACTGGGCCACCCGGTGCGGGGTCACGGTGTCCATCGAGGACGTCGTCACGCCGGCCAACAAGGCCGAGATCCTCTCCGGTTTCGAGAAGCAGGCCGCGAACATCCAGAAGCAGTTCGAGCGTGGCCTGATCACCGACGACGAGCGCCGTCAGGAGCTCATCGAGATCTGGACCGACGCGTCCAGCAAGGTCGGTGACGCGATGGAGGCGAACTTCGACCGGTCGAACCCCATCTTCATGATGGTCGACTCGGGTGCCTCCGGAAACATGAACCAGATCCGGCAGGTCGCCGCCATGCGTGGCCTCGTGGCCAACCCGAAGGGCGAGATCATCCCGCGCCCGATCAAGTCCAACTTCCGTGAGGGCCTCACGGTGCTGGAGTACTTCATCGCGACCCACGGTGCCCGCAAGGGTCTGGCCGACACCGCGCTCCGTACGGCGGACTCCGGCTACCTGACCCGTCGCCTCGTGGACGTCTCCCAGGACGTCATCATCCGCGAGGACGACTGCGGCACCGAGCGCGGTCTGCTGAAGCGGATCGGGGTCAAGCGCGAGGACGGCACCGTCCGCAAGGACGACAACGCCGAGACCGCGGCGTACGCCCGTACGGCGGCCGTCGAGATCAAGCACCCGGAGACCGGCGAAGTGCTGGCGACCGCTGGTGAGGACCTCGGCGACGTCAAGATCGGCGAGCTCGTGGCCGCCGGTGTCGAGGAGGTGTCGGTCCGCTCCGTGCTGACCTGCGACGCCAAGACCGGCACCTGCGCCAAGTGCTACGGCCGCTCGCTGGCCACCGGCAAGCTGGTCGACATCGGAGAGGCCGTCGGCATCATCGCGGCCCAGTCGATCGGTGAGCCCGGCACCCAGCTGACGATGCGCACCTTCCACACCGGTGGCGTCGCCTCGGCCGACGACATCACGCAGGGTCTGCCCCGCGTGGTGGAGCTGTTCGAGGCCCGCTCGCCCAAGGGCGTCTCGCCGATCAGCGAGGTGGCCGGCCGGGTCGAGATCGAGGAGACCGACAAGGCGCGCGTCGTCCGAGTCACTCCCGACGACGGCTCGGACGTGCAGGAGTACCCCGTCAGCCGGCGTTCCCGCCTCCGGGTGGCCGACGGCGACAGCATCGAGGTCGGCGACCAGCTGGTCGTCGGTACGCCGGACCCCAAGGAGGTCCTGCGCATCCTCGGTGTCCGCAAGACCCAGCAGCACCTCGTCGACGAGGTGCAGGCGGTCTACCGCTCGCAGGGCGTGGCGATCCACGACAAGCACATCGAGATCATCGTGCGGCAGATGCTGCGCCGGATCACGGTGCTCGAGTCGGGTGACACCCACCTGCTGCCCTCCGACCTCGTGGACCGCGTGCGGTTCGAGGAGGAGAACCGGCGTGTGGTCTCCGAGGGCGGCAAGCCGGCCTCGGGTCGCCCGGAGCTCATGGGCATCACCAAGGCCTCGCTCGCGACCGAGTCGTGGCTGTCCGCGGCCTCCTTCCAGGAGACCACCCGCGTCCTCACCGACGCGGCGATCCACGGACGCTCCGACGCGCTGCGCGGTCTGAAGGAGAACGTCATCATCGGCAAGCTGATCCCGGCGGGCACCGGCCTCGAGCGGTACCGCAACATCCGGGTGGAGCCCACCGAGGAGGCCCGCGCCGCGGCGTACTCCGTGACCGGCTACGACTCCTACGACTACGAGTTCGCCGGCGCCGGCGGACAGGCAGTCGCCCTGGAGGACTTCGACTTCGGGTCCTACCAGAACTGAGCACGACGGTCGGCCCCCAGCAGCGAACGGCTGCTGGGGGCCTTGCCGTCTGCTCAGCCCCTTGCTCGCCGACACCGGCATGGCTGCCGCCGAGGTGTCACCATGCCGACATGCGTCGACGAGCCGGCACCGCGGGGCCGCTCCTGCTCGCGGCCGTCGCGCTGGTGGGAGCCGGGTGTCACTCGTCCGGGGATCCGAGCAGCGAGGCGACACCGAAGCCGACCGCGGTGCTCAAGCCCCATTGCCCGGCTCCGACGCAGCCCCCGGCAGTCACCGCCGACGGGGTCAACCAGGTCGTGTCCTCGTCAGACCTGCCCGCCTGGCAGGCCGGGGACATCGGGGCCAGCGCCGAGCTGAGCGACGGCCGGTTGGTGTGGGTCTTCGGGGACACCGTGCGCTCGGACGACTTCAACCCGCGCATCGTGGCCAACTCGATGCTGATCTCGTCCGGACGTTGCGTCTCGCAGCTGCGGACCGGCGACGACGGGCCGGTCATCCCCGATGTCTCCAGCGACGTGGTGCGCTGGCCGATGTCGCTCGTCGTGCTGGGCCCGGTGGGTGCGGCAGCCGGCACCGGTGTCCGCGACGTGCTGGTCGTCCTCTGCGCTCGCACGCAGCGCGGCGGGGCCGGGGGCGCTCTCGACTTCGTCTTCCGGGGCACGTCCGCGGCGGTCTTCACGGTCTCCGATGACGGTGTGCCCCGGCTGCAGGAGGTCGTCGAGATCACCCCGGACGACGCGGCGCCGGACCAGGTCAACTGGGGCGCGGCGGCCACGGTCCACGGTCGCTGGTACTACGTCTACGGGACCCGGCTGCCCGGCGACCCCGGGACCTTCGGCCGCGAGCTGTACGCCGCCCGGGCGCCCGCCGACGACCCGGGCAACCGTGAGGAGTGGCAGTTCTGGGACGGCTCCACGTGGCAGTCCTCGATCGACGCCGCGGCGCCGACCCTCCCAGCGGTGGGTGGGGTCTCGCAGACCTTGTCCGTGGACGTCGTGGACGGTCAGTTCGTGGCGGTGTCCAAGCGCGACGGTGACCTGGGGGGTTTCGTCTACACCTGGACCTCCGCCACACCTGTGGGGCCCTGGCAGCCGCACCAGGCGGTGGCCGCACCGGAGGACTTCGACACCGGCGAGCTGGAGTACGCGCCGCTCGCGCACCCGGAGATCCCGCTCGCGGACGGGCGGCTGCTGGTGTCCGTGTCCCGCAACACGACCGACTTCGACCAGCTGATGGCCGACCCCGAGGTGGGCCGACCGATCTTCGTGGAGGTCGGTCGCCCGTGATCGTCCTCAGGCGGGACTGAGCACGACCCGGGCCGGAGCCATCGTGTCCTGCATCCGCTGCCACTTCACCGCCGAGACGAGGGCGACCCAGCTCGCCACACCCCAGACCACCAGGACCGTGACCACCGCGACGTACGACGCCACGTGGCCGCCGGACACCAGCTGGCTGGCGCCGTTGACGAAGGCGGTGAGCGGCAGCACGCCGTTCAGCGTCCGCAGCACCCCGGGCGCGGTCTCGAGCGGCACCACGTTGCCGGACGCCGCGACCTGGAGGATCAGGAACAGCACGAACAAGGTCACGCCGACCCCGCCCATCCTGATCCTCAGTGCGAGCGCCATGAGGCAGAACGTCGCTGCGGCGAGCAGCACGAGGAGCACCAGCGGTGCGATGGCCGCCGTGCTCGGGTGGAACAGGAGGATCGCGGCCACCACGGCAGCTGCGTTGAGAGCGGCGAGGCCGAGCACCGGAAGGGACTGCGAGATCGCGACCATGCGTGAGGCGACCGGCGCCATCGCGGTGCGTGCGATCCCGGACAGGTCGAGGCTGAGGGCCGCCACCAGCGCCGCGAGCCACAGGATCACCGCGATGATGAGCGCGATCAGCCAGCCGTTGCCGTGCTCGGTGTGCTTGACCTGGCTGGTCAGGGCCACCGGCTCGCTGACCACCTTGCTGAGCGCTGCCGCCTGGTCATCGGTGTACGTCGGGCTCTGGGCGGCCGCCGTCGCCAGACCACTGCTCAGCTGCTGGGCGCCGTCGTTGGCCTCGCCGGCGCTGCTGGCGAGGGTGGCGCTGCCCGAGGCGAGCGAGCGGCCGGCATCGGCGGTGGTGCTGGTGCCGTCGGCCAGCTGACCCGCGGCCCGGTCGACCTGGGCGGTGCCGCGGGCGAGCGAGGTGGCTCCCTTCTGCAGCTTGTTCGTGCTGGTGCTCAGTCGGCCGCTGGCCTTGCTGAGCTCCTGGGACGCCGCCGCCAGCTCGGCGTTGCCGCGGGCAAGCTCGTCGGCGCCACCGGCGAGCCGGGTGGCACCGTCCGCGAGCCTTCCGGCGCCCTGGTCCAGGCGGCCCGACGCCGCGGCCAGCGCGCCGGTGTGGTTGGCGGCGCGGGTCAGCTCGTCGCAGAACGCGGCGGACCCGCCGGCCGCGGCGCAGTCGTGGGCGAGCCGGGTCACCTCGTCCGACAGCAGCCGGGAGCCACCCGCCACGATCCGCGCGCCGGCCGCGACCACGCGGACACCGTCGGAGAGCTCGTGGGACCGGCCGGCGAGCACTCCGCTCTCCCGGGCCAGCGTGCGCGCACCCGAGGCCAGCCGGGCCTGGCCGTCGTGCAGCTTCCTGGCGCCCTTGCCGAGCTCGGTGACGCCGTCCTCGAGCTGGACCGCGCCGCTGTGCACGGACCCGGCTCCCGCGGCCAGCTGGGCACTACCCGAGGCGACCTCGTCCAGGCCGTCGGACAGCTCGGCGGCGCCGCTGTCGAGCTGCACGGCGCCGTCCGCGAGCTGTTGGGTGCCGTCGGCCAGCTGCGCTGCGCCACTGGCGGCCTGCTGGTTGCCCTTGGCCAGGGAGTTGAAGCCGTCGTACACCTGCCCGAGGTAGGCCACGGTCACCTGGTTGCCCAGGGCCGCGGCCGCGGCGGTCGCGACCTCTTCGCTGAGGTACGGCATCGTGGTGCTCGCCGCGGCATTGCTGACCAGGGTGAGCTTGCCCTGCACCGGCGCGTCCGTGCCGCTGGACAGGATGGCGCTGGAGAAGTCCGACGGGACGGTCAGCACGGCGTAGAAGGAGCCGTCGTTCAGCCCATCGGCGGCGCTGTCCTCGTCGGTCAGCGCCCACTGGAGGTTCTTGCTCGGCGTGGTCGGGTGCGTCAGCGCCGCGGTCAGGGACCGGCCGGCGGCCATCGGCTGCGGGTCGGTGATGATCGTGTCGTTGTTGACGATGGCGACCGGGACCTTGTCGATGTGCGACTCGCGGCCGGTGGCCGACCAGATCAGCAGCGACGCCGCCACGAGCGGCAGCAGGACAGCGACCACGGTGATCCGGCGCCAGCGCGCCCGCCGGTCGTCAGTCTCTCCAGGCACCTGCTCACTCATCGTTGGTCCTCACAGAGCTGTCGTCGGGAACTGGGGCTCCGGCCCGCACGGGCGGGGGAGCCGGGTCGGGCGGGTTGCCGTTCGTGGCGAGCGGCACCGGTGGTCGAGCCGGCGCCGTCCCGTGGGCGACCACGACCACGGTGGCGCCGCGGCGGGCCAGCTCCTCGGCGAGGAGCCCGGCGGACCTGCGATCAGGTTCGGTCTGCCGGTCCAGCCCGGAGAACACGAAGACGTCGACGCCGCTGCTCAGGCCGAGGGCGGCGTCCACCACCGCCGCGGCGACGGCGCCGTCCGCGCCGTGCGGAGCTGCTGCGGCCGCGAGCTCGTCGACCAGCCGCAGCGCCCGCTCGGTCAGCTCGTCCCGTCGGCGGCCGGACAGGCTCTCGAGGCGAGCCCGGTCGCGCACCCGATCCGTGACCGAGCCCTCCGAGCGATCCGGGGTGACGAGCTCCAGCAGCGCGGTACGGCGGATCACGGCCTCGCGCTGCTCGGGGAGCAGCAGCCCGTCGACGACCACCTCGCCGGCGGCGGCCGGTCGACGACCGGCCAGCACCCGGCCGACCGCACCGGGATCCTCCCCGTCCGGAACGGCGAGGTGGTGGACCCGGCCGGCCTCCGCGGACACCTGGACAGGGGTGGCGTTCCCGGGCACGACGACGTCGCGCGCCAGCAGCGTGGTCGGCCCGTGCTCCGCCTGGTAGTCGTCGAAGGCGACCTTCCGGTGCAGTGCCGCTCCCTCCACGTCGACGACGGGCAGCGCGCGGTCCAGCCGGCGGGGCAGCCACCACGCCCGCCGGCCCAGGAGCACCAGCACCGCCGGGACCAGCGTCATCCGGACGAGGAAGGCGTCGACGAAGACACCGACGGCCAGACCCAGGGCAATCTGCTTGATGGTCGCGGGACCGCCCGGGATGAACGCGACGAAGACGCTGGTCATGATGAGCGCGGCGGCGGTCACGACGCGGGACGAGGCGCGGAAGCCGTCGACCACGGACTCGTGTGGGTCGCCCGTGAGGACGTAGTGCTCACGCATCGCCGAGACGAGGAACATCTCGTAGTCCATCGCGAGCCCGAACAGCACGCCCATCACGAAGATCGGCAGGAAGCTGACGACCGGTCCGTCGGACAGTCCGGGCGTCAGCGCGTCGAACCAACCCCATTGGAAGACCACGACGACGGCCCCCAGCGCGGCGCCGACGGAGAGCAGGTAGCCCAGCGTCGCCTTGATGGGCACCGCGATCGAGCGGAAGACGACCATCAGCAGGATCAGCGAGAGCCCGATGACGATCGCGCCGAAGGGCAGCAGCGCCTCGCCGAGGCGGTCCGACGCGTCGATGTTGGCGGCCGTCTGGCCGGTGACCAGCATGGTGCTGACGCCGTACTTCTTCTCCAGCGCGGGTGCCTGCGCCCTGAGCTCGGTCACGAGGTCCGCTGTCGTCGAGCTGTTCTGGCCGCCCTCGGGGATGACCTGGATCAGCGCGGTGTCCCCACCCTGGTCGGGCGTCGACTGCGGCACCGCGACCACGCCGGGGATCGCTCGGATGGCATCGGCGAGGTCGCTGACGGTGTCCGTGGGCGTGCTGCTGGTGATCACGTCGGCGGTGACGACCAGTGGCGCGTTGTAGCCCACACCGAACGCCTCGGTGATCGCGTCGTAGGTCTTGCGCTGCGGGGTGTCGGTCGCGGCGGTGCTGTTGTCGGGCAGTCCCAGCCGCAGGTCGAGGGCGGGTACGGCGGCGAGCCCGAGCAGGATCACGACCGCCAGGACGGTGACGATCGGTTGCCGGGTGACGGCCCCGACCCAGATGCGGGCGACGCCACGTCGGGGCGAGCCGGCCGTCCTGGCCTTCGCCGCCTTCCTCTGCCGACGGGGTTTCCTGGGCCGGGGCCGGAGCCGCTCGCCCAGCAGCAGCGCGATCGCGGGCAGCAGGGTGAGGGCCACCGACACGGCCACCGTGACGGAGAAGGCTGCACCCACGCCCATCACGGTCAGGACGGGGATCTGGGCGACCGTCAGGCCACCCAGCGCGATGATCACCGTGGTGCCGGCGAAGACCACTGCGCTGCCGGCGGTTGCCAGGGCCCGGCTCATCGACTCGACCGGGTCGAGTCCTTCGGCGAGCTGGGCGCGGTGACGGGACAGGATGAAGAGTGCGTAGTCGATGCCGACCGCCAGGCCGAGCATCTCGGCCAAGGTCGGCGCCGTGCTGGAGACGGTGATGATGTGGGAGACCCCCATCACCGAGGTGATGGTGACCGCGACGCCGATGAGCGCGGTGAGGATCGGCATGCCGGCCGCGATGAGCGACCTGAACGTCAGCACCAGGATCAGGAAGGAGACGAGGAGCCCGAGGAGCTCGGGAACCTTGCTCGGATCCGAGCTGCTCTTGTAGGCATCGCCGCCGATCGACGTGGTCACCGGCGACCCGGCCGGCGGCGTACCTGCCTCCTGCACCTTCTCGAGCGTGTCGTCGGAGGGGACCTGGTCGGCGAAGGCGATCTGGGTCAGCGTGGCCGTGGACCCGGTGTTCAGGGTGGGAGTGGTCGCGGACAGCGGGTCGGTGATCGAGACTCCGTCGACCTTGCCGATCGCTGTCACCAGGGACGCGACCTCGGAGGCGTTCGCCGGGTCGGTGATCTTGCCCGTCCTCGCCTCGAAGAGCACCTGGCCGTTGGCCCCGGTCAGGCCGAAGCGCTCGGCGAGCAGGTCCTGGCCCTCCTGCGACTCGGTGCCCGGAATGGAGAACGAGTCGTCATAGCGGTCGCCGAACGTGGCCGCGGCACCTCCGAGCGCCACCAGTACCAGCACCCAGATGCCGACGACCATCCCTCGATGCCGGCCGATGGCGCGCCCCAGGCGATACAAGCCGATGGACACGTCGTCGTCCCTCCCGGGTGCCCTGGGGAGGGGGAGGCACCGGCTGGTGGTCAGCCCGAGAAAGTAGTGCGAGCGATGATCGCACAGCGCCCCGACGGGCGCGCGAGCCGGATTCTCAGCCGAAACTCAGCCCCGTCCACAACTGTGGTGACCTCCCGAGAGTCACACTGACATGACGGACGAATCTTCGAGTCCACAGGAGGAATGAGTGATGGAGCCCTGGATGCGGGTGCCCTTCTGGAGCGGTCTGGCGACCGTGGTCGCCGGGTCGGTCATGGGGGGCGTGATGATGCTGGCGCCGAGCGGGACAGCGGCGACCGGGCAGGCCGAGGCTCCCCGTCGTCCACAGCGGAGTGCACGAAGGCGAACCTCAGCGCGAAGTACAAGGGCGGCGACGCCGCGACCAGCCACGTCTACGGGCAGATCGTCCTGCGGAACACGTCCGAGGAGACCTGCTACGTGAAGGGGTACGGCGGGCTGTCCTACGTCGGCAAGGGCAACGGCACCCAGATCGGTGCCGCTGCGGACCGGACCCCGAGCGCGACGCCGAAGACGGTGCTGAAGCCGGGTGACAAGGTGCGCAGCGCGATCGTGGAGACGTCGTTCGCGCCGTACCCGAAGAAGGAGTGCCGGCCGACCAAGGTCGACGGGTTCCGGGTCTACGTGCCGGACGAGACGCGCTCGATCTTCATCGAGCACCCGACCACGGGATGTGCGAACCCCAAGGTCCACCTGCTCCAGCACAAGGCCTACCGCTAGCCGATGAGTCCGGGCGGGGGAGGCGGTCCACTCCGACATGAGCGAAGACGCCGCCACCTCCTGACCTCGACCAGCAGGCCCGCGACATCCTGGACCGGATCCGGTACGTCGTCCTGGGCACGATCGACGAGGACGGACGGACCCGCACCTCGCCGGTGTACTTCACGCCGCACGGCTACGAGGACCTCTACTGGGTGTCGAACCCGGCGAGCCACCACTCCCACAACCTCGAGCGGGACCACAGGCTCAGCGGGGTCGTCTTCGACTCGACGGTGCCGCCGGGCCCTGACACCGGAGCGGTCTACGTGACCGGCAGCGCCCGAGAGATCCCTGCGGACGAGCTCGCGCAGCACCTGCCCCACGCCTTCGACCCCGCGCGGGGTGCGCGGGCCTTCGGGGCGGAGGAGCTGACCGGCGACGCGGACCTCCGGCTGTGGGTGCTGCACGTCGACAGCTGGGAGGTGCACATCCGCGGCGGCCACCCGACCCTCGGGACCGGCACGGACCGGCGGCTGCCGATCGATCCGCGTCCGGGACCGGAGCGGGCTGAGCTGGATTCACGGCGCGGGCACGGCCCCTGAGACAATGAAGCGGGTGACCAGCCCGCCCGCGCACGCCGACGTTCTCGTCGTCGGAGCCGGCCCCGCCGGGTCGGCCGCGGCCGCGTGGGCGGCCCGCGGCGGCGCGGAAGTCGTGCTGGCCGACGCGGCAGTGTTCCCGCGCGACAAGACCTGCGGCGACGGGCTCACCCCGCGCGCGGTCGGCGAGCTGCAGCGGCTCGGCCTGGAGGACTGGCTGCGCGCGCACGCGGTCAACCAGGGGCTCCGGGCGCACGGCTTCGGCCAGACGCTGCTGCTGCCCTGGCCGGGCGGCACGCTTCCGTCGTGGGGCTCCGCCGTGGCGCGCACCGAGCTCGACGACCACCTGCGCACCACCGCCATCAAGGCCGGTGCGACCGCGGTCGACGGTGCCCGGGCGGTCGACGTACGCCGCGAGGGCGACCGGGTCGCCGGGGTGGTGTTCAAGACCGACGACGGGCCGGTCGAGATCGGGTGTCGACACCTGGTGGTCGCGGACGGCGTCCGCTCGCCGCTGGGCAAGGTGCTCGGGCGGGAGTGGCACCGCGACACCGTCTACGGCGTCGCCGGCCGGTCGTACATCGCGAGCGGGATGAGCGACGACCCGTGGATCAGCTCCCACCTCGAGCTGCGCGACGAGGCGGGGAAGGTGCTGTCCGGCTACGGCTGGATCTTCCCGCTGGGCACCGGCGAGGTGAACATCGGCGTCGGGACGCTCGCCACCAGCAAGCGCCCCGCCGATCTCGCCATCAAGCCGCTGATGTCGCACTACGCCGAGCTGCGCCGCGATGAGTTCGAGCTCTCCGGCGAGCTCCGGATGCCCACCTCGGCGCTGCTGCCGATGGGTGGTGCGGTGAGCAACGTCGCCGGCCCCAACTGGGCGCTGATCGGCGACGCCGCCGCCTGCGTGAACCCGCTCAACGGCGAGGGCATCGACTACGGCCTCGAGACCGGACGGCTGGTCGCCGACATGATCGCGGCCGGCGAGGACCTGGCGACCGCCTGGCCGGCGCTGCTGGCGGAGCACTACGGCGAGGCGTTCTCCATCGCCCGCCGACTGGCCGGACTCGTCACGATCCCGCACCTCCTGTCGACCCTCGGCCCGGCCGGGATGCGGTCCGACTGGCTGATGACCCTGGCCCTGCGGTGGATGGGCAACCTGGTCACCGACGAGGACCGCGACCGCACCGCCCGGGTCTGGCGCTGGGCCGGCCGCCGGTCGATCGCCCAGGACGCGCGGCCCCCGTTCGCCTGAGGAAGGCGCTACCCGACCAGGGCGTCGTCGTAGCGCCGACGGATGCTCGAGCCGACGAGGCTCAGGTCGGCTCCGTAGACGTGCAGGGAGATCGCCAGGTCCGTGCCGGCGTTGGTGACGCGGTGGATGTCGCCGGGTGGCAGCAGCCCGTCCACGTCACCGGCGTACGCGACCGCCGACCCGGTCGCGACCAGCCGTCCGTCCGGCCGCGCGGTGTAGCGGGTCTCGTGCTCGGCGCCTTCGTGCACGCCGACCACGCACCACGCGAGGTGGTCATGGATCGGCGTGGCCTGGCCGGGTAGCCAGACCAGGGCAACCAGCGAGAACGCGCCGTCGCCGGCGACGTGCAGCAGGTGCTGGCGGTACGCCGCCGGGTCACCGACGCGCTGGTCTGGCCGGAGCAGCCGCGGATCACCGAGCGCCGGGCGGAGAGCACCGGCGACGGCGTCGACCGTGGCCCGGCCCGGGGCGGCGCCACGCACCGCCCGGTCGAGGTCGGTGACGAGGGCGGTGAGTCCGCGGGTGACCTGCGTCGTGGTCGTGCTGGTCATGGTGTGTTCCTTCCGGTGAGTGAGGTCGCGTTCCGCGTGGGCGCGGAGCACCCGGCCGAGCGCGGCGTGGACCGCGGCGGCGAGATCGGGGAGGGGAAGCGAGCTGGGCGCGTCGGTCCGCCACGCGATGTGGCCGTCGGGGCGCACCAGCACGGCCGCCCCGTCGGCCAGGGCGTACGCGCGGGCCGCGGTTCCGGACGGGTCGGCCACGTCCCGGCCGAGCTGCACCGCCACGACAGGAAGGCCGTGGCCGGCCAGCTCGTCTGCCGCGCC
This sequence comes from uncultured Actinomycetota bacterium, assembly GCA_963841625.1. Classification (GTDB taxonomy): domain Bacteria; phylum Actinomycetota; class Actinomycetes; order Propionibacteriales; family Nocardioidaceae; genus Nocardioides. The sequence continues at coordinate 49,695 of CAWJDH010000007.1, read as the reverse complement.
CCGCCAGCCGTCGCCGTCCGGCCCGGTGACCAGCGTCAGCCGGTCGCCGTACAGGTCGAGCATGGAGAGGCGTTGCCCGTCTCGTTCCACCCAGGCGTGCGGCGCCCGCGCTCCGGGAACGGCGCCCGGGAGGGCGGCCTCCTGGGCTGCCCGGGCGTCGCCGCCCGGCACCGGGTAGACCACGCCGAAGTCGTGGGCCAGGTCCTCGGGCTTGCTGCCGTCGGAGGCCTCCAGCGAGCTCAGGGCGTTGCGCAGCCCGATCGGGTGCCGCTCGACCTCGTAGCTGTCGAGCAGCTCCTCGCCGGCCCAGCCGCGCGCCACCCAGCCGAGCTTCCAGCCGAGGTTGTGCGCGTCGGCGATGCCGGTGTTCATGCCGGTCGCCCCGCGCGGCGTCGTCCGGTGGGCCGCGTCGCCGACGAGGAAGACCCGCCCGGCCCGCATCCGCTCGGCGACGGCGGCGGCGAAGGTCCAGCGGAAGACGCCGATCACCTCGGGCTCGAGATCGGGCATGCCGGCGGCCACCCGGATCGCGGCCCGGTGGTCCTCGACGGTGGGGACACCCTGCGCGTCGCGCTCCGCCGACCACTCGCGGTCGTAGACCCACCGGCCCGGTGTGCCCGACGGCACGAACACGCCCGACTCGGGCGTGGTGACGATGTGCAGGGCGTAGCGGTGGCCCCGGATCCGCTCCTCGACCGCACCGTGGAACAGGACGGCGAGGTGCTCGCCCTCGGAGCCGAGCTGGCGCTCCTCGATGCCGGCCGCGCGGCGCACGGCGCTGCCGGCACCGTCGGCGCCCACGACGTAGCGGGCCTCGATGCGCTCCTCGGCGCCGCTGCCTGCGGCCGGCCGGAGCCGCAGCGACACCCCGTGCGTCCTGCTGGTCGAGCCCGACCAGCCGGGTGCCGAACCGCACTGCACCGCCGAGCGACCGCAGGTGTGCCAGGAGCACCGGCTCCAGGTGGTCCTGCGGGCTGACCGCGGCGACGCTCGGGCTCAGTGCGGCCAGCGTCTCCGGCTGCGGGACGCCGAGGGAGAAGTCCTGCTGCTGCCGGTCGGCGAGCGTCGCGGACACCGCGGCGGCCAGCCGGAGGTCGGCGCCGCCGCTGAGCACCTGCTCCTCGAGCCCCCAGGAGCGCAGGATCTCCATGGTGCGGGGCCGGACGCCGGTCGCCTTCGGGAAGGTGGACGTGCTCTCGTGTCGTTCGACGACCAGCACGCGCGCGCCCGCGCGGCTGGCGGCGACGGCCGTGGCCAGCCCGGACGGGCCGGCGCCGACGACGACGACGTCGTACGAGGTGGATTCGGTGTGAGTGGTCATGCCGACAAGCCTCGGCGCCGGCGGCCGGCACCGGATCCGTGCGGCGTACGGAGTTAGCGCAGCGCTACTCGGAGAACTCCGCGAACCCGCGAGCTCGTCCCGGCTGGTGGCGCCGGTCTTGAGGAGCAGGTTGGAGACGTGGGTCTCCACGGTGCGCTTGGAGAGGAAGAGCCGCTCGGCGATCTGGGCGTTGGTCGCGGCCTCGGCCACGAGCCCCAGCACCTCCAGCTCACGACGCGTCACGCCGAGGGCGGCCAGCCGCGGGGGTACGGCGGAGGCGCCGCGGCCGCGGCGGGTGGGCGCGCCGGCGCGGCGCAGCAGGTCGCGGGCCGTGCGGGCAGCCGTCTCCTCGCCGTGCGCCTCGTGCTCGGCCAGGCCGGCGCGGAGCAGGGGCACCGGGTCGCCCCAGCCCTCGGTGACCGCGCTCTCGAGGGCGACGAGGCGCAGCGTTCGGCGCAGCCAGGGCAGCGGTGCCAGCGCGTCCTCGGCCGTGGCGACCAGCGCTGCGGCCGTCTCGGCCTCGCCCAGCGCGGCCGGCCGCCACCGCGTCGGCGTAGTCCAGGGCGGCCCGGTTGGCCAGGCGGGCCGCTGCCGGCAGCCCGCGCAGGGTCTGTCGCGCCTCGGCTCCGCGGTCGTCGACCACGGTCCGCAGCAGTGCCCAGAGGCCGAACTGGTGCAGGGGAGCGGCCGAGCGGTGCCGCACCAGCGGTGTCATGGCCTCGTCCAGGGTCGCGCAGGCCTCGCTCAGGTCGCGGACGGCGAGGGCCAGCGAACGCCCGCGCGGACCCGCGCAGGAAGTGACCCTCCGGGCCGGCGTACGCCGTCGTCCAGCGGTCGAGGCTGGCTCTCGAGCTCGTCGCGCCGGCCGGCCACGGCGGGGACCAGGGCGAGGACGTACTCGCCGGCCAGCTCGGCCGCCGGCAGCCGCAGCGCGACGCCACGCTCGACGAGGTCCTCCGCCAGGTCCCGCGCGGCCGGCGGCCCGCCGACCAGCAGCAGGTGCTCGCCGATCATCATGTCCAGCCCGGTGACCTGGCCGAGCAGCCCCACGTCCGCCGCGACCGCGCGCGCCGCCTCGAGGGTCGTGATCGACTCGCTCTCCAGCGCCTCCAGGCTGCCGAGCCCGTGCAGCGCCTCCACCCGCCACGCCGCCAGGCCGTGCTCGGCCGCGAGCTGCGCGGCTCGGCCGAAGCCCGCGCCGGACGCGGCCAGGTCGTGGAGCCTGGCCACCCGGGCCTGCGCCACCAGCGCCTGGCACCGGTCGGCGGGCGTGCCGCTCCGCTCGGCGAGCGCCACGGCCTCCGCGGCGTACGCAGCGGCCTCCTCGACGTGCCCCGCACCGTGCGCCGCGTCGGCGAGCAGGGCAGGCGAACGTGGGTCGTCGGGCCGCCCAGCGCGGTCGACGTACGCCGCGGCGTCGTCCCAGCGACCCGCTTGTACGGCCGCCCGAGCAAGCCGGAGGGCCAGCTCGGCGTGCCGGTCACCGGTGACGCGATCCAGCGCGGGACCGCCGACGCCCAGCGCCTCGGCCGCGCGGCCCGTGGCCAACAGGTGGAGCACCCGCTCGCCGGCGAGCTCGGCCGGCGCCGCCCCGGCCGCCTCGGCCCGGTCGAGCAGTTCCGCGGCGGTGCGGAGGGCGCCGCGGGCCAGGTCCCGGTGGGCCACGTCCAGCAGGAGAGCGGCCGCCTCGGGCCCAGCGCCCGCATCCGCGAGCAGGGTCGCCGCCGTGACGTCGTCGTCCGGGTGGCCGCGGGCCAGCAGCGCGTCGGCCGCCCGGCGGGCATGGACCGCGCGCTCCGGCGGCAGCACGGTCGCCAGCACCGCCTCCCGGGTGAGGGCGTGCCTCCACCGCAACGTGACATCCCGGGTGACGAGCAGGTGCGCTGCGTCCGCGCGACGGAGGGCCGCGAGGACGTCGTCCTCGGCAAGTACCGGTCACCAGTCCCAGCAACGACCAGTCCGGCGTGACACCCAGCACGGCCGCCGCCGACACCACCCGCCGATGCGGCTCGGACAGCGCTCCGAGCCGGGACTCGACCAGTCCGGCGAAGGTCGGAGGCACCGGACCCGCAGCCGTCTGCGGCGACAGCTCCTCGACGAGCAGCGGCAACCCTTCGGCGCGGCCGGTCAGCTGCCGCAGCGTTGCCTCGTCGAGCGGCCCGTGGACCACCGTCGCCAGCTCGGCCGCGGCGTCGTCAGGGAGCCGGCCGACGGCCAGCGTCACGACCCCGGGGGTGAGCCCCAGCCGCGTGGTCGGGTCCGTGCCCGGCTCGTCGTCCCGCGCCGAGACGACCACGAGCACCGGGAGGACGCGGACCGCCGTGGCCAGGTGCAGCACCACGGCGTGGGTGTCGGCGTCGGCCCATTGCAGGTCCTCGAGCACGAGCAGGCACGGGCGCTCCCGGCCGACCTCGGCCAGGAACCTCGCCACCGCCTCGCCCAGGACCAGCGCCGGGTCCGCGTCCGGCTCCTGGGGCTGGTTGCCCGGCTCGCTCCAGTCCGGCAGCACCCGGGCCAGCGGTGCGCGGTAGGGACCGAGAGCTTCGGGCGGTACGGCGGTGCCGCTGCGGAGCAGCCCGACCAGCGCCTCGGCCACCGGGCGGTAGGCCCCGCCGCCGGGTACGGCGCGGCCGGTCAGCACCACGTGGCTCGACGCCGCCCGCTGGGCCAGCTCGTCGATCAGCCGGGTCTTGCCGATGCCCGCCTCGCCTCGGACGAGAACCAGCCGGCCCTGGCCCCGGCTCGCGGCGCTCATGGCCTCGGTGAGCGTGGCCAGCTCGCCCGCGCGCCCGACCAGGGCATCGGCCACGCGCACCACCCCCTCCCGGCGAGCGTAGGGCCGCGGTTGCGGTGGGGCTACGCCTTAGGTTGGGGTGGTGGCTGAGCGACGACAGGTGCGGAGGGTGCAGCGGGTGGCGGCGTACGCCGTCATCATGCGCGACGACCACATCCTGCTCAGCCGGCTGGCCAAGCGGCTGACCAGCAAGGAGCTGTGGACGCTCCCGGGCGGGGGCCTCGAGCACGGCGAGGACCCGCGCGACGCGGTGGTCCGCGAGGTGCACGAGGAGACCGGGCTGGACGTGGTCATCGACGAGACCGCGCACGTCTACTCCTACCACCAGCGCAACACCTGGCGGCAGGGCCGGCGCGCGGACGCCCACGCGCTGCGGATCGTCTACGACGGCTGGGTGCCGCTGGACAGCCCGGAGCCGCACGTCGTCGAGGTCGACGGCTCGACGATGGAGGCGGCGTGGCAGCCGGTGGCCGCGGTCCTCGACGGCTCGGTGCCCGTGGTGGGCCTGGTGACCGAGGTGCTCGCCGAGCACCGGCCGTTCCAGCTGCAACGCGTCGCGGCGTACGCCCTGGTCGTGCGGGACGCCGCCGCCGGCCCGGAGGTGCTGCTCACCCGCAACTCCGCGCGCGGCCCGCACCCGGGCTGGTGGACGCTCCCCGGCGGCGGCATCGACCACGGCGAGGAGGCTCGGCAGGCGCTGGTCCGCGAGGTCCGGGAGGAGACGGGACTCGACTGCACCCCCGCTGAGGTGCTGGACGTCGGCTCCACCCACTTCGAGGGCACCGCCCCGTCGGGGCGCCGGGAGGACTTCCACTCGCTGCAGGTCGTCTTCGACGCCACCGTCTCGGCGGGCGAGCCGGCCGTCCAGGAGGTCGACGGCACCACCGACGCGGCCGCGTGGGTGCCGGTGTCGATGCTCGGCCACGACCCCTACCGGATCCGGGACGTCGTCCGGTCGGCGCTCGCCGCCCGCGAGCGTAGGTTGCAGTAGTGAGGGAGACGGTCTTCACCTACGCCGCACCCGCGCTCAAGTTCGGGCCGGGCGCGTCCGCCGAGGTGGGCCACGACCTCGCGACGTTCGGTGCCCGCCGGGTCCTGCTCGTCACCGACGCGGGCGTCAGGGAGACCGGCCACCCCACCCGGATCGCCGAGCAGATCTGGCAGCACGGCATCGAGACCGTCATCTTCGACGGCGCGCGGGTCGAGCCCACGGACGAGTCCATGGAGGAGGCGGTGGACTTCGCCCGCGACGCCGAGTCGACGGGCCGCCGGTTCGACGCCATCGTGGCGGTCGGCGGGGGCTCGTCGATCGACACCGCCAAGGCGGTCAACCTGCTGCTCACCAACCCGGGTGAGCTGATGGACTACATCAACGCACCGGTCGGCAAGGCGCGGCCGCCGGCGTTCCCGCTGCTCCCGCTGGTCGCCATCCCGACCACCACCGGCACCGGCAGCGAGAGCACCACGATCTGCGTGCTCGACGTGCTGGCGCTCAAGGTGAAGACCGGGATCAGCCACGTCGCCCTCCGTCCGAAGCTGGCGATCGTCGACCCGCGGCTCACCGTGACCCAGCCGAAGATGGTCACCGCTGCGTCCGGGATGGACATCCTCTGCCACGCCCTGGAGAGCTACACCGCGCGGTGGTACGCCGACTTCGACGCCAAGGAGCCCGAGGAGCGGGTGCCCTACTGCGGCGCCAACCCGATCGCGGACATGTGGTCGGAGCGGGCGATGTCACTGCTGGCCGGTGCGTTCCGGCGGGCGATCAAGAAGGGTTCTGACACCGAGGCGCGCGAGCAGATGGCCATGGCCGCCACCTTCGCCGGGCTGGGCTTCGGCAACGCCGGCGTGCACATCCCGCACGCCAACGCCTACCCCATCGCGGGCCGGGTCGCCCAGCTGTCGACCAGCTTCGTGCCGGAGGGCTACCCGGACGGCGAGCCGATCGTGCCGCACGGGATGGCCGTCTCGCTGACCGCGCCCGCGGCGTTCCGGTTCACCTTCGACGCTGCGCCGGAGCGACACCTGCGCGCGGCCCGGATCCTCGACCCCGACGCCAGCGGCGACGGCCCGGAGCTCCTGCCGGGCGTCATCACCGCGTTGATGCACGACATCGGGATCCCGAACGGCCTGGCCGAGGTCGGCTACGGCGCCGCCGACGTCGACGACCTCGTCGCCGGCGCGACCCAGCAGCAACGGCTCCTCGCGACCGCACCCAAGGTGCCCACGGACGAGGACCTGGCGCAGGTGTTCGTCGCCTCGATGGAACACTGGTGAGGTGACCGCAGCTTCAGCAGATCTCGTTGCTGAGCTGCGGAAGCGGGGGGTCACCGAGGTCGACGACTCGACCCTGACCCGGGCGCTCTACTCCTCCGACGCCTCCCTCTACCGGGTGGTCCCGCAGGTGGTCGTGCGGCCGCGCGCGACGGACGAGCTGGACGCGATCCTCGACGTCGCGCAGGCCACCGGCGTACCGATCACCATGCGCGGCGCCGGCACCTCGATCGCCGGCAACGCCGTCGGCCCCGGCATCGTCGTCGACACGGTCAAGCACCTCAACCGGGTCGTCTCGATCGACCCCGAGGCACGTACGGCGGTCGTCCAGCCCGGCGTCGTGCACGCCAACCTGCAGCTCGCGGCGGCTCCGCACGGTCTGCGCTTCGGGCCGGACCCGTCGACGCACACCCGCTGCACGATCGGCGGGATGATCGGCAACAACGCCTGCGGATCGAGGGCGCTCGGCTACGGCCGCACGGTCGACAACGTGGTCGCGCTGGACGTCGCCTGGGGGCCGGGCGCACACGACGTCGAGGCGCAGCTGGGCGCCCTGGTGGACCAGCACCTCGCGCACGTGCGCACCGAGTTCGGCCGGTTCGGTCGCCAAGTCAGCGGCTACTCCCTCGAGCACCTGCTGCCCGAGAACGGCCGAGCGTCGACCGGTTCCTGGCCGGCTCGGAAGGCACGCTCGCGCTGGTCCGGCAGGCCACCGTGCGGTTGGTCGAGGACGAGTCCCAGAGGCTCCTGGTGGTGCTCGGCTACCCGTCGATGATCGAGGCGGCCGACGCGGTGCCTGCGCTGCTCGCAGCCACCGACGGCGCCATGGTCGCCTGCGAGGGGCTGGACGCGCGGATCGTCGACCTGGTCCGGGCGCGGGGCGGCGCGGTACCGGAGCTGCCGAACGGCAACGGCTGGCTCTTCGTGGAGCTCGTCGGCTCCGAAGCTCCGGCGCTGGCCACGGTCGTGATCGCGGAGAGCGGCGCCCTCGGGCACCGGCTGGTGACCGACGCCGCCGAGGCGGCCGCGCTCTGGCGGATCCGCGAGGACGGCGCCGGCCTCGCCGCCCGCAGCCTGAAGAGCCCGGCGTACTCCGGCTGGGAGGACGCCGCGGTCCCGCCGGACCGGCTGGGCGCCTGGCTGCGCGACTTCGACGAGCTGCTGAAGGGGCACGGCCTCGACGGCGTGCCCTACGGCCATTTCGGCGACGGCTGCGTGCACGTGCGGATCGACTTCCCGTTCGAGCCGGGCCAGGTCGGCTCGGCGAAGGTCTTCCGCGACTTCCTCACCGCCTGCGCGCTCAAGCTGCGCGACCACCACGGCTCGCTCTCCGGTGAGCACGGCGACGGCCGGGCGCGCTCCGAGCTGCTCCCGCTGATGTACGACGAGGAGTCGATCCGGCTGTTCGCCGCGGTCAAGGCGATCTGCGACCCGAGCAACCTGCTCAACCCCGGCAACGTGGTCGACCCGGCGCCGCTGGACGCCGACCTCCGGCCGGTGCGGGCCCGCCAGCCGGTGCTGCCGCTGCTGAAGCTCCCGCACGACGGTGGCCGGCTTGGCGACGCGGTGCACCGCTGCACCGGCGTCGGCAAGTGCGTCGCGGCGTCGACCGCCGGAGTGATGTGCCCGTCGTACCTCGCCACCCGCGACGAGAAGGACTCCACCCGGGGTCGCTCCCGGGTGCTCCAGGAGGCGATCGACGGGTCGCTGGTGCAGGGGTTCGCGGACCCGGCGGTCGCCGAGGCGCTCGACCTGTGCCTGGCCTGCAAGGGCTGCGCGTCGGACTGCCCGACCGGCGTGGACATGGCGACGTACAAGTCCGAAGCGCTGCACCAGAAGCACGACGTGCAGGGCGTACGCCGTCCGCGCAGCCATCGCCTGCTCGGCCGGCTCCCGGCCTGGGCGGATCGGGCCGCGCCCGTCGCGCCGCTGGCCAACCGGATGATGCGACTCGGTCCGGTGGCGAGGCTGGCCAAGGCGACGGCCGGCATCGACCAGCGGCGTTCGATCCCGGCGTTCGCGAGGAAGACGCTGCGGAGGTCGGTGTCGACGAGCGACCGCCTACGGCAGCGCCCCGGACGTCTGGATCTGGGCCGACTCCTTCAGCGACCACTTCTTCCCGGCCAACGGCCACGCCGCGATCCGCTACCTCGAGTCGGCCGGGCTGACCGCCCGCGTGATCCCCGACGACGCCTGCTGCGGCCTGACCTGGATCACCACCGGTCAGCTCGACCAGGCGCAGCGGATCATGACGCGCACCGTGGCCACGCTCGCGCCGTACGTCGAGTCGGGCGTGCCCGTCATCGGCCTGGAGCCGTCCTGCCTGGCCACGCTGCGCAGCGACGCCGCCGAGCTCACCGGCAGCACCGTCGACGTGCTCACCCTTGCCGAGCTCGTCGAGCGCGAGCAGCTGCTGGTGCCCGACCTCACCGGTGTCGAGGTGGTCGCCCAGCCGCACTGCCACCACCACGCCGTCATCGGCTGGGCCGCCGACCAGCGGCTGCTCGAGCGCGCCGGAGCGACGGTCACCCGGGTCGCCGGCTGCTGCGGCCTGGCCGGCAACTTCGGCATGGAGAAGGGCCACTACGAGGTCTCGGTCGCCGTCGCCGAGACCCACCTGCTGCCTGCCGTGCGAGCGCAGCCGCACGCCGTCGTCCTCGCCGACGGCATGTCCTGCCGGCTCCAGCTCGACGACCTGGCCGGCGTACCGGCCCTGCACCTGGCAGAGCTGCTGGCTCAGGCCCTGCGGTAGCGCCCGTCGAACGCGATCTCCCAGGTCTCCCCGTCGTCCTTGGAGGTCTCCCAGAGCTGGCGTACGCCGTCGCCGTCGCGCGTCCAGGTGATCCGTTGCCGCGAGTCGGCGTCGATGCCCTCGAGCACCATCGCGCCGTCCTGCGCATCCCCGTCGAGCAGCAGCACTCCACCGGTCGAGTCCATCCACGTCTGGTGCCAGCAGCCGCGCTCGGCGTCCCACGCGCTGAGGCTGTGCCCCACGACGCCGCGGTCGCCGCGCCAGTGCTCGGCCAGTGCCCCGGTGCCGTAGAGGTCGGTGATCGAGTTCCGGCCGATGTGGTTGCCCTCCGGGTCGTGCACGTCCCACTCGCCCAGCCAGAAGTCGAACGCGTGCGCGAGGGCGTGGGCGACGCTGTCCGCGGTGGTCATGAAATGACCGTGGCACCGTCACCCGCCCGGCGCGAGGCCTCAGGACGAGTCGTGACCCGACCGCGACCACCTCGTGACCCGGCCGGGGCCGGGCCTGCTCTCCGACCGCCCGGGCTCGCGAGCCTTGCCCTGGCGGGTCCGGTCGTTGTCCGTGCGTGACCAGTGGCCCCCACTTTGCGACGCCTAGTGTGGGCCGATGGGTCCGAATCGCGTTGCCCTCGTGACGGGGGGCTCCCGCGGGCTCGGCGCCCACATCTCCCAACGGCTCGCGGGGGACGGGTGGGCAGTCGCGGTCAACTATCGCTCTGGCCAGGCGGCGGCAGAGACGGTTGTCGAGTCGATCCGCGAGGCCGGAGGCGTTGCCGAGGCATTCGGCGCTGATGTCGTCGACGACGCGGCCGTGCCGGACTTGGTTGCCGAGGTCGAGCGGCGTCTCGGGCCGGTGCTGGCGGTCGTCGCGAACGCGACCGGCCCCCAGCCTGAGGCGGGCCTCGAGGAGCTGACCTGGCGCGCCCATCTCGACCAGCTGGAGTTCTTCGTCAAGAGTCCCACGCTCCTGGTGCAGGCGGCCTTGCCCGGCATGCGCATGAACGGCGGCGGCCGGGTGATCCTGATCGGCTCCGACGTGGTCGACCGGGCCCTGCCGCGCATGTCCGCCTACGTCGCGGCGAAGCACGCCCAGGTCGGTCTGACCAAGGTCTGGGCCAAGGAGCTCGGACCGGACAACATCACGGTGAACCTGGTGCAGCCAGGTTGGATCCCGGTCGAGCGACATGCTGGTGTCGACACGTCGGCGTACGCCGCGGAGGTACCGCTGGGACGCCTGGGGACGCCCGAGGACGTCTCCGCGATGGTCGCCTTCCTTGCTTCCGGGGCCGCGAGCTTCGTCACGGGTCAGCAGATCACCGTCAACGGCGGACACGTCCTCTGACCACCGCGTCGGACGAGGACATGGGGAGGTCGACCGGGCCCTCCTAGACTCGTCGGGTGAACCCCCGCCACCGCCGTCTGGTCATCCCGCTGGCGCTGGTCGGGTTGCTGCTGATCGTCGTCATCGCCGCGGTCAAGTAGTCATGGCCGAGAACCTCCTCCGCGCCCTCGCGCAGGTCCGTAGCCGCCTGCTCGACCCCGAGACGCTGGTCCGCGCCGTCGCGTCGGGGCGGCAGAAGGCCGGGGAGCCGAGGTGGCGCCGGGTCGAGCTCCGGTACGTCGACCTCAAGGCCGGCCGCCACCTCCAGGTGACGGCGTACGACGAGACGCAGGCGCACACGTCGAACCACCTCGTGGCCCCCGGGAACCAACAGAGCGGGGCGCGGGACGCCGTCGACGACCTGCTCGACGAGCCGTTCGGCAACTGGAACCTCGAAACGACGGTCGAGACCGTGCAGCTGCGGGTGACCCGCAAGGGCGAGGCGCTCGTGCACACCAGCCCGCGCACGACGCCTGCGGAGCTGGACCGCGGCCACGACCGTGACAAGGAGCGGCTACTGCCGGAGGACGACCCGCTGTTCCGGGCGCTCGGGCTCGCAGACGCCGACGGCCGGCTCAAGCCGACCCGGCGCGACAAGTACCGCCAGGTCGAGGAGTTCCTCCGGCTGTTGGACACCGCCGTGGCCGAGGCGATCGACAAGGGACAGCTGCGCCGGCCGACCGCAGAGGCACCGCTCCGGGTCGTGGACCTGGGCTGCGGCAACGCCTACCTGACCTTCGCGGCCGAGCGCTTCCTCGTCGGCGTCCGCGGCCTGCCCGTCCACCTGGTCGGCGTGGACGTCAAGGAGCAGTCCCGCGAGCACAACGAGAAGGTCGCCGGCGAGCTCGGCCTGGACGCCACGTTCGTGGTCGGCAGCATCGGCGGAGTGACGCTCGACGAGGCGCCCGAGGTGGTGCTCGCCCTGCACGCGTGCGACACCGCCACCGACGAGGCGCTGGCCCGCGCGGTCGAGTGGCAGGCCGCGCTGGTGCTCGCCGCCCCGTGCTGTCACCACGACGTGGCCGCGCAGCTCCGCAAGGCGCCGACCCCCGCGCCGTACGCCATGCTCACCCGGCACGGCATCCTCCGCGAGCGGCTGGCCGACACCCTGACCGACGCGCTGCGGGCCACCCTGATGCGGCTGCAGGGCTACCGCGTCGACGTCGTGCAGTTCGTCGAGAGCAAGCACACCCCGCGCAACACCCTGCTCCGGGCCACCCGCACCGGCGCACCGGTCAAGGGCGGCTCACTTCGGCGCGACTACGACGACCTGGTCGCGGCCTGGGGGATCCACCCGAAGCTGGCCGAGCTGCTCCATGAGTGAACGGCTGTTGGCAGGGCTGGTCGTGGTGCCGTTCCTGCTCGGCGCGGCCGCGGCGCCGGCTGACGAGGCGCAGGTGGTGTTCTCGTTCCAGGACAACGACATCGTCGAGTCCAGCGGACTCGTGGTTGCTCGCGGGCTCGTGGTCACCACCAACGACTCCGGCGACACCGGCCGGGTGTTCACCGTGGACCCGGCCACCGGCAAGACCGTCGGCACCACCGGTTGGGGCAACGACCCGCAAGACGTCGAGGCTCTGGCGCCTCTCGACGACAACCAGGTCTGGGTCGGCGACATCGGCGACAACACGGAGTCTCGCGACTCCGTCCAGGTCACCGCGGTCCCGGTAGGGAGCGGCAACGGCGACATCGATGGTCCGATCTACGACCTCGTGTACCCCGACGGGCCGCACAACGCCGAGACCCTGATGAGCGACCCCACCACCGGCCGCCTGTACGTCGCCACGAAGGAGGTCCTCGGCGGCACGCTCTACGCCGCGCCGACCAACCTCGATCCGGACGGTGCCAACGAGCTCGAGCCGCTCGGCGACGTCCTGCCGATCGCCACCGACGGCGCGTTCCTCCCCGACGGCAAGCACTTCGTGGTCCGCAACTACGGGGCGGCTGCGGTCTACGCGTTCCCGTCGATGGAGAAGGTCGACCAGTTCCAGCTCCCCGACCAGCAGCAGGGTGAGGGGCTGGCGGTGGACGCCGACGGCAGCCTGCTGCTCAGCTCGGAGGGGCCGCACTCCGAGGTGCTGAGGGTGGCGCTGCCGACGAGCTCCGCCTCGCCCTCCCCGAGCGCCACGCCTTCCACCCACACCGAGTCGCGCGAGGACTCCGAGCTGCCCGAGACCACCGAGACCCAGCGTGACGCCTGGCCGTGGTTCCTCGGTGGGCTGATCGGCCTCGGCTGCCTCGTGGTGCTGACCCGGTCGCTGCGCCGCCGCTGAGGCCGACACCCAACTGGTTACCGTGCCGCCATGCCTCGCCTGCGCACGACCTCCCCGGACCAGCCCGGCTGGACCCGGCGTCGCGCCGGCAAGGGCTTCGTCTACCTCGACATGAGCGGTCGCAAGCTCTCCGCTGCCAAGTCGCAGCGGGCCCGCGACCTGGTCATCCCACCGGCCTGGACCGACGTCTGGATCACGCCGTACGAGAACGGTCACCTCCAGGCCGTCGGCACCGACGACGCCGGGCGGCGCCAGTACCTCTACCACCCGCAGTGGCGGGCTCGGCGGGACGCCGAGAAGTTCGACCGGATGCTCCTGTTCGGAAAGGCCCTGGGCAAGGCGCGCGAACAGGTGCTGCTGGACCTGGGTCTCGACGGGATGCCACTCGAGCGGGCCTGTGCGGCCGCGGTGCGCCTGCTGGACCTCGGCTACTTCCGCATCGGCAACGACGTGTACGCCGACGAGAACGGCTCGTTCGGCCTCACCACGCTGGAGCGTCGGCACGTGCGCCGGCACCAGGACGCGCTGATCTTCGCCTTCGTCGGCAAGTCAGGCGTCGAGCACGAGATCACGATCGACGACGCCGTGGTGATCGACGCGATCGAGATCATGCGTCGTCGCCGCGGCGGCGAGGACGACCGGCTGCTGTCGTACAAGAACGGCCGGTCGTGGCGGAGCCTGTTGCCGGATCTCGTCAACGACTATGTGCGCGCCTCGACCGGCCTGGAGTCGACGGCGAAGGACTTCCGCACCTGGCACGCCACCGTGCTGGCGGCGGCTGCGCTGGCCGAGTCGCCGGAGCCGGGGAAGTCGAAAGCCTCGAAGAAGCGGGCGGTCGCGGGGGCGATGAAGGAGGTCGCGGCATTCCTCGGGAACACCCCGACGCTGGCGCGCTCGTCGTACGTCGACCCGCGAGTCGTCGACGCCTACAACCGCGGGAAGACCATCGAGCGAGCCACGCGACGCCGCTACGACACCACCGACGAGCGCCAGGCCGCCCTGGAGAGAGCCACGCTGAAGCTGCTGAGGGAGTTCGAATGAGGGCCGGATCGTGAGGATCGCCGTCGTCGAGGGAGACATCACCCGGCAGGAGGTCGACGCGGTCGTCAACGCCGCCAACAACGCCATGCGCGGCGGAGGTGGCGTCGACGGTGCGATCCACCGGGCCGGCGGCCGGGCCATCCTGGAGGACTGCATCGCGCGGTTTCCGCAGGGTCTCGAGACCGGCGACGCCGGCTGGACCACCGGCGGCAACCTGCCCGCGCGCTGGGTGATCCACGTGGTCGGGCCGAACCGGCACGCCGGCCAGACCGACCGGGCGCTGCTCCTGTCGTGCTACTCCCGGGCGCTGGAGGTCGCCGACGAGCTCGGCGCACGGACCGTGGCGTTCCCGCTGATCAGCGCCGGTGTCTACGGGTGGCCGAAGGACGACGCGATCGCGGCGCCGCTGGAGGTGTTCGCCGCAGCGGACACCGAGGTCGAGGAGGCGCGGCTGGTCGCCTTCGACCACGCGACGTACGAGCAGATCCAGGAACAGCTCAGAGCCGCTCGATGACCCAGTCGATGCAGGCGGTCAGCGCCGCGATGTCGGAGGGCTCGATCGCGGGGTACATCGCGATGCGGAGCTGGTTGCGGCCGAGCTTGCGGTAGGGCTCGGTGTCGACGATGCCGTTGGCCCGCAGGGTGGCCGCGATCGCGGTGGCGTCGATGTCGTCGTTGAAGTCGATGGTGCCGATGACCAGGGAGCGGTGCTCCGGGTCGGCGACGTAGGGGAACGCCGCGTCCGATCTCTCCGCCCAGCCGTAGAGATTGTCCGAGGACTGCGTGGTCCGCTCGACCATGCCCTTCAGGCCGCCCTCGCTGTTCATCCAGTCCAGCTGCTCGGCCATGAGGAACAGCGTCGCCACCGAGGGGGTGTTGTAGGTCTGGTTGAGCCGGGAGTTGTCGATCGCGATCTTGAGGTCGAAGAACGCCGGGACGTGGCGTTCGGACGCCGCGATCCGCTCGGCCCGCTCGAGCGCGGTGGGGGAGAAGATCGCGACGTAGAGGCCGCCGTCGGAGGCGAACGACTTCTGCGGCGCGAAGTAGTAGACGTCCGACTCGGTCAGGTCCACCGGCAGCCCGCCGGCACCTGACGTGGCGTCGATGAGCACGAGCGCGCCCTCGTCGGCGCCCTCGGGCCGGACGACGGGCGCCATCACGGCCGTCGAGGTCTCGTTGTGCGCCCAGGCGTAGGCGTCGACACCCGACTCGGCCGCCGCCACCGGTCGGGAGCCGGGCTCGCTGGCGATCACCGAGGGCTCGTCGAGCCACGGCGCCGCCTTCACGGCGCTGGCGAACTTGCTGGAGAACTCGCCGAAGGTCAGGTGCTGGCTCTTCTGCTCGATCAGCCCGAACGTCGCGACGTCCCAGAACGCCGTCGCGCCGCCGTTGCCGAGGACCACCTCGTAGCCCTCGGGCATCGAGAACAGCTCGGCCAGCCCCTCACGCACCCGGCCGACGACGTTGCGGACCGGCGCCTGGCGGTGCGACGTACCCATGAGCGTCGAGCCGGTGGCCGCGAGCGCGTCGAGGTGCGCGGGCTGGATCTTGGAGGGTCCGGCCCCGAAGCGGCCGTCGGCGGGCAGCAGGTCGGACGGGATCCTCAGCGCGGTGGTGGGGTCATCGGTCACGCCTCCTATTCTGGCAGCCGCTCACATCGCCACCCGAAGGAGTCCAGATGGGTCCGAGGCGCTCCGCGCGAGACCCCGAGGGGCTGCGACGCGTGCTCGTGCTGGGCGGCGTCCTGGTCGGGCTGGCCGGCCTCGGCATAGCTGCGTGGGGACTGGTGGTCGACGGCTGGGGACTGGTGGTCGGTCCGGTGCTCGTGGCCTTCGCGGTCGGCTGCCTGGTCGTCTCCCGCGACGACGGCGGGGGGCGGTTCTGCCCGGAGTGCGTGGCCCGCAACCCGGAGGACGCGGAGGTCTGCGAGAACTGCGGGCACGCACTTGGCTGACCTGCCCGACGCGCTCGAGATCGTCCGCGTCGACTACGGCCACAGCGACGCGATGCTGCTGATCGCGGAGGTGCAGGCCGAGTACGTCGACCGCTACGGCGGCCCGGACAACACCCCGCTCGACCCGCTGATGTTCGAGCCACCGCTCGGCAGCTTCTACGTCGGCTACCTCGAGCTCGGCGGCGCATCGCGACCGGTGGCGTCCGGCGCGTGGCGGGCCCACGACGACGTCGAGGCGTTCGGCACCCGGCGTACGGCCGAGATCAAGAGGATGTACGTCGCGCCGGACGCCCGGTCCCGAGGACTCGCGCGCACCATGTTGGCGCACCTCGAGCAGACCGCCGCCGAGGCCGGCGCCGAGGCGATGATCCTCGAGACCGGCACCGCGCAGCCGGAGGCGATGGCGCTCTACGAGTCGTCCGGCTACACGCGGATCCCGTCGTTCGGCTACTACAAGGACGAGCCGCTGAACCGTTGCTACGCCAAGTCCCTGCGGGGCACTACCGTGTCGGCGTGACCGAGACGATGGAAGGCTTCTGATGGGCATCTTCGGCCATTCATCGAACGACCAGTCCGCGCAGGACCAGGTCGATCTCGGTGCGATCAACGATCGCCTGGCCAGGCTCGAGTCCGCGGTGGCCTCGCTGCAGGGCCAGGTCGCGACACTCACCACCGGCGCGGGGCCGTACGCCGCGAACCCGGGCGACACCGCTGCGGGCGCCCCGCCTCCGCAGGCAGAGTGGATGGCCGAGGTGCGGGCGCTCAAGGAGAGCGGGCAGCTGATCGAGGCGATCAAGGCCTACCGCGTGCACACCAACGTCGGCCTCAAGGAGGCCAAGGACGCCGTCGAAGGGATGCTCTGAGCCAGTGCTCCTGCCGATGAAGGTGGCGCAGGGCGTGGCCGACGGTTCGGTGTCGCTCGCCTTCCGGCGCTGGCGCAAGCAGGACGTGGTGCCCGGGCAGGTGTTCACCACCTCTGCGGGTCTCGTGCGAGTCGACGCCGTCACCGTGGTCGACGCCGATGCGATCACCGACGAGGAGGCCCTGCGCGCGGGCTGGCCGGACGCCGACCGGCTCCGGCGCCGACTGGCGCCCGAGGGCGAGACCTACCGCGTCGAGCTGTCCTACGCCGGGCCGGACCCGCGGGTCGCCCTGCGTTCCTCGGCCGAGCTCACCCCCGAGGACGTCGCGGACCTGGACAGGCGGCTCGAGCGGCTGGACCGCGCGGCCGCCCACGGCCCGTGGACGCTGCACTACCTCGAGCTGATCCGGCAGCACCCACAGCGCCGCGCGCCGGACCTGGCCGAGCTGGTCGGCCGCGAGACCGCCCCGTTCAAGATCGACGTCCGCAAGCTGAAGAACCTCGGGCTGACGGTCTCCTTCCCCGTCGGCTACGAGGTCTCGCCGCGCGGGCTGGCCTACCTGAGCCACACCACCCGCCGCTGACCATCCGCACGGTTGTAATTCACCCCGTTTCGCGCACGCGGCCGCTCGCGCGGACCTACGGTTCCCGGCATGCGCGCGCTCCTCGTCGCGGCGGTCATGAGCGCTGCCTGCCTGGCCGGACCGGCCGCAGGGCTGCTGGCACCGAGGGCGTCGAGGGGAGCGGCCTGCCCGTCGAGGACTACGCGTCGTACGACCCCCAGACCACGTGCACCAAGAAGCCGCGCGCCGGCACGGTTGTCCTCGGCGAGTGGCTGGTCGCGACGTACGGCGGCGCCGGCGGTGCGGTGAACCGGCCCTGCTCCGGCTCCGGCTCCTCGGAGCACAAGGACGGCCGCGCGGTCGACTGGACCCTGGACGCCGCCAACCCCGCCGACCGCAAGCTGGCCAAGGCCTTCCTCGCCGCCGCCTTCGCGCCCGACGCGGCGGGCAACGCGGCCGCGCTGGCTCGCCGGATGGGGATCATGTACGTCATCTGGAACGACCAGTTCTACCCGGCGTACCACCAGTTCCAGCCGGAGCAGTACCTCTCGTCCTCGTGCCGCTCCAAGAGGAAGTGCTCCAAGACGCTCCGCCACCGCGACCACATGCACTTCTCGCTGTCGAAGGCCGGTGCCAAGGGGCTGACCAGCTTCTACGCCGACCTGCTGCCGGCCACTAGGTCGCGGTAGCGCTCCCTCTCACTGCACCTCCATCAGTGCGGTCAGCTCCCAGGCCACGCGGCGCATCCAGGTCATGGAGAGGTGGGCGGGGTCGTGGTAGAGAACCGTCCGTTCGGCCACCAGCGGGCAGCGGTGCCTCTGGCAGGCCAAGCTCGTCAGGTCGGCATACGTGAGACCGTGGTCGGTGGCCGCCGCCCGGGTCAGCCCGTTGGCCACGAGGCTCAGCTCATCTTCCGGGCTCGAGCAGGACCTCAGGTTGGAGGACGGGTCGCTCAGGCAGGTCGCCGGCCTGACCGCGATCGCCCCGACGCCGGAAACGACCACCACGTTGCCGGCCTCGGCGACGACCTGGTCGAGCGTGGTGTCGACGCCTGTTGACCAGGCCCGCTCGTCGGGCTTGCCGTCCACGGTGCCGATCGCCAACATCCCTCGTGCGCCGAGTACGAGCGTGTCGGGCGCGATCTCCCGAATCCGTTTGCGAGCCCAGTCTCGGAACTCGTCGCAGGCCACGTACCGCTCGCCGAAGGCCCACTGGTCCACCGCGTAGGGCGCGCAGCCGAGCTTGACCAGGCCGATGACCCGGAACCCGTTGCTGGCGCCGACCAGGTCCAGGGCCGGGAGCAGCACCCCGGCCTGGGAGTCGCCGTACACCACCACCGTCCGGGAAGCCCGGCGGTCCCCGACCGGGCACAGCTCGACGACGATGTCCTCCCAGTCCGCGTAGCAGTCGAACCAGCTCTGCCAGTGGTCGCCGTGCAGGCCCTTCTCGTTCACCAGGTCGTCGGGGATGGGGGCGCCCGCCTCAGCGAGCCGGATCGCCTCGGCCAGGACCTGCCGAACCGGTGGTGGGTCGACCCGGTCGACCCGGTCGACCCCTTCACCGGGCGCCGGCATCGCTTCCGGGTGCTCGGCGTAGTACTGACGTGCCTCCTCACGCCGGTGTTCGAGGCCCGCGTTGGCCCACGCGGACGCGAGCGGACCGCTGCAGAGCACGGCGAGCACGGTCACCGGCCACAGCACGAGGGACCACCGGCCCCGGAACCCCGGGACCCGGCCCCGTCGAAATGGCGTCTCGACGAGGCGGAACACCACCTCGGCGACGACGACGGTCATCGCCAGCGCGACCAACCCTGCCGGCACCGCACGCAGCGCGAGAGCGGGGACGACCAGCACGATGATCGGCCAGTGCCACAGGTAGAGGGAGTAGGACCGATCTCCCACCCACACCATCGGCGCCCAGGTCAGTGCCTTGCTCAGCACAGGGAGTGCGTCGTCCTGGGACATCGTCCCGGCGGCGAGCAGGGCGGCGGTCCCCGCGACCGGAAGCAGCAGCTCAGGTCCGGAGAAGCCGGCGTCGTACCGCACGGCGGCAACACCGATCGCGACCAGCCCGGCCATCGCGAGCACGGTGTGTACCGACCCGGGAAGCCGCCGCAGCAACGGCATGCTGACTGCCAGCAGTGCACCGGTGGCCAGTTCCCATGCCCGCGGCAGCGCGCCGTAGTAGGCCGCCGGATCCCCGTCCCCGACCAGTGCCCACGCATACGAGGTGCACCAGATCCCGACGAGAACCGTCGCGACGAGCGCCGGCGCCGACCGCCTCCGGGCGACGCAGACGAGCACCAGCACGAGCAACGCCGGCCACACCAGGTAGAACTGCTCCTCCACCCCCAGGGACCAGAGGTGCTGGAGCGGCGAAGTCTCCCGGTCCTGAGCGAAGTAGTCCCCGTCCACCTGCGCGAAGTGGACGTTGGCCAGGAAGACCCCCGACCAGCGGGCATCCGTGACTACGTCGTCGACACGAGACGCGGGGAGCGTAGCGGCGGCGTACCCGACCGTCGCGAGCAGCACCACGGTCGAGGCCGGGAGGATGCGACGGGCGCGGCGGGCACAGAACGCGCCGAGCCGGATCCGGCCGGTGGCCTCTCGTTCGCGCAGCAGCAGGCCGGTGATCAGGAAGCCCGACACCACGAAGAACACATCGACCCCGATGAAGCCGCCTGACAACCAGGGCACGCCGACGTGCGCAAGCATCACGAGCAGCACCGCGAGCGCCCGCAGTCCCTGCACATCCAGTCGAGTACCGCCCGCGGGTCGGACCTGCGCGCCTGCCATGAGCACCACCTCTTCGATGGCTGGTGCCAAGTTCGATGCGCCGCAGGTCCGCTTGGTTCGCGCAGTCCGCCTCCCCTCGCGGTCCGGGGGACGTCATCATGTCCGGGTGGACCGTGACGGGTTGCTCGACCTGCTGACGGGGATGCCGGGAGCGGTGGAGGACTACCCGTTCGGCGACGAGGTCGCGGTGTTCAAGGTGGGCGGGAAGATGTTCGCCCTGGTGTCTCTCGAGGGCGAGCAGGGATTCGTCAACCTCAAGTGCGACCCGGCGCTGGCGCTGGAGCTGCGTGAGCAGCACGCGGCGGTGCGGCCGGGCTACCACACCAACAAGAAGCACTGGAACACCGTCGACCTCGACGGCACGGTCGATGCGGACGAGCTGCGGGAGATGGTCGAGCACTCCCACCTGTTGGTGGTCAGCAAGCTCCCGAAGCGGGCTCGGCCCGG
The DNA here is from genome assembly GCA_963841625.1 of uncultured Actinomycetota bacterium. Lineage (GTDB taxonomy): Bacteria > Actinomycetota > Actinomycetes > Propionibacteriales > Nocardioidaceae > Nocardioides. The sequence goes on along the minus strand of CAWJDH010000007.1, from coordinate 29,239 downwards.
CTAGCCCGCCACGAAGCTGATGGAGTCGCCGGCCTGGGCGATCCGGTCCACCAGGTCGGTCGACGCGCCGTTCTGGTGCCAGGTGTCGACCACGACCGGCACTCCGTCCACGTCCAGGACCCAGAAGTCCATGACGACCGTCGTGGGCACGCTGCTGAAGCTGATGCCGCGACTGCCTCGTGGCGTCTCCGCGACGCGATAGCCCCCGCCATCGGGGCAGTCGTCGGCGATCCGGAGCCGTACGTGCTGGGCGTCGTAGCCGAGCTTCTGCGTGGGCCCGACTGGCTGGACGACCGTGCTCCCCGGGAGCTCTGCGAGCTGCTCCGCCAGGGCCTGCGGGGTCTCGCCCACCAGGTCGTTGGAGACGTCGTGGTTGCAGCCGGACTCCACAGCGAGCGCGTCGGGCCGGTAGACCGCGATCCCGCCGTAGGTCACGCCCTCCTGGACCGTCGGGAAGTTCCCGGCCTTCCATCCCGAGCCTTCGAGGGTCAGGTCCGCCTCGATCTCGCCGCTCGCCGGTCGCGTCGGCGCCCACCAGGACCCGGTAGGTGCCGGGCTCGAGGTAGTCGGAGCCCGCGTCCCCCGGCAGGTCCGACGGGGTCGCTTCGGACGTCGGCTCGTCCACGATCGGGGAGCTGCCAGCGTCGCTGAGATCGAGCTGCGTGACGGCGTACGCGCCCCCGCCGATGAGGACGACCGCCAGCGCGGCCCCGCCCGCCCACAGCACGTTGCGTCGGCGGCGGCGGGCCCGTCCTCCAGTGATCAGCCCGTCGATGTCAGGTCGTGTCGCGTTCTGCATGTCGGCCTCCAGGCTGAGTGCTGCTCTGAGCTGCTCGTCGAGATTCATGACCCCTCCACCGCCTCTCCGACACCCGTCGCGGCGATGGCTCTTCGGAGCGCCCCGATCGCCGCCGACGCCTGGGACTTCACGGTGCCGGGCGCACAGCTGAGGACCTCGGCGATCTGTGCCTCGCTCAGGTCCTCGTAGTAGCGCAGCACGATCACTGCCCGCTGCCGGGCCGGGAGCGCACACACCAGCGGCCAGAGCACGGAGCGGTCGAGCACCGGCAGCTCGGCCGAGTCCGACTCCAGCTCGGGTAGCCGGTCCGACGGCTGCTCACGGGTCCAGGCTCGCCGCCTGCTCGAGACCAGGGTGTTGGCCAGCATCCGCCGCACGTACGCCTCGGCGTACTCCATCCGGCCGATCCGCGCCCAGTTCATGTACGCCTTCTCCAGGGTGGTCTGCAGGAGGTCCTCGGCGCCGGTCGGCGACGCCGCGAGCAGGTAGGCCAGCCGATAGAGCGAGCCCCACCGCGCGCCGACGAACTCGGCGAAGTCCTCGTCGACGCTCATCGGTGACCTCCTGTCGTCGGTTCACCGCTGTAACGCGATGGTGCACCCATCTGGTTCGTCCGCGCTCGAAGAGCCGCGGTTTTCCAGCGTGGGCTAGGAGGTCCGGGCCGCGCGCTTCGCCTGCAGCTTGCGCTGCTTGTCGACGAACCGGATCGACGACCGGGCGACGAACGACGGCGAGAGCCGGCCGATCCGCCAGGCGATCCGGGCGGTCCGCGGGGTGACGAGCAGCGGCTTGTTGGCGGCCACGGCCTCGAGGACCTGCGCGGCGAGCACGTCAGGGTCGAGCGGGCGGCGTACGCCCTGGCCCTTGAGGAAGTAGTCGCGGCCGTGGAACCGGCCCACCGCGCCCTTGTCGAGGATCGGGGTGTCCACGGCCGATGGACAGACCGCGGTCACGCCGACGCCGTGGGCGGCGGCCTCCGAGCGCAGCGCCAGCGACAGCCCCACCACGGCGTGCTTGGTCATGACGTACGACGTCAGCAGCCCGGCCGCCATCAGGCCGCCCATCGAGGCCGTGTTGACGATGTGGCCGCTGCCCTGGCGGACCATCAGTGGGTACGCCGCGTGCACGCCGTGCACCACGCCGCGGATGTTGACGTCGATGATCGAGTTCCAGTGGTCGAGCGTGAGCTCCTCGGTCTCGCCGCCGATGCTGATGCCCGCGTTGTTGAACATGACGTCCAGCGCGCCGGCATCGGCGGCCACCGAGGTCACCAGCGACGACACGGCGGCCGCGTCGGTGACGTCCAGCGCCACCGCCCGCGCCGAGCCCGGCCCGTCGCACGACGAGGCGACGGAGGAGGCAGCGTCGAGGTCGAGGTCCGCGCACACCACGTGGGCGCCGGCGTGGACCAGCGTCCTCGAGAGGGCCGCGCCGATACCTGACCCGGCGCCGGTGACGATGGCGGTCCGGCCGACGTACCAGTCCGCCGGCTCGGCTACTGGGCCCACTCCGCGTTCCAGCCGTCGACCTCGTCGGCCTTGCGCGCCGCCGGTCCGGCGTAGATCGCCGAGGGCCGGATCAACCGGCCGGTCGTCTTCTGCTCCAGGATGTGCGCCGACCAGCCGCCGGTGCGGGCGCAGGTGAACATCGACGTGAACATGTTCGCGGGCACCTCGGCGAAGTCGAGGACGATCGCCGCCCAGAACTCGACGTTCGTCTCGAGCACCCGGTCGGGACGTCGTGCCTTCAGCTCGGCCAGGGCCGCCTTCTCCAGTGCTTCGGCCACCTCGTAGCGGGGTGCGTTGAGCTCCTTCGCCGTCCGCCGCAGCACCCGCGCCCGCGGGTCCTCGGCCCGGTAGACGCGGTGGCCGAAGCCCATCAGCCGCTCGCCGTTGTCGAGCAGCCCCTTGACGTAGGCATCCGCATCGCCGGACTTCTCGACCTCTTCGATCATGGTGAGGACGCGCGCGGGCGCGCCTCCGTGCAGCGGGCCGCTCATCGCGCCGATCGCCCCGGAGAACGCCGCCGCGACGTCGGCGCCGGTGGACGTGATGACGCGGGCGGTGAACGTGGAGGCGTTCATGCCGTGCTCCGCCGCGGAGGACCAGTAGGCGTCGATCGCCTTGACGTGCTTGGGGTCGGGCTCGCCCTTCCAGCGGATCAGGAACCGCTCCGCCAGCGAGCTGCCCTTGTCGACCTCGCGCTGCGGCACGATGGGAAGCCCGAGACCGCGGGCCGCCTGCGCGGCGTACGACAGCACCATCACCGCAACCCGGGAGAGGTCCAGGCGGGCCTGCTCGTCGCTGATGTCGTAGGTCTGCCGCATCCCGAGCGTCGGCGCCAGCATCGCGACGGCGGCCTGGACGTCGGCCCGGACGTCACCGGTGTGGATCGGGATGTTGTAGGGCTCGGCCGGCGGGAGGCCGGGCTGGTAGGTGCCGTCGATGAGCAGCCCCCACACGTTCTCGAACGGCACCCGACCGACGATCTCCTCGATGTCGACGCCGCGGTAGCGCAGCGCGGACCCTTCCTTGTCGGGCTCGGCGATCTCGGTCCGGAACGCGATGACGCCCTCGAGACCCTCGTGTACCTCTACGCCAGCGCCGTCTTCAGCCATGTCGCGCATTGTGCCGTACCCTTCGAGGCTCGCTTCGCTCGCACCTCAGGGCAGGCGTTGCGCGAGCGGAGTCGCGGCCAGTCTGGTGATCTAGGGTCCGAGGATGGACCCCGACGCGCTCGACTCGGTGGCCGCAGCCCGTGCGGAGTACACGCGCGGCGGGCTGGTCGAGTCCGACCTGCTGCCCGACCCGATCGCCATGTTCCGCCGCTGGTACGACGACGCGCACGCGGCCGGGCTGCACGAGCCCAACGCCATGGTCGTGGCGACCGTGTCCGGAGCCCTTCCGATGCCGCGCCGGCGGCCCGGCTGGTGCTGCTCAAGGGCGTCTCCGAGGAGGGCTTCGTCTTCTACACCAACACCGGCTCCCGCAAGGGCACCGAGCTGGCCGGGAACCCGCGGATCGCGCTGCTCTTCCCGTGGCACCCGCTCGAGCGCCAGGTCCGCGTCGACGGCACCGCCACCCTCCTCCCGCGGGCCGACGTCGACGCCTACTTCGCGGTCCGCCCGCGCGGGTCCCAGCTCGGCGCCTGGGCGTCGCACCAGTCGAGCGTCGTCTCCGACCGGGAGGAGCTGCTCGCGGCGTACGACGAGGCGGAGCGGCGCTACGCCGAGGGCGAGGTGCCGACGCCCACGGAGTGGGGCGGCTACCTCGTGCACCCCGAGTCGGTGGAGTTCTGGCAGGGCCGGCCGGGCCGGATGCACGACCGGCTGGTCTACCGGCGCGAGGCGGACGGCTGGCGCACCGAGCGGCTCGCCCCGTAGCGGTCAAATAGCCCACAGTGACCATGCGCGACCGCCCGGCGGCGACATACCGTCTTGCCTTGTGATCAAGCACCTGTACCGGGGGAGCCCGCGGCTGCTCATCGCCGCACTGCCCTGGGCGCTGGCCGTGGTCGTCCTCAAGCTGCTCGTCCACGAGGCGGGATGGGAGATCTTCGAGGTCAACCCGCTGCTGGCCGGCGCCGTCGCTGCCGAGGTCTTCATCGTGGGCTTCCTCCTCGCCGGCACCGCCGGCGACTTCAAGGAGGCCGAGCGGTTGCCCGGGGAGGTCGCCTCGAGCCTCGAGACGATCGCCGACGAGTGCCTGATCACCTACGACGAGCTGAAGCTGCCCGAGGCCAAGACCGCCCTGTCCATGCTGATCGAGATCAGCAAGTCGATCCGGATGTGGCTGATGCAGGACCGCGGCTTCGACGATGTCATGTCGGACATCCGTGCGCTCAACGGCCCGTTCCGGGTGTTCGCCCCGGCGATCCAGGCCGGCTTCACCACCCGGCTCAAGAGCGAGCAGGCCTCGATCCGCAAGATCGTGATCCGGATGGACACCATGCGCCGCACGTCGTACGTCTCGGCCGGCTACCTGATCGCGGAGGTCACCGCGACGGCCCTCATGCTCGTGCTGATCATCACCGACCTCGGCAAGCCCGGGCCGTCGCTGTTCCTCGTCGGGCTGTTGAGCTACCTGCTCTTCTACCTGGTCGGGCTGATCCGCGATCTCGACAACCCCTTCGAGTACCTCAACGGCGAGCCCGGCGCCGCCGACGTCAGCCTCGACGTCCTCGAGCGCAACGAGGACCGGCTCAGGGCCCTGCTCGGAGCGCTCGATCCCGCACCCGTCGAGCCGGCACCGCCGGCCGCACCCAGGGAGCCGTCGGTCTGAACGGATCATCATTCGTCGCCCTGCTCGCGGCAGCGGTGCTGCTGCTCGCGGGCTGCTCCGGCGACGACGACTCCGGAGCCGAGGCAGAGCCGTCGTCAGCGTCGAGCCCGTCGTCAGCACCGTCGTCCGAGTCGTCAGCCGGAGCGACCGTCTCGGGTGACTACGACACTGCGGTCGAGCTGGTCGACAGCACCTGCGACGGCATCGAGGTGGCCGACAACGAGACCACGGTCGAGCAGGACGGCGACACCGTCACCCTGATCCACGCCGGGATCAGCTACGTCGGGCCGCTGCGGGACGACGGCAGCTTCGCCACCGCAGCCGCCCAGGTGACGGTCGGCGAGGACACCCATGCGCTCGCGGTCACCGGGACCTTCGCCGACGACGGCTTCGAGGCCCAGGTGGTGGCCGAGGTGACCGGCAGCCAGACGTGCGGCTACACCGTGGCCTGGACGGGCACCCGCCAATAAGCATTTGTGAGTGAGCGCTCACTCACATACGCTGGCCGGCGTGGAATCGACCGCCGTACGCCGCGAGCGCGCTCGCCCGATGTCGCCGGAGGAGCGCCTCGACGAGCTCGTCGACGCCACCCTCAGCCTGCTCCGCGAGCACGGCCGGGCGGTGACCACCCGGCAGATCGCGGAGGCGGCCGGCGTCGCCGAGGGCACGATCTTCCGGGTCGTGGAGTCCAAGGAGGAGCTCGTCGAGCTCGCGATCACGCGGGCCTTCGAGCCCGGGGCCCTGGCGGAGCGGGTCTTGGAGATCGACCCCGACCAGCCGCTCGAAGCCCGGCTGCTGGTGCTGACCTCGATCCTCCAGCAGCGGTTCCGGGCCACCTTCGAGCTGATGAAGAAGGTCGGCATGGTCCGCCCCGCCGACCACGTGCACGACAGCCCCGAGGCGGTGGCGGTCCGGGAGCGGATGCAGGCCCTGCTCGAGGCCGTCGTGGGTGCCGACGCCGCACGGCTGTCGGTGCCGGCCCGCGACCTCGTGCACCGGCTGCGACTGCTCACCTTCGCCGGCAGCCATCCGCACATCTCCGACGGGGCGATCCTCACCCCGGAGGAGATCGTCTTCACCCTGCTGCACGGGCTGCTCCGCCCAGAGGAAGGAAGGGACGCCTGATGCTGTTGCGCCTCCTGCGCACGCACCTCGCGCCGTACAAGCCGTGGCTGGCCGCCATCGTGGTGCTGCAGTTCACGGCGACGGTCGCGATGCTCTACCTGCCCAGCCTCAACGCCGACATCATCGACCAGGGCGTGGCGGTCGGCGACACCGACTTCATCCTGCACACCGGCGCGGTCATGCTCGGGGTCTCGCTGCTCCAGATCGCTCTGCTCGATCGTCGCGGTCGCCTGCGCGTCCCGCACGGCGATGTCGTTCGGCCGTGACCTGCGGGCGGCGGTCTTCCGCCGGGTCGGCGCGTTCTCCGGCCGCGAGGTCGCGCAGTTCGGCGCGCCCTCGCTGATCACCCGCAACACCAACGACGTCACGCAGGTGCAGATGCTCGCGCTGCTGGGCTGCTCCCTGGCCGTGCAGGTGCCGATCATGATGGTCGGCGGGATCGTGATGGCGATGCGCGAGGACCTCGGCCTGTCGTGGCTGCTCGCGATCGTGGTGCCCGCGCTGTTCCTCTCCGTCGGTTTCGTCGTCTCGCAGATGGTGCCGAGCTTCCGGCTGGTGCAGAGCCGCATCGACGACGTGAACCGGATCCTGCGCGAGCAGATCAGCGGCATCCGGGTGGTGCGCGCGTTCGTCCGCGAGCCCCGCGAGACCCAGCGGTTCGCCGAGGCGAACGACGGCCTGACCGAGGTCTCGATCCGGGCCGGCCGCTGGATGGCGACCATGTTCCCGCTGGTGATGCTCGTGGTGAACATCTCCAGCGTCGCGGTGATCTGGTACGGCGGTCACCGGGTCAACGACGGACAGATGCAGGTCGGGGCGATGACCGCGTTCCTGAGCTACCTGATGCAGATCCTCATGAGCGTGATGATGGGGACGTTCATGCTCATGCAGATCCCGCGCTCGGCGGTGTGCGCGGACCGCATCAGCGAGGTGCTGGACACCCGGCCCAGCGTCGTACGTCCCCGCGACGGTGTCGTCGAGCTCGACCGCCACGGCGAGCTCGACCTGGCCGACGTCTCGTTCATCTACCCGGGCGCGGAGCAGCCGGTGCTCTGCGACGTCAGCTTCAGCGCCCGCCCGGGCCAGACCGTCGCGATCATCGGCTCGACCGGTGCCGGCAAGTCCACGCTGGTCAACCTGGTGCCGAGACTGTTCGACGCGACCTCCGGCTCGGTGCGGGTCGACGGCGTCGACGTCCGTGAGATGGACCCCGAGCTGCTCTGGTCGCGGATCGGGCTGGTGCCGCAGCAGGCGTTCCTGTTCACCGGGACCGTCCGCAGCAACCTGCTGCACGGCAAGCCGGAAGCCACCGACGACGAGCTCTGGCGGGCGCTGGAGATCGCGCAGGGCCGCGACTTCGTCGAGCGGATGCCGGAGGGGCTGGACGCCCCGATCGTCCAGGGCGGCACCAACGTCTCGGGCGGCCAGCGGCAGCGGCTCGCGATCGCGCGGGCGCTGGTGCGCCGTCCCGAGATCTACCTGTTCGACGACGCGTTCTCCGCGCTCGACCTGGCGACGGACGCCCGGCTGCGCGCGGCCATGCGCCCCGAGACACGGGACGCCACGGTCGTCGTGGTCGCGCAGCGGGTCTCCACGATCCGCGACGCCGACCTGATCCTGGTGATGGAGGACGGCCGCGTGGTCGGCCGCGGCACCCACACCGAGCTGCTCGAGAGCAACGAGACCTACCAGGAGATCGTTGCCTCGCAGCTGACCGCCGAGGAAGCGGCATGACGACGACCGCGCCCGCGCCCAAGGGCGGCACCGCCATGAAGCAGACCGAGCGGATCGAGGCGCCCATGGGCGGCCCCGGCCGCGGCCCGATGGGCGGTGGCCAGGTCGGCCAGAAGGCGATGACCTTCGGCCCCTCGGCCAAGCGGCTGATCCGCCGGCTCGCGCCCGAGCGCAACCGCGCGTACGCCGTCATCGGCCTCGCCCTGGTCAGCGTCTTCATGCTCGCCTACGGCCCCCGGCTGCTCGGCCACGCCACCGACCTGATCTTCGACGCCTTCCTCGCGCAGCGGCCGGTCGACTTCGCCGCCGTCCGCACCACGCTGCTCCAGGTCGTGGCGATCTACGCCGGGGGATCGGTCCTCGCGTGGGGCCAGGGCTACCTGCTCAACGACGTGGTGCAGGGGACCGTCCGCCGGATGCGCTCCGACGTGGAGGACAAGGTCAACGCGCTGCCGCTGGAGTACTTCGACAAGCAGCCGCGCGGCGAGCTGATGAGCCGGGTCACCAACGACATCGACAACATCAGCCAGACCCTGCAGCAGACGATGAGCCAGCTCCTGACCTCGCTGCTCACCGTGGTCGCGGTGCTGACCATGATGGTGTGGATCTCGCCGCTGCTGGCGCTGATCGCACTGGTCTCGGTGCCGCTGTCGATGTTCGTGACCTCGCGGATCATGAGGCGGTCGCAGGGCCAGTTCATCGCCCAGTGGCGCCGCACCGGCAAGCTCAACGCGCTCATCGAGGAGTCCTTCTCCGGCCACGCGCTGGTCACCGTCTTCGGCCGGCGCGACGAGGTCGAGCGGGCCTTCGCCGCCGAGAACGACGAGCTCTACGAGGCGTCGTTCAAGGCGCAGTTCGTGAGCGGGCTGATCATGCCGGTGATGATGTTCATCGGGAACCTCAACTACGTCGTGGTCGCGGTGGTCGGCGGCATCCGGGTCGCCAACGGGACGCTCACGCTGGGCGAGGTGCAGGCGTTCATCCAGTACTCGCGGCAGTTCATGCAGCCGCTCACCCAGGTCGCCTCGATGATGAACCTCCTGCAGTCCGGTGTCGCCTCGGCGGAGCGGGTCTTCGAGCTGCTCGACGCCGACGAGCAGGTGCCCGACAGCACGTCCCTGGTGGCACCGGCCGGCCGCGCTGGCACTGAGGTGCGAGCGCAGCGAGCCTCGAAGGGTGAGGTCCGGTTCGAACGCGTGTCCTTCAGCTACGACCCGGCGGAGCCGCTCATCGAGGACCTCTCCCTGGTCGCCAGCCCCGGCCACACCGTCGCGATCGTCGGTCCGACCGGGGCCGGCAAGACCACGCTGGTCAACCTGGTGATGCGCTTCTACGAGCTCGACGCGGGCCGGATCACCCTCGACGGCACCGACATCACCGCGATGCCCCGCGCCGCGCTGCGCGGCCGGATCGGGATGGTGCTCCAGGACACCTGGCTGTTCAAGGGCACCATCCGCGACAACATCCTCTACGGGCGCCCGGACGCGACCGAGGACGAGCTGCTGGAGGCCGCGCGGGCGACGTTCGTGGACCGGTTCGTCCACTCGCTGCCGGACGGCTACGACACCCTGGTCGACGAGGACGGCGGCAACCTGTCCGCCGGCGAGCGACAGCTCCTGACGATCGCGCGCGCCTTCCTCGCCGACCCGTCGCTGCTGATCCTCGACGAGGCCACCTCGTCGGTCGACACCCGCACCGAGCTGCTGCTCCAGCACGCGATGGCGGCGCTGCGCACGGACCGGACGTCGTTCGTCATCGCGCACCGGCTCTCCACGATCCGCGACGCCGACCTGATCCTCGTGATGGAGGACGGCAAGATCGTCGAGCAGGGCAACCACGACTCGCTGCTGGCGAGCGGCGGCGCCTACGCGCGGCTCTACCGGTCGCAGTTCACCGCCGCCGTAGCCTGATGCCTGACGGAGGCACGACGCGGGATCTCTGGGGCGAGCGCGCCCGGCCGAGGCCGCGGCAGCTGCTGTTCGACGTCCTCGCTGCCGGTGCTCTTCACGCTGCTCGCGCTCGGCCACTGCCATCCAGCAGTCCGCGCCGGCGGTCGTCGGCACCCTCGCGATGGGGCTGGCCCTCGCCGTACGCCGCCTGTCGTGGCCGGCTCATGGTCGTGCTGGCGGCCGCGACCGGGGTCTGCCAGCTCGGTCGGCGGGGAGCTGGTGCTGCTCGCGGACCTGGGCTACGCGGCCGTGTTCTTCGTCCTCGGCGCGCATCCGCGGTCGCGCGGTCCGTCGCTTCGGGCTGGTGGCCGCGCTCGGTTCCGCGGTGGTGCTGGCCATCGATGGTCGGCCTCGACGACGGTCGATGCGGTGAGCGGGCGTCTCGACGCCTTCGCCGTCGCCGGCTCGGCCGCCCTGGCGGCCCTGGTCGCCGGTGGCGGCTGGGCGGCCGGCTACGTGCGCTGGCAGAGCCGGGCCCGCATCACCGCCCAGGTGCAGGCCGGGCTGGAGCAGGAGCGGACCCGGATCGCCGCCGACATGCACGACCTGGTCGCCCACACCTGGGCCGTGGTCGCGGCCCAGGCGGACGGCGCGCGCTACGCGCTCGGGAGCGGCGCCGCGCGACCGGCAAGGCGGCGGAGGCCCTCGAGGTCATCGCCGAGACCGCGCGCGGCTCCATCGCCGACCTGCGCGACCTCCTCGCCGAGCTGCGCTACCGAGCAGCCCGGCGACCCCGCCCGGCCGCGGCTCCCGCGAGGCGCTGCGTCGAGCGGATGCGCGCCTCGGGGATGGACGTGCGGCTCGTCGAGCACGGCGAGCCGTCCGGCGTCCGGGGCTGCTCGCCGTGGCCGCCCAGCGGCTGCTCGCCGAGTCGCTCACCAACGCCCTCAAGCACGGCGACCTGGGCCACCCCGTCGAGGTCGAGGAGGACTGGCGCGACGGCTACCGTCTGGTCGTGCGCAACCGGGTCCGCGGCTCGAGCAGGGCGCTCGGCACCGGCCACGGCCTGGCCGGGATGCGGGAGCGGGTGGACCTGGCCGGCGGCACCTTCGAGGCCGGCGCGTCCGACGGCATCTGGACCGTGCGCGCCGACGCTGCCGGAGCCGGTCGCGTGACGGTCCGGGTCGCCCTGGTCGACGACCAGGCCATGTTCCGCGCCGGCATCGCGATGGTGGTCGACAGCCAGCCCGACCTCGAGGTGGTCGGGCAGGCCGAGGACGGCGACCAGGTGCCGGGGCTGGTCGAGCAGTCCCGGCCGGACGTGGTCGTCATGGACGTCCGGATGTCCCGGGTGGACGGCGTGACCGCGACCCGCCTGCTGCACGACCGCGCTCGGCGAGGCGGCGCCGCGGGTGCTGGTGCTCACCACCTTCGACTTCGACGAGGCCGCGGTCTCGGCGATCGAGGCGGGTGCCAGCGGCTTCGTGCTCAAGGACGCCCGTCCCGAGCTGCTGCTCGCCGCGATCCGGGCCGTCGCCGACGGCTCCCAGGTCGTCGCCGCCGGGGCGACCCGGTCGCATGCTCGAGCGGTTCCGCTCGGCGCGCAGTCGGCCCCGGTCCGGAGTACGACCAGCTCACGCCCCGCGAGCGGGAGATCCTGCTCCGCGCGGCCGCCGGGCTGTCGAACGCCGAGATCGCCGCCGTCGAGCACCTCGCCGAGGCGACCGTGAAGACCCACGTCTCCCGGATCCTGGCCAAGCTCGGCGCTGCGCGACCGGGTGCAGCTCGTCGTCTACGCCTACGAGCACGGGCTGCTCTGATTACATACATCCTGCGATGTAGCGCAAGACCCGGCTCGCGGCCGATGTGCGGCACCGCCTCGGCGCTCCTAGCGTCGAGGCATGGAACCCCTCTCGGACTCGGTCGTCTCCTTCCACTCCGTCAGCAAGGTCTACGGCCACGGCGCCGGCGAGGTGCGCGCCCTCGACGACGTGACCGTCGTCGTGCCGCGCGGCGGCTTCACCGCCGTGATGGGTCCGTCCGGCTCGGGCAAGTCGACGTTCATGAACGTCGCGGCCGGGCTTGACGACGTCACCGCCGGGGAGGTGTACGTCGCCGGCGAGCCGCTGCACCGGATGGACGACCGGGCGCGCACCCTCCTGCGCCGGGTGCACGTCGGGCTTCGTCTTCCAGTCCTACAACCTGGTGCCGACCCTCGACGTGCTGGAGAACGTGCTGCTCCCCTTCGAGCTGGCCGGCCGCCGGCTCTCGGCCGAGGAGCGCGCGCTGGGTCGACCACCTCGTCGACGTGCTCGGCCTCGCCGACCGGGTCGACCACCGGCCCGGCGAGCTGTCCGGCGGCCAGCAGCAGCGGGTGGCGATCGCGCGGGCGCTGGCGTCGCGTCCGGCGGTCGTGCTCGCCGACGAGCCGACCGGCAACCTGGACACCCGCAGCTCCCGCGAGGTGCTCGGGCTGCTGCGCACCGCCGCCCGCGAGTACGGCCAGACCATCGTCATGGTCAGCCACGACCCGGTCGCGGCGTCGTACGCCGACCGCGTGCTGGTGCTGGCCGACGGCCGGCTCGTCGGCGACCACGCCGCGATGTCCGCCCAGCAGATCGCCGAGCTGCTCATCGGCTTCGAGGCAGGTGTCGGCATGAGCGCCCGGAGCGACCTCGTCCTCGGTGCCCGGCGCGAGCTCGGCACCGTCGCGCTGGTGGCCGCGATGTGCGGCTTCTACGCCGGCGCGCTGCTGGTCGGCAGCGACACCCTGAGGGTCAACTCCGACGCAGGTGGGTGACGTCACCGCGATCGGCGTCGTGCTCGGCGTGGTCGCCTCGGTGTTCATCGCCGTGGCCGTCTACGTCTCCGCCGTCGTCATCGTCAACGGCGTGGACACGGTGATCGCGGGGCGACTGCGACAGATCGCGCTGCTGCGGCTGCTGGGTGCGGACGCGGTGTCGCTGCGGCGCGCCGTCGTCCGCGGCACCACCGCCGTTGCCGCTGGTCGGTGTCGTCGTCGGGGTGCTGGCTCGGCGTACTGGCCGGGGACCTCGCCCGCGCGGTGCTGGTGGACGTCGGCCGCCTGCCCGAGGGGGACTACTCGCTGTTCCCGGTGCTCGCGGTGCCGGCCGCGGTCGTCGGTGACCCTCGCGGCGGCGGTCGCCGCCTGGGTCGGTTCGCGCGCGGTGCTGCGCGCCACCCCGGCTCAGGCGCTGGCCGGTGCCTCGGTGCCGGCGCCGGACACCCCGCGCGCGAGCCGGCTCCGGCGGCTGGTCACAGCCGGGCTCATCGGGTCCGGCGCCGTCGTGCTCGCCGCTGCGGCCGGGCCTGGGCGAGTCCGGGGGCGCCGTCGGCTTCCTCGCGAGCGCAGCTGGGGGCGATGCTCTCCGGCACCGGCCTCCTGGTCGGCGCCCGGCTCGTCGTGCCCCGCCTGGTCGCGGCGGCCAGCCTGCTGCTCGGCACGGACCCCCCGAGCAAGGTGGCGGCGCGCAACGCGGTCCGGGACCCCGGTCGCACCACCCGCTCGACCATGGGGCTCGTCATCGGGGTGACGCTTGGTGACGACGTTCGCCGCCGGTTTCGCGGCGCTCCGCACTGCGGCGGACTCGTGGGACCTGAGCCCGACCCAGGCCGCGCAGACCGAGGACATCCTGCGCAACATCTCGGCGATCATGATCTGCCTCGTGGTCGTCTCGTCCGCGATCGCCGCGGTCGGCTTCGTGAGCACCATGTCGCTCGGCGTCATCCAGCGCACCCGCGAGATCGGGCTGCTGCGCGCGCTCGGGCTTCACCGCCGGCCAGGTGCGCACCATGATCACCAAGGAGTCGGTCGCGCTCTCGGCGACCGCGGTGAGCTTCGGCATGGCGCTCGGGCTGGTCTACGGCGCGCTGGGCGCCCAGTCGCTGGTCGGCTTCCGAGACCGACGGGTTCGTGTGGGGTGTCCCGGGCCTCGTCCTGGTCGCGATCGCGGTGGCCGGCGTGCTGCTCGTCCTCGCTGCCTCGTGGGTGCCGTCCTCCCGCGCGGTCGCGGTCGCGCCCGTCGAGGCGCTGCGGGCCGCCGGATATCCCGTTGATCGGCAGGGGGCGCCGCCTACGCTCGTCCTACACGGGAAAGGAGGTGGTCCGAAGAATGAATTCTTTGAGGACGCGTGAGGTGGCTGCCCGCTAGCAGCCCCAGCAACACGGAGGGCTGAGAAGCCCCCCGAGCTGCTGGCGAATTCTCCGCAGCTACCCAGCCCGCAGGCGAACCGGGAACGTCCCCCGGTGCGGCCCCTCCACAGGGGCCACGCCTGCGGGTTGCTGCATTTCTCGGACCGCTAGGCGGTCCGGCCCAGCGTGTCCCGGGCGCTGACGAAGTCCACCACCCGCTCCACCACGGCCGGGTCACGCAGGATCTTGCGGTGCCCGAGGCCCTCAGTGGTGACCAGCGGCGCCTTGATCGACTCGGCGAAGTCGACCACGTCGGCGTACGCCGTCTGCCGGTCGCCGCGGTCGGTGATCACCAGCGTGGGCAGCGCATCGACGTGCCTGGCCTGGACGCGGGCGTCGAACTCGCTCACCGTCACACCGACGAACTCGTCCACCGCCCGGTCGAACGCCGCCCGGACCCGAGGACCGAAGCCGAGCGCCCGCTGGAACTGGTCGAACAACGACTCGGACTCGACCATGGGCGCGATGAACACCAGGCGCTCGGCCCCGAGCCACCCGTAGCGCATGGCCAGGTAGGTCGAGATGGTGCCCATCGAGTGCGCGACGACCGCCTCGGCCGGCCCGAAGCGGCAGAAGACGGCGTCCAGGGCCTTGGCGAACTCCACCCCGTTGGTCTGCCCGGGTCCGGCCGGTCCGTGGTCGGAGTCGCCGTGTGCGGGTGCGTCGAACATGACCACCCGGTGTCCGGCCTCCAGGAGCGGTGCCACCATCGCGCCGAACTGGGTGCCGCGGCCTCCCCACCCGTGCATCAGGTAGACGGTCCCGGCGGCGCCGTCGCCCCAGACGAGGCCGCGGACCGCGTGGCCCTGCGCCTCGACCTCGAACGGCCGGCTCCGCTCCGGGACCGGGAAGTCGGCCATCCGCGGAGGAGCCGTGAACCACAGGTCGCGGGCGGCCCGCCCGGCCCGGCCGGGCGCTAGCGGACCGACGTAGCGGTAGTAGCCGCGCAGACCGGCGTTCCTGAGACGAACGATCGTGCTTTTATTGAGAGCTGACATGGCGCGTGGATCTCCTTCGGCGATGAGGGTGGTTTCTAGGCGGCGCTGGCTTCGAGCAGCTGGTCGAGGGCCCGCCGGGTGTGTTCGCGAGCCTTGGGGTCGCGCATCAGTCGCGCGGCGTGGTGGTAGCCGAGCATCAGGCCCTGGAGCGTGAACGCCAGCTGCTCGGTGTCGAGGTCGGCCTTGAAGTCCCCGTCGGTGACTGCCGTGCCGGCCACGGTGGCGACGAACTCCATCCAGTCCTGCTGGCTGCGCACCACGGCGTCGCGCATCGCGCCCGGCTGGTCGTCGAACTCGGCCGACGCGGTGACGAAGATGCAGCCGCCCTGGAGGGCCTGGGTCTCCCAGTCGAGCCAGCGGTCGAAGAGGGCCCGGACCCGCGTCTCTCCCCGCGGCGCGGCCAGAGTTGGCCGGATGACGAGGTCGGTGAACCGCACGCGCGCCCACTCGAGCGTCTCGAGCTGCATCGCTTCCTTGGACTTGAAGTGCGCGAAGAGGCCGCTCTTGCTCATCCCCGTGTGCTCGGCGAGCTGGCCGATGGTGAGGCCGGTGAACCCGACCTCGGAGGCGATCGCCACGGCGGCGTCGAGGATCGCAGCCCGGGTCTCCTCGCCCTTCGTCATGGACCAAGAATCGCACGGTCGTGCTATTCGGTCAACCGTGAGCCGAGTCTCATTGGTTGACACTTGTCAACCTTCGGGAATACAGTTGACCACGTCAACCTTATGACCTTGTGCGTATCGACCGACAGGACCCAGTGACCCAGACCAGCCCCGCCCCCGCTCCCACCGCGACCCTCGACGAGTCCCCGGTCGAGGCCTCGGGCGAGATGTCGCACCGCGAGGTGCTCGAGGCGCTTTCCGGGCTGCTGCTCGCGATGTTCGTCGCCATGTTGTCGAGCACCGTGGTGACCAACGCGCTGACGCGGATCGTCACCGACCTGAACGGCAGCCAGACCGGCTACACCTGGGTCGTCGTGGCCACGCTGCTCGCCATGACCGCCAGCACCCCGATCTGGGGCAAGCTCGCCGACCAGTTCAGCAAGAAGCTGCTCGTCCAGTCGGCACTCGTGATCTACACGGTCGGCTCACTGATCGCGGCGCTGGCGCCGAACATGCAGGTCCTGATCGGAGCCCGCGTGGTCCAGGGGCTCGGTGTCGGCGGTCTCACCGCCTTGGTGCAGGTCGTCATCGCCTCGATGGTGAGCCCGCGCGAGCGCGGCCGCTACGCCGGGTACATCGGCGCGACGTTCGCGCTGGCCACCGTCTCCGGTCCGCTCATCGGTGGGCTGATCGTCGACTCGCCGCTGGGTTGGCGCGGCACCTTCTTCGTCGGCCTGCCGATCGCGCTGGCGGCGTTCGTCGTGCTCCAGGCCAAGCTGCACCTGCCGGTCGTGAGGCGCCCGGTCCAGATCGACTACCTCGGCGCAACCCTCATCGTGGGCGGCGTCAGCATCCTGCTCGTCTGGGTGTCTCTGGCCGGCCAGCAGTTCGGCTGGACCTCGCCCACGAGCGCCGCGATGGTCGTCGTCGGCCTCGCGGTCATCGCCGCCGCGCTGTACGTCGAGGCGAAGGTCGCGGTCGAGCCGATCATCCCGCTGCGCCTGTTCAAGGACCGCACCACGTCGCTCGCCACCGTGGCCTCCGTGCTCATCGGCGTGTCGATGTTCGGTTCGACCGTCTACCTCAGCGAGTACTTCCAGAACGCCCGGGGCATGAGCCCGACCGAGGCCGGCCTGATGTCGGTCGCCATGGTGGGCGGCCTGCTCGTCTCGAGCATCGTGACCGGCCGGATCATCACCGCCACCGGCCTGTGGAAGCGCTACCTGGTCGGCGGCATGGTCCTCGTGGTCGTCGGGCTCACCCTGCTCGGCACCATCGACGCCACCACTCCGCTGGTCGAGGTCGGCGCGTTCATGGCGGTGCTCGGCCTCGGGCTCGGCGCCACGATGCAGAACCTCGTGCTCGCCGTCCAGAACAACACGGCGCAGGCCGACATGGGTGCGGCCAGCTCGGTGGTCTCGTTCTTCCGCTCGATGGGCGGCTCGATCGGTGTCTCCGCGCTGGGTGCCGTGCTCAGCCACCAGGTGACCCAGAAGGTCACCGAGGGGCTCGCGGCGCTCGGCATCGAGGGCGGCCACAGCAACGGCGCGATCCCGGACCTGGCCGCGCTGCCGGCGCCGATCCGCTCGCTCTACGAGGGCGCGTTCGGCGAGGCGACCGGCCACCTGTTCCTGATCGCGGCGCCGTTCGCCCTGGTCGCGTTGGTCTGCGTCCTGTTGATCCGCGAAGTGCCGCTGCGCACGACGTTGGACCACGAGGAGGCCGCGATCGGCAACAATGGCCCCGTGCGGGTCGAAGGCAGGGTCGAGGGCAGGGTCGAGGCGGGCGTCCGATGACGAGCCGCGCGGACTCGCTGCGCGACCTCGAGCGTGAGGTCGGGGTGATGATCAGGCGGATCAGGCGGGTCATCGGTGACCGGGCCCGCGCGGTCCACGAGGACCTCCAGCCCGCGTCCTACCTCATGCTCTCCTGGCTCGCCGAGGAAGGACCCGTGCGGGCGTCGTCGATGGTCGACCACTTCGGCATCGACAAGGGCGCGGTGAGCCGCCAGCTCCAGCACCTCGTCGATCTCGGCCTGGTCGGGCGCACCCCGGACCCTGCGGACGGACGGGCCACCCTGGTCGAAGCAACTGCGGACGCCATCCGACGCCTCGAGGACGTCGCCGCGCACCGCCGCAAGTGGCTCGACGAGCAGCTCGGCGACTGGAGCGCGGAGGAGCTCGAGGAGTTCGTCGCCGGACTGGAGCGCTACAACCTCGCGCTCAACGTCTGACCCGAGCCGAGGCTCAGCCCGAGATCGTCATCAGCGCGACTCGGTCGCCGCTGACCTCGAACGCGAAGTCCGACGGGCCGTTGAACCCGTTGCCGCCCACCTGCGCGCTGACCACGGTCGTGGCTCCCTCGGTGCGGACGCCGGTCACCTCGAGGGTCACCTGCTTGCCGATGAACTCGCTGTCGCTCCACCCGCGGATGGCGTCGCGGCCTCGGAAGACCCGGCCCCAGTCGTCGACCGCGCCCTCGCCGTCGACGAAGGCGTCGAGGAAGGCCTCGACCTCACCAGCGTTCGCGGCGTCGAGGGCGGACTGCACGGCAGCTGGGACGTCGGCCATGGCTCAACCCTAGGCAGGGTTGACGAGCCAGACGGCAGTGTCCGCGGGCAGCAGCCGGCCGTCGAACTCCCCGCTCGCGGCCACCACGTCACCGGCCGGGAGCTCGACCGCGTCGGTGCCGGCGTTGAGCACGACGGTCAGCTCGCCCCTCGTGAAGGTGAGCAGGTCCGCCCCCGCGTCGAGGAGCTCGACGTCCTCGGTGGTGTCGCTCGTGTGCTTGCGGCGAGCGGCCAGCGCGGCCTTGTAGAACGCCAGCGTCGAGTCCGGGTCCTGTTCCTGGGCGGCCACCGAGCGGTCGGCCCAGTCGAGCGGCTGGGGGAGCCAGGGCTGGCCGGTGCCGGGGCCGAAGCCGTACGGCGGCGCGTCGCCCGACCACGGGATGGGCACCCGGCAGCCGTCCCGCCAGTCGCGATGCGTGCGCAGCCAGAGGGGGTCCTGGCGCTGCTCCTCCGGCACGTCGACGTTCTCGAGGCCGAGCTCCTCGCCCTGGTAGAGGTACGCCGAGCCGGGCAGCGCCAGCATCGCGAGCGTCGCCGCCCGGGCGCGAGCGAGGCCGACCGGCCCGCCGCCGTACCGCGTGGCGTGCCGGACCACGTCGTGGTTGCTCAACACCCACGTCGGCGCAGCAGCGACCTCGGACAGCTGCTCCAGCGTGGTGCGAATGACGCCGGCGAAGGCGCGCGCCGACCACGGCGCGAGCAGCCAGGAGAAGTTGAACGCCTGGCTCATCTCGTCGGATCTGACGAACCGGGCCATCGACTCCGCGCCCTGGGTCCAGGCTTCGGCCACGGTCATCCGGTCGCCGGGGTACTCCGCCAGCACCCGGTGCCAGCGCCGGTAGACGTCGTGCAGCTCGGGCTGGTCCCACATCGGCTCGTCGCGCCGAGCCCGCTCGCCCATGGCGTCCTCGCCCTCGCTGCCGACGCCGCTCGAGGGCTCCACGCCCTCCGCGACGACCTGGTCGCGCAGGCTCGCCTCCTTGACCAGCCCGTGCGCCACGTCGACCCGGAAGCCGTCGACACCACGGTCCAGCCAGAACCTCAGGACCGCCTCGAACAGGTCGCCGACCTCGGGGTTGCGCCAGTCGAGGTCCGGCTGGGAGTCGTCGAAGAGGTGGAGGTACCACTGACCGTCGGGCACCCGGGTCCAGGCCGGGCCGCCGAAGACCGAGCGCCAGTTGTTGGGCGGCTCGTCGCCGTTGGGACCCTTGCCGTCGCGGAACAGGTAGCGCGCCCGCTCCGGCGAGCCGGGCTCGCTGGCGAGCGCGGCCTGGAACCACACGTGCTCGCTCGAGGTGTGGTTGGGCACGAGGTCGACAACGACCCGCAGCCCCACCTGGTGCGCCGTGGCGACCAGCGCGTCGGCGTCGGCCAGGGTGCCGAACAGCGGGTCGACGTCCTCGTAGTCGGCCACGTCGTAGCCGTGGTCGTTCTGCGGAGAGGTGTAGAACGGCGTGATCCAGAGCGCGTCGACCCCGAGGTCGCGCAGGTAGGGCAGCCGCGAGGTGATCCCGGGCAGGTCGCCGACGCCGTCGCCGTCGCTGTCGGCGAAGCTGCGGACGTAGACCTGGTAGGTCACGGCGTGGCGCCACCATGCCGTCGACTGGGGGGCGCTCAATTGAAGTCCTTCGGGTCGACGGCGATCCAGACGTGCTCTGCGGTGCCGACGAGCACGCCGGCAGCGTCGTACAGCGACACGGCGCTCATCCGCTTCCGGCCGGACTCGCCGCGGGCCGCGCCCACGACCACGTGCTGCTCGCCGACCTTCGGAAGAGAGTAGAGCCGCGCCGTCATCGTGCCGAGCACCATCAGCCGCTCGCCGATGTCGGCCGCCCAGCCGCCCGAGCAGTCGAGCGCGGCCCAGGTGACGGCGTGGCCGACCTCGCGGGTGGCGTCGGTGTACTCGTGCCAGTCGGCAGCAACGACCGGCTCCGGCGTCCAGGTCGCGGCCACCCGCCCCTTCGCCACCGGGCCCGGGAAGATCCGCAGCCCGTCGCCGGGCTCGCGGCCGGTCCCGCACGAGAAGCAGGTCGGGAAGGGGTGAGAGGTGAGGCCGGGGTACGTCGCCTCTGCGGCGCGCGCGGTCGCGGGGTCGACCGCCGGCACCGGCTCCGGATCGTGGTCGGCCGGCAGAGCGCGGGCGACCTCCGTGCCGTCGTACGACGCCACGAGGAGCTCCTCGGACCGGGCGACCGCCATCGCGACGTCCAGCGGCGGCGGCTGGCTCAGCCGGACCGTGGTCGCGGCCCAGTCAGACGGTGCCAGCGCGGCGAGCGCCCCGGAGGTGTAGCCGCCGTTGCCGGACCTGACCGGGCCCCTGAACCGGCCGGCGATCACGAGCTCGGTGTCGACGCTGGTGTCCGTTGGGCTGTCCTGGCTCACGCGGCCACGCTAACGCGCGGCGCGTGGGTGCCGCCCCGGCGTACCGCCAGGACGCCCACGAGGATGACGACGACGAGCAGCCCGACGTTGTGGCCCAGCTTCTCCGCATCGGTGACGTGCCCGATCGGGTCGGTCCGGAAAGCGATGACAGCGAACGCGCTCAGCGCGCCCACGGTGATCGCAGCGGCGTGGGCCGGCCCCCACCCCGGACGACCGGACAGCCACCAGATCGCGGCGGCCGCTGCGGCGTACACCAGGAGCAGCGCGTCGGTGCCCAGTGGCGACGGCGGCAGCAGCTGCGACCCCAGGCCGACGACGAAGGCGACCGCCGCCACCAGCCACGGACTCGGGGCCGCGCCCGCACGCTGCGTCGGCGTCCGGCGACCCATCAGCAGCGCACCGACGATCAGCAGCACAGCCACGACGCCCGCACCGACCAGCTGACCGGCCGAGGCGTGGTCGGACTCGTTGACCAGGTGGTCGCCGAGCACCAGCGCCGAGGCCCCCAGGTAGAGCAGCGTCGTGACGACGATCATCGGTCGGCCCAGCCAGGGCTCCAGGGCGCGCTTCCCGGCCAGCGCCTCGACCAGCGCGATCGGGCCGGCAATGCTCGCGATCACGTGGTTCGACACGAAGGTGACGGCCAGGAAGATGCTCAGCCCGATCGGCGCGACGTACGTCGGGTCGGCGATGTCGTGCCAGTAGGGGATGTCGCGGTAGTCGCGGCTGAACATCGACTGGTCGACCAGCCCCGCCTCGATCACGCCGAACGCCGCGGCCAGCAGCACGATCCCGGGCCAGCCCAGCCCGCGGCGGCGGGCGACCTCGCGGATGAGCAGCGCCGGGCAGCCGTAGAGCGGCACGAAGACGATCAGGTTGCCGACGAGCGTGCCGGGGTGGCCGGTGGAGTCGTCGTAGCCCCAGAGGTACTCCGCGCAGACCGGCGCCAGCACCGCCAGCGCAAGGACCGGGAGCCAGCGGGTGCGCATGCGGCCGACGCTAGGGACGCCACACCACCGGCGGAACCGACCGGGGTCGCCGAGCCGCTCAGACTTTGGTCAGCCCCCTGAATCAGCGCAGCGCCTCCCAACGGTCCAGGGCCTCCAGCCGCTCCTCCCGGTGGTCGACGATCGGCGCCGGGTAGCCGACCAGCCCGCGGGTGTCCGCATCGGGGTCGTGGGGGTCGGGCACCAGGTCCGGGTCCCGCAGCTCCTCGACCCAGCGCCGGACGTAGCGGCCGTCGGGGTCGAACTTCCTGCCCTGGGTGGTCGGGTTGAAGACCCGGAAGTACGGCGCCGCGTCGGTGCCGCAGCCCGCCGTCCACTGCCAGCCGTGCTGGTTGGAGGCGAGGTCGCCGTCGACCAGCCACCGCATGAAGTGCCGGGCGCCGTGCTGCCACTCCACGTGCAGGTCCTTGACCAGGAAGCTGGCCGCGACCATCCGGACCCGGTTGTGCATCCAGCCGGTCGCGCGAAGCTGGCGCATGCCCGCGTCCACCATCGGGAAGCCGGTGCGCCCCTCCTGCCACGCCTCGAGCTGGGCTCCCGGCGGGTCGTACTGCATCCGCGCGAACTCCGGCCGGAGGTAGTGCCGCGCGGTCCGCGGCTGGTGGAACAGCACGTCGGCGTAGAACTCCCGCCAACCGAGCTCCTTCCGGAAGGTCGCTGCGCCGGCGCTGCGCTTGCGGGCCAGCTCCGCGAGCATCGTGCGCGGGTGGATCTCACCCCACTTGAGGTGGACGGACATGTGCGAGGTGCCGTCGACGCCGGGCTTGTCCCGGTCCTCGTCGTAGCCGTCGACCCGGTCGAGGAACGACTCCCAGCGGCGCCGTGCGGCGGCCTCGCCGGCCTCGGGCAGGTCGAGCCCGCCCGGCAGAGCCGGGTCCGGGATGTCGGTGGTGTCCTCGCCGAGCTCGAGCCAGCTCGCGCCGGTGGGTGGGTCGACCGGGCCGCGCCAGCCGTGGTCGAGCCACGCCTTGCTGAACGGCGTGAAGACCTTGTAGGGGTCACCCGAGCCGTTCGTGACCCGGCCGGGAGCGACGGCGTACGGCGAGCCCGTGCGGACCAGCTCGACGCCGGCGTCCGCGAGCGCCCGCTCGACGTCCCGATCGCGGCGGCGACCGTAGGGGCCGTGGTCGGCGGCCACGTGCACCCGCTCGGCGCCGACCTGCTGCGCGGCGAGAACCACCCGGCGTACCGGGTCGCCGCGGACCACGCTGAGCTGCGTCCTCCGCTGCCGGAGCCGGCCGTCGAGGGCGTGGAGCGACGCGGCGAGGTACGCGCGGCGGGCCGGTCCGGCCGGGCCCCAGAGCGCCGGGTCGAGCACGAACAGCGGCAGCGCCGGGCCGTCCGCGACCGCCTCGAGGAGCGCCGGATTGTCGGCGAGGCGGAGATCGCGGCGGAACCACATCACGCTCGTCATTGCCTCAGCGTCTCCTCCCGCACGGCGCTACCCGTGATCGTCCGCGGCTCGGTACCCCCTCGTAGGACAGAATGGCTGGGTGAGCGATCTGATCGACACCACGGAGATGTACCTCCGGACCATCTACGAGCTGGTCGAGGAGGGCATCGTCCCGCTGCGTGCCCGGATCGCCGAACGGCTGCACCAGAGCGGCCCGACCGTCTCGCAGACCGTGGCGCGGATGGAGCGCGACGGGCTGCTCACCGTTGAGGGCGACCGCCACCTCGAGCTGACCGACGAGGGGATGCGCCTCGCCACCCGGGTCATGCGCAAGCACCGGCTCGCGGAACGGCTGCTCACCGACGTGATCGGCCTGGACTGGGAGCTCGTCCACGACGAGGCGTGCCGCTGGGAGCACGTCATGTCGGAGACCGTCGAGCGACGCCTGGTCGAGCTGCTCGACCACCCGACCGAGTCGCCGTACGGGAACCCGATCCCGGGCCTCGCCGAGCTCGGGGAGTCCACGGTCGGCGAGCAGTTCATGACCGGTGTCGAAGCGCTCTCGGACGCGGCCTCCAGCGAGGAGGGCCGGGTGCTGGTGCGGCGCATCTCCGAGGAGATGCAGAAGGACGAGACGCTGATGAGCGCCCTGCGCCGGGTGGGTGCGCTGCCCGACAAGACCATCACCGTCGTCTCCACGGCCGAGGGCGTGCTGGTCGGCTCCGGCGGCGAAACCGCCGAGATCGTGCCCGAGGCGGCCGAGCACATCTTCGTCCGCAAGCTCTGACGACGAGATCCGAAGGTGGCGTAGACCAGCACGGCCGAAACCCGCACTCTGCGTGCAACTTCGGGGCGTTCCGCCTACCGTCTACATCGGGGAAGGTGCCGTGGGGGCGTCTTCGGGGGAATTGGGGACAGCATGTCTAGCACCGCCACTGTCGAGCGATCGGCCGACCAGGACGCGAAGCGGCGTCCGAACGTCGTCGACGTCGGCGCCTGGCTCAACAGCGCCAAGGCGATCCGTCGAGAGATCGCCGACTACGTTCCGAGGCACCGGGCCCCGGGGCTCGCCGTCTGAGCACCAGCTAGTTGCGCCGCCCGTCCAGCGCGGCGAGGAACTCCGACGTACCCGCGTCCAGGCGGTACGTCGCGAGGTCGTCGCCGCGCGTCTCGCCGCGGTTGACGATGACCACGGGGGTGCCCGCCTTGGCGGCCCGGCGCACGAACCGGAGGCCGCTCATCACGGTGAGGCTGGAGCCGGCGACCAGCAGCGCGCCATCGCCACTCCTGAGCGCGTCCACCGCTGCGTAGCAGCGCTCGACCCGTTCGGCCGGGACGTTCTCGCCGAAGAAGACCACGTGCGGCTTGAGCACCCCGCCACACCCACTGCAGCCGGCGACCACGAAGTCGTGGGTCTCGTCCAGCTCGACGTCGCCGTCCGGGCGCACCTCGGCCGCCAGGTGCCGCTCGGCGAAGCCGGGATTGAGCTCGGTGAGCCGCTGCTGCAGCGCGCTCCGGGCCGTGACCGCCCGGCAGGCCAGGCAGACGACCTCCGCGATCCGGCCGTGCAGCGCCACGACCCGCCGCGACCCGGCCCGCTCGTGCAGACCGTCGACGTTCTGGGTGATCAGCAGGTCGGGATCGATCCGGGCCAGCGCGTGGTGGCCGGCGTTCGGCTCGGCCCGTTTCATCCGGCCCCAGCCGAGGTGGCTTCGACCCCAGTAGCGCTGCTGCGCCAGCGGGCCGGACACGAACTCCTGGTAGGTCATCGGCGTCCGCGCCGGGCTGCCCGGACCGCGGTAGTCGGGGATGCCGGAGTCCGTCGAGCACCCCGCGCCGGTCAGCACCACCAGCTGCCGGCCCGCGAGGAAGTCGAGGACCTCGTCGACCTGCGCCGTGGCTGTCGACGGCGCAGGTGCGACGGTCACTGTGCGTACCGCAGCGCCGCCCGCTCGCGCGCCTTGGCGGCCTCGACCTCGCGATCCTTCGGCGGCGCGGTCGTGACCAGGTCGTCGATCAGGTGCCGCACGACGTGGGCGATCTCGTGCACGGCCTGGTCGAAGATCTCCTGGTTGGCCGCCGACGGCTTGGTCGTGCCACTCACCTTGCGCACGAACTGCAGGGACGCGGCGCTGACCTCGTCATCGGTCGCCGGGGGCTGGAAGTTGTTGAGCGGACGGATGTTGCGGCACATGCCACCAGATTACGTGGGCGCTTGTCCTGAGGTGCGAGCGAAGCGAGCCTCGAAGGGTCAGAGGGCGAAGAAGGATGCGTCGTCGCCGGTGACCAGCACCACCCGGCCGTCGGGGAGGGGCACCAGGCGGACGGCGGCCACCTCGTCGCCGTACTCGACCGGGACCATCCGGTTGGACAGCTCGCCCTCGCCGAGGGTGAGCACCGAGACGTAGCCGACGTTGCCGCGCTTGCCGTAGTCGGCGATGACGGTGAGCACGGTGCGGCCGTCGGGCAGCCAGGTGAGCTGGCGCGGGTCCTGGCCGGCGAGGGCCTGGCTGTCCGGACCGAACTCCACGACGTCGAGCTGCTGCGGGTTGGTGAGGTCGGTGACGTTGAACAGCCCGGCCTGGGCGCCCCACCGGCCGTTGCTGCCCTGCAGCTGGCCCAGGCCGAGGAGGCGGTGCTCGCCGAGCGGGTGGAGGTACGCCGAGTAGCCCGGGATCTTGAGCGAGCCCATCAGCAGCGGCTGGTCGGGGTCGGTGAGGTCGATGGCGTAGAGCGGGTCGACCTGGCGGAAGGTGACGACGATCGCGAGGGTGTCGAACCAGCGGACCGACTCGATCTCCTCGCCGACGCCGAGGTCGTCGAGGCGCCCGGACTCGACGAGGTCGTTGCCCTCCTGGCGGAAGGTGACGATCGAGTTGAAGTTGCCGGTGCTGCCGTTGGGGCCGACCGCGACGCGGAGCACCGCGCTCGCACCACTGCCGACGGCGTCCATCGACCAGCGGTCGCGGATCACGCCGTCCACCTGCCCGGACGCGGCGAAGGTGGTGTCGATGCCGTCCAGGTCGAACGCGTAGAGGTGGCTGGCGTCGTCGTAGGTGCCGCGGGGGGAGGGGATCGGGGCTGCAGCAGTCGACGCCGCCACCGCCGGGCAGCCAGCCCGGGAGCAGGCCGCGCGGCTCGGGCACCGGGAACGGCTCCATGCAGTCGAAGCAGCCGCCGATGATCCCGCCGTACGTCGGGCTGGTGGCCAGGTAGAGCTGGTCGGCCGACGCGTAGGCCAGGTCGGTGTCGACGGCCAGGCCGCTGACCGAGGGCGCGTCGGGCGCGGACGCGTCGAAGCCGACGACGGCGATGGTGCCGAGCGAGGTGCCGTCGTCGGGGATCGCGACCTGGTCGCAGCCGAGCAGCGGCTGCTCGGCACCGCCGTCGAGCGACGCGCTCGGGAGCCAGTCCTCGACGGTGCTGTCGCCGGACGGCGTCGCGGTTCTCCCGGGTGGCCTCGAACTCGGTGGTGTGGTGGTCGGGCTCGGTGAAGTCGAGGTCGGGCAGCCCGGCCTGGAGCACCAGACGCACCACGCCGTCGTGCAGCCGCGCGGTGACCAGGGCGCTGTCGTACTCCACCGTGTGGGTGACCTCGGGTGCAGCGGGGTCCGAGACGTCGACCGTCGCCAGCTCGGTGGCGGCCCGCGCCGCCGCGCCCGTCGGCACCCCGCTGCGACAGCGCGACCACGGTGTCGCCGGACAGCAGGATCTCGGTGCTGTCCGCACCGGTGGCGCCCGGGCAGGTCGAGCGAGGCGAGCCGCTCGACCTCGGCACCGCTCAGGTCGTAGGTGACCAGGTCGCCGTCCTGGACCCGGAACAGCGTGTCGCCGTCGGTCTTGACGACGTCCGGCTCGTCGACGCCGGCCTCCTGCACGTTGGTGCCGGTCTCGCCGTTCGTGGCGCGGACCGGGGCGGGCGCCTGGGCGGCCATCGGTGCGCGCACGGCGTCGCCGCCGGCCGAGCTCTCGGCGAAGTCGTAGACGATGTTGGGATTGCCGCCCCACCCGTAGGGGCCGACCAGGTCCAGGCCGCGCTCGACGTACCACGCCAGCAGGTCGTCGCAGGACTCCGGAAGGCTCAGGTCCGAGCCGGAGTACGCCGCGGGCGAGGCATCCGCCCCCGCGCCCCCCGCACGGCCGGTCCCGGCGTGGTCGGAGCCGCCGTACGACGTGCCGGCGACGAAGGCGGCGCCGAGGCCGACCACTGCGGTGAGCGCGACGAGGGTGCGGGTGACTGTGCGATGACGGGGCGGCGCAGGGGCATGGCTGGACCTTCGGGAGTTGAGCTGGAAGTAGCGGGAGCGTCCGCCCTGATCAGCGGAGTCCGCTGATCGGACGGCCGGATCGAGGGTGTGGTTCCGCGAGTGGGAGAGTCGGCGTCATGCCGTCCTCCCGGAAGCGCCGCACCAGCCAACGGAGCCTCGACGTCGTCCTGCTCGGCGCCACCGGCTTCACGGGTGCCCTCACCGCGGAGTACCTCGCCGAGCACGCGCCCTCCGGGCTTCGCTGGGCGCTGGCCGGCCGCAACCGCAGCAAGCTGGAGGCGGTCCGCGACAAGCTCGCGACGCTCGACCCCGCGCTCGCCGACCTCGAGCTGATCGAGGCCGACAGTGCGGACCGCGCCTCCCTCGACGCGATGGTCGCGCGCACCAAGGTCGTGATCTCGACGGTCGGGCCCTACGTGCAGTTCGGCGAGCCGCTGGTCGCGGCGTGCGCAGAGGCCGGCACCGACTACGTCGACCTCACCGGCGAGCCGCTGTTCGTGGACCAGATGTACGTCGCCTACCACGCGACAGCGGAGAAGTCCGGCGCCCGGATCGTGCACTGCTGCGGCTTCGACTCGATCCCGCACGACCTCGGCGCCTACTACACGGTCAAGGAGCTGGCCGCGAAGGGCCCGGTCGCCGTGCGCGGCGTGGTCCGGGCCGGGGCCATCGCCTCGGGAGGCACCTTCCACTCGGCGATGGGCATCATGTCCCGGGCCCGGGAGACGCGCGAGGCGGCCAAGGCCCGGCGCGCGGCCGAACGCCGGCCCGAGGGCCGCTCGTCGAAGGCCGTGGCCGGCAAGCCGCACCGCGACAAGGTGCTCGGCTGGTGGCTGCTGCCGCTGCCCACCATCGACGCCACCGTCGTGGCCCGCAGCGGTGCCGCACTCGCGGCGTACGGTCCCCGGTTCACCTACTCCCACTACGCCGGCGCCAAGAAGCCGTGGAACGCCGCCGCCGTCGCGCTCGGGGCCGGCGCCGTCATGGCCTCGGCCCAGGTGCCGCCGCTGCGCAACTTCCTGCTGGGCCGGATCAAGCAGGGCGACGGGCCCGACGAGGCCCGCCGTGCCAAGTCGTGGTTCAGCGTCGACTTCGTCGGAGAGGGCGACGGACGGACCGTGCACACCCGGGTCCGTGGCGGCGACCCGGGCTACGGCGAGACCTCGAAGATGCTGGCCGAGTCCGCCCTCTGCCTGGCCTTCGACGACAACCCGAAGACCGCCGGAAGTGTCACCACCGCCCAGGCGATGGGCGACAACCTGATGGCCCGCCTGGTCGCGGCGGGCATCAAGTTCGAGACCCTCTGACCACGTTGACCCGGCGCAAAGTTGCGCCGGGTCAACGTCAAGTGGGTCAGTCGTCGATGCCGGTCACCCAGTACGGCGTGGTCGGGGTGGGCGGGGTCGTGAACCGCGCGTTCGGCAGGTAGAGGTCGCCGCCGGACCGCGCGATCGTGGTCGGGACGTCGAAGTCGGGCGAGGTGAGCGTGTCCCGCAGCTCGCCGCTGGCGCCGCTCTTGTCGAGCTTGAAGACCGCGACCTGGTTGAGCCGGTTCTGCACGGCGTACAGCGTCCGGCCCTCGCGGAGCAGCCCGTCGCCGTTCGTGATGACGTACCCGCCGAGGTCGACCTGGGTCGCCACGCCGTCCTCGTCGACGCGGTAGAGCACCCCGTTGCTGGAGTTGATCACGAGCAGCGCGCGGCCGTCCGGCGTGGTGGTGATGCCGTTGGCGTTGTTGCCGGCGCGCCTGGACCCAGGCACCGGTGAGGTCGACCTTCTCGACGTCCGCCTGGCTGGGCAGCGAGTGGTGGCCGTGGTGGCCGTGGTGGCCGTGCCGGCCGTGGTGTCCGTGGTGTCCGTGGTGGTCGTCGCGCAGGGGGAGCCGGTAGACGGCGTTGTCGAGCGAGTCGGTGAACCACGCCGCCTTGTCGGTGACGATCACGTCGTTGATGAACGCCGGCGTGCCGGTGGGCGCCAGCG
>CAWJDH010000006.1:0-125625 GCA_963841625.1 uncultured Actinomycetota bacterium | reverse complement strand
TTCCAACAAAGAAGAAGCCGACCGACAGCCCGACACTCCCCAGCACAGCAATCTGCCTGAATCGCAGAGCCCTGCGAAGTTCGGCGAGCCCGCTAACCCCGACTGCATTGACTAGGAGGTCCAACGACAGCACCGCAACAACGGCCGCCAGTGCGTCGCGATCTGTATATCGGACAGCCAGCGCACATGCTGCCCCAAACAAACATCACCGCTATGCTGGCTGCGACAACAGCGCGCCTTTGGGCTGCGAAGAAATCCTTCTCGGTCGGTCGCTGGGCCTGCACCAGAGCCGACTGGATTCCCATTTGCTGCAAATAGGATACTACCCGCAGTAGAACTGCAGCCAGGGCTACGATTCCAAAATCTGATGGGGAGAGGAGGCGCGCGATGACAACGGTGTATGGAATTTTGGACGAACACCGCGACTGCCCTGACCCGAGTGCCCAGTTGATGGGATTCACGGTGCCCCCGCCTACCGGGCCACTCCTAGCCGGACCTACGCGCTCCATGGATATCCTGGCCCCCCCATGCATGTTCACTCCCATGAGCGTGAACATGTAGCGAAGAATGTTAGTTTGATTGAGATATTTCATGGCGAACGCGCAGCATGTGGCTCCCTGCCGAGTCAAAGATCGTCAGTCTGACGCGCGAGCCATCGCGCCTTATCCACAATCTCGGCGGGTTCTCTTGCGAGTGGAGCCCTTCACCCGGCAACCAGTCCAGTTGGGGATGCCAGTGGTGACATGTGGCCTGCCACTGACAAGTGAGATCGGCAGTCGATCTGAGTAGTATCCGGGCTCGTTGGAGAAAAGTCCCAATTAACAGAAAACTTGTACTCGCTTAACCGCGCGACTTGCTCATCGTACGGGAAGATACCCCTGCGCAGAGGGGCCGAACTATCCGCGGCCATAAAGATGGGAACGATCGCCGAATTCCTTTCGCATAAGCCGGGCGAGTCGGTTGCGATTCTTGCTGCCCGGCATACTTCCAAGAGGGAGGCGACGTCGCACATTGTTGGCCACCATCACTGCGTCAGTTCGGATCCGGGAACGAGCCGGTTCGGCGAACCGCTCGTGGTCGTATGCGTGCGGCACATACTTCACGCTGCGACAATGCTTGTTCATCGCACGGACGAAGTTACCGCCACCAGGGACGAAGACGATGTCGGAAATCAACGCAAGCATCCTGGAGTCACGAGGCAATGGCTTTCCCCGCCCGTAGGCATCCCCCTCATCGTAAGCCACAATAGCGTTAGGAACGCACGCCCTTAGGTCCCGCAGCCAGTCCTCTTCGAAGCCAACCCCAGGAACATGGTGAAAGAGGACAATGTCTGGGCGCGTTTCGGCAGTCAATCTTAGTAGTTCGCCGAAAGCTTCTTGGCGCCGGCCCTTTCCAACCTCTCGTAGCAGAGAGTAATCCGCAACGAGGTTGATTGCCCCCTCGTGTTCCAGTTCCTTCATGCCCCGCCGTAGGCCGAGCTGGTCGAACCCCACGGGTTCATTCGGAACGTGAAGGACAGCAGGCCCTGTTCTTCTCATCCCCACGAACCTCCGTCAGCCATGCCGCCGCCAGACTGGCCAGAACTTCCGGGGCGGTGTCGGGCATCGTGCCCCGAGGGAACGCTAACAGGCATTCGATGCGGTCCAGCGGGGCTCGGATGCGTCTGCTGCCGGGGTGGGCTACTGACAGCCAAGGCGTTCAGCCGCCTTTCATGAGTAGTCACCGCCCACGGGTTTGCACACCATACGCGCGCCGGCGGATTGAGCTACCCAGCGACCAGTGGCCGAGAAGGCTGCGGCGGTGCGCATGGCCACCTGTGAGCCAGGTGATGCCTCCAAAATGCCGTCCAATCGCCGTGCTGGCAGAGCGGTGGTGGCGTCTTGTAAGTGTTCGGAGCAATCTGGCGAGTCGGGACCGGCGCATGGAGTTCGGGCGGACCGAGTCACCGGCTGCGCCGCCGCGGTGTCGCGGACCCTGATTCACGGGCCCAATGATCTCGCCAGTTGTTTCTCGGCCGCCCTGTCGGCCCCGTGAGCAGCCGCCCGGTGTGTTAGCGCGTCTGGCAGCATGCCCCCATGAGCACCATCGCTGTGTCCGGTCTCGGCTACGTCGGACTCTCGCTTGCTGTCCTGCTGGCCCGACATCACCGGGTCATCGGTCTCGACCTCGATGAAGCCCGGCTCGACCTGGTCCGCCAGGGGGTCAGTCCGATCCATGACGACGACATCTCCAACCTCCTGCCCGAGGGCGACCTCGACCTGACGGTCACCTCTGACCCCGAGGAGGCCTACCGCGACGCGGAGTTCGTCATCATCGCCACCCCGACCGACTACGACCCGGAGACGAACTACTTCGACACCTCGTCGGTCGAGGCGGTGGTCTCGGACGTCACTCAAGCTCAACCCGGACGCCACGATGGTCATCAAGTCGACGATCCCGGTCGGCTACGTCGCTGCACCTGCGGGAGAGCTTCCGGATCGACAACGTGATCTTCTCTCCCGAGTTCCTCCGCGAGGGCCAGGCGCTGCACGACAACCTCTACCCGTCTCGCATCGTGGTCGGCGAGAAGAGCGAGCGGGCCCGGCGATTCGCCGAGCTCCTCGTCGAGGGCGCCGCCGTGGACGACGTGCCCGTGCTCTTCACCGAGCCCACCGAGGCCGAGGCGATCAAGCTCTTCGCCAACACCTACCTCGCGATGCGGGTCGCCTACTTCAACGAGCTCGACTCCTTCGCGATGACCCACGGCCTCTCGACGCGCGAGATCATCGACGGCGTCGGGCTCGACCCGCGGATCGGCACGCACTACAACAACCCGTCCTTCGGCTACGGCGGCTACTGCCTGCCCAAGGACACCAAGCAGCTGCTGGCCAACTACACCGACGTGCCGCAGACCCTGATCAGCGCGATCGTCGACGCCAACACGCACCCGCAAGGACGTCATCGCCTTCGACATCATCGACCGCCAGCCCCGCGTCGTCGGCATCCATCGCCTCGTCATGAAGAGCGACTCCGACAACTTCCGGGCGAGCTCGGTCCAGGGGATCATGAAGCGGATCAAGGCCAAGGGGATCGAGGTCGTCGTCTACGAGCCCGAGCTGACCGACGACGACGTTCTTCGGCTCCCGGGTCGTGCGTGACCTCGACGAGCTCAAGAGCGTGGCCGACCTGATCGTCACCAACCGGATGAGCCCCGAGCTGGCCGATGTCGCGGACCGGGTCTACACCGGGATCTCTTCGGCTCGAGCTGACCGAGCCCTCGCTGGGCCGTCAGGCCATCCCGAGCAGGTCGCGCGCCTCGGCGGGGGTCATCGGGGTCCGCTGGGCCAGCTGGCCCGCCGCGACCGCCCGCTCGACGAGCTGGGCGTTGCTCTCGACCGGCACGCCCCGGCTGATCGTCAGCACGTCCTCCATCCCGACCCGCAGGTGCCCGCCCTTGGACAGCGCGGCCAGCAGCACGGCGAGGGTCGAGCGGCCGATGCCGGTGGCCGACCAGGACGTGACCGCGTCGGGCAGGTCGCGGACGGCGGCGACCAGCGCGTCCGCCGTACCGTTCATGCCGCCGGGCACCCCCATCACCAGGTCGCAGTGGACCTTGCCGCCCCACGGCAGGCCGTACTTGCCGAGCAGCCGGTGCAGCGCGTGCACCTGCCCGAGGTCGAACAGCTCGAACTCCGGCACCACCTGGCGCTCCTGGCTGAGCTGGTAGAGCTCGCAGACGAACGGCCAGGGGTTGGAGAAGACGTCGTCGCCGAAGTTGGTCGTGCCCATGGTCAGGCTGCAGGAGTCCGGCTCGGCGTCCAGGACCCGCAGCCGGTCCTCCAGCGGGTCGTGGACCGAGCCGCCGGTCGAGAGCTGGACCACGAGGTCGGTGTGCTCGCGCAGCGCGGCCACCGTCTCCTTCAGGCGCCCCAGGTCGAGGGTCGGGCGGTGCTCGTCGTCGCGGATGTGGACGTGGATCATGGCCGCGCCCGCGGCCTCGCACTCCTGCGCCGTCTGCACCAGCTCCTCCAGCGTCGTGGGCAGCTGGGGGCAGTCCTGCTTGGTGGTCTCGGCGCCGGTCGGGGCGACGGTGATCAGGAGGCGGTCGGCGGGCACGTCGGGCATGGCGTCATGCTGTCAGACGTGCGAGCGGTGCTGCAGCGGGTGCTCTCGGCGTCGGTGACGGTCGACGGCGAGGTCGTCGGCGCGATCGAGGGTCCGGGACTCCTGGCCTACCTCGGCGTCACCCACGGGGACGGACCGGACGAGATCGCCTGGATGGCGCGCAAGATCTGGGAGGTCCGGCTGCTGCGTGACGAGCGGTCGCTCTCCGACGTGGGTGGCGGCGTGCTGGTGGTCAGCCAGTTCACGCTGTACGGCGACGCCCGCAAGGGTCGGCGGCCCACCTGGGCGGCCGCGGCGCCGGGTGAGGTCGGCGAGCCGGCGTACGACGCGGTGTGCGCCGAGCTCGAGCGGCTCGGCGCGCGCGTGGCGCGGGGCGTGTTCGGGGCCGACATGCGGGTGGAGTCGGTCAACGACGGGCCGGTCACGCTGATTCTCGAGCGCTGACCCGCGGTTGCGGTCGGCGGTCGGGTGCGGGGGTTTCGAGGCTCGGGCCGCAGAGCGGCCCTCGCACCTCAACCTCCGGTGCCCGGGCCCTCGCACCTCAACCTCCGGCGCCTCGCACCTCAACCACCGGTGCCTCGCTCGATCACGCGTGGGTGACCGCGCCCAGGGCGCGTCGCCACCTGTAGGCGGCGGCACGAACAGCGCCGGCCCTCGTGCCGCGGGTCGCCGCGGCGTTCGCGTGGTCCATGTCCGTCGGTCGTAGCGCGGCGAGGATGAGACCCGGACGGCGACGCCACGGGGCTCGGCGGATGGCGAGCCGCCATCCCGCGATCGGTAGTCCCTGAATGCTGGTGCGCTGGTGCCACTCCTCCAGCTTGGCGCTGTCGGCGACCCCGCCTGCCTCGTGCAGACCGGCCGCGCGGAGGAGGGGTGCGAGGGTGCTCGCGGAGCCGGTGCGCGCCGCCAGCCGTTGGAGAGAGCGACGCTCGCGGTCCGAAAACACCGCGGCCCGTGCCAGCGCCACCTCGTAGTCCCCCTTGCGTCTCGGGGATCACCGTGGAACGGAGGGCGTGAAGGGTCGTGACCGCCGCGGCCGCGACCCGGTCCGGGGTCGCGAGAGTGTGATCCGCGATCGTCACCGGATCGGCGACGCTGCCACACCTCTTCGAACGCAGTGCGGTCGTCGGCCAGGAAGCCGGGAAAGGCGCGGTGGACGTCGATCGTGGTCGGCCAGTCGGGGTGCCGCAGCGTGACCGCGTGTCCCCAGCCGACGCCCGCCGGCGGGCCCGGCGCCTTCTCCCAGCCGTGGCCCACCAGCAGGGCGACGTACTCCCGGGCGCGGGCCGGGTCGATCCAGACGTCGACGTCGGCCGAGGGCCGGTCGGCGCGCACGCCGATGTCGGTGGCCGGCTGCCCCTTGATCAGCAGCAGCCTGAGATTCGCATCCGCAGCAACCCGGGCGGCGAAGGCCGCGACGAGCGAGATCGCCTCGGCCAGGGTGACCGAGGGCGCCGTATCCGACATGTCAGCTTCCGAGCGTCGACTGGGAGACGCTGCCCGACGTGCCGCCCGTGGTCGCAAAGGTGACGGTCACCGTGTTCGGCTTGCCGACGTGCCCATTGCTCACCGAGAAGGTCATGTTGAACGTCTTGCTCCCGCCCGCCGGAATCTGCTGCGTTGCGGTCCAGGTAGGACCGCTGCCCGACCAACCGGCGGGAGTCGTGGGTGACTGGATCGGCGCCGACGAGCTGGTCAGGGTGGCCACGAGAGCCTGCGTTGCCGAGCCGCCGGAGTTGATGACGGTGATGGCGATCGTGTACACGCCGTTGGCCCCGGTCGATGGTCCCGGAAGTGCCCGAGAGGTTGGCCGGGCCGGAGACCGCGGCGAATGCCGGTGCGGCGGTCACCGCCTGGACGAGCGGAGCGCTCCAGGCCGTCGCGGCGCCGACACGCAGCACGGTGCGGCGGTCGATGCCCTTGGCAGCATCCACTGGTGTCATTGACGGCCCCCATGTCTAGTCAATCGGCGGCTGGACGCTAACACCGGGTGAAACTGGGAAACCGAAGAAGAAAGACTCCTTGCCAATTCCTTTAAGAGGGCTTGAAGACAAGCATTGAATTCGCCAATTCTTGAAGAAATTCGGCAACCAGCACCGGCACGTCGCCTGGCGGGGCGCCGAACTCGGCGACCAGGTGCTCGCCGATCTCGTCGGCGTCCGCGGGCAGCCGGTCGAGGATCGCCGCCGCCAGTTCCGACACCACGATCACCTGGTCGTTGACGAAGAGCGCGCGGCGGCCGTCCTCGTCCCACTCGTCGAGCACCGGCGCCCGATGCCAGGTCGTCACCGGCTCACCGCCCGGACCAGGTCGGCCACCAGACCGCCGAGCTGGCCGGCCTCCGCGTACGTCGCCCGGCGTACACCCCCGGCGGCCCGAGCCGCGGCGGCCAGCCGGTGGAGCGGCCGGTCGAAGCTGCCGAGGAACGAGGTCTGCGGGGCCAGCAGCGGCAGCGCATCGATCGTCAGCAGCCGCTCGACCGCGAGCTCCGCCCCCGGCTGCCGGTCCAGCACCACCAGACCTGCCAGCCACGGGTTGGCCGGCGCGGACATCAGGCCCAGCCGGTCGGCCGACATGAGCGCCTTTTCGGGGTGGGCGTCGGTGAGCAGCGCCAGGGGCCTGCGCAGCGGCACCAGGGAGTGGTCGTCCCGCAGCGCCACCACCTCGTCACCCAGGTAGCCCCAGTCGCGACCGAGGATGCGCGCCGCGGTGCTCTTGCCGGCACCGCTGGGACCCACGAACGCCACCGTCGCCCCGCTCGCCGGATCGGCGACGGCGGCCGCGTGCAGCATCAGCAGCTCGCCCCGGCGCTGCTCGATCCCCCACTGGGTCAGCCGCTGGCTCAGCTCCTCCAGCAGCCCGGGCAGCTCCCGGGCGGCGGTGTCCATCACCACGTCGGCGCCCTGGACCGCGGCCGGCCTCGCCTCGAGGTCGGCGTTGGCCTCCAGGGCCGCCTCGACGAGCTCGTCGGCGAGCGGACCGGTGCATTCCACCCTCACGGTCCGTTCGAGGACCCTAAACTCCAACCCGGTCGACTGCACGCGCCGCAGTGTAGAGACGTCGACGTCATGGGGAGTAAGCAACATGGAGCTGGAGCAGTACCTACGGATCCTGCGCGCCCACTGGATCGCAGTGACCGTCGCAGTGCTGCTGGGCGCCGCCGCGGCGTACGCATTCAGCGCCATGCAGACCCCGATGTACGCCGCCAGCTCCGCCGGCTTCGTCACCTCCGGCGCCGGTGGCGACCCGGGCCTGGACAACCTCAACGACATCCTGTCCAAGTCGCGGGCTGCGTCCTACCTGGTGCTCGCCAAGGACCGCGAGACCGCCTCGATCGCCGCCGAGGACCTCGGCCTGGACACCTCCCCCGGGGCCCTCGTGGGCCAGATCGAGGTCTCCCAGCCGCCGGACACGGTGATCATCCAGATCACCGCCCGCGCCACCAGCCCGGAGGGCGCCCAGGAGCTGGCCGACGCCTGGGTGCGCGCGCTCGCCCAGCGCGTGGCCGACATCGAGGCCGACAGCGCGAAGAGGGGCCAGGGCGGGATGCGGATCGAGATCTCCGAGACGGCGCAGCTGCCGGGCTCACCGGTCTCCCCCAACATCCCGCGCAACGTCGGCCTCGGCGCGGTGCTCGGCGGCCTGCTCGGCTTCGGCTACGCCGTGGCCCGGAGCATCCTCGACCGCCGGATCCGGTCGGCTGCCGACATCGAGCGCGACTTCGACGTACCCGTGGTCGGCGCGATCCCCGACGTCGGATCCGGGGCGGGCCTGATCGTCGCCGACTCCACCGCCGGCCCCTCGGCGCACGCCTCGGAGGGCTATCGCCGGTTGCGCACCAACCTGTCCTACATGGACGTCGACCACCCGCCGCGAGCCATCGTCATCACCAGCCCGCGGCAGGGCGACGGCAAGTCCACCACCGCGGTCAACCTGGCCGCCGCGATCGCGCTGTCGGGTCAGGACGTCACCCTGGTGGACGGCGACCTGCGCCGGCCCAATCTGGCACCGTTGCTCGGCCTCGACGGCACCATCGGCCTCACCGACGTGCTCGCCGGGCGGGTCAAGCTGTCCGACGCGCTCCAGGCTCACTCCGAGATCGAGGGGCTGCAGGTCCTCACCAGCGGCACCAAGCCCCCCAACCCGAGCGAGCTGCTCGGCTCGGACGCGATGCGGTCGCTCATCGGCGACCTGGCCAAGCAGGGCTACGTCATCATCGACGCGCCCCCGCTGCTGCCGGTCACCGACGCGGCCATCCTCGGCCACGGCGCCGACGGCGCGCTGATCACCATCGCCACCGGGACCACCCTCGACCACGAGCTCCAGACCGCGCTCACCCACCTCGGCAACGCGCAGGCGCGGCCGCTGGGAGTGGTCCTCAACAAGGTGTCCCGCAAGAGCGCGGGGGCCGGCTACTACGGCTACGACGCCTACACCCAGGACGCCTGAGCGCTCGTCACTCCGCGGTCGTGACCGCCAGGTTGCTGGCCGCGAGCTGCTCGAGAAAGGCGCGGACGTCGCGCGCGATCAGGTGAGGGTCGGCGTCGGCGTACGCCTCGACCAGGTCGGCGACCAGCTCCTGCTCCGTCTTCGGCTGGGCCAGGAGCCGCCAGATGATCGCGGCCGGCCCCTCCAGCACCTGCGGTCGCGGGTCGCGGGCCGCGAGGTCGAGCGCCACCACCCGGTCGCCGGAGTCGGTGTGGGCGGCGTCGGGGCTGCGAAGCCAGCGGGTCTCGGGCACGGCCGCATGATGTCACCCGCGGTCTCAGGCACGGCGGTTCCAGTCGGCGGTTGGGTGCGGGGGTTTCGAGGCTCGGGCCGTGAGACGGCCCTCGCACCTCAACCTCCGGCGCCGGCTCGCACCTCCGCGCGTCCGCGCTCGCACCTCAACCTCCGGCGCCTCGCACCTCGATCACCGTGCGGGTCAGCCGGGCAGTAGGGGGTTGATCCAGGTGAGGTCCGGGAACCGCGCGAAATCGCTGTCGGCGCTCACCATGGTCAGGCCGTGCTCGAGACAGAGCGCGGCCAGGACGGCGTCGGAGACCAAGTTGGCTCGCAGGTCCAGGTCCATCACCAGCCCTCCCAGGATTTCCCGGTGAGCGCGACCGGGCTCGGGCGTCCAGGTGACAGGCGCGTCGAGCCATTCCTCGACGAACGCCCAGGCCTCACCCGGGGACAGGGGTTCCCGCAATGCGCGTGGGTGAGTCGAGATCCGGACGAAGGCCGTGAGCGACTGCCACGGGATTCCGACCCGACGGGTCCCGTTGATCGCCTCCTCGAGCCAGCTGCGCGCCGGGGCGTGGAACCGGCTGTCGCTGTCGACCGCGTAGAGCAGGATGTTGGCGTCGACCAGCACTCAGCGGGCCTCCACGCCTTCGAGGTCCTCGAGCGCCACCGCGATGTTGGAGACGTCGATGCGCAGCCCCAGCGCGCGGGTGCGCTGGCGGAAGGGTCCAACCTCGGGACGCGGCAGGAGGCCGCGGCGGATCAGTTCGTTGACCGCCTGGCTCACCCCCAGGCCGCGCTCCTGGCGCAGTTGCTGGACAGCCCGGGCTGCGTCGTCGTCGAGCTCGATCGTCGTACGCATGCCTTGATATTAGCATCGGCGTGCGCCATGTGACGCACGCCGATGCGGCGGTCAGATCGGGATCGTCACCTCCGCGACCGACCCGACGGCGGCGGTCACCGCCTTGTCGACCGGCTCGGCCTTCGGGGCGAGCGTGCGCAGCGTCCAGTCGCCGTTGCCGGCGAAGAACCGGAAGTGGCCGGTCGCGCTGGTCGGCACCTCCGCGGTGAACTCGCCGGTCCGGTCCAGCAGCCGCACGTAGGCGTTGCCGACCGGTTCCCCGTCGTGGGTCACCTGGCCCTGGATGATCGCCTCCTTGGCGACGTCGACACCGTCGAGGGACAGGCCACCCTCAGTCGCTCCGCACATCAGGCCTCGCCCCTCTCGTCACCGAGGGCGACCGGCACGCCGACCAGCGAGCCGTACTCGGTCCAGGACCCGTCGTAGTTCTTGACGTTCTGCTGGCCGAGCAGCTCCTTGAGCACGAACCAGGTGTGGGACGAACGCTCGCCGATGCGGCAGTAGGCGATGGTGTCCTTGTCCCAGTCCACCCCGGCCTCGGTGTAGATCTGCTTGAGCTCGTCGTCGCCGCGGAAGGTGCCGTCGTCGTTGGCCGCCTTGCTCCACGGGACGTTGGCCGCGGTGGGGATGTGGCCGGCGCGCTGCGCCTGCTCCTGCGGCAGGTGGGCCGGCGCGAGCAGGCGGCCGGCGTACTCGTCGGGGCTGCGGACGTCGACGAGGTTCTTGGCGCCGATCGCCTCGACGGTCTCGTCGCGGAACGCGCGGATGGTCAGGTCCTGCTCCTGCGCGGTGTACGACGTCTTCTCGCGCGTCGGGCAGCTCGTCGGTGAGCTCGCGGGAGTCGAGCTCCCACTTCTTGCGGCCGCCGTCGAGCAGCTTGACGTCCTGGTGGCCGTAGAGCTTGAAGTACCAGTAGGCGTAGGCGGCGAACCAGTTGTTGTTGCCGCCGTAGAGCACGACCGTGTGGTCGTTGCCGACACCCCGGTCGGACAGCAGCGCCTCGAACTGCTGCTTGTTGACGAAGTCCCGGCGGACCTGGTCCTGCAGGTCGGTGGTCCAGTCGAGCTTGATGGCGCCCCTGATGTGGCCCTTGTCGTAGGCCTTGGTGTCCTCGTCGACCTCGATCAGGACGATGTCGGGGTTGTCGAGGTTGTCCTCGACCCACTGGGCGGTGACGAGCGTGTTGTCGCGGCTCATGTCGGTTCTCTCTCTTTCGGTTGCGGTTGGCAGATCGGTTCCGGGGTTTCGAGGGTCAGGCGCTCGGTGCGCTCTCGCACCTCACCCTGCGGCAGGGCACGACGGATCAGGAGGTACATCTCGCAGCCGAGGCACAGGCCCAGGACGGCGTTGAGCAGGGCGGCCACCAGCGCGAACCCGGTGGCGACGAGCCCGACGGTGGTGGCTCCGGACAGGAAGCCGACGAGCGCGACGCTGGCGAACACCAGGCCGACGCCCTGGGCGAACCGCGGCGGCGCGGCGTCCTCGAGCTCGGCCGGCGGCCCCAGCCGGGGGCGGACCAGCTTCCGGAACACCCAGGCGTACGGGGTGTGCTGGACACCGAGTCCGGCTCCGACCGCGAACACCACGGTCTGCAGGGCGATCAGGGCGATCGCCAGCGGTGGAGGTGACAGGAGTGCGGCGGCGAGGACGACCGAGGTCACGGCAGCCGCGAACGCGCGGGCCCCGTGGGTCGATCTGTGACATCGATGGCTCCTGTCCTGGTTGGTCTCGGCAGGCCCGACGACCGCGGCGGCCCGTCCGGGCCGGGGAGGTCGAGCAGGGGGACACCCCGGAACGTTAGTCGATCATTCGACTAGACAAAGGGAAGTATCTGGGGTGGCCCCGTCAGGACATTCGACACAGCGCCGACCGCACGCGGCAGTGGTCCACTGCGCGGCGCCGGGTCAGCATGGTCGAGGACATGCTCGGAACACTAGAGGTGGGCGGGAGTGACCCGGCAACGCCGGTCTCACATCGCGGAACGCCTATCCACATCATGGACTCGCCTGCGCGAGCGCGTTCAGCACCTGCTCCTTGCGCGGAGCTCCGGCGGCGCGGCTCACCTCGCTGCCCGCGGCGTCCAGGACCAGCGTCGTCGGCGTCCGCAGGACCCGCAGCCGCCGGACCAGGTCCAGGTGGTGCTCCGCGTCGATCTCGACGTGGGCGACCCCGGGGACCACCGCCGCCACCTCGGCCAGGGTGCGCCTGGTGGCCCGGCACGGCGCACAGAACGCCGTGGAGAACTGCAGCAGCGTGGCGCGCTCGCCGAGCATGGTGTCGCCGGGCAGGAGACCGACCAGCGTCTCGCGACCGTCGGCGGCCGGCGCCGGCTCGTCGCCGGACCCCTTGACGGCGTGCGTGCCCCGGAAGCGACCGTTGACGGCAGCTCGCCAGGCACCGATCGCGAGCACCGCCACGACGGCAGCGATCAGCACCCAGGCACCCATGGTCACGTGCGGCTCAACGGCGCCGCAGCCGCTCGCATTCCGCGCGCAGCCGCGCGACCTCCGACTCGAGGGCCAGGACCCGGGCGATCCCGGCGATGTTGAGCCCTTCGGCCAGCAGCTCACCGATCCGGTGCAGGCGGTCGACGTCGGCCCGGCTGTAGAGGCGCGTGCCACCCGGCGTGCGGTCGGGCTCGAGCAGGCCGCGCCGCTCGTAGACGCGCAGGTTCTGGACCTGCATCGAGACCATCTCCGCGGCGACGGAGATGGCGTAGACGCCCCGCTCGCGCGCTGCCATGAGTCGCTTGACCTCCGGACCGGAATATGTATTATCCGTTATAGGTTTCCTATCTCAGACAGAACCATACAACCACAGGAGGAATCGTGATGTTGCTGCGTACGACGGACCCCTTCCGCGACCTCGACCGCCTCACCCAGCAGATCTTCGGGACCACGAACCGGCCGGCCGTGATGCCGATGGACGCCTGGCGCGAGGGTGACCGCTTCGTCATCGAGTTCGACCTGCCGGGCGTGGCCCGCGACAGCATCGACCTCGACGTCGAGCGCAACGTGCTGACGGTCCGCGCCGAGCGGGTCGCCCGCAACGGCGACTGGGAGATGCTCGCCTCCGAGCGGCCGCGCGGCGTCTTCAGCCGCCAGCTGGTCCTGGGCGACAACCTCGACCTCGAGCACATCGAGGCGGCCTACGAGAGCGGCGTACTGCGCCTGACCGTGCCCGTCGCCGAGCGGGC
Source organism: uncultured Actinomycetota bacterium (assembly GCA_963841625.1). GTDB lineage: Bacteria > Actinomycetota > Actinomycetes > Propionibacteriales > Nocardioidaceae > Nocardioides. The sequence goes on along the minus strand of CAWJDH010000006.1, from coordinate 112,738 downwards.
CAAGCCGCGCAAGATCGAGATCAGCGGCTCCGACCGCACCGCGATCCAGGCCTGATCCACGCGCCGGTGGTGCCTGCCCTAGCCGCCGGCGAACGGCGGCAGGAACTCCACCGTGGCCCCGGGAGGCACCACGACCTCCCGGGGCTCGCTGCTGCTCACGGGCTGGTCGCCCACGAGCACCGAGCACACCGCGAGCACCGCGGGGAGCCTGGTGTCGGGGTGCAGCTCGCCGGCGCGGCGTACGACCTCGCCGAGCGTCAGGGGGCCGGGAGCCTCGATCTGGTCGGTGGCGACCCCGGCTGCGGAGCGCGCCGCCGCCCAGTAGCGGACGGTGATCTGCCCGGTCTCACCGGTCGCCGAGTCTCCGATGCCGCTGCCCATGCTCCGATATCCTTCCCTATCGGCCCAAGCGGAGGAGGCCCTGGCCAATGAGCACGCTGCTGCTGCTGACCAGCGCCCTCCAGGCCTCGACCGAGGTGCTTCCCGGTCTCGCCCTGCTGGGCCACCAGGTCAAGATCCTGCCCGCGGAGGGCAGCGCCCTGCTCGAGGCGCCGGATTCCCACCTGCTCCTCGTCGACGGCCGGCAGGACCTCGCCCACGCCCGCGACCTGTGCCGGCTGATCCGGACCACGGGCTCCGACGTCCCCGTCCTGCTCGTGGTCACCGAGGGCGGCCTCTCGGTCGTCGCCCACGACTGGGGCATGGACGACGTCGTGCTGCACACGTGCGGCCCGGCCGAGCTCGAGGCCCGGATCAAGCTCGCCCTCGGACGGCTCGCCGCCCAGCGCGACGCCGACGACCCGGAGGCCCACGTGATCCGCTCGGGCGAGGTGGTCGTCGACGACGCGACCTACACCGCCAAGATCGGCAGCCGGCACCTCGACCTGACGTTCAAGGAGTTCGAGCTGCTGAAGTTCCTGGCCCAGCACCCCGGTCGCGTGTTCAGCCGGCAGCAGCTGCTCCAGGAGGTGTGGGGCTACGACTACTTCGGCGGCACCCGCACCGTCGACGTCCACGTCCGGCGCCTGCGCGCCAAGCTGGGCCCCGAGAACGAGACCCTGATCGGCACCGTCCGCAACGTCGGCTACCGCTTCGTGCTGCCGGCGACGGAAGCCAAGAAGCCCGCGGCCCGGGAGGCGTCCGAGGACCAGTCCTCGGCGGCCACGTGAGCTCCCCCGACCGGATCGCCGACATCGTCGCGGCCGCCGAGCTCGAGGACGGGGCCGCCCCGCTGGACGAGGCGACCCTGCTGGCGCTGCGGCACGACTCGGCCCGGGTACGACGCTGGGAGCGCGACGACGCGTTCGCCCTCCTGGTCGGCGACGACCTGAGCCTGGTCGTCCACCCGGCGTCCCGCGGTCAGGGTCTGGGGCGTTCGCTGCTGGACGACGTACTCGCCGAGGCCGACGGCGGCGGGCTCCGGGCGTGGTCCCACGCCGACCACCCCGGCGCCGCACGCCTGGCCGCGACCCACGGCTTCGACCGGGTCCGGGAGCTGTGGGTGATGCGGAGACCGGCCGCCACTCCCCTGCCCGACCTGGTGCCCCCCGACGGCGTCACCATCCGCGGCTACCGACCCGCCGACGACGAGCAGCTGCTGCGGGTCAACGCGGCCGCGTTCGCCGACCACCCGGAGCAGGGCGCGATGGACGCCGCCAACCTCGCCGCGCGGATGGCCGAGCCGTGGTTCGACCCGGACGGCCTCCTGGTGGCCGAGGACCGTGACGGCAGCCTGCTCGGCTTCCACTGGACGAAGCAGCACTCACCCGAGCTGGGCGAGGTCTACGTGGTGGCGATCGCTCCCGAGGCGCAGGGCCGCGGCCTGGGCAAGGTGCTGACCCTCGCCGGGCTGCACCACCTGGCCGGGCTGGGCGTGGCCGAGGTGCTGCTCTACGTGGAGTCCGACAACCGCCCGGCCATCGCGGTCTACAGCCGGCTCGGGTTCGGCCACGCGGCGCGCGACACCCACGTGATGTATCAGCGTCGCTGAGCGCGTCAGCGCAGCTTGGGGCGGACGTGCAGGCCGACCTCGGGGTCGACCACGATCTCCTGGGTGGCGGGCAGGCCGTCGGCGTCGAGCTGGGCGTCGAGCGCGACGTTGCGCTTCACCAGCGCCAGGCCGATCGGTCCGAGCTCGTGGTGACGGGCCGAGGAGCCGACCATGCCGACCACCTTGTCGCCGAGCTTGAGCTCGGTGCCGTGGGTGGGCAGCCGGTTCTCCGAGCCGTCGAGGTGCAGCAGGGTCAGGCGCCGCGGCGGCCGGCCGAGCGTGTGCACCCGCGCGACGGTCTCCTGACCGCGGTAGCACCCCTTGTCGAGGTGTACGGCGGAGCCGATCCAGCCGACCTCGTTGGGGATCGTGCGGTGGTCGGTGTCGAGGTGCAGGCGTGGCTCGCCGCGGGCGATCCGCAGCGCCTCGAACGCCCAGAGGCCGCAGGCGGGTCCCGCCGCCTCGGCGTAGGTCCCGAGCTTGTCGCGCGGGATCAGCTCGTAGGGGGTGGCGCGTTGGGGTTGCGGGGTTTCGAGGCTCGTCGCCGGCGCTCCGCGCACCTCAACCTCCGGGGTGCCCGCCGGTCGCCAGGTGACCGCGAGGTCCGGGGTGGCGTCGGTGATCTCCACCCGGGTCATGAACTTCATCCGCTCGAGGAACTCGATGAGCGGCCGGGCCGCCCCCGGCTCGGTGTGGGCGACGAAGGCCTCGCCGTCGTCGTACCCGTGGAAGGCGTGCTCCACGTGGCCCTGGGGGCTGAGGACCAGCGCGGTGGTCCACGTGCGGGGCGCGAGGTCGAGGAAGTACTGGGTGGTGAGGGAGTGCAGCCAGGTCAGCCGGTCGGGGCCCGCGATCCGGAGCACGTCGCGGTGGGACAGGTCGACGAAGCCGTCGCCGGACTCGAGCGTGCGCTGCTCCCTGTTGAAGGACCCGTAGTGGGCCGCCACCGCGGCGTCGATCCCGTCGCCGGCCACGGCGCCGGGGAGGGTGAGGAGCGGGGAGGCGTTCATGCTCGCTGCAGCCGCGCCCAGAGGTGGGGCTGGAGCGGCTGTCCCACGGCGGCCATGTCGTAGGCGTAGAGGAGGTCGCCCTCGACGTTGCCGTAGAGGCGGGTCCCGGCGGTGACCTCCTTGGCGGACTCGGTGCGCACCACCGCGTCGGTGGTCAGCTCGAGCTTGCCGCCGGACGCCTGGCCGTACCAGACCTCCACGAAGCCGGTGTTGTGCGAGAGCAGCAGCTCCACCTGACCCTCGGGGCGGCAGCGCAGGAACCCGGTCTCCAGGGCCGCGTCGCGCACCTTGTCGCCCTTGTCGTCGACGATCCAGGCCCGGGAGAGGTAGTGGAAGAACGGCCTCCCGTCGTGGGCGAAGATCAGCTCCTGGCCGAACTCGTACTTCTCGATCGTCGGGTAGTCACCGTGCCCGTTGCCCTGCCAGGTGCCGAGCATCCAGGCCACGGGACCGCAGTCCGGGTGCAGGTTGTCGGGGATCTCGAAGGGCATGTTGGGCAGTCTAATGTGGCCACATGACGCGTCCTCTTGTCGTCAAGGTCACCTGCGGGGCCGACGACCCCGAGCGCTGCAACCAGGCCTTCACCGTGGCCGCGATGGCGGAGACGGCGGGCGCGGAGGTCTCGCTGTGGCTGACCGGCGAGGCCGCGTGGTTCTCGCTGCCGGGACGGGCCGACGAGTTCTCCCTCCCCAAGGCGACGCCGCTCGCAGGCGTTGCTGGCGGCGATCCTGGCGGGAGGGACGGTCACGGTCTGCGCGCAGTGCGCCGCCCGGCGCGAGATCGGGGAGGACGACGTGATCGACGGGATCCGGATCGCCGGGGCCGCCGTCTTCGCCGAGGAGGTCCTGCGGCCCGACGTACAGGCGCTCGTCTATTGATCGGGCCGCTTTCATGCGGATAGTCCCCGTATCTTGGGCCCTTGAATCGGGCGAAAAGGGACCCATGGTTCGGGGACTATCCGGACTGGGCCACCTCAAGCGGCGGTGACGAGGGCGGCCCGGAGCTTGGCCGCGATCTCGGCCATGGCGGCCCGTGAGCTGCGCCCGACGCCGACCACGTTGAAGAAGCCGTGGATCTGGTCGGGGAACCGCCTGAGCTCGACCTCCACCCCGGCCTCGGACAGCTTGCGGGCGTAGGCCTCCCCCTCGTCGCGGAGGGGGTCGAAGCCGGCGGTCACGACGTACGCCGGCGCGAGGCCCTCGGGGACCTTGGCCAGCAGCGGCGACACCCGCGGGTCGTCGTGGGTGCTCCGGTCAGGGGTGTAGCTGGTGCGGGCCAGGTCGATGAACCCGGTGGTCAGGTAGAGGCCCTCGCCGAACATCGCGCGGCTCTCCGTGCCGCCGCGCATGTCGGTGCCGGGGTAGACGAGGAGCTGGGTGGCCAGGGGCAGCCCGTCCTCGGCGGCGGCGAGCGCGGTGGTGGCCGCGAGGCATCCGCCGGCGGAGTCGCCGCCGACCGCGAGCCGGTCGGGGTCGGCGCCGAGCTCCTCGGCGTGCTCGACCACCCAGCGGTAGGCCGCCAGGCAGTCGTCGTAGGCCGCCGGGAACGGGTGCTCGGGCGCCAGCCGGTAGTCGACCGAGAGGACGCGGACCCCTGCCCGCTCCGCCAGGAACCGGCAGGAGGGGTCGTGGGAGTCGAGGTCTCCGTAGACCCAGCCGCCGCCGTGGAAGAAGACGAGCAGCGGCCCGGGGCTGCGGGCAGCGTCCCCGGACGGGACGTAGAGCCGGCCCTGCTGCGTTCCGACGGGCAGGTCCCGGACCGCGCCGACGGGCTGGGCGCCCCCGACCATCGCCGACTGGCGCAGCACCGCGCGACGACCCTCCGCGACCGGCAGGGTCTCCGGGCCGGGCTCCCGGGCCAGCTTCTGCATCCGCAGCATCAGCTGCACGTCGGCAGCGAGGGTCTGCCCGTCGCGGATGACGCGTCGCCCCGCGAGCAGCCGCTGGACGGGCTCGGGCAGGGCCATCGCCCCGCGCAGGGACAGGCGCTCGAGGTGGTGCCGGGTCGCCTGGAGCCGCTCGCTGGAGTTCACGGTGGCAAGGTACCCGCGGTTCCGGCTCCGGGACACCCGCTGTTCACCCACCGGTGCCACACTGGCTCCATGTCCGCCGAGACCGCGCCGGTCACCGACACCGGGGTGCACGAGACCTTCGACGTCGAGCCGCCGTACGTGCCGGACGACGCGGCGCTCGCCGCGGTGGAGAAGTACGACGACCGGTTCCTCGACCGCGAGCTCTCCTGGCTCCACTTCAACGAGCGGGTGCTCGAGCTGGCGGAGGACCCGGACCTGCCGCTGCTGGAGCGGGTGCGGTTCACCGCGATCTTCGCGACCAACCTCGACGAGTTCTTCATGGTCCGCGTCGCGGGCCTCAAGCGCCGGATGGCCGCCGGTGTCGCCGTTCGTGCCGCGTCGGGGCTGCTGCCCCGCGAGGTCCTCGAGGCCATCTGGAGCACCACGCGCGGGTTGATGGAGCGGCACGCCCGCCTCTTCCGTGAGGACCTCGTGCCGGCGCTCACCAAGGAGAACATCGAGCTGGTCCGCTGGTCCGACCTCGACAAGGAGGAGCAGAAGTACTGCAAGCGGTTGTTCCGGGACCGGGTCTTCCCGGTGCTGACGCCGCTGGCCGTCGACCCGGCGCACCCCTTCCCCTACATCTCCGGCCTCTCGCTCAACCTCGCGGTGCTGGTCAGGAACCCCAAGACCGGCAAGGAGCACTTCGCCCGGGTGAAGGTGCCGCCGATCTTCAGCCGGTTCGTGCCGCTGGGCAACCAGCGGTTCGTGCCGCTCGAGGACGTGATCGGCGAGCACCTCAAGCGGCTCTTCCCGGGCATGGAGGTGCTCGAGGTGCATGCGTTCCGGGTCACCCGCAACGAGGACCTCGACGTCGAGGAGGACGACGCGGAGAACCTGCTCGCCGCCCTGGAGAAGGAGCTGCTGCGGCGGCGGTTCGGCCCGCCGGTGCGGCTCGAGGTCGAGGAGTCGATCTCGCCCGCCGTGCTCGAGCTGCTGGTCTCCGAGCTCGGGATCTCCACCGACGAGGTGTTCCGCCTGCCCGGTCCGCTCGACCTGAGCGGGTTGGTCGGCATCGCCGACCTGGACCGCGAGGAGCTGTGCTACCCGACCTTCATCCCCGCGACCCACCCGCACCTCGCGGAGGTCGAGTCCGCGACGCCGGTCGACGTGTTCAAGGCCACGCGGCGGCGCGACGTGCTCCTCCACCACCCCTACGACTCGTTCGCCACCAGCGTCCAGCGCTTCATCGAGCAGGCCGCCGCCGATCCGCAGGTCCTGGCGATCAAGCAGACCCTCTACCGCACGTCGGGAGACTCACCGATCATCGACGCCCTCGTCGATGCCGCCGAGGCCGGCAAGCAGGTGCTGGTGATCGTCGAGATCAAGGCACGGTTCGACGAGCACGCCAACATCCGCTGGGCGCGCCAGCTGGAGCAGGCCGGTTGCCACGTCGTCTACGGCCTGATCGGGCTCAAGACCCACTGCAAGCTGGCGATGGTGGTGCGCGACGAGCCCGAGGGCATCCGCCGCTACCTCCACATCGGCACCGGCAACTACAACCCGAAGACCTCACGCCTCTACGAGGACCTCGGGCTGATCACCACCGATGTCGGCATCGGCGAGGACGTCGCCCATCTCTTCAACAACCTGAGCGGCTACAGCCGCAACGCGTCGTACGAGCACCTGCTGGTGGCCCCCGACTCGGTGCGCCAGGGGCTCCTGGACCAGGTCCACCGGGAGATCGCCAACCACCGGAAGGGGCGCCCCGCCCGGATCCGGATCAAGGCCAACTCGATCGTCGACGAGGCGCTGATCGACGCGTTCTACCTCGCCTCCCAGGAAGGAGTGCCGATCCAGCTGCTCATCCGCGGGATCTGCGCCCTGCGGCCAGGCGTACCCGGCCTGTCCGAGTCCATCGAGGTCCGCTCGATCCTGGGCCGGTTCCTCGAGCACAGCCGGGTGTTCTGGTTCGAGAACGCCGGTGAGCCGGTGGCCTGGATCGGGTCGGCCGACATGATGCACCGCAACCTGGACCGTCGGGTCGAGGTCCTGGTGCGGCTCCCGGCCGGCGACGTCGGTGAGATCGACCACCTGCTCGACGACGCGTTCGACCCCGACACCGCCGCCTGGGAGCTCGCCTCCGACGGGGGATGGCACCGCAACGGCGGCTCTGCGGACCTCCAGACCATGCTGATCGAGCGCCAGCGGCGGAAGCGGGGGGCGCCCTGATTTGCGCCCGGCGGCGACCGACCCCCTAGCATGTTCGAGGTTCTGTCCTCCTCACCAGGAGTTTCCCCGTGCGACTGAAGTTCCGTCCTGTCGACAGCACGTTCTACGACCTCTTCAGTGAAGCCGCCCAGCACCTCGTCGTCGGCGCCGATCTGCTGGCCGAGATGATGGGGGCCGACGGTGACCGCGAGGACATCGCGCGCCGGATGCGCGACGCCGAGCACGACGCCGACGAGACCACCCACTCCATCATCCGGCGGGTCAACAGCACGTTCGTGACGCCGTTCGACCGGGAGGACATCTACAGCCTGGCCTCGGGCCTGGACGACGTGATGGACATGATGGACGAGGTCGTCGACCTGGTCCTGCTCTACGAGGTGAAGGATCTCCCGGCCGAGCTGTCGACCCAGGTCGAGGTCATCCAGCGGTGCGCCGAGCTCACGTCCGCGGCCATGCCCAAGCTGCAGGCGATGAAGGCCCTCGACGAGTACTGGATCGAGATCAACCGCCTCGAGAACGTCGGCGACAAGAACTACCGGCGGACCCTCGCCCGCCTCTTCTCCGGGGACTTCAAGGCTCTCGAGGTGCTGAAGCTCAAGGACATCGTCGAGTCCCTCGAGGGCGCGATCGACGCCTTCGAGAAGGTCGCCAACATCGTGGAGCAGATCGCGGTCAAGGAGAGCTGACCCAGCATGGAGCTCGCGATCATCGTCGCGGTCGTCGTCGTTGCGCTCATCTTCGACTACACCAACGGATTCCACGACGCGGCCAACGCCATCGCCACGTCGGTGTCCACCCGTGCCCTGACACCGCGGGTGGCCCTGGCCATGGCCGCCGTCATGAACTTCGTGGGCGCCTTCCTCGGGCAGGAGGTGGCCAGCACGGTCTCCGAGACGATCAACCCCGGGTCTGGTTCGCACGGTCTGGTCATCGTGATGGCCGGCCTGCTGGGGGCGATCACCTGGAACCTCATCACCTGGTACCTCGGACTGCCCTCGTCGTCCTCGCAGGCGCTGATCGGCGGGCTGGTGGGCTCGGCGGTCGCCGCCGGGGCCACGGCGAACTGGGACGTGGTGGTGGACAAGGTCGTGCTCCCGATGCTCGTCTCGCCGGTGGTCGCGTTCTCCCTCGGCTTCGCGGCGATGGTGGCGATCATGTGGGCCTTCCGCCGGATCCGCCCGGCCAAGGCGAACCGCGGCTTCCGCCTCGCCCAGACCGTCTCGGCTGCGGCGATGGCCCTGGGCCACGGGCTCCAGGACGCCCAGAAGACCATGGGCGTGATCTTCCTTGCGCTGCTCACGGGCGGGTACGTCGCCAAGGGCGACCCGTTGCCGGTGTGGGTGATCTTCTGCGCCGCCGGCGCCATCTCGCTCGGCACCTACTCCGGTGGCTGGCGGATCATGCGGACCCTCGGGCGCCGGATCATCCACCTCGACCCGGCTCGGGGTTTCGCGGCCGAGTCGGTCGCATCTTCGGTGCTCTACACGACGGCGTACGTCTTCGAGGCGCCGATCTCCACCACTCACACCATCACCTCGGCGGTGATGGGCGTCGGCGCCACCAAGCGCCTCTCCGCGGTGCGCTGGGGCGTGGCCCGCTCGATCCTGGTCGCCTGGGTGCTCACCTTCCCCATGGCCGGCCTCGCCGCCGCCATCTGCTACTGGATCAGCCACCTCTTCATCGAGGTCATCTTCTGAGCGGAGGGGGATAGTCCCTGAACCTTGGGCCCCCGAAAGCAACAATTTGGGACTCGAGATCCGGGGACTACGCAGTTCATCCCGCCCGCAGGCGCAACTTCAGCAGCCGTTCCCGCTGGCCCTCATCCAAGTTGCGGCGCTGCTCCACCGTGAACGTCGGGACCCACCAACGGGGAAGCTCGATCGTCCAGGCTCGCTTCGCCGGCGCGGCCCACAGCGCCCGTGAGCGGGCCGCGTGCATGCGGGCCGCCATCAGATTCGGATGCGAGGAGTCACCGGCAAGCATCGTGAAGCACTCGAGGCCCACCCGCCTGAACGCTTCCTCGCGCTCACGGTCCCTGCGCCGCTGCGCTCCTTCGAGGTGCAGCGCACCGTTGTACTCCCCCACCACGCCGGCTTCCGGATCGAGTAGGTCAGGAGTGCCGATGTGGTGGCCGGAGCGGTCGAAGACAGGGTGGTTGCACAACGGTCGGGGGAATCCCGCATCCAGAGTCCAGATCATGACCATGTCGAACTCCGCCGGCGACCAGCAGTTCTCCTCGGCCAGCCGGATCCCGCGTCTACACCGAGGGATCCCGAACCACGACGAGAGACCCGTACGTGGCCGCGGCCCCGCGTAAGCCGTGACCTCGTCGATCGAGACCAGATCGGAGTACGCCGCCATCGCGAGCTGCCTCGCGGCCACACGTTCATTCGAGGCATTCCGCATGAGGAACGAAACGGCGTTCACCGCCGTCGTGATCGGCAGTCCGTCCAGCACGGTCAGATCACCCGGAGGAATCGCCTCCTCCGACACGTGAATTCCGTGTTGCGAGGTGATCGTCGAGTCCCCGACGGCGAGAGTGACGGGCAGGGCTTCCCGTCCACCAGGCGCCCAACCGTCGAACCAGACACCGCCCTGCCAACGCAGGCTGGCCCAGCCGGTGACGCCCCCGTAGGCCGGCAGCACAGCCGCTGCCTCGACGATGCGCTGCTCGGGCGTCGAGCCGTCGACGTCATTCGGGACGTAGAGCCCGCGGCTGGTCCGACGCCACCCACGCCCCCGGGCCTGCTTGGCCGTCGGTCCGCTCGTTCCCGTTGGATCTCGTCGAACGGGCATGACCAGCCCTGGTCGTTCCAGGGACCACTGGGGCATCGACGTACCGCGCACCGCGTCATGGTGCCCCGGAAGACTGGTGCGCCGCCGAGCGAATCCACAGGCGACCCTTCTGGTGATAGTCCCCGGATCTTCGGCCCCAATTTCGGCCAGATTGGGGCCCGAGATACGGGGACTATCGCAACTCGGGAGCGGATCAGCCGAAGCGGCCGGAGATGTAGTCCTCGGTGCGCTTGTCGATCGGGTTGGCGAAGATCTTGCTGGTCAGGTTGAACTCGACGAGCAGGCCGGTGCGGTTTCCGGTCGTCTCGTCGGGGCGGGCGGTGAAGAAGGCGGTGCGGTCGGAGACGCGGGCGGCCTGCTGCATGTTGTGGGTGACGATGATGATCGTGTACTCGTCGCGCAGCTTGAGCATCAGGTCCTCCACCCGCGCGGTCGCGATCGGGTCGAGCGCCGAGCAGGGCTCGTCCATCAGGATCACGTCGGGGCGGGTGGCGATGGTCCGGGCGATGCAGAGCCGCTGCTGCTGACCACCCGAGAGGCCGTACGCCGACTGCTTCAGCTTGTCCTTGACCTCGTCCCAGAGCGCGGCACCGCGCAGCGCCTGCTCCACGAGCTCGTCCATGTCGTCGACCTTCATCCCGATCACGCGCGGACCGTAGGCGACGTTGTCGTAGATCGACTTCGGGAACGGGTTCGGCTTCTGGAACACCATGCCGATGTGGGTCCGTACCGCGATCGGGTCGACGCCGCGGGCGTAGACGTTCTGGCCGTGGTAGGTCACCTCACCCTCGACGCGGGCGTCCGGGACCAGGTCGTTCATCCGGTTCAGGCAGCGGAGCACGGTCGACTTGCCGCACCCGGAGGGGCCGATCAGCGCGGTGATCTCGTTGCGGCCGAAGGACAGGTTGACGTCGTGGACGGCGTGGAAGTCGCCGTAGTAGACGTTGAGGCTCCGGGCCTCCATGACCGGGTCCGGCGGCAGGTCCGGGCAGGGTCCGGTCGGAGTCCTCGTGCACGTCGGCGAGGTTACCGACATGCGTGGCCTGGGCCTCGTCCTTGCCGACCGTGAGCGTGCGGGGGTGGGTCGTCATGGTCACCAGCTTCTCTGGAACTTGTTGCGGATGAAGATCGCGAGGGCGTTCATCCCGAGGATCATCACGAGCAGGACGATGATCGCAGCCGAGGCGGCCACCTGGTACGCCTCCTGCGACTCCGACGACAGCCGGTAGATCTGGATCGGCAGTGCGGTCACCGGAGCTCTCGAGGCCGGTCGGATCGAACCGGACGGCGCCGGCGATCCCCAGCAGCAGCAGCGGTGCCGCCTCACCGATCGCGCGCGAGAGGCCGAGGATGGTGCCGGTCGCGATGCCCGGCACGGAGGCGGGCAGGATCTGCCGCCACGTGGTCTGCCAGGTCGTCGCGCCGAGGGCGAGCGACCCGAATCGGATCTCGTTGGGTACGGCGCGCACGGACTCTCGGGTGGCGATGATGATGACCGGGAGGATCAGCAGGGCGAGGGCGATCGCGCCGCCCAGCACGATGCCCTTGCGCTCGTACCCCAGCACCGCCATCACCGCGACCGCCAGCAGGCCGTAGATCACCGACGGCACGGCGGCGAGGTTCTGCAGGTTCACCTCGATCAGCCGGTTGTACCAGGTGTCGCGGTCGGCGAACTCCTCGAGGTAGAGGGCCGCGCCGATACCCAGCGGTACGGCGAGCGCCGCCGTCGCCAGCATCAGCCAGATGCTGCCGAGGATGCCGGCGCGGAAGCCGGTGCGCTCGGGGAAGAGGGTGGAGTCGTAGCTGGTGATCAGGTCCGCGTCGAACCGCGCGGCCCCGACGACCAGCGTGTCGACGACCAGCACGACGAGCACCATCACGCCGAAGAACAGAGAGAACCACAGCCCGGCGAGGAAGAGGATCGAGGCCGACCGAGCGCTCACGGCTTCGGCCGGTCGTGATCCGGACGGTGTCACGGGCGGCGGTGGTGGCGACGGAGGACATCAGTATGCCTGCCTGAACCGTCGCACCAGCGCGATGCTGACGATGTTGATGACCAGCGTGATCACGAAAAGCAGCAGCCCGACCGCGAACAGCGTGTTGTACGACGTGGAGCCGACAGGGTTCTCACCACCCGCGGTCTGGGCAATGAACCCCGTCATCGTCTGCATGCCCTCACGCGGATCCGCGGAGAGGTTCTTCTGGCCGCCGGCGGCGAGGGCGACGATCATGGTCTCGCCGATCGCCCGGGACAGGCCGAGGACCACGGCGGCGGCCACGCCGGAGAGCGCGGCGGGCATGACCACCCGCAGGGTGGTCTGCATCCGGTTGGCGCCCATGGCGAACGACCCCTGCCGCAGCGCCCGGGGCACCGCCGTCAGCGCGTCCTCGGCCAGCGAGGCGATGGTCGGGATGATCATCACGCCCAGCACCAGGCCGGCGGCGAGCACGTTCGTGAAGTTGACGTCCATCCCCAGGATGTCCTGCAGGAGCGTCGGCGTGACGAACATCAGCGCGAAGAACCCGTAGACGACCGAGGGCACACCGGCCAGCAGCTCGAGCGTCGGCTTGAGCACCTTGCGGACGCGAGCCGAGGCGTACTCGCTGAGGTACATCGCCGCCCCGAGTCCCAGGGGTACGGCGACCAGGAGCGCGATCAGGGTCACCATCAGGGTTCCCCCCACCAGCGGGAGCACGGCGAACTCGCCGGTGGTGGCGAAGAAGGCGCCGAACGGCACCTCGGCGAAGAAGTGGATCACCGGCTCGATCAGCGCCAGGACGATCCCGATCGTGATCGCCACCGACAGCAGCGCGCAGGTCAGGAGCACGCCCTTGATGACCGCCTCGACCGGGCGACGGCGTCCTTCGCAGGTTGACGGCAGCACCGTGCAGGCCCGTCCCGGAGGACGGGCCTGCACCGGCTGGAATGTGATCTACTCATGCAGTCTCGAAGATACGCCGATCAGCCCGACATGCTCTTCGTGGGTGTCCTTGGTCTCCGAGAGCTGCTCGTCGCTGAGCGGGATGAACTTCGCGGCCTCCACGATGGTCTCGAGGTTGTCCACGTAGAAGTCCGTGAACTGCTTGACCGCGGCGTTGTCGCTGTACGCCTTGTTGTTGACGTAGACGAACAGCGGCCGGGACAGCGGTGTGTACTCCCCGCTCTGGGCCGTGTCGACCGAGGGCTCGACGCAGCCGTTGCCGTCGTCGATGGCCAGGGCCTTCAGCTTGTCGGTGTTCTCCTCGTAGTAGGTGTAACCGAAGTAGCCGGTCGCACCCTCGGTGCCGGCGACACCCTGGACCAGGACGTTGTCGTCCTCGGAGGCCTCGTAGTCGGTCCGCGTGGTCTCGGACTCGGCGCCGATCACGTCACCGGCCATGTAGTCGTAGGTCCCGGAATCGGTACCGGGGCCGAAGAGCGCGATCTCCTGGTCGGGGAAGCTCGGGTCGAGGTCCTGCCAGTTGTCCACCTTCGAGTTCGGCTCCCACAGCTTGATCAGCTGCTCGGTGGTCAGGCAGTCGACCGCGAGGTCGGGGTGCACCACGACCGTCAGGGCGTCGGTGGCGACGTGGAGCTCGGTGTAGTCCACACCGTTCTTCTTGCAGACCGGAACCTCTTCCTCCTCGTCGATCGGACGGGAGGCGTCGGAGAGGTCGGTCTCCCCGGCGCAGAACTTCTCGAACCCGCCACTGGTGCCGGCCTGGCCGACCGTGGCCTTGATGTCGGGGTTCTCCTCCTGGAGCAGCTCGTAGGCGGCGTTGCTCAGGGGGAAGACGGTGGAGGATCCGTCGATGGCGACGGTCCCGGAGGCACCTTCGGCACCGCCACCGCAGGCGGTCAGCGCTGCCGCGAGGCGATGACGCCGGGGATGATGGCCCGGCGGAAGGAACTGCTCTTCACTTCAGTCTCCTGAATGGTGTTTGTCGTGTCTGACATCAGCGAAGTTAGGGAGCGCAGGTGACCGGTTCTGTTGGCGTGGGTGAACGCCGGGTGAACTCGCGTCAGCCGTTCGGACAAGCCGCAGCGGCACCGAGACGGCCGTCACATGAACGCAGGCGCGCCTACGCGTCGTAGGGCTCGGTGGCCACGACCTTGCCCTTCCGGTGGTGCACGACGAGCAGGCCGGCCGGCGCCAGGCGGAGGCGGTCGACGCCCAGCGCGTCGAACACGCTCGGCAGCACGGGGCGGTGGGTGCACAGGACCGCCCCCTCCCTGGTGTCGAGGAGGTCGTCGACGATCTCCACGACGGACTCCGCTGACGCGTCCTCCTCGCTCAGGCCGTCGTGCTCCTCGAGCTTCAGCCGGCTCGCGTCGGCGTACGGCGCCACGGTCTGCACGCAACGGGTGCTGGTGGAGGTGACCACCCGGGAGACGTCGTAGGACCCGAGGAGCGGGATCAGCCGCTTGGCCTGCTCGTGCCCGGACTCCTCCAGCGGACGCCGGCGGTCGTCGCCCGACCACGACTTCCGGGCCTCCGCCGAGCCGTGCCGCAGCACGACCAGCGCCCGGCTCTTGCGGCGGAGGCGACGCGACTCCGTCAGCGTCTCGCGGTCGTAGGGGTAGGTCAGCCGGTCCAGCGCGGCCTTCCACGGCAGCCACTGGACGTCGTCGATCTCGGAGTTGACGAGATATCCGCTCACGTCGTCGGATCCGACCGCCCAGCCGACCCAGTAGTGCACGGACTTCATCCGGTCACCGTTGAGGTAGCGCTGCCGGCCCAGCGGCGGCCCGAGCCGGATCGCCAGGCCCGTCTCCTCGCCGACCTCGCGCACTGCCGCGGCCGGCAACGACTCCCCCGGGTCGAGCTTGCCCTTGGGGAAGGACCAGTCGTCGTACGTCGGCCGATGCACCAGCAGGACCTCTTTGCGCCGGCGCCAGACGACCGCACCGGCGGCGAGTACGTCCGGGCGGTTGGAGATGACGCTCGGGGCCATGGCGCTAGTGTCACATCACACCCGGGTGTGGGCGCCTCGTGGACCCCGGTCACCCCTGGACGACGAACGAGGAGATCAGGTGCGGTCACGGTTGCTGATCGTCGGCGCCGGCCTGCTGGTCCTGGCGCTGGTCGTCGGCGGCCTGCTGTGGTGGCGCTCCGCGCAGCTGACGGACCTCCAGCGCGCGGTGGGCTACGCACCGCCGGACGCCCAGCGACTGTCGTGGATGGACTGGGCCTCGGTGCGCGAGGAGCTCGGCTCCGATGTCACGGGTGGGTCCGGGACCTCGGAGCTCGAGGACTTCCTCGACGAGGGCTTCGAGACCGACCTGACCTCCACCTCTGCCCTGCTCCAGTCCGCGTCTGCCCTGCACGAGAGCTATGGCTTCTCGCCCGCATCGCTCGAGTGGGAGCTGTTCAGCCAGTCCGAGGAGGGCGCGGTGATCCTGTTGCGAACACCCGAGTCGTTCGACTTCGAGGCGCTCGCCGACCGGCTCGAGGGCCTCGGCTACGACCCACCCGAGTCGGACACCGGAGTGTGGGAGGGCGGTGCCGACGTGCTCGCCGACATCGCGCCGAACCTCACCCCGGAGCTCCAGTACGTCGCCCTCGACGCCGACCGGCAGCTCATCGTGACCTCGGACCGCCCCGGCTACCTCGACCAGACCATGGAGACCGTGACCGGCGACGGCGACCAGCTGGAGGGCTTCGACGACGTCGTGGAGGCCACCGGCGAGCCGCTCTCGGCGGTGATCTACTCCGGCGACGTCGCCTGTCAGTCCCTGGCCATGTCGGCGGCCGACCAGGCCGACCAGGCCCAGGCCGAGGAGCTGATCCGCAACGCCGGCGAGGTGAACCCGGTGACCGGCTTCTCGATGTCCGTCCAGCCCGGGCGCGACATCCGCGTCGTGCTCGGGTTCGAGAACGACGACCAGGCCCGGGTCAACGCCGACAGCCGCAGCGTGCTCGCCCGCGGTCCTGCACCTGGCCAGGGCGGCGACTTCTCCGACCGGTTCGCCGTCGACCGGGTGGCCGCGGAGGGTTCGCTCGTGACCCTGACACTCGACCCGGTCGCGGGCGAGTACGTCCTGTCCGACCTCAGCAGCGGCCCGGTGCTGTTCGCGACCTGCTGACCCGGTTCACGCCTCACCCCACGTCGCGGCGGCGCAGGCCCACCACTCCCGCTGCGCCGAGGCCGACGGCGACCACGAGCACGCCGAGCGCGGGGGCCGGCGCGAAGTCCTCCAGCGGCTGTCGCGCCAGGTGCCACCACGGCGACAACGCCGACAGCCAGTCGGGCATCCGGAGCAGCGGGCCGAGATACACCTGCAGGAAGGCGAAGGCGAGCACCGCCCACGCCGCCAGGGCTGCGCGCGGCCACCAGCCGGCCAGCAGGAACGCCGCGCCGCACACCACGAGGCACGCCGGGGCGAGGGCGAGCGCGGCACCGATCAGGGGGCCGGCGGCCGAGGAGTCACCCGAGACGACGGCGTACGTCACTCCGGCCGCGACCCCCATCGCGGCCAGCTGGAGCAGGGTCCCGGCCACGGTGATGACCAGGAAGCCGAGGGCCAGCCGGGTGCGGGACATGCCCGTCGCCAGCAGGGACTCGAGCCGACCGGCGTTCTCCTCGCCGCGAAGCCGCAGCGCCGACGTCACCCCGAACCCGGTCGCGACGACCGCGGAGATCGCGAGGGTGGTCGCGAAGTAGGACGCGACGATCGCGTCACCGGAGGCGCCGATCGCCCGCGCCAGGTCGGGGTTGCTCTCCACCATCTCCAGCACCTCCGGGCCCACGGACCCGAACAACGCTCCGCTGATCGCCAGCCCGAAGGCCCACCACAGGACCGGGCCGCGCTGCAGCCGCCAGGCCAGCCCGGTGGCCGTGCCGAGCGAGGCCCGGGCGCGTGGCCGGCCCGGCCGCGGCTGGATGAGCCCGGCACCCGCGTCCCGGTGGGCGGTGAGGTAGGCCGTGGCCGCGAGGATTGCCCCGGCGACGACGAGCAGCAGGAGGATCGGCCACCAACGGGCGTCGCCGAACGGCCGCACCGCCTGCGCCCAGCCGAGCGGCGAGGTGTAGGTCAGCAGGTTGTCGCCGACGTCGCCGATACCGCGCAGCAGGAAGGTCACCCCGAGGAACGCGCCCACGATGCCCAGCGCGGCCCGGGACGAGGCCGTCACCTGGGCAGCCGCGGCGGCCGCGGAGGTGAAGACCAGCCCGATGCCGACCAGCTCCGCGCCGTGGAGCACCGACGCCCCGGTCGGCAGGTCGTTGGCCATCAGCACGGCCGTGTCGAGGACGCCGACCAGCACCGAGGCTGCCCCGGCGACGAGTACGGCGGCGGCCGTGGCCGCATGCCTCCCGGTGACCGTTCCCCGGAGCAGCTCGAACCGGCCGGACTCCTCCTCGGCCCGGGTGTGCCGCACCACCAGGAAGCTCACCATCAGTGCCACGACCACCAGGGCGGTCATGGTGGTCTCGTAGGCCACGATCCCGCCGATCGTGTCCAGGGCGTCGGGTCGACCGTTCATCATCTCGCTGGTCGCCGAGTCGCCGACGGTGGCGGCGTAGGCGGCGATCCGCTCGGGGGTGCCGTAGACGTCGATCACCGCACTCGCGGACAGGCCGGTCACCGCGGTGAGCGAGACGATCCAGATCGGGAGCCGGAGCCGGTCCCGGCGCAGGATGAGCCGGATGAGGTGGCCCGGTGCCGATGAACCCGGTCCTGGCGGTGCTCATGGCGCGACCTGGTCGCCGTACTGCCGGAGGAAGAGCTCCTCGAGGGTGGGCGGGTGCGCGGTCAACGATCGCAGTCCGACGGCGGTGAGGATCCGCATGGCGGCGTCGAGGTCGTCAGAGTCCACGTCGAACGTCACCCGACCGTCCAGGAACTCGGGGTTGTGCACCCCAGGCAGCGCGGACAGCTCATGAGCCCGGCGGGCCGTCTCGGCGACCACCGTGGTCCGGGTCAGGTGTCGCAGCTGGGCCAGCGACCCGCTCTGCACCGTTCGGCCGGACCGGATGATGCTGACCCGGTCGCACAGGGCCTCCACCTCGGCGAGGATGTGGCTCGAGAGCAGCACGGTGGCGCCGCGGCCCTTGGCCTCGAGCACGCAGCCGCGGAACGCCGACTCCATGATCGGATCCAGCCCGGAGGTCGGCTCGTCGAGCAGCAACAGCTCCGCGCCGGTGGACAGGGCCGCGACGAGCGCGACCTTCTGGCGGTTCCCCTTGGAGTAGGTGCGCGACTTCTTGCTGGGGTCGAGCTCGAACAGGTCGAGCAGCTCGGCGCGGCGCTTCTCGTCCAGACCACCGCGCATCCGGCCGAGCAGGTCGATCACCTCACCGCCGGTGAGGTTCGGCCAGAGATTGACGTCGCCGGGAACGTAGGCGATGCGGCGGTGCAGGGTGGCCGCGTCGCGCCACGGGTCGCCGCCGAGCATCGTGACCGAGCCGGCGTCGGAGCGGAGCAGGCCCAGGAGGACCCGGATGGTGGTGGACTTGCCGGCGCCGTTGGGTCCGAGGAAGCCGTGTACCTCCCCCGCCTCGACCTCGAGGTCGAGGCCGTCGAGCGCACGGACGGCGCCGAAGGACTTCTCCAGGCCCGCGATCTGGATGACCGTCATGCTTCGAGGTTAGGCGCTCGAGGGGTCCGGCATGCCACGGATGCCGCGGACTCCCTGAGGTTCACCAGGGCAGACCTCGAGGACCTGCCCAGACGGTGGGCGTCGTACCGCGACGAGATGAGGACACAGCAGGTCGGGGCCCGCTCGGCGAATGCGCCCGGCTAGTTCTCCAGACCCGGGGCGATGCCGAGGATCCGGTCGATCTCGGCGGTCGAGAGCGGTTGGTCGGACTCGGTCGCAGCAATGATGAGGTTGGTGGTGAGCTCAACCTCGCCAAGGAGGTCCGAATCCTCCAGCGTGACGTCGAACTGATCGTGCAACGCGCGCTCCTCGCAAGTATGGGATGGGACAAATTTCCCCACAGCAACACTTTGCCCCTTCCGGGGCGGCCCTAAACTTCTTTGGTTGAAATCTGGCCCGTTCGTGTCCCAGAAATCACCCGAATGGAACCGGGGCCCCGACAAGGTCGAGGCCCCGGTTGAAGCGTGGTACGGACAGGTGCTGTCCGGGCCGGCTTCGCAGATCAGCGTCTGCTGATCGGATAGCGTCCGCTGATCAGAGCGGGCGAACGTTCTCCGCCTGGGGACCCTTGGGGCCCTGGGTGACGTCGAACTCGACCTTCTGGTTCTCGTCCAGGGACTTGTAGCCCTGCGACTGGATCGCCGAGTAGTGCACGAAGACGTCGTCGCCGCCGTCCTCCTGCGCGATGAAGCCGAAACCCTTCTCGGCGTTGAACCACTTCACGGTGCCTTGAGCCATTGCTCTGTACTCCTATATCGGTGCGATGAGCCGTCACTTCGACGGCCCCGCATCAGATGCGGTGACACGTCGCTCCGACATGTGGATTGGCACCACAAAAACGAAACGCCGTTGGATCACAAACTCCGCGGGCGTCGACCTGCTGGAACTTTTGCACCTGTTGCACGAGTGACACTACCAATCAGGAAGCGGATGGGAACATCCCGGCGGCGTGTTTCGCAAACCTCGGGATGAACGTTGGGTGCTCCGCGGGTTGCGGCCGCTCCTGCGGAGCTCACTCCGGAAGCGTCACGATCTCGACGATGTCGATGCCGAGGGAGCGCAGCAGGCTCAGCACGCCCTCCAGCTCGTCCTGCCCGGAAAGGTCGCCCATCAGCGTCGTCTGGACCGGATGGTCCCGGACCGTGAGCGCAGGGAAGGCGGACGTCAGCTCGTCCGAGAGCTTCGCGTTCACGCGGATCAGGACCTTGGTCACCGGGGGCTCGCTCCTCGCGTCGCCTGTCGACCCGGGCGTCGGGTATCGACGGTCTGGGGCCGACGCTAGGCACCCGGGGCGGGGCGCGCCTCACTGCTTTCGGGGGAGCCGGGCCGGTCCAGCGCCCGGACGCCGTTCACGAGCAACGGGTGAGGCCCGCGATCGATCGGCGTTGAACAGTCGGGGCACGGACGACCTCGCGAGGAGGGCGGATGGCCACGTTGACCGTGTGGAAGTTCTCCACGCCGGGCGGGGCCGCCGAGGCTGCCACGAGGTTGCAGGACCTTGCCGAACGAGGCGTCGTGGTCGTCCACGACGCGGCCAGTGTGTCCTGGGAGAAGCGGGCGAAGAAGCCGGAGACCCGTCAGCTCGCCGGGACCGGCGCCGCGGGGTCGCTCGGCGACTCCTTCTGGGGCTTGCTGTTCGGCCTCATCTTCCTCGTACCTCTCCTGGGCGCGGCGATCGGCGCCGCGACCGGGGCGGTCGCCGGGTCCCTGAACGACGTCGGTATCGACGACACCTTCATCAACAAGGTGCGCGACCAGATCACACCTGGTACGTCGGCCTTGTTCGTGCTGATCCCGGACGCGGCCAGGGCCACCATCGGGGCCGAGCTCGCCGTGCACCAGTCGGTGGAGCTGTTCTTCACCAACCTCAGCGCCGAGCAGGAGCTCGCGCTGCGTTCGGTGTTCACCGACTGAGCGCGCGTATTGGCCCGTTCCGGGTGAACCGGCCGAGGATTCACGCTTCCTAGAGTCCCGACTCGGGCGCGTCGGAACGCGCCGGGTCTGCTCGTCGGCACTCGCACGAGCCTTCAGAGAGGAACTCGTCATGAGTACCGCATCAGCCGCATCAGCTCCCCTGTCCGACGAGCCCGGTTATGAAGAAGCCACCTGGTCCTTCGGGGTCGCGACCTTCGCCGCGGTCACCCTGGTCACGGTCTCGATCTTCCAGATCCTCCAGGCGATTGCGGCCATCGCCCGCGACGAGGTGTTCGTCACCGGGATCAACTACGCCTACGCCATCGACGTCTCCACCTGGGGCTGGATCCACCTGACCCTCGGCATCATCGCTCTGGCCGTCGGCCTCGGCCTGCTCGCCGAGATGACCTGGGCCCGGGTGGCGGGAATCGCGATCGCCGTACTCGTGGCCCTGGCGAACTTCGCCTGGCTGCCCTACTACCCGCTGTGGTCCATGCTCGTCATCGCCTTCAGCGTGCTGGTGATCTGGGCGCTGACAGCACAGATGAAGGAAGCCTGACCGCCGTTCGCCAGAAACCCGCGCCTCCTCCGTGACGGATGAGGCGCGGGTTTCGCCACTCGCCCGCTATCGTGGTCGGAAAGGAAAGACGTGACCTCGCCTGCCACCTGACGGGCGTGAAGGGCCCGGCTCGGGGCTGCGCAGTCCGTCAAGACGGCCCGTACTCCCGCGCTGGCTGGACAGCGGAGGAGGGCCCTTGTGACGACACACATGTCCGGATCGAACCGTGGCGAGGCGGCGCTGCGGACGGACGACTGCGCGTACCAACGACTCGTCGTCGGGGGCGGTGCCCAGGCTCCCGCGCGTCTACGTGCCTCGGGCGCGCCTGTGGCAGCAGCCTGGACGTCGCCACCCAGAACCCCGCTGACCCTGCTCGTGGCGCCGGTCGGCGCCGGCAAGACGCTCGGGGTCAGTGGATGGCTACGGCGCACGGGGCGGTCCATGGAGCGCACGACCTGGATCCATGCGGACCGCAGCTGGACGCCCGCTCGGCTCGAGGCCCTGCTGGAGTCCGCGCGCACCGGACCCGGACACGACTGCGGACCCGCGGCTCGTCGTCATCGACGATGCCCACGCGCTACCCCCCGCCGCGCTCCGGATGATCGACCACCGCCTCAACGAGGCACCGCTCGACATGCGGTTGCTGCTGCTCTCCCGCTGGGACCTGCCGCTCAGCAGACTGGTGCCGGAGCTTCTCGGGCACTCCACGACCCTGCGCGGCGAGCTCCTGCGCATGGACCCGGCCGAGTCCGCCCGACTGGTCATCGAGCACGCGCGCACCGAGGACCCTGCGGTGCTCAAGGCGGTGTTCGAGAGGGCCAAGGGCTGGTGCGCCCTCGTGGTCCTGACCGCGCGCGCGATCGCCACCGCCCCGGACCCGCTCGCGGCCGCCGACCGGTACGCCGCCGGGGGCGCGTCGGTGGCCGACCAGGTCGCCACCGAGGTCTTCGCAGCGCTCCAGCCACGCGAGCGCCACCTGCTGCTGTGCCTGGCCGGCGAGGAGATCGTCAGCACGGCCACCGCGCGGCACCTGTCCCACGACTCCAGGGCCGAGGAGGTCCTCTCCGTGCTGGAGACCACGGGACTGCTGGTGAGCCGGCTGCCGCCAGCCCACGAGTTCACGCCGGATGCGCTCGGAAAGCACCGAGGAGCAGGTGCGGTACCGGATCCATCCCCTGATGGCCGAGGTGACCCGGCGCCGCCTGGTTGCGGGAGGCGTCGACGTGTCACGGGCCCGGGCCAACGTCGTGCGCGCCGTGCGGCTCGACCTCACGCGTGGGGATCGTTCGCGCGCGGTCGCGCGTCTGGTGGCGGTCAACGCGCTGGACGAGGCCGCGACCGTCCTCGCCGCAGAGGGCCTCTCGCTGGCGACGCAGGGGCTCGGCGCGACCATCTGGGACTTCGCCTCCAGGCACCCCGAGGCCGTGGAGGCGAATCCAGGCTGCTGGTTCCCCATCGCGGTCGAACGCTGGTTCGCCAACGACGTGCCGGCGGCCACGCACTGGATGGACCGCTCGCTCGAGTACGAAATGACCCTCGACCCCACCTCGGCCCGTACGGCGTGCATCCGCCTGATGCGTGCCCGGCTGGGACTGGAGTCGATGTTTGCGGCGGTCGGCCACGCCACCCTTGTCGTGCTCCTCGCACACCGCCGCGCCATGCCCTCTCCGGAGCTGCCCCTCCTGCTGGGCGAGCTCGGGATCACCCAGGGCTGGCTGGGCGACCTGGCCGAGGCAGAGATCAACCTGACCACCACGATCAGCCTGTCCCGCACCCGGAACCTGACCGCGCTGGAGATCGGCGCGATGAGCCACCTGGCCCTGACGCACTACATGCAGGGCCGCGAGCGCGCCTGCGCCGAGGTCGCGCAGCAGGCGCTGGAGCACCTGAGCGAGAACCTGGCGTGGATGCCGCGCTACGCATCGACCCGGGCCACGGTGGCACTCCAGCTCGCCACGCTCTGCGACCTGCCGTGGCAGACCCTCGAGTCGGTTGCCACGGAGGAGACGGTGGCGGTGCACGCTGCGGACCTCGTCACGCGGTTCTGGCTGCGGATGCGCGACGCCCGCCTCGCCCTGATGTCCGGGTCGGTCTCGTCTGCGGAGCGGACCATCGAGGGCGCCCTCGACCTGCCGCAGCTGCCCGACCACCTGCACGTCGTGGTGCTCCTCGAGCGCGCGTTCCTGGCCAGCCTCGCCTGCGACCAGGGCCTGCTGCAGAACGTCTCGGACGAGCTCGCGGACCTCGGCGCTGTGGGCGAGGCGGCGCTTGCGCAGGGGCTTCGGGACGACCTGGCCGGCGACCGGCGCGGCGCCGCCGACCAGTTCGCCGCTGCGGCAATGGACGTGACCTACTCCCAGCCTGCGACGCGGGCGCTCGCGCTGACCTGCGAGGCCCAGCTACGTGACGTCCTGGGTGACCACGAGGCCGCGGTCGATCGCCTGCGTGAGGCCGGTCTGGCCACGGAGGTACGCCGCAACGCCGTGCCCTTCCTCGGATGGACTCACCAGGGGACTCCCATGGCGCCACTCCTCGCGCGGCTGGACGACACGGTGTCCACACAATGGCTGCACGACCTCACCGAGGCGGCGGCCGAACGGGCCGACATCGCCACCGTCTTCGCACCGACCACAGCCACGCCCCGGGAGCGACTGACGACCCTCGACTCCGTCGTGCGGCCGACGCTGAGCCCACGAGAGCGCGAGGTCCTCAACGAGCTCGCCCGCGGTTCGACGTACGCCGACATCGCAGCGAAGTTGTTCGTCTCCGAGAACACCATCAAGACGCACGTGTCCAGCCTGTACGGGAAGCTCGCGGTCGGCAGGCGCAGTGAGGCGCTGGCCGTGGCCCGCAACCTCCACCTGCTGTGAGCGCAGCCGCGGCAGCGGCTGCGCCTCCGTCCGGATCAGGTCAACAGCATCCGGACCAGCTGGACGACCGCCCACGTGAGCAGGCCGAACAGCGTGGCGCTGAGCGCGGCCAGGCCGACCAGGGCCGCGACACCCTCGATCATCACCCTGGTGCGCCCCGGCCCCAGAGCTGGCGGGGCCGCGTGACCCTGACGTACCGACATCCCGAGCTCCTCCCGTGTCCCAGCCGAAGCCGGCTGCCCTGCGCCGCACACTGCGCAGGTCGCCGCACCGACGCCTCCCCCGATACCGGTGATCGGGCACGCCGGCCGACCACCCAAAACAGGTGAGCCCCCTTCCGCATGCCTGACGCACTCTGGCCGAAGGCCGAGTCACCCCTGCCCAGGAGGCCACGATGACCGAGAATCCCGCGACCACGACGGATCCGGCGGGCGTCCCCTCCGGGGTCCCGAAGTCCATGACGAGGCTGGCCGACCACTGGGGACTGGTGCTCACCTACGGCCTGGTCACCATCGGGTTCGGCCTGGTGCTGGCCCTGTGGCCGGACGAGACGCTGAAGGTGCTGGCGGTGCTGATCGGCATCCAGTTCATCCTCACCGGAGCCTTCCGGCTGGTCCTGGCGGTGGCCTCGAGGTCCCTCGACGGTGGTGCTCGTGCGGTCACCGGTCTCTTCGGTGCACTGGCCATCGTCCTGGGCCTGCTCTGCCTGCGCTCCCCCCTGCAGACGGTCCTGGTGATCAGCATGATCCTCGGCGTCTGGTGGCTGGCCGCGGGACTCGTCGACATCGTCGGCGCGCTCCGCTCCGACGAGTCGCACCGGCGCGGCTGGAACCTCGGGCTCGGCGCGCTCAGCGTCCTGGCCGGCGCCTTCCTGCTCGTGAACCCCGAGGTGTCGCTCGGCGTGCTCGTGATCGTGGTGTGCGTCTGGCTGTTCTCCTACGGATTCATCGCGGTGGTGGCCGCCCTCGTCCTGCGCAGTGAGGAGAGACGCACGACCGACGCGCCGCTCCCCGGAGCGACCCGGCTGGCGACATGACCGCCGTGCCCGCCGACGACGCCGCGGAGGTCGCCCGGCTCCGCGCCGAGGTGGCACGACTCGAACGGGAGCTCCAGTCGACGACCCCCACGGACAGCCCGAAACGTGGCGGCGGCTGGTGGCGCGTGCCGATCGTGAGCGTCTGCCTGATCCTGGTCGCGGTGCTGGCGCCGTTGTCCATCCTGGCCACCTGGGCGCACGACGAGGTGTCGGACACCGACCGGTACGTCGAGACGGTCGCCCCCCTCGCCGATTCACCCGAGGTGCAGGAGGCCGTGACCACGCGACTCACCGCCCGGATCGTGGGTCTGATCGACGTCCAGGCCGTCACCAAGGATGCGATCGACGCCCTCCAGCAGCGCGGCCTGCCGCCGCGCGCCGTCGCCAGCCTGACCGCGCTGACCCCGCCGCTGGCGGCGGGGGTCGAGAGCTTCGTCAACAACCAGGTGCGCCGGGTGGTCGCCTCCGACGCGTTCGCGGACGCCTGGGCACAGGCAAACCGGGTGGCGCACAACCAGATGGTCGCGGTCCTCACCGGGGAGACCGGAGAGGCCGTCTCGGTCAGCGGTGGGACGGTCCAGCTCAACCTGGCGCCGGTCATCGACGCGGTGAAGGAGCGGCTGGTGGACGCCGGCTTCACGCTCGCGTCGCGGATCCCGGCGGTGACGACCGAGATCACCTTGTTCCAGTCCGAGGGGCTGGCCAAGGCCCAGACGGCTTTCCGGCTGCTCGACGCGGCTGCGCGGGCACTGCCGGTCATCGCCCTGATCCTGCTGGGCGTGGCGGTGGCCGTCTCCAGGCGGCGGCGGCGCACCCTGACGATCGGGGCCATCGTGATCGCGGCGTCCATGGTGCTGCTGGGCGCGGCCCTGAACATCTTCCGGGTCGCCTACCTCGACGCCATCCCGAGCGACCGGCTCCCCGCCGACGCCGCGGCGGTGATCTTCGACCAGCTGGTCGAGTTCATCAGGCTGAACCTGCGGGCCGTGATCGTGATCTCGCTGGCGGTGGCGTTCGTGGCGTGGGTCAGCGGACCCGAGCGGGCTCCGGTGCACGTGCGCCAGGGCGTGAGCCGGGCGCTTGACTCGGTCCGGCACCGGCGGGACAGCGCCGGGCTCGGCACCGGGCCGGTCGGCGAGTTCCTGTACAACTACCACACGCCGCTGCGGGTCGTGGTCCTCGGCGGTGCGGTGCTCGTCTACGTCCTGGCCGACCACCCCACCGGTGCCTGGACGATCGGCGTCGTCGCCGTCGCCGGGCTGATCCTGCTGGTGCTCGAGCTGCTGACCGGGGGGGCTTCGGCTCCCGAGGACGTGCCCGACGTGCCCGCTGCCTCAGCCGGGCACCCCGCCTGACACTCGCGATCGCAGCACGGGAACCCGCTTCGCGACCGCATGGGCCAGACGCAGGACATCCTCGTCCTCGGCCACGGCCCGGCCCACCACGCTGGCCACGACCAGCAGCCCCGCGAACCCGACCAGCCACGTGGTGATCGCCAGGATCACGCCCAGGGTCCCGAACGCGGCGGCGCTGGAGGCGACGTACGCCGGCATCACCAGGCCTGAGCCCCAGCTGTACAGCACCAGGGAGTAGCCGGTGAGGAGTGCCCCGACCAGGAGCGTCCTCCACGGGACTCGCCCGAACAGCAGCACCCGGGACGTCCACCACCACATGAGGGTGGCGCCCACCCCCTGCAACACGTAGCGCAACGCTCCGAAGTCGGCCACCCTGTCCAGGACGAAGCCCAGGGCGGCCAGCGTCTGGAGGGTGAGCAGCCAACCGATGAGCCACAGGCTGCTGCGGCGGATACCGACCAACCCGCCGACGTGGCGCTGCTCCCAGATCTTCTCGTACATCCGCTGCACGGCACGCGCGAAGCTCGTCGCGGAGAACAGCGTGATCAACAGGCCGATCGCGCCCGTCTGGGCCCGCACCTGCTCGGGGCTCACGTTCGCCTCGACGACCTTCTCCCCGGCCTCGCCAAGCCCCGTCAGGTCGCGGAACCTGTCCAGGGCAAGCGTGGTGAACTCGGCCGGGAGGAAGGCGGCCAGGACCACGAGCATCGGCACCAGCGCCAGCATCGCCTGTGCGGCGATCGCCATCGAACGGTCGATCAGCTCGATCCGCACCAGCCCCGTGATGACGCTGCGGACGACCGGAACGGTGCCCAGCACCCACTGCGCGAACTCGATCACGCGCCTCACGACAGCGCGGACGCGGGCGAGGGCCATGGTGCGCCGCCTCCCGGAGGGGCTGCCGACCGTCGACAGCGTGGGACCAGCGTGGTGCCGGCAACCCCCGGATCCCTCACCCTTAGCGGGTGAACCCGCCGGGTCGCGAAGGTGTCACCGTCGCCGTGCAGAGGTTGAGGAGTGAGTCGATGGTCGGGTGGCGACGTTGGACACACCTCGGACTGATCCTCGCGGCGGTCGTGGTGGTCTACTTCGTGGCCCCGGTGTCGCGTGAGCCCGACCGCGGCACCGTGCTCCGGATCGTGCTGTCCATCCTCGTCCTGGCTCTCCTCGTGGCTGGCGTGGTGCGACAGCTCCGCTTGCACCTCGATGACCAGGACCGGAGGGTCGACGGCCTGATCGTGTCGATCATGGTGGTGATGACGGTCTTCTCGTTGTGCTACTTCACCCTCCAGCAGCGCGACCCGGGCCAGTTCGCGGAGCTGGAGACGCGGTTGGACGCGCTCTACTTCACCGCCACCACGGCCTCGAGCGTCGGCTACGGCGATGTGCACGCAGTGGGACAGGTGGCGCGCGCCCTGGTCCTCGTGCAGATCGTCTTCAACGTGGTCTTCATCGGTACGGCGGTCGCTCTGCTCTCCTCGCGGATCAGGGCCGTGGCGAGCGCCCGGGCGGAGGCTCGGACAGGCGCGCACAAGCCCGAGTGAGCTGGCGCGCTCTCAGGCGCTGCGCGCTGCGGTCTCGGCGGCGTGGCCGGAGCCCGGTGACCGATCCTCCCGCCGATGCCCGAGCAGCTCCAGCCATCCCACGAGCAGCTCGTGCACGGCGTCCGCGCCGACGACCATCCGCTCGGGTCCGGGCAGCTCGCTCGGCCACACGATCATCGCCCGGTCCTGCCAGCCGCCCAGGCCGCCGTGGCAGCCGACCAGTCCCTCGAACGCCGCCACCTCGCCCATGTCGTCGAGCAGGCTGTTGACGTAGATGTCGGGCGCCTCGGGCATGGTCGCGGCGCGCAGCACGAACCCCGGTGCCTCCGGCCCGAACGGCGCGAGGGGGTCCTCACCGACGACCACGCCGTCCCGGACCCGGTGCTCGCCGTTGGCCCCGATCGCGACCGGGCCGTGCTCGACGGTGTCCACCACGGCGAACGCGATGCCAGGGTGGGCGACGAGGCCGGGCAGCAGGGCCGGGAACCGCGCGGCCAGGTCGTCCACGGTCAGCCGCCGCGACTCGCCCGCCACGTAGATCAGGCCGAGGTTGCCCGAGCCGAACACCAGGAACTGCTCCGAGGCCTCGTCCGACTCGGTCTCCGCCCGCTCGGTCTCGGCGGCGCGGTCCGCGGTCTCGAACTTCTGAGCGGCGAGCCGGTCGGACGCCTTCCCCAGGGCCCGGCCGACCACGGTGTCCGCATCGCTCGAGGCCGCGATCATCGAGTTCAGCGAACCGCTGCCCTCTTCGTTGGACGCGGCTGCGAGGACGCTGGCCTCGGACAGTCGCCGTACCACGGCCGACAGGTCCTCCCCGTACCGGTCAGCGAACACCTCGCCCTGCGACTGGCCGTGGTCGGAGAACACGACGAAGTGGTACTTGCGCGGCGCGACCTCGGCCACCGACTCGAGCTGCGCCAGCACCGCGTCGATGCCCTCGAGCGCGGCCAGCGACTCGGGCTGGGAGATCCCCGCGTGGTGGGCGATCGCGTCGTAGTCGACGTAGTCGACGTAGACCGAACGTCGGCCGCGCAGCATCGCGTCCGCGACCAGCGTCGTGTTCAGGTCGCGCAACACCCCGCTCAGGGCGGCCCGCTCGAGAGTGAAGTTCCAGCCGCGGTGCACCCGGGGGCGCACGTTGCGCCTGCGGGCGCGGGAGGACTGGAACCGTTCGCGCGCGATCTCGCTGAACGTCCGGGCCATGCTCCGCGCCATGCCGCCGGGCCGGGCCAGGTACCGGGAGAGGGTGACTCGCGCCTGACGGGTCTCCCGGGTGCGCTGGACCGCGCTCATCGTCGCGAAGGCCGTCGGGGCGTCGCCCGTGAACAGGTTGCTCACCGAGACGCCGTCGTCGACGAGCAGCCCGCGGCCGTTCGAGTGCGTGGCCTCGATCACTGCAGCGTCGGCCGGCTTGTTGGCGACGTAGACCCGTCCCTCGGCGCGGTCGACCCACCGAAATGCGGGGATGCCCTCGATGGTGCCGTGCAGGATGCCCATCTGGCTGGCCGGCGTGGTGGCCGGCAGCTTCGGGCCGCCACTCGGCCATGCGGTGCGAGCCGCTGCGCACCCAGCGGGACAGCGTGGGCAGGGTGCCGGCGCGCACCCCCCACTCGAGCACCGGGTAGGGCACCCCGTCGGCCTGCACGAACACGACTCCTGGGATGTCGCCGTCCTCCAGTTCGGGCGGGCGCTTGCGGCGCGCCCCCCGCAGCAGGCTGGCCGTCACCGCGTCGTCGGTGCCCGCGGTCGCGACCCAGACGAACAGGGTGGAGACCGCCGCGACGATCCAGGAGGCGAGGAAGGCGGACCACAGCCTGCCCTCGTCGCCGCGGGCATTACCGCGAGCACCAACCAGATGACCAGCGCCTGGCCGAACAGACCGATCAGGATCGCGCCGACCCAGCCAAGCAGCGTGGCCACGATGACCAGCACGGGCCGCAGGATCGCTCCGATCAGGAAGATCAGGAACGCAGCAACGAGCGCCTGTCCGGGCCCGCCAACATCGAAGTCCGGAACGATCCACGACGCGAGAAGGAGTCCCAGCGCGGCCCCGACCAGCGCGATGACGGCACGTCCGAGGTCCCCCCAACGCAGGGACCAGCGTCGAGCGGGTCGTCCCGTGCTCGCCATGGAAGGAGCATCTCGTCGCGGGTCCCTGTCGTCTGCTCCCCCGATCTGGGTGAGTGAACGCGCGTGTACGACCCACGGACTTGTGGGCACAGTCCCCGGAGGCTCGGACCATTTGGGTCCGGGCTCCTGGTCTCGGCCAGGACAACCAGGGAGGGAAACCTGTGGTGAATTTCAGGAGCAAGAGAGTGGGAGGGCCGCTGACACTGTTCGTCGCACTCGTGGTCACAGCCGCGATGGCGCTGACAGCAGGGTCGGCTACCGGTAGCTCAGCACCCGCAGCGCCGGCCGCCGAGCCGAACAGTGGCGCAGAACGACCAGGGCGAGCTGCGGTCGCGCATCGTCGGCCAGACGGGCAACGGCCGTGCAGGTGACGGGTTACTTCGTTCCCCTCAAGTTCAGCCGCAACAACGGCAACTTGTTCGTGCGGGGCCTGATCCACGGCGTCGTGCACAACAGCGATGGCAGCACGCGCACGTTCGACGTACTGCGCACCAGGCGGGTCATGACGATCGAGGGCGCCCCGATCGGGGCAGCACGGACCCAGGCGGCTGCCCTGGCTCCGGCCTGCGACATCCTCAACCTGGTGCTGGGGCCGCTCGACCTCGACCTGCTCGGCCTCCAGGTCCATCTCGACAGGATCGTGCTCAACATCGTGGCGCAGTCGGGAGCGGGCAACCTGCTCGGCAACCTGCTCTGCGCGGTCGCTGGGCTGCTCGACGGGACTGGAGTGCTCGGTCGCATCACCGATCTGCTGAACCAGATCCTGGGACGGCTCGGCCTGGGCCTCTGACCCGGTGCTGACAGTCGCGACGCCCGCCCCCCTTCGCGGGGGCGGGCGTCGCGGTCATGGGGTCCCGGCTGAGAGGCTCCCGGCATGACCGTTCAGGGATCCGTCGAGCCGCCGTTCGCGCAGGTGCGCGAGGTGCTCAGCGAGGTGCTGGCCGACCAGGCGGGAGCAGGGGCCTCGTTCGCGGTCTGGCACGCCGGCGAGTGGGTCGTCGACCTCTGGGGCGGCCATGCAGACCCCGCGCATCGCAGGCCCTGGCAGAGCGACACCCTGGTCATGCCGTACTCGGTGACCAAGCCGTTCGCCGCCCTGTGCGTGCTGACGCTGGTGGATGGTGGACTGGTGGAGCTCGACGCTCCGATGCAGAACTACTGGCCCGAGCTCCGCGCCGATGCCACGGTCCGTGACGTCCTGTCCCACCGCGCCGGCCTGGTGGTCCTGGACGAGGACGTACCGGAGGAGGCGTTCTACGACGGGGGGCTGATGTGCTCCCTGCTGGCCACCCAGGAGCCGAGCTGGCCACCGGGTACGGCGCAGGGTGAGTCGGCGTTCCTCTACGGCCACCTGCTCGGCCAGGTCGTCCGAGCCGTGGACGGGCGCACCCTGGGTCGCTTCCTCCGCGAGGAGATCTGCGGCCCCCACGACCTGGACTTCCACATCGGGCTGGGCGATGCCGAGCTGGCCAGAGTGGCGGACCTGACCGGGTTCGGCGAGGACTTCCGCGCCTCCCAGCAGTCACCCACTGACCTCTACCGCCGTGCGGTCGCGAACCCTCCCGGTGGCGTGGACCCCCGCGTGGTCAACGGCGAGCCGTGGCGACGGGCCGAGATACCTGCGGTCAACGGCCACGGCACGGCGAAGGCGGTCGCCGGCTTCTACGTGGCTCTGGCGCACGGCAGTCTGGTGGGCCCATCAGTCCTGGCGGAGCTGAGGCACGGAGCCGGGGTCGAGCCCGAGCTCGTCATGGGCGGCGAGCGCGAGTGGGGTCTCGGCGTCGCCCTGGATCCCGACGGCTACGGCATGGGCGGACTCGGGGGGAGCTTCGGGTGGTGGAGCGACCAGGGGCAGTACGCCCTGGCGTTCCTGACGAGTCACATCGGTACGCACGAGCCCGGCGAACGGCTGGAGAACGTCGTGCGAGAGGTGCTCGGCCTGCCGCCCCTGTGACCGGGGCGGCCCGGGGGCGCGAACGGCGGCCACACCGGCGTCCCAGGCAGGGCGCGATGTTTGGCGAGCCCGCGCCGTGGGCATCGTGCCTGCCAAGGTTTCAACGTCCGGGTCGAGACACCTGACTGAGGGGCCCGGGACCCCAGTGAACGCACGTGAGCACCGTCCGTGACCAGTCGCTTGCTGAGGAGTCCCCGTGCAGATCATGCCGCGCACACTCGCGCCGCTCCTGGTCCTGGTTGCGTCGTTCGGGCTCGTGAGCTCCCTGGGAAGCTCGGCCGCCTCGGCGGCCACCTCGTACGCGGACAGGGTGGAATCCTCGGTGGTCTCCACCACCAATCACAAGCGGGTGCAGCGAGGGCTGCGGGCGGTCAGGGGCAACGCCTGCATCGACCAGATGGCGGAGAGCTGGGCCAGGCACCTGGCGCAGTCAGGGACGTTGACCCACCGCAGGCTGGGCAGGGTCCTGAGCCGGTGTGACCGCTCCTACGTCAGCGAGAACCTCGCCAAGTATCCGATGTCATCGGGCCTGACCGCCGCCGAGATCGCGCGGGGCACGGTGAACGCGTGGATGCACTCGGATGCGCACCGCCACAACCTGCTGTCCCGCAAACCCCAGGTGATCGGGCTCGGTGTGGCCAGGAGCGCCAACGGCAGGTACTGGGTGATCGTCCAGAACTTCGCCCGCTGACCGTGACCCGGGCAGGCACCCTGACCTGCGAGGGGCCAGTAGGCTGCGGCAGGCCAGCCATCGCGCCGCTGGGCCCCTAGCTCAATTGGCAGAGCAGAGGACTTTTAATCCTTTGGTTGTGGGTTCGAGTCCCACGGGGCCTACCGATAAGTTTGCGTTAAGGCCCGGGCGCGATGCTTGCCACCGCTCGGATTCCGCTGTCACCATCTGGGGAACCCGTCCTCGCGTCCGTAACCCGGACGCACTCAGCAAAGTTGGCGTGACATGAGCCACCGAACGCGCATCGAGAAGCAGCAGGCTTCTGACCTCCTGGACAAGTGGCTCGCCTACCACGAGCAGGAGCTCGAGCCGGTCCGTCCCGACGCCAACGCCGCAGGGCGAGCTGTGCTCGAGGCACTCGAGGCGCCCGTCGTGCGTCCACGCTCCGGCGACCACGACCGCATCTGACAACAGCAAGCAGGCCCTAGGCGCTCGGTTCGAGCCACCACGGACTGGTGTAGGCGATCCCGAGGTCGTTGCCGGGATGCCCGGCCGGGCCGGGGCTTGCGTTCGGCTGGGCCGGGTCCGCGACCCGGAGCAGCACCCAGTCCCCGTCGGCGAGGTCCAGGGGCACGGTGACGGTGACCAGGTCGCCGACCACGAACTCCTGGACGAGGGGTACGACGGGAGCGTCCGTGCCCGGTCGCAGCACCTGGACCGTCAGCCGGCGACCGAGCCAGGAGTCGTCGCGGGCCAGGTCCAGGGTGAACGTCACGTCACCCCTGCTGACGGGCAGCACCGACCCCATCGGCACCGCCGGCCCGCCGGCAACCGAGGCGGTGGCGTCGACCCGCAGCCCCGACGTACGAGTGGCGAAGAACCGCCTCGCCTGCATGGCCGCCTTGACCCCGGCGCGGGTGTGGTCGGCGACCCACAGCCCGGTCCGGCCCTTGCCCTCCGGGTGGCCCCAGTCGACGCCGTGCTCGTCGGTGACCCCGGTGATGCCGGTCCGCCAGCCGGCGTTGAGACAGGCGCACAGGGGTGAGGAGAGTCCGTCGGCCCAGCCCTCGAAGAGGTAGTCGTCGCGGCGGTTGAACATCTCCAGCGACACCATCTGGTCCCGGGCGGCCGGGTCGAAGCGGAACTCCTCGAAGCGTCCTGGCTCACGGCCCGGATGGTTGAAGCCGGCGATCCCGTCCGCACCGCCGTCCAGGACGAGGCCCGGTTCGCGGCGCAGCCACTCGAGCAGCGGCGCCATCAGCCCTGCCTGCAGGACGTCGACGTAGTGCTCGGTGAACCAGACGTTGACGTGGCCCAGCATCGGCTCGGACCACTCGAAGCCACGGATCGCAGTGAAGGCACCGTCGGTGTTGGCGGCATCGGCGTAGTCCCGGGTGCGCGCCCAGCCGTTCGGGGTCAGCCCGGCGGCCTGGTGGTAGTCCGGCGGCAGGGCATCGGTGAGCACGTCGCCGAGCGCGTTGTCGGAGTACGTCGCGTGGTCGGTCAGCGCGGCCACGTCCAGGCCGGCGCTGCGCATCGAGTCGAACGCCAGCGCCGGGTCGCCGTCGCCGTCGGAGAGCAGCGTGTGGTTGTGCAGGTCGGCGTGGACGAGGGTGGTTCCGGTCGTGATCCGGGAGGTCCGGGCGGCGCCGACGGCCGGTGCAGAACCGGTGTCGGCGATCGCGGGTGTGTGCCTCGAGGTCAGTCCGGCGATCAGCAGGCCGGCGCCGGCCGCGGAGAGCGCCGTACGCCGTGACAGGGGTGCCGACGGCAGGGAGCCGTGGTGCTCGCACATGCCATGTCAACGGACCGGCAGGTGATTGGTCACCCCACGTCGATCCAGTAGCGGCGCTTGCCCTTGCGGGAGTCCTCGTAGATGCCGCCGTTGCGTTCGATCGTCAGCCGCGACCCGTCGTTGTCCTCGTCGCAGGTCAGCAGCACCCGGTCCAGGCCGAGGGCCTTCGCCTCGGTGAGCGCCAGGGCGAGGGCGCGCCGGGCGTGGCCCTGGCGGCGGCGCGACGGCCGCACCGAGAACCCGATGTGACCGCCCTCCTCGAGCAGCCACGGGGTGAGCGCGTGCCGCAGCGCGAGGAAGCCGACGAACTCGTCGCCCTCGGTGATCCAGAAGTAGGTGCTGTGAACCCTGCCGTCCGGGAGCTCGACCTCGTGGTCGGCGCAGGATCGAAGGTGCGCGATGACATCGAGGCAGCCCTGCTCGGTCGTGTCCAGCCCATTGTCGAGCTCCCACAGCCCGGACCCGTGCATCGTGCCCGCCGGGAACTCGGACACGGCCTCGGCCCAGGACTCGCGGTAGCGCACATGTGGGCGGACGAGCTCGGTCATGGCCCGGATCCCATCACGCCGACCGTGGCGCGGGCCAACGAATTGCGGCACTGGAACAGGTTCTAGGGTGAGCGCATGGTCGGCTACGTGCACGAGGAGCTCCCGCCCGAGGAGATCTCCCGCCAGGAGGGGCTCTACGGGCCCCTCGCCCAGGCCGTGCGGGAGCTGGCCGACGCGTCGATCCGCACCGAGGTCGACGACGCGTCGATCCGGGCCGCGCGGGAGGAGATCGAGGCGATCACCGCCCGGCTGCGCGCCGACCAGCTCGACGGGGCGTACGGCATCCGGTTCAACGCCGACGGCACCGGTCGGCCGTGGGGCAACGCCGTGGTCGGGCTGCGCAACCCGATCGCCCCACCGCTCGAGATCAAGCGCGACCCGGTCGGCAAGGCGTGGGCAGACTTCCACCTCGGGGCGGCGTACGAGGGACCGCCGGGTCTGGTCCACGGAGGCGTCTCTGCCCTGGTCCTCGACCAGCTGCTCGGCGAGGCCGCCGGCGCCGGGGGCAAGCCGGGCATGACCGGGACCCTGACTCTGCGCTACCGGCGGGCTACGCCGCTGGGCGACCTCCACGCCGAGGCATCGATCGACCGGGTGGAGGGCATCAAGACGTTCGCGGTCGGCTCGATCAGTGACGCCGAAGGGGTCACCGTGGAGGCCGAAGGCGTGTTCATCCTGCCGAAGTGGGCGCGCGAGGCGATGGAGAAGCAGCAGGAGCGCTTCGAGTAGCGCCCTGCCGGGATAGTCCCCGAATCTTGGGCCCACGTGGGCGCGAATTCGGACCCGAGATTCGGGGACTATCCCTGGTGTCAGCGGCGGTCGGCGGGTACGCCCCGGTGCCCTGCGTCGGTGAGCCGGGCCTCCTCCAGAGCCTGAGCCTCCAGGGCGGCCCGACGCTCGGCCTCGCGGGCCGCGTCGTACTCGCCCGGGTCGGACACCAGGTCGCTCGCCCCGCGCTTCAGCCGGGCCAGCGCCGACCTGGCGAAGATCTGCTGCTCGGTCGTGGTCCGCTCGGAACGGCCCCGGCCGACGAACGAGATCGCCCAGTGCAGCAGCGCCGTCACCCGGTTCTTGAAGCCGGTGATGTAGACGAGGTGGACCGCCAGCCACATCAACCACGCGATCAGCCCGCTGAGTCGGAGCTTGCCCACCATGGCCACGGCGTTGAACCTGCTGATGATCGCCATCGACCCCTTGTCGAAGTACCGGAACGCGGGCTGCGGGGCCCGGCCGCGCAGTCGGCCGTCGATCTCCTTCGCGGCGTACTTCGCGCCCTGGATGGCCACCTGGGCGACGCCCGGCAGGTTGTCGAGGTCGATCATGTCGCCGACGACGAAGACCTCCGGGTACCCGGGGAGGGTGAGGTCGGGGTTCACGCCGATCCGGCCCGCGCGGTCCAGCGGTGCTCCCGTCTGCGCCGACAGGATGCGGCCGAGGCTGCTCGCCTGGACGCCGGCGGCCCAGATCTTCGTCACCGCCGCGATCCGCTCGGTGTGCCCGTCCTTGTACTTCACCTCGATGCCCCGCTCGTCGAGGTCGGTGACCATCGCACCGAGCATGACCTCGACCCCGAGCTTCTCGAGCTCGGCCTTGGTGGTGGCGCCGAGCCGGGCGCCGAAGGGCGGGAGGACCTGACCCGCAGCGTCGACCAGGATCACCCGGGCGGTCCGGGTGTTGATCGTCCGGAAGTCACGCTTGAGCGTGCGGTGGGCGAGCTCGGCGATCTGTCCGGCCATCTCCACGCCCGTCGGGCCGGCGCCGACCACCACGAAGGTCAGCAGGTGGTCCACGTTGTCGCCGCGGTTGGCACCCAGCTCCGCCATCTCGAAGGCGCCGAAGATCCGGCCGCGCAGCTCGAGCGCGTCGTCGATGCTCTTCATCCCGGGCGCGAACTCGGAGAACTGGTCGTTGCCGAAGTAGGACTGGGTGGCGCCGGCCGCCACGATCAGCGAGTCGTACGGCGTCACGGTCGGCCGGCCGAGGACGTGCGAGGTCACCTCCCGGCGCTCGAGGTCGATGTCGGTCACCTCGCCGAGCAGGACCCGCGCGTTCCGCTGGCCGCTGAGGATCTCCCGGGTGGGCGGGGCGATCTCTCCTTCGGAGAGGATCCCGGTGGCCACCTGGTAGAGCAGGGGCTGGAAGAGGTGGTGGGTGGTCTTGGCCAGCATCGTCACGTCGACGTCCGCGCGACGAAGCGCCTTGGTGCCGAAGAGGCCGCCGAATCCCGACCCCACCACCACGACCCGGTGGCGATCCTGAGCGGACTCGTGTCCTGTCTGCGGGCTTCCCATGTCAACCTTTCGTGCGTGGCCGATCGCGCCGTGCGGGCCGATCCGGACGACTCCATTCTCCCGGTACCCCCCGAGCCGCGACGAATGAGCACGGGGTCTGGTTGCTCACACCGGCAGCGCCACGAAAAAACTTTGAACTGAAACTGGTTTCGGCGCCATCATGGGCGGGTAGGTGAGAACTGAATGGGCTCTGCCACATCATCAATCGGGCCGGATCACAGGGGGCTCCTACCGTGCCGATTCACAGGCCAGTCTTCACCTTGGGCACCGGGCCCAGCGGTGTGCACGACGCCCGGAGATGGGCGACGGAGGCCTGCTCCGAGATCGACCGCGAGGACCTGGCCGAGTGTGCCGAGCTGGGCGTCTCCGAACTGATCGGCAACGCGATCCTTCACGGCGAGCCACCCGTGCGGATGCGGATGCGCGGCACCCCGGAGCACCCCCGGATCGAGGTGAGTGACGGATCCAGGCATCCGCCCGAGATGCCCGAGCCCAACACCCGCCACCCGATCGACGACGACCCGCTGATCACCTTCGGGCGGGGCCTCGACATCGTGGCGCGGTGCTCGGACGCCTGGGGGGCCGACGTCGACGACCACGGCAAGGTCGTCTGGTTCGTGCCCGCCACCGAGATTCGCAGTCAGGGAGTCGACGGAGTCATCACCGGGTCCGCCGGTGACCGGTCGCAGCGCACGTCACCTGCCAACCACGTCCACGTCGAAGTGCGCGAGGTCCCGTTGCGGACCCTCCACGCGTCCCAGACCCAGTGGAGCGAGCTGCGCCGCGAGGTTCGCCTCCTCTCTCTGGCCCACGAGGACGACTACCCGCTGGCCAAGAGCCTCTCTGAGCTCTTCGCCGACATCGACCGCATCCTCCGCGAAGGCATCCACAGCGATGCCATCGAGTCCGCTCTCGCGTCCGGCGAGGCGACCACGGACCTGCGCGTCGAGCTGCCGAAGGCCAGCGCCGAGACCATCGAGCAGTTCGTCGAGCTGCTGGACCTGGCCGACGAGTTCTGCCAGAAGCAGCGACTGCTCTCGCTCGCGCGCACGCCGGAGCAGCGCCGCTTCCAGACGTGGCTGTTCGGGGAACTCGTCCGCCAGCAGCGGGGCGAGGCTCCGCGCCCCTGGCCGGACGTGGGCGCGACGCGCGACCGCATGGGCTGACCTCCCCACCCGTGCGTGGTCGGTCCGAGCCACCACGCCCAAAGCAACGAATCGGATACAAGTGTCGATCGGGTGCGGCAGAATCGCTGTCCTGGGGGCTACAGGAGGATTGCGATGCAGGCCGGCACGGCTCTGGTGATCGAGGACGACGCGGACATCCGCGCGCTGGTCGCTGCCGTCCTCGCAGGCTCCGGTTTCGACGTGCACCAGTCCGGCACCGGCCGGGATGTCGAAGTCCTGCTCGAGAAGCACCAGCCCGACCTGATCACGCTCGACCTCGGACTGCCCGACGTCGACGGCGTGGAGGTCTGCCGACGGATCCGCGAGGCAAGTGACGCCTACATCATCATGCTGACCGCCCGCACCGAGGAGGGCGACCGCCTGATCGGCCTCCACGTGGGCGCCGACGACTACATGACCAAGCCCTTCTCGACCCGGGAGCTGCAGGCGCGGGTGACGGCACTCTTCCGCCGGCCCCGTCACCCCTCCGGCTCTTCGGCCACCAACAGCGTCCAGCAGGCGTCGACGCCGAGCCCCGGCCTCGACCTCGGTGGTGGCCTGGTCATCGAGCAGGACCGCCGCGAGGTCAAGGTCAACGACGTCGCAGTCCCGCTGACCCGCACCGAGTTCGACCTCCTGGTCCTCTTCGCGCAACGGTCCGGACAGGTGTGGGACAGGCCCTCGATCGTGCGGGAGATGTGGCAGTCCGACTTCCAGGGGTCCAAGAACCTCGTGGACGCCCACGTCGGCAACCTCCGCCGCAAGCTGGACGTGGCCAGCCCGGGCGCGGTGTGGATCCACACCGTCCGGGGCATCGGATTCCGACTCGATCCCTTGAACTGAATCAGGCGTAGCCGAGCTCGTGCAGCCGGTCGTCGTCGATGCCGAAGTGATGGGCGATCTCGTGCACCACGGTGATCCGGACCTCCTCCTCCAGCTCCGCCTCGCTGTCGCACATCTCGAGCAGGGGCCGGCGGTAGATCAGGATCCGGTCCGGCAGCACCATCCCGTAGTCGCCGTACCGCTCGGTGAGGGCGACACCGTCGTACAGCCCCAGGAGGTCCGGGTCGTCGGCCGGCGCATCGTCCTCGATCAGGACCACGACGTTCTCGATCAGCGACGTCAGCTCGTCGGGGATGGCGTCGAGCGCCTGGTCGACCAGCGCCTCGAAGGCGGAGGTCTCCATCGCGATCGGCATGGACCCATTGTCACCTCCACGGCTGCCCGACCGTCAGGCGGTGGATACGGCGAACGCCCCGGATCTCGGTGATCCGGGGCGTCAAGTGCGACCCCGACGGGACTCGAACCCGCGGCCTCCGCCGTGACAGGGCGGCGCGCTAACCAACTGCGCTACGGGGCCATGGCTCCACGTTTGCGAAGCGGTGGAACTCTAACCCATCGTCGCACCCGCCTCCCAATCGACACCGGCGACCGGGAACCGGTGCTCGGAGGGGCCTGAGCAACGAAGCAACTGGTACCCCCAACGGGATTCGAACCCGTGCTACCGCCGTGAAAGGGCGGGGTCCTGGGCCGCTAGACGATGGGGGCCGGACAGGACGACAGCATAGGGCTCGGGTGGTCGAGGAGCCCAAGTGCACCACGTCCGTTTCGTCGGCCGGTGAGGGTCTCCGGTATGGTTTCGCTCGCTCGGGCAGGTAGCTCAGTTGGTACGAGCGTCCGCCTGAAAAGTGGAAGGTCGGCGGTTCGACCCCGCCCCTGCCCACGAGCAAGAGGCCGCGTCCCGGCCGGAACCCAGTTCCGGCGCCGGCGCGGCCTCTGTCGTGTGCGCCATCCCATCCGTTTCGGTCCAGAAGCGGGCCGGAGCGACCTAGCATGAAGCGATGGGCTCCAGCAGCCGGAGCATCGGCCGGTTCCTCGCAGTGCTGGCCGTCGCCGTCGGCACCGCCGTCACGGTCGCCATGGCTGCACGGGAGTCGGCCGGGCCCGACGCACAGGGATCGTCGAGGTCTTCCCCGTCAGCGACCGGCCGGCTGGCGGGACCACCGGCCCTCCTCCCCAACATGCGCAGTGTCGACGCGACTGACCTGCAGGTGCAGCGAGTCCAGGGCGGCCGGCTGCTCCGCTTCTCCGCCTCGCTCGCCAACCTCGGTCCGGCACCGCTCCTGCTGCGGCCGCGTCCCGAAGGCGACGGCTGCCCCCGACGGCAGCACCCGGCAGCGCAGGTGCTGCACGGCGACGTGAACGAGGACGGCGCCTACCAGCCCGAGCAGGACTTGCCTCTCCGGTCGCAACAGGCCGGCTGCATGCTCGCCCACCCGACGCACGACCACTGGCACTTCGACGCGATGGCCGGCTACTCGCTGCGCTCGCCCACGACGGGCGAGCGCCTCGCGACACGAAGGAAGGTGAGCTTCTGCCTGCGCGACAACAAACGGGTACCGGGCGTCCAGAGCCTGGTCCGGAAGGAGCACTTCGGGGAGTGCAGCCGCACCGGACCGCAGGGCATCTCCCCGGGATGGATGGACACCTACCTGTGGGACCTCCCCGGGCAGACATTGCCACTGCCCGCCGGGCTGGGCCGGCGGGTGCTCTGCCTCGACCTGACCGCAGACCCCAGGGACCTTCTCGCGGAGACCGACGAGAGCGACAACAGCAGCTCGATCACGGTGGTGGTCACCGACGTCGTGGTGCAGCTGGGTCCCCCCGGCCG
The DNA here is from genome assembly GCA_963841625.1 of uncultured Actinomycetota bacterium. Lineage (GTDB taxonomy): Bacteria > Actinomycetota > Actinomycetes > Propionibacteriales > Nocardioidaceae > Nocardioides. The sequence continues at coordinate 71,614 of CAWJDH010000006.1, read as the reverse complement.
GTGCGAAGCAGCGTGAGTCGGGCGGCCACCACTCTTCTACGGGATCGCGATCTCCGCCCAGACCAGCTTGCCCTGGGGCACGTTCTCGACGCCCCACGAGCTCGACATCGCGTCGACCAGCATGATCCCGCGGCCGCCTTCGGCCTCGGTGTCCGGCGGCTGGGGCTCCGGCGTGCCCTCGCCGTCGTCGACCACCTCGATCCGGAATGCGCCCGAGGTCCGGGAGAGCTGCAGCGCGGAAGACGGAACCACCATGCGTGACGGCGTTGGTCACCAGCTCGGTGACGACCAGCGTGGCGTCGTCGGAAATCGCGTTCAGCCCCCAGTCGCGGAGTGCGTCCCGCACGAGCGCACGAGCCCTCACGCCGGCGCCGACGTCCCTGGCCGCGTCGAGCACCCGGACGTCGGCCGGGGTGCGACCCACGTTCTCGAGCACGTCGACGAGGTAGTCGATGTCGGCGTCCTTGAGCACGTAGCCCGCCGTTCGCTCCTCGAACCACGCCCGGTCGGTCGGCTCTCTCGCCGACAGCACCACGACCCGGGTGTCCGGGGACTCCACACGCACCTGGGCGAGCACGTCACGACCGGCGATGTCGGGGAGGCCGAGGTCGAGCACGACGATGTCGGGCCGTTGCTCGCGCGCGATGGCGATGGCCTCCGCACCGGTGCGCGCCTCGCCCACGACCTCGAATCCGCCCCGGAAACGAAGTGCCGTGCGCACCAGACGACGGATGTCGTCGACGTCGTCGACCAGCGCCACCCTGATCGGGGCGGGACCGGCGGCCGTCACGAGGCGGCCTTCTCGCTCGGCAGGCGGATGATGAAGGCCTTGTCGTCGGCGTCGTACTCGGCCGTGCCCCCGTGCGCGAGGGCGAGCTCTCGCACGATGTAGAGGCCCAGCCCGGTGCCGCCGGTGGACGTGCCGAAGCGCTGGAACAGGCGCGGCAGGACCGAGCTGGGCACTCCGGCGCCGGCGTCGGAGACCGTCACCACCACCTGGCTTCCCTCGGCCCGCGCCTCGAGGGTGACGGGAGGGCGACCGTGGCGTACGGCGTTGAGGAGCAGGTTGTCGATCATCTGGTCGAACCTGCCCGGATCGGCGTACGCGACCATGCCCGGCGGCGCGTCCAGCATCACCTCTGTGCCCGGCTGGGCGTTGCGCAGGGCCGCGACGAGGCTTCCGAGGTGCTCGTCGACGAGCAGCTCGACCGGTCGCAGGTCGAGTGTGCGGGTGTGCGCCCGGGAGGCGGTCAGGAGGTCGTCGAGCAGCCGTCGCAGCTGCCCTGCGTTGCGGTCCACCCCTTCGGCGAGCTCCTCGCGCTCCTCGGGGGTCAGGCCCTCGTAGCGGCGCGCCAGCAGCGAGGCGGACGCCGCCAGCACGCCCACGGGCGCACGCAGCTCGTGGGCGGTCACGGCGAGGAACTCGGCCTGTTCGTCGGCCGCGGCCTTCAGCTGTTCGTTGGCGTGCTCGAGCATGCTGAGCATCCGCCGGCGCTCGGTCGAGTCCCGGGTCACCTTGGCGAAGCCGACCAGATCCCCTTGCTCGTCGTGGACCGCAGTGATGGTGACGTGGGCCCAGAACCGGCTCCCGTCCTTGCGGATGCGCCAGCCCTCCTCCTCGTACCGGCCATCGCGCCGGGCGAGCTCGAGCTCGTGCTCGGGGTGCTTCTCGGCCTGCTTGTCCGGGGGGTAGAACACCCGGAAGTGCTGGCCGATGATGTCCTCCGCCGAGTAGCCCTTGCTGCGCTGCGCACCAGGGTTCCAGCTCGCCACGTGGCCGTCGGGGTCGAGCATGAAGATCGCGTAGTCCTGGACCGCCTCGACCAGCAGCCGAAGGCGCTGCTCGGTCTGACGGAGCTCCGCCTCCGCGATGCGTTGGCCGGTCACGTCCTGCACCTGGAGGAAGAAGTAGAGCGGTCTCTCCATGGCGTCGAGCACCGCCGATGCCGTCATCTGGAACCGGCGACCCACCTCCCCCTCCAGCCCGTGCTCGACCTGGACCGCACTTCCGCCGCCGCGCAGCTGCTCCAGCGCACGGTCCACCGCGCCACCAGTCGCGAGGTCGGAATAGGGGGTGCCGACCAGGTCCTCGGTGTGGTCGCCGATCAAGTGAGCGAGGTGCCGGTTCATCCGCACGATCCGGCCGTCCAGAGTCAGTGTGGCCATCCCGATCGCGGCGTCGTCGAAGATCTCCCGGAAGCGCTCGAGGTGATCGGCCAGCACCGAGTCGAGCACCTGCGAGGAGGGTTCGTCGCCGCGAGGCTCCACAGGGGCCGCGCCATCGGGTCCCGCGATCTTCACGAGCCGCTCCACGAGCTCGTCCAGCGACACTGACTTCTCCAGGAACTCGGTCGCCCCGAGCCTGCGGGTGTGCTCCGCCAGGCCGGCCGCGTCGAAGCCGCTGAACATCACGACCCGGGTCGTCGGAGAGACATCCAGCACGAGCGGCAGAGCCGCCAGGCCGTCGCGCCCGGGCATGGACACGTCGAGCAGCATGAGCGTCGGGTGGTGCTGTCGGGCGAGCTCGACGGCGTCGTACCCGTCGGCACCTTCTCCGACCACCTCGAGCCGGCCCGACAACCGAAGCCGCGTCTTGAGCAGCTTCCGGACATCGGGCGCGTCATCGACCACGACGATCGTGGGCGGACCGGACATGTGCGGGAACCTATATCACAAGCACACTTTGTGTGTGCTCTCGGTGGAAGCAGGGCAGCAAGGAGCAGCCGCAGGCCAGGAGCTCCTGGCCTGCGGCTGCTTGCTTGTTCAGTTGTGATTGCGTCAGCGACGGACTCCGACACCCTTGAGGCTGACCCGCCGCGGAGCGGCGAGGCTGTTGTCGTCAATGGTGAGGAAGGCCCGCTTGACGGAGTTCGCGTGCTGCCGCGGCGCGAACGTCACCATGATGTCGCAACCCGAACCGGGAGCCTGCGACGCGCAGGTGTCACGCACCGAGAAGGCCGCGGCGTTGGGGCCGCCCTTCCGAACGGTGGGACGGGCCGCGGCGGTGCCGAAGCTGGAGTACCGGATGGTCTTCGTGATGCGGTCAGCCTGCCGGCCATTGCCCAGTTCGAGCGCACGCTTGTTGATCCCGGACATGGCCGTGTCGGCCCGCTTCTGCCCCATCAGGGAGAACGCGGCGGTGCTCCAGGTGCGACCAGCACCGGTGATCTTGACCCTGTTGAAGCCGGTCGGCGACCCGAAGACCTGGCCGGTCAGGGCGTCGCTCCCGATGAAGTCCGCACCCCGCCGGGCGACGGAGTGCAGGAAGGTCGTGACGTGGCCGCCCTTGACGGTGGTGAAGTCACCGCTGGTCTCACGCCGGCAGTCCACCGTGCCCGTGGCGTCGCTGCCGCACCGGATGGTTCCCCACGGGTCCTGGATGGTGTAGGTCGTGTTCGCTCGGACATTGTTGGCCCGGATCCGGGTGGAGTTGAAGACCAGCAGCCCGTCCACCGGGTCGTTGATCGCCTCGACCGCGTAGCCCGCGGACCACGGGCCGTCGGCCGCGTTGGCGGCGAAGTAGACGCCGACGTGGTCGTCCGCCGGCGGCTCGCACAGGTTCGCGTTCGCGTCGGTACAGAGCGCGAGTGCCATGCCCTGGCCGTCGCGGTAGTAGTTCGGCGTGCCTTGGTCGTTTTCTCCGGCGCTACCCGTGACGACGGCGCTGGCCGCCCCCATGGACGCGACGATGCCACTGGCAGCAAGCACAGCGGCCGAGAGGAGTGCCGTGGAACGGCGTCGATTGAGATGGGTGGTTCGCATTGCAAAAGCCCCCTTGGGTTTGCGGCAGGGATCGCCGCCGGGGCCCCGGCGGCGACTGGACAGACCATCAATCGCGACCGTCAACGCAGCGTTAAAAGAAACCGTGAAGCACCACCCGGTCAGCGCGGCCAAGAGCCGTAACGGGAGTCACAGTTCCTCGTTGGGCCAAGTGTCCGGCCGCCTGTCCGGCGGCATGTTGGGAACCGAAGGAAACCATGCGCAGACTTGCTGCAGCCGCATTCGCCATCACGACCGTCCTGGGCCTCGGTGCCACCGCGGTGACCGCCGAAGCGACACCGACTTCTACGGGCCTCTCCACCGCCTCCGCGCCCTACATCGTGGTGCTCCACGACAGCGCCGACGCGCGCTCCGTCGCCCTGGCGCAGGCGAGCCGCTTCGGCTTCGACGTCGGCCACGTCTACACCTCGGCCCTCCAGGGCTACTCCGCCGACCATGTCCCCCGCGGTCGCCGAAGCACTCGAGGCGTCGCCGACGGTCAAGTGGGTGCAGGCGGACAAGCCCGTCAGCATCGACGCCCAGACCACGCCGACCGGGATCAACCGCGCCAACGCGGACGCCAGTCCGACCGCCGCGATCAACGGCGTCGACCAGCGCGTCAACGTCGACGTCGCCGTCATCGACACCGGCGCCGACCTGACGCACCCGGACCTGAACATCTACAGCGCCGGCGCCAAGAACTGCTCGATCGGAGCGATCAACGCAAACGACCTGAACGGGCACGGCACCCACGTCTCGGGCACCATCGGTGCACTCGACAACGGCACCGGTGTGGTCGGCATGGCGCCGGGCGCCCGGATCTGGCCGGTCAAGGTCCTCACCGACGCCGGCAGCGGCCTGAACTCCGACGTGATCTGCGGCATCGACTACGTCACCGCCCACGCCTCCCAGATCGAGGTCGCCAACATGAGCCTCGGCGGCTCCGGCACCGACGACGGCAACTGCGGCAACAGCAACAACGACGCCATGCACAAGGCCATCTGCCGGTCGGTCGCCGCGGGCATCACCTACGCCGTGGCCGCGGGCAACGACTCGGAGAACGCCGCCAACTCGACCCCGGCGGCCTACGACGAGGTGATCACGGTCAGCGCCCTCGCCGACTTCAACGGCCTGCCCGGTGGCGGCGCCCCGTCCACCTGCCGCTCGGACGTCGACGACACGTTCGCGAGCTTCTCCAACTTCGGCTCCGACGTCGACATCATCGCCCCCGGCGTCTGCATCAACTCGACCTGGATGCTGGGCGGCTACAACACGATCAGTGGTACGTCGATGGCCAGCCCGCACGTCGCCGGTGGCGCCGCCCTCTACAAGGCGACCCACCCGACGGCCACTCCCGCAGCGGTCAAGGCCGCACTGCAGGCCGCCGGCTCGCTCGACTGGAACAACAGCGACGACGGTGACAGCACCAAGGAGCGACTGCTCGACGTGACCACCTACTGATCACGTCGTGACCCATGACTTGGGGCCGGGCCGCAGCAGGCCCGGCCCCTTGTCGCGTGCTGACTTCGTGGTAACCCCCACTGCGCTCTACGCTTGTATTCCGGACTCGCGCCACCCCTGCGGGCCGGAGAGCAGCCACCCACCCCGTGGCGTACAACAGAAAGTGGGCACCCAATGTCCGACGTGACCGTGGACGTGTTCGAGCTCGGGTCCGAGCACGAGCAGGTCGTCTTCTGCAACGACGCTGCGACCGGCCTCAAGTCCATCGTCGCCATCCACTCCACGGCGCTCGGCCCAGCTCTGGGCGGCACCCGCTTCTACCCCTACGCCTCCACCGCCGACGCGGTGCAGGACGTCCTCAACCTCTCGCGCGGGATGTCCTACAAGGCCTCCCTGGCCGGGCTCGACCTCGGCGGCGGCAAGGCCGTGATCATCGGCGATCCCGCCACGTTGAAGTCCGAGGCGCTGCTGCGCGCCTACGGCCGCTTCGTCCAGTCGCTCGGCGGGCGCTACTACACCGCCTGCGACGTCGGCACCTACTCCGCCGACATGGACGACGTCGCCCGCGAGTGCTCATACGTCACCGGCCGCACCGTCGCCCACGGGGGCGCGGGCGACAGCTCAGTGCTCACGGCGTACGGCGTCTTCGAGGGCATGCGGGCCGCGGCCGAGGTCGCCTGGGGAGCCCCCTCGGTCGCCGGACGAGTCGTCGGGGTTGCCGGGATCGGCAAGGTCGGCCGGCATCTGGTGCGGCACCTGATCGAGGACGGCGCCTCGGTGGTCGTGACCGACGTGCACCGACCGTCGGTGGAACGGGTGCTCGACGAGTTCCCGCAGGTGACGGTCGTGGACTCGACCGAGGCGCTGGTCGCCGCGCCGCTCGACATCTACGCCCCCTGCGCCCTGGGTGGAGCCCTGACCGACGAGGTCGTCGAGGTGCTCTCGGCCCGGATCGTCTGCGGCGCCGCCAACAACCAGCTGGCCCACCCGGGCGTCGAGAAGATGCTCGAGGAGCGCGGCGTGCTCTACGCGCCGGACTACTGCGTCAACTCCGGCGGGCTGATCCAGGTCGCCGACGAGCTCGAGGGCTTCTCCTTCGACCGCGCCCAGCAGCGGGCCAGCGGCATCTTCGACACGACGCGGAACGTGTTCGAGCTCGCCGCGCGCGACGGCGTACCGCCGGCGGTGGCGGCCGACCGGCTGGCAGAGCGCCGGATGCGCGACGTGGGCCGGCTCCGGGGGATCTGGTTAGCCGGCGGCTGAGGTACGAAGCCTGGGTCGCCGCCCTGCATCCGTCACCGGGTTTCGACGCGCCTAGCGCGCCTTCGCATGCTCAGGCGCGGGCTTGCTCAACCTGTCCTGAGCCCACACGGCGCGCTCGTGCCTCGCGCGCCGCTGCTCAGTCCCGGGAGGGTTCTGCGTAGTCCGAGTACCCGTCGTCCTGCTCGGCCTCGTCGGGCTTGTCCTGGTTCTTGGCGCCGTGCAGCTCGTTGGCCAGCGCCCCGAAGTCCGTCTCGTGAGTGCGGTACTTCAGGTCGCGGGCGACCTTCGTCTGCTTGGCTTTTGCTCGGCCGCGCCCCATAGGGTCAGCCCCCTCGCACGCTCGGCCGGGGCACTGTGGCACCCGGAGTGTCCTCAAAGGTTTCTCGTGGGGACAACGCTACCTGCTGCCCGCCTGTTCCCGCACACCGAGGGCCGAATTCGGGACGGTGTCGCCGGTTTTCTCACCAACCGGGGTGCTGGCCGACCAGCGACACCCGCCCATCCCCGTCCGTGCCGGCGCCGACCTCGCCGGCTGCCCAGGCGCGGATGCCGTGGCCCGCGAGCAGGTCGATCGCGCGCTCGACCTCGTCCGCCGGGGTGAGGGCGACCATGCCGACCCCGCAGTTGAGGGTCGCCTCGAGCTCGGCCTGCTCGACGCCGCCCACGCGTCGTACGACGTCGAACACCGGCTGGGGTGTCCACGTCGATCGGTCGACCACGGCGGAGACCTCGACCGGCAGCACCCGTTCGAGGTTGGCCGCCAGACCGCCGCCGGTGACGTGCGCCATGGCGTGGACTGCTGTCTGCCGCGCCAGGTCGAGGCAGGCTGTCGCGTAGATCCGGGTGGGCTCGAGGAGCTCCTCGCCGAGCGGGCGCCCGAGCTCCGGCACCTGACGGTCCAGCGACCACCGCGCCGTCTCGAGCAGCACGTGACGCACCAGGGAGTAGCCGTTGGAGTGCAGCCCGCTCGCCTCCATCGCCACCACCACGTCGCCGGGCCGGACCCGTCCCGGACCCAGCAGCCGGTCGGCCTCGACCACACCCGTGGTCGCGCCGGCCACGTCGTACTCGTCGGGGCCGAGCAGGCCCGGGTGCTCCGCCGTCTCGCCGCCGATCAGCGCGCAGCCGGCCTCCACGCAGGCCTCGGCGATGCCCTTGACGATCGCCGCGATCCGCTCGGGTACGACACGGCCGGTGGCGATGTAGTCGGTCATGAAGAGGGGCTCGGCGCCGCACACGACCAGGTCGTCGACGACCATGCCGACCAGGTCGAACCCGATCGTGTCGTGGACGTCCATGGCCTGGGCGATGGCGACCTTGGTGCCGACGCCGTCGGTGGAGGTCGCGAGCAGGGGTCGCTCGTAGCGGGTCAGCACCGAGGCGTCGAAGAGTCCTGCGAAGCCGCCGATCCCGCCGATCACCTCGGGCCGCCGCGCCTTGTCCACCGAGCCCTTCATCAGCTCGATGGCCTTGTCGGCGGCCTCGATCGAGACGCCGGCCGCCGCGTAGGAAGTGGCGGTCGGGGCAGGCGCGGGCTGGCGCGGGGACTGCGGCACGGTGTTCTCCTACGGGTTGGGGAGCGGCAGTGCCTCGGAGGTGATCGAGGTCTCGAGCAGGTGCTTGCCGAGCAGGCTCTCGTCGGGGAGGTCGATGGGGTACTCGCCGGTGAAGCAGGCCTGGCAGAGGCGATCTGACGGCTGGGCGGTGGCCTCGACCATCCCCTCGAGGGAGATGTAGCCGAGGCTGTCGGCGCCCACGCTCGCAGCGATCTCGTCCTCGTCGAGCCCGTTGGCGATGAGCTCGGCACGGGTGGCGAAGTCGATGCCGTAGAAGCAGGGCCACTTGACCGGCGGGCTGGAGATCCGGACGTGCACCTCGAGGGCGCCGGCCTCGCGAAGCATCCGCACCTGGGCTCGCTGGGTGTTGCCACGGACGATCGAGTCGTCCACGACGACGATCCGCCTGCCCCGGATCATGTGCTCGAGGGCGTTGAGCTTGAGCCTGATGCCGAGCTGGCGAAGCGTCTGGCTGGGCTGGATGAAGGTGCGGCCGACGTAGGCGTTCTTGACGAAGCCCTGGCCGAACGGGATCCCGCTCTCCTCGGCGTAGCCCGCAGCCGCCGGCGTGCCGGACTCGGGGACCGGCATCACCAGGTCGGCCTCGACGGGGTACTCCCGGGCCAGCCGCCGGCCCATCTCGACGCGGGCCTCGTGCACGCTGCGGCCGGCGATCCGGGCGTCGGGGCGAGCCAGGTAGACGTACTCGAACACACAGCCCTTGGGGCGGGCCTCGGCGAACCGGTGGGTGCGCAGCCCGTTCTCGTCGATCGCGACCAGCTCCCCGGGCTCCACCTCGCGGACGACGCTGGCGCCGATCGTGGCCAGCGCGGCGTCCTCGCTGGCCACCACCCAACCCCGCTCGAGCCGGCCCAGGACGAGGGGCCGGATCCCCTCGGCGTCGCGGGCGGCGTAGAGGGTGTTCTCGTCCATCCACACGAAGGAGAAGGCTCCGCGCAGCCTGGGCAGGACCTCGAGGGCGCGCTGTTCGAGCGAGGTGTCGGGGTGCCGCGCCAGCAGGGCAGTGACCAGCCCCGTGTCGTTGGTCGACGACTCCAGGTTGCGGGCGTGGATGTCGAGCTCGTCGCTGGCGGGGGGAAGCTCGGTGACCATCCTGGCGAGCTCGGCGGTGTTGATCAGGTTGCCGTTGTGACCGAGGGCGATCGACCCGCCGGCCGTGGGACGGAAGGTCGGTTGTGCGTTGTCCCAGTTGCTGGAGCCGGTCGTGGAGTAGCGCGCGTGGCCGATCGCCAGATGGCCCTTGAGCGAGGCCAGCGTGGTCTCGTCGAACACCTGCGAGACCAGGCCCATGTCCTTGTAGACGAGGATCTGGCGCCCGTTGCTCACCGCGATGCCCGCGGACTCCTGGCCGCGGTGCTGCAGCGCATAGAGGCCGAAGTACGTGAGCTTGGCCACGTCCTCGCCGGGGGCCCAGACCCCGAACACCCCGCACGCGTCCTGTGGGCCCTGGTCGTGGGGGTCGAGGGCCGCGGTCAGCCGGCCGTCGCCGCGCGGCGCGCTTGGTGGGGGCGGGAGCACGGTCCGAGTGTAGGTGGCTTCGGACCGGTGCGTCCCGGTATCGGCGGGCCGCGACCCCGGGATCGGCGCTCCGGCTCCTCGGGCTGGCCCCTGTGGCGCAGACTTCTCGTATCATTCTCCGGCGGGAGGTAGGCGCCCGCCTTTACCATGTTCTCCGGGGGGAGGTGCTCAACGATGACTGAAAAGATGCCCGACCAAGCGATGTCCAGCGCGCTGGTCGAGCCGTTCGTCGACAACTGGTCCCAGACGGTCTTCCGCGAGGGCCTCCAGCTGATCGCCGAGGGTGTCACCGAGCTGGTGGGTTTCGGCGTCGCCGTGGTCAGCATCGTACGCAACGACCAGCTCGAGGTCGTCGCGGTCGCCGGCGACGAGCAGGCGCGCCAAGAGATCCACGGCACCCGCACCCCGATCCGCACCCTGCAGGCCGAGCTCGACAAGGCCGACAGCTGGGGCCTGATGCAGTTCGTGCCGCATGAGCGGCTCAACGACGAGGTCCTGGCCACCGGCTGGGTCCCCGACATCGAACCCCTCGACATCCCCGACGCCTGGCACCCGCTGGACCTGCTGATCGCGCCGCTCTACGCCTCCGACGGCGAGCTGCTGGGCACCATGGCCATCGACCTCCCGATCGACGGGCGACGACCCGGGCCCGAGCAGCGCCGGATGCTGGAGAAGTACGCCGCCCAGGCCGGTCGCGCGGTCATCACGGCGGTCGAGCGTGAGCGTCTCGCCGAGCAGATGCGCCTCGCCACGGCCGCCCGGACGATCGTCCGCGGCGCCAGCGCCCAGCTCTCCCTGGACAAGCTGCTCGCCGCCGTCCAACCGGCGCTCGTCCAGGGCTTCGGCGCCACCGGGATGTGGATCGAGACGTTCGACGAGATGGGCGGCGACGGCATGCTCTATGCCGGCGACGGCTCGCGGCTGACCATGCCGCCGGCGCTGATGCAGCTGGCCGAGCGAGCCGCCCATCGCTGCTGGTCCAGCCAGAAGGCAGAGGTCGTCAGCGCCGATCGTCCCTCGGCCGAGCTGGACGAGGCCGAGCGCGACCTCGTCCTCGAGTTCCTCGGCGGCATCGGTGTCTCCTCGGCGCTCTTCGCACCGCTGGGCGCCGGCACCGAGTGCCTCGGCAACATGGTGCTGACCCGCGATGCCGGCCGCCTCGACTGGACCGAGGTGGAGATGTCCGCAGCCCTCGACCTCGGGCACGACCTGGGCCGGGCCATCCTCAACGCTCGCACGTTCGAGCGCGAGCACGAGCTCGTCCAGGAGCTGCGCGCTCTCGACATCTACAAGAGCCAGCTGATCGCCACGGTCTCCCACGAGCTGAAGAACCCCCTCACCTCGATCGTCGGGCACCTCGAGATGCTCGAGCAGGTCCCGGACCTCGACCCGCTGGCCCTCGCCTCCGTCGCCGCGATGGATCGCGCCTCGGGACGCCTCAGCCGCGTCATCAACGACCTGCTCCTGCTCTCCCGGGTCGACGACCCCACCACGCCGGTGGTGGCGGTGCCGGTGGACCTGCACGCCGTCCTCGAGGACGTGCTCGACGTCAATGCGGTCTCCGCGCGCAACAAGGAGCTGGCGATCCGCGTGGTCGCCCCCGAGGGGCCGGTGCTCGCGCTGGGTGACCACGACGAGCTGGACCGGGTCTGCGCCAACCTGGTGAGCAACGCGATCAAGTACACGCCCCCGGGACGTTCCATCACGGTCACGCTGGACCGGATGGGTGAGCGTGTGCTGCTCAGCTGCGCAGACGAGGGCATCGGCATCTCGCCGGCCGACCAGGACCAGCTTTTCAGCGAGTTCTTCCGGTCCGCCAACCCCGAGGCCTACTCCCAGCCCGGCACCGGCCTCGGCCTCGCGATCGTGCAGCGGATCGTGCACCGGCACGACGGCAGGATCACCGTGGACTCCGAGCTCGGCAAGGGCAGCACGTTCACCGTCGACCTGCCGGCCGCGCCGCGCTGACGCCTCGCGCGTCGACCTTGCTCCCCCGCCAGGGTCGCGGATGTTTGTGAATCCTGGGCTTCGGTGAGAGTTTGAGCCGCATGACGACCCCCCACGGCATCACGACCCCGGCCGGCCTCGACGGCGAGACCCTCCGGCACATCGCGCTCACCGAGGACTTCGCCGCGCACAACTACCACCCGCTGCGCGTCGTACTCGCCACCGGCGACGGCGCCTGGGTGACCGACGTCGACGGCCGGCGCTACCTGGACTGCCTCGCCGGCTACTCCGCCCTCAACTTCGGGCACGGGCATCCGGGGCTGCTCGCGCGCGCCCATGAGCAGATGTCCAGGCTCACGCTGACCAGCCGGGCGTTCTACAACGACCAGCTCGGGCCGTTCGCCCACGACCTCGCCGGGCTCACCGGCAAGGAGATGGTCCTGCCGATGAACTCCGGCGCCGAGGCGGTGGAGACCGCCATCAAGGTGAGCCGCAAGTGGGGTTACCTCGTGAAGGGCGTCCCGGAGAACCAGGCCACCATCGTGGCGATGGAGGGCAACTTCCACGGTCGGACCACGACGATCGTGTCGTTCTCGACCGACTCGGCGGCGACGGCCTTCTACGCGCCGTACACGCCGGGCTTCAGAGCTGGTGCCGTACGGCGACTACGCGGCGCTCGAGGAGGCGATCGACGAGACCACGGTGGCGGTGCTGCTCGAGCCGATCCAGGGTGAGAGCGGAGTGATCATCCCGCCGGAGGGCTACCTGCACGAGGTGCGCGCGCTGTGCAACCGCACAGAGGTGCTGATGGTCGCCGACGAGATCCAGTCCGGGCTCGCACGTACCGGTCGGACGTTCGCCTGCGACCACGAGGACGTCGTGCCGGACATCTACATCCTCGGCAAGGCACTCGGCGGCGGGCTCTACCCGGTCTCCGCGATCGCCGCGGACGGCGACGTGCTGTCGGTGATCACGCCCGGCACCCACGGCTCGACGTTCGGCGGCAACCCGCTGGCCGCGGCCATCGGCCGCGAGGTGGTCTCGATGCTCAAGACCGGCGAGTTCCAGGAGCGGGCCACCAGACTCGGTGCCCACCTGGCCCGCGGGCTGGAGGAACTCGTCGGCGAGGGGATCGACGCGGTCCGCTCCCGCGGCCTGTGGGCCGGGGTCGACATCAGTGACGAGCTGACCACCGGACGGCACTTCTGCGAGCAGCTCCTCGAGCACGGGGTCCTCGCCAAGGAGGCGCACGGCCAGACGGTCCGGCTCGCACCACCACTGGTGGCGACCGAGGAGGACCTCGACCTGCTCATCGACGCCTTCCGGAAGATCTGCGCCGCCTGACCCAGGCCCGGACGGATAGTCAGCGGCCGAGGTTGCGCAGGAGCAGCGCCTCGGCGAGGACCACCCGCTCGAACTCGGCGAGGTGGAGTCCCTCGTTGGCCCCGTGGGCCCGGGTGTCCGGGTCCTCGACCCCGGTGACGAGGACGCTCGCCTCCGGGAAGGCCTCGAGGAACTCGGCGATGAACGGGATCGAGCCGCCCACCCCCATGTCGACCGGCTCGGTGCCGTCCCAGGCCTCGGTGAACGCCGCGCGCGCGGCGTCGTACGCCGGTCCCGTCGCGTCGATCTGGGTGGCCTCGCCGGTGTCGACGACCGTGAACGTCAGCTCGGCGCCCCAGGGGACCCGCTCCTCGAGGTGCCGCCGCAGGCAGGCGATGCCGTTCTCGGTGGTGTCGCCGGGTGCGATCCGCATCGAGATCTTGGCGCGGGCGCTGGGCACGAGGGTGTTGCTTGCCCCCTCGACCTTGGGCGCGTCGAGGCCGGTGATGCTGAGCGAGGGCCGGGTCCAGAGCCGTTCGACGACCGAGCCGTCGCCGATCCACTCGATGCCGGGGGCGGCGCCCGACTCCGCGCGCAGACGGTCCTCGGGGTACTCCACGTCTGCGGCCGGCCCGCTGTGGAGGCCCGCGACCGCGACGTTGCCGGCGTCGTCGTGGAGGCTCGCGATGAGTCGGCTGAGCGTCATCAGCGCGTCCGGCACCAGCCCGCCCCACATGCCGGAGTGCACTGCGTGGGTGAGGGTGCGGACCTCGACGTCGGCGCGGACCAGCCCACGGAGGCTGGTGGTCAGAGCCGGTACGCCGATGTCCCAGTTGCCGGAGTCGGCGATCACGATGACGTCGGCCCTCAGCCGCTCCTGATGCTCCTTGAGCAACGCGGGGAGGGTGTCGGAGCCGACCTCCTCCTCCCCCTCGATGAACATCGTGACGCTCACCGGCAGGTCGTCGCCGAACACCCGCAGCGCCCCGAGGTGGGCGGCGATCCCGGCCTTGTCGTCGGCGGCGCCGCGGCCGTACAGCCGGTCACCGCGCTCGGTCGGCTCGAACGGCGGGGAGTCCCACTCGGCATGGTCGTTCTCGGGCTGGACGTCGTGGTGCGCGTAGAGCAGGACGGTCGGTGCGCCCTCGGGCCCGGGCTTGTGGGCGATGACCGCCGGCGCTCCGCCGTCGGCGCTGACGATGTCGACGGTCTCGAAGCTCTCGGCCCGGAACAGCTCGGCCACCGCCTCGGCGCTGCGCTGCACCTCCGGCGCGCGGGCCGGGTCGGCGCTCACCGACTCGATCCGTACGAGGTCCTCGAGGTCGCGGCGGATCCCGGGGAGGACGGACTGGACCGATGCGTGGATCTGGTCGCTCATGCCCGCCAACCTATCCAGCGGCTCGGCCGGAGTGGGTCGGGGCTGGTCAGGACACCACGTTGCGCAGGGGACGCCCCTCGACCAGGCGCTCCAGCTGGTCGCGGAGGAGGGCGGCCATCCGGGGCAGCATCGCGCTGGTGCCGCCGGCGACGTGGGGTGTGATGAGGACGCCCGGAGCCGACCAGAGCGGATGCCCGTCCGGCAGCGGCTCGGGATCGGTGACGTCGAGGGCGAACCGAAGCCGCCCCGCGTGCCGCAGTACCGCGGCGGTGTCGAGCACACCGCCGCGGGCCACGTTCACCACGACGGCACCGTCCGGGAAGCGCGGCCAGGACGTCGTCGCCCACGAAGCCACGGGTGCTGTCGCCCAGCGGGAGCAGCACGATCACGACGTCCTGCTCGGCCAGGAGGCGCGGCAGCTCGTCGACGCCGTGGACCTGGCCCGCGACCGGGTCCTGACGGGGAGTGGAGGCGACTGCGGTGACGTGCGCGCGCATGGGCACCAGCCGTTCGGCCACCGCCCGGCCGATGGACCCGTAGCCGAGGACCATCACCCGCGAGTCGGCGAGAGACCGCCGATCCCAGAGGTTCGTCCAGTGGCCGTGGCTCCGCACCGCCTCCGGGATCCCGCGCAGCACCGCCAGCGCCAGTCCGACCGCATGCTCGGCGGTGGCGTCGTCGTGCACCCCCGAGGCGTTGGCCAGCACCACGTCCTCGGGCAGCAGCTCGAGCTGGCCGTCGTACCCCGCGAGCTGGGTCTGCACGACGCGGAGCGCCGGCATCCGGCCGAGCTCCCTCATCGCGCGGATCGTGGTGCGGTAGTCGGGGACGCACACCTCGACCTCGTCCGCCCGCGGCGGGTCGCCCGACCCGTCCCACAGGACGTACTCCACGCCCTCGACCGGGCCCACAGCGTCGCGAAGCTCCTGTGTCGGCAGCGCGACGATCACGGCGCCACCTCGATGAGCGGGAGGTACGGCGCGAGGTCGGTCCGTTCGCCGGAGGCCCGGACCCGGCCCTGGTCGACCGCCGTGGACCAGTCGAGCGCACCGGTTGCCAGGGCGATCCACGTCTCGGGGTCGGTCTCGACCACGGCCGGGGGTGTCCCGCGGGTGTGCCGCACGCCCTCGACGACCTGGGCGGCGGCGTAGGGCGGGACTCGCACCTCGACCGACCTGCCGGGCGCCCGGTCGGCGAGCAGGGCCAGGAAGTGCTTGCTGAGGAGCTTCAGGTCGGCCGGCGCCCGCTCCTGCCGGGCCAGGGCCTCGGCCACGGCATCCGGATCGGCAGGACGCAGTCGGGCGGGCATGGGCCCAGCCTAGGCAGGCTCGTCGCTGGTGCGGTCCCCGGTGATCTCGTCGACGTGCTGTCCCGGCCCAGTGGCCGCGCCTCGATGCCCCGGCCCCGGCTCCCGAACCGGCGGCCGCCTGACCATTCTGCGGGTGCGCGGCGGGCCGGGTAACGCCACCTTCTGGTGCCTACCTGACCGATATACAGGTCAGGTAGGCACGACAACGCGGCGTTACCCGGGGCTTCAGAGGGAGGCGAGCAGGTCCAGGGTGCGGGACCAGGCCGGGGTGGTCGGGTCGATGACGACGAAGTGGTCGCCGCCGACCTCGATCAGCTCGGCGTCGCCGCCCGCGGCGGTCGCCGCTGCGACGTAGGACTCGGACAAGCCCAGTGGGACGACGGTGTCGTCGCGGCCGTGGACGCACCGGACGGGTACGTCGAGCGGGACCTGCCGGAGCGGGTCCACCGGGTCGTCCTCCGGCCCCGGCGGGTGGCCGAGGAACCCCTCGACGGCACCGTCCCCCAGGCCGAGGGAATGGGCAGCGCGCAGGTCGAGGACGCCGGCCTGGGAGACGACCCCGGTGACCGGGACCCGCTCGGGCCGCCAACGCTCGAAGCGCCCGCGGGTCGCCGCCCAGGTGGCGAGGTGCCCACCGGCCGAGTGACCGAGGGTGATCACCGTCGCGGTGTCGAGCCCGTCGACGTCGGCGAGCGCGTCGATGCCGGCGGCCACGTCGTCGAGGGTCTCCGGCATCCCGCCGCCGTTGCCGACCCGGCGGTACTCCAGGTTCCACGCGGTCCAGCCTTCGTCGGCGAGGCTGCTGGCGAGGGGCCGGCCGAGCGAGGCGTCGTACCGCGCCTTCCAGAAGCCGCCGTGGATCACCACGACCACCCCGCGGGACTCCCCCGTCGGATGGTGGATCTCGGCGAACTGGCTGGGGTCGTCGCCGTAGGCGACGGTATGAGGCTGGGTCACCCGAGGGCGGCGGGCAGCGTGCTCGACCAGGCCGCCCGCACCTCGGACAACGGCACCGTGAACTCGCCCTCGACGGTCAGGTCCGGGCCGCCGGTGGTCCCGATCCGCGTGAGGGGTACGCCGTGGCGCGCGGCCAGGTCGGCGAGGCGGTCGGCGGCGGCCTCCGGCACGGTGACGATCGCCCGGGCGGCCGACTCGGCGAACAGGTCGAGGAAGGCGTCGCCCGGCAGCGCCACCGTCGCGCCGATGTCGGCACGGAGCGCTGCCTCGACCAGCGCCTGGGCCAGCCCGCCGTCGGACAGGTCGTGGGCCGAGGTCACGAGCCCGACGGCGTCGCCCAGCAGCGCGGCCAGCGCCTTCTCGGCCGCCAGGTCGACCTGAGGCGGCAGGCCGCCGAGGTGACCGTGCACGACGTTGGCCCACTCCGAGCCCGACAGCTCCTCGCGGGTCTCGCCGAGCAGGAAGACCTGCTCCCCCGGGTCGACGAACCCGGACGGCGTCCGCCGGGTGACGTCGTCGATCACCCCGAGGACGGCGACGACGGGCGTCGGCAGGATCGCCACCTCGCCGGTCTGGTTGTAGAGGCTGACGTTGCCCCCGGTGACCGGCACGGCCAGCTCGAGGCAGGCGTCCTTGAGTCCCCGGCAGGCCTCGGCGAACTGCCACATGACGGCCGGGTCCTCGGGCGAGCCGAAGTTGAGGCAGTCCGAGATCGCGAGCGGCCGTGCGCCGCCGGTCGCGACGTTGCGGTAGGCCTCGACCAGGGCGAGCTGCGCACCGGCGTACGGGTCCAGCTTGGCGAACCTGCCGTTGCAGTCGGTCGAGACGGCGACCCCGAGGTTGGTCGCCTCGTCGACGCGGATCATCCCGCTGTCGGAGGGCTGGGCCAGGACGGTGTTGCCGCGCACGTAGCGGTCGTACTGGTCGGTGATCCACGAGCGGTCGCAGAGGTTGGGGCTGGCGACCAGCCGCAGCAGGGTCGCGCGCAGCTCGTCACCCGAGGACGGGCGAGGCAGCTTCTCGGCCACGTCGGCCTGGAGATCGTCCTGCCAATCCGGGCGGGCGAACGGCCGGTGGTAGGTCGGTCCGTCGTGCGCCACCGAGCGCGGGGGTACGTCGACGACGCGCTCGCCGTGCCAGTCGATCTGGAGGTGGCCGGAGTCGGTGACCTCGCCGATGACCGTCGCCTCGACTCCCCACCGGTCGCAGATCGCCAGGAACCGCTCGACGTCGTCGGGCTCGACGACGGCCATCATCCGCTCCTGCGACTCGCTCATCAGGATCTCCTCGGGCGCCAGCGTGGAGTCGCGCAGCGGCACCCGGTCGAGATCGACGTGCATACCGCCGTCGCCGGCGCTGGCGAGCTCGCTGGTCGCGCACGAGAGGCCCGCGCCGCCGAGGTCCTGGATGCCGGCCACCAGCCCGGCGGCGAAGATCTCGAGCGTGCACTCGATCAGGAGCTTCTCCATGAAGGGGTCGCCGACCTGGACGCTGGGCCGTTTCGCAGGGCCACCCGCGTCGAAGGTCTCGCTGGCCAGGACGGAGACCCCGCCGATGCCGTCGCCGCCGGTCCGGGCGCCGTACAGGATCACCTGGTTGCCGACACCCGACGCCTTGGCGAGGTGGAGGTCCTCGTGCCGGAGCACGCCCACGCACAGCGCGTTGACGAGTGGGTTGCCGACGTAGGTCGGGTCGAAGACCGCCTCGCCACCGATGTTGGGCAGGCCGAGGCAGTTGCCGTAGCCGCCCACCCCGGCGACGATCCCGGGCAGGACGCGGTGGGTGTCGTCGGCGTCCAGAGGACCGAAGCGCAGCGGGTCCATGACGGCAACCGGCCGGGCCCCCATGGCCAGGATGTCGCGCACGATGCCGCCGATGCCGGTGGCGGCTCCCTGGTAGGGCTCGACGTAGGACGGGTGGTTGTGGCTCTCGACCTTGAAGGTGACGGCGTAACCCTGGCCGATGTCGATCACGCCGGCGTTCTCGCCGATGCCGGCGAGCATCTTGCCGACCGGGGTCTCCTGCGGGAGCTCGGAGAACTGCTTGAGGTGGACCTTGGAGGACTTGTAGGAGCAGTGCTCGCTCCACATCACGGAGTACATCGCCAGCTCGCTGGACGTCGGCCGCCGGCCGAGGATCTCGCGGATCCGGGCGTACTCGTCCGACTTGAGACCGAGCTCGGCGAAGGGCTGTTCACGGTCCGGATCCCCGGCGGCTACGGCGACGGTGTCGAGCACGGCGTCAATCTACCGGCGGCCACCCGGTCGTCCTCTCGCCCCGTCCGGATAGTCGCTCGATCGAACTATCGCGACGGAATCACAGACCTGTAGTTATCCAGAACCGTGTTACGCCTGTGATTTCTGAGGTTATGGTGACGTCGCTCGGCGTCCGCTCGAGCCCGTCTCCCACAGGAGCCCGCCATGACTCGCTCGGTCGTCCGCACGGCCCGGTCCGCCGTCGTCGCCCTGCTGCTCGGCATCGCCGCGACCCTCACCATGAGCCCGGCCCAGGCCGCGAACGTCGTCACTCCGGGCAACTTCACCGGCTACGGCTTCGACCAGTGCCTGGCCCCCACCCAGAGCGCCATGGACGCCTGGCTCAAGAACTCGCCATTCCTCTCCGTGGGCATCTACATCTCGGGGGACTCCCGGGCCTGCCGCACCCAGCCCAACCTGACCAGGACCTGGGTCAGCACCCAGCTCCGCAACGGCTGGCGCCTGCTGCCGATCACGCTCGGCCCCCAGGCCCCCTGCAACCCCCGGTTCCCGCGCTACGGCAACGACGAGACCATCAACCCCCGACCCGGCGCCAACGGCAAGTACGGCCGAGCCCGCGCCCAGGGCCGCGCCGAGGCGGTCAAGGCCGTGGCAGCCGCCAACGCGTTGGGGATCGCTCCGGGCAGCACGCTTTGGTACGACATCGAGGGGTTCGACTCCTCCTTGACCCGACTGCCGCGAGTCGACGCTGGGATTCCTCAGCGGATGGACGTTCAAGGTGCACGAGCTCAACTTCGTCTCCGGCGTCTACTCCAGCGTCGGTTCGGGCATCAAGATCCTCGACGACGCCCGCGTGAACCGACCCAACGCCTTCAGCCTGCCCGACATGATCTGGCTGGCCCGCTGGGACGGGATGGCCAACACCAGCTCGTCGTACATCCGCTCCGACGGATGGCGCCCAGGCGGTCGGGTGAAGCAGTACCAGGGCGGCCACAACGAGACCTGGGGCGGCGTCACGATCAACATCGACCGCAACTTCCTCGACGTCGGGAAGGGATCGCGGGCGGCGGCGGAGAACCACTGCAACGGGACGCGAATCTCCTACCCGCGCTACACGCGCATCGCGCCCGGGTCCGGCGACGTCGCCATGGTCAAGGCCCTGCAGTGCCTGCTCAAGGAGAGAGGCGGGTACGCCGGCCGGGTCAGCGGCACCTACAACGAGAGGTTGAGGACGGCGCTCCGCAGCTGGCAGAAGAGCCACGGTTTCGCGGTCCGGGACACCTGGAACCGGCCGAACTGGATGTCGCTGCTGGTCGCCGGCCAGAGCAAGGTCCTGAAGTGGGGCTCGGCCGGCCCTGAGGTACGCCGCCTCCAGCGCGCTCTCAACGCGGCCCACGACGACGCGGGACTGAGTGTGACCGGGGTGTTCAAGAAGAGCACCGGGGCCGCGCTGAGCGCCTACCAGCGGCGGGTGGGCGTCAAGGTCAACGGGATCGCCGCTCCCTCGACGTGGCAGGCGCTGAGGAACGGGAAGCGCTGACCGCTCACCCGGCGTGGTCGATGGCCTCGGCCGGACGACGTACCAGCGTCACGCGGCGGTGACGGCGACGGTTGCCCGCCAGACCGGACTTGAGCCGGTCGGTGCGGTAGCTGAGCTCGGACTGCAGGAAGGTGCTGGTGGTCTCGTACATCTCGACTCCTGGGTTCGGTTGGTGAGTCGAGATTCGCCCTCTGAGGTAGGCCCGCACATCGGGCAACTGCCTTATTCGTCCCGCCGTTCCGACCGGACGCCTTAGACAGCGCCCCGGTCGACCGGTAACGCTCCGTTGTGGTGGCTCCCTGACCGGTGTATCGGTCGGGAAGCCTCCCGAACGCGGCGTTACCCGGAGAGGGAGGCGAGCGCCAGGGAGGTGAAGAAGCCGAGGCCGTCGGTGCCCGATCCGGTGAGCTCCTCGACCGCGTGCTCGGGGTGCGGCATCAGGCCGACGACGTTGCCCCGCTCGTTGGTGATGCCGGCGATGTCGCGCAGGGACCCGTTGGGATTGCCGTCGAGGTAGCGGGCCACGACCTGGCCCTCACCCTCGAGCCGGTCCAGCGTCGGATCGTCGGCGACGAAGCCGCCCTCGCCGTTCTTCAGCACGATCGTGACCTCGGCGCCGTCGGCGTAGGCGGACGTCCACGCGGTGCGGTTGTTGTCGATCCGCAGCCGCTGGTCGCGGCACACGAACTTGCGGTGGTCGTTGCGGATGAGGGCACCCGGCAGCAGGTGGGACTCGCAGAGGATCTGGAAGCCGTTGCAGATGCCGAGCACCGGCATCCCCTTGCGGGCCGCGTCGACCACCTCGGTCATCACCGGAGCGAACCGGGAGATGGCCCCGCACCGCAGGTAGTCGCCGTACGAGAAGCCGCCCGGCAGGACCACGGCGTCGACGCCCCGGAGGTCGTGGTCGCCGTGCCACAACGCCACCGCCTCGTGTCCTCCCAGTCCGACAGCGCGGCGGGCGTCGACGTCGTCCAGGGAGCCGGGGAAGGTGACGACACCGACCTTCATCCTCTGCCTTCCTCGGCGGCGACCTCGGCGACGAAGTGGTCCTCCACGTGCACCTCGAAGTCCTCGATGACCGGGTTGGAGAGCAGGGTCTCGGCCATCTTGCGGACCTCGGCGAGCACCTCCTCGGAGACCTCACCCTCGAGGGTCAGCTCGAAGCGCTTGCCCTGCCGGACGTCGGTCACGCCGTCGAACCCCAGCCGGGGCAGCGCGCCGAGCACGGCCTTGCCCTGGGGGTCGAGGATCTCGGGCTTGGGCATGACGTCGACGACGACACGGGCCACGATGGACTCCTTGGATTACGGTCTGGAGTGCGCTGGAATGCCGCCGGTGAGTCTATCCGCGAGGGGCTCGGCAAGAATCGGGGTATGTCCCAACAGCCGCGAAACGTTTCGGGCCTCGCCCTGGAGTTCCCCCAGTCGCTCGCCGTGTACGACGACTACGCGGCGGCCCAGAAGGCCGTCGACTTCCTCTCCGACAACCACTTCCCGGTGCAGAACTGCATGATCGTCGGAACCGAGCTCAAGCAGGTCGAAAGGATCACCGGCCGCCTGACCACCGGCCGGGTGGCCATGGCCGGAGGTCTGTCCGGGCTGTGGTTGGGCCTCTTCGTCGGGCTGATCTTCGCCCTCTTCGGCGAGGGGAACCTGGTCGCGATCGTCCTCTCGGCCGTGGTGGGCGGCGCCGTGTTCGGGATCATCTGGGCACTCGTCGGCTACGCCGGCACCCGCGGCCAGCGTGACTTCTCGTCCGTGAGCGCCGTGGTCGCCACGAAGTACGAGGTGCTCGTCGAGCACAAGCACCGGGAGGCCGCCCGAGAGCTCCTCGCGAAGCTCCCGGGCGGACTGCCCGACCCGTTCGCCTGAGGGCTGCAGCCGGCTAGGCCCCTGGGTGACCGGGTAGATCTCGTCGGCCTCCAGCCCATGCGCCTCGCGGTGCACCTTGGCGGCCGTCTCGGCGTCGGGCGCGTCCACGAGGCAGAAGATCTTGCCGTTCTTCTCATCCACCCAGTAGTGCTTGTAGTCGACGCCGTACTTCTCCTGCGTCTCGACGTCCTTCTGGTGCGCCCCGGCCACGTCCGCGGCGCTGACGCCACCGTCCATGTGGTGCACGTCCATGAAAAGACCCATGATTGATCCTCCGTCGACCCCGCGTCCCTGCCCGGACCGTCCGGCGCAGCCCGGAGCCCCGAGTCACCCTTCTCCCCGGCCCCCGCAGGGTCAATAGCCCGGACGGGTCAGGAGAGCTCGCGCTTGAGGATCTTGCCGGTGGCGGTCATCGGCAGCTCGTCGACGAACTCCACGATGCGCGGGTACTTGTAGGACGCCATCTCGTCCTTGGCCCACGCCACGAGGTCGTCCTCGGTGACGTCGTCGTGGTCCTTCTCCCGGATCACTACGGCCTTGATCTCCTCGCCGTGGCTCTCGTGGGGTACGCCGATCACGGCGGCGAGCGAGACGGCCTCGTGTCCCATGAGGACCTCTTCCACCTCGCGTGGATAGACGTTGTAGCCGCCGCGGATGATCATGTCCTTGGACCGGTCGACGATGTAGTACCAGCCGTCCTCGTCGCGGCGGCCGAGGTCGCCGGAGCGGAACCACCCGTCCTTGATCACCTCCGCCGTGGCGTCCGGACGGTTGTAGTAGCCCTTCATGATGTTGTGGCCCTTGATCGCGATCTCGCCGACCTGGTCGGGACCCTCGTCGACCTCGTCCCACGTCTCGGGCTTCAGCAGCTTCATCTCCACACCGGGGATCGGCGTGCCGATGGAGCCGACCCGCACCTGCTCACCGAGCGGCGAGAAGCTCGCCACCGGAGAGGTCTCCGACAGGCCGTAGCCCTCGAGGATCGTCACGCCGAACTTCTTCTCGAAGTCCTTGTGCACCTCGACCGGGAGCGCCGACCCACCGGCGACGGACACCCGCAGGTTCGCGGCGATCGCCTTGACGTCCACGTCGTCGGACAGCGCGCCCAGCAGCCCCCAGTACATCGTCGGTACGCCGGCGAAGAAGGTGACCTGCTCCTTCTGCATGAGGCCGAGCGCGGCACGGGCCTCGAACCGGGGCAGGAGGACGACGGTGCCACCGAAGGCGAAGCCGCCGTTCTGGATCACGGTCTGGCCGAAGGAGTGGAACAGCGGCAGCACGCAGAGGTAGGTGTCGGGGTTGTCGGCATCGGCGCCGAAGAGGTCCTTGCCGGTCAGCGCGTTGGCGTGCATGTTGCGATGCCGAAGCTCGGCGCCCTTGGGCTGGCCGGTCGTGCCGGAGGTGTAGAGGATGACCGCGGTGTCGTCCTCGTCGGTCTCCACCGTGTCGAAGGTGGGCGCCTGCTTGCCCATCCCCGCCCCGAGCGTCTCGGCGCCCTCGATCGGGGAGTCCGCCGTCGGGTCGGCGGTGATCAGGAAGAAGTGCTCACAGCCGTCGGTCCGGGAGAAGCCTTCGTGCCCGGCCTGGCCGATCGGCAGCTCGTCGGTCCCCTCGAAGCAGAAGTAGGCCCTCGCGTCGGAGTCGTCGAGGTGGTAGGCCACCTCGCGCCCCTTGAGCAGGACGTTGAGCGGCACCACGGTCGCGCCGGCCTTGAGGATGCCGAAGTAGACGATCGGGAAGTACGGCAGGTTGGGACAGCTGAGCGCCACCTTGTCGCCCGGCTTGATGCCGCGCTCGACCAGGAGGTTGGCCACCTGGTTGGCGGCGCCGTTGACCTCGGCGTAGGTCAGGCGGGTGTCGCCGAGGACGACGGCGTCGCGGTCGGCGTACTTGTCAGCGGAGTCCTCGAGCAGGCTGGCCAGGTTCAGCATTCCGCCAACCTAGTCGGCGGAGCGCCGGCCACGGAAGGCCACCCACACCAGCGCCACGCCGAGGCCGGCGACGACCGGACCGATGATCGCCCACTTCGACTCGCCGGTCATCGGGCTCCCCTCGAGGTAGCCGAGCCCCTGGAGAGTCCACACCAGCCCGACCAGGATCATCAGGGCGCCGATGCCCGCCGCCAGTGCTTTCATCGTCGTTCCTTCCTCAGGGTCCCGTGTCCCGAACCTAGCGCGCGGGCGGCGCGGCGCAGGTCGTCGCGGACGGCGTACGGCGCCAGGCGGCGCAGCACCCAGCCGACCGGTCGCATCGGGAGGGCGGTCGTGACGTCGACGGTCGCCGTCACCACGGTGCCCGTCGGCACCTCCTCGAAGTCGAGCCGGAGGCCGGCGTCGATCCCCCGCCAGTGCCCGACCTCGGCCCAGCTCCTGCCGGGCTCGACCTCGGTGACCTCCATCCGCGGCCGGGCGCCGACAGCGGTGACGTCGCGCCAGGTGGTGCCGACCTCCCCGTCGCCCTGCAGCCCCTCGATGCGGCGGAGGCTCCCCTGCCACTCGGGACGGCGAGCGGGGTCGGAGAGGTAGCCGAAGACGGCGTCGACCGGGGCCGCGAACTCGACGGCGACCGGTCTCACCAGGCCTGGCCCGTCAGCCGTTCGAAGGCCTCCACGTAGCGCGACCGCGTCAGCTCGACCACCTCGCTGGGGCAGCGGCGGCGGTGCGACCCCGGACGCGCGGTCCCAGCCGCTCTCGGGGCCGGTCAGCCAGTCCCGGACGATCTGCTTGTCGAACGCCGGCTGTGGGCGGCCCGGCTGCCACTCGTCGGCGGGCCAGAACCTCGAGGAGTCCGGCGTGAGCACCTCGTCGGCCAGCACGATGCCGTTGTCGGCCCGGCCGAACTCGAGCTTGGTGTCGGCGAGGAGCATCCCGCGCCCGCGGGCGACCTCCTCGGCGCGGGAGTAGACCGCGAGCGTCAGCTCCCGCAGCGCCGAGGCGTCCTCGGTGCCGACGGTGTCGACCACGGCGTCGTAGGAGACGTTCTCGTCGTGGTCGCCGAGAGCGGCCTTGGTGGCGGGCGTGAAGATCGGCTCCGGCAGCCGCGATCCGTCCTCGAGCCCGTCGGGCAGCGGGATCCCGCACACCCCGCCGGTGGCGCGGTAGTCGGCCAGACCCGAGCCGGCGAGGTAGCCCCGGGCCACGCACTCGACCGGGAACATGTCGAGGGACTCGCAGACCACGGCGCGGCCACGGACGGCGTCGGGCACGTCGGTCGAGACGACGTGGTTGGGCACGAGATCGGCCAGCTGCTCGAACCACCACAGCGACATCCGGGTCAGGATCTCGCCCTTGTCCGGGATCGTGGTCTCGAGGACGAAGTCGTAGGCCGAGATCCGGTCGCTGGCCACCATCAGCAGGCGGCCGGCGTAGTCACCCGACTCGAGGCGGTAGAGATCGCGGACCTTGCCGGAGTGGACGTGGGTCGCGCCCTCGATCGGAGGCGCGTCCGGGAGGTTCAGCACGCGCCCGACCCTAGTGGCCGCCGGTGACAGCCGTCATCGGTGCAGCCACCAGCCGAGCGCGCGAGTCATCCGGGGCAGCACCAGGTAGGTCATGATCGGCGTCATCACCACGGTCGTGCCGAACACTCGGGGCACGAGCGGTACGTCGGGCAGGTAGCGGCCGGTCAGCCAGGTCATGAGGAGGCTCAGCGGGAAGAACGCCAGCCAGATCACGACGGCCTGCTTCCACACCGGCGGAGGCCGGTCCGCGGACGGCGCGGTCTCGATGGTCTCCACCGACTGCGGGCTGTCGAACCAGCCCTCGATCCCCGTCCGGCGCTCCACCTTCGACGCGCCGATCCGGCCCTGGGCCGCCGCGAGCCACCAGGCCCGCTGTGGCGACGACTCCCAGGTGGCCAGGGCGTCGGGGCCGGTGAATCGGTAGAGCATGTGCCACTCGTCCGAGTCCTCGCTGGGCCGGACCCACCCGACGCCGAGAAAGCCCTCGAAACCCTTGGCCAGCGACGCCCCCGCCTCGACCCAGGCCATCATCTCGGCGGTGTGGCCGGGGTCGATGTGGCGGGTGATCGAGACGGTGACGGGTGCGGCGTTCATGCGTAGAGGTTCCCGGTCGGTGCGCGCCGCGGGCAACTCGACCGCCAGCGGCACCGGCGGGGCACGGCCCGGAGACAGATCACGCCGGGCTGCCAGACGGCTTCCGGCCGGTATGCTGTTCAAGGCCTCGAGCGGCCTTGCCGGCGTGGCCGTCAGCGGACGCGCCGCCGTGTTGGCCGGGCGCGTCGTAGTCGTGCGCCTCTGAGGAGCTCCCCGGTGCCGGTCGCCATCGGACGGCGGCCGACCCGGCGTTGGCCGCCGGCGACGACGAGGCGTCCAGCGAATAGGCGCCACACGGCTGCGCGTACCGCGCCCGACATCTCGCCGATCGCCCGCATGTTGACGTTGCCAGGTCGTCGCAGTCTGGTGGTAGCAGTGGTCGTAGGCTGACCCGGCCTGGCCGCCGTACACCGCGCCTGCGCCCGGTCTTCATGCCCTCGGCGCCGGTGAACAGGCCACCGGACGGGATGCCACTCGCGATGAACGGGCCGTAGTCGCTGCGACCGCTGAACGGTGTCTCCTCCGAGCGGCAGTCCCGGCTGGTGAAGTAGTCGTGGAACATCGTCCTCGATGTCACCGGACCCCGCCGGACCCGGCCGCCACGCTCGGCCTGGCGGGAACGCCGAGTTGTCCCCGTCGTAGACGAACCGGACGTAGTTCGGCGAGCCCGACCATGTCGAAGTTGAGGTACATCGCGATCTTCGCCAGCTGCTTGTGGCAGGTCGGCGACGTAGTGCGTCTGCCCGACAGGCCGAACTCCTCGGCCGCCCCACCAGGCGAAGCGCATCTTGTTGACGCGGGTTCTCGTCGGCCATCGCCTCGGCCACCTCGAGCAGGCCAGCGGACCGCTGCCGTTGTCGTTGATGCCCGGGCCCGCCACCACGCTGTCGAGGTGGGCGCCGGCGTGGATGACCCGTGCTCGCGTTGCCGCCCGCGGTCTCGGCGATCACGTTGTGGGTCGTCCCGCTCTCCGGACGCCTCTCGGTCGGTCAGGCTGACCGTCGGTGCCAGCAGCCGCCTCGGCGAAGTCCTGACCGAGCGCAACTGGTCCGCCGAGGGCAGGGATCGCGCCCGGGTCGCCCAAGTGCCCGCCGCCATCGGTCCAGGCTACCGGCGGTTGCCGTTGTTGAAGATGATGGCGCCGACCGCTCCGGCTCCGCGGCGTTGGCCGACCTTGACGCCGAACGTGCAGCCACCGCGCTGGATCAGCGCCACCTTGCCGTTTAGCCGTTGCCCGGCGAAGTCGAGAGCTGGCCTCGCACTGTCCGACGTGGGTGTCCTCGGTGTGGCCGGTGTCGACCGGATGGCCTCTTGTCGGTGTACCGTCCGCGAGCGGAGTAGTCATGCCGCCGTCGATGTGGCCGGCGAGTACACCATACGTCGACCGGAAGCTCGCGTGAGGTCGGCGAGACCTCGACGGCGAGGCTCCCTCTAGTTCCTCGGTGTAGATGAAGTCGAACGACTGGTACGACACGTTGTCGCCGGCGTCAGCCAGCTTGTCGTCGACGTACTCTGCGGCTGCCGCGTAGCCGGGGGAGCCGGAGGCGCGGGTGTCGGCGTTCTCGTGCGCGATGCGCTGGAGCGCCTTGAGGTGCGAGATGACGTTCTTGACCTTGACGTCGTTGACGATCTCGGCCCGGCAGCCCGGGGCCGGTCGGCCCGGCGGCTGCGGGCGCGCTGCTCAGGCTGCTGGCGACGAGGACGGCGGCCGACGCTGCGGCCGCGCCCCCCATCCATCTGCGGACATGCTGGGGTGGGTGCACGAGAACTCCTGGTTGGGCGGATCCGGCTTGTGGCCGGCCGACCCTCGGGGGTGTGGACCCCGGCGACAGTAAAGGGTCGTGACCCAGGTCACAAGGGTGAAAGGTAAAGAGAAGGACGTTCCCCTGCGAATCCGGCGACGTTCTGGTACGCGCCCGACTTCTCCTAGCCGACGTCGAACCTCCTGGAGCCGGTGACCTTCGCGTCGCGTACGTCGACCGCGTCCACGCGGGCCCGCCTC
The DNA here is from genome assembly GCA_963841625.1 of uncultured Actinomycetota bacterium. Taxonomy (GTDB): domain Bacteria; phylum Actinomycetota; class Actinomycetes; order Propionibacteriales; family Nocardioidaceae; genus Nocardioides. The sequence continues at coordinate 43,436 of CAWJDH010000006.1, read as the reverse complement.
GGACCCTCGCGGCACCACGCCACCATCGCCTCGACGGCATCCGGATCGCCTTCGAAATGTGCCGCGACGGACCCGTCCGGCTCGTTGCGCACCCAGCCGGCCACTCCGCGCCGGTGGGCCTCGTGCTGGGTCTCGGCGCGGAAGAACACGCCCTGCACCAGCCCGGTCACGGTGACGTCGACTGCCTGCGTCATCCCCCCATCCAACCCGAAACTGGTTCGCTCGTGGATGCTGTGGTGGTGAGCGACGAGCCGGACCCCCGCCGCTGGCGGATCCTCGCCGTCACCCTGCTGGTCGGATTCATGTCCCTGCTCGACGTGACGATCGTCAACGTCGCGATCCCGTCCATGCGCGCCGGTCTCGACACCACCGCCGGCACCGTCCAGTGGGTGGTGTCGGGCTACGCGCTGGCGTTCGGCCTCACGCTGGTGGCGGGCGGGCGGCTCGGCGACGCCCACGGGCGACGCCGGATGATGCTGATCGGGCTCTCCGGATTCATCGTGTCCAGCGCGGCAGTCGGACTCGCCCCCAACATCGAGACGGTCATCGCCGCCCGGCTCGCCCAGGGCGCCACGGCCGGGTTGCTCACCCCGCAGAACACCGGGCTGATCCAGCAGCTGTTCCGCGGGGCCGAGCGTGGCCGGGCGTTCGGGTTCTTCGGGCTGACCGTGTCCATCTCCTCCGGCCTCGGCCCGATCATCGGCGGCCTGATCCTCGCAGTGGCCGGAGAGGACGACGGGTGGCGCCTCCTCTTCCTGGTCAATGTCCCGATCGGCCTGGTCGCACTGGTCGCGATCGCCCGGATGGTCCCCGGCGCTGCCGCCCAGCCCGACAGGGACCCACGGCTCGACCTGGTGGGAGCCGCCCTGCTCGGCCTCGCCGTGCTGTCCGTGCTGTTCCCGCTGGTGAGCCTGGAGGGCGGTGCCCGGCTGCCTCTGGTCCTGCTGGTCCTGGCTCCGGCGTTCCTCGCCGGCTTCGTGCACTGGGAACGACGCGTCGTACGCACCGGCGGTGCGCCGATCCTCGACGTCGGTCTGCTGCGCAGGACCCCCGGCTACGCCGGCGGGCTGGCGATCCAGACGCTCTACTTCACCGGGTTCACCGGGATCTTCCTCGTCCTGTCGGTCTACCTGCAGGACGGCCTCGGCCTGTCACCCCTCACCACCGGCCTCCTCATCACCCCGTTCGCCCTCGGATCTGCGGTGACCGCGCCCTTGGCCGGACGCCTCGTGTCGGTCGTGGGCCGGAGGGTCACCGTCATCTCGCTCACGGTGATGATGACGGGGGTGCTCGGAGCCACTGTGCTCGTGCCCGGCCGGGGGCCGGATGACCTGTGGTGGGTGATGGTGCCGACCCTGCTCCTGGCCGGGCTCGGTGGCGGCGGAGTGATCTCCCCCAACTTCACGCTGAGCCTGGCGGAGGTGCCGCCGGCGATGGGTGGCGCGGCCGGCGGAGCGCTCCAGACCGGCGCCCGGATCGGGTCGGCCATCGGCGCGGCGCTGCTGATGACGGCGTACCAGCTGGTCGAGACGCCGCCGGGTGACGCGCTGCGGGCTGCGCTGTTCACCGCCCTGGGCGTGCTGGCGGTGGCGATGGTGATGGCCGTGCGTGACCTGCGGGTCGCGGGCGGATCGGTCCTTCCATCCTGATGCACGGCACCGGCGCCCCCGCGGCCCTCCCCGAGGTCCGGGCATCGGGCAGGCGCTCGACCTCCACGAAGCCGTACCTCGAGTAGAGCGGCACCCCGGACAGGGTGGCCATCAGGGACATCCGGGTGAAGCCCTCGGCAGCCGCCGCCTCCTCACAGGCCTCCAGGATCATCCAGCCCACTCCGCGCCGGGCGAAGCGCGGAAGGGTGTACATCGCCCGCACCCGGGCGGCCTCCGAGGGTGGGTCGAGCAGGTGGGCGTCCCGCCCCGCGGTGGTGTCACTGCCGTAGAGCGTGGCCCGTCGGCTCCAGCCGCCGCAGCCGACGACCTCGCCCTCGTGCTCGACGACGAAGTAGGTCCCGTCCTCGACGAGCTGGGTGTCGAGTCCCATGATCGTGCGGCTGGACTCGATCTGCTCCTCGCTGAGGAAGTCCTTCTGCAGCTCGGCGATCGCGGCGTCCATGACGGTCCGCAGCGTCGGCAGGTCGGCCATGGTGGCCAGCCGCAGCTCCATGACTCGATGGTGCGCCCCCGTGGCAACGCCGAGCCAGAGGATGGAACTAGAGGATCGCCCCGGGCGAGTACTCCGCCGCCTCCGGATGCTGTCCGACGACCTCCGCCACCCGGCGGCAGACGGACTGGGTCTGGGCGACGGCGGCCCCGGTGAACGTGATGGGTTCCGCCACCAGGGAGTCCAGCTGCTCCGCCGTCAGCCCGAGCCGCTCGTCGGCGGCCAGCCGGGCGAACACGTCGTTGTCGGTCGCGCCGGCCCGCATGTCGAGGGCGGTGCCGACGGCCGCCTGCTTGATCGCCTCGTGGGCGGTCTCCCTGCCGACGCCGTTGCGCACGGCGGCCATCAGCACCTTGGTGGTGGCCAGGAACGGCAGGTAGCGGTCGAGCTCGCGCTGGATCACGGCGGGGAAGGCGCCGAACTCGTCGAGCACCGTCAGGAAGGTCTGGAACAACCCGTCCGCGGCGAAGAAGGCGTCCGGCAGCGCGACCCGTCGTACGACCGAGCACGAGACGTCACCCTCGTTCCACTGGTCGCCGGTGAGCTCCCCGACCATGGAGAGGCAGCCGCGGAGCACAACTGCCAGGCCGTTGACCCGTTCACAGGACCGGGTGTTCATCTTGTGCGGCATCGCCGACGACCCGACCTGGCCCTCGACGAACCCCTCGGTGACCAGCTCGTTGCCGGCCATCAGGCGGATCGTGGTGGCCAGGTTGGCGGGCCCGGAGACGAGCTGCACCAGCGCGGCCACGACGTCGAAATCGAGGGAGCGGGGGTAGACCTGCCCGACGGAGGTCAGCACCCGCCGGAAGCCGAGATGGGCGGCGACCCGCTGCTCGAGGTCGGCCAGCCTGGTCTCGTCGCCGTCCAGGAGGTCGAGCATGTCCTGGGCCGTGCCCATCGGCCCCTTGATGCCGCGCAGCGGGTAGCGGCTCAGCAGGTCCTCGACGCGCTCCAGCGCGACCAGCATCTCGTCGGCGATCGTGGCGAACCTCTTGCCGAGCGTGGTCGCCTGCGCGGCCACGTTGTGCGACCGGCCCGCCATGACGGTCGTCTCGTGCTCGGCGGCCAGCCGGGCGAGCCGTGCCAGGACGGCGACCGTGCGGTCCCGGATCAGCCTGAGCGAGGAGAGGACCTGGAGCTGCTCGACGTTCTCGGTCAGGTCGCGCGAGGTCATGCCCTTGTGGATGTGCTCGTGCCCGGCCAGCGCACTGAACTCCTCGATCCGGGCCTTCACGTCGTGCCGGGTGACCCGCTCACGAGCCGCGATCGACTCGAGGTCGACCTTGTCGGCGACGTCCTCGTAAGCCTCGATGACCCCGTCGGGCACGTCGATCCCGAGGTCGCGCTGGGCCCTGAGCACCGCGATCCACAGCTGGCGTTCGAGGACGATCTTGTGCTCCGGCGACCAGATGCGGACGAGGTCCTCCCCGGCGTAGCGGGTGGCGAGGACGTTGGGAACAGTCACGTGCCGGATTCTCCCATCCTCGGGGATCGTCACCAGCCCGACACCCGATCCGCCCCTGACCAGTGAGGGCCGGCGTCCGCGGTAACGCTGCATTGTGTGTGCTACCTGACCGGTATATCGGTCAGGTAGCTGCCACAACGCGGCGTTACCCGATCGCCCGGGCCGAGCCGACGGCGGCCGCGATGTCGGAGCGGTGCTGGGCACCGTCGAACGCGATCTCTTCGACCCCTGCGTACGCCGCCTCCCGTGCGGCCGCGACGGACGAGCCGGTGCCGACGACCGCCAGCACCCGGCCACCCGCGGTGACCACGTCGCCGTCCGCGACCGCCGTCCCGGCGTGGATCACATGGACGTCGTCGAGCGCCTCGGCGGCCTCGATGCCGATGATGGCGTCGCCCTTCGAGGAGGACTCGGGGTAGCCGGCCGAGGCCAGCACGACCGCGACCGCCGCGCCGGGGCGGAATGCGGGAGGCGGGACCTCCGCGAGCGCCCCGTTGGCGGCCCCGAGCAGGAGCGGTGCGAGCGGCGACTCGAGGAGCGCCAGGAGAGGCTGGGTCTCGGGATCGCCGAAGCGGGCGTTGAACTCCACCACGCGGATCCCGCGGGAGGTGAGTGCGAGCCCGACGTAGAGCAACCCCCGGAACGGCGTACCTCGACGTGCCATCTCGTCGACCGTCGGCTGGAGCACCGTGGACAGCACCTCGTCGACAAGATCGGCCGGTGCCCACGGGAGCGGGGTGTAGGCGCCCATCCCCCCGGTGTTGGGGCCCTGGTCGCCGTCGCGGATCCGCTTGAAGTCCTGGGCCGGCTGGAGGGGGTAGACGCAGAAGCCGTCAGTGATCGCGAAGAGCGAGACCTCCGGGCCGTCGAGGTACTCCTCGATCACCACCCGTTCGCAGCCCTCGGCATGGGCGAGCGCGGCGGCGCGGTCGGAGGTGACGACCACACCCTTGCCCGCGGCCAGCCCGTCGTCCTTGACCACGTAGGGAGCACCGAACTCGTCGAGCGCCGACGCGGCCTCCTCCGGCGTGGTGCACAGCCGGGCCGCGGCGGTCGGAACGCCCGCGGCCGCCATCACGTCCTTCGCGAACGCCTTGGATCCCTCGAGCTGCGCCGCCGCTGCCGACGGACCGAAGCAGGCGATCCCCCGCTCGGTGACGGCGTCCGCGACCCCGGCGACCAGCGGCGCCTCGGGACCGACGACGACCAGGTCCACGCTGAGCTTCTCGGCGAGCGCGGCGACGTCGGCACCGTTCATCGGGTCGACGTCGTGGAGGGTCGCGACGGCCGCGATGCCGGGGTTGCCCGGTGCGGCGTGCACCTCGGTCACGTGCGGGTCGAGGGACAGGGCTCGGGCCAGCGCGTGCTCGCGCCCACCGGTGCCGATGACGAGGGTCTTCACGGGCGGACCCGCCGCTCGTAGTCGGCACGGGCGGCCGCGTCGGCGCCGGTCAGGATGGCGTCGGCGTGGAAGACCCGCGAGATCGCCTCCTGGGCCCGGCGCGGGAGCAGCTGGGTGGCGCGCACCATGCCCTGGGTCCAGCGCGGCACCCACGTCTCCGGACGGGGCCTGCGGATGACCGCCTCGATGGCCGCGGCAACGTCCTCGGCGCTCACCGGCTTCACGAACCGCGCCTGGGACACCCCGGCCGCGAGCTCGGTCTGCACGACGGTGGGCAGGACCATGGAGACGTCGACGCCGTACGGCGCGAGCTCGCCCCGCGTGGCCTCGGTGAAGCCGACCACGCCGAACTTGGAGGCGGCGTACGTCGCGCCGTTCGGCACAGCGACCCGGCCGACGCCCGAGGCGACGTTGACGATGTGCCCCCGGCCCCGCTTGATCATCGCCGGGGTGACGATCTTGGTGCCGGTGATGACGCCCAGCAGGTTGACGTCGAGGATCGCCCGCGTGACCTGGTCGGGCTCATCGACCACCGGGCCCACCGGCATGATTCCCGCGTTGTTGACCAGGACGTCGAGCGGCCCGGCGGAGCCGGCGAAGGACCGCCACGACGCGGGGTCGGCGACGTCGAGGGGCAGGACCTCGACCTCCAGGTCGGCGGTGGCCTTCGTGGCGACCTCGACGTCGCGGTCGCCGACCACGACCCGGGCGCCCGCCCGCGACAGCCGGGCCGCAGTGGCCAGGCCGATCCCGCGGGCCCCGCCGGTGATCGCGATGCTCAGGGTGGACAGGTCCGCGCTGGGGCTCATGCGACGGCCACCGGCAGGTGCTGAGGACCCCGCAGGTTGATCCGGCCGTTCCAGTCCGGCTCTCCCGTCAGCCGCAGGTCCGGGAACCGGGCGACCAGCCGCTGGATCGCGACCCGACCCTCGAGCCGGGCCAGGGCCGCGCCGAGGCAGTGGTGGACGCCGGCGCCGAACGAGAGGTGGGCGCGCGCGTCCTCCCGGTCCAGGCGCAGCTCATGCGCGTCCGGGCCCCCATCGGCCGGGATCGCGGTTGGCAGAGGCGAGGCTGGCAATCACGAACGTCCCGGCGGGGATCTCGCGACCGGCCACGACGTACGGCTCGAGAGTGATCCGTCGGCTCATCTGCACCGGGGAGTCGTAGCGGAGCAGCTCCTCGACCGCGTTGCCGGCGAGGTCCGGTCGCTCGCGCAGCTGCGAGAGCTGGTCGGCGTTGCGGAGCAGCGCAAGCGTCCCGTTGGCGATCAGGTTGACGGTCGTCTCGTGGCCGGCGATGTAGAGCAGCAGCACCTGCGCCACGAGCTCCTCGTCGTCGAGGACGTCCCCGTCGTCCTCGGCCCGGATCAGGGCGGTGAGCAGATCGTCGCCCGGCTCCCGACGCTTGCGCTCGATGACGTCGGCGGCGATGGCCGAGAGCTCGTTGTCGGCGTCGAGGATCTCCCGGAAGGCATCGGCATCCACCACGGGCTCCAGCGACCGGACGAGGATCCCGGCGAGCTCCCGCATCCGCGCGTGGTCGGCCTCCGGCATGCCCAGCATCCGCGTGATCACGTTGAACGGGAGCGGATACGCCAGCGCCTCGACGAGGTCGACGTCGCCCTCGCTCGGCCATCCGGTCCAGCGCCTCGTCGACCAGCCGCTCCACCTCGGGCTCGAGGGCCGCGATCGTCTTCGGCGTGAACGCCCGCGACACCAGCTTGCGCAAGCGGGTGTGGTCGGGCGGGTCCTTGTCGAGCATCGAGAGCCCGTGCATCCGCTCCTCGCGCTCGCCGTAGACCTCGTCCGCGATCTGCTGCATCGGCCCCGGCGCGACGTGGCGCTCCTCCACCGAGTGACCCGAGCGCAGCAGCTGGTTGACCTCGTCGTAGGTCGACACGACCCAGAACCCCAGCGGGTTCTCGTGGACCGGATCGGCATCGCGAAGCCGGGCGTACTCCGGGTAGGGGTCGTCGGTGAAGCCGGGGGCGAACGGATCGAAGACGTAGCCGGTCTCGGTCATGCCGCTCACTCTCCTGCGAGTCACTCGTGGACGACGAGGGTCTGCTCGCGGCCCGGACCGACGCCGACCCCCCAGATCCGGGTTCCGGACATCTCCTCGAGCGCCTCGACGTAGGCCTGGGCGTTCTTCGGCAGGTCCGCGAAGGTGCGGCAGCCGGAGATGTCCTCCCACCAGCCGTCGAGGAACTCGTAGACGGGCTTGGCGTGGTGGAACTCCGACTGCGTCATCGGCATCTCGTCGTGGCGCACCCCGTTGATGTCGTAGGCGACGCACACCGGCACCCGCTCCCAGCTGGAGAGAACGTCGAGCTTGGTCAGGAAGAGGTCGGTCAGGCCGTTGACCCGGGACGCGTAGCGGGCGATGACCGCGTCGTACCAGCCGCACCGCCGGTCCCGGCCGGTCGAGACCCCGACCTCGCCGCCGACCTTCCAGAGCTTCTCGCCGTCCTCGTCGAACAGCTCGGTGGGGAACGGGCCCGACCCGACGCGGGTGGTGTAGGCCTTGATCACCCCGATCACCCGATCGATGCGGGTCGGGCCGACGCCGGCTCCGGTGCACACCCCGCCCGCCACCGCGTTGCTGCTCGTCACGAACGGGTAGGTGCCGTGGTCGACGTCGAGCATGGTCGCCTGGGCGCCCTCGAACAGCACTGTCTTGCCCTCGTCGAGTGCCCGGTTGAGCAGCAGCGCGGTGTCGGCGACCATCGGCCGCAGCCGGTCGGCGTACGACAGCAGCTCCTCGACCACCGCGTCGACCGCCACCGCGCGACGGTTGTAGGCCTTGGCCAGCAGCTGGTTCTTCACGTCGAGGGACCCCTCGACCTTCTGGGTCAGGATCGACTCGTCGAAGAGGTCGGCGATCCGGATGCCGATGCGGTTGATCTTGTCGGCGTACGCCGGACCGATGCCGCGGCCGGTCGTGCCGATCCGGTTCTTGCCGAGGAAGCGCTCGGTGACCTTGTCGATGGTGGAGTGGTACGACGCGATGACGTGCGCGTTGGCGCTGACGACGAGGCGGGTCACGTCGACCCCTCGCGCCTCGAGCTCATCCAGCTCCCGGAACAGGGCCTCGGGCGAGACGACGACCCCGTTGCCGATCACGCTGGTGCACCCGGGGGTGAGGATCCCGCTCGGCAGCAGGTGGGTCGCGAACTTCTCGCCGTCGACGACGATCGTGTGGCCCGCGTTGTGGCCGCCGCTGGTGCGGACCACGAAGTCGATGGAGTCGGCACCCGACTCGTGCTGGGTGGCCAGCAGGTCGGTCGCCTTGCCCTTGCCCTCGTCGCCCCACTGGGCTCCGAGGATCACGATCGCGGGCATCCGCACTCCTTCGGGCGCATTCGGTGAACCACCGACACCTTAGACGCTGCGGGAGGTTGCGATCGTTGGGCTAGGGTCCGTCGCGTGGAGTCGTTGCTGGTGATCACCAACAGGGACGCGGGCACGGCTGACGAGGAAACCCTCGACCGGGCGCTCGCGTCCCTCTTCGACGAGGTGTCGATCGAGGTGACCGCGACCTCCAACCCCGGCGAGCTCGACGGCGTCCTGCACCGGGCCGGCTCGCGCATCATCGTCGTGGCCGGCGGTGACGGCAGCCTGCACGCCGTGGTGGCCGCGCTCCACCGCCGGCACGACCTGTCCAAGGCCGTCATCGGCCTGCTGCCCCTCGGGACGGGCAACGACTTCGCCCGCGCCATGGAGATCCCCCTCGACGCCGAGGAGGCCGCCCGGGTGCTGGTCGACGGGGAGATCCGCCCGGTCGACCTGATCGTCGACGAGCTCGGAGGCGTGGTCGTCAACAACGTGCACGTCGGCGCGGGGGCGCAGGCCAGTCGCCGCGGGCAGCGCTGGAAGGACCGCCTGGGCAAGATCGGCTACGGCCGGCTCAACCTGGGCCGCGCCGGCTACCCCATCGGCGCGCTCCTGGCGGCCGTCAAGCCTCCGTACCTCCGGCTGCGCGTGGAGGTCGACGGAGAGGTGGTCGTCGACTTCGACCACCCGGTCCTCATGGTCGCGATCGGCAACGGCCCGACCGTCGGCGGCGGCGCCGCGCTGGCTCCCGAGGCCGACCCCGAGGACGGCAAGGTCGACGTGATGATCTCGCGCGCGATCGGGCCCTGGGCGAGGCTCGCGTACGCCGCCCACCTGACCCGTGGCCGCCATCACGAGCGCGACGACGTGATCTATCTGCGCGGCGAGCGGGTGTCGATCAGCGGCGAGGAGTTCTACTGCGCCGCCGACGGCGAGGTCTACGGACCCGAACGGAACCGGACCTGGCACGTCGAGCCCAAGGCCTACTCGATGGTGCTGCCCTGACCCGGTCCGGCCCACAACCAGCCGCGGCGGACCGCCTCCACTCCGGCCTGGAACCGGCTGTCGACGCCCAGCTCGATCAGCAGGTCGGCGACGCGGCGGCGTACCGTCCGCAGGCTGATGCCCAGCGTCCGGGCGATCTGCTCGTCCCTGGCGCCCGCTGCCAGCTCCTGGAGCAGGAACCGGCGCAGGTCGGGCCGCGCGTCGCCGAAGTCCATGTCCGCCACGGGGGCGGCCCGCTCCCACATCAGCTCGAACAGCATGGTCAGCGCCTCGACCAGTGCCCGCTGCCGGACCAGGATCCGCGGCTCGTCGGCCATGCCGAGCGGCTCGGGTACGACGGCGTGGGTGGAGCCGAGCACGAACATCCGGGTCGGGAGGTCGGCGATGACCCGGACCTGTTCTCCGGCGCGGGCCCGGGCGAGGAGCACCTCGCGCGCCTCCTGCAGCGCCCGGACGGGGTAGATCGCCCGCGATCGGCGCCCGGTCGCGATCGCCGCGGCCACGACCTCCGCCACCGCCGCCTCCCGAGGCAGGTCCCAGGCGTCGGGCCGCAGCCACAACAGGTCACCCCGGCTCTCCTCGACCATCTTGGTCAGCAGCTGGAGCGGGTTGCCGCCGGTGCTGACCTCGCCGTCGAGGAGCTGGACGTTCTCGACCTCACCCGGCCCGGGGCGGGTGCCGGCAGCGGCCAGGAAGGGGATGGCGGCGGCGATGTCATCGAGCCGCTCGCGGGTGCGTACGGCGGCCTCCGCCTCGCGGGCGACGTAGGCCGAGACGACGGCCGACAGGGACAGCACGTGGACCCGGCCGTGCTCGATGCTGCACGATGCCCCGACCAGCCAGGCCCTCGATCTGGCCGGACAGCTCGTCGGGTGGGATCCGCAGGCCCGCTGCCACCACGTCGACCTCGCTTCCCGACAGTGGGAGGAGCCGCTGGTAGAGCCGCTCCTCCTCGCGGGTCAGCCCCAGCGCCGAGAGCGTGGAGACGGGGGCGCGGCGCGACATCGTGGCATCTTAGTGCCAGCGGCAGCCGGGAGCCATGTGGCAGGGATGGGTCAGGTGCATCATTTTGGGTAGCGTCGCGTGCGTTTGAGCCACCTTGGGTGGCCCGGCCGCCGCTCGACCCACATCGGGGGATGGAGTCGAGCGGCAGACGCGTGGCAGGGCGTTGGACTCGCATGCGGGTCCGACGCCCTCTCCATGTGCGCTGCCGCGCCTGCTCCGCGGCCCTTCCCGCCGCCGCGCCAGGTCCGGTCCCCCGGTAGCGTTCGGCGTTGGCAGTGGTCGAACGACGCAGGAGCGAGACGATGGCACGAGGCGGGCAGGGCGAACCCACCGACTGGGTGACCCGCGCCGCCGACGACGCCGTCCGCCACGCCGGCGAGGGCAATCCGGTCACCGTTTCCTCGGGCGCCAGTCCCTCCGGCCCGGTGCACCTGGGCAACCTGCGGGAGTTCCTCACCGTCCACTTCGTCGCCGACGAGCTGCACCGCCGCGGTGCCCAGGTCCGTCACCTGCACGTGTGGGACGACTTCGACCGGTTCCGGCGGGTGCCGGCCGGCGTCGACCCGGCCTGGTCGGAGCACATCGGCCGGCCGCTCTCGGCCGTGCCGGACCCGTGGGGGTGCCACGACTCCTGGGCCGAGCACTTCAAGGAGCCCCTGCGCACGGCGCTGGCCGACCTCGGCGTCGAGATGGAGGAGGTCTCCCAGACCGAGCGTTACCGCGCCGGGGTCTACCGGTCGACCGTGCGCACCGCCATCGAGCGGCGCGACGAGATCGAGGAGATCCTCGCCCGGCACCGGACGAGGAAGGAGGCGGAACCGGTCGAGTCGGAAGCGGAGGAGGAGCCGCCGGTCGGCCCCTCCGGCGAGCTCGCGCGGTTCCCGTTCAAGCCCTACTGCTCCTCCTGCGGCCGCGACACCCTCGACCTCACCGACTTCACCGACCCCGTCATCGCCTACACCTGCCGGGTGTGCGGCTACCACGGGCGCTTCGACATCGACTCCGACACCGACGGCAAGCTGGTCTGGAAGGTCGACTGGCCGATGCGATGGGCATTCGAGCACGTCGACTTCGAGCCCGCCGGGATGGACCATGCGACGCCCGGCTCGTCGTTCACCGTCGGCCACGAGCTCGTGGAGAGCATCTTCGAGATGTCCCGTCCGGCCTGGTTCGGCTACGGCTTCGTGGGCTTCGCGGGCATGCAGAAGATGTCGTCCTCGGCCGGAGGGGCGCCCACCGCCGCCGACGCCTTGCGGATCCTCGAGGCCCCGATCCTGCGCTGGCTCTACGTGCGTCGGCAGCCCCGCCAGACCTTCAACATCGACTTCGGGCCCGAGGTGGTCCGGCTCTACGACGAGTGGGACGCCCTGGGCCGCAAGGCTGCGACCAAGCGGGACGTGGCGGTGCTCGCCTACGAGCGGGCCGCCGCGACGGCGACTGCGGGAACCCTGCCGACGCCGCCCGTGGTGGTGCCGTTCCGGACGCTGGCCTCGGTCGCCGACGTGACGGCCGGGTCCGCGGAGCTGATCAGCCGGGTCATCGGCCGCGTCGGGCACGAGCACTCCTCGGTCGACGACCTGGAGCCGCGCCTGTCCCGGGCGATGCACTGGACCTCGGAGTTCGTGCCTGACTCCGAGCGGACGATCGTGCGAGAGACACCCGACACCGACCGGCTGGCCGCGCTGTCGACCCGTGAGGCCGACTGGCTCCGGCTGCTCCTCGCCGAGCTGCCCGACGGTGACCTCGACGTCGAACCCGTCACCACGCTGGTCTACGGCGTCCCGAAGCTCGCCAACGGCCTGGCGCTCGACGCCGCGCCGACCGACGAGGTGAAGGCCGACCAGAAGGAGTTCTTCCGGCTCCTCTACAACCTGCTCGTCGGCAAGGACCGCGGCCCGCGCCTGCCCACGCTGATCGTGGCCCTGGGCCCGGAGAAGGTCCGCTCGCTGCTGTCGCTGCCCCACCCTTGATCGACGACGGGGAGCCCTTGAGTGACCAGTCCACCCTCCAGCGGTGAGGCTGGACTGACACCACTCGCCCGGCGCAGTCCTCACTCACCGCTGATGCGGACCGGCGGCCAGGAGCGTCAGCCCAGGAGCTCGTCGTAGGCAGCAGGGCTGCTGTCGCGCAGGAACCCGGAGCACCGGTCCCACTCCTCGGACTCGCCGATGGCGCGCGCCGAGAGGGCGAGGACGGCGAGACAACGCAGGAAACCGCGGTTCGGCTTCGTGCTCCCACGGGACGGGACCGTGGCCCTTCCAGCCGTTGCGGCGCAGCAGATCGAGGCTGCGGTGGTAGCCGACCCGGGAGTAGGCGTAGACCGTCACGTCGTCAGCCCTCGTCGTCGCGCGCCAGCTCGGCCAGGGCGGCCCATGCGAAGGGGGACGCCGGGTGGCGACGTACGACGTCGACCGGGGCCGCACCCGCGGCCAGCTCGCTGGCGGCCGGGTCCTCCGGCAGGTGGGTGGGCGGCGGCCCGGCCATCAGGTCCGGGTGGCTCATCAGGCCCCCAGCGAGGTGCCGCTGGAGCGGAGGTTCTCACACGCCTCGACGACCCGCTGGGCCATGCCGGCCTCAGCGGCCTTGCCCCACGAGCGGGGGTCGTAGACCTTCTTGTTGCCGACCTCGCCGTCGACCTTGAGCACGCCGTCGTAGTTGCTGAACATGTGGTCCGCGACCGGACGGGTGAAGGCGTACTGGGTGTCGGTGTCGACGTTCATCTTCACCACGCCGTAGTCGACGGCGGCACCGATCTCCTCGGCGGTCGAGCCAGAGCCGCCGTGGAAGACCAGGTCGAAGGGCTTCGCGCCCGGCTCCAGGCCGAGCTTCTCGACCACGGCCTCCTGGGCGGTCTTGAGGATCTCCGGGCGCAGCTTCACGTTGCCGGGCTTGTAGACACCGTGCACGTTGCCGAAGGTCAGGGCCGCCATGTAGCGGCCCCGGTCGCCGGTGCCGAGTGCGCTGACGGTGGCCAGCGCGTCCTCGGGGGTGGTGTAGAGCTGGTCGTTGATCTCGTTCGCGACTCCGTCCTCCTCGCCACCCACGACGCCGATCTCGACCTCGAGGATGATCCGGGCGGCCGCGCAGCGGGCGAGCAGCTCCTCGGCGATCTGCAGGTTCTCCTCCAGGGGTACGGCGGAGCCGTCCCACATGTGCGACTGGAAGAGCGGGTTCTCGCCCCGGGAGACCCGCTCGGCGGAGATCTCCACCAGCGGCCGGACGAAGCCGTCGAGCTTGTCCTTCGGGCAGTGGTCGGTGTGCAGCGCGATGTTGACCGGGTAGTTCTTCGCCACCTCGGCGGCGTAGCTCGCGAACGCCACCGACCCGGTCACCATGTTCTTCACCGACGGGCCCGAGAGGTACTCCGCTCCACCGGTCGAGACCTGGATGATGCCGTCGGAACCGGCGTCGGCGAACCCCTTGAGGGCAGCATTGAGCGTCTGGGACGAGGACACGTTGATGGCCGGGAAGGCGAAGGCCTTCTCCTTCGCCGCGTCGAGCATCGCTGCGTAGACCTCGGGAGTGGCAATGGGCATGCGGGCGTCTCCTCGCAACACGGGTCTGGACTCCTCCTCACCCTAGTCCCCTCCCTGGCGTGACCAGACGGCCGCTGGACCGTTGATCTGGGCATGGCGGACAACCCGCCGCACGTTCCCGAGGAGTCACCCGTGCCCCGTTCTCCCCTCGCCCGACTCGCCAGGCTCCGCCTCGCCGGAGCGGTGGCCACCCTGGCCGTCGGCGCCGCGATGCTCACCGTCCCCACCGCGGCCGTCAGCAGCGAACCTGCGGCGTTCCACCCCAAGCTGGTCACCGTCGACACCCCGTTCGCCTCCGACAAGCAGCGGCTGCAGACGCTGGGGCTCGACCTGACCGAGCACGCCGGCCACGACTACGTCGAGGTGGTGATCCACTCGCGCGACGAGCTGAGCAGGCTGAGCCAGGCGAAGTTCACCTACGACGTGCGGATCCCCGACCTCATCCGGCGCGGCATCCAGATCGCAGAGGCGAACAAGACGTACGCCGCCAGCGTCGGCCGGTCGCCCCTGCCGTCGGGTCGCGACTCCTACCGCACCCTCGAGGACTACAACGCGGACATGACGAGGCTCGCGAAGAAGCACCCCGGCCTGGTCAAGAAGTTCGCGCTCAAGCGCCCCACGCTCGACGGCAACAAGACGTTCGGCGTCGAGATCAGCCAGGGAGTGCGCCAGCCCAACCGCGGCGAGCCCACGTTCGTCCTCCTCGGCCTCCACCACGCCCGCGAGTGGCCCTCGGGCGAGCTGGCGATGGAGTTCGCCTTCGACCTGGTGAAGCACTACGGCAGGAGCGCCCGGATCACCCGCCTGCTCAAGCAGGCCCGGGTGGTCGTCGTACCCGTCTCCAACCCGGACGGCTTCGACCTGTCCCGCACCGACGGTGAGTACTCCGACCTCCGCGAGCTGAACCCCAACGACCCGCTGAGCGGCAGCACCTCCATCCTGGCCACGCCCGGACAGACCTACAAGCGCAAGAACTGCCGGGTCGTCGACGGCGAGGACACCCCCGACGGCAGCTGCGCGGCCACCGCCACCAGCAACGGCGGCTTCGGCGTCGGCGTCGACCTCAACCGCAACTACGGCGGGTTCTGGGGCGGTCCGGGCGCGGCCCCGACCGAGCCCAACCCCAGCACGCTCGAGGCCGGACCGGCCGACCCGACCTACCGCGGTGCCAGCGCCTTCTCCGAGCCCGAGACCAAGAACATCCATGACCTCATCGCCAGCCGCCAGACGACGATGTTGATCTCCAACCACACGTTCTCGAACCTCGTGCTGCGTCCCAACGGCGTCAACCCCAACACCCTCGGCGCCGACGGCAAGCCCGTCGGTGACTCTCCGGACGAGCGTGGGCTCAAGCGCCTCGGGGCCCGGATGGCGGCACAGAACGGCTACGCCAACATCCACGGCTGGCAGCTCTACGACACCACCGGCACCACCGAGGACTGGTCCTACAACGCCACCGGCGGCTACGGCTACACCTTCGAGATCGGCCCCAACGAGTTCCACCCGCCGTTCCCGCAGGTCGTCGACGAGTACCTCGGCAAGGGCAAGTACGCCGGCAAGGGCAACCGCGAGGCCTACCTGATCGCCCTCGAGCACGCCGTCGACACGCGCTACACCGGCATCCTCAGGGGGAACGCACCCAAGGGGGCGACGATCCGGCTGGAGAAGAACTTCCGCACCCCCACCTGGGAGTCCTCGTTCAAGGACGGCGTCAACACCGCGATCACGGCCGGCAAGCGCGACCTCAGGTGGATCGTCAACCCGTCCACGCGGCCGGTGGTCCGTTCGCACCCCTATGAGGACCTGAGCGACAAGCCCTTCCGCAAGAAGGTCATCGAGGGCGGTCCGATCGAGCCCTCCAGCCACGTCGACCACAAGTTCGTGCTGAACGGACCCGCCGACGTCTTCCAGACCAGCCTCGACTGGCCGACCCCGGACGACCTGGACCTCGAGGTCTACCGCAAGACCCGGGACGGGAAGCTGAAGAAGGTCGGCAGCTCCGGGAACTTCGTCGGCGACAAGGAACGGGTCGACATCAACGGCGCCCCGGCCGGCACCTACATCCTGCGGGTCATCAACTTCGCATCCGCGACGCCGAGCTACACCCTCACCGAGAAGCTCTTCGACTCGGTCACCCGGCACACCCCGGGCAAGATCGAGCGCTACACGCTGACCTGTGAGAAGCACGGCACGGTGCTGCAACAACAACAGGTCTTCATCCGGCGTGGCGAGGCGAAGTGGATCGACTTCTCGGAGTGCCGCCGAGCCTGGTAGCCGTGACCCGGGGGTCCCGCACGTACGCCGTGCGGGGCCCTCTCGGGCTCATCCACCGTGCCGAGAGGGTGCTCGCCGGAGCGGCCTCCCGCTGACTAGGGTGTGGCGACACAGCTCGAGACAAGGACCTGACCGTGATGAAGACCCCCGGGCCCGTCGCCGGACGCGACACGCTGCTGGCCGTCGTACTCATGCTCCTGGCACCGCTGGCGGCTGTCGTCGCGACGACGGCACCGGCACACGCCGGACCCGCCTTCCAGCAGCCGGCGGTCGGCGAGTGCCGGGCGCTCACCATGGACGAGTTCAACCGCGCGTCCAACAACGAGGCACCGATCGACTGCTCCCAGCCGCACACCTCGCGGGTCATCGACACCGTGCGGCTGCCCAGGGGTGTGAGCTGGGGGGCCTCGATCCAGAAGCTGACGCGGATCGCCACGCGCATCTGCAACCCCGCGTGGACGGAGGCGCTGGGCGGCACCTTCCGCAGCCGGGCGATGACGGCCTACTCAGCGGGCTGGTTCATGCCGACCAAGGCCCAGCGCGAACGCGGTGCGCGGTGGATCCGCTGTGACCTCGTCCTGCGGGCCGGGTCGGCGCTGGCCAACTGCCCACCGACAGCGTGCCGGCGCTGGGTGCGCAGCCCCACCCGGAACGCATCGCGGCCTGCCTCAAGGGGCGCACTTTCATCAAGACGATCTGTGCCCGCAGGCACGCGTGGCGGGCCACCGGGACGTTCGTCATCGACCAGAAGGCCTACCCGACCGAGCGGCAGTTCCGGCGGGCTGCGATTCGCCGGTGCCCCTCCCGGGTCACCACCGACTCCTTCGCGTGGCGCTTCCGCGGCGCGATCCGTGGCGGCTGGGCGACCACGTCGTGGGGCTGCTACTCCCGCACGAGCAACTGACTCAGCGCCGCTGGGTCAACCCCGCCAGGCGTCGTCCCCGGACAGGTCGGCGTACTCCCGGACCCAGGCGTGCATGGCGATCGCGGCGGCCGCGCTGGCGTTGATCGAGCGGGTGGAGCCGAACTGGGCGATGGAGAACGTCCCGTCACACGACTTCCGCGCCAGCTCGGACAGTCCGGGCCCCTCCTGACCGAACAGGAAGCAGACCCGGCGAGGGAGCGCCATCGTCTCCAGGTGGTCCGATCCGGGAAGGTTGTCGATGCCGAGCAGCCGCACCCCGGCGGTGTGGAGGTAGGCCGCGAGATCGGCCGCCGTCTCGTGGTGCCGGACGTGCTGGTAGCGGTCGGTCACCATCGCCCCACGCCGGTTCCAGCGCCGGTTGCCGACGATGTGCACCTCCGCGGCGAGGAAGGCGTTGGCGGTCCGGACGATGGTGCCGATGTTGAAGTCGTGCTGCCAGTTCTCGATCGCGACGTGGAAGTCGTGCCGGCGGGTGTCCAGGTCGGCCCGGATCGCCTCCAGGGTCCAGTAGCGGTAGCGATCCACCACGTTGCGCCGGTCGCCCTCCGCGAGCAGCTGGGCGTCGTACTGCTCGCCCTCGGGCCACGGGCCGGGCCACGGGCCGACACCGACCTCGCCGGGGCCGTGCGGCATCGGGTCGTACGGCGCTCGCTGGTCCTCCATGGGGCGGACCCTAGACGTTCACAATCCGCGTTGGGCCGCCCGGCTAGTCTGACGCAGTGGGCGCACTCGCGGAGATCACTCCGCTCCTGTTGGGCATGGACTGGATGGATCCCGGACTACCTGCTGGAACAGTTCGGGCAGGAGTTCCTCTGGATCAGCCTCGTCATCGTCTTCGTCGAGTGCGGCCTGTTCTTCCCGTTCCTCCCCGGCGACACCCTGCTGCTTCGCGATGGGTCTGTTCATCTGCGACCGAGCGACTCGACCTCTTCTCCGGCAGCCCCGGAGTCGAGCTGGCGATCGCACTCGTGCTGCTGACCGCCGCCGCCTTCCTCGGCAACGTCGACCGGCTACGAGATCGGGCGCGCCATCGGCCCCCCGCTCTACGAGCGCGACGGCCGGATCCTGAAGCGCAAGTACTTCGACCAGACCCACGCCTTCTTCGACCGGCACGGCAACAAGGCGCTGGTGATCGGCCGGTTCGTGCCGTTCGTGCGGACCTACATCACCGTGGTGGCTGGCGTGACCGCGATGCAGCGCCGCCGCTTCCTGCTGTGGAGCTTCGTCGGGGCCGTCCTCTGGGTCTTCAGCATCACGCTCCTCGGCTACTTCCTCGGCTCGGCGCTCCCCTCGCTGGGCGAGAACATCGACTAGGCGATCATCGTGATCCTGGCGTTCTCGGTGATCCCGGTCGCCTACGAGTGGTGGCGGCACCGTCGTACGACGAGCCCCGAGGCCGATGACAACGACGCCGACGGCGTGCCGGACCGCAACGTCACCGGTCTGGGGAGCGAGCCCCGGGAGACCTAAGCGCCCCGGGTCGCGTCCATCTGGGAGCGGGTGAGCACCGGGCGGACCTCGAGCCCGACGTCGGCCAGAGGGTTCTCCCCCTCCGGGCTGCGGTCGATCGCACACACCACCACCTCGACGACGGCCCCGACCTCCCGCAGTGCCCTGGTCGCGTCGCGCACCGCGCCGCCGGTGGTGATCACGTCCTCGATCAGCGTGACCCGGCGACCGGCGGCGTCGGGGCCCTCGGCCAGCTTGCAGGTGCCGTACTCCTTGGCCTGCTTGCGCACGAACACGACAGGCCGTCCGGTCAGGCTGCTCACCATGGTCGCGATCGGAATGCCGCCGAGCTCGAGCCCACCGAGCAGGTCGGTGTCCTCGGGAAGGAGCTGGACCATGGCCCGGGCGACCCGGGCCAGCAGCGTGGGGTCGGCCTCGAAGAGGTACTTGTCGAAGTACTCGTTGGCGACCTGGCCGGAGCGGAGCGTGAACTCCCCGGTCAGCCGGCAGCAGCCGTCGATGTCGCGGGCGAGGTCGGGATCGAGTCCGGAGATGTCCTTCACGCGGCCCATCATGGCGCACTCGCTGGACGGGTCGCGGGCGGTTAGCCTCGACCCCATGCTTGCCCGTCGCCTGCAGGGGATACCGCCCACGATCTTCTCCGAGATGTCGGCGCTGGCGGTCCGCACCGGCTCGGTCAACCTGGGACAGGGCTTCCCGGACGTGGACGGTCCCCCTGCGGTGATCGCCCGGGCGGTCGAGGCCCTCGAGGGCGGGCAGAACCAGTACGCCCCGGGTACCGGCGTCCCTGCGTTGCGAGAGGCGATCGCCCGGCACCAGGCGCGGCACTACGGGCTCGACCTCGACCCCGACCGCCAGGTCTGCGTCACCACCGGCTGCACCGAGGGGGTCGCGGCCGCACTGCTCGGGCTGGTGGACGAGGGCGATGAGGTCGTGGTGCTGGAGCCCTACTACGACTCCTACGTCGCGATGATCCAGATGGCCGGAGGAGTACGCCGGCCGGTCACCCTGCGCTCACCGGACTTCCGGCTGGACGTGGACGAGCTCCGGGCGGCGGTGGGACCCAGAACCCGCTTCGTGCTGCTCAACAGCCCCCACAACCCCACCGGCACGGTGCTGGACCGGGACGAGCTCCGGGCCGTCGCCGACCTCGCGATCGAGCACGACCTGGTCGTGATCACCGACGAGGTCTACGAGCACCTGGTCTTCGACGCCCACGAGCACGTCCCTCTGGCCACGCTGCCCGGCATGTTCGAGCGCACGCTGACGCTGTCGAGTGCGGGCAAGTCCTACTCCTTCACGGGCTGGAAGGTGGGCTGGGCCACCGGCCCGGCCGAGCTGGTCGAGGCCGTGCTCGCCGCGAAGCAGTGGTTGACCTTCACCTCCGGGGCGCCGCTGCAACCCGCGATCGCCCACGCCCTCGACGACGAACCAGACTTCCCACTCGAGCTGGCCACCGACCTGCAGAAGCGGCGCGACCTGCTCTGCTCCGGCCTCGCCGAGGTCGGACTCGACGTCCGGGTCCCGGAAGGCACCTACTTCGCGCTCACGGACGTGCGGGACCTCGGCTGGGAGGACGGGCTGTCCTTCTGCCTCGCCCTGCCCGAACGGGCCGGGGTCGTGGCGATCCCGACCCAGGGCTTCCACGACACCGACGCCGGCCGTCACCTCGTGCGGTGGGCGTTCTGCAAGGGCGCGTCCGTCATCGAGGACGGATTGCGCCGGCTGGGGGACGCGGAGCTGCGCGCCTGACTCGCTTCCGGCTCAGTACTGCGTCATCCCCGGTATCGCCTGGCGGCCCTTGCCCTTGAACCAGTCGTTGGCGCCACCGACGAAGAGCAGCACGATGACGGCCACCGCCGCGAGCAGCGTGATCGCGGAGACCCCGCTGCCGATACCGAACAGGCTGATCAACGCCGTCACCGCCGACGACACGACGAGCGTGATCCGGGCTGCGTTGGACCGGCGCAGGACGAGCACCGCGAGGATGCAGGCGATCAGGGACCAGACGAGGAAGACGCCCACGAACGCCAGGATCGCCCCGTAGGCAGCGTCGGCGGAGATCCCGAGATCCTCGAACTCCGGCTCCTCCGTGATCGCGGTGACCACCTCGCCCCTGGCCACCACGAGGGCGATGAGGGCGAACGCGTAGAGCAACAGGGACAGGCCCGAGAAGATCAGGGTGATCACCGCTGCGGCGGTCACCGTCCCGGGTCGCCTGTCGGTGGCGGGGCCGCCGTAGCCGTAGCCGGGCTGGCCGTACGCCGGCTGCTGGCCGTACGCCGGCTGCTGTCCGTAGGCCGGAGGCTGGCCGTACGCCGGCGGCTGGGCCGGCTGGCCATAGGGGTTCTGCTGCTGCGGCTGCTCACCGTAGGGGTTCTGCTGCTGCGGCGGTGGTTGCTGGCCGTACGGGTTCGGGGGCTGCCCGTAGGGATTCTGGCTGGGCGGCGGACCGTAGGGAGACCCGCCGGTATCACCGGTGTTGGAGTCGCTCATGGGTGCATTGGATCATGGGGGGCGAACCACGCCCGCACCTCCGGGCGCAGCAGCAACGAGAACGTCACCGCGCAGCCGAACGCCGGGAGCACCATCAGCACCGACCCCAGCGACGCCACCAGACAGGTCGCACCGGCGCAGGCCGCGGAGGCCAGCAGGGCGATCCGGGCCCATCCCGATCGCCGCAGGACGAGCACGGCCAGCACCACCGCGGCCAGTGCCCAGAGCACCGTCACCCCGGCGGTGACGTAGGTGGCCACCTGGACGGCGTGGTCGGTCACCCCCTGCTGACCGAAGTCGGGGTTCTGCCGACGCAGCTCCTCGAAGACCAGGTCGGGCGCGAGCGCGATCACCAGGGCGCTGACTCCCATCATGAACGCGGCCATCCCGGAGAGCACCCAGGTCAGGACGCACGCCCACATGACGGCGGCGGGGCGCCGCTCCGGTCGGGCGCCGACCCCAGCAGGCGCGGCTGTCGTCCCGAACCCGACGTGCGGCCTGGGCCCCGTGACCGGCGCCTGGGCGGGGGGCGTGGACGGCTCCGACGGTGGCGTCGACAGCGGCGGCGGCCAACCGCCGGAGGCTCGTTCGGATGGACGCGCGGAGGGGATCCCGTCGAACCAGTTGCGGGCCGGCTCCAGCCACAGCAGCAGGGCGGATGCGGCGACCAGCGAGGAGAGGAAGCCGCCGCTCACCATGCCGGTGAAGAAGAGCGGAATCGCCACCACGGTGACCCCCACCCGGGCGCTCCGGTTGCGCCGGAGCACGTGGAAGCCGAGCACGGCGGCGACGGCCGCGCACCCCGCCGCCACCATCGACACCGTCCGCAGCACGAGCAGGGCGCCGGAGACATCGAGGCCCAGCCCCTCGCCCGGCGGCTCCGAGAGGAACTGCGTCACCGCCTCGCGGGTCTCCAGGGTGTTGAGGCTGGTGATCGTCTCGAAGACGGTGGCGACGACCAGGACCGACCCACCGATGATCATCCAGCCCGCCATGGTCACCTGGCGGGGGCGCGG
Organism: uncultured Actinomycetota bacterium; assembly: GCA_963841625.1. Classification (GTDB taxonomy): domain Bacteria; phylum Actinomycetota; class Actinomycetes; order Propionibacteriales; family Nocardioidaceae; genus Nocardioides. Next base: position 21,347 of record CAWJDH010000006.1, on the reverse strand, counting down.
CAGCGACTCGGTCATGACTCGATCACACCACGCCGGGGGTGAGCACGAGACCGTCGGCGGAGCGGTCGACCTCGACGCGCGCCCCGTCGGTCACCTCACCCGAGATCAGCAGCTTCGCGAGCGGGTCACCGATAGCGGTCTGGATCAGCCGCCGCAAAGGACGGGCGCCGTAGGCCGGGTCGTAGCCGGTCTCGGCCAGCCAGGCCCTGGCCGGGTCGGTCACGGTGACCGTGATCCGGCGGGCGGCCAGGCGCTTCTCGAGCAGCGCCAGCTGCAGGTCGACGATCCGGGCGAGGTCGTCCTGGCTGAGGGCGTCGAAGAGCACGACCTCGTCCAGCCGGTTGAGGAACTCCGGCTTGAACGACTGCCGCACCATCGCCATCACCGACTCCTTCTTCTCCTCCGGCTCCATGGTGGGGTCGACGAGGTACCCCGATCCCAGGTTGCTGGTGAGGATCAGCAGGGTGTTGCGGAAGTCGACCGTGCGGCCCTGCCCGTCGGTGAGGCGGCCGTCGTCGAGCACCTGGAGCAGGATGTCGAAGACCTCGGGGTGGGCCTTCTCGACCTCGTCCAGCAGCACGACGGAGTAGGGCCGACGGCGCACGGCCTCGGTGAGCTGACCGCCCTCGTCGTAGCCGACGTAGCCGGGAGGCGCGCCGACCAGGCGGGCCACCGAGTGCTTCTCGGAGTACTCGCTCATGTCGATCCGCACCATCGCCCGCTCGTCGTCGAACAGGAAGTCTGCGAGCGCCCGGGCGAGCTCGGTCTTGCCGGTCCCGGTGGGGCCGAGGAACAGGAAGGAGCCGGTCGGGCGATTGGGGTCGCTGATGCCGGCCCGCGAGCGTCGTACGGCGTCGCTCACGGCGGTCACCGCCTCCCGCTGGCCGATCAGCCGCTCGCCGATGACCGACTCCATCTCGAGCAGCTTGGCGGTCTCTCCCTGGAGCATCCGGCCGGTCGGGATGCCGGTCCAGGCCTCCACCACGTCGGCGATCTGCTCGGCGCCGACCTCCTCGCCGACCAGCGGCTCGACCTCGGACTTCTCCTGGTCGACGACCGCCTGCAGCTTGCGCTCCAGCTCGGGGATCGACTCGTAGTTGATCCGGCTCGCCGCCTCGAGGTTGCCCTCACGCAACTGCCGGTCGGCCTCGATCCGGAGCTGGTCGAGCTGGCGACGCAGGTCGCCCTCACCCTCGAGCGACGACTTCTCCCGCTCCCACCGCGCCTCCAGGCTCCGGAGCTCCTCCTCCCGGTCGGCGAGGTCGGCGCGCAGCTTCTCGAGCCGCTCGACCGAGGCGTCGTCACTCTCCTTCTCAAGGGCGAACTGCTCCATCTTGAGCCGGTCCACCACCCGCCGGAGCTGGTCGATCTCCTCAGGGCTCGACTCGTGCTCCATGCGCAGCCGGGAGGCCGACTCGTCGATGAGGTCGATCGCCTTGTCGGGCAGCTGGCGGCCGGTGATGTAGCGGTCGGAGAGGGTCGCGGCAGCCACCAGTGCGGCGTCGGTGATCCGCACGCCGTGGTGGGCCTCGTACTTCTCCTGGATGCCGCGCAGGATCTGGATGGTGTCCTCGACGCTGGGCTCACCGACGAAGACCTGCTGGAAGCGACGTTCGAGGGCCGGGTCCTTCTCGATCCGCTCGCGGTACTCGTCGAGCGTGGTCGCGCCGATCATGTGCAGCTCGCCCCGGGCCAGCATCGGCTTGAGCATGTTGCCGGCGTCCATCGCGGAGTCTCCGCCCGCGCCGGCACCGACGACGGTGTGCAGCTCGTCGATGAAGGTGATGATCCGGCCGCCGGCGTCCTTGATCTCCTCCAGGACCGCCTTGAGCCGCTCCTCGAACTCACCTCGGTACTTCGCGCCCGCGACCATCGCGGCCAGGTCGAGAGCGAGCACCCGGCGACCCTTGAGGGAGTCCGGGACGTCGCCGGCGACCACGCGCTGGGCCAGTCCCTCGACCACGGCGGTCTTGCCGACCCCGGGCTCACCGATCAGGACCGGGTTGTTCTTGGTCCGTCGGCTCAGCACCTGGATCACCCGCCGGATCTCGGCGTCCCGCCCGATGACGGGGTCGAGGCGCCCGTCCCGAGCCGACTCGGTCAGGTCGACGGAGTACTTCTCGAGGGCGTCGTAGGTCGACTCGGCCTCCGGGCTGGTCACCCGGCGGTTGCCGCGCACCGCCGTCAGGCCCTCCCGCAACCCCTCCTCGCTCAGACCGGCGTCCAGCAGCACCTTCTGGGCAGTGCTCTGGGTGCCGGCGAGCGCGATCAGGAGGTGCTCGGTGGCGACGTAGTCGTCCTTCATCGAGGACGCGAGGTCGAGGGAGCCGGCAATGACCCTGGTGAGCGCCGCGGAGGCGCCCGGTTGCTGCACGGTCGCGCCAGAGGCCCTCGGCAGGGCCGCCTCCACCTGCTGCGCCCTGGCCTTCAGCTGGTCGGGGTCGACCCCGGCGTTGGCGACCAGGCTGCGGGTGGTGCCCTCGGACTGGTCCAGCAGCGCGACGAGCAGGTGGACCGGCTCGGTGGCGGTGTTGCCGGCCTTGGTGGCGGACAGCTGGGCAGCCTCGATCGCCTCCCGGCTGCGCGTGGTGAACTTCTCGATCCCGAACTGGCTCATGCTGCTCCTGCGACGTGGTCGTGAGTTCGAGGACGCCCCAGTGTCGTCCTCACCGGTTCAACGCACCAGAAGTTGAGTCTGTTCCACTCAACTTGGCCCGATTTCCCGGTTCGCGCCCGCAGGAGGAACTGCCCCGAAACCATCGCACGAACCCGGGTGTCGGAATAGGATTCAAGCCGGTGCGCGTACGACGATCTCGGGAGGGGGAGCGCATGGCCACGTTCGGCAAGCGGGTACAGCCCAAGCACCGCGCTTCCCCCGGCGACCGCAGGCGCGCGAGCGATCCGGCTCCCGGGCCAGGAGCACACGCAGCACCGGTCTCCGATCCGGTCTCCCCGTCGCCGGTCGACCCGGCGCCGCCCTCTCCCCGCTGCCCCCGCCTCGCCGGCCCCGGAGCTCGGGACGGAGATCGCACCCGAGCTGCCGGCCGCACCGGTCTCGGTCAACGAGCCCGAGCCACCCGCCACCGAACCCGGCCCGCTGCGCGTCCTGGTCGTCGACGACAACGAGGACGTGCGCGGCCTGCTCCGCATTGCCTTCGCCCGCGCCAACATCGAAGTGGTCGGCTCCGCCGGCGACTCCCGCGAGGCGCTCGCGATGGCGCAGCATGACCGGCCCGGCATCATCCTGCTCGACGTCAACCTGCCCGACGTGGCCGGTCTCGACCTCCTGCCGCAGCTCCGGGAGCAATGTCCGCACGCGAGGGTGGTCATGTTCTCGGCCCAGTGCAGCAGCCAGGTGACGGAGACGGCCATGGAGCGTGGGGCCGTTGGCTTTGTCGAGAAGGGCGTCTCGATGAAGAGCGTCGTCGCCCATCTGCACGAGATTGCTCAGGCACCCGAGGCGCGGGTCGTGGAGCCGTTCCCGCTCAAGGTCTACCCCTAACGGGGCGCGGGTCGCACCCACACTCGCGCCTCGGGCCAATAGTCTCCTCGCAGGAACCCGGACCGCCGGGGTCAGAGGTGACGGGGAAACCAGTGGTCGAGGCTGCGGAGAAGACACGAGCACTGCGAATCGTCGTCGCGGAGGACAATCGCGACGTCCAGTCGATGATCCGGCTGACCCTCGAGATCGGGGGGTTCGAGGTCGTCGGCCAGGCCTACGACGGTCGCGAGACCCTCGATCAGGTGCGCGAGCACCAGCCAGACCTTCTCCTCCTCGACCTCCACATGCCGGAGGTGGGCGGGCTCGAGGTGCTTCCCAAGATCCACGAGGTCGCCCCGAGCTGCAAGGTCGTGGTCCACTCCGCGATCGGCGCCATGTTCGTCACCGAGTCCGCGCTGCGCGCCGGCGCGGCGGCCTACATCGAGAAGGGCGTCTCCCCCCGCAGCATCGTCGCCCACCTCAACCGGGTGGCCGCAGCGGGAACGGTGCGGCCGGTCCGGCCCTACCCGCTGAGTCGCGAGTACCCCGCCAGCTGACCTCGGCCAACTAGCCGGACGGGGGCTCTCCGGAGTCGGGCTCGGGCGGCACGCCGTGCGGCGGGAACGACGTACCGGTGTCGGGATCCTCGTCGACCAGGCAGGTGCGGCAGAAGTCCTCCCCGAACGGTGTGAGGTGGATGCTGCGGCGCACCACCTTGGGGAACTTCACCGAGTGCATCGCCGCGAGCACGTCCGGCTGCGCCTCGACCACCTGGTACTCCAGCGGGTCACGGAGCGCCTCCCGCGAGAACCAGATCAACCCGAGGCGGAAAAGGTTGTTGAGGTACGACGGGACCTGGTCGAGGTGCCGGCAGCCGGCCCTGCCACCGATCATCGTGAGTCCCGGAGCGACCAGCTGGCTGTGAACCATCCCCACAGGACCGCCGGTGCGCACGTCGACACTGGGCTGCGGCCCACCCTGCAGCAGGAGCAGCAGGATCCGCGCCTCGTCGGGGGCGAGCTCGTCCAGGATGCGCTCGTAGGCCGGATGCGCAACGTCGTCGTTCCACACGTCCCGAGAGCGCTCGAGGAGCTCGGCACCCCGCTCCCGGAGGGTCATCTCGTCGTGCTGTGCGACACGGCCGTCGGGGTCCGGTGGCTCGGCCAGCTCACCCAGCGACTCCCCCGCCGAGGTCAGGGCGGTCGCGAGCGGCACGCCGGCGGACACCGCCCGGGCAAGCCCGCCGAGCACCGCCGCCGCTTCGGTCGCGTCCCGGGCCAGCGCAACGGCCTCGACCGGGTCGGTCACCGCGCGAACCATCCGTCGACCCGCGCGGGCGGTGGTTCGGACGCCCCACTCCGTCCCGTGCCAGCAGGCAGCGGCGGCGACCCGGGCCAGCCCCGGCAGCGCTTCCACGGCGGGGGTGAAGGCCGGCGGCGTACTGCCGTCGCGCGGGACCGGATCGATCTCCCGGATCTCCTCGAACTCGTCTTCGGTCATCCAGCGACTCCGAACATCCACAGGTGCAGGAACCCGCCACCCAGTCCCATGATCGCGCCATGGGCGTAGAGCATCCACTCGTCTTCCCGGATCGCGGCCCGCATCATCTCCACGAAGTCACGCGGCGGAAGCTCCTTGGTCCGGGTGGCCACGAGGACCCGGATCTTCTCGGCCTGGCGCTTGCTGAAGGCCTCGTCCTTGAAGGGGCTGATCGTGCGGCCCACGGCCTCTCGCGCGACCGACTCCCGGATCGTGTCGAACCGGTCCGGCCCGACCGCGACCCGGACCGCCGCTCGCGCCGGCCCCGCCGCCTTGTCGATCGCCGGCTTGAGCGCTGTCGCCAGCATCTGGCGGGTGCGGTCCCCACGCGGCCCGTCCAGCAGGAAGTCGCCGATCCGTTCGAGGGTGATCACGTCGTCGGCGATGATCCGGGCGTAGACCTCGGCGGCCTGGTCCTGGCGGCGGGGGAACAGACCATGGACCTTGACCCCCAGGATCCGTCGCTCCTCCGGCGGTTCGAAGATCAGCCACATGCCGAGCGCGTTGGTGACCCATCCGACGATCACCCCGAGCACTGGCAACAGCCACCACTGGCCGAAGATGTGGTCGGCGAACGCGACCGGGATTCCGAGCAGGAACCCGAAGACGAAACCGAACGTCACCATCAGGTTGAGCTCGCGCTGACCGAAGTCGCGGAAGATCCGGACGACCAGCGCGGGATTGTTGCGGAAGTGGTCGATCACCATGATCTTCGGATCGAGCAGCTGGTCGATGTGGTTGCCGATCTCGTCGGTCACCCGCCCCACGACCGCTGGCAGCTGGGCCTGGACCCGCTCCACGACCGCCTCCCGCACCGGACGGGGAAGGTCGCGCCACAGTCGTGGGTGCTCCTTGCGCATGACCTCGTCGACGAGATCCGGGATCTCGGGACGGAAGACCGTGACGATGTGCTCGGCGATCTGGTCCGGCTCGAGCTGCTGGTAGAAGTCCGAGGGCGTTCCCAGCTTGGCGATCGCCTTGTCGACCGCGATGCTTCCCATCTTGGCGGCCCGGGCGGGGATGATGCCCTGCCAGCCGATGCCGCCCTGCAGCAGTCCGGGCACCTCCTGCACCTTGCGCGGCAGCACGGTGGCCAGCTCGCGCATGCCGGGGATCCTCACCCCGCGGAAGCGGACGGGGCTGAACAGCATGACCAGCCCGGACCAGTTGATCAACCAGCCGACGACGCCGGTGAAGACGGGGATCGTGAGGAAGTGGAGCCAGTTGATGTCGCGGAAGAACTCCCCGATCACTGTTCCACCCCCTGTCGGGTCGTCTCCCCGCCCGAAGGGTATCGGTCCTCGTCGCCCGGTGGTCGAGCAGCGACCGCCACGCCGGTGGTTGAGGAAGACGCGCTGACCCCAGTCCCGAAACCCGTCAGCGAGCTCTGGCCAGGTGTGCGCGCGCGACCGGCGACTCCCGCACGCCGCCACCGGCGACGACGTGGTCAGCCTGCGCCCGCAGCAGCTTGACGACCGCTCCCCGCTCCGGGGACCAGCGCTCGATCTGGTCGGCGAGCACGCGCAGGAACTCCGGTGACTGGCTGCGGTCTCCCCCGAGGTCGACCGCCACCAGGGGCAGGTACGTCGACGTACGCCGCCCCCGACCTCGGACCTCCAGCAGTGCCTGGCCGGCGTTGTTCCCACGAATCCGCACCGCGGAGGCGTCCGCCCACGCGACCGTGCGCTTCCAGATCCCGCAGACGGTCCGGACGACCAGGCCGCGTTCGGTGTCGAGGCAGGTGGTGCGGAAGAGCAGGATCGCGAAGAACGTGACCAGGAAGGCGCCGACGACGACCGCTGCCACCTGGTTCTCCACCGGCTGCGTGAGCAGCGCCCACACGACCAGGGCGGGGATCGCCACCGCCGCCGCGATCCCCGAGACCCACATGGAGCGTGAGCTGCTGAGCAGCCGCGGGACCGCAACTCGCTCAGCCACGCAAGGTCACCGCCTCGACCTGGCCGGCCGCGTCGGTCAGGCCCTGGGGGTCAACGGTGAGCATGAGCGAGTCGTACCCCGAGCTCGCGAGGATCACACCCCTCCCGATCAGCGGCGGCGGCGCCAGACGACCATGGACTGGACGGGGGAGGGCTGGCGGAGGACCGGCAGCCGGTTGGACACGCCAGTGTCGGTACGACGCTCGAGGGTGGCCTGGCGCAGTGCCTCCCGGGTGGCCTCCAGCTCGGCGACCAGCTCCTCGTTGCGGGCGCGCAGCGCAGTGAGCTGGTTCTCGAGGTCGAGGAGCCGACGTACCCCCTCGATGCCGATGCCGGCCGCCGTGAGCTCGGCGATGGTCCGCAGCAGCTCGATGTCGCGATGGGAGTAGCGGCGACCTCCACCAACGGTCCGGCCCGGCGTGATCAGGCCAAGCCGCTCGTAGCCCCGCAGCGTCTGCGGGTGCAGTCCGGACAGCTCCGCGGCGACGCTGATGACATACACCGCTGCGTCGGGCTCGGGTGCCCGGAACGGGGACTTCACGCCGAGCTCTCGAACAGGTTGGCCCGCAGCGGCTTGCCTGCGGTGGCCGCGCGGTAGGACTCGACCGCCTCCCGGGCCGCACCGTCGAGGACCGCGGGCACGTGCACCCGCACCGTGGCGAGCAGGTCGCCGGTCGTCCCGTCGGATCGCCGTGCACCCTTGCCGCGGACCCGGAAGGTGCGGCCGTTGGGCGTGCCCGGTGGGAGCTTGAGCGTGACCGCGGCGCCGCCCAGGGTCGGGATCTTGATCTCCGCGCCGAGGGCAGCCTCGTCGAACGAGACCGGGACGTCGAGGGTGAGGTTGTCGCCCTTCCGGCCGAAGAGGCGGTGGGGGCTGACCTTGATGTTGACGAAGAGGTCACCGGCCGGTCCGCCGTTCTCGCCGGCCGCGCCCTTGCCCCGCAGCCGGATCCTCTGTCCCTCCTTGACGCCCGCAGGGATCCGGGCCTGGATCGTGCGCGCGGACATGCCCCGGCCGCTGCCGTGGCAGGTGGGGCACGGCTCGTCGTAGACGAGCTGTCGGCCGCCACAGGCCGGGCAGGTCTCGTTCATGGTGAACGCGCCCCCGACCGACGCGACGATGACGCCCGCGCCCTCGCACTCGGGGCAGATGTGGGGCTTGGTGCCCGGCTTGCCTCCGGTGCCCTGGCAGTCGGGGCAAGGGGCGTCGGAGGTCAGCCGGAGGGGGATCGTGACGCCCTCGATGGCGTCGGTGAAACCGATCGTCGCGGTGGTCTCGACGTCGGCTCCCCGCTGCGGACGGCGCGGCTGCTGGCGGGCCCGGCCACCTCCGAAGATGTCGCCGAACATGTCACCGAAGCCTCCACCGGCCCGGTCGCGCAGCAGGTCGTTGAGGTCGAAGCCGGCGCCTCCGCCTTGCCCTCCGAAGCCGCCCGGGAACCCACCGTGGAAGCCGCCGGAACCGTAGAGCTCGCGCATCTCGTCGTACTTCTTGCGCTTCTCGGGGTCACCGACGACGTCGTAGGCCTCGGCCACCGCCTTGAACCGGTCGTGCTTGGCCGTGTCGCCCGGATTGGAGTCGGGGTGGTTGGCGCGCGCGAGCTTGCGGTAGGCCTTCTTGATCTGCTCGGCCGTGGCGTCCTTCTTGACGCCGAGCACGTCGTAGAAGTTCTTGCTGGCCCAGTCGGCCCGCATGCCTTCGCTGGTGCTCACGCGCACCTCCCTTCGTCAGTCAGCCCCGGATCCCTCGGTCCCGTGTGCCTCGGTCCTGTTTCCCTCGGCCGGGGGCTCCTCGGTCGCCACGTCGGGTGCGGTGGGTCCGCTGGGTGGGTCGACGACCAGTACCTGGGCCGCGCGCACCACCCGGTCGCCGATCCGGTAGCCCGCCTTGGCGACCACCTTGGCGGTGGTCACCTCGACCTCGGGATCCTCCCCGATGTGGGAGAGGGCCTCGTGGACCCGCGGGTCGAACGCGTCGCCGACCTCACCGAACTTGGTCAGCCCCAGGCCGGCGACCACACGCTCCAGCTGCTCGGCGACCGCCCGGAAGCCGGGGTCGAGGTCGCCGTGCTCGCGGGCGCGGTCGATGGTGTCGAGCACCTCGGTGATCGGCGCGAGCGCGAGGTACGTCGCGTTCTGCCGCACCAGCTCGCGGTCACGGTCGACCCGACGCTTGTAGTTGAGGAACTCGGCCTGGAGCCGCTGCAGGTCGGCAGTCCGCTCCTCCAGCGCGGCCTTCGTCGCGGTCAGCTCGTCCACCTCCTCCTCGGGCGGGACGACGTCCACGTCCGCTTCCACGTCCTCGTCCACCACCGGCTCTGTGGCGGCGGGCTCCTCCTCGACCTCGGCCTCGTAGGACATCTCCGTGGACGGGTCGCCGCCCGGAGCCCTCCGGTGTCGGGTGGGCCTGGGTCACTTGTTGTCACCCTCGGCCGCGGCGTCCCCGGGCTCGTCGTCGACGATCTCGGCGTCCACGACGTCCTCGTCGGCCGCACCGGTGGAGCCGTCCGACCCGCCGGCAGCGGCCTGCTCGGCCTCGGCGGCGGCGTACATCGCGGCGCCCATCTTCTGGCTCGACTCACCGAGCTTCGTCACCCCGGCCTGGAGCTCCTCGGCGGAGGCCTCGGCGTTCTCCAGGGTGGCCTTGAGGGCGTCGACGTCTGCCTGGACCTCGGTCTTGACGTCGTCGGGGATCTTCTCGGCGTTCTCCTCGAGGAACTTCTCGGTGGAGTAGACGAGCTGGTCCGCCTGGTTGCGCGTCTCGACCGCCTCGCGCCGCTTGGCGTCCTCCTCGGCGTACTGCTCGGCCTCCTTGACCATCCGGTCGATCTCGTCCTTGCCGAGAGCCGAACCACCGGAGATCGTCATCGACTGCTCGCGGCCGGACGCCTGGTCCTTGGCGGAGACGTGGACGATGCCGTTGGCGTCGATGTCGAAGGTGACCTCGATCTTCGGGATGCCCCGGGGTGCCGGCGGCAGCCCGGTGAGCTCGAAGTTGCCCAGCGGCTGGTTCTGCGCCCACATCTGGCGCTCGCCCTGGGCGACCTTGATCTCCACCGACGGCTGGTTGTCGTCGGCGGTCGTGAAGATCTCGCTGCGCTTGGTGGGGATCGTGGTGTTGCGCTCGATCAGGGTGGTCATCACGCCGCCCTTGGTCTCGATGCCCAGGCTCAGCGGGGTCACGTCGAGGAGCAGGACGTCCTTGACCTCGCCCTTGAGCACGCCGGCCTGGAGCGCGGCGCCGATGGCGACGACCTCGTCGGGGTTGACTCCCTTGTTGGGCTCCTTGCCGCCGAGCAGCTCCTTGACCAGGTCGGTGACGGCGGGCATCCGGGTGGAGCCGCCGACCAGCACCACGTGGTCGATGTTGGCGACCGCCACGCCACCGTCCTTGAGCACCGACTTGAACGGCTCCTTGGTCCGGTCGAGCAGGTCGGCCGTCATCTTCTGGAACTCGGCGCGGGTCAGCCGCTCCTCGAAGTGGAGCGGGCCGGACTCGCCGTGGGTGATGTAGGGCAGGTGGATCGTGGTCTCGCTGCTGCTGGAGAGCTCGATCTTCGCCTTCTCCGCGGCCTCCTGCAGGCGCTGCTTGGCGATCTTGTCGGCGCCGAGGTCGACACCGTTGTTGTCCTTGAAGCGCTTGACCATCCACTCGACGACGCGGGCGTCCCAGTCGTCACCGCCGAGGTGGTTGTCGCCGGAGGTCGCCTTGACCTCGACCACGCCCTCGCCGATCTCGAGCAGGGAGACGTCGAACGTTCCGCCGCCGAGGTCGAAGACGAGGATCGTCTGGTCGTCGCCCTTGTCGAGCCCGTAGGCCAGCGCCGCGGCGGTGGGCTCGTTGACGATGCGCTGGACGTTGAGCCCGGCGATCTCGCCGGCCTCCTTGGTCGCCTGGCGCTGGGCGTCGGAGAAGTACGCCGGCGTCGTGATCACCGCGTCGGTGACCGGCTCGCCGAGGTAGGCCTCGGCGTCCCGCTTCAGCTTCTGCAGCACGAAGGCGCTGATCTGCTGGGCGGTGAAGGTCTTGTCGTCGATCGTGGCCGACCAGTCGGTGCCCATGTGGCGCTTGACCGACCGGATGGTCCGGTCGACGTTGGTGACGGCCTGCCGCTTGGCGACCTCGCCCACCAGCACCTCGCCGGACTTGGCGAAGGCGACGACCGAGGGGGTGGTGCGGGCGCCTTCCGCGTTCGCGATGACGGTGGGTTCGCCACCTTCGAGGACGGAGACGACGGAGTTGGTCGTCCCGAGGTCGATGCCGACCGCACGTGCCATTGCTTGCTACCTCCACTTGAGATGTTCAGGATCCGGGGCCATCCTGCGCCGCGGACGGCGAGTCTGGCAAATAAGTTGAGTCGCTTCAACTCAACTCTGTCATGTGGGTCAACGAGGCGGGGCCGGGATTGTTCCTCGCTCTTTCCCGGCAGGGTCGGCCGCGCTTTTTGGAGCGGTCACCCAGAATGGACCCGTGCGATCGGGACTGCTCACCGCCCTGCTGCCGAGCCTGGCGCTGGTGGGCCGGGTGCTCCAGCACGGGCGAACCTGCCACCGACCCCGCGCCCCCGGAGCAGAGCTCGCAGGACTCGGCCTCCGCCTCGCCCTCGACGTCAGCGCCCGAGCCCGAGTCCGAGACCGAGGCCACCAAGACCCCGGAGCAGGAGCCCGCCCCGGCCGTGTCGGTGCCCGGGCTGGCCGAGCAGCGCCACCGCGGCGACCGGCTGCGACTCGGCGCGGTGCGCGAGCAGACGGCCGCCTACACGTCCTACGACGTCACCTACCGCAGTCGCAGCACCACCGGTCCCGACCAGGGCGGCGAGGAGAGCTACACGATCAGCGGCGTGCTCAACGTGCCGACCGGGCGCGGCCCGTTCCCTGCCGTCGTGCTGGCCCACGGCTACATCGACCCGGCGTTCTACGTGCGTGGCCAGGGCATGACCCGCGAGCGCGGCTACCTCGCCTCCCGCGGGTACATCGCGCTGCACGTCGACTACCGCAACCACGCCGAGTCCGACGACGACCCGAACTACCAGAACCGGATGCGGCTGGGTTACAGCGCCGACGTGATCAATGCGGTCAAGGCGCTGCGCGCTTCCCGCGAGGTGCCGGTCGACGACGACCGGATGGCACTGTTCGGTCGGTCGATGGGTGGCGGGGTGATCCTCAAGGCACTGGTCGCCGAGCCCGGCCTGGTGCAGGCCGCGGCACCCTGGGCGTCGGTGTCCTCCCTGGAGGCTCAGAACTACCGCCAGTTCATGGCCGACGACCCCGACGACGCCGCCGTCCGGAGTGAGCTGATCCGCCGACACGGGGCACCGGCACAGAACCCCGCCTTCTGGCGCCAGAACTCCTCACGTCCCTACTTCGACGAGATCACCGAACCGGTGCTGATGGTGCACGGAAGGTTCGACGACACCTGCCCACCCCGGTGGGCCCGCGCGACGCAGCGAGCCCTCGTGTCGTCGAGCGTGGACTCCCAGCTGGAGTGGTACGACGACGGGCATGCGTTCGGCCCGCAGTTCAACGCCGCGATGAACCGCACCATCCGGTTCTTCAACACGCAGCTCGGCTGAGCCGTTCAGCTCGCTACTCGCGCTCCCGGGTAGAGCCGGAAGCCGACCATCGACCGGTGCGCGAACCGCTCGTAGAACCCGCTCGCGTCGGGATCGGTGATCAGGTCCATCCGCTTGGTTCCGGTCGCCTGGAAGGTGGCGACCAGCAGCAGTCGGCCGATACCGCGCCGCCGGTGGTCGGGGTGCACGGCGAGGAAGGACAGGTGCGACTGGAGAACGCCGTCGCCCAGCGCCTGGGCCCAGCCGACGAGCCGGTCACCGGCGAGGGCGACGTACGCGACCGAGCCGGGTGCCGAGCAGACCTCCGTGACCACCTCCGCGTTGGTCAGCGACGGCCACTGCACGGTCGTGGACAGCCGCGCGATCGTTGCGGCGTCCGGCTCCTCGAACGGGCGGATGTCCACCGTGTCCATAGCGGCGGACTCTAGGACGTGACGCCGAGCGGCGCCGCCTGCTCGCCCCGGTGGTCGAGGCTCACGGCGCGGGCATGATTGGCTGAACCCATGACCGTTCCCACCATCACCCTCAACGACCAGACGAAGATCCCGCAGCTCGGATTCGGTGTGTTCCAGGTGCCGCCGGACCAGACGGCGAAGACGGTGCTGAACGCCTTCGAGGTGGGCTACCGCCACATCGACACCGCCCAGATGTACGAGAACGAGGCCGGCGTCGGCGAGGCCATCGCCTCCTCGGGCATCCCGCGTGACGATCTCTACATCACGACCAAGCTCAACAACGGCTTCCACCGGCCCGACGACGCCCGCCGCTCGCTCGACGAGTCGCTCTCCCGCCTGGGCCTGGACCAGGTCGACCTGTTCCTCATCCACTGGCCGCTGCCCACGCGCTACGACGGCGACTTCGTGACGACGTGGCGAACGATGGCCGAGTTCGTCGAGGACGGCCGGGCCAGGTCCGTCGGGGTGTCGAACTTCGAGCCCGCCCACCTGGAGCGGATCGTGTCCGAGACCGGCGTCGTCCCGGTCCTCAACCAGGTCGAGGTGCACCCGTTCTTCGGCAACGAGGACGTCCGTGCGGCCTGCGCGCAAGCACGACATCGCCGTCGAGGCGTGGGCGCCGATCGCCCGCGGCAAGGTCGCCGAGGACGCCACGATCACCGGGATCGCCGACCGCCTCGGCCGTACGCCGGCACAGGTCGCGCTCCGCTGGCACGTGCAGCGCGGCGACATCGTCTTCCCCAAGACGGTCACCCCGGAGCGGATGCAGGAGAACTTCGACATCTTCGACTTCGAGCTCTCCGACGACGACATGTCGACGATCACCGCCCTCGACCGTGGCGAGGAGGGTCGGGGCGGCCCCCATCCGGACACGTTCGACATGATCCCCGACTGATCCTGGGTGACCACGACGCGGGAGGCCGACTTCCGGCTGCGAGACATCGCGGTCGCGGCCTACGGACCCTCCGCGGTCAGCGCGATCGGGTACGGCGCGATCATGCCCGTGCTCGCGCTGCAGGCCCGAGCCCTCGGGGCGGACGTGAGCACCGCGGCGTTCGTCGTCGCGCTGTGGCCGCTCGGCATGCTCGCGACCTCGCTTCCGGCCGGAGCCGTGGTCGCCCGACTCGGGGAACGCACCACGCTGCTGATCGCGGGGCTCGTCGACGCGGTGGCCATGGTGGCGGCCGCCCTGGCCACGACGGTGTGGCAGCTCGGCGTGTGCGTCGCGATCAGCGGTGCGGCATGGACGGCGTTCCTGATCGCCCGCCAGGGCTACCTCATCGACGCGGTGCCGATGCACTGGCGGGCACGGGCGATGTCGCTGCTCGGCGGGACCTTCCGGGTGGGGGTCCTGGTCGGCCCGACTGATCGGCGCGCTGCTGATCTCGCTGGCGGACATCCGCGCCGTGTTCCTGCTCTCCGGCGCCACCTCGGTGGCCGCCGCGCTGCTGGCCCTGGTGATGCCCGACCTCGGCGCCGAGAGCCGTACGGCGCAACGCAAGGCCGGGCACGCGTCCGTCCGGTCCGTGCTGAGCGCCCACCGGCAGACGCTGCTCACGCTGGGTGTCGCCGTGATCGTGATCGGCGCGTCGAGGTCGATCCGAGCCAGCCTGCTGCCGCTGTGGGCCGACGGGGTCGGCATCTCGGCCTCCACCACCTCACTGATCTTCGCGGTGGCGGCCCTGATCGATGTCCTGTTCTTCTTCCCCGGTGGGTGGCTGATGGACCGTCACGGCCGCGCCCTGGTCGCCGTACCCGTCGTGCTCTCCGTCGCTGTCGCCTGCTTCCTGCTCCCGCTCACCGCGACCGCGGCGGGGGTGACCGCGGTGATGGTGCTGATCGCGGTCGGCAACGGGCTCGGTTCCGGGATCGTGATGACACTCGGCGCCGACACCGCGCCGGAGCTCGGCCGCGCGCAGTACCTGGGCGGCTGGCGCCTGTGCGGCGACATCGGCAACAGCGGCGGACCCCTGCTCGTCAGCGCTGTCGCCGCGGCCGCACCGCTGGCGGCCGCCTGCCTGGTGCTCGGCGTGCTCGGGCTGCTCGGCACGGGGTGGGTGGGCTACTGGACCCACCGGCTCGACGCCGCGCGGGCCTCCCCCTCCGGGTAACGCTCCGCTGTGGTGGCTTGCTGACCGATACACCGGTCAGCAAGCTGCCCGAACGCGGCGTTACCGGCAGGGACAGTCAGCCGATCTGGACGCGGATGTCGTTGGACACCAGCCCGCTGTCGGTGTCGGTGACGCGGAACCTGTTGAGACCGCTCTGGCTGGTCTGCACGTAGGTCGCGAAGGTCTCGTCGCTGACCGAGACCGTGACCGGGAACGCCTGCCAGGAGCCGCTGGTGAACCGCTGTACCTGAAGGATGGCGCCCTCACCGCCGGGGTAGACCCCGGTCAGGTCGATCTGCTCCATCGGCGCGACGGAGGTCTGGGACGCCGACAGCGAGATCTCCTTCTTGGCCGGCTTCGCCGGCTTGGAGGACGCCCCGTCCGAGGGCTGCTGGGTCGGCGACTCGGTCTCGCCCGGGGCCAGGGTGACCAGCGGGCCGCTCGGGCCGGTCGTCTTCTCGGGCCTGGGAAGGTAGAGCGACTCCTGCGACGTGCTCTGTGCGGAGGCGTCCTCGCCACCGAGCCCCAGCATCCGGCTCCCCGCGAGGGCTGCCAGCTCCCGCGATCAGGCCGACGACCAGGCCCACGCCCACGAGAGCGAGTAGTCCCGCGGCCACGGGGTGCTTCTCGCTGTCCGGCAGGACACGGTCGGGCACGTGCGACTCACTCCCCTGCTCTCGAGATCGGATTCCCCGACATTGTCCCTGACGGACCGAGCCGGCACCAATCCCGACGACGGGTGGACGGGAGGGGTCAGCGCGGCTCCAGGATCACCACCGGGATCTCCCGGTCCGTCCAGGACTGGTAGTTGTCGTAGTCGGCGTACATCTCGACCAGCCGGGGCCAGAGCGCGGCACGCTCCTCGGGCGAGGCGGTGCGGGCCCGCACCTGGCGTACGTCGCCGCGGATCTGCAGCTGGGTGTCCGGATGGGCGATCAGGTTGCGGTACCACTGCGGATCCTTCGCCATGCCCCCGGTCGAGGCGACGACCACCACGTCGGGGCCGTCGAGCAGGTAGAGCAGGGGGCTGGTGTAGCTCCGGCCCGACTTCTTGCCGACGTGGTCGAGCAGCAGCACCGGTGCCGGCTTGCGCAGGGCAGCCCCGACCCGGAACGTCGACCCGATCCGACCCTTCGTCGCCCGGTAGACCGCGACGTGGGCGCGACCGGCGTACTTCATGACCCGCCGCGTCAGGGGTGACTCCAGCCCCTTGGGGCGGGCCTTGGGTTCGGCCATGGTCAGAATCCTCTCGTCCAGACGACGTCGTCGAGCATCCGCGTCGACCGCCATCCTTCCGCAGTACGCCGGAGCTCGTGCCGGTAGTAGCCCCCGACCTCCCACAGCTTCTCGCGCCCTTCGGGGTCGACGGAGACCATCGGGTTGGTGAAGTACGCCGTCGCGCGCGCCTCGTCCCCGGCCAGCTCGATCGAGACCTGGCCGATGACGTGCTGGTAGCGGTCGAAGCCGGCGAGCCCCTCCGCGATCCACGGCTTCACGACGGCCGGCACGTCGGCCGGTCCGCCCACCGGGGAGTAGTCGAGGACGGCGTCCTCGGTGAAGACCCCGTCGAGGTCGTCCCACGAACGCGTGTCGACCGCCCGGGTGTAGCGGGTGATCAGGTCGACGATCTCCTGGCGGTCGCTGAGCTCCTGCAGGTCCATGGACCACCCTTCCAGAAAAGTGGAACACGTTCTAGTCTGGTGCGATGCGGTTCACCTACGCCGAGGCGATGACCCAGGCCGTCTACTACGCGCCGTTGGCCCAGGCCGCGGAGGCGGCCGGCTACACCAGCATGACCGTGGCCGACAGCCTGATCTACCCGAAGGAGTCGGACTCGACCTACCCCTACACCGACACCGGCGACCGGGAGTTCCTCGAGGACAAGGAGTTCATCGAGACGATGACCCTGGTGGCCCACCTCGCGGCGAGGACCGAGACCCTGCGGTTCACGCCGTTCGTGCTCAAGCTGCCGGTCCGCCCGCCGGTGCTGGTCGCCAAGCAGGCCGCCTCCATCGCCTTCCTCTCCGGCAACCGGCTCGGCCTCGGCGTGGGGCTCTCGCCGTGGCCCGAGGACTTCGAGGCTCTGGGCGTCCCGTGGGAGCGGCGCGGCAAGCGGATGGACGAGTGCATCGACATCCTGCGCGGGCTGACGACGGGTGACTACTTCGGGTACGACGGCGAGTTCTACGCGTTCCCGCCGCTGAAGCAGAGTCCCGCCCCCACCGAGACGATCCCGATCCTCGTCGGCGGCCACAGCGACGCGGCTCTCCGCCGCGCCGTGCTGAAGGGCGACGGGTGGATGCACGCCGGCGGCGACGGGGAGGAGCTGGACCGGCTGCTCGCCCGACTCGCCGAGATCAGGAAGGCCGAGGGTGACGAGCGCGACGACTTCGAGGTTCACGTCATCTCCTACGACGCCTACGACCCCGACGGCGTGAAGCGGTTGGCCGACAAGGGGGTCACGGACTGCATCGTGGGCTTCCGGGTGCCCTACATCAAGGGCCCGGACACCGAACCGCTGGAGACGAAGGTGGCTCACCTCGAGCAGTACGCCGAGAACGTGATCGCCCGTGTCTGACCAGCTGACCAAGCCGTTCACCGACGCGGTCGCCGAGGCGGAGGAGCTGATCCGCGGCGCGGAGTTCATCCGCAGCGACGCCGACCTCGATGAGGGCTACGCCTACCTCGCGGGCCGGATCCGGGCGTCGCTCCAGATGGCCTTCGACCACGACCTCGAGCGGCCGGTGCTGATCAACTCCACCCACCAGTTCGCCCGGCAAGGACTCGACAACCCCGACGCGCTGTACTGGTCGGCGTACCTCACCGAGGAGGCGGAGTACGTCGTCCGCGGCCGGCGCGGGACGACGGCCGACCTGTCGTTCCAGATCATGGCGGGGGCCTACTCCGCCGACAGCGCACCGGAGTCCCTGGCGGCGTTCGACGACCGCGAGCTCGATGTGGCTCCCGACGGCAGCTTCGAGTGGCGGTTCGGGCCGCTGCCCGGTGCGAAGACCCTGATCGTGCGCGAGGTCTACAACGACTGGGAGACCGAGGAGCGCGGCTCGCTCTGGATCGAGCGGACCGACCGGGTCGGCAGGCCGGCCACGCCGCCGACCCGGCAGCGGCTGGCGAAGAAGTACGAGATCGCCGGCAAGCTGCTGACCGGGTCGATCCAGACGTGGTTCGCGTTCCCGCAGTTCTTCCAGTACCAGGAGCCGGTCAACACCCTCACCGTCCCGAAACCCACTCCCGGCGGGCTGGCCTCGCAGATGTCGTCGATCGGACACTACGAGCTCGACGACGACCAGGCCCTGGTCGTGACGGTGCCCGAGTGCAGCGACTGCGCCTACCAGGCGATCCAGATCGGCTCGGACTGGTACGCCTCGACTGACTACGAGACCCACCAGACCTCGCTGACGAAGGCCCAGTCGGCGGTCGACCCCGACGGGGTGCTGCGTTACGTGGTCTCCGCCCAGAACCCGGGCATCGCCAACTGGCTGGAGACCACCGGCCACCGCACCGGACCGATCATGCTGCGCTGGCAGCGCCTGGAGCGCGAGCTCTCGGAGACGGACGGACCAACGGTCGAGGTGGTGCCGTTCGACGAGCTTCCGTCCCGCCTGCCGCACTACGCCGCGACCCAGATCGGTCCGTCCGACTACGAGGCGCGGATCGCCGCCCGGCAGCGCGCCGTGGCCCGGAGGATGCTCTCGTGAACCTGCCGGCTTTCGAGACGGGCGCTGCGCGCCCTCCTCAACCACCGGCGGCAGCCTTGCTGCGGGGGAAGGTGGTCGTGCTCTCCGGCGTCGGCCCCGGCCTGGGCCGGGCCCTGGGCGAGGAGGCGGCCCGGATGGGCGCCGACCTGGTCCTGGTCAGCCGTACCGAGCGACGGCTGGAGAAGATGGCCGAGGTGGTGCGCTCGCACGGCCGCAAGGCGCTCGTCGTGCCCACCGACATCACCGATGAGGACGCGCGCAAGCGCCTCGTCGACGCCGCACTCGAGGAGTTCGGCCGGGTCGACTGCCTGATCAACAACGCGTTCGGGATCCCGCCGATGGACCCGCTCACCACCCTCGACCTGCAAGGGCTGCGCGACGCCAACGAGACCAACGTGTTCGCCCCGCTGCGGCTGACCGCCCTGTTCGCCGATGCACTGGCCGAGTCGCGCGGCTCGGTGATCATGCTCAACTCGTGCGTCGTCTACAGCTCGCAGCCCGAGTACTCCGGCTACAAGCTCTCCAAGGGCGCGCTGGCCCACCTCGCCTCCTCCCTGGCGACCGAGCTCGGGCCGCGCGGGATCCGGGTCAACAGCGTGGCGCCGTCGTACATCTACGAGGACGTCAACAAGGCGTACTTCGACTGGCTGGCGTCCGAGAAGGGCGTCACCCACGAAGACATCTACCGGGAGAAGGCAGAGCCCACTGATCTCAAGCGGCTGGCGACGCCGGACGAGGTTGCCAGGGCCGCGCTGTTCCTGGCCTCCGACCTCGCCAGCGCGGTGACCGGGATCGTGCTCAACGTCGACTGCGGCGAGTTCCACGACAACTGACATGACGCATCCGAGAGACGCCATCGGCACGTACGACGACATCGCCGCGGCGGCTGTGCGCACGACGAGTCTCGACGACTTCGGCGGCACCGCTCACGAGGAGGGGCTCCGGCTGCTGGTCGACGACCTGGCCTCACCCGAGGCCGGGCTGACCCCGCTCGGCAACGGCTTCCACCGGCGCGAGGTGAAGAGCGCACTGGTCGGCCGGCTGCTCACCCAGCTGCGGTTCACCGATCACCCCGAGCACGTGGACGTTCCCGTCGAGCGGCCGATCTTCGTGGTCGGACTCCCCCGCACCGGCACCACCGCGCTTCACCGGTTGCTGCACGCCGACCCCCGTCACCAGGGCCTGGAGCTGTGGCTCACGGAGTACCCCCAGCCGCGGCCACCGCGGGAGACCTGGGAACAGGACCCGATCTTCTCCGCGATGCAGACGGCGTTCTCCGAGCACCACGTCGAGAACCCCGAGTTCATGGGGATCCACTACATGGATGCGACGTCGGTCGAGGAGTGCTGGCGGCTGCTGCGGCAGACCGGGAAGTCGATCAGCTACGAGTCGCTGGCCCACGTCCCGCGCTACTCGGCCTGGCTGGCCGAGCAGGACTGGACCGACGCATATGAGCGGCACCGCGCGAACCTGCAGCTGATCGGGCTCAACGACCCCGAGAAGCGGTGGGTGCTCAAGAACCCGTCCCACCTGGTCGCGCTGGACTCGCTGATGAAGGTGTACCCGGACGCCCTTGTGGTGTGCACGCATCGCGACCCGGTCGCCTCGATCGCCTCGGCCTGCTCGCTCTCCGCCGAGGCGACGGCCGGGACGTCGGCCACGTTCATCGGCGAGACGATCGGACGGACCCAGCTGGAGATGCTGTCCCGGTCGTGGCGGACGTTCGTCTCGTCCCGGTCGGCGTACGACCCGGCCCAGTTCGTCGACGTCGACTACCGCGAGTTCGTCGAGGACCCGGTCCGCACCACCCGCGTCATCTACGACACCTTCGGCCTGGACTGGACGCCGGAGGTAGACGCCGCCGTCACCGCCCTCGACGCCGAGTCCCGCAGCGGCGGCAAGCGCCCCAAGCACACCTACTCCCTCGACGACTACGGGCTGACCGAGGCCGAGGTCCGGGCCGCCTTCTGAGGTTCGATCTCGATAGTCCCCGCACCTTGGGCCCTGAAAATGCCCTCGCAAGGACCAGAGATCCGGGGACTATCGGAAAGAATCAGGCCTCGGCGGCGGCCGCCCGGGCCGCGCGCTCGGCCTCGGCGTGCGGATCGGTGCGCACGTCGTAGGACCAGAAGTCGCGCAGGATGCCGGCGGTGATCGCGACCCCGGCCACGCAGGCGAACCCGCCGCTCGCGACCGCACCACGGACGGTCCACAGGTCGGCCGTGATGCCGGCCCGCACCTGGCCGCCGAGCGGACCGAGGGAGTAGGACAGCATCTCGATGCCGGCCAGACGGCCCCGCATGTTCTCCGGGATGGTCTGGTTCCAGACGGTGCTCCGGAACACGGCCGAGATCATGTCGGCAGCCCCGGAGAGCATGAGGAATACCAGCACCAGCCAGACGCTCGGCATCAGTCCGGCCACGCCCACGCAGGCGCCGTACGCCGCCGCGGCGATCACGATCGCGCGCCCGTGGTGGTGGACGCGCGAGGTCCAGCCGCTGAGCGCGGTGGCCAGCAGGGCACCCACGGTCTCGG
>CAWJDH010000005.1:0-151190 GCA_963841625.1 uncultured Actinomycetota bacterium | reverse complement strand
GTGCTGCCGCAGCCCTCGCAGACGTAGCAGGAGCCGGCCGGGCGCATCTTGGTGCCGCAGGTGAAGCAGAGCGGGGAGTCGACGGCGGTGCCGGTGATCTTCTCCAGGAGCTCGGCGCTGACGTGTGGGCCTGCTTGGTCTCGGTGGCCGGGACCTCGCGCTGCTCGGTGCCCTTGCTGTCCTTGGTCTCCACGACGTCGGCGTCGACCACTTCGGGCCCTGACGCCCTTCCGGGGTCTCGACGCACGCTCGCTGGCGCTCCTCGCACCTCAACCACCGGAGCGGCCTCGATCAGCTCGGCCGGGGAGCCGGTCTCCTCGATCGGCTCGTAGGAGCCGGTCTCGAGGTGGCGCTGGCGCTCCTCGGCGGAGTAGATGCCCAGGGCCGCGCGGGACTCGAAGGGCAGGTAGTCGAGGGCCAGGCGGCGGAAGATGTAGTCCATGATCGACTGGCTCATCCGCACGTCCGGGTCGTCGGTGAGGCCGGCGGGCTCGAAGCGCAGGTTGGTGAACTTCGAGACGTAGGTCTCCAGCGGGACGCCGTACTGCAGGCCGATGGAGACCGCGATCGAGAAGGCGTCCATCACGCCGGCCAGGGTGGAGCCCTGCTTGCCGAGCTTGAGGAACACCTCGCCGAGCTCGCCGTCGTCGTGGGCGCCGGAGGTCATGTAGCCCTCGGCGCCGCCGACGGTGAACGACGTGGTGCGCGAGGTCCGCGACTTCGGGAGCCGCTTGCGGGTCGGGGCGTAGACGACCTTCTCGACGACCTTGGTGGCAGCCTCGTCGGCGGCGGCAGCCGCGTCGGCGGCGTCCTTCTTCGCCTTGCCGCCACCATCGGCGAGCGGCTGGCCGACCTTGCAGTTGTCGCGGTAGATCGCGGTGGCCTTGAGGCCCAGCTTCCACGACTGCAGGTAGACGTCCTCGATCTCCTCGACCGTGGCGGTCTCGGGCAGGTTGACCGTCTTGGAGATCGCGCCGGAGAGGAACGGCTGCGCGGCCGCCATCATCCGGACGTGGCCCATCGGCTTCAGCGACCGGGCGCCCATCGCGGTGTCGAAGACCTCGTAGTGGGCCGGCTGCAGGCCGGGGGCGTCGATCACGTGGCCGTGCTCGGCGATGTAGTCGACGATCGCCTCGACCTGCTCGGGCTGGTAGCCCAGCTTGCGCAGCGCCCGCGGGATGGTCTGGTTGACGATCTGCATCGAGCCGCCGCCGACCAGCTTCTTGAACTTCACCAGCGAGAAGTCGGGCTCGATGCCGGTGGTGTCGCAGTCCATCATGAAGCCGATGGTCCCGGTCGGCGCGAGCACGGAGGCCTGCGCGTTGCGGAAGCCGTTGGCCGCACCGATCTCCTGTACGTCGGCCCAGGCGGCCGTGGCCAGCTTGTGGACCGCGCGGTCCTCGGTGTGGAGGGTGCGGACCGTGTCGTTGGCGGCCTGGTGCTTGCGCATCACCCGCTTGTGGGCGTCGGCGTTGCGGGCGTAGCCGGCGTAGGGGCCGACCACGCCGGCCAGCTCGGCCGAGCGCTTGTAGGAGACGCCGGTCATCAGCGACGTGATCGCCGCGGCCATCGAGCGGCCGCCGTCGGAGTCGTAGCCGAGGCCCATCGCCATCAGCAGCGCGCCGAGGTTGGCGTAGCCGATGCCGAGCTGGCGGTAGTCGCGGGTGGTGGCGCCGATCGCCTCGGTCGGGAAGTCGGCGAAGCAGATGGAGATGTCCATCGCGGTGATGATCACCTCGACCGCCTGGGCGAACAGCTTGGCGTCGAAGGTGTCGTCGTCGCGGAGGAACTTCAGCAGGTTGAGGCTGGCGAGGTTGCACGAGGAGTTGTCGAGCGACATGTATTCGGAGCACGGGTTGGACGCGGTGATCCGGCCGGTCTCGGGGTTGGTGTGCCAGTCGTTGATGGTGTCGTCGTACTGGAGACCCGGGTCGGCGCACTCCCAGGCGGCCTGGGCGATCTTGTGGAACAGGTCGCGGGCGTCGACCTCCTCGATCACCTCGCCGGTCTTGCGGGCGCGGAGACCGAAGCTGGTGCCGTCCTCGACCGCGCGCATGAACTCGTCGGAGACCCGGACGGAGTTGTTGGCGTTCTGGTACTGGACCGAGGTGATGTCGGCGCCGCCGAGGTCCATGTCGAAGCCGGCGTCGCGCAGGGCGCGGATCTTGTTCTCCTCGCGCGCCTTGGTCTGCACGAACTCCTCGATGTCGGGGTGGTCGACGTCGAGGACGACCATCTTCGCCGCGCGGCGGGTCGCGCCGCCGGACTTGATGGTGCCGGCCGAGGCGTCGGCGCCGCGCATGAAGGAGACCGGGCCGGACGCCGTACCGCCGGAGGAGAGCAGCTCCTTGGAGGAGCGGATGCGGGAGAGGTTGAGGCCGGCGCCGGAGCCGCCCTTGAAGATGAAGCCCTCCTCCTTGTACCAGTTCAGGATGGAGTCCATCGAGTCGTCGACCGACAGGATGAAGCAGGCGCGAGACCTGCTGCGGGCGCTGGGTGCCGACGTTGAACCAGACCGGGGAGTTGAAGGAGAAGTACTGGTTGACCAGCAGCCAGGTCAGCTCGTGCTCGAACAGCTCGGCGTCGTCCTCGCTGGCGAAGTAGCCGTGGTCCTCGCCGCCCTGGCGGTAGGTCTTCACGACCCGGTCGATGAGCTGCTTGAGGCTCCACTCGCGGGCGTCGGTGCCGACGGCGCCGCGGAAGTACTTGGTGGTGACGATCGTGCTGGCGTTGACCGACCAGGAGGCGGGGAACTCCACGCCGCGCTGCTCGAAGACCGTCGTCACCGGTCTTCCAGTTGGTCTGGACGACGTCGCGACGCTCCCAGGTGATCTCGTCGTAGGGATGCTTGCCGGGAGTGCTGAAGACGCGATCGATCTTCAGCCCCTTGCGGGTGTGGCTGCCGGCCTTGCCGCTCGCCGTCTCGGTCATCGATGGTTCCCCTGTCTCCCGTAGGTACTGCTGTTTCAACTTCCATGGTGGTGGTGACCACCGACATTTGGTGCGCCCGGTGCGCGCAGCTTCCCCACTACGCACACCGGGCGGTCTGTGGGTCAGCCCGTGCGGGGCTGAGGTGGTGCCGCCTCGACGAGCTCGGCGGGGGTGTCGGGCGCCTCGTCGAGAGGTACGCCGGCCGCAGCGCGCTCGGCCCGCAGCAGGGCGATCTCGTCCTCGAAGTCGTCGGCGGACTCGAAGGCGCGGTAGACGCTCGCGAACCGGAGGTAGGCGACCTCGTCGAGCTTGCGCAGCGGGCCGAGGATGGCCAGGCCGATCTCGTGGGCCGGCACCTCGGCGTACCCCTGGCTGCGCAGCGTGTCCTCGACCGTCTGCCCGAGGCGGGCCAGGTCGTCCTCGGAGACCGGGCGGCCCTTGCAGGCCTTGCGGACGCCGGAGACGGCCTTCTCGCGGGTGAACGGCTCGGTGGCGCTGGAGCGCTTGAGCACCATCAGCTGCATCTGCTCGAGCGTGGTGAAGCGGCGCTCGCACTCGGAGCAGGTACGCCGGCGGCGGATCGACCCGCCGTCGTCGGCGACCCGGGAGTCGAGGACCCGGGTGTCGGTGCTGCGGCAGTACGGGCAGTGCATTCCGGGCCTCCTTCCGGGCACGCACGAAAACACCCTCTCATGGGGTGTCAACGCCTGTGGACGATTCGCTGTTTCCTGTGGAGATCCAGCGGCTTCCTGTGGGTTGCGACACCTGGTTCTGTGAACTAGATGTGGAAAACCACAACGGTGTAACTACTAGATGTAGTGGTAACCGTACGCCCGGCCCGACGGTCGCGCAAGCGAACCCGAAAAGTTTGTGCGGCCCGGGTCACATGCTCCGAGAAACCGCAGGTCAGGGCCGCTGTGGGCGCCGAAAATCGGTCCTCGGCGACCCGCGTGTCGCGGAGGAGTCGCCCCGGTCAGGGGAGCACGTCGAACCGGGCGCGGACCGGGCTCAGGTCGCCGCTGTTGACGTTCACGTAGTTGCCCACGAGGTCCTTGGCGTACGGCGTCGCCTCGTAGGTGCCGACGCGGGCCGTGCTGGGCAGCTTGCAGCGCAGCTCCCACTGCCCGTCCTCGGGCGTCCCGGAGACCAGGGTCATCCACTGGTCGCAGAAGTCGTTCTGCACCCCGTTGACGGTGAACACCGCGCCCGCGTACTCGACACCGGACGGATCGGTCAGGTGCAGGGTGAGGACGAACTGGTCGCCAGGCTTGTAGGAGGGCGAGTTCGGTCTCGAGGCTGACGACCTCGGGGCCGGAGAAGTCGTCGCTCCCGCCGGTCACCTCGAAGGCTGCCGGTCAGCGGAGTCGTCGCGCCCCCGTTGGTGTTGGTGAAGTTGCCGGTGAAGTCCTTGCCGTACGGCGTCACCGTGTAGGTGCCGTTGCGTGCCGGAGCCTCGCAGTTGGCCGACCAGACCCCGTCGAAGACGTCACCCGAGACGAGCTGGAGTGTCCCCGAGCATCCCTCGGCGCCGTGTCCACCGACACTGAACCCGGCCTGGACCCACTCGACGCCGCTCGGGTCGGTCACGTGCATGGTCACGGTGACGGTCTCGCCCGGGACGTACGACTCGCGGTCCAGCTCGATGGAGTTGAACTGCGGGCCGACGGAGTCGTCGCTGCCCCCGACGATGTCGAAGCGGGCCCGGACGTCGCTGAGGTCCCCACCGTTGACGTTGGTGTGGTTGTTCATGGCGTCGCGGGCGTACGGCGTCGCCTCGTACGCGCCGTTGCGGACCTTCGCCGGGAGGGTGCAGGACATCTTCCACACGCCGTCCTTGGCGGTTCCCGTGGCCAGCCGCATGAACTGGTCGCAGAAGTCGTTCTGGACGCCGCCGACCATGTAGTAGGCGCCGGCGAGGTTGACCCCGACGGGGTCACGCAGGTGCATGGAGATGACGAAGCGATCGCCGGGCGCGTACGTCTCCTGGTTGGTGGTCAACGACACGACCTCGGGGCCGCTGTCGTCGTACCGGCACGACGCCTCGATCGGCTCCGCCGGGTCGGGCTCGCAGACGTTGACCCCACTGCCCCCGTCGAGCTGGTCGACGCCCTCGCCGCCGACCAGCAGGTCGTCGAGCGGACCTCCCGACAGGGTGTCGGCGCCGGTCCCCCCGGAGAGCTCGTCGTCGCCCCCGGAGCCCACCAGCGAGTCCCCGCCCCCGCCGCCGGTGAGGTCGTCGGCGCCGCCACCTCCGACAAGGGCGTTGCTCCCGCCGCTCCCGGTCAAGGTGTCGCTGCCGGATCCCCCGGACAGGTTCTCGACGGTCTGGATCTGGTCCCGCTCTCCCGCCGAGCCGTCATCGGCCAACCCGTCGAGATCGGCCGTGACCGGGGTCGAGTGGTCGGCGTAGGAGACGGTGTCCGTGCCGGTGCCACCCTGGAGCAGATCCGCGCCGGTACCGCCCACCAGGGAGTCACCGCCGCCGCCACCCGACAGGGTGTCGCGACCACCGCCCCCGAGAAGGGTGTCCGCCCCGCCACCGCCGAGCAACGTGTCATTGCCGCCCAGGCCGCACAGCACGTCGTTGCCAGCGCCCCCGACGAGCCGGTCGGCGCCGGC
The DNA here is from genome assembly GCA_963841625.1 of uncultured Actinomycetota bacterium. Lineage (GTDB taxonomy): Bacteria > Actinomycetota > Actinomycetes > Propionibacteriales > Nocardioidaceae > Nocardioides. The sequence goes on along the minus strand of CAWJDH010000005.1, from coordinate 145,640 downwards.
CGTCCCGACCTCGGTGCACGCACCGCCCGCGGCCGCAGGTGCGGTGAGCGCCACTACGGGCAGGACGAGGACGGTCGCGCACGCGACCGAGAGCTGGCGCAGCATGGGGCCCCCCGGGCTAGACAACCCGGCCAGCGTAGGTAGCGACCTCTGCCCTGGACCTGGAATTCAGCAAAGGTTCACGATCTGCGCGCCGCTCTCGGCCGGTGGTGCGCGCCGACCCGGCCCAGGCTTGCTTCGCGGCCCGCGAGTCGCGGACTCCCGGCACGGCGTGTCGCGGCATCGGTCACAATGTGTCGATGGGGACAGGGAAGCGGGCCGGACCTCGGCGACAACGCCGGTTCGACGCCGTCCTGCTCCTCCTCGCGGTGGGCGTCACGCTCTGTGTCGTCGCCTGGGGTTATCTCGTGAAGGCGGCCATCGATTTCGGGGTGAGCGCCCGCGGCGGCGAGTCGGGAGCCTGGCTGTTCCTGGGCTTCGCCTCCCTCGGCGCGGTCGCCTGTCTGTTCATCGGCCTGATCCTCGTCGCGCGGGTGCTGCGACGGCTGGGGATCACGAAGTCGCCCTCCTCGGACAGCTCCTCGGGCCCGGCCCCGAAGACCGTGGAGCAGCCCCGGATCCCCGGTGGCCGACGGGCCGTGCGCTGACGCGCTGAACTCGGTCCGGCGGAGCCTGTCCCTCGCAGGTGTCCGCGACCTAGGGTGGAGCTACCGGTCGCGGGGGCGCCTGACAGCCTGTCGCGCACCCGCATGGCCGAGGAAGGGGGCGCCGTGGCTGGGGAGATCGCCACCTCCAGCGGGCCCCGTCCGACTCGCGGTCGTGCGCCGGACGCGCTGGTGGAGCTGCGTCGCCACACCGGGCGAGCCCACGACTCTCTCGACGCGTCGCTGGCTGATGAGGGCCGCATCGTCGACCTCGCGGCGTACACCCGGCTGCTGACGGTGCTGGCGGACCTGCACGGGCGGGCCGAAGAGCCGCTGCACTCGTGGGTGGCCACCACGCCGTGGGCGCGGGACTCGCTCGCGGAGGCGCCGTTGTCCCGGCGCGCCGGGCTGTTTGCCGCCGACCTCTCGCGCGTGGGCGCCGAGGCACCGCGCGTGGTCCCGGACCCGCCGTACGACGACGCCCGGGGACTCGCCGCCCTTTACCTGCTCACCGGCTCCACCAACGGCGCACGAGTGCTGCTGCGAGGACTCCCGTCCGAGGTCGCGCCCGGTGCCCGGGCCGGACTCACCGAGGCGGCGTCGTCGGGATCCGCCCACACGTGGCGGGCCGTGATGGCGATGTTCGGCGAGCCCCTGCAGCGTGCCCACCCAGGGCGTCATCGCGAGCTCGCCCGGCGGGCGGCGGTCGAGGCCAGGGCTGTCTTCGCACGTCTGGAAGGCCTCGCCCACGTGGCCGGGCGGAGGGCCTCGTGACCGACATCGGACCGGAGCCCCGCTTCGTGCCGGTCGGCTCCGCGATCGACCTCACCAACTGTGAGCGGGAGCCGATCCACATCCCCGGGAGCGTGCAGCCGCACGGCGTCCTGCTCACCGCCAGGGGCGTCAACGAGCCGGTGCTCCAGGTCAGCGACAACTGCGAGGACATCTTCGGCGTACCGACGGAGCGGGTGATCGGTACTCCCCTGCTCGACCTGTTCCACCCGTCGTCCAGCCGCGTGCTCGAGCGCGCCCTGGCCGAACCAGAGGCCGAGCGCACGATCTCTCCGTGGAGCGTCATGGTCCCCGATGCCACCGGTCGGCCGGCGGTCTACGACCTGCTGGCGCACTCGTGGAACGGGACCTGGATCGTCGAGCTGGAGCCGGCCACCAAGTCGCCTCTCACCGAGAACACGCTGACCGGTGTGCGCGCCGCGGCCAACCGGCTCAGCCAGGCGCCCAGCGTCGCCGAGCTGCTGGACCGCGCCGCCCAGATCTTTCGCCGGCTCACCGGTTTCGACCGCGTCATGGTCTACCGCTTCGACGCGGACTGGAACGGGCAGGTGGTGGCGGAGGCCCGGCGCAACGACCTGGACCCCTTCCTGGGCCTGCACTACCCGGCGTCCGACATCCCGCCGCAGGCCAGGGCGCTGTACACGACGAACTGGCTGCGCTTCATCCGCGACGTCGATGCGGTGAGCTCCCCGATGGTGCCGACGCTCGACCCGCACACGGGTGAGTCGCTGGACATGTCGGGTGCTGCCCTGCGCAGCGTGTCGCCGATCCACTGCGAGTACCTCCGCAACATGGGGGTGACCGCCTCGATGTCTGTCTCGCTGATCATCGGCGGACAGCTCGCGGGACTGGTGGCCTGCCACCACCACTCCGGCCCGTTCGTCCCGCCTGCGTCGATTCGGGCGACCTCGGAGTTTCTTGCGCACACGTTGTCGCTGTTGCTGGCCAGCCGGGAGCAGGACGAGCGGGCGGCGCGCAGCCGGGTGATCCAGGAAGCTCTCGTCGGTTTCGCCCAGGCAGCCGGCGGTCAGTCCGCCGACCTCGACGGCCTGCTCTCGTCCGCGGCGCCCCAGCTGATGCGGATGCTCGGGGCGTCCGGCATGACCTGGGACATCGAGGGCCACGTTGCGGGTGCAGGGGTCGTCCCTGACGACCATCAGGTCGGACGCATCCAGCAATGGGCGGCGAAGGCACCGACCACCGACCCGATGATCCACAGCGACCGGCTCTCGATGGAGGAGCCCGAGTTCGAGGACATCGCCGACATCGCGAGCGGGATCATGGTGCTGCGGCCCGCCGACGACCAGATGGTCATGTTCTTCCGGCCGGAGACGATCCACAACATCGACTGGGGCGGCAACCCTCACCTGAAGTCCCTGGAAGTGGACTCCGACGGCGTCTCTCGGCTCTCGCCGCGGGGGTCGTTCGCGCTCTGGCGACAGACGGTCCGGCAGACCTCCGAGGCATGGGGCGAGGCCGAGATCGAGGCGGGCCAGCAGCTGGGCGCACAGCTGATGCAGGTCCTCTACAACCGGCACCGAACGATTGCCGAGGTCGCGGAGACCCTCCAGCAGAGCCTGCTGCCCGACCGGCTGCCCCAGTTCGAGGGCTGGGGCCTGGCCGCCCGCAGCCGTCCCGCCACCGCCGGGGTTGGCGGAGACTGGTACGACGCAGTCCGGGTCGCGGAAGGCAAGGTGCTCCTCGCCGTCGGCGATGTCGCCGGTCACGGACTCGCGGCGGCGAGCGCCATGGCCCAGCTGCGCAACTGCCTGCGGGCCTACGCCGTCGAGGACCCGGACCCCGCACGACTGCTCGCTCGCGTCGACCGGGCCACCGCCCAGCTGTCGCCGGAGGTGATCGCCACCGTGGTGATCGCGGTCTTCGAGCCCGACACCGGCCATGTCGTGCTGGCCTCGGCGGGCCACCCCTCACCCATCCTGAGGCAGGGCGGTCACAGCCACCTGCTCGAGATCGAGCCCCACCCACCCCTCGGCGTGGTCGCGCTGGCGAGCGAGGAAGGTCCGCTCAGCACGGCCGAGCTCACACTCGCGCCGGGCGATGCCCTGCTCCTGGTCTCGGACGGCATGTTCGAGCGCCGGGAGGAGGCGATCGACGTGAGCCTGAGCGATCTGGTGGAGCTCACCGACGAGGCGTTGGTGCAGCACGCCGACACGGACGGCGTACTGGAGTACCTGCTCGAGAGGGCGCCCGGCACCTCCATCGACGACGACGTGACCCTGCTGCTGCTGCGCGGGACCTGACCCGGCGAGCGCGCATCGTTCGGGCTTGCCTCAGGCCGCACCCGCCGCGAGGGGCGGAAACCCGCGTGGTTCCGCCCCTCGTCCTCCCGACTCGCCAGCCGGGGTCGAGTCGGCTCGCGAAGGCTTGAGTGGTAGTCGCTGGTGGGGATCCGCAGGTCAGGCCCAGCGCGCCATGCGCTGACCTGCGTGCGGATCCACCGTTCGGGGCCGCGCCTGTCCTCTCATGGGGATCTCGTCACCTTGACGGGGCAGAGTCCCCAGCTCGCGTAGAACTGGAGCACCTGGACCCGTCCCTCCGGGAACAAGTGCAGGCCGGCCGTCGTCAACGGGACCAGGTCTACTGGATGTGTCGAGGTCCGCCGGACCCGCGCATCGTCAATGTCTCCCGACGATCCGCCCCACACAAACGTCCTGGTGCGGTCGTTGGGCCTGACGTGCGTCGCGCGGACACGGCCACCGTGGCTCACGTAGTCGAACTTGGAACTGCCGTTCTGGAGCACCAGCTCCAGCGAGACCCTGACCCCGCCCGGCTCGGGCGCACGGATCACCCGATACGACACCCGGACCTTCCGGCGCAGGTCCGGGCACGGGTCGGGTGGGTAGCTGATCCTGGCGTCGGGAGATCCCATCGCCTCGGCCCATCGCTGGAAGGCCCGATTTGTCCTGCGGACGAACTGCTCTCCGACCCCGATTCTGTCACCCCGGTCGAGCAGCGCGTCCAGCTCGGCCGATCCCTCCATGCAGGCATCGGCGGCCGCTTCATCGAACACCTGATCCACCTGGGCCAGAGCGTCGAAGTGCAGTGAGTTCAGATCGGCCATCACCTTGTCGGTCGCCCGCTGGAGGCGCGCGCGAACCTCCTCAACCAGGCGGTCTCGTTGCTTCGCGCACTCCTCGCTGCTCGGCCCGGTGGACTTGCCCGGGTCCGGATCGGAGCCGCAGCCGACCAGCAACACCAGCACGGCAACGAGGCCGATCCTCCGGATGCGCACGGTCCAATCAGCGTGAGCGCTCATGGGACTCTCGAGACCTTGAGGGCGCACGGTCCGACGTTCGAGTACGCCGACCCGTATACGTCGAACACCTCGACCCGCCCGTCCGGGAACAGGTGCAAGGGAGCTGGCCGGGCGAACAGCACGAGAGGTTGGGTTGAGGTCCGCCCACCCCTGGCTCCTGCAGTGTCCGAGGAAGAACCACCCCAACCGTAGGTACGGGTCCCACCATCGGGCCTGACCCGGGTCGCACGGACGCGGCCACCGTGGTCCAGGTAGACCTGCCTCGAACCGTCGTTCTCCAACTCGAGCTCCAGCGAGACCTTGACACCGCCGGGCTCGGGCTCACGGATGACGCGGTACCTGGCGCGAACTTCCCGACGCATTTGGGGGCACGGGTTCGGGCGCGGAGGGGGGTAGTTGATCTTCGCGTCGGAAGACCCCATCGAGCGTGCCCACTGCTCAAAGGCTGCCTGGGCCTTGCGTATGTGCCTCTCTGTGACGCGTCGCGTGTCCGAAACCTCGACGAGGGTGTCGAGCGCTTCCGACTTCTCCACGCATTCACTGGCGGCCACCGCGTCCAGAACCCCTCCGACCCTTCCCAGCCCGTCCCGATACCAAAGGTCGGGGTCCTCCTTCTCTGCGTCGGCCGCGAGCTGGAGGGTGAAGCGCACGTCCTCGACGAGGCGGACTCGTTTCTGCGCGCAGGACGCACCGTTCGGTCCGGAGGAGCCGCTCGGCGCAGGATCGAATCCACAGCCCGTGAGCACCAACAGCAGGACACCGAGGCAGAAGGCTCTGCGGATGGCTGGCACGGCACCCTCCCGATGGCCGAGCGCTGGGTGTTCTCGGCAGAGTAGGCGCGGAATGTCCCGCGCGTACTCGGTTCGCACCAGGAAGTCCCGTCGGCTTCCGACCCCCGCGGGTTCCGGGTGATCGGGAGTGGCGTACGGCTCGGGCGGTTGAGACTGTCCCGGATCCCGGGCGGCCGGCTGGCCGGGCTCGAGGGATCCTCATCGCGGACGCAGATCGTCCGCAATTCGTCGTACGGTCTCGGCATGAACATCATCCTGATCCCCGGCCTCTGGCTCAACGCGTCGTCGTGGGACGCCGTCGTCCCCCACCTCGAGGCCGCCGGCCACCGTGCCCGCCCGCTGACCCTGCCCGGCATGGAGAGCCAGTCCGCCGACCGCGCCGGCATCACCGTCGAGGACCACGTCGCGACGATCGTCGGCGCCCTCGACGACGCAGACGCCCCGGCGCTCCTGGTCGGTCACTCCGCCGGCTCCGGGCTGGCCTGGGCCGCGGTGGACGCCCGGCCCGACCGGGTCGCCCGCGTCGTGTACGTCGGGGGCTTCCCCGGCAGCGACGGGGACCCGCTGCTCAACGGCCTGCCCGCCGAGAACGGCGAGGTGGCGATGCCGGACTGGAAGGAGATGGGCGAGGAGGCCAACATCGTCGACTTCGAGCCCGCGCAGCTGGAACGGTTCTACGCCGACGCCATCCCCGTGCCGGAGAGCGTCGTGACCACGCCGATCAAGCTGGCCGACGAACGACGCTACGCCGTGCCTGCCACGGCGATCTGTCCGGAGTACACCGCCGCGGACCTGCGCGAGTGGATGGCCGAGGGTCACCTGCCTGAGCTCTCGCGCACCGCCGACCTCGACCTGGTCGACCTGCCCGGCGGGCACTGGCCCCAGCTGACCCAGCCCGAGGCGCTCGCCGCCGCCCTCATCGAGGCTGCCGCCCGCTGACCTCTCCGGGACGTCATACGAGACGTCGGCTATAGCCGGCGAACCGTCTGACGTCCCGAGGGTCCGCGGATCATGCGGAAATGCCGCGAGGGGCGGAAACCGCGTAGGTTCCGCCCCTCGTCTTCCCCGGCTCGCCAGCCGGGGTCGAGTCGGCTGGCGAAGTCTTGAGTGTCAGTCGCTGGTGGGGACCCGCAGCTCCTGGCCGGCGGCGAGCATGCCGGAGTCGAGGGCGTTGAGGCGCTGGATCCGCTCCACCATCGCCGCGACGTCGCCGTCGGCGGGCGTGGCCTCGGCGGCGAGGTCGTAGAGGGTGTCGCCGGGGCCGACCATGACCACGCGGGTCGGCTCGGGGGTGCCGGCCTGCTCGGTGGCGACCGAGCCGCTGCCCCACACGATGCCGAGCATGAGGACGAGCATCAGGGTCCCGAGGAACACCACCAGCCGGCCGCGCCGGGTCAGCCGCACCGACGGCCGCACGGGCACCGGGTTGCTGCTCATCATCTGGTCGATCGTCATCGTGCTCATCGGGACCTCCTGGGGAAGTGGCGGTCAGGCCTGTCGGTCTGCGTCCGAGGAATGTCTAACCGCGGCCACCGACAGTGCTTCTCCGATCGCCGCTCGATCAGACTTTCGATCGAACACATGTGCGACGTTAGAGCAGGTGTTCGAAGAGAAGCAAGCGGCGCGCCGAACGAATGTTCGAATGCGGGGCTGAGGCCCTGCCTTCGCTTGCGGGGTTTCGAGGCTCAGGCGCCAGAGCGCCTTCGCACCTCAACCGACCGGTGACGCCAGGGCGCCTTCGCACCTCAACCTCCGGAGGGCGTGCCCTTCTTGATGCGGCGCTTCCCCTGGGCCGCGACCAGGTGGATGCCCCGCTTGGCGACCGACGGCGCGAGCGCCGTGCCCCGCACCACCGCGCCGCGCCAGCGCGGGATGCTGAGCACCACGCGCCGGGCGCCGACCAGGTCGACGGCCTCCTGGGCCACCTCGTCGACGTTGAGGATCCGGCCGCCGGAGTGGACGAGCCGGGTCGCCAGCGAGTCGGGAGTCTGCGCGTCGAGCATCGCGGTCTGCACCCCGTCGGGGCACACCGCGTGCACCCGCACCGACTTCGGCGTCTCGGCGTCGACCGACATCGTCAGCGAGACCACAGCGGCCTTGGTGGCGGCGTACACGCTGAGGTCCGGCACCGGCCCGAGCCCGGACAGCGACGCGGTGTTGACGATGTCGCCGCCGTGCTCGCCGAAGGCGTCGATCGCCGCGCGCATCCCCCAGATCGTGCCGAGCAGGTTGACCTCGACCTGGCGCCGGGTGGTCTCCTCCGGCATCTCGGCGAGCAGGCCGTCGTGGCAGATGCCGGCGTTGTTGAACCACGCGATGAGTACGCCGTGGCGCGCGGCCGCCGTCGCGACCTCGCGGTGCGAGCCGGGCTCGCGGATGTCCTGCTGGATCCCCTCCGCGGCTCCGATCTCGGCGGCCGTCGCGGCCGCCGCGGCGCCGTCCACGTCGGTGAGCACGACCCGGTGGCCGCGCTCGACCATCCGCTCGGCGATGCCGCGGCCGATCCCGCGGGCCCCTCCGGTGACGACGCAGCTGGTGTCCATGGCGGGGATTCTGGCAGACCCGGGAGTTCTTCCCGACCGGCCCGGGAAGCCGCCCGATGTGCGCAGCCCCCATCCGGGCGACGCTCGTCTGGACAGCCACCACCGAGAAGGAGCACCCATGACCACCATCCCTCGCCGGCTCTGGCAGATCGCCGGCACACTTGCCATCGCCCACGTCGTCCTGATTCCGATCGGGATCGCCCTGCAGGGCAGCCCCCTGTTCAGCGACGGGCGGGAAGGCATCGTCACGTCGTACGTCGAGGGCGACCTCACCCGCACCTTCACCGGCGGGGTCCTCGAGGCGTTCGGCTTCCTGATGTTGATCCCGGCGCTGGTCTTCCTCGCGCGAGCGTTCGGCCGCCGTACCGAAGCCGGCGCCTGGGCCGCTCAGGCAGGTCTCATGTGCGGGCTGGCCTACGTCGCCGTGACGTTCGCGGTCGGCTTCCCGGCCGGCGCGGCCGCGATGTACGGCGCCCAGCACGGCCTCGACGTGGACGCGGCGTTCGCCCTCAACAACGTCCGCATCTTCAGCTACTTCCTGAGCCTGCTGCTGATCGGCGGCAGCACCCTCGGCATCGCCGTCTCGGCGCTCGCCGACGGAGTCCACCGGCGGTGGATCGGCGGCTTCGGCATCGTCACCGGGGTGGCCCTCCTCGCCTCGACCCCACTGGCCGGCATCGGGCAGCAGGACTGGGGCAGTCTGGTGCTGGACTCGTGTGGTTCGTCGGCGTCGGTGTCCTGCTGCTGCGGCACCGCGACCCGGCACCCGTCGAATCGCCCCGCGAGCAGGTCGCCATCGGGCACTCTTGACCCGAGAGCCGAGGTGAGTCGATGCGCGTGATCCGGCCGGGTGCCGCCACCCTGGTCGCCGCCCTGGCCGTGGCCGGGGCGGTCACCGGCGTCGTGGCCACCGGCTCGCGCGACCGGTTCGACGACGTCGCGATCACGCTCGTCATCGCCACCTACGCCGCCGTCGCCCTCGCCATCGAGCTCGCCCGACCCGGCCAGCGGGTCGGGCGGCTCATGCTCGCCGGCGCGGCGGCGTGGGGTCTCGGCGAGGGGCTGCTCGCCGTCGGCATCGCGGGCCTGGACGGCGGGGAGGCGTACGTCCTCGCTCGCCGTCCTCGGCTCGGCCCTCCGCGGGCTGGGCTGGCTGCTGCTGGTCCTCGCCGTACCCCTGGTCTTCCCCGACGGCCGATCGCCCTGGCCCTGGGCCGGGCGCCTGGTGGCCGGGTGCATCGTGGCGTTCACCCTCGCCGCCCTGATCGCGCCGGTCCCGCTGGAGGAGCGGCTGGCCGGCACCGACAACCCGATCGGCCTGCCCGACTTCCTGGCAGGTGCCCGCCGACCTCCTGGCCGTCGGGTCGCTCGCGCTGGCCTTCGTCTGCCTGGTCGCTCGCGGTCGCCGGGCTGGTGCGCCGCTGGCGGCACGGCGACGACCTGCAGCGACAGCAGGTGCTCGTGTTCGGCGTGGCGTTCGCGCTGCCGCTGCTGTTCCTGCCGCTGGTCGCCACCCCGCTCGCCGAGCCCTGGATGTTCGCGCTCGTCACGCTGCCGGTGCCGCTGGCGATCGGGCGTCGCCCTGCTCCAGCGACGGCTCTACGACCTCCAGCTGGCGGTGAACCGCACCCTCACCTACGCCGCGCTCTCGGCCGTGCTGGCCGGCGTCTACGCGCTCGTCGTCGGCGGCGTCGGCGTCGATGCTCGACGACCGCGGCGCCGCCTGGCTGCCGTGGGCGGCGGCCGGGGTGGTCGCCGTGGCCTTCGCGCCGCTGCGCGACTCGCTGCAGCGGCGCCGCGAACCGGCTCGTCTACGGACGCTGGTCCGCCCCCGCCGACGGTGCTCGCCGACACCGGCCGCCGGCTCGCCGACGCGGCCGACGGCCCGGCCCTGCTGCACGCCCTCACCGACGAGCTGGTCGACGGTCTCGGGCTCGCCAGCGCCGAGATCCGCGACGCGAACGGCCGCACCCTCGCCCGGTCCGGCGACCGCGCCGCCGAGCCGACCGAACGCCTGCCGCTCACGGCGTACGGCGCCCCGGTCGGCGCCCTGCACTGGGCCGGCCCGCCCGCTGCGCGGGCACGAGCGGTCGCTGCTGGACGACGTGGCCCACCAGATCGGCGGCGCGGTGCACACGGTCGGTCTGGTCGAGGAGCTGCGCGACGCGCGCGGAGTCGCTCGTCCTCGCCCGCGAGCAGGAGCGCCGCCGGATCCGCCGCGACCTGCACGACGGGCTCGGCCCCTCGCTCGCCGGGCTCGGCCTGCAGGTCGACGCGTTGGCCAACCTGCTCGCGTGCGGGACGGCCCGGTGGAGGACCGGCTCGACACCCTGCGGGCCGGGCTGCGCGGCACCGTGGCCGAGGTACGCCGGATCGTCGAAGGCCTGCGCCCGCCCGCGCTCGACGACCTCGGCCTCTTCGGCGCCCTGGCCGAGCTCGGCCACCAGCTCGTCCGGCGAGACCGGGCTCGAGCTCGCGGTCGAGCTGCCCGGCGACGCGCCCGGCCCTGCCCGCCGCGGTCGAGGTCGGCGGCGTACCGCATCGCCCAGGAGGCGCTCACCAACGTGGTCCGGCACGCGGACGCCTCCCGCTGCCGGGTCGCCGGCTCCGCTCTCCGACGAGGCGCTGGTGCTCGAGGTGAGCGACGACGGCCGCGGCGGCGCCGGCGCCGGGCGTGGGGTCGGGATGCACAGCATGCAGGAGCGGGCGCGCGAGATCGGCGGGCAGGTCGACGTCAGCAGCCGCGACCGGGGTACGTCGGTGACGATCCGGCTGCCCCTGCGCGCCGGGAGCGCCGGCATGATCCGGGTCCTCGTGGTCGACGACCACCCGCTGTTCCGCAACGGCCTGACCGCCCTGCTCGAGACGCTGCCCGACGTCGGTCGTCGTCGGCGACGCCGGTGACGGCGACACGGCCGTCTCCCGGGCGATCGAGCTGCGGCCCGACGTCGTCCTGATGGACCTCAACCTGCCCGGCACCCCGGGCCTGGAGGCGACCCGCCGGATCGTCGCGGCGGCGCCCGGGTGCGCCGTACTCGTGGTGACCATGCTGGCCGACGACGCCAGCATCGCCGCGGCCATGCGGGTCGGGGCACGTGGCTACGTGCTCAAGGAGGCCGGCCAGGACGAGGTGCTGGCCGCGATCCGCACCGTCGCGGCCGGCGGCGCCGTCTTCGGCCCCGGCGTGGCCGCCCGGCTGCTCGACCGGCCGGCCGCCGGGCGCCGCGCTCACCGCCCGCGAGTCGGAGGTCCTGGCGCTGCGTCGCCGACGGCCGCTCCAACGCCGAGATCGCGCGCGAGCTCGGGCTGAGCCTCAAGACGGTCCAGAACCACGTCTCCAACGTGCTGGCCAAGCTCCAGGTCAGGGACCGCACCCAGGCCGCGCTGCGGATGCGAGGGCTGAGCTGAGCGTCGCTTGGACCACCGGTGTCGCAGCGGCGAGCGCAGGCGCAGTGAAATCTCCAGCGCAGCGGCAGCAGGTCGTCTAGACGTAGGTTGCCACCCACGATCTCTGCGGGGAGGCGCACTGAGACGACTCGGATCCCTGCTCGCACTGTTGCTCGCCGCCGTGTCGGCGGTGGTGCTGACCGCCGCGCCACGAACGCATACAAGGTGGACGTCCAGATCACAGGTGCAGGGCAGGTTGTTGAGACAACCCCTGCCAGACCTTCTCGGCAACTGCTCCGCCCCCAGTACCACCCCGACGGGCCAGGTGGGTGCCTCCTGCGCAGCCGGCACGACCTCCGGCAACTACGCCTGGGGCTGGACGGTGCGCTACGAAGCGACCGCCAAGCCCGGCTACCGCTTCTCGCACTGGCAGACATCGGCGGCGCCCCGCTCTACTGCGACGGGTCCAACAACACCACGACATACTCGGGCACCGCCTGCCAGTTCGCCACCTTCAACAACCACGCCATCCAGGCGGTGTTCGTCGACGACACCGACCCGGCGATGAACTCCCTTTCCCAGGTCCCGACCTGGCAGTCAACGGACCCGCGACCTTCACGTTTTCCGCGGCCTCCGATCCGACCTTCCGCTGGTTCGAGTGCCGACTCGCCGGGGAGCCCGAGTGGCGCGTCTGCTCCTCGGGCCACGAGGAAACCCGACACAGTCCGGCCAACACACGTTCGAGGTCCGGGCGGCCGACTGGAGTGGCAACTTCTCGGCCGTCTTGACCTGGAAATGGACTGTCGACAAGGTCGCTCCGGACACGAGTCTCCTGAGCGGTCCCGCGGGCACGGTGGCGAGCCGGTCCGTCGGGTTCAACTTCGTCGCCAACGAGGCGGGTTCCTTCCGCTGCACCCTGAACGCCGTGGCGACCCTCTGCAGCTCGCCGCAGAGCTACCCGAACCTGGCCGACGGCACGTACACGTTCTCGGTGGCAGCGCGCGACGTCGCGGGGAACCTCGACCTCAGCCCGGCCACGCGCACCTTCACCGTCGACACGGTCGCCCCGGAGACCGGCCTGACCGGTGGGCCCACCGAGGGCACCAAGGTCGCGACTGCGTCAGCCTCGTTCGGTCTCACCTCCACCGAAGGCACCTCCACCTTCGCCTGCACCCTCGACGGTGCCCCGCTGTCCTGCAACGCGACGACGGGGCTGACCGAGCTCGGCCAGGGATCCCACACCTTCACCGCCGCCGCGGTCGACGCCGTCGGCAACACCGACGCCACTCCGGCGACCCGGACCTGGACCGTCGACACGGTGTCCCCTACGGCTTCCTCGGCGCGTCCGACGGGGTCGAGGGTCAGCCTGGACTCGAACGCCAGCGTCGTCTTCTCCGAGGCCATGAAGAAGGCGACCGTGGAAGCCGTCACGAACGGCGTCCCGAAGAACTTCTACCTCACTCTGAGCGGCACCAAGGTGCGTGCTGTCGTCACCTACACCCAAAGCCGAGAGCGGTGTGTTCAAGGCGGTGCTCAACCCCGCCCGGAACCTCGCGCCCCGGCCGCACGTACAAGCTCGGCGTGACATCGGGCGCGCGCGACCAGGCCGGCAACGCGCTGGCATCTCGGACCTGGAGCTTCCAGACGCGGGGCTGACCGGGAGCGGGGCATCCGCGACACGCTGTTCGAACAGATGTTTGAAAACGGCCGGATCGCGCGGCTACCTTGAGCCCATGCCCAAGAAGACCGTGTCCGAGCTCCCCGATGGTCCTCCCGACGCCACCGGCCTGACCCCGCGCCAGCAGCGGGTGCTCGCCCACATCAAGGACTCCATCGAGAAGCGCGGCTACCCGCCCAGCATGCGCGAGATCGGCGAGGCGGTCGGGCTGACCAGCTCCTCCAGCGTGGCCCACCAGCTGCGGTGCTCGAGGAGAAGGGCTTCCTCAAGCGCGACCCCAACCGGCCCCGGGCGCTCGAGGTGTTCCTGCCCGAGGTGATGGCGGCCCGGCGCTCGATGTCGGCTCGGCCGAGGAGACGTCGATCGACGAGACCGGCGTGGGCGACGCGATGCCCGCGGCCGCCTACGTCCCCGTCGTCGGCCGGATCGCCGCCGGCGGCCCGATCCTCGCCGAGGAGCAGGTCGAGGAGGTCTTCCCGCTGCCCAAGCAGCTCGTCGGCGAGGGCACCCTGTTCCTGCTCGAGGTCTCGGGCGACTCGATGGTCGACGCGGCGATCTGCGACGGCGACTACGTCGTGATCCGCCAGGAGCAGACCGCCGACAACGGCGAGATCGTCGCCGCGCTGATCGACGGCGAGGCGACGGTCAAGACCCTCCAGCGCAAGGACGGCAAGGTCTGGCTGCTCCCCCACAACGACGCCTACGAGCCGATCGACGGCACCCACGCCACCATCCTCGGCATGGTCACCGCGGTGCTGCGCCGCGTCTGATCCCGATCACGCTGAGCCCGCCCGAAGCTTTCGGTGCGGGTCAGCGTGACCGGGTCAGCTCGCGGGTCAGTCGAAGAGGAAGCCTGCGCCGCCGTTCATCCCGTCGGAGATGTAGATCGCGAGGTAGCCGACGGCGCCAGCGCGCCGAGGACGACGGCGGCGATGCACTTGCCGGCGCCGGAGCGGCGCGCGCCGGCCGGCGTTGCCGACGAGCAGCCGCGGCCACGCCGAGCACGAGCGGCAGCCCGGACCAGAAGGCCGGGACGCGAGCAGCGCAGCGCCGGGATGGCGCAGGCCGAGCGCGGTGCCGCCGGCGCTCTCCTTGCGCAGGGCGCGCGGGCACGACGACGCCGAACACCAGCGGCGGTCGCGACGGCGATCGGCGCCGACCGACGACGAGCGACCTCGCCCCAGTCGTGGGCGACGAAGGCGGTGACCGGCCGCGGCGACGAGCGCGGACGGCGGCAGGCCGATGCCGCGCGACGGCGCCGCGGGCGGTGGTCGGGTGCCGGTGGCGGTGGTGGTGGTCATGACGGTTCCTCTCGTGGTGGTGGATCGGATGCCACGAGTCTTCGGCCGGCGACCGGCCCGCGGTCGTCACGCGCCGGAGCGGTCCGGTCACCGCCGCAGGAGTGACTCCGACGTCATTCCCGAGAGTGACTACGCGGACCGGCCCGCGGCCCTACCGTGGTCCATGGACCTGCGCGCGGCCGCTGCACGCAGTACGGCGACCTGCTGCTCGCCGCGGTCCTCGCGCTGTCGATGACCGCTCGAGCTGCTCGCCTGGGCCGACGACGACCTGCGCGCGCGGCCATCGCCGCCGGCGCTGCTGGCGACCCTGCCGCTCGCGCTGCGGCGCCGGCCCCGCTCGTCTCGTTCCTGCTGGTGATGGTCGGGATCGAGCTGCTCACCGCGGTCGCAGCCCGGCTTCGACAACGACTCGATGACGCTTCGTGGTCGCGTTCTTCCTCGCGCTGTACTCCCTGGGCCGGCACGCCGCGCGGGATCGAGGCGTGGCTGGGCGCGGTCGCGCGTGGTCGTGACGATGGCCGATCTTCGTGCGACAGCGACGGCGGGCTCGCGCAGGCCGACCTCGGCGACGTCGCCTTCGCGCTGGTCTTCGTCGGCGCTCCCGTGGGCCGCCGGGCTGACCCTGCGGCTGCGCCGCGACCGCGAGACCGAGCTCAACGCCGAGAACGAGCGGCTGCGCCGCGAGCAGGAGGAGCGGGCCGCGCCGGGCGGTCGCCGAGGAGCGCTCCCGGATCGCCCGCGAGCTGCACGACGTGGTCTCCCACGCGATCTCGGTGACCGTGCTCCAGGCCCGCGGCGCCCGGCGGACGCTCGACGCCGACCGGACGCGGTCCGCCGCGCGCTCGACGCCATCGAGCAGACCAACACCGCGCCCTCGGCGACATGCGCCGGCTGCTCGCGGTGCTCCGCGACACCGAGCCCGAGGGCCGGCCACGACGACCACGCCCCGCAGCCCTCGCTGGCCCACCTCGACGCAGCTCGTCGACGCAGGTCCGCGGCTCCGGGCTGCCGGTCGAGCGTCGACGTCGTCGGCGACGCCGCGGACCGTGCCGCCCGGCGTCGACCTGTCGGCGTACCGGATCGTCCAGGAGGCGCTCACCAACGTGCTCAAGCACGCCGGCCGACGCGCGAGCGCCGGATGCGTGCTCGACTACGGCGCCGACGCGCTCGACGTCACCGTCGACCGACGACGGCAGCCGGCGGCCGCGTCGACGGCACGCGGCCGGCGGCGGCCACGGGCTGATCGGCATCCGCGAGCGGGTCGCCGTCGTCGGCGGCGAGGTCGAGGCCGGGCCCGGCCCGACGGCGGCTTCGAGGTCCGGGCCCGGCTGCCCTACGCGCTGGAGGCTCATGACGCTGATCCGGGTCGTGCTCGCCGACGACCAGCCGCTGGTCCGCACCGGGCTGCGGATGATCCTGTCCGCCGAGCCCGACATCGAGGTCGTCGGCGAGGCGGCCGACGGCGCGCGAGGCGATCGCCGGCTGTGCCGAGACCTCGCGCCCGACGTCGTGCTGATGGACGTCCGGATGCCCGGCGTCGACGGGATCGAGGCCACCCGCGCGGTCACCGCGGCCGACGACCCGCCGCGGGTGCTGGTGCTCACCACCTTCGACCTCGACGAGGTGGTCTACGACGCGCTGCGCGCCGGCGCGAGCGGGTTCCTGCTCAAGGACGCCCCCGAGGAGCGGCTGACCACCGCGATCCGGGTGGTCGCCGAGGGCGGCTCGCTGTTCGCGCCGTCGGTGACCCGGCGGCTGATCGAGGAGTTCGCCCAGCGCGCGTCCGCCGCGCCGCACGCCCGACCTCGCCGGGCTGACCGAGCGCGAGCCGAGGTGCTGCGCCTGGTCGCCCGCGGCCTGTCGCAACGCCGAGATCGCCGCCGAGCTGTTCGTCACGCGAGAACACCGTGAAGACCCACGTCGCCCGGGTGCTGATGAAGCTCGGCGTGCGCGACCGGGTGCAGGCGGTGGTGCTCGCCTACGAGTCAGGACTAGTCCGCCCGGGCGGTTGAGGGACCGGTCCACCCCGGTTTTCACGCAACGTTGCGCCACGGCAGGTTCACTTTTCCCTACGCCACGGGGCCAGGGGAACGCCATGCGGATCGGACCGGCCATCGGAGCGGGCCTCGCCGCCGCGCTCGCGATCGGCCTCGCCCTGCCGACGTACGCCGCGCCCGCAGGACGCCCCGCGCGCGAAGCTGCCCGCAGCGGCCTCCACCAGGCAGAGCAGGCGCTCGCCCACGTCCGGGCCCTGTTCGACGCCGCGACCCGCCCGCGGCCCGCCGGCGGTGCACCCCAGCGCGACGCCACCCTCGCGCTGCGCGACCTGGTCCGGGTGCGCGGTCAGCTTCGGGGCACCGCCGCCCGCGAGGCCGACCGGCTCCTCGCCCGCCCCGCGCCCGGCCACGCGAGCTGCACGCCCAGGATCTGCGTCCACTGGAACCCCGCCGACGTGCGATGCCCGGACTACATCGACCAGAGTGGTCGACCGACGGTCAACGACGTGCCACCAGCAGCTACGTAGACGCCGGCTACCGCCCGCCGCAGCCTCGACGGCGCGCCGAGCGGCGGCAACAACAAGACCGACATCTACCTCGCGCGACATCGGGGCCAGGGACTCTACGGCTACTGCACCACCGACAAGCAGATCCCGGCGCGCGGGCCCTACGACCCGTGGGCCTACTGCGTGCTCGACAACGACTACGCGCGACAGTTCCCGACCGACACCCCGCTCGAGAACCTGCGGGTCACCGCCGCCCACGAGTACTTCCACGCCGTCCAGTTCGCCTACGACGCCTTCGAGGACGCCTGGTTCATGGAGGCCACCGCCACCTGGGCCGAGGACGAGCTCTACACCGACATCAACGACAACCTGCAGTACCTCCGCACGGACCGCTCCGCCGGCCGCGCGTCCCGCTGGACAAGTTCGAGTCGACGGCAGCACCACTACGGCGCCTGGATCTTCTTCCGCTACCTCACCGAGCAGTTCCCCGCCGGTCGGTCATGCCGCACCTCATCCGGCAGATGTGGTAGAGGGCCGACGGCTCGGCCGGCGGCCCTGACATGTACTCGCTGCAGGCCGTCCGCGCTACCCTCGCCGCCAACGGAAGTCGTTGCGTACGGCGGTTCGCCCGGTTCGCCGACGTCAACCGGCGGCCCGGCGTCAGAGTACGCCGACGGCGACCTCTACCCCAGACCGCTCCGCTCAGCGGCAGCCGGACCCTCGGACCGGAGAGATCCGGCTGGATGAGCCGCGAGCTCGACCACCTGAGCAGCACCACCCTCCGGTTCACGCCCACGCGGCGCCATCACGCCACAGGCGCTGACCGTGCAACCTGACCTGGCCGACACCAGCCGTGGCTCCCTCGCGGCTGGTCACGGCCTACGCCGGCACACGTGCCGCCCTCATCGCTGGTCCGAGCCTGAACCGGATCGGCGTCGGCGCTCTCACCGTTCCGCTGCTCGGGCGGCAACGTCTCCGCTCGAGGTGACCCTGGTCAACGCCAGCACCCGCACCAGCTGCTGCGGCGCGCCACCTCGCCGTACTCCTGCTTCGCGTCCCCCGCGACGACAACCTCACCCAGCGCGTGCGTGGTCACGGCCGCCCGCTGATCTCGTGACGCGCACGTCACGACTTTTTCTCGCGTTGTCCAGCGAATCGGCGCAACTCGCGATTGAATCGGTCGCCCGCTTCTCGTGGAGGGATCCTCATGCGCATTGTTCGTCCTGCCGTCCTGGCATCAGCCACCCTGGCCCTCGGCCTCGGCGTCCCGGCGCTCGCCGCTCCGGCGACCCGAGGCCGAGCTCCCTGAGGCCGCATCGGACTCGGCCCGACAGGCGCTTGACGACGTGCGGCTTCGATGACAGCTACCGTACTGCGGCCCGTGACCCGCTGGCCCCGGCCCGGACGCCACGCTGCCCTCGCGACCTGGTGCAGCCTACGCGCCGAGCTGACCGGGCGGACCGCCTGCAGGCCGACGCCTACCTCGCGCCGACCCACCGACAACGCCGCCGACCCCGCTGAACACGGCTACGCGACCAGGCACCACTCCCCGCGTGCATCTGTAACGCCACCGTGCTGCCTGCACTGGGTCGACACCACCTCCGACGCCCGCCCATGTCGGACACCGACAACGACACGCTCCCCGACTTCGTCGAGACCGACGCTGGAGACGACGTCACTCGCGTGCACTCCATCTACGTCGCGGCCGGCTACCGGCCGCCCGAAGCCCGACGGCACCCTCGGCGGCGACGCACCGACCGACGTCTACCTGGCGACATCGGCCGCCCAGGCCCTCTACGGCTACTGCACCACCGACGAGCCGCTCCGCCACCCGGTTCGACGCCTGGGCCTACTGCGTCCTCGACAACGACTACGCCACGAGTTCCCCACCAACACCCCCGCTGGACAACATGCGGGTCACCGCCGCCCACGAGTACTTCCACGCGGTCCAGTTCGCCTACGACGCCTTCGAGGACGGCTGGTTCATGGAGGCCACCGCCACCTGGGCCGAGGACGAGCTGTTCGACGGCGTCGACGACAACCTGCCAGTACCTCCCGCCGCAGCCCCCTGGGCGCCGCGGGTCCCGCTCGACCTCTTCACGCCCCCCCTGGCACTACGGCGACTGGATCTGGTTCCGCTACCTCACCGAGCGCTTCCCCTCCGCGGCACGGCGGATGCCGACCCTCGTGCGCGACATGTGGCGCCGCGCCGACGCGCCCCGGGCGGCGCCCGACGACCTACTCCCTGCAGGCGGTCAGCCATGTGCTCGCGACCGCACACCTCGCTCGGTCGGGTCTTCGCCCGGTTCGCCGACGCCAACCGCCGGTCCCGGAAGACGTACGCCGAGGGCGCGGCCAACCTCTACCCAGTGCGCCGCTCGCGTGGGCTCCCAGCACGCTCAGCCCCACCCGCGACGCCACCACCTGGGCACCGTCCGGCTCGACCACCTCTCCAGCGCCACCGCGCGGTTCGTCCCCTCCCGCACCATGACCGCGACACCTGGCAGCTCCACGTCCAGGTCGACCTGGCCCCCCCGCGCCCAGGTTCGCAGGCCGTCGTCACCGTCTACGGGAGGGCGGGGCAACGTCGACCTCGTTCTGAGCCTGACCGGCCTCGGCGTCGGATCCAAGAGCGTCCCCTTCGACCGCGACCAGGTTTCCGCCGTGAGCTGACGGTGGTCAACGCCAGCGACCGGACCACCTGCTGGCAGGACCTCAGCTCCCCCTACTCCTGCCTCGGGCATCCCCCTGCGACAACCCGCCGCCTGAGATCGCCCAGCGGCTCCGGGGCGTGGCGACGCCGTAGGGGCGCAAGTTCATTCTACGCCACCAGACAATCAGGCGAAGGCGAGGTTCGATCAGGTCAGGCTCTCGTCGAGGGCCTCGCATGCGCGCTCGCTCTGTCTTCGCCGCCCTGCCGCACGCTCCTTGTCGCCCGGCCCCGGCGGTGCCCGACGTCCGCCACGGGGCAGGCAGCGCCGCCGGGCGCGCTCCTCGAAGCCGACCGCCGCGTGGCCGACGCAGTCCTCGCCCGACCGCTTCCCCCCCGAGGCCACAAGCGGTCGTGCACACCCCGGATCTGCGTGCACTGGATCTCGCCGCGCTCGTCCCCACCGACGCCAACGGCAACGGCATCCCCGACTACATCGACCAGGTGCGCGAACGGTCGACGACGTCCACCAGCAGTACGTCGCCGCCGGCTACCGCGCACGCCGCGCCCGCGACGGCGACCGGGGCGGCAACGACAAGCACCGACATCTACATCCGCGACGTGGGGTCGCTGGGGCTCTACGGCTTCTGCACCACCGACAAGCGGTTCCGCGCGAGGGGCCCGTTCGACGCTCGTGGGCCTACTGCGTGCTCGACAACGACTACCGGCGCGGCCAGTTCCCGGCCCTCGACCCGATCCAGAACATGCAGGTGACCGCCGCCCACGAGTACTTCCACGCGGTCCAGTTCGCCTACGACGCGCTCGAGGACTCGTGGTTCATGGAGGCCACCGCCACCTGGGCCGAGGACGAGGTCTTCGACGACATCAACGACAACCTGCAGTACCTCCGCCGCGGACCGCTCCGCCAGCCGCAGGTCCCGCTGGACAAGTTCGTGGTCGGTGGGACGCACCAGTACGGCGACTGGATCTTCTTCCGCTACCTCACCGAGCGGTTCCCCGGCACCGTCGGCATGTCGCCCCTGGTCCGGCAGATGTGGCAGCAGAGCCGACGCCTCTGCCTTCGGCCCGGACATGTACTCCCTGCAGGCGATCCGCTCCACGCTGGCCGCCCGGGGAGAGTCGTTCGCGCGGCTGTTCGCCGAGTTCGCCGACGCCAACCGCAGGCCGGCCGACGTGTACGACGAGGGCGCCGACAACTCCTACCCGCGCGCTCCGCTCAGCGGCAGCCGGATCCTGGGACCGGGTCAGAGCTCCGGCTGGATCACGCGCGAGCTCGACCACCTGAGCAGTGCCACGATCCAGTTCGTCCCCACCGGCCCGACCTCGAGGCTGCGGGTGACGGTGGACATGTCGAAGGCGCTCCACGGCTCGCTTGCGGTCGTGTCGACCTACCCGATCGGCGGCCTGCCCGTCTCGTCTCGGGTGGCCCTCAACCGGCTCGGGATCGGCACCCTCACCGTCCCGTTCGTCCAGGGCACGGAGTCTCGCGTCGAGGTGACCCTGGTCAACGCCAGCGCGCGCACCCGTTGCTGGGCGCGCGCGACCTCGCCGTTCTCCTGCTTCGGCATTCCCCGCGACGACAACTCGCCCCAGTTCGTCCGGGCGGTGGCCGTTCCGTAACGGCTCGGCGAACAGTCGGACGTCACAGCACCTGACCCGTGTCGCCGTGACGCCGTCGTCGTTGCTCATTGCGTGACCGACACACACGCGCAGCTTCCCCGCCGCACCGTGCTCGCCGCCGGTGCTGCCGGCGCCACCCTGGCCGGCACCACGATCGCCTTCTCCCCCGCCGATGCCCGTGGGGCGGCGGGGGAGAAGGTCTTCCGGCACGGCATCGCCTCCGGCGACCCGACGCCCCATGCGGTCCTGCTCTGGACCCGGGTGACCCCCACGCCCGAGAGCACCCCCGGCTCGGGCAAGGGCCCGCGGGTCACGGTGACCTGGCAGGTGGCCCGCGACCCCGGCTTCCGCGACGTCGTACGCCACGGCACGGTCGAGACCGCCCCGTGGCGCGACCACACGGTCAAGGTCGACGTCGACGGGCTGGCGCCGGGGCGGTGGTACTTCTACCGGTTCCGTTGCGCCGGCGTCACCAGCCGCACCGGCCGCACCCGTACGGCGCCCGCTCCCGACACGCTGCCCGACAACCTCCGCTTCGGCGTCGTCTCCTGCGCCAACTGGCAGGCCGGCTGGTTCAGCGCCTACCGCGGCCTGGCCGCCCGCGACGACCTGCACGCGGTGCTGCACCTCGGCGACTACCTCTACGAGTACGCCCCCGGGCAGTACGGCTACGGCCAGAGCGAGCAGGACATCCGGCCGCACCACCCGGCCCGCGAGATGGTGGCCCTGGCCGACTACCGCCAGCGCCACGCGCAGTACAAGACCGACCCCGACCTTCAGGACGCGCACGCGAAGTTCCCCTGGATCATCACCTGGGACGACCACGAGGTCACCAACGACCAGTGGCGGCGCGGCGGCGAGAACCACCAGCCCGACGAGGGTGACTACCTGCGGCGCCGGGCGCGCGCCCACCGAGCGTTCGACGAGTGGATGCCGGTGCGGATGGACGCCACGGCGAAGCTGGGCGACGGGGACCGGCTGTTCCGCCGGCTGAAGTTCGGCGAGCTCGCCGAGATCAGCATGCTCGACCTGCGCACCTACCGATCGAAGCAGGTCGACCAGGCCGCCTTCCCGGCGCCGGCCGCCGACCCGGCGGTCAGCGACCCGGACCGCACGATCACCGGCGACCAGCAGCTGGCGTGGCTGAGGGACTCGCTCGACAACCGCCGGGCGCAGTGGAAGGTGATCGGCAACCCGGTGATGATCGCGCCGGTCAACTTCGCCTCGCTGCCCGACGACCTCGTGCAACCCGTCAACGACGTCACCGGCCTGCTCCCGGAGGACGGGGCGCCGTACAACGTCGACCAGTGGGACGGCTACACCGCCGACCGCCGGCGGGTGTTCCGCCACATCCGCGACCGCGGGGTCAAGGACGCGCTGTTCGTCACCGGCGACATCCACTCGGGGTGGGCGTGCGAGCTGCCGTACGACGCGTCGACCTACCCGCTCGGCGACTCGGCCGGCGTGGAGTTCGTGTGCAGCTCGGTGACCTCCAACAACCTCAAGGACATCACCGGCTCGCCCCCGCGGACGACCAGCGTCGCGGTCGAGGAGGGGATCAAGGCCAACAACCGGCACGTGAAGTACCTCAACTTCGACGACCACGGCTTCTCGGTCCTCGACCTGACTCCGCAGCGGGCACAGATGGACTGGTTCGTGATCAGCGACCGGGCCGACCGCAACGCGACGATCCGGCACGAGACGTCGTGGGTGACCCGGTCAGGAACCGGCCGGATCGAGCACGTCGACAAGCCGGTCGGAGGTGCCCGATGAGCGCGGCCGTGCGCGCCAGTCGGCGTACCTTCGTCACGGCCGGTGCCGCCGGGCTGCTGTTCTCCTCGCTGGCCTCACCCGCGACCGCCGCGGCACGCGGCCGCAAGCGGGCCTACGTGCTGGTGGTCGACGGCTGCCGACCCGACGAGATCACGCCGACCCTGACCCCGACCCTGGCCGCGCTGCGTGACGGCGGGGTCAACCATCCGCGAGCGACATCGCTGCCGGTCATGGAGACCATCCCCAACCACGTCATGATGATGACCGGGCTGCGGCCCGACCGGAGCGGCGTCCCGGCGAACCTGATCTACGACCGCGCCCTCGGCGACACCCGCGAGATGGACCGGCCGCGCGACATCCGCTGCCGCACCGTCATCGGCCGCCTCAACGCAGGCCGGGTTCACGACCGGGACGGTGCTGAGCAAGGAGTACCTCTACGGCATCTTCGGCGGCCGGGCCACGCACCGCTGGGAACCACAGCCGATCATCCCGGTGTCCGGGCACGCCCCGGACGCGTTCACCATGGACGCCACGCTCTCGATGATCGAGGAGTTCGACCCCAACCTGGTCTTCGTCAACCTCGGCGACGTCGACCGGATGGGGCACGCCGACGAGACCGGCCCGGTCGACGTCAAGGCCCTGCGTCAGGCGGCGCTCGCCGACACCGATCGTCAGGTCTCCCGGTTCGTGGACCTGCTGAAGTCGAGCGGTCGCTGGAAGAACTCGGTCGTCATCGTGCTGGCCGACCACTCGATGGACTGGTCGAACCCGGACAAGGTGATCAGCCTGACCGGGCCGCTCCAGGACGACCCGTTCCTCGCCGGCAAGGTCGAGATCGCGGCCAACGGCGGCGCCGACCTCCTCTACTGGACCGGGCCGGCCGCCGACCGGGAACGCGCGATCCGCCGGATGCAAGCCGTCGCCGCCGACGTGCCGGGAGTGCTCGCCGCGTACGACCGTCGGCTCGACGCCCTGCGGCTGGGGCCGGAGGCGGGCGAGGTCGTGGTCTACTGCCGCTCCGGGTGGCGCTTCACCGAGCCCGACCCGTCGGGCAACCCGATCCCGGGCAACCACGGCCACCCGGCCACCCGGCCGATCCCGTTCTTCATCGGCGGCGGCCACCCCGCCGTACCGCGTCGTACCGCCTCCTCCGAGCTGGCCCGGACCGTCGACGTCGCCCCCACGGTCGGGGCGTTCTTCGGGGTCGGGCGCCCGCGGGGCGGGTACGACGGCCGCAACCGCCTCTGAGTCGTCACGCCCGGGGCCTCGGGTGTCGACCTTGGACCAGCTGCCCCGGGGGGCAAGCGGTGGGGCGTGCGCGTGTCCGTACGACGGGCAGTTGGCTCGGTTGGAACGGTCCAGCCACTGATTCCAGTCGAACTGCCCGTCCTTCGGTACCGGCCAGCTCG
This sequence comes from uncultured Actinomycetota bacterium, assembly GCA_963841625.1. Lineage (GTDB taxonomy): Bacteria > Actinomycetota > Actinomycetes > Propionibacteriales > Nocardioidaceae > Nocardioides. The sequence continues at coordinate 121,251 of CAWJDH010000005.1, read as the reverse complement.
GAGTCGGGGCGCGGAGCCGAAGCCCACTTCCGCCACCAATTCGGTTGCTCAGCAACCGCCGGGGGTCGAGCTCAGTCGCCCGCGAGTCGACTCAACGCGAGACGAACGACGCCGGGGTCGGTGGTGGTCCACATCGGCGGGAGGCTCGCCTTGAGGAAGCCGCCGTAGCGGGCGGTCGCGAGCCGGGGGTCGAGCACGGCCACCACGCCACGATCGGTGGAGGTCCGGATCAGACGGCCCGACCCCTGGGCGAGGAGCAGTGCCGCGTGCGTGGCCGCCACCTGCATGAAGCCGTTGCCGCCGGCCTTCTCGACCGCACGTTGCCGCGCCGACATCAGCGGGTCGTCGGGACGCGGGAACGGGATCCGGTCGATGATCACCAGCTGGCAGGTCTCCCCGGGCACGTCGAGTCCCTGCCACAGGCTCAGGGTCCCGAACAGGCAGGTGTGGGGGTCCTCGACGAACTGCTTGGCCAGCTCGGGCAGCTGCGCGTCGCCCTGCGCGAGCGTGGTCAGGTGGGGCAGCCGCTCGCGCACCGCCTCCGCGGCGGTCTCGGCGGCGCGCCGCGAGGAGAAGAGGCCGAGCGTGCGGCCACCGGAGGCGTCGACCAGCTCGGCGATCTCGCGCAGCTGGGCCTCCCCCAGTCCGTCGCGACCCGGGGGTGGGAGGTGCCGGGCGACATAGAGGATTGCCTGCTGCCCGTAGTCGAACGGCGACCCGACATCGAGGCCCCGCCACGGCAGCGAGTCATCGCCGAGCTCGCCCACGGGCTCGGAGTCGACCACCCGCTCGGCCGGCTTCAGCCCGACGCTGGTCGCCAGCGCGGAGAAGTCACCACCGAGCATCAGGGTCGCCGAGGTCAGCACGGCCGTCTTGTCGGAGAGCAGCTTGTCGCGCATCTCGCCCCAGACCTGGAGCGGCGCCACGCACAGCTTCGGCGGGAACCGCTCCCCACCCTCGGCCAGCCAGAGCACGTCGGACTCGCGGTCGGCCGCCATCCGCTCGGCGTTGACGAACACCTCCTGCACCGACCCCTTGGCCTGGGTGAGCCCGGCGTCGGCCTCGTCGGAGTCCTTGGGGTAGGCCGACAGGCAGGCTCGGGCGGCGTCGCGGACCAGAGCCAGGGCGTCGGTGAGCTGCTCCGGAATGGTGTCGAATCGACCCGGTGACGCAGCAGCCAACGCGTCTGCCAGCGCGTCAGCGGAATCGGCCAGGTCGTCGGCCTCGGAACCGTCGACGTGACGCTGGGACCGCCGCGCCGCCCGCTCCACATCCGACACGGCGAGCTCGTCGGTCGCGGCCTGGGTCACCCTGGCCACCAGCTCGTGGGCCTCGTCGATGACCACCACGTCGTAGTCGGGGATCATCGGGACGCCCTCGATCGCGTCGATGGCGAGCAGCGAGTGGTTGGTGACGATCAGGTGGCTGCGGTGCGCCTTCTCCCGCGCCTGCTCGGCGAAGCACTCGGTGCCGAAGGGGCACTTCGCGGCCCCCAGGCAGTCGCGGTGGCCGACGCTGACCTGCCTCCACTCGCGGTCGGTGTGGCGCGGGGCCCGGTCGCGCTCCCCACTTCCGCCGCCCTCGGCCTCCTCCTCGGCCCACGTGCGCAGCTCGAGCACCTTCTTGCCCATCGACCCCTCGGGCACGTCGACCAGCGTGCCCTGGTCGTCGGGAACACCCTCGCGGATCCGGTGCAGGCAGGCGTAGTTGGAGCGCCCCTTGAGCACGGCGTAGCTCGCGTCGACCCGGTCACCCACGGCCTCAACCAGGCGCGGGATGTCGCGCTCGACCAGCTGGTGCTGCAGGGCCAGCGTGGCGGTCGCAACCACGACCCGACGGCCGTGGAGCAGGCTCGGGACGAGGTAGCCCAGCGACTTGCCGGTGCCGGTGCCGGCCTGCACGAGGAGGTGCTGGCCGCTCTCCATCGCGGTCGCGACCGCCTCTGCCATCGCCACCTGGCCCGGCCGCTCCTGCCCGCCGAGGGCCTCCACCGCCGTCGCGAGGACCTCCTCGACGGCTGTGGTGCGGGCAGCGACATCCTCGGCGGTCTCGCTCGGGACTGTCGGTGGCACCTGCGCACCCTAACCGCGTACGCCGACATCGCGGCGACCCGCGTGGACCTCAGTCGTCCTCGCGGTCGACCTCGAACCTCGGAGCGCCGCCGACACACTCCGACTGCACGCGAGTACGACGTTCACCGTCGTTGCTGTCGAAGTCGACCTGCACCTCCTTCGGCCCACGGTTGTCGATCTCGATCGACCACCCGCTGTTGGGCTGGGCGCCATTGAGCGAGATCGTCGTCCCACGGCACTCCACCGTGACGACCCCGGCACTCCCCTGCCAGGTTCGTCGTACGCCGCTGTCCTGCGTCGACTGCGGCGGTGGCGGTGAGGAGGACGGCGGTGGGTTGGTCGGGGAGGGCGAGGGACCGGTGCCCGGACCGGGCGCGGGCCCAGGACCTGGCCCTGGACCGGTACCGGTACCGGCGGGACTGGAAGTCGGCGTCGCCGGCGACGGAGCGGAGCTCGGTGTGCTCGCCGGCGAGTTCGGGCGCGAAGGACGCGTGGACCCCTTGGCCGGTGAGGAGGACGAGGGCTTGGAGGGACGCTTCTTCGACGGCTTGGGAGACTTCGGCTTGTCGGCGCTCCTGGTCTGCGGTGCCGAGCTGATCGGCGCCGCTTCACCGATCGGGGGACCCGGTTGGGTCACCACGCCCTGTCCGGCCCGGGAGATCACGGCCCACACCAGCACAGCCCCGACCACGACGAGGACCAGCCAGGCGGATGCCGCCAGAGCGTAGGTGCGGTTGATCCTCATCGCGTCATCCTCTCAGCCAAACGCGGCGCGGGACCAATGGACGGACACACCGGAGGCTCAGCCGATAGCGTGGAGGCATGGCTCGCATCCTGGTCGTCGAGGACGACGAGGCGATCCGTATCGCCTGCCGGCGGGGCCTGACCGAGTCCGGCCACGCCGTCGCGACGGCAGCCCGTGGGCTGACCGGTCTCGAGCTCGTCCTCAGTGGCGATCCGCAGGTGGTCCTGCTCGACCTCGGCCTGCCCGACGTCGACGGGATCGCGCTGATCTCGATGATCCGGGCTGCCTCCGAGGTGCCGATCATCGTGATCACCGCCCAGGACGACGACCCGACGATGGTGGAGGCGCTCGACAACGGCGCCGACGACTACGTGGTGAAGCCCTTCGGGACCGAGCAGGTGGCGGCCCGGATCCGCGCCGTCCTGCGCCGATCCGGGGCCACTCCCAGCACGGTCGCCGAGCCACTGCGGGTCGGCAAGCTGGTCATCGACGAACGCAGCCGGATGGCCACGCTCAACGGACAGCGGCTCGAGCTCGCCCGCAAGGAGTTCGACCTCCTGCTGGCCCTCGCCTCGCGGCACGGTCAGGTCGTGACCAAGGCCGAGCTGCTGGCCGAGGTCTGGCAGGAGGCGTACGGCGGCTCCGACCGGACCGTCGACGTCCACCTGTCGTGGCTGCGGCGCAAGCTCGGGGAGTCCGCCGCCCAGCCGCGGTACCTGCACAGCGTGCGTGGCGTCGGGGTGCGCCTGGTCGACCCCGAGCACGAGCCGGACTGATGCGTCGGCACATCTCATGGCTGGTCCTGGCGGCCACGACGACCGTGGTCGTCTCGTTCGTGATCCCGCTGTGCCTGCTCGTCCAGACGCTGGCCGAGGACCGGGCGATGGCCGCGGCGGACCAGGAGGCCCGCAACGTCGCCATCCTGGTCACCGGCCTGGTCAACGACGACCAGGTGGCGGAGGTTGTCGAGGGCCTCGATGCCCCGGGCGGCGCCGAGACGGCGGTGCTGACGGTCAGCGGCGAGGTGCTGGGCACCGGCGACATCGACCCGGAGGACCCGGAGGTGAAGCGCGCCCTGGGGGGCGAGGCGTTCGAGGTGGTGGACGACTCCGGCGGACGCGTGCTGCTGCCGGTGGTCAACGACAAGGGGACGGCCGTCGTCCGCACCAGCGTCGCGCCGGACGACCTGCACGCCGGCGTGACCAGCGCATGGCTCGGCATCGTGGGCCTGGGCGTGCTGCTGCTCGCGCTGGCGTTCGCCACCGCCGCGTGGCAGGGCCGGCGCCTCGCCGAGCCGCTCCGCGAGGTCGCCGGCGTCGCACACGAGATCCGCGGCGGGAACCTCGCCGCGCGGGCCCGGGTGCGGGGCACCGAGGAGACCAGAGAGCTGGCTCGGGCGCTCAACGGCCTGGCCGACCGGATCCGCGAGCTGCTCGCGGCGGAGCGGGCCACCGTCGCCGACCTCTCCCATCGGCTCCGGACGCCGGTCACGGCGCTGCGGCTGGACGCGGAGGCGGTGCAGAACAAGGCACTGGCCAAGCGGCTGGGTGATCACATCGCCGTCCTGCAGAGAAGTATCGACGCCATAGTCCATGAGGCTCGCCGCCCGGTGCGCACCGACCTGCCGGTCGTCGGCGACTTCGCGGCGACGGTGCGGGAGCGGACGGAGTTCTGGCAGGTGCTGGCCGAGGACCAGGCCCGGCCGACCGAGATCTCGATCCCCGAGGGAGAGCTGCCGGTGCCGGTGGCCCCCGACGACCTCGCCGACCTGGTCGACTGCCTGATCGACAACGTCTTCGCCCACACTCCGGAGCAGACCCCGTTCGCGGTGCGCCTCGCCGAGGAGGACGGGAAGGTCCGGCTCGTCGTCTCCGACGACGGGCCCGGCCCGGCCGCCCGGGACGGTGATCGTCTCGGGTCGACCGGGCTGGGCCTGGACATCGCTCGTCGTACGGCGGCCGGTTCCGGGGGCGACCTGACGTTCGGCCCCGGTCAGGAGGGCGGGACCACCGTCGAGGTGACCCTGCCGCTCGCGGCCGGCTGAACCGTCAGTCTTCCTCGCGAGCACCGCCGGAGCGGTGGCTGCCGGAACCGGAGGCGACGCGGTCGTCGTCGCCGTCCTCGTGGTCCTCGGCCTTGGCCTCCGCGCACTCCTCCTCGAGCTCGGCCTTCTCTTCCGCGTCGTCGTAGTCGTGCTCGCGGAGCTTGCGGCAGTCGCTGTCCTCATCTTCGTGGTCCTCACTCTCGCCCGCGGGGTGGCTGGCGGGCTGGTGGGCGGGGGCCACCGGTGCCGGTGCCGGCGCCGCGGGAGCCGCGGCAGGTGCCTTCGGAACCGCCGGCGCGGGGGCCGCTGCCTTGGGGGCTGCAGGCGCCGCGGGGGCCGGGGCGGCAGCCGGTGCCTCCGGCGCTGCCGCTGCCGGTGCCGGCAGCGGTGACCGTCTGGACCTGGGTGGTGACGCACTTGCCTCCCTCCAGGACCGAGGGGGGACGGCAGGGGGCAAACCGGGTCTCGCCGTTGGCGGCCCGTGCCTTGGGAGTTGCCGCGGCCGCGGGGGCGGCGGCCTCGGGCTCCATGTCTGCGGGTGCGGTGAGCTGGTAGACCGCGACGCCGCCGGCGAGGCCGGCGACCGTGGCGGTACCTGCGACGAGCATGCTCTTGAGGTTCATGGCGGAGATGTCACACGGACATTCCCTATGGGCACCTCTTCGTAACATCAAGGCTACGTAAAGCCGTTCGACGCATAACGGACTCTTAACGGGACGTTGAGGCGCCCTTGTCTGCGTCCGAGGACTGTTGTGGCATGAGTTACAGCCACCGCCACCGAGACCGTTACCGCCTCGCCGTCACCGCTGTCACCGGCGTCACCACGGTCGGTGCCCTGACCGCCACCGGATGGCTGGTCGGGGTCTCCGCCCAGGACTTCGCCGACCAGCAGGCCGCCAAGGCCGCCAAGGAGGCGAAGGCCGCCAAGGCCTGGGCGAAGAAGTACGCCCGCCAGCAGGCCAAGTACGCCGAGGCCCAGGCCGCCGCCGCCACGACGCTGAAGCAGCGTCCCTACGTCACCCGCACGACCACACAGTACGTGCAGGCCGCACCGGTCAGCGCGGCTCCCGGATCGGGCGGCGCCGTCGCTCCGGTCAGCAGCTCGGGGGGTGCCGTCGCTCCGACCTCCTCCGCCCCGGCTTCCGCTCCGGCACCAGCGTCTGCCCCGGCCCCCGCCCCGGCCGCGCCGGCCCCCGCGCCCGCCGCCCCGGCGCCCGCCCCGCCTCCGCCCCCGCCGCCCCCGCCGCCGGCTCCGAGCAGCGGTTCCTGACATGAGCACGACGCACGCGCGCTTCGACGCCCTCGGCACCTACGCCTTCCTGGCGGTACGCCGTCCCGGCGGGCTCGCCGACGCGGTCCGCCTCGCGAAGCGGGTCCTGGCCGAGATCGACGCGACCTGCAGCAGGTTCCGCGACGACTCCGACCTGACGCGGGCCAACCGGAACGCCGGCAGGTGGGTCGAGGTCGACCCGCTGCTCATCGCCGCGGTCGAGGCTGCCTGTGACGCCGCCAAGCAGAGCGGTGGCCTCGTCCACCCGCTGCTCGGCCGGCCCATGGTCCAGCTCGGCTACGACCGGGACTTCGACCAGCTGAGCGAACGAGCCGACACGCTCCAGTTCCCGTGGGTCGACCCGGGCCCCTCCCTCGACAGCTGGCAGGAGATCGGGCTCGACCACACCGGCGCCATCAAGGTTCCCGACGGCACCGCCCTCGACCTCGGCTCCGTCGGCAAGGCCTGGGCCTCCGACATGATCGCCGCCGGGATCGAGCAGGAGCTCGGGCTCCCCGCGATCGTCAGCCTCGGTGGCGACATCCGGATCGCCTGCCCCGACTGGGACCCCTGGCACGTCGCGATCTCCGAGCGGCCGGGCACCTCACCCGATGCTCTGGTCGGCCTGGTCTGCGGAGGCCTGGCCACCTCGAGCACGCAGGTCCGCCGCTGGAAGCGTGGCGGAGCCGTCCGTCACCACCTGCTCGACCCCCGCACCGGCGCCCCGGCCCCCGAGGTCTGGCGCACGGTCACCGCGATCGGGTCGAGCTGCACCGCCGCCAACACCGCCAGCACCGCGTCGATCGTCCTCGGGCACGAGGCGACCGGTTGGCTCGGCGACCTGGGCGTCACCGCCAGGCTCGTCGACGCCCACGGAAACGTCACCCGCACCGGCAACTGGCCGGCCGAGGACATCGAAAGGAACGCAGCATGACCGCAGAGATCCTGGGCCTGGACGGTTCCGTCCTCTGGTTCCTCAACCGCAGCACGGGAGTCGTCACGATCGTCCTGCTGACGATCACCACCGTCCTCGGCGTGCTCGCCATCGGCGGCCGCCCCGCCGGCCGGGTCCCCCGGTTCGTCACCCAGGCCTTTCACCGCAACATCGCGCTGCTGTCGATGCTGCTGCTGGTCGTCCACCTCGTGACGGCGGTGCTCGACGAGTTCGTGGAGATCAAGTGGTACGAGGCGTTCATCCCGTTCGTGGGGTCCTACGAGCCGCTGTGGGTCGGCTTCGGCGCCATCGCCACCGACCTGATGCTCGTCGTCATCGTCACCAGCCTGTTCCGCACCCGCATGCAGCACAACCTCTGGCGCGGTCTCCACATCAGCGCCTACGCCCTGTGGGCCCTCGCCATCGGCCACGGCATCGGCGTCGGCACCGACATGACCGAGAACCTGTGGCTGCTGACCGTGGCCTGCGCCATCGCCGTACCCCTCGCCGCGGCCCTTCGTCTGGGCCGTCTCGTGATCGACCGCACCTCGACAAGTTCAACCACCCCTGGAGGATTGAAGTGACCACCACCTACCTGGAGCCCCACCTGACGCGCGAAGAGGACGGACGCCCGCCCTCGCCGGTCCCGGCGCCCCGGGAGGTGACCGTCCGTCCCGGTCCGGCGCTCCTCAAGGGCATCGAGAACGGCCCGTCGCTCGCCGCGCACCGTGCGCAGTACGGCCCGATCCCGCACCTGTCCGGCAAGGAGCTGCACGCCCTCGTGAAGCGGGTGCAGGTCCGCGGTCGGGGCGGCGCGGCGTTCCCGTTCGCCATCAAGCTCGAGACGATCCTCAAGGGCTCCCGCCCGATCCTCGTCGTCAACATGAGTGAGGGCGAGCTCGCCAGCGCCAAGGACCACGCCCTGGCCCTGACCCGCCCGCACCTCATCCTCGACGGCGTGGTCGCGACCGCCAAGGCGCTGCGCACCCGCAAGGTGCACGTCGTGCTCCCCGGTGAGCGGCCCGGCGCGGCCGCTGCCATGAAGGCAGCGATCGCCGAGCGCAGCGACGGGGTCAACATCTACACCAGCACGGCCTCGTCCCGCTTCGTCGCAGGCCAGGCCCGCGCGGTCGTCGAGCTGCTCTCCGGTCGACCGAACCTGCCGGCCACCACCTGGGCCCCCGAGGCCATCAAGGGACTCAACGGCCGCCCCACCCTGCTGAGCAACGGCGAGACCTGGGCCCGCGTCGGCCTGCTCGTGCTGCGTGGCGAGGAGGAGTACACCTCCATCGGCACCGCCGAGGAGCCCGGCGCCACCCTGCTCACCATGAACATGCAGGGGACGGTGCCGATGGTGGTCGAGGCGGCGTACGGCGACCGGCTGCGTGACTACATCCCCCACGACCGGCACGGCCTCCCGGCCATGGTCGGCGGGTTCCACGGAGCCTGGGCGACCTGGGAGACCCTGGCCAGCGCGAAGGTGTCGGTCAACAGGATGCGGGCCATGGGCAGCGCACTCGGCGCCGGCCTGGTGCTGTCGTCGCCGGAGTGCCCGGTGACCCTCACCACCCGCACGGTCGAGTACCTCGCCGGCCAGAGTGCCGGGCGCTGCGGCCCCTGCTTCAACGGCCTGCCGGCACTCGCCCAGGCGCTGACCGCCGTCCACGACGGCCAGGGTGGCCTGGAGCGCGTCGAGCAGCTGTCGAACCTCGTCGTCCGCCGCGGGGCCTGCGCCCACCCGGACGGCACGGTCCGCCTGGTCAACTCGATGCTCTCGACCTTCCCGGACGAGGTGCACGCACACGCCCACGGCCGCTGCGGCCTCAAGGAGGGCAGCCGCCAGCTGGTCGGTGACAGCTTCACCCGGATCCTCGAGGTGGCGTGATGGCCAAGGTGCTGCGCGTCGACTGGCCGTCCTGCGAGGCCCGTGGCCTGTGCCACGAGGTGCTCCCGGAGCTCGTCGACCTCGACGAGTGGGGCTACCCCATCGTCAAGGGACCGGTCACCAAGGAGCTGATGGACCACGCCAAGGAGGCCGTCAAGGTCTGCCCCCGGCTGGCCCTCCGCGTCGTCGAAGGTCGCTGACGACTCACACGAACAGAGCCGGGCCTGCGTGGTTAGCCCCCGACCGCGCGGGCCCGGCTCGCTGTGTGCCGTGGGTCAGACGGAGTAGGCCGCCAGCTCGCCCGCGAGGTCCTCGTTGGCACGACCCGAGACCAGCGTGCCGTCGGCGGTGTGCTCCATCGAGGAGATCTCGCCGTGCTGGTGCAGCCGGTTGATCAGGTCGCCGCGCTCGTAGGGCAGCAGCGCGCTGAACTCCACGTCGGGCCTGGGCAGCTCGTCCTCGATGGCGGCCAGGGCGTCGGTGATCCCCTCGCCGGTCCGGGCGCTGACGACCACCGAGTGCGGCTCACGCTGCCGCAGCCGTGCGATCACCATCGGGTCGGCGAGGTCGGCCTTGTTGATCACGACCAGCTCGGGCACCCGGTCGGCGCCGATCTCGGCGAACACCTCGCGCACGGCGTTGAGCTGGCCCTCGGGGTCGGGGTGGGACCCGTCGACGACGTGGAGGATCAGGTCGGAGTCGGCCACCTCCTCCAGCGTGCTGCGGAACGCCTCCACCAGCTGGTGGGGCAGGTGGCGGACGAAGCCGACGGTGTCGCTCATCGTGTAGACCCGGCCGTCGGTGGTCGTCGTACGCCGCGTGGTCGGGTCCAGGGTCGCGAAGAGCGAGTCGTCGACCAGCACCCCGGCGGCGGTGAGCCGGTTGAGCAGCGAGGACTTGCCGGCGTTGGTGTAGCCGGCGATCGAGACGCTCGGGATGTGGTGGCGACGGCGCTCCTGGCGCTTGGTGTCGCGGGTGCCCTTCATGTCCTTCAGCTGGCGGCGGAGCTTGGCGATCCTGGTGTTGATCCGGCGCCGGTCGGTCTCGATCTTGGTCTCACCGGGGCCACGACCGCCGATGCCGCCACCGGCCGCGCCGACCCGGCCACCGGCCTGGCGGGAGAGCTGGCCGCCCCAGCCGCGCAGCCGCTGCTTCATGTAGTTGAGCTGGGCCAGCTCGGTCTGGGCCTGGCCCTCCTTCGACTTCGCGTGCTGGGCGAAGATGTCGAGGATCAGCGCGGTCCGGTCGACCACCTTGACCTTGAGCCGGTCCTCGAGGTTGCGCAGCTGGCTCGGCGCGAGCTCCCCGTCGCAGATGACCGTGTCGGCCCCGGTCGCCTGGACGATCTCGCGCAGGCCGTCCACCTTGCCGCGGCCGACGTACGTCGCCGGGTCGGGCTTCTGCCGCCGCTGGTAGATCGCGTCGAGCACCTGTGAGCCCGCGGTCTCGGCGAGCAGCGCGAGCTCGGCGAGGGAGTTCTCCGCGTCCTCGACCGCGGCCGAGGTCCACACGCCGACGAGGATGACGCGTTCGAGGCGAAGCTGGCGGTACTCGACCTCGGTGATGTCCTCGAGCTCGGTCGAGAGCCCCGCGACCCGGCGCAGCGCGTGCCGCTCGGCGAGGTCGTGGTCACCGCCGGTGAGGCTCTCGGCCTCCTCCGGGTCGGGTTCGTCGGTCCAGGTGTCGGTCTGGCCCGGCTCGAGCTCTCCTTCTTCCCAGTCGTCGGTTTCCCAGTCGCTGGTCTCGGAGAGCTCGTCGTCGAGGTTGAAGTCTGGTGCGTTCGTCATCCTGCCCCCAGCCTAGGTCGGCCGAGGGGTGTGCGCACGCCGGTTTACTTCGGGGGCATCCGGATGCCGCCGTCGACGCGGATGGTCTCGGCGTTCATGTAGGGGTTGCGCACGCACTCGACCACCATCGACGCGAGCTCCTCGGCGTCGCCGAGCCGCTTCGGGAACAGCACGCTCTCGCCGAGCTTGGCCTTGAACGCCTCCGACGCCTCGCCCTCGCCGTAGATCGGGGTGTCGATCAGGCCGGGCGCCACGGTGTTGAGCCGGATCCCGGCGGCGGACAGGTCGCGCGCGACCGGCAGGGTCATCCCGACGACGCCGCCCTTGGAGGCGGAGTAGGCCGCCTGGCCGATCTGGCCGTCGAACGCCGCCACGCTGGCGAGGTTGACGATCGCGCCGCGCTCGCCGGACTCGGTGGGCTCGAGCTTGCTCATCTCGGTGGCGGCCAGCCGGACGGCATCGAAGGTGCCGATCAGGTTGATCGCGATCACCTTCTTGAACGCCTCGAGGTCGTGGGCGGAGTCGAACTCGCCGTCCCGACCGATCGTGCGCTGGGCCCAGCCGATGCCGGCGGAGTTGACGAGGATCCGGAGCGGGCCGAGCTCGGTGGCGCGGGTGACCGCGGCCCTGATCTGTCCGGTGTCGGTGACGTCGACCTGCGCGAACGCGCCGCCGATCTCCTGGGCGAGCGCCTCGCCCTTGTCGGCCTGCAGGTCGGCCACGACGACCTTGGCGCCGGCGGCGGCGAGCTGGCGGGCGACGGCGGCACCGATGCCGGAGGCGGCGCCGGTGACGAGGGCTGAGGATCCGGTGATGTCCATGGCGCTCGATCCTAGTGTTCGGGTCGTGTGCCCCAGAACGCCCCATGGGTAGGGCTCAGGCACACGACCGTGTCAGAGCGCGGTGGTGCCGCGGGCGACGACCAGCGCCGGCCCGGTGAGCAGGACCTCGTCGGCGGTGGTCCAGGTGACCGTGAGCGTTCCGCCTGGTAGGTCGACGCGGTAGGCGAGGTCCTCGTCGGGGGATCGCCCGTCGGCGAGCGCGGCCCCGACCATCGCGGCGCAGGCCCCGGTCCCGCAGGATCGGGTCTCACCCGATCCCCGCTCGTGGACCCGCATGGACACATGCCGTTCGCCGCGTCGTACGACGAACTCCACGTTGACGCCCTCGGGGAAGACGGCTTGGTCGTGGACGGGAGGCTCGAGCAGGGGCCCGGCCTCGGACAGGTCGTCGACGAAGACCACGGCGTGCGGGTTGCCCATGTCGAGGTGCCGGGCGGGCCAGCACCGGTCCCCGATCCCGATCATGGTCTCGCCCAGCGCTTTGGGGTTGCCGAGGTCGGCGGTGATCCGCTCGCCCTCGACGGTGACCAGCTTGACGCCGTCGCGCGTGGCGATCGGGATCGGGCCTCGCGGGTCGGCCAGGCCCTCGTCGACGAGGTGCCGGGCGAAGACCCGGATCCCGTTGCCGCACATCTCGCTCAACGACCCGTCGGCGTTGCGGTAGTCCATGTACCACTCGGCGTCCTCGGCCTGGCTGGGGTCCGCGACCGCGGTGCGGATCACCCGCAGCACCCCGTCTCCACCGATCCCGGCACGTCGGTCGCAGAGGGCGACGACCCGTGCCGCGGCGAGGTCACCGTGCACCGACCCGTCGTGGTCGGGGAGCAGCACGAAGTCGTTCTCGGTGCCGTGGCCCTTGAGGAACGGATAGGTGGAGGGCACCACTCCAAGGTACGCCGTCAGGGCGCCGGTGCCACCACCGCGGCCGACCCGCCACCCCGGCGGGTCGGCTCTGCCACCGCCGTCAGCAGACCGCCGGGGCCGAACTCGATGGCTGTGGCGGCCCCGATCTCCGGGACGCTGGCGAACTGGTGACCGTAGGCCCCCAGCAGCGTGCCGTAGGCACTGATGAACGCCGGCTCGGAGGTGACCGGGGTGTTGTTGCGCGGCGAGGACCGCGGTGCCGCCATCGCCTGCTCGATGTCCATGCCGCGGTCGATCCGGTTGAACAGCATCTGCAGCACGGTGGTGATGATCGTCGACCCGCCCGGGGATCCGAGCGCCAGGAACGGCTGCCCGCCCTTCAGCACGATCGTCGGCGACATCGAGCTGCGCGGCCGCTTGCCCGGCTCGGGTCGGTTGGGGTCGCTCTCCGGCACGGGGAAGACGGTGGTGGTGAAGTCGGTCAGCTCGTTGTTGAGCAGGAAGCCGCGGTCGGGTACGACGATGCCCGCCCCACCGGTCTGCTCGATGGTGAGGGTGTACTCCACGATGTCGCCCCACCGGTCGGTGACCGTCAGGTTCGTCGTCGACAGGCCCTCGGTGTCGTCGGCCCGCGCGGTCGCGGTGTTCGGCGTCGAGCAGCGCCCGTCGTAGTTGGTGACGTCTCCAGCGGCCACCGGTTTCGTCAGCGCCCGCTTGCGATTGATCAGGCAGGCCCGCTCGGCGGCGTACGTGTCCGAGAGCAGGTCGGCGACCGGCACGTCGACGAAGCGCTCGTCACCGACGTACTTGCCGCGGTCGGCGAAGGCCAGCGCGCCGGCCTCGAGGTAACGGTGCAGCGCGTCCTGGTCGGACATCTTGCTCAGGTCGTAGCGCTCCAGGATGTTGAGCGCCTCGCCGACGGTCGTGCCGCCGCTGGAGGAGGACCGCATGCCGAAGACGTCGTAGCCCCGGTAGCCGGAGTGCGTCGGTGCCCGGTCGAGCGTGCGGTAGCCGCTGAGGTCCGATCGCTCCATGTAGCCCGACGGTGCGGGCAGGGTGGCGTCCGCGGTCGTCGGGGGATGCTGCACCGTGGCGACGATGTCTGCGGCGATCCCCTCGCGATAGAACGCCCTGACGCCCCGGTTGGCGATCAGCTGGTAGGTGTCGGCGAGGTCCGGGTTGCGGAAGGTCGACCCGACCGCGGGCGGGCTGCCGCCGGGCAGGAACAGCTCCTTGGTGGTGGTGAACTGCGAGAACCGGTCCTGATTGGCGGCGGTCTGGTCGTGGAAGGTCTGGTCGACCACGAAGCCCTCGCGGGCAAGGTCTGCCGCCGGGCGGAGGGAGCTCGCCAGGGTGCCGCTACCCCACCGGTCGAGCGCCCGCTGCCAGGTGGCGAGGGTGCCGGGCACGCCGACCGAGATGCCGCTGCTGACCTGGTCGTTGAAGCTGTACGGCTGCCCGGTCGCGGGGTCGACGAACGCGTCGTCGGGCATGCCCATCGGGGCGGTCTCCCGACCGTCGATCGTCTGCACCTGGCCGGTGCCGGCGTCGTAGTGGACGAAGAACCCGCCACCGCCCACGCCGGCGCTGTAGGGCTCGGTCACGCCGAGTGCGGCCGCGGTGGCGACCGCCGCGTCGGTGGCGTTGCCCCCGTTGCGCAGGACCTCCAGCCCGATCTGCGTCGCGTACGGGTCGACGGACGAGACCGCGCCGCCGAAGCCCCTGGCCGTGGGTGTCTTGGCGGGCTCGGGGACAACTGGCTGCGCCGGTGCCTGGGTCGTCGCGACGATGGTGACGGCCGCGAGGGCGGCAACGGGGAAGATCTTCCGAGGCGATGAGGGCATGCCCCCACCCTCACCCGGACGACCGACGGTTGTCGAGGCCTACCCGAGGCCCCGGACCGCCTCCAGCGCCCGAATGGCGCGCTCCGGATCGGAGTACCGCACCCACACGATCCGCGGGTCGCGGCGGAACCACGACTCCTGCCGCCGGGCGAACCTCCGGGTGGCTCTGAGTGTGCGCTCCCGCGCCTCGTCGAGCGAGATCTCCCCGGAGAGGTACGCCGCCACCTCGCGGTAGCCGATCGCGCGAGAGGCGGTGCGACCGTCGGCCAGCCCTTCACCGAGCAACCTCTCGACCTCGTCGACCAGCCCCGCTTCGAACATGTGGTCAACGCGCTGCTCGATCCGGGCGTCGAGCGTGGGCCGGTCGATCTCGACGCCGACCTGGATCGTCCTCGAGTCGACGTACTCGAGCTGTGGCAGGCTCGCCGTGTAGGGGCGGCCGGTGATCTCGATGACCTCGAGGGCGCGCACGACTCGGCGGCCGTTCTCCGGCAGGATCCGAGCCGCCGCCTCGGGATCGAGGCCCCTCAGTCGCTCGTGCAGAGCGTGCGGGCCGAGGGCGGTGAGCTCGGCCTCCAGCCTGGCCCGCACCTCGGGGTCGGTGCCGGGGAACTCGAAGCGGTCCACGACCGCCCGGGTGTAGAGCGCCGACCCTCCGACCAGCACCGGGGTGGCACCGCGCTCTCGCAACCCGGAGATGACGGCCCGCGCCTGCAGCTGGAACTCCGCGACCGTGAGCGGGTCCCGCACCGTGAGCAGGTCGAGCAGGTGGTGGCGGATCCCGCGGCGCTCCGCCTCCGGCAGCTTCGCCGTCCCGATCTCCATCCCGCGGTAGACCTGCATGGCATCGGTGTTGAGGATCTCCCCACCGAGGTGCTCGGCGAGGTCGAGCGAGAGATGGGTCTTCCCCGATGCGGTGGGCCCGACGACAGCCACGATCGGGACCACGGACATGCGGCTAGTCTGGCAAAGCGCCGGACCTCCACCGGTGCGGCATCGAAGTGAGGAGCAGGCAGTGGGGTTCCTGGACAAGCTCAAGGGCAAGGCGAAGACCGCCGTCGACCAGCACGGCGACAAGATCGCGGGCGGCATCGACAAGGCCGCCGCGATGGCCGACAAGAAGACCAAGGGCAAGTACACCGACCAGATCCAGCAGGGCACCGGCAAGACCAAGGAGGCCCTCGACAAGCTGGACGGCAAGAACGACGGCGACGTCGGCGGCCCCGGTCGCCGGCCGACGCACTGATCGGGGACGACTGTGACCGACGACGCCAAGGACGCCCCGCAGGGGCCCACCGACCCGCACGGCAAGGGTGGGATCGACGCCCCGGCTCCTCCCGGAGGCCCGCAGCGCACCGACGCTCCTGCCGGCGCGGACACCCCCGGCGAAGCGGCCCCGGACACCGGTGAGCCCACCGTGCATGGGACCGAGCCGGTCGGCGACCGCCGGCGCGATGCTGACGAGCCCACCCAGGACGAGGAGCACCGCGGCCAGCAGGAGGAGAACGCCGCCACCTCCCTCGACGAGCCCTCCGACGGATCCGGCGGCGAGTGACCGACCGCTTCGTCGTCGTCCCGGCGTCGTACCTCTTCCTCCTGCGCGACGACGAGGTGCTGCTCCAGCTGCGGCAGAACACCGGCTTCATGGACGGCCACTGGGCCGCAGCCGCCGCCGGTCACGTCGAGCGCGGCGAGACGGCGTACGACGCCGTACGGCGCGAGGCGCGCGAGGAGCTGGGCCTGACCGGGATCGAACCGGTCTTCGAGTTCACGATGCAGCGCACCCGCGGCGGCGAGCCGATCGACGAACGGGTCGACTTCTTCTTCAGCGCACGGGCCTGGTCCGGCGAGCCCCGTATCCTCGAGCCGGACAAGTGCGCTGACCTGCGCTGGTGCCCGCTCGACGACCTGCCCGACCCTGTGGTGCCGCACGAACTCATGGCACTGCGGTCACTGGGTACGGGCGCCAAGTACCTCACCCACGGTTTTGAGGGAGGCCATTGATGAGTGAAGGCGAGATCGGCAACAAGCCGGAGCCACACACCCAGCCGCCGGAGCACTTTCCCGGCGGCGCGGACGCGATCGTCGACGACGACGGCAAGTACGGTGACAACGGTAGAGACGGTGACACCGCGGGTGCGCCCGCTACGCGAGACCTGCAGCCCGAGGACAACCCGGCCGTCGAGGACGCGATGCCCGAAGAGATCGCCGAGGCCGACGACAAGCAGCAGGAGCCTGACGACGAGACCGGCGAGAACGAGGACCAGCCGACCGAGCCCCCTGCCTGAGGAGGCGACATGGGCGAGAAGCAAGAGCCAGACATCCGCGACTCCAACCCCAACGCCAACGGCCCCGACGGTGCCGCCGGCGAGATGGGCGTGAGCAGCGAACGCACCGGCCCCACCGGCCCGGGCCAGCACGCCACCGACGGCGTCCGCGACGTCACGCCGGCCGAGCTGTCGGACGAGGACACCCCTCCCGAGCAGCGGCCCGGCAACCCCGAGGAGAACCCCGAGGGGCTGCCGCCCAAGTCCGGCTACTCCAGCGTCGACCCCCGCTCGAAGTGAGCCGCAGAACGTACCGAACGACCTGCGCGCCACTGCGTTCACGCTGAGCGGCCGCAGCCACAGTGCCGTTCGGTACGTTCTGCGACAGCAGCCAGGAGCACTGCGCGTACCTCGCGGGGGTGGAACATCACGTCCTCCCACGCAAAGCGCAGCACCAGCCACCCGTGCACCACGAACTGGTTGTAGCGCCTGGCGTCGCGGGCCAGCGCCGCCCGGCCGCCGTGCCACTCGAAGGAGTCGGCCTCCACGATGATCCCCAGGACCGCATCGACCAGGTCCGGCCGGCCGAGGAACGCCGGCTCACGAATCGACACCTGAGGAACCACGTTCAGACCGGGCACGGTCAGTGCGATCGAACGCAAGGATGACTCGAACCCGTTGGCGGCCCGCCCGTCGGCGTGCTCCGCGATCCACCGCACCTGTCGTGACCCGGGCCCGCGGGCATCCCTTGTCAACGCGCGAAGCCTCGACGGGCTGAAGCCTTCTCGCAACGCCGAGTCGGCTACGGCCAGCCCGTCTGCGACCGGGTCCCCCCGCAAGCAGTCGAGCAGCGTCCGTTCCCTGGAGGTCACCAGCCCCGCGAAGTCGTCGGGTCCCAGATTCGTCCGGTGCAGCTCGACGCCGACCTTCTGCTCCTCGGTCAGCAGTCGGTTCTTCGCGACCGTGATGTGGGGCCGGACCGGCACAGCGCTGACCGACCAGCCGTGCTGCAGCGCAGCGCTCGTGTGCGAAACGACGCCGGACAGACGGATCGCCGAGACAAGCGCAGCGTCGGCGTCCGGCAGTGCGTAGCGGCCACGCGCCACACCCACGATCACACCCGTCGAGATCGCCTGCCGGACCTCGGTGCGCGAGGTCGCCGCAACCAGCGCGGAACGGGTGGCGACGCCACCCATCCGACTCAGGCACTCCGCGACGGACACCCCGGCAGCATCGCCCGATCCCGCGATCGACGGGGGCCGTTATCCACAGACAGGCGCGTCCGGCAGCGCCGCGGGCACGCCCACCGCAGGCATGCCGAGCGAGACCCCGGACGGCTGCGAGGTCGTACGGCGGGCCTCCCAGGCGTCACCGGAGCGGGTCCGCCGCAACCCGAGCACCGGTCCGTCGGCGACGAGGTGGTGCGGCGCGGCGCGGGTGATCTCGACGGTCACCATGTCGCCGGGCCGGATCCTTGCCGTCGGGTCAGCGAGTGACGGCGTGAAGTGCACGAGCCGGTTGTCGGGGCCGCGGCCGGAGAGCCTGTGGGTGGCGGCGTCCTTGCGGCCCTCGCCCTCGGAGACCATCAGCTCGACCCGACGACCGACCAGCCGCTTGTTCTCCTCCCACGCGATGTCGTTGACCAGCTCGACGAGGCGGTCGTAGCGGTCCCTCACGACGGAAGGGGGCACCTGCTCATCGAGGACGGCGGCGGGAGTGCCGGGTCGCTTGGAGTACTGGAAGGTGAAGGCCCCGGAGAAGCGGGCCTGCCGGACGACGTTCATCGTCTCGAGGAAGTCATCCTCGGTCTCGCCCGGGAAGCCGACGATGATGTCGGTGGTGATCGCCGCCTCGGGCATCGCCTCGCGGACGCGATCGATGATGCCGAGGAACTTGCGCTGGCGGTAGGACCGCCGCATCGCCCGCAGCACGCGGTCCGAGCCGGACTGAAGCGGCATGTGCAGCTGCGGCATCACGTTCGGCGTCTCCGCCATCGCCGCGATCACGTCGTCGGTGAACTCCGCCGGGTGCGGTGAGGTGAAGCGCACCCGCTCCAGCCCCTCGATCTCACCGCACGCCCGCAGCAGCTTGGAGAAGGCGGCCCGGTCTCCGAACTCGACGCCGTAGGAGTTGACGTTCTGCCCCAGCAGCGTCACCTCGCTGACGCCCTCGGCGACCAGCGCGCGGATCTCGGCCAGCACGTCACCGGGCCGGCGGTCCTGCTCCTTGCCGCGCAGCGACGGGACGATGCAGAACGTGCAGGTGTTGTTGCACCCGACCGAGATCGACACCCACGCGGCGTACGCCGACTCGCGCTTGGTCGGCAGCGTGGAGGGGAACACCTCGAGCGACTCGAGGATCTCGACCTGCGCCTCCTCCTGCACCCGCGCCCGCTCCAGCAGCACCGGCAGGGAGCCGATGTTGTGGGTGCCGAACACCACGTCCACCCACGGCGCCTTCTCCACGATCGTGGAGCGGTCCTTCTGGGCGAGGCAGCCACCGACCGCGATCTGCATCCCGGGGTGCTTCGCCTTGACCGGCGCGAGGTGCCCGAGGTTCCCGTAGAGCCGGTTGTCGGCGTTCTCGCGCACCGCGCAGGTGTTGAAGACGACCACGTCCGCCTGCTGTCCGTCAGGCGCGGCGGCGTACCCGGCGTCCTCCAGGAGCCCGGTGAGCCGCTCGGAGTCGTGGACGTTCATCTGGCACCCGTAGGTGCGGACCTCGTAGGTGCGTGGCTGCTTCGGGGTCCCCGCGGAAGCGTGGGCGAAGCGAGCGGTTTTCTGGGGTGAGATCATGACCGGACAAGGGTACGGCGGCACCGGGCCCTATGGCCCGGCCGGGCCATTGCCGCTAGGTTGGCGCACCATGACGGCGCAGGATCAACAAACGGTCACCGCCCGGACGGGCGAGCCGCTCGTCGTGCTCGAGGGCGTCAACAAGTGGTTCGGCGACCTGCACGTCCTCAAGGACATCAACCAGACCATCCGGCGCGGCGAGGTCGTGGTGGTCATCGGGCCGTCCGGCGGTGGGAAGTCCACGCTGTGCCGGGCGATCAACCGGCTCGAGACGATCGGCGAGGGCACCATCACCCTCGACGGCCAGCCGCTGCCCCAGGAGGGCAAGGCGCTCGCGGCGCTGCGGGCCGAGGTCGGCATGGTCTTCCAGAGCTTCAACCTCTTCGCCCACAAGACGATCCTGGAGAACGTCACGCTGGGCCCGATCAAGGTCCGCGGCAAGAAGAAGGAAGAGGCCGAGAAGCGGGCCAGGGAGCTGCTCGACCGGGTCGGCGTCGGGCACCAGGCGGAGAAGTACCCCGCTCAGCTCTCCGGCGGCCAGCAGCAGCGCGTGGCCATCGCCCGGGCGCTGGCGATGGACCCGAAGGTGATGCTCTTCGACGAGCCCACCTCCGCCCTGGACCCCGAGATGATCAAGGAGGTCCTCGACGTCATGGTCGACCTGGCGCAGCAGGGGATGACGATGATCGTGGTCACCCACGAGATGGGCTTCGCACGCACCGCGGCCGACCGGGTGCTCTTCATGTCCGACGGCGCCATCGTCGAGGAGAACACTCCCGAGGAGTTCTTCACCAACCCGCAGACCGATCGCGCCAAGGACTTCCTCGGCAAGATCCTCAAGCACTGACAACGCACAGCCCCACCGGAGAAGGGAAATGAAGATGCGACTCATCAGGACCAAGGCGGCGGTAGCCGGCATCGGCCTGGCGTTGAGCCTGGCCGCCTGCGGCGACGCCGGCAGCAGCGCGAGGGCAGCGACGTCCAGGCCGCGGAGGACTGCGACGGCAAGTTCGACGACGGTACGCAGATGGCCGAGTGGGCCGAGGCCGGCGAGATCACCGTCGGGACGAAGTTCGACCAGCCCGGGCTCGGGTTCAAGGACGCGGCGGCAGACATCCCGACCGGGTTCGACGTGGAGATCGCCAAGCTCCTGGTGGCGGATCTGTGCATGGACCCGGAGGACACCGACGCGGTCACCTGGGAGGAGACGATCTCCGACAACCGCGAGCCCTACCTCGAGGAGGGCCGGGTCGACCTCGTTCTCGCGACGTACTCCATCACCGAGGAGCGCCGCGCGATCGTCGGCCAGACCGGTCCCTACCTGGTCACCGGCCAGCAGATCCTCGTCAAGGAGGACAGCGACATCGCCGGCAAGGAGGACCTGCAGGGTGAGGAGGTCTGCTCGGCCGAGGGCTCGACCTCCATCGAGAACGTCGAGGCCGAGGGCATGGTGCCCGCGTCCGCGCCCGACTACTCGCAGTGCGTCGAGGATGTCCTCAACGGGACGGTCAAGGCGATGTCGACAGACGGCTCGATCCTGCTCGGCTACGCCGCCGAGAACCCGGGCGAGCTGAAGGTCGTCGGCGAGGAGTTCTCCGAGGAGCGGATCGGTGTCGGCTACTTCCCCAAGGATGAGACCGAGACGTGCGAGTGGATCAACGGCGTGATCCAGGACGCGTACGACGACGGCTCGTGGGCCGAGGCCTTCGAGGCGACCCTCGGCGAGGGTGGCGCGGAGACGCCCGAGCCGCCGGCGCTGGACGAGTGCGCCTGACCGAGTACTGACGGTGGGGTGGCCGGTCCAACCGGCCACCCCACGGTCTCGACAGGATGTTGAACGGAGGCTGACCACGTGCAGGTGGTGCTCGACAACTGGGACCTGGTGGTCCGTGCGTTCACCTACACCATCCTGCTGTTCCTGATCGCCGGCGTCCTCTCGATGGTCTTCGGCACTCTGCTGGCGGCGATGCGGGTCGGGCCCATCGGCGTGCTCGCCAGGGCCGCGGCCGTCTACGTGACGATCGTCCGCAACACCCCGTTGCTGATCGTGCTGATCTTCTTCCGGATCGCCGGTCCCAAGGTCGGTCTCCAGTTCGGCTTCGTCGACATCGTCGTCGGCGAGATCCGGATCAACAATCTCTTCGCCGCCTGCGTCGTTGCGCTGACGGTCTACACCTCTGCGTTCGTCTGCGAGGCGCTCAGGTCGGGGGTCAACGCCGTCCCGCTCGGGCAGGCCGAGGCTGCTCGCGCGATCGGGTTGCCCTTCGGCGGGGCGATGACCCAGGTCATCCTCCCGCAGGCCTTCCGGGCCTCGGTCCCGCCGCTGGCCAGCGTGCAGATCGCGCTGTTGAAGAACACGACCCTCTGCGGTCTCTTCGGGGTCAGCGAGGCGTTCTACCGCATGAGGCTCTTCACCAACGACGAGCCCGGCCAACGGATCGGCATCTTCCTCTCCTTCGCCCTGATCTTCGTGTTCCTGGTGGAGATCGTCTCCTTCTTCGCGAACCGGCTCGAGCGACGCTGGAGGATCGCCTGATGGCCGCCAGTGTTCTCTTCGACGCCCCCGGGCCGGCGACCATCGCCCGACACCGGATCTACACCGTTCTCGCGACAATCGGCCTGTTCGGCGTGCTCGCCTTCATCGTCTGGCGGCTCTACGAGACCGGCCAGCTCGAGTACGCCAAGTGGGAGCCCTTCCTCACTCCTGCCTACATCGAGGCGTTGCTGATCGACGGCCTGCTGGTCACCCTGCAGATGGCGTTCAGCGCCATCGTGCTCGCGGTCGTCTTCGGGGTGGTGTTCGGCGTCGGCAAGCTGTCGGAGCACGCGTGGATCCGGTGGCCGTGCTGGGCGGTGGTGGAGTTCTTCCGTGCGGTACCGGTCCTGCTGCTGATGGTCCTGGCCTTCTACTCCTACGGCATCAACGCTGGCGAGACGGGTGCCTACTGGACCGTCGTGATCGCGCTGATGCTCTACAACGGGGCCGTCCTGGCCGAGGTGTTCCGCGCCGGCATCCTGGCGGTGCCGCGCGGTCAGGCGGAGGCGGCGTACGCCGTCGGGTTGCGCAAGACCCAGGTCATGAACGTCATCCTGCTCCCGCAGGCGGTCAAGATCATGCTGCCGGCGATCATCAGCCAGATGGTGGTCGCCCTGAAGGACACCAGCCTGGGGTACGCCGTCGCGGCACCCGGTCTGACCGCGATCGGGCAGCAGATCTACCGCCAGTTCTTCAACCAGGTGCCGACCGCGATGGTGCTGGCCGCCATGTACATCGGCGTGTGCCTGTTGCTGACGCTCGCCGCCACCTGGGTGCAGAAGAAGTTCGTCGGAGAGAAGAAGCCGCTCGAGGTGTCCGCCGTCGGCCACCTCGACGACGGCCGCGCCGTCTGACCTGCGCCTCGTAACCGGGCGTCGGTCCGGATCGTTGCACCACCATGTGCGACACCCATGCGCTCGACCGGCGCTCGCTGCTGCGCGCCGGGGCGGGCGTGGTCACCGTCGGCGCCCTGGCGAGCTTCGCACCCGCGGTCGCCGGAGCGGTCCGGACCAGGACCTTCCGGGGCGAGTTCACCAGCCCCGCCACGCCCGACTGGCACTACCTGCCGATCAAGGTCCCGGGCGGGGTCCGGGAGATCGAGGTCTCCTACGACTTCCAGCCCACCGACACCGGAGTCGGCTTCAGCTACAACGTGGTCGACATCGGGATCTTCGACCCCTCCGGCCACGACCTCGGCAACGCCGAGGGCTTCCGTGGGTGGTCAGGCGGCTCGCGGCGTCGCTTCCGCATCTCCCGCGGGTCGGCGACGCCCGGCTACCTCGCCGGCCCGATCACGCCCGGCGTCTGGAACATCGTGCTCGGCCCCTACGCGATCGTGCCGCCCGGGACGTCCTGGGAGGTCACGGTCACCCTGCGCTTCGGCGACCCCGGGCCACGGTTCGTCGCCACGCCGGCTCCGTCGTCTGTGCCCGGGACCGGGCCGGGCTGGTACCGCGGAGACCTGCACCTGCACACCGTCCACTCCGACGGCAAGCGGACGCAGCCCGAGATGATCGCCGCTGCCCGCCGGGCCGGGCTCGACTTCATCGGCTCCTCCGACCACAGCACGAGCTCGGCGTCGTACACCTGGGGGCGGCACACGCCGCCGGACTTCCTGGTGATCAACGGCGAGGAGGTCACCACTCGCAGCGGCCACTGGCTGGCCACCGGCCTGCCGGCCGGGACCTGGATCGACTGGCGCTACCGCGCCGGGCGACGACCAGCTGGAGCGGTTCACCGACCGGGTGCGGGCGGTCGGCGGCCTGGCGATCGCGGCGCACCCGTTCAACCCGGTGCCGAGCATCCGGTGGGAGTTCGGCTACGACTACGCCGGCATCGACGCGATCGAGGTCTGGAACGGTCCGTGGACCGGCGACGACCAGACGGCGGTCGAGCACTGGCACGCGATGCTGGTCAGCGGCCGGTTCGTTCCCGTCGTCGGCAACTCCGACTCCCACGTCGACAGCCAGGAGGTCGGGTCTGGCCCAGACCGTGGTGCGGCTGCCCGACGCTGTCCACGGCCGCGGTGATCACCGCGATCAGGCGCGGACGTGCCTGGGTGGCCGAGTCCGCCGACGTCGACCTGGTCTTCGAAGCGACGCTGGGCGACCGGACCGTCTCGTGCGGCGACCACCTGGACGCCGCGCCGACCGACCTGGTCGACGTACGCCTCGAGGCGTCCGGGGTCCCCGGCTCGGTGGCGCAGATCCGCGGGCCGGCCGGTGTCCTGGCCGGAGGGCTGGCCGACGACGAAGGGCGGGTCAGCGTCACGGCGTCGGTGCCCGCCGGGACCACGCCGTTCGTCCGCGCCGAGGTGCGGCGCCCCGACGACGTCGTGGTGAGCCCGGTCGACGACATGCCCGCCGCCCAGATGGTGGCCCTCACCAACCCGATCTTCCTCACCTGACGCTGCCCGGCTCGTCTGCCGGTAACGCTGCGTTGTGGTGGCTACTCGACCGGTATACCGGTCAGGGAGCACCCAGAACGCAGCGTTGCCCGCGCCATTCACTCAACGAGTCCTGGGGGTGACCCAGAGCCGGATGACGCCCTCGATGACGACCTCGCCGTCTCGGCGTACGCCGCGGACGCGGACCGGCAGGTCAGGGTCGTCGCCGGTCCACTGCTCGGGGTCGGTCTCGGCGATGCAGGTGACGTCGGAGTCGGCCTTCGCGGTGTAGGTGACGTCCATCCCCTTGGGGATCCAGCGCTTGTCGGCCGGGATCGTCGCCTCGGCCAGCGCCCCCATCGCGGCCTCGAGGCCGTTGCACAGCGCGATCGCGTGCACGGTCCCGATGTGGTTGTGGACGGCTCGCCGCTTCGGGATCACCAGCTCAGCGTGATTGGGCCGGATGTCGACGAAGCGCGGCCGGATCGTGGAGAAGTACGGCGCCTTCCGCGTGAACGCGATCGAGAAGATCCGCTTTCCCTGGGGCAGTCGGCTGGCCTTCTGCCAGAGGTCGAGTACGGGGGGCATGGCCGGCAGGCTACCGGCGCCGAGCGGTCCGGCCGGCGTCGTCTCGCCCCGCAGGTTTGACGGTCGTCCTTCCTGGTTACGGTGCCGTAGGTATCGCCCTGAGGAGACCCGGCAACCGACGGCTTCCGGATCCTGGTCCGGGACAGTCCGATCGGCACCTCGTCGTCATTCCAGTCGATGATCGGCGATGTCGCGACGCGGGTGGAGGGGATCCTCGTGGACGCCTTCACCCGTCACGGTCTCGACCCGGAGACCGCCCCGATGTACGCCCAGATGCTGGTCGGCATGGTCGGCACGACCGGCCAGTGGTGGCTCGACACCCGCCAGCCCGACCGGCACGTGGTCGCCGCGCACCTGGTCAACCTCGCCTGGAACGGCCTGAGCGGGCTCGAGCAGCAGCCGCAGCTGATCACGCGGGGCTGAGAAGCTCCACCCGGTTGCCGTGGCTGTCGAATGTGTGAAGCCGCTCGTAACCGTCGAAGGTGTGGCGCTGGCTCCAGTCCACCTCGAAGCCGAGCCCGGTCAGCCGCGCACCGACCGCCTCGAGCTCTGCCACGTCGTCCAGCAGCAGCGCCGGGTGCGCCTTGCGGGCAGGGACGAATGGGTCCTCGACGCCGACATGGATCTCCGCTCCGTGTTCGGCACGGAACCACGCGCCGCCACGCGCGCGGAGCGCCGCCGGCTTCTCCACCTCGGTGAGCCCGAGCCCCTCGCCGTAGAACCGGCGAGCGCCGTCCTCGCCACCGGGCGGGCACGCGACCTGGACGTGGTGCAGCCTCATGCCGCCACCCTCGCCACCACGAAGACCCGGCGGAAAGGCAGCAGCACTCCGTAGTCGTGACGGGGGTACGCCGCCCGCAGCCGGGCCCGGAACTCCTCCTCGAACTCTTCCCTCAGCCCCGAAGGCAGTGCCTCGAGGGTCGGCCGCGCGCCGGTCCCGGACACCCAGGTGAACACCGGATCCTCGCCGGAGAGCACATGGAGATAGGTGGTCTCCCAGGCGTCGACGGTACAGCCGGCCGCGGCCAGCACCTCGAGGTACGTCGCGGGGTCGTGACTGTCCGGCACCGCCACGCCGGCGGTGTGCGCGGCGTAGCGCCCCTCGGCGGCCAGCTCCCGACGGATCGTGTGGCTGGGTTCGTCGAAGTTGCCCGGCACCTGGAAGGCGAACCAGCCGCCCGGGCTCACCCGCTCGACCAGTCGGGGGAGCAGCTCGAGGTGGTCGGGAACCCACTGCAGCGTCGCGTTGGAGACCAGTACGTCGACCTGTTCCGGTTCGTCCGACACCCACTCGCGCAGGTCACGTACCGCGAAGCGGACGCCCGGGACCTGGGCGCGCTCGATCATCTCGGGGCTGGAGTCGAGACCGAGCACGTCGGCATCGGGCCAGCGCTGGGCGAGCAGCCCGGTCAGGTTGCCGGGCCCGCAGCCGAGGTCCACGACCCGGCGCGGCGACTCGGCGTCGATGCGGGCGATCAGGTCGAGGAACGGGCGGCCCCGCTCGTCGGCGTAGGCGAGATAGCGCTCCGGGTCCCAGGTGTGCGGCATGGGACGATCCTGCCTCGACCATTATCTTGATGTCAAGATTCTCGACATGGGTCTAGAATGTTGCCATGAGGGACGAGGTCGACGAGCTGACCGAGGCGTGGGCGCGCGAGCGCTCCGACCTCGACCTCGCGCCGGTCGCGGTCTTCAGCCGGATCAGCCGGCTCGCCCGTCACCTCGACCTGGCCCGGCGGGCGGCGTTCACGACCCACGGGATCGAGTCCTGGGAGTTCGACGTACTCGCCGCGCTGCGCCGTGCCGGGGCGCCCTACGAGCTGTCTCCGGGCCGGCTGCTCCGCGAGACGCTGGTGACCAGCGGGACGATGACCAACCGGGTCGACCGACTGGCGGCCCGCGGCTTCGTGGAGCGCTATCCCGACCCCGACGACCGGCGCGGGGTCATCGTCCGGCTCACCGCCGAGGGCAAGGAAGCCGTCGACGGCGCGTTCGAGGCCCTGCTCGCGGCCGAGACCGAGCTCCTCGCCGGGCTGCCCGTCCGCGATCGCAAGCGGCTCGCCGCGCTGCTGCGCACGCTGCTCGCGCCCTTCAGCTGAGCCGTCATTCGAGCAGCTCGGCCGCCTCCAGCCACTCCTGCTCGAGCCCCTCCCGCTCGGCCCGTACGACGGCGTACTCGGCACTGAGCTCGGTCAACCGCTCGTGGTCGTGGGCGTGCGCGGCGATCTCGGCGTCCAGCGTCTTCTCCCGCTCGGCCAGCCGCTCGAGCTGCTTGTCGATCCGGGCGAGGGTCTTGCGGGCCGCCCGCTCCTCCGCGCTGCCGGCGCCGGCCCGCGGAGCTGGCGCCGACTCGACGGGCATATCGGCGGAGGATGCGCCGACTCGGCCGTCATCGGACGGCAGTCTGGCGCCTCCGAGCCATGTACTCCAGGTATTCATCCACGCCGCGGGGAAGCATGGAGATCTGGCCGTCGCCGAGGAGCGCCCAGACCGAGTCGCAGACCCGCTCCAGGAAGTAGCGGTCGTGCGAGACCACGACCAGGGTGCCCGGCCAGCCGTCGAGGAAGTCCTCGAGCACGTTGAGGGTCTCGATGTCGAGGTCGTTGGTGGGCTCGTCGAGGAGCAGCACATTGG
The DNA here is from genome assembly GCA_963841625.1 of uncultured Actinomycetota bacterium. Taxonomy (GTDB): domain Bacteria; phylum Actinomycetota; class Actinomycetes; order Propionibacteriales; family Nocardioidaceae; genus Nocardioides. The sequence goes on along the minus strand of CAWJDH010000005.1, from coordinate 93,758 downwards.
GCTCGGTCAGCAGCAGCCGGAGCAGCTGGAAGCGGCGACGTTCCCCACCGGAGAGGTCGCCGACCCTGGCGGTCAGCCGGTCGCCGGTGAAGCCGAAGCGCTCGAGCATCGCGCTGGCCGTGATCTCACCGTCGGCGGTGCGGGTCACCCGCCGGATCGACTCGACCGTCTCCAGCACCCGCGCGGCGGGGTCGAGGTCCTCGACGTGCTGGGTCAGGTGCTGCAGGGCGACGGTGCGACCGTGCCGCACCTTCCCCGCGGACGGCGCCAGCTCGCCGGTCAGCAGCGCGAGCACCGACGACTTGCCGGCGCCGTTGACCCCCACGATCCCGAACCGGTCCCCCGGACCGAGTCGCCAGGTCGCGTGGGTGAGGAGGACCCGGTCACCGCGTGCGAGGTCGACGTCCTCGACGTCCACCACGTCCTTGCCGAGGCGCTGGGTCGCGAACCGCTGCAGCTCGAGCCGGTCCCGAGGCTCCGGCACGTCCTCGATCAGGGCGTTGGCGGCCTCGATGCGGAACTTCGGCTTCGAGGTGCGGGCCGGCGGGCCACGACGCAGCCAGGCAAGCTCCTTGCGGACCAGGTTGCGCCGGCGCGCCTCGGTGGCCTCGGCCTGCCGCTGGCGTTCCGCTCGGGCCAGCACGTAGGCCGCATAGCCGCCCTCGTAGGCATCCACGACACCGTCGTGGATCTCCCACGTCGCCTCGCAGACCGCGTCGAGGAACCACCGGTCGTGGGTGACCACGACCAGCGCGCACGGGCGCTCGACCAGATGCCGAGCCAGCCAGGCCACCGCCTCGACGTCGAGGTGGTTGGTCGGCTCGTCGAGGACGACCAGGTCGTGGTCGCCGAGCAGCAGGGCAGCCAGGGAACAACGCCTGCGCTCGCCGCCGGACAATCCCAGGACCGCCCGGTCCAGGGTGATCCCGGCGAGCAGCTCCTCGACGACCTCCCGCGTGGCCGGGTCGGCCGCCCACTCGTGGTCGGACCGCCCGGCCAGCACCGCTTCGCGGACGCTGTGGGTGTCGGAGAGGGCGTCGCCCTGGTGGAGGTACCCGACCGCCAACCCCCGCACCCGCGAGACCCGGCCAGAGTCCGGCGTCTCCAACCCGGTCATCACCTCGAGGAGGGTGGTCTTGCCGGCGCCGTTGCGGCCGACGATCCCGATCCGTTGCCCCGCGGAGATCCCCAGCGAGACGTCGTCGAGGAGCGCACGGACGCCGTACGCCTTGGAGACGCGCTCCAGGTTGACCAGGTTCGCCATCAGTCCGCGGTGTCCGCGGCCGGGCCAGGAGCCGGGCCGGTCGCGATGAGGGCGGTGACGTGCCTGGTGTAGCGGAGGCCGTCGGCCACGGCGTCGGCGTGCGACTCGTCCTCGCACAGGAACACACAGGTCGGCCCTGACCCGGAGACCAACCCGCGCAGGGCGCCCTCCGACTCACCCAGCGTGATCAGCGACCGCAGCTCCGGGCGCAGGTCGAAGGCGGGTCGCTGCAGGTCGTTGTGCAGCCGGGCGGCGAGCTCTCGCGGGTCCCCCGTGGCCAGCGCGGCGATGAGGTCGTCGGCCGGCGCCGGTGTCCCGGCGTGGGGCACCATGTCGTCGAAGTGCCGGTAGACCGCCGGCGTGGACAGGCCGTCCCGTTGGGGTACGACGACCCACCACCACTCGCCGGGATCGGGGACCGTCTCGACGAGCTCGCCCCTCCCGGTGCCGTGACCGGCGCCGCCCAGCAGCGCGAACGGGACGTCGCTGCCCAGCTGAGCCGCCAGCTTCAGCATCTCCTCGCGGGGGGTCTGCAGGCCCCACAGCTCGTCGAGCACGACGAGCGTCGCTGCCGCGTCGGCCGACCCGCCGGCCAGCCCACCGGCGACCGGGATGGCCTTCTCGACCACCAGGTCCGCACGCAGCTCGACGTCGTGCAGCTCGGCCAGCAGGGTGCCGGCCCGGGTGACGATGTTGTCCCCCACCCCGGGCACGGCAGCCCGGTCGACGTAGGGCTCAGCGCGGGTCTCGATCCGCCAGCTGTGCCACGGCTCAGCAGTGACCTGGTCGTAGAGAGAGATCGCCTGGTAGACGGTGCACAGACCGTGGTAGCCGTCGTCGCGGACGGCGCCCACACCGAGGTGCAGGTTGATCTTCGCGGCCGCCCGGGCCTGCACGCTGCTCACTGGTGCCTCCCCGACCGGGACTCGTGGAGTGCCTCGGCGATCCGCACGAACGCGCCGATGTCGAGGACCTCGCCGCGGGCCATCGGGTCCACGTCGGCGGCCAGCAACGCACCCTCGGCCACCTCCGCTGATCCCGCGAGCCCACGCAGGGCTCCGCGCAGCGCCTTGCGTCGCTGGGCGAAGGCCGCGTCGACCACGGCGAAGACCTCCGCCCTCGATGCGGTGGTGCTCGGCGGGTCGCGACGGGTCCACGCCACGAGGCCGGAGTCGACGTTGGGCGGCGGCCAGAAGACGGTACGGCCGACGGTGCCCGCACGGCGTACGTCGGCGAACCACGCCGCCTTGACCGACGGGACGCCGTAGACCTTCGAGCCGGGGCCGGCCGCGAGGCGATCGGCGACCTCGGCCTGCACCATGACCAGGCCGCGCTCCAGGGAGGGCAGCAGGGCGAGCAGGTGCAACAGGACCGGGACCGAGACGTTGTAGGGCAGGTTGGCCACCAGCGCGGTCGGCGGCGGGCCGGGCAGTCCCGAGAGCCGGAGCGCGTCTGCCTGCACCAGCTCGAAGCGCTCGGCGTGGTCGGGCGCGTACGACGCCACCGTGGACGGCAGCAGCGCGGCCAGCTGTCCGTCCACCTCCACGGCCACCACCCGCTTCGCCGCCCCGAGCAGCGCGAGGGTCAACGAGCCGAGCCCGGGTCCGACCTCGACGACCACGTCGTCCGGCGTGATGCCGGAGGCGCGGACGATCCGGCGCACGGTGTTGGCGTCGATGACGAAGTTCTGCCCACGCTGCTTGGTGGGTCGCAGGTCGACGGAGGCGGCGAGCGAACGCACTTCCGCCGGGCCGAGAAGTCTCGGCCCGGCGGAAGTGGTCATGCCGTGAACGTTAGCCCGGTGCCACGGTCGCTGGGGGGACCGGCTGGACCAACGGACTGTCGACTACTGCGGCAGTCCCAGCGACTGCGAGCAGGCGGGCCACGAGCTGTAGCCACCACCGTCAGCGGCGCGGACCCGCTCGGCAATCATGATCTGGGTTTCCCGGCTGTTCTCGCTCGGCAGGCCGCTGCCGCCGTACGCCTGCCAGGTGCTCAGCGAGAACTGGAGGCCGCCGTAGTAGCCGTTGCCGGTGTTGATGGCCCAGTTGCCGCCGGACTCGCACTGCGCGAGCTGGTCCCAGACGGTGCCGCCGGAGGCGTAGTTGACCGCGGGCGCGGGGTCCTTGGTGCCGACCGCGACGATCCGGTCACGCGGCGCGTCGAGGACCTTGGCAGTGATCACCTTGGTCGCGACGAGCTGGCCGTTGCGGAAGGTGCGCTTGTAGGTCACGTCGCGCGATCCGGCGTCGCCGGCCCGGATGACCTCGGTCTCGCCCTCGAGCATCGAGGAGTCCTCGCGCTCGATGGTGTCGAAGCCGACGGTCTCGGCCTTGACCCGCTTGGTGACGACGCGGATGTCGGTGAACACCACGTGGTCGCCGTCCTCGAGCTCCTTGCCGAGGGCCGGCTTGACGATGTCGCGCTTCTCGACCTTGACGTCCATCTCCTTCAGGGCGTCCTTGACCGTGAGCGCCGTGAGCTCCTTCTTGACCGGCTTCTTCGCGCCGATCTTGAGCTCGAGCTTCTTGGGGGTGACGACCTCGAGGGCCATCCCGTCACGGCCGATGCCCGCACTGCGGGACGTCGACAGGTCGGCGCCCAGGAACCGCGAGCCGATCTCGCCGAGAGCGGCAGCGACGTCGGTGGAGGTGACCCAGTGGGTCGTCTCGTTGCCGTCGACGCTGAGCTCGAGGGGCCGGCCGAAGCGCACGCTGATGCGGCTGCCGTCGGCGACCTCTTCATCGACGCTCGGGGCCACGATGTCGTGCTTGCCGACCTCGATGCCCTCGGACGACAGGACGTCGCCCACGGTCCCGCCCATGGCGGTCACCTCGCGCGGCTGGCCGTCCAGGGAGACGGTCACCGACTTGTTGAGGGCGGCGTAGCCGACCGTGGTGCCCGCGAGGGCGACGATCACGGCGGTCACGAGGCCGATCAGGACGCCGCGGCTCCTGAAGATGGCTGCTAGCTTGCTGTGCTCATTACTGGGCACGATTCTCCGAACGTTGTACTTCCCGGTTCGCGGGCTGTCAGCGCACCCGTTGCGCGCGCAAGTCACCGGTGGGTGTCGCGCTCGAGACGGGGGATCTCATGGGCGGCCGCTGGTGGCGGCCACGCCTGGCGCTGGACAGATATCAATCCCGATTTCCGGCCAACAGTCACAGGACGATAACGAGGCTCCTGCGACACGCCAAACCCCCAACCCCGGTTTTGTCGACAAGGTGACGAGGCTCTCGTGGGCACGGGGAGGGTCCTTCCCGCTACCAGGCGCCCCCAAACGCTGCCTCGGTGTTGGCGTTCACACACGCACACAGATCCGCCAGGTCGTCGTCGCGGACCTCCGCCATCAGCCGCATCGTGAGCGGCACGAGGTACGACGCGTTGGGCCGGCCGCGGAAGGGCGTCGGAGTCAGGAAGGGCGCATCGGTCTCGACCAGCACCCGGTCCTGGGGGGTGATCGCGAGCGCGTCGCGCAGCGGCTGGGCGTTCTTGAACGTGACGGTCCCGGCGAAGCTGAGGTAGGCGCCCCGGTCGAGACAGGCCCTTGCGAAGGCGGCATCTCCGGAGAAGCAGTGCATGACCCAGCGCTCCGGCGCCCCCTCCTCGTCGAGCACGGCCAGCACTTCGTCGTGGGCGTCGCGATCGTGGATGACCAGGGTCTTGTCGAGCCGCTTCGCCAGCTCGATGTGACGGCGGAAGGACTCCACCTGTGCCTCCCGGCCGTCCTCCCCCGTGCGGAAGTGGTCGAGGCCGGTCTCCCCCACCGCCCTGACCTTGTCGTGCGAACGGGCCAACGCCTCGATCTCCGCCAGCGCGTCGTCGAGCGTGCCGGCGGCGGCCTGGCGCGGAGCCTCGTTGGGGTGGAGCGCGACCGCCGCCACCAGCGCGTCGTACGACGCGGCGGCCTCGACCGCCCACCGCGCGCCGGGCAGGTCGCAGCCGATCTGCACGATCCGGGTCACGCCGACCGCAGCGGCCGCGGCGATCGCGTCGTCGGTCGCGAACCAGTCCTCCCCGTCGGCGATGTCGAGGTGGCAGTGGTTGTCCACGACGGGGTGAGGCAGCGGCTCCGGGGCGGGCGGGCGTTGGCGATTGCGTCCGCCGCCGTCCTCGGCGGTGGCGGCTCGGGCGCGCGTGGGGCCATCGGTCATGTCGTCGAGCGTAGTGAGCGCGGTAACGCTGCGTTGTGGTGGCTTCCTGACCGATATACCGGTCGGGAAGCTGCCACAACGCGGCGTTACCCGAGGATGCGAGCGAGGATCAGGGCGGCAAGCGGCTCGGGGGCCTGGGTGGGGATCCAGTGGGACACGCCCTCGAGGACGGCCAAGCGGTAGGGGCCGGTGACGTAGCGCCCGCACAGCTCGGCGGCGTGACGGGTGACGGCCACGTCGCGGTCGCTCCAGACGTACGTCGTCGGCACGGGCACCCGGCCAAGGGTCGCCCGGGGGTCGGTGAGGAACATCGCGCGGTACCAGGCCAGCCCGCCGGGCAGGGCCCCGTAGTCCACGATCTCGCGGCGGAACCGCGCCACGTCCTCGGCGGTCATCCCGCCGTTGCGGAACTCCCGGTCGAACCGGCCCCCCGGTTGTCGTGCCCACCGCTCGGGCAGGAAGGGGAGCTGGAACACCAGCATGTAGCGCGACTTGACTCCCTGGTTGGACGTCAGCATCGCGCGCAGGAAGGCCCCCGGATGCGGGACCGAGACGGCGGTGAGGGTCCGCACCAGGTCGGGTCTGGTGGCGGCCAGTCCCCAGCCGACTATCGCGCCCCAGTCATGGCCGACGACGTCGACGGGACCACCGACGCGCTCCACGAGGGCCGTGACGTCGTCGACGAGCAGCGGGACCCGGTAGTCGCGGCGCCGCCGCGGCCGGGCGCCGGGCGAGTAGCCCCGCTGGTCGGGCGCCAGCGTGCGGATGCCCCGGGCGTGGAGGACCGGCGCGACGTCGCGCCAGGAGCTGCCGCGCTCGGGAAATCCGTGGAGCAGGACGGCGACCCTGCCGTCGAGCGGGCCCTCGTCACGGACGTCGAAGGTGAGCCCGTCGCGGTAGTAGGAGGTGATCCGCCGACTCATGGGGGTGCTCATGCCTGGTGCACCAGGTTGTAGACCGTGCGCTTCGGGACGCCCGCGAGGCGTGCGGTCTCGACGATCGCGTCCTTGCGACTCATTCCTTCCTCCTCCAGCTCGGCCACGGACATCCGCAGCGCGTCGGGATCGTCGGACACCGCGGCGACCGGGACGGCACCGGACACCACGATGGTCACTTCGCCACGCACGCCTTCCTCGGCCCAGGCCACCAGCTCCGCGAGGGGGCCGCGGCGGACCTCCTCGTGGGTCTTGGTCAGCTCCCGGCAGACCGCCGCCGCCCGGTCGCCCCCGAACGCCTCGGCCATCGCGGCCAGCGCGACCGCGGTCCGGTGCGGGGCCTCGAAGAACACCATGGTCCGCTCCTCGCCGGCAAGCCCCGCGAGCCGGCGACCGCGCTCACCCGCCTTGCGCGGCAGGAACCCCTCGAAGCAGAACCGGTCCACCGGCAGCCCCGAGACCGCGAGCGCGGTCAGCACCGCGCTCGGCCCCGGCACCGCCGTGACCGTGACGCCCTGCTCCACGGCGGCCGCGACCAGCCGGAAGCCGGGGTCGGAGACGCTCGGCATCCCGGCGTCGGTGGCGAGCACGACTCGTTCGCCCGCCAGCAATGCCTCGACGAGCACCGGGGTGCGAGCGGACTCGTTGCCCTCGAAGTAGGACACCACCCGCCCACTGATGGTGACGCCGAGCTCGCCCACGAGCCGCTTGAGCCGGCGGGTGTCCTCGGCCGCGATCACGTCGGCCGCGGCCAGCTCCTCGGCGAGCCGCGGTGATGCGTCGGAGACCCGGCCGATCGGGGTGGCCGCGAGGACGAGCACACCGGGCTGGGTCATGGTGCCGATCATGTCAGGAGCCGCCGATTACAGTTTCCGACCGTGACCACCCGCGCTCCGGACCGACCACTCGCCGGTCCGCCGGGCGGCACCGCGGGGGACGGCGTACCCCCGGCGCGGGAGCGGGCGCGGGACCGGGTCGGCAGCGAGAACCCGCTGGTCGGGTGGGCCGCCGCGATCGGGGTGGCCCTGCTGGCGTTCGGGCTGCGGGTCTGGCACCTGGGCACGCCGCGCGACTTCTCGTTCGACGAGACCTACTACGCCAAGGACGCCTGGTCGATGCTCAACCACGGCTACGTCCGCGACCACGTCGACAACGCGGACAAGCTGGTCCTGGACGGGCGGACGACCGGGATCTGGGCCGACGACCCGTCGTTCATCGTGCACCCCGAGGCCGGGAAGTGGCTGATCGCCCTCGGCGAGAAGGCATTCGGGATGGACCCGTTCGGCTGGCGGATCGCCTCGGCGATCGTCGGCGCGCTGATGGTCCTGGTGATGGTCCGCCTGGCCCGCCGGCTCACCGGGTCGACCGCCCTGGGGTGCGTCGCCGGGCTGCTGCTGTGCTTCGACGGGATGCACCTCGTGCTCTCCCGGCTGGCGCTGCTCGACATCTTCGTGGCGTTCTTCGTGCTGTGCGGCGTCGCCTGCCTGGTCAACGACCGCGACTGGTTCCGCACGAGGCTGGCCCGCCTGGCGCCGGACGGCGTACGGCAGGGCTTCGGGCCGGTACGCCGCGTCGCTGCTCCGCCCGTGGCTGCTGCTGGCCGGGGTCTCGTTCGGGCTGGCCGTCGGCACCAAGTGGACGGCCCTCTTCCCCCTGGCGGCGTTCGGCCTCCTGGCGTGGGCGTGGAGCTGCGGTGCGCGGCGGCTGTTCGGGGTCCGGCGTGCGGTGGTCCGCTCGGCGCTCGTGGACGGCGTACCCGCGTTCTTCCAGCTGGTCGGCGTCGCTCTGCTGGTCTACGTCGCCACCTGGACCGGCTGGCTGGTCAACGCGCACCACTACGAGGAGCACCTCTCCTCGACTCAGTACACCCGCTACGACCACCAGGAGGGCTGCAAGGCGGTCTCCGCCGGCGACGACCGGTGGCCCTCGGCGCGCGAGCCGGACGCCTCCGGCGCCGGCGAGGTGGTGCAGTCACTGCACTCGCTCTGGAACTACCACCAGGACGTCTACGCCTTCCACGCCCACTTCCTGAACTGCTCCGACCACACCTACCAGTCGCGACCCTCCGGCTGGCTGCTCCTGAACCGGCCGGTCGGGGTCGAGGCCGACGTCGACATCCAGCCGGGCACCCAGGGCTGCGACGCCCCCTCCGGCAGCGACTGCCTCCGGCAGGTGATCCTGCTCGGCACGCCCGCGCTGTGGTGGGGCGGCACCCTCGCGCTGCTGTTCGCGGTGGTGATGTGGGCCGGGCGCCGCGACTGGCGCTACGGATTGGCGGTGGTGGGCGCCGCGTCGACCTGGCTTCCCTGGCTGATGTACGACGACCGCCCGATCTTCCTGTTCTACGCGGTGCTGATCCTGCCCTTCCTGGTCCTGGCCCTGACGCTGACGATGGGCACGCTGATCGGCCCGGCTTCGGCCCCCTCGCGCCGTCGTACGGTCGGCGTCGTGGTGTCCGGGTCGTTCTTCGTGCTGGTCCTGCTGAACTTCGCGTGGTTCTGGCCGATCTGGACCGACCACCTCCTCACGCACTCGGAGTGGCTGGACCGGATCTGGTTCGACCGCTGGATCTGAAAGCCGGCTCGACGCTCACCCAGCCGGCCGCCGCCACCTTCTCCTCGGCCAGACCACGGGGAGCATCGTCGCGGGGCCAGGCATGTCGGCCGGCGGCCACGAGGAGCGTGAGGAGCAGCGCCGCGACGATGACCTGCCACTCGCCGTCGACGGCATCGAGGTTGCCCGACGCGTTCCAGGCGGCGTGCTGGACGGCGATCGCGAGGATGCTGCCGCCGGTGTCCATCAGGTGCATGCCCAGCAGGTAGCGGTAGAACGGGGCGGTCAGGAACACCACGAGGACGCCGAAGCCGAACTCGGACCAGGACGCACCGTCATCGAGCTGCAACGGCACGTGGATCGCAGCGAACAGCGGCGCGGTCATCAGGGAGCCGACCAGCAGGCCGTGACGTGCCATCAACCTGGTCTGGACGAAGCCGCCCCAGGCGGTCTCCTCCCACAGGTTGGCGACCAGCGCCCCGAAGATGAGGGCGCTGAACAGGTAGAGGCCCACCTCGCTCACCCACCCCCGTTCGGGGGTCTCCAGGGTGCCGGATGCGGCGGCGAGCACGAGGGTGAGCACAGGCATGGCCAGCAGGACCACGGCCCAGCGACCGATACCGAAGCGCCAGATCAGCGTCCTGCCGAGCAGCCGCCGGATCGCTCCCGGGCCGTCGACCCATCGGGTGACCAGCAGGGCCGGGCCGAGCAGCGCCAGGAACAGCAGGACGAGCAGGAACGGCTCGGGAGGGAGATCGGTGACGACCGGGACCATCAGGGCCGGCCAGCCGATCCCGTACGCCAGCAGCAGGAAGGTCGTCAGCGGTCGTCGTCGAGTCATGCGTCTCAGTCGAGGACCCAGCGCCTCGTCGGGGCCATGACGACCTCAGGCGTGTCGCTCGCCAGCAGGACGATGCCGGGGTAGCTGGCGAGGAGGTCGCGCAGTCGTTCGCGGCCGGCCTCACCCAGCTCGTCGTCGAGGTGGTCGAGCACCAGGAGCGGCGGGTCGCCGTACAGCGCTCGAGCCAGGAGCAGGAGGGCACGGTCCGGAGTGGTCAGGGGCTCGCCCCCTTGGCGAAGCTGCGCGTGCTCACCTCGTGGCAGGGTCGCCACCTTCTCGTCCAGGCCGACGCGGGTCAGCACCTGACCCACCTCCGGGACCTTGGCGTCGGGCTCCCGGTAGCGCACGGCGCGCGAGATCGTGGTCCGCTCCAGACGCATGCCCTGGGCGGCGTACCCGAGGAGCTTCCGTCGCTCGCGGAAGCCGACCAGGCTGACGTCGTGGCCGTTGATGCGAACCGTCCCGGCCGCGGGATGACTGACGCCGACCAGGGCGAGCAGAGCTGCCGTGCTCCGCTCCCGGTCCCCCGCCTCCACGGCGACGCGGTCGCCGGGGCGTGCATACAGCGCAGGCAGCTCGACCTCGGGTCGATCTGCGAGGCGCAGTCCCTCCACGAGGAGACCCGCCTTGCCGAAGTAGGCCGCTCCCGAGCTGGGCGTGCCGGACGACTCCTCCCCTGCTCCGGTCGCGGGTCGCTCCGACGGCGCGGCGTTCCCCGGCGCCAACGCGGGAACCAGCATGCGCCGGGCAGCCCGGTAGGCCTGGCGGTACTCGACCACTCGACCGAGATCCTGGACGGGGGTCGCAAGGATCCCGGCCAGGGTCAGGCCGGCCGCCAGCGTGGCGCCGTCGAGCCCCACGAACAGGCTGCCGGCGATGATCGTGACCGTGGCCATCGCGGCAGCCGAAGCGGCTGCGCCACGAATCCGACCGAGCACGCGAGCCCGGTCGACCGCGGCCTGGACGACGCTCGCGCTGCGACGGTCGAGGCGGCGCATCTCGCGGTAGGCGCCCCCGGCGGACTGGATCGCCGTGGTGGCCGTCAGCGTGTCGGCCAGGTGGCCCGCCAGCCGACCGCGCGCGCGGCGCACCTTTCGCGACTCCTCGTAGGCGGTTCGACTGGCCACCAGCAGGATCACCACCAGCGCGAGCAGCGGGACCAGGATGGCAATCGCGAGTGCGGGATGGATGAACCCCAGCACGACAACGCACCCCAGCAGCATCGGGACTCCGACTGCCAGCGGCGCGATGCCCAGGGCAACCCAGTTCCGTACCGCAGACAGGTCATTGCTGGCACGCGTGAGGGTTGCGCCCAGCGACCGGGGGCTGCTCCCGTCCAGCACCCGACTCACCAGGCGCAACCGAATCTCGTGGACGTAGTCCTGGCCCAGCCGTTCGGCCAGCCATCGCTCCCGCGAGCGCAGCCAGCCGATGGCCAGCGCGACCAGCGCGAGCAGCAGCACGGCGACGACCCGGGTCTGGGTGTCGCTGGCCTCCAGTCCGCGGGTCAGCAGCAGCACCGTCGCCCCGGCGGCCCCGGCCTGCGCGGCGCCGACGAGCACCAGGGTGGCCAGGAGCGGGCGCCGGACCCCGGTGAGGAGCCTGGGCAGCGACGGCCCTGGAGGTACGTCGCTCATGAGGCGACTCGAAGTGCCGGCAGCATGGCCACCGCCACCTCCGGCTCGCACAGGTCGAGCGTGTCGATGACCGGAACGTCCAGGACGCTTCGCGCCTCGCGCGCCGCCAGGGGGGAGGACGTGAGACGGCCGCTCACGGCTGCGACCCGCAGGTTGTGTCGACGCAGCAGCTCGACACCCGATACCGCGCTCAGCGCTTCCCCGGCGGTGAAGATCACCTGGTCGACGTACCGGGTGAACATCGGGTCATCGAGCAGGCGTGCGGTCTCGACCTGGTAGGCACCGTCGGCCAGCTCGACGAGGATCACGTCGGGGCTGCTGCGCACGAGCTCGTCGACCAGGGAGGTGAACACCGCCACGACGGCCTCATGGTCCAGCCGGTACGTCGACGCGTACCCGAAGTCGGTGAAGTCCAGGACCGTCTCCGCACCACCGTCGCGGAACATCCCCGGGTCACCGCCGGCGCCGGTACCCGTGGCCTTGCCGGCGGCGACCCGCATCCCCGACCGGCTGAGGCCGAGCGAGAGTGAGGCAAGAGCCGTGGTCTTGCCCGAGTTCATCGACGTGCCCACCAGGGCGACGACCGGGGGCCGCGGCGCCGGCCGGGGTGGCAGCAGGTCCAGCGGTGGCAGCGGGGACTTCGGTGAGACCCGGCTCAGGGACACCACGCCTCGACCATCGCAGAGAAGCCCGAGCGGCTGCACGGTCGTCGGATCGTCGAGGCCTTCGCGGATCGCGGTCACCAGTCCCACGACACCGCCTGCCGCGACCAGATGAGCCTCCTCGAGGCTGTCCGGCACCTCCGCCTCGAACTGATCCGGCGCGTAGCGATCCCCGTAGGCCACGACGATCTCGTCACCGACGAACATCTGCGCTCGCCGGCTCGCCGGGCTCTCCAGCTTCCGGTGGTGACCGAGCTCCACCACCTCCGCGAGCACCACGTCACCAGGTCGTGGCCCGGTGTCGGGAGCTGTCTGGAGGAAGTAGCCGCGTGGCTGCCGAGCGATCAAGTCGGCGAGGTACCTGGTCGTGTAGGCGTACTTCGCCGACCTGAGCCTGGCGGGGGACAACTCGATCAACCAGGGGTCCAGCGCGGTGCCCGGGGCAGGCAGGCCAGTAGTCACGTCGATTGCCACGGGAGCCTCCTTCGAGAAACCCGTCCACCCCTTCAATCGTCAACTACGCACGCCGCACACCCGTGGTTCAAGAGCCGACCGAAGTGGTGCCGGCTCGTGCTGCTCACTGCCCGGGTGCGGTCCTCCCCATGGGGGCGCGCTTGCCGCGCCCCGCAGATGCATCAAAACAAATTGATGTAGTCTGTAGGACATGGCACCGTCGGGAGCCACGCCTCCACCGTTCGTCCGGCTGGCGGCACATCACCTGAGATGGCAGCTGCTGGGCGAGCTCGCGACCAGCGATCGCCGGGTGCGCGAGCTGGTGGCGTCGGTCGGACAACCCCAGAACCTCGTGTCATACCACCTCCGGTTGCTCCGCGAGGCCGAGCTCGTCACCAGGACGCGGAGCACCTTCGATGCCCGCGACAGCTACTACCACCTCGACCTCGACCGCTGCGCGGCCATGCTCGCCGCCGCCGGGTCCGCCGTGCACCCCACCCTGCAGCCCGACCGGACCGGCTCAACGGCAGCCCCGGCCGGTCGATCGCGACGACCCCGGGTCCTGTTCGCGTGCACCGGCAACAGCGCGCGCTCACCCATCGCCGAGGCACTGCTGCGTGACCGGGGGCGGGGCGGGGTCGAGGTGACCAGCGCCGGGAGCCACCCCCGGGAGCGGATCCACCCGGGCGTCGTGCGGGTCATGGCCGACGACTACGGCATCGACATCGCCGGGCAACGCCCCCGCCACCTGGACACCACGACCGGTCGCTCCTTCGACCTCGTCATCACTCTCTGCGACAAGGTCCGCGAGGTGTGCCCCGAGTTCCCGGGCCACCCCCGGCACATCCACTGGAGCATTCCCGACCCAGCCACCGATGGCGGGCGGGCCGCCGAGGCAGCTGTCCGGCGTACGGCACGCGACATCGACGCCCGCATCGGACATCTGCTCCGCGTCCTGCCCACCACCGACAGCCAGGAGGTTCACGCATGACCACGGAAGACCAGCTCGCCAGCGTCCGCTACATCGTCGACGACGTCGAGGGGGCGGTCGACTTCTACACGACCCACCTGGGGTTCACGCTGCGCTTCAGCGCCGGGGCCGCCTTCGCCGATGTCGTCCGCGGACCCCTGCGGCTCCTGATCTCCGGGCCCACCAGCTCGGGCGCCCGGTCCACTCCCGCCGAGAACGACAACCCGGGGAGGAACCGCATCCACCTGGTGCTCGACGACTTCGACGCCGAGGTCGCCGACCTGCGCGCGGCGGGCCTGTCCTTCGTCAGCGACGTCGTCTCCGGCCCGGGCGGACGCCAGATCCTCCTCGCCGACCCCGCGGGAAATCTCGTGGAGCTCTTCGAGCCAGCCCCGGGGCGCTGACAGCGCGGGAGTCGCTCGGGGAGACTTTCCCCATGGACCCCGTGAAGTTCGGTCTGGTCGGCTACGGCTTCGGAGGCAGGTACTTCCACGCGCCCCTGATCGCCTCGGCCGAGGAGTGCGCGTTCCTCGGCGTCGTCACCAGGTCCGACGAACGTCGCGCACTCGTGGCTGCCGAGCACCCCGGAGTCGCGACGTGCGACTCGCTCGAGGCCCTGGTGGCAGCCGGCGCCGAGGCGGTGGCCATCTCGACACCGGCCGACACCCACTCGTCCGTCACCGACCAGGCGATCGAGCTCGGGCTGTCGGTCGTCTGCGACAAGCCCTTCGCCCTCGACCCCGCCGCGGCACGACGGACAGTCGCGCTGGCCATGCAGCACGGGGCGACCCTGAGCCCGTACCAGAACCGCCGCTGGGACTCGGACTTCCTCACCGTGCGCGCACTGGTCGAGGACGGTTCGCTGGGTGAGGTGCGCCGGTTCGAGTCCCGCTTCGAGAGGTACGCCCCGCAGGACGGACCGGCCCCCGCGGGCGGAGGCACCCTGCTCGACTTCGGCCCCCACCTCGTGGACCAGGCCCTGCAGCTCCTGGGTCCCGTGGACCAGGTCCACGCGGAGCTCCGGACCCGCGAGACCGGGCTCGACGACGATGTCTTCGTCGCGCTGCGCCACAACAGCGGCGCCGTCTCCCACCTGTGGGGCAGCTGGCTGCAGCACGCCCCCGGACCGCGCTTCCGGGTCACCGGCACCGACGCCTCGCTGGTGATCACGACTGGCGACACCCAGGAGGACGTGCTGGTCACCGGGGCCATGCCTGCGACCGTGGACCCCTGGGGGGTCGAGGCGAGCTCCGACCTCGACCGGCTCAACACCACCACCGGATCGGAGCCGGTCTCGCTGCAGCGCGGCGCCTGGGACACGTTCTACCCGGCCTTCGCCCGGGCCCTGCGAGGCCAGGGCGCTCCCCCGGTGGATCCGGCCGATGCCGTGGCCACGGCGGACGTGCTCGAGGCGGCCCGACTCAGCGCCGAGCGCGGAGTCACGGTTCGTCCAGCAGCTGACTGAGGCTCGGCCACCTCCGCGGGAGCTCATCGACGGGTCGGGTTTGCTGCGAGTCCAACTTTGACCTTCGCAATTCGCCGCGAGCCCATCCATATTGGCTTTGTCCACTAACATACTCGACTATGCCCTTGCCCACCTTCCTGATCGTCGGCGCTCCCAAGGCCGGAACCACCGCGCTCCACGCCGCGCTCAGTCAGCATCCCGAGGTGTTCATGTCGCAGCCGAAGGAACCCAAGTACTGGCTGTGCGACGACGCCCCGCCCCCCGCCTGGCGTGGGCCCGGTGACGCGCACTCCCAGCAGGAGTGGGTCTGGCGCCGCCAGGACTACGAGGATCTCTTCGATGATCCAGGGCGTCACCCCGTTCGCGGCGAGAGCACCCCGTTCTACCTGTGGAGCCGGGGCGCGCACCGACGGATCGCCGAGGCTCTGCCGGACGTCCGGCTGATCGCCGTGGTTAGGGACCCCATCGACCGTGCCTACAGCAACTGGATGCACCTGTGGTCCGACGGGCTCGAGCCCGAGCCGGACTTCGAGACCGCCTACCACCGCCAGGACGAGCGGATCCGGTCCGGGTGGGCGCCGTTCTGGCGCTACCGAGACCTGGGCCGGTACGGCGATCAGCTCGGGCACCTGTTCCGTTACGTCGATCCGTCCCGGGTGCTGGTGCTGCGTTACCGGACGCTGGTCGACGAGCCTGGTGCGGCGGTCGACCGGGCCTGCCGATTCCTGGGCATATCGGAGGGTCTCGTGTCCTCGATCCCGCAGGACAACTCACGCAGCTACGTGCAGCCCGGGTGGCGGCCCCGCGTGTTCGGTCCTGCGATCCGCGTCGGTGCGCGCGCCGGCCAGTTCGCCTCCCCTCAGCTCTGGCGCCAGGCAAGCGTGCCGCTCATCACTCGGCTGTCCGGTCGCGGCGAGACACACCGGCCCCCGCTCGCCCTGGAGGTCCGCCAACGACTGGTCGCGGACTTCAGCGAGGACGTGGCCCTCCTGACCGGGCTCACCGGCGAGGACTTCAGCGACTGGCTCTCGACGGAGGACCGGGGATCCTTCGCTCAGCGCAGGCAGGTCACGAGGTCGTGAGCCCCGTCGGGTCGCGCCGACTCCAGGTAGAAGCGGGTCCGCCCGTCCGGCAACGGCACCGCACAGCCGTAGCGGAACGCCCCGTCCGAGTGGGGTGAGGCAATGGGCCCGACGGCTCGGTCCGCGACCAGCCGCGTCCCGTCCCAGCGGGCAACGCCGGTGGTCTCATGCCAGTTGGCCAGGGCATCGGCGCGGCCGTCGTAGAGGACGACCAGTGGCGCGGTGTCGAGAATGGCGGTGACCCGCGCCCCACGCGCGTCCCAGGTCCCTGGCGAACCGGTGAGAACCTCGCCTCGGTCCTGCCAATCCAACCCGTCGATGCTCACGAGGTGTCGCGTGCTCATCCGGTCCTCGTGGCCCGGTTCGTCGAGCGGGTGGCAGCAGATCCACATCTGCCACTTGCCGTCTCGCACCAGGATCACCGGGTCCTTCACCGCCAGCTGCGGTGTCACCCGGGAGCACGATCCGCCGTGTCCCACCGGGCAGGTCCTCGGGAGTGGCCGCGGTCAGGCTGTCCACCCACCAGTGCTTCGAGCCCGGGGTGGCGCACGAGAGGTAGAGCCGCCACCCGCCCTCCGGCAGGGGTATCAGCGCCGGTCGCTCGAACGACTCCGTGCCGAACATCTCGCGGCCCACCTCGGCGACCGGGGAGAAGTGGACGCCATCCTCGGAGCGGGCAACGACGACACTGACGCCCCGCCCGACCTCCAGCGGACGGCGGACGCGGTAGGTCAGCCAGAACACGCCGTCGACCAGGACGGCAGAGGCCGCCCCGGCCCAGTTGCCGGGCCCGGCGCCGGGTGCCGGCACCACGACCTCGAGCTCCTCGGGCGAGGGCAACACTTCCGTCACGACACTAGTCATGCCTCCATCATAGTCGACTTGTTCAGTCGACTTTGGGAGGTGGCGTCCAGGCAGGTCGGGGACTCGTCAGCGGACGACCTTGAAGTTGAAATGGGCGGTGCCGAGTGTTCCCATCAGCCGCAACCAGATGGGCAGCAGCATCTCGGTGCCGCGGGCGGTCTCGAGACCACCGAGGTCGATCACGTCATCGTGGCCGAAGGACTCCAGGAGATCGACCACGGTGGCCTTGGCGTCGGCGTCCTCGCCGGAGACGAAGACCGTGCTGGACTGGCCGAGCGACCTCGGCTCGACCATCAGCGACGCATTGAGGGTGTTCAGTGCCTTGACCACCTTGGCCTGCGGGAAGGCGCGCTGGACCTGTTCCCCGAGGGAGTCGGTGTCCTTGACGGACAGGGTGGGCGGGAAGCCGGCGGAGAAGTCCAGCGGGTTGGCGACATCGACGAGCACCTTGCCGGCCAGGTTGTCGGCACCGGCCTGTTCGAGCACCTCGAGGGTGACGGCACCCGAGGAGGCGTTGACGACCAGCTCGGCGCCGGCGGCCGCGCCGGCGAAGCCGGCCAGCTCGACCCCGGGGTGCGCGTCGTGCCAGGCAGAGAATGGCGGGTTGCCCATCTGGTCGAGCTCGGTGCGGGCCAGCGTGGCCCGCGGGTCGCGGGTGCCGACCACGACGGAGTGGCCGAGATCGTGCAGGCGACCGGCGATCGCCTGGCCGACCATGCCGGTGCCGAGAACTGCGATGTTCATCTTGGTTCCTTCGTGAGCTCGATCGGTAGACAGATCTGTCTGCCCTGTCGCATGGACACTAACAGACAGGTCTGTCTATCATCAAGGGGTGGTCATCTCCCCCGCCCGCAGCCGCATCCTCGACACCGCCTTCCGGCTCTTCTACGCCCGAGGTATCCGGGCAGTGGGAGTGGACCTGATCATCGCCGAGTCGGGCGTGGCGAAGGCGACCTTCTACAGGCACTTCCCGTCGAAGGACGAGCTGGTGCTCGCCTACCTGGACAAGGTCGACGGCGTTTGGACCGGCCAGCTGCGCGCGGCAGCGGAGGCGGCAGGACCTGACCCCGCTGAGCAGCTGGTGGGACTCTTCGACGCGTTGGGAACTGCCTGCCGGCGAGAGGGCTACCGGGGCTGCGCATTCATCAACGCCGCGGCAGAGGCCGTGCCCGGAACGCCGGTGCACGAGCGCACCGTCGCGCACAAGCGGGAAGTGCTCGGCTGGCTGCGCGACCTGGCCACCCGGTCAGGCACCGATGACCCGGACTCTCTGGCCAGATCCCTGGCCCTGTTGCTCGACGGTGGCCTCGCCGACGGCGCGCTCGCCGCCGACCCGGAGGCCGCGCGGGTGGCCAAGGAAGCGGCCGGACGACTGATTGCGTGTGCACAGTCTCCCGCCGTACGGACGTTGGCCTAACCCGAAGCCTGGGCCACGAGGCGGACGTGAGTGTTGGAAGCGCCGTACCCGTCATACCCACCACGCCGTTCCAGCACCTCCACGTAGAAGCCGGAGGGCAGCACATCGGTGTAGGCATGGAGCAGCTCACCGTCGGGGTCGCGGTCGTACAGGAGTTGATGCCTGCGTAGGTGCTCGACGAAGTCGGCCGGTAGGCCGAACCGCGCATCGAGATCGACGTAGTAGTTGTCGGGTACGGGCATGAGCGCGATGCCGCGGGACCGCAGCCCCTGCACCGTTGCGGCGACGTCGGCGCACGCGAAGGCGATCTGGTTGAGGCCGGGTGTCGGCGCATGTCCGTTTCCGGACTCGACCACGTTGAGGATCACCCGCAGATCGCCCTCGGCCGGCCGCAGCGACCGGCTCCGAAGGCGACCGTGTGGCTCGATGAACTCCTGCACCGGCGCCGGCGACAGCCCGAACAGCGTTCGGAAGAACGCCACCTCCTGGTTCAGCTCGTGCGCTGCCACTTCCATACCGACGTGATCGATGGCGACGAGTTCCTCTCGATGCCGTGCCCCCGTGGGCACGAAGTCGCCCTGCCAGTCCCCGGCACTGCCTCTGGCGTCGCTGATGAAGACATGCAAGCCGGAGGGGGCCGCGAGGCCCGGCAGCGCCGCTTCGTCGGCCCCGCGGGTGGTGCTGACCGCGGGCCAGAGCAGAGCCTTCGCGCGGTCGGCGATCGTGTCGACCGGTGGGGCAGTGACTCCGAGCGCCGTGGCGTGGGGGGTCCGGGTGTTCTCGCCTTCGTTGACCACGATGTGGGCCTCACCGTTTCGCCACCAGGTGACGGGCTTGCTGCGATGGGAGCCGACGCAGGCGAATCCCAGTCCACCCAGCAGCTCGGGCGCCAGGGAGTCACCGGGGGGACTGGCGATCTCGAGGAAGCCGCCGTCGATGCGAGGGGCGGGCGGAGGCGCCGCGGTGGCAAGGTCGGCGGGCGTGTGGAGGACACCAGCCAGCTCGGCTTCGAGGAACAGCAACGAGCGCATGGCGTCACGCGCGGTCACGCCAGGATCGGCTTCGCGTACCACGTCGCTGAACACCTCGAGCGACAGCGGACCCTGGTAGCCGGCTTCCAGCGCGGCCGCCACGACTCCGGTGACATCGAGCGCCCCTTGACCGGGGAAGCACCGGAAGTGCCGGCTCCAGTCCAGGATGTTCATGTCCAGGACGGGGGCGTCCGCGACCTGCAAGAAGCCGATCCGGTCGCCGGGGACATCACACAGGACAGTGCCATCGTCGCCACGCGCCAGCATGTGAAAGGTGTCAACAGCGAGGGTCACGGCGGCGTGGTCCGCGGCCCTGACCGCTTCCCAGGCCTGCTCGACCCGGTTGATGTGCCGGCCCCAGGCGAGTGCCTCGAAAGCGATGGTGACACCGTGGTCCGCGGCGAGGTCACCGACGCGATGGAGCTGCTCGGCCGTGAGGTCAGGGTCGCTCACTGAGTCGTCGGCGACGTTGGAGCACACGAGAACGGTCGACACCCCGAGTTCCGCCATCACCTCGAGCTTGACGCGGAACCGGTGAAGGACCGCCTCGAACCGGTCTGGGGGCAAACCCTCGATGTCGCGTACGGGCTGGAACAGGTCGACGGTCAAACCCAGATCAGCGCAGCGAGCCGCGATCTCCCGAGGAGACAGCGGTGAGGCGATCAGGTCATTGTCGAAGAGCTCGATGCCGTCGAAACCTGCCTCCGCGATCGCGGTCAGCTTCTCGGCAAGCACTCCGCTGATCGAGACCGTGGCGATTCCCCGGCGCATCAGGCAGTCAGCTCCTGGAAGTGCCGCTCCATCCGCTCGACGTTCGGCCTCTGCCCGGTGAAGAGCTCGAATGCACCCGCCGCCTGGTGGACCGCCATTCCACCGCCGGGCAGGACCCGGCAGCCACGGTCGCGTGCCAAGGCGAGGAGCTCGGTTTCCAGGGGGAAGTACACGACGTCCGAAACCCACAGGTCCGGGCGCACGAGATCGGTGGGAACGGCGATGCCGGGATGCGTGCGCATGCCGATCGGGGTGGCATTGATGAGTCCCTGCGCTTCCTCGAGTGCGGCTGCCAGATCGTGGACCAGGGCGACCCTGACGTCACCGAAGCGCTTCGCCAGCCGCACCACGCATCTCTGGGCGCGTTCGATGTCCTGGTCCAGCACGGCAACGTGCTCAGCACCCTGCTCGAGGAGGCTGTACCCCACCGCGACCCCGGCACCTCCGGCACCCACCAGGACCGCCCGGTCGTGCACCGCCTCGGGCAGCACGTGTCGGAACGCCCGCCCGTAGCCCGACCAGTCGGTGTTGAACCCGAGCATCTGTTCGTCCCGAAACACGACGGTGTTCACCGCCCCGAGGTCGAGGGCGTCGTGCGAGAGCTCATCGAGCAGTGGGACGACTGCTTGCTTGAACGGGTGAGTGATGTTCAGCCCGTCGAAGCCCAACGTGCGTGCCCAGGCCAGCAGCTCGGCCAGGCTGTCGAGTCCCAGACCCAGCTCGTCCACGTCGATGCGCCGATAGCTGAGCGACAGCCCGGAGGCAAGGCCCTCCCGCACCTGCATCGCCGGCGTGAGCGATGCGCCGATTCCCGCGCCGACGAGGCCCAGCACGAACGACTGCTCGTCAGGAAGGTGGGTATTCACGGATCCCCCTGCGCCTCGGTGTGCGGCGGCGTGACGGAGCTCGTCATACCGACCGCGCGTCGGCGAGGCGAGCACTCGAGCCTGCTCGCGACCCGATGGCCGGGGTGGGCACGCGGTGGGTGCCACCCGGACCGGTGAGCACGGCGATCGCCGACACGGCACAGGCGCCAGCGGTGAACGCGGCGACCAGGTACCAGTTGGCGGGGTCTCCGCCCAGCAGCGCGCTGGCGATGGTGGGCGTGAAGCCGGCCAGGGCGAAGCCGAACTGGGTGCCGATCGCCATACCCGAGAGGCGCACGCGAGTCGGGAAGTACTCGGCGTACGTCGCCGGCCACACCGCGTTCGGCATGCTGTAGATGAACCCCGCCAGCAGCACCCCGAAGATCATGACAAGCGCCTCGTTGGCCTGCGCGACGGCGGCCAGGAAGGGGAACACGAGCACGCCGCTGCCCACGACACCAGTGACGAACACCGGCTTGCGTCCGACACGGTCGGAGAGGGTGGCCCACAACGGGATCACCAGCACTGCTACGACGTTGGCCACGATCGCGACCCACAGCATCCAGGTGTCGCTGATGCCGACCTCATCGGATGTCGCCAGCTCGAGGGCGAAAACGGCGAACATGGTGTTGACGGTGGCGATGAACGCGGCGAAGAAGACCCGCAGGACCCCACGCCAGTGAGCCCGGAACAGCACACCCAGCGGAGCGGCCGGGACTTCGGCCCGGTCCGCCTCGGCCCGGAACTCAGGCGTTTCGTCCAGCGTCCGGCGGATGATGAAGCCGCCCACCACCATGACGGCGCTGAGCCAGAACGGGACCCGCCAGCCCCAGGACAGGAACGCGTCGTCCGGCAGTGCCGCGGCAAGAGGGAGGAAGACGGCCGGGGCCAGCACCTGACCACCCTGGGTGCCGCTCAGGGTGAAGCTGGTGAAGAAGCCGCGCCGCTCGTCGGGCGCATGCTCGAACGACATCGAGTTGGCGCCTGCCTGCTCCCCCGACGCCGAGAGCCCCTGCAGGATCCGCAGCAGCACGAGCAGGACCGGAGCCAGCAGTCCCACCTGGCCGTACGTCGGAAGGCACCCCACCAGGAAGGTGGAGACACCCATCAGCAGCAGGGTGCTGATGAGGACCTTCTTGCGACCAAGCCGGTCACCGATGTGACCCATCAGGAAGGAGCCGATCGGTCGCGCGACGTACGCCACGCCGAACGTCGCAAACGCCAGGAGAGTGGCCGCGGCGTCGTTGCCGGCTGGAAAGAACACCTCGGGAAATACCAGTGCGGCGGCTGTGCCGTAGATCGCGAAGTCGTAGTACTCCAGGGCGCTACCACTCCACGCGGCGAGCGCAGCCTTGCGGGGTGTGCGACCCACTACCTCGGTGTCTGACATCAGGTCAGTCCTTCCGGTTTCCTCTGCAATGCGGTCCGACGGTCGGCCGCGCCCCCGCTTGTCGAGGACGCTATGAGTGAGTCAGAGCACACGGCAAGCGTTTGCCATCGTTTGCCAGACTGGGGCCGTGCCTGGAGCCAGACCCCCGCGCCGACCGACGATCGTCGATGTCGCCGCGGCCGCCGGTGTCGCACCATCGACCGTGTCGCGCGCATTCTCACGCCCAGGACGGGTGAACCGGCACACGCGCGATCACGTCCTGCTCGTCGCGGAGAAGCTCGGCTACGAACCCAACCCGGCGGCGCAGGCGCTCGAGTCCGGGCGCACCAAGACCATCGCCCTGCTCGTCCCGGACATCACCAACCCGTACTTCTCGGGCGTCATCAAGGGCGCCGAACGTGCAGCAGCAGCAGCCGGGCTCACTCTCGTTCTCGGGGACACCCAGGAGAACCCCGCCCATGAGGAACAGCTCTTGCGCCGCCTCGCACGCACAGTGGATGGATTCGTCGTGAGCGCTCCCAGGCTCCCCGACGATGAGCTGCACCGGGCCGCGGAGCGTAGTGCGATCACCCTGGTCAACCGGGCGACTCCCGGAATTGCCTGCGTTGTCGCTGACTTCGACCACGGGACCGGGCAGATCGTCGATCACCTTGCGTCGTTGGGCCACGAATCATTCGTGTTCGCCGGCGGACCGGCCGAGTCGTGGTCTGGGGCTCGCAGGTGGCTCGGACTGCGCCGGGCGGCACGGAAGCGCGGGATGAGCGCACAGAGATTCGGGCCGTACACACCGACGCTGGCGGGGGGACCCGCTGCGGCCGACGCCGTGCTCGCCTCCGGAGCGACGGCCGTGGTCTGCCACAACGACATGCTCGCGATCGGCCTCATGGGCAGGCTCGCCGAGCGTCGGGTTGACGTTCCACATGACCTGAGCGTCGTGGGATTCGACAACATCTTCGGCGCGGACATCTGCAATCCGCCGCTCACGACCTTGTCGGAGCAAACACAGGACAGCGGCGCCCGCGCCGTCGAGGCACTGGTCCAGCAGATTCGACAGCCCGTGTCCGACCCACCGACGAGGGTGCTCGCCACGAGCCTGATCGTCCGTGCGTCGACCGGCGAGGCCAGGAGGCCCCGGCGCTGACTGTGCCGACGGATTCGATCGTCGGGGCTCAGTCGATCGGGCGCAGCTCGTCGGCGTAGGACACCGACACCCGGCGCAGGACGCCGGCATCGCTGACGGCGTACTGTCCCATCCGCCACAACGGAGGGCTGTAGGCGTGTACCGACACCGTGCCGCGCGTGGCGCCGTTGAGGCGGTGGATGTGGTCCGGACCGAACGAGAACGCGTGGCCGGCCGAGACCCGGGTCTCGGTGCCCGGTGAGTCGACGCGGAGGTTGTTCTCGATGAGCTCACCGGCGACCACGGCGACGGCGCCGGAGGAGATGTCGTGGTCGTGCCAGCCGGTGTCGTTGACCGGCGTCCAGCACAGCAGCCAGACGTCGACGTGCGTGTCGCGGTACAGCGATGAATACACGCGCTCGTCGTCGTCGTAGCCCACGAGGTGGGCCCAGCGGTCTGGATCTCGAGCCAGGGAGGACACCAGAGTCCGCAGCTCGCCGGGGTCGAGGTCGCGGGCCGGCAGCGACTCGAGGGTGAGCCCCGACGGCGCCCTCCGGTAGTCGATGGCCGCCGCGGCCGCAACCTCGATCAGCTCGCCGTGTGCCACGGCCGCACCCCCTGCTCGACGGTCGGGAGTCCCATCACTCGACGCGGGTTGTTGACCCGGATTGCCCGGGCCGCCGCCTCGCCCATCGGCCCGGGAGCGACCGGCACGGCGTACGGCCGGTCGCTCCCGAGCGCGAGCGCGTCGATCCCGAGCACCCGCACCAACGCGTCGAGGCCTTGTGGGCCGTAGGAGGACGTGTCGACGTGGACGAGGGGATCGAGCGCCCCCGAGGTCCCGCCCCTGGCGGCGTACCGCTCGTGGTGCAACGGGGCGAGGCCGGCGCCAGCCGCGAACACCACTCGCAGCGTGGGATGGTCGGGTCGCAGGGCGGCGGCGTGCCAGGCCCACCAGGCCGCCTGAAGCTGGGCTGCGTACCCGACGACGGCGGGCCACCAGGCCGGCAGCGCCGCCGCCTCAGGCTCCGCCGGCTCGGGGCCGGGATGGACGAGCACCGGCCTGTCCGCTGCTTCCGCGACGGCAAGTACCGGGCCGAGCCGCGCCCAGCCGGCAGGGGTGCGGACGTCTGTGGCCGGCACCTGGATCCCGACGAAGCCGGCGGCGAGGAGCCGGCTCAGGCCCTCGAGGTCCGGCTCGTCCCGGGAGAACGAAGCCCAGGCGGCGAATCCGCCCGGCAGCGCGGCGACTCCCTCGTGCCAGGCGTCCAGCAGCCCAGTTGCCGAGGGCCCGCGCAGCGACTCGATCCCCAGTGGCGACGAGAGCGACAAGCAGGCCAGGCTGAGGCCGTCGTGCGCGTTCTCCCTCAGTCTCGCGTGCACATCGTGGTGCGCCGGCTCGATCTCGAACGGCGCTTCGCCCTGGGTGTGCAGGGTCCAGCCCCGGAGGTTGGGCGTGCGGGAGCGCGACCGCAACCGGTCGATCAGTGGTTCGGGCCACAGGTGCTGGTGCAGGTCGATCGCGGCCAACGACAGCGAGGGTTCGGCTGACATCCGGGCTCCCCCCGTCATTTCTAGAGTAAGGCACTAGACTTTATATGACGCGTGGCTGGCCTCGGCCCGAGACACGCCGGCGCCGCGTACGGATCCGCGCGAGCGGGCAGCACCGATGGATACCGCCTAACGGGGCCATGGGTTCGGAACAAGTGCAGACCTGCCACCGTCCCCCGTGGCTTCGGTGAGGGGCACTCCTGGATCCAGCGGCGTCTCCTCGTGGACCGCGTGACTCGCAACATCCGCGACGCTTCGACCGTCGTCGGACGCTACGACATCCGGAAGGTGCCCGATGACCACGACGGCAAGGTCGTCCTCGAGACGACCTCGTGGGACGTACCTTCGGACCGCGGCGACGACCTCCTCGACCGCACGTTCGACCGAGCCCCCGCGAACCGCAGCGTCCAGCGACTCGACCGGGAAGAAGTCTCCTCGGGAGTCCCGTGCTTCGCTGAGCCCGTCGGTGTAGACCAGCAGTCGGTCCCCAGGCGACCACGGCACCACCGTCTCGACGTACGGGTCACCTGCTGGCAGACCGAGACCGAGCACCCGCCCGATCGGAAGGGCCAGGACCCTGGCTTCCGACGAGCGCACCAGCTGGGGTCCAGGATGCCCGGCGCTGACCAGCCGGAGCACTCCGGGATCGCTCACATCGACGAGTAGCGCGGTGGCGAACTCCTCGTCGTCGAAGAAGCCTGCGAGGTAGTCGTCCATCTCCTCGGCGACCTCAGCGAGTGTCGCGCGCAGGGGAGCCGATTGACGGAAGGCGCGGGTCACTCGTGCCGCTTGCTCGACACCGGTGATGCCCTTGCCGCGGACGTCTCCGACCAGGATCCGGACGTGCTCGTCGGCGTGGTAGCAGTCGTAGAGATCCCCACCGACCAGGGCACCCTGCGCAGCGGACTGGTACCGCGCCGCGATCGCGACATGACCGGCCCGTTCGGGAAGCACCGGCATGACCGCACGCTGCGCGACCTCAGCGATCCGCGAGACCTGGGCGAAGCGATGCTCTCGGTGGACACGCACCGCCGCGATGGTCACCGCTGCCAGGCTGACGAGGACCACGTTGAGCAGGCGGATGTTCTGCTGCGCCGTGCCGAACGTGTCGTTCCACGTGCCGGAGAGTACCGCCGCGAGCACTGCCAGGCCGGCGATGACTGCCGTTCCGCGGGCAGGCACCACGGCGCAGGCGATCAGCGGTGCCAGCCCGAAGAGCGCGGTGAGGATGGCGTACTGGGGAGGGATCGTCGCGTCCAGGATGATGAGCAGCACCAGCACGAGCAGGGCGAGCCCGGCTCCGAAGACCTGCGTGCGATCCCGTGTCATCACGGTTTCTCCTGTCGTGCCGGGCTGCATCCTCGACGTGCGAGGGCCGAAGCCGCTGCGCATGGCGGCACAACTCAAGGGTCTTGCAACCAGGCTCCGGTAACAAGACCCTCGCCTCCGCGGGCTGGCGCGGATCATTCAGGAGGCGGCGGGGCCCTGAGCGTCAGCGCGACCGGACCTCGGTTAGCCACTGTTGGTGGAGCTGAGGGGATTCGAACCCCTGACCTTCTCATTGCGAACGAGACGCGCTACCAACTGCGCCACAGCCCCAAGCGAGGGGAAACGTTAGCACCAGCCCGGAGGGCGAGCCGAATCGATCAGGGGTGGCGAAGCGGAGGCTACGAGCCGACCGCGCGGCGCCCGTCGTCGTCCTTGCGTCCGGCCCGCGCCGAGCGCGCGGCGTCGTCGGCCTCGCGGGCGATCTGGGCGTCGGCCTCGGTGCGGCCGGAGGTCCACACACCGGTGGAGTCGAGGTCGATGGTGCGGACGGTACGTCGCTCGGCCGCCGGCTTTCCGACGTAGGTCGGCAGGGTGACCGGCATCGGGTCCCACAGGCTCGGGTCTGCGATCGCGGGCG
This sequence comes from uncultured Actinomycetota bacterium, assembly GCA_963841625.1. GTDB lineage: Bacteria > Actinomycetota > Actinomycetes > Propionibacteriales > Nocardioidaceae > Nocardioides. The sequence goes on along the minus strand of CAWJDH010000005.1, from coordinate 66,826 downwards.
TCTGGCCGGTCGGGGTGTCGTCCCACGGCTCCTCGACCGGATCGGCCGCCACTGGCTCCTCGACCTCCTCGACGACGGGGGGCGTCGACGCGGCACGGTCCCGCTCGATGCGGACCGGGCGCTCGCGGCGCACCATCAGCCGGCAGGCGACCAGCCAGGCGACGAGCAGGCCGGCCGGGATGGCGACGTACCACCAGGCGATGACGGCGAACGCGGCGACGGTGACGACGGCCGCGTTGGCCAGCAGGATCAGGCCGAGCACCCGGCGGCGCCGGCGGGTGGCGCGCTGGGCGGTCTCGCGGTTCGCCTCGACCCGGACCGGCCCCTTGGTGGTGACCACCGGAGTGGACTTCGCCCGCGCCGGGGCGACGACGAGGCGGGCGTCGCGGCGGTTGACCGGCTCGCGCCGGGCCAGGACCCGCATGGTGTGGGAGAACCGCTCGACCGAACGGCTGCGCACGACGTCGTCGTGGTGCCGCAACGCCTTCGGGATCAGGTAGACGGCCCACGCCACGGCAAGGGCGACGAAGATCAACGCGCTGAGGTCCACGGTCCGTAAGGCTAGGTTCGATAGCCGAAGACGGGACGGATGTCCACAGGTGTGTCGCAAAACAACTCGTGTGACTGGTGTGATTGAGGCGTTCAGGCCAACCGCGCGAGCATCCCGTCCGGGCACTCCTCGACGGTCACCGCGTAGATCCGGTGGTCGCGCCAGGCGCCGTCGATGTGGAGGAAGTTCGGGGCGAACCCGACCTCGTGCAGGCCGAGCTTCTCGACCACCCGCAGGGAGTTGCTGTTCTCGGGCCGGATCGCGATCTCGATCCGGTGCAGCCCGGCAGTGAAGAAACAGTGGTCGATGACCAGCGCCACCGCCCGCGGCATCACCCCGCGGCCGGCGTACTCACGGTCGAGCCAGTAGCCCAGCGACCCGAACTGCGCGGAGCCGCGGACGATGTTGTTGACCGTCACCTGGCCGACGAAGCGGCCGGAGACCTCGATCGCAAAGGGGTACGCCGTGCCGTCCCGCGCCATGCCGTGCAGCCGGCGGACCAGCTGGCGGAACGTGGCGGGCCGGCTCGCCGCCCCCGGCGGGGCCGTGGCGTCCCACGGGGCCAGCCAGGCCACGTTGCGCTCGCGCGCCGACCGCCAGGCGGCCTGGTCGGAGTACCTGAGCGGTCGCAGCGTGACGTCACCATCGCGCAGCCGGGCCGGCCACGGCCTCAATGGTCGCTCCCGACGACCTGCTCGACGGCGTGGACCAGGATCGGCTCGAGCACCGCCAGCCCGTCCTTGACCCCGCCGCGCGACCCGGGGAGGTTCACGACCAGGCAGTCGCCGATGACACCCGCCACACCGCGGGACAGCACGGCGGTGGGCACCCCGGCGTCGACACCGGCGGCCCGGATGGCGTCGGCGATGCCCGGTACCTCGAAGTCCAGCAGCCCTCGGGTCTCCTCAGGCGTGCGGTCGGTCGGGGTGAGGCCGGTTCCACCGGTGGTCAGCACCAGGCGGGCCCCGCCCTGAGCGGCGGCGGAGATGGCGGCTCCCACCGGCTCGCCGTCGGGTACGACGACGGGCGCGTCGACCGCGAACCCCAGCCCCTGCAGGAACGACACGATCATCGGCCCGGTCTGGTCCTCGTAGACACCGGACGCGGCGCGGTTGGAGGCGACCACGACCTCGGCGCGCAGGCTCACCGCTTCCAGTCCCCCGACTTGCCCCCGGACTTCGACTCGACCCGGACGTCGGTGATCACCGCACCCTTGTCGACCGCCTTGACCATGTCGACGACGGTGAGGGCGGCGACCGACACCGCGGTCAGGGCCTCCATCTCGACGCCGGTTCGGTCGGTGGTGCGGACGGTGGCGGCGATGTCGACCGAGTCGTCACCCACCGTGAGGTCGACGGTGACCCCGGAGATCGCGAGCGGGTGGCACAGCGGGATCAGCGAGGGCGTCTGCTTGGCGCCCATGATCCCGGCCAGCCGCGCGACCGCGAGCGCGTCGCCCTTGGGGACGCCTTCACCTCGCAGCAGGCCGATCACCTCGGCGGAGACCAGGACCCGGCCCGACGCACTGGCAACCCGCGCGGTCACCTCCTTGCCGGACACGTCGACCATCCGGGCGGCGCCGTGCCTCGTCGACGTGCGTGAGGCGCGCCTCCGGATCGGCCATCAGAAGTCCTCGTCCAGCAGCTTGACCTGCACCTGCTCCCCCGCCGTGACCGAGGTGACGTCCTCGGGCACCACGATCAGCGCGTTGGACCCGGCGAGGTCCCCGATCAGGTGGGAGCCGTGACCGCCGACCGGCGAGACGAACGGCCCGCCCCGGTCGACCTCGTATGAGCCCCGGACGAACTGCCGGCGACCCTCGGGCGACGAGATCGGGTGGGTCAGCCTGGCCCTCGTCGTGGGTCGCGAGTACGGCGTCCGGCCCATCAGCTTGCGGATCGCGGGCAGCACGAACGCCTCGAAGGAGACGTACGACGACACGGGGTTGCCGGGCAGGGTGAAGATCGGGACCCGTTCGTCACCGACCAGCCCGAACCCCTGCGGCTTTCCGGGCTGCATCGCCACCGACCCGAACCACACCGAGCCGGTGGGCGCGAGGGCCTCCTTCACCACGTCGTAGTCGCCCTGCGAGACACCGCCGCTGGTGACGACCACGTCGGCGCGCACGAGCTGGTCGCTGAGCGCGTCCATGAAGGCACGGGGCTCGTCGGGCACGATCCCGACCCGGTAGGCGATGGCACCGGCCCGGCGGGCCGCGGCGGCAAGCAGCCACGAGTTGCCGTCGTAGATGGAGTCGTGGCCCAGCGGTGTCCCGGGGTCGCGCAGCTCCGACCCGGTCGACAGGATCACGACCCGCGGTCGGGGCCGGGACCGGACCGTCGCCCGGCCGACGCTGGCGAGCAGACCGAGGTGACGCGGGCCGAGCACGCTTCCGTGCTCGATCAGGATGTCGCCGACCGAGACGTCCTCACCGGCCCGCCGGACGTGCTGGCCCTCGGTGGGCGCCTGGCTGATCCGGACCTGGGCCACGCCCCGGTCGGTCCACTCGTAGGGGACCACCGAGTCGGCGCCGGTCGGCATCGGGGCGCCGGTCATGATCTTGACCGCGGTCCCGGGCGACATCGCGAGGATGCCCGCCTGGCCGGCCCCGATCTCGCCGACCACCGGCAGGTGGATCGGGGACTCCTCGGTCGCCCCGACGACATCGGCGAGCCGCACGGCGTACCCGTCCATGCCGGAGTTGTCGAAGGACGGCAGGTCGATCGGGGCGACGACCTCCTCCGCGGAGGGCAGGTCGAGTGCCTCGAGGAGCGGCTGGGGGAAGTCCTTCAGCGGCTCGATGTGGTCGAGGATGCGGTCCAGGAGCTGGTCGACGGTGGCGACGCGGTCACCCATCCTTGAGCACCGTCCCGGGGGCGACCCGCTGCGCGGAGTCGGCGGCCAGCTCCACGTTGCCGACCACTCGCACGCCGTTTCCGAACGTCCAGTCGCCGTCGACGGTCAGGGACTTCGCCTCCTTCAGCGACGGCGCTCCCTCGGGGAATCGCTTGTCGAACTCGCCGACGTGCTTGTAGTAGCTGCCGTCGAGGTCGACGAACGGGATGTCGTCGGCCGCCTGGTCGAGCACGAAGTCCCGCCTCAGGTCATAGACGTCCGAGCGCAGCAGCAGCAGGTCGTTGGTGGTCTTGACCGGCACGAACCGGTCGCGGCCGACCTCGATGGTGCGCGCCCCCTCGAAGATCTCGATAGCGGCCCCCATCGCGGTCTCGATCTGGATCACCTCGGGCGTGGAGGAGTCGCCAGGGTCGACGTGCTTGACGTTGCGGATCAACGGAAGGCCGAGGATCCCGCTGCGTCGTTCGAGCTCGTTCTGCATCGCCCGCAGGTCGAACCAGAGGTTGTTGGTCGACGTGAAGCGGTGCCGCTCGAGGTCGGCCACTGCGTCCTTGTCCTCGTCGAGGGTCTGGGCGGTCTCGCGGAGCACGATCCGGCCGTCGTTGCGACGTCGCGCGAAGTGGCCGCCCTTGCGGTCGGACGGCGTGCGGCGCACGGCCTCGATCGCGAACGGCGCCCCCGAGCCGGCGAACCAGCCCGCGACCCGCGCATCGGGCACCGCCCCGAGGTTGTCGGAGTTGGACACGAACACCCGGTCGAAGCCGGCCTCGATCAGCTGGGCGACCAGGCCGGTGCCGTGGAGGGCGGTGTAGAGGTCACCGTGCCCGGGCGGGCACCACTCCAGCTCCGGGTCGCGCGGATGGCTGACCGGCGAGAGGTCCTTGACCAGCAGCTTGGGCTCCTTGTTCTGCAGGAACTCCAGCGGCAGGCCCTCGACCTTCAGGTCCTCGTAGCGGGCCAGCGCCTCGCGCGTGTCCTCGGAGGTGCGGAAGCTGTTCATGAAGATCAGCGGCAGCGGGGCGTCGTACTCCTTGCGCAGGTGGAGCACCTGGCGGGCGATGATGTCGAGGAAGGACAGCCCCCGCCGTACGCACAGCAGCGACTTGGCCCTCTCCATGCCCATCGACGTGCCCAGGCCGCCGTTGAGCTTGATGATGGCGGTCTTCGCGATCGCCGCCGCGCCGTCCTCGTCGGAGACCTCGACGTCCTCGAGTCGTTCCATGTCGAGCGGCTCGATGGTGGACTCCGGGATCATGCCGGTCTCGCCGGCCTCGAGGAGCCGGTAGTAGTGGGCGAACGTCTCGATCGCCGTCTCGTCGATTCCGGCATCGATCATCTTGTCGCGTGCCGTGTTGAGCCCAGCGCTTCCCATGGGATCGATCGTAGGCTGGCGGCGTGGCAGACCCACATCGGCCCCGTGACTCCGCCGCCGGGCCCGACCCGGCGAAGCTCGCACTGCGCGACCAGATCCTCACCGCTCGCAACCGGATGTCGGTCGCGGAGCTGGGCGCGGCGGGAACCGCGATCACCGCGCACCTCTTGGCCGAGCCGGAGGTACGCCGTGCGGCCACGGTGGCGGCCTACGTCTCGACCGCCGCGGAGCCGGGCACCGGGATCCTGCTCGACACCCTCGTGGAGGCGGGCAAGCGGGTGATCCTGCCGGTCCTGCTGCCCGACGACGACCTGGACTGGGCGGTCTACGAGGACAAGCGCGCGTTGCTGCCCGCCCGACGCGGCATCCTCGAGCCCGCCGGCCGTCGCCTGGGGGTTGAAGCGGTCGCAACCGCCGACGTGGTGCTGGTCCCCGGACTGGCGGTCTCCCGCGGAGGGATGCGGCTGGGCCGGGGCGGCGGGAGCTACGACCGGGCGCTGGCCCGGGTGCCGTCCGGCACGTTCACCTGCGTGCTGCTCCACGACGGCGAGGTCGGCCGCGACGTTCCCGTCGCGCCGCACGACCGGGCGGTGATGGCGGCGGCCACGCCGAGTGGGATCACTCGCTTCCGTCCGGGACCAGCCTGAGGGTGGCGGTGCCGGCTGCCTCGACCGCGTCCGCCGAGAACGCCCAGGGCAGCGTCTCCCCCTCGGCCCACAGGTCGGTCTGGTCGGTGTAGTGATCGCTGAACGGGTGTCCCGAGACCCCGGTCAGGTTGATCCAGCGGGACTCGTCGAGGTCGCGCATCGACACCACCATCCGCATCGACGGCGCTGCGGTGACGGCGTACCCCTCGACCGCGTTCCACGACGTCGCGTCGACCGCCGAGCCGCCGCCCCCGGCCTCCCACGGGCCGCGGTTGACCAGCGCCTCGACCGGGCCGACCCCGGAGGTGCCGAGCGTCGGGCTGATCAGGTCGAGGTGGTGCAGGTGGCCCCACGACCACTCGTCGGCGTTGCGTGCCTGGCGGCGGGTCATCTCGTCCCGGGCCTCGCGGAGGACGTCCTCGAGGATGTCGTCGCGGGTCTCCACCTCACCGTCGGTGGTGGCGTCGTCCCACCACGGGTCGGCCGGACGGCGCAGCAGGCGTGAGACGACAGCCATCCAGCGCTGGCCGCCGTCGGGCCAGACCTCCTCGGGCAGCTCGTCGTGGAAGGTCCGCTCCAGCAGGGTGCGCCACACCACGTTGAAGTACGCCGCCGCGGGGCTGTCGGCGTCCTGGGCGTAGTTCCAGTCGCGCAGCTTCTCCTGGCCGTCGTCCCAGTAGCCGGTGGGCAGCTCGATCTCGAGCAGGTAGGGGGTGAGCGCGGGCGCGATCGGGTTGCGGTTGTCGGACTGCAGCTCCTCCATCTCGGCGACCGAGAGCTCGTCCTTGTCGACGATGACGTCACGGATCCGCTGCGAGCGGTAGCCGCGGTCCCAGTCGTCGGTGAGGTGGAACGGGTACTCCGGATCCACCACGGCCTGGTTGGCGGTGACGACGAAACCCTCATCGGGGTCGAGGACGTTGGGCAGTCCCTGGAACGGGATGTAGTCACCGGTCCAGTCGTCGTCGGACCTCCAGCCCTCCGCCGGCAGGTTGCCGTCGTTGCCGGACTTGCGGATCGGGACCCTTCCCGGCGCCTGGTAGCCGATGTGCCCCTCCCGGTCGGCATAGACCATGTTCTGGGCGGGGATGTCGAACCGGGCTGCGGCCTTCCGGAAGGAGTCCCAGTCGGTGGCGAGGTTGAGGCGAAGGATCGCGTCGGCGGTGGGGGACGGCTGGAGGCCGGTCCATGCCAGGGAGACGGCGTACCCCTCACCGCGTGGCTCGGGATGGTCGGCCGGCGCCTGCCGGCCGACCTCCTCGTAGTCCTCCGACACGTCGGAGAGGAGGGGTCCGTGCTCGGTCGAGCGCACGGTGAGCTCCACCTCGCTGCCGTCGCGGACTTCGATGGTCTCGGTGCGGCTCCGCAGCTGCCGCCACCCGCCGTCGTAGCGCCAGCGGTTGCCGTCGACCCGCTCCAGGTAGAGGTCGCTCACGTCCGGGCCGAGGTTGGTGAAGCCCCAGGCGATGTCGGCGTTGTGGCCGATCACGACACCCGGGACGCCGGAAAAGGTGAAGCCCGCGACGTCGAGCGGACAGTCCTCGGAAACGGTGCGGCAGTGCAGGCCCATCTGCATCCAGACCCCTGGCAGCGAGACTCCGAGATGGGGGTCGTTCGCGAGCAGCGGCTCGCCGGTGGCGGAGTGGTCGCCGGAGACCGCCCAGGCGTTGCTGCCGATCCCGTCACCGCGGCCCAGCAGGGCGGGCATCCGGTCGGCCAGGCCGTGCAGGTCCCTCAGGGCCGCGCGGGCGGTGGACGGGTACGCCGGCCGCTGCGGCAGGCGGGTCCCCGGCCCGGTGGCGTCCTGCTCGTAGACGCCGTCGACGACCGCGCCCTGGCGGACGATCGGTGCGTGCTGGTCGTAGGGGTAGGGCGGGTAGAGCTGCCTGACCTCGGCGGGCGTGTGGTCGGCGAGCGCGAGGGCTCGGTCGATCTCGTCGGTCATGTTGCCGCGCAGGTCCCAGGCCATCGCCTTGAGCCAGGCGAGGGAGTCGATCGGTGTCCAGGGCTCGGGTCGGTAGTCCAGCCCGCCGGCGCGCAGGACGGCGTACTCGAGGCCCAGCTCGCTCGGGTCACGGTCGGCGAGGTAGGCGTTGACGCCGTCGGCGTAGGCCTCCAGTGCCGCGCGCGTGTCCGGGCCCGACCAGCGCCATCTCCTCGCCCGGCGACCCGGCGCCAGCCCATCGTGCGGATGAGCTCGTCGGTCTCCAGGGTGGTCTCGCCGAACATCTCCGAGAGCCGCCCGGCGGTGAGGTGCCGCCGGATGTCCATCTCGTAGAACCGCTCCTGCGCGTGCACGAACCCCTGGGCCCGCATCAGGTCGTCCATCGAGTCGCCGTAGAGCTGGGGGATCCCGAACTCGTCGCGGACGACGGTCACCTCGCTCGCCAGCCCCGGAACCGCGAGCTCGCCGGTGGTCTGCGGGAGCGGCCGGTGGGTCAGCATGAAGCCGGTCACCAGGCCCGCGACCAGGATCAGCACCAGCACGACGACGGCGTACAACGACGCCGCGGGCGTAGCCCGGCCAGCTGCGGAACGTCTGCCGCCAGCCTCTGCCTTCTGGGCCGGGGCCTTCGCGTGAGGACTCGGTCTGGTCGGCCATGGTGCTGGACATTGTGCCGTACCATTGGCAGTCGTCGGGGGCGAGTGCCAGCCTCGCCCCGGTCCACCCGAAGTCCAAAGGATCCGACCAGTGCCGACCTACCAGTACGCCTGCACCGAGTGCGGGCACGCCTTCGAGCAGTTCCAGAGCTTCTCGGACGACGCGCTGACCGTGTGCCCCGAGTGCGAGGGCCGGCTCCGCAAGCTCTACAACGCCGTTGGCGTCGTGTTCAAGGGCTCCGGCTTCTACCGCACCGACTCCCGGAAGCCCCGAGAAGGCAGACTCCGGCTCGAAGAACGAGTCGTCAGACTCCGGCTCCACGAAGTCAGAGACCCCAGCGGCGAGCAAGCCCAAGGAAACCGCAAGCAACTGACAGCCGAGTCGGCGGTTCTGCGACGGAGGAGCGAAGCGGAGGAGGCGCAGTAGCGCCGACTCGGCGTCCCAGGGCATTGCAGCATTGCGCCGACTCGGCGTCCTGAGCATCGGCATTCACGCCGACTCGGCGGGCTGTGGATGACGCGGGCAGCGCGGAGCGATCTCTCCTAGCGTCGGGCCATGGTCCTGCTCCGCTCCGGTCCCACCCGCCTGTCCCGTGCCCTGAGGCGGGTACGCCGCGTCGTGCTCGCTCGACGCCGGCTGCTTGCCGCGTTGCTGGCCGGGGTCGCCGTGGCGGCCGGCGTCCACACCGCGACCGCGCCTCCGCAGCCGGCGGTCGGCGTGCTCACGGCTGCCCGAGACCTGCCCGCCGGGACGGTGATCGGCGACGACGACCTGGTCACGGTCTCCTTCGCGCCCGGCTCGGTCCCCAGCGGAACGGCCCGGGACCTCGTCGGCCGCACCCTGGCCGCCCCGGTCAGACAGGGCGAGCCGGTGACCGACGTGCGGCTCGTGGGACCCGCACTGACGGCCGGTGACCCGGAGCTGACCGCCGTACCCGTCCGCCTGCCCGATGCCGACATGGTGGAGCTGCTCGAGGTGGGCGACCGGATCGACCTGATCGGCACCGACCCGCAGAGCTCAGGCGCATCCGTGGTGGCCACCGGCGTGCCGGTCCTGGCCCTGCCCCGCCCGTCTCCGGACACCGGCGGATCCGGTCAGACCGGCGGGCTCGTGGTCGTGGGAGCCGCACCGACCGAGGTGACCCGGCTGGCCGACGCCGGCGTGCGACTCTTCCTGACCTATGCGTTCTCCCACTAGCGTGGCGCCAATGACTGGATTCAAGAACTTCATCCTCAAGGGCAACCTGATCGAGCTGGCCGTGGCCTTCATCATGGGCCTCGCCTTCGCGGCGGTGGTCACGGCCACCGTCGCGCTGATCATGGACATCATCGGCAAGGTCGGCGGCACAGCCCGACTTCTCCAACTACGCGCCGGGTGGCGTCTCGGTCGGCGCGTGGCTCACGGCGGTGATCTCGTTCCTGATCCTCGCGGCGGTCGTCTACTTCTTCATCGTGGTGCCCTACACCAAGGCGAAGGAGAAGTACTTCCCGGCCGACGAGCCCGGCACGCCTGCCGACGTCGAGCTGCTGACCCAGATCCGCGACCTGCTCGCCGGCCGCCAGGGCGGTACGACGGGGGGATCCGGCGTCTGAGAGCGGCTCAGCCGTGGTGCGGCGGCACCTGGGCACGCAGCCAGCTGTCGCCGTCGCCGCGGTCGTCCGGGCCCTCGGGGTCCCGCTCGTCTGCGGTGGTCTCCGGCAGCACCTCGCCGAAGATGGCCGCGATCCGGCGGCGCCGGGCCTCGGGTGACTCGTCCGGGGTGTTCATGCGCAGAGCCCGTTCGCTTCCGCTTCCTCGGCTTCCTGCTGCCTGACGGCGGGAGACTGCTTCGAGGGCTTCTTCTTGTCCGACCCGGTCGGTTTCGCGGCGCTGATCGCGTCGCTGGTGAGCCGCTTGGTCAGCGGCTCGTCGGCGGCGATCTTCTCCCACAGGTCCTCGGACTGAGGAAGCCAGGAGACCCGGCCGCTGAACTCGGGCCGCTGGTCGTACTCGAACGGCACCGTGACGAACTGGATGTTCTCGAGGCCGATGCCCTGGAAGCCGACGCCCATCTTGGCGATCTTGATGACGTTGTCGAGTCCGGGGTCGACCTGCAGCGAGTCGGTGGCGGCGTCGAGGAAGCCCACCAGCCGGTCCACGCGGGCCAGGGTGCCGGCCGAGATCACCTTGTTGGCCATCGCGGCGATGAAGGCCTGCTGGCGCTTGATCCGGCTGATGTCGGAGCCGTCGCCGAGGGTGTAGCGCGCCCGGACGTAGTTCAGCGCCTCCCGCCCTTCGACCTCGCGGGTGCCGGCCGGGATGTTGATGCCGTGCGCCGGGTCGGAGATGTCCTCGGGGATGCAGACGGGTACGCCGTCGATGGCGTTGACCATGCCCTCGAAGCCGGCGAAGTCGATCACGACGTAGTGGTCGACGAAGACGCCGGTCGACTTCTCGAACTGCCGGATCGTGCACGCCGGGCCACCGAGCGCGAACGCCTCGTTCCACATGACGTCCGTCCCGCCCGGGATGGCCTCCCCGTCCTCGGTCCGGCAGGTCGGTCGGGTCACGAGCGAGTCGCGCGGGATGCTGACGCCGTAGGCGCGCTTCCGGTCCGCCGAGAGGTGCATGAGGATCGTGGTGTCGGAGCGGTCGGTGCTGCCCAGCTCCTGGTTGTCGATGTTGTTGCCCGCCGCGTCGCGGTCGTCGGAGCCCATGACGAGGACGTTGAGCGGCTCCTTGGGGCCGGCGACGGACTCCTTCTCGGGGCGGTCACTGCCGAGCTGGCCGGTGACGTCGACGACGTCGAGGTTGCCGCTGAGGTGCCGGTAGAGGTAGACCACTCCGAGCCCGGTCGCGAGCGCGAGCACCACCGCACTGGCGAGCAGCACCCGTCCGACCTTGTTCTTCCGGGGCGACCGTCCACGCCGCTTGGGCGCGGCAGGCTCCTGCGACTGCTCGCGCGCGGCGGCTTCGGACATGGGTACCTCAGGTGTCGGGGACATGCGGAGACGGCGGAATCCCACCCTCCGAAGCCTCCAGTATCACGGTTCGTACCCAATTTCGTCTAAATCCCGTGTGCCGGGCACGCGTCGACCGCCAACCGATAGCCCCGCTTGACCACGGTCTGGACGGCACGGGTGCCGACGGCCGCACGCAGCCGGGCGACGGCCATCTCGACGGCGTGCTCGGACCCGGCCTGACCGCTCGGGAGCATGGCGAGCAGCGCCCGTCGAGACACCACGTTCCCGGGGTTGGCGACCAGTGCCTGGAGGACGGCCGCGGGCGCCGGCGACAGTCTCACCTCGATCCCGTCGAGGAGGACCTCCTCGCCGTGCAGGAGGAGCTGGTGGCCGCCCACGAGCTGATCGCCAGTCCCTCGCGCCGCGAGGGCAGCTCGGTCCCGAGCTGCTTGACCATCGCCACGAGGCGCGACCGCTCCGGGAAGATCGTGGGGACCCCCCACGGCTCGAAGGCGGCCGCGGTCACCGGTCCGACGCAGGCGGCGACGGCGTCGGCCTGGAAGGCGCCGACCACCTCGTCCCGGCGACCGGTCACGCCGGCGGTCTCCATCAGCGCGGCAACGGCAGGGGCGGAGGTGAAGGTCACCGCGTCCAGTGCCCGGTCAGCGATCAGGTCGACCAGCCTGAACATCGGCTCGGGGTCGTCCGCCCTCGCCACCCGGTAGACCGTCACTGTCGTGACGTCGGCGCCCCGGCGTCGCAGCGCGTGCGCAACCATCGACAGCGACTGGCCGTGCTCCTGCACCACGATCCGCAGTCCGGCGAGGTCCCGCCCGCGCAGGTGCTCGAGGACGTCCTCGAAGCACTCCGACGGAGGGGCCCACACCTCCCGCAGCCCGCGATTTCGCAGGGCACCGACGCTCTTCGGGCCGCGCGCCAGGATCTCCGCCGACCCGATCGAGGTCAGCAGGTCATCAAGCACTCCCCACCGCTCGCAGGCGGCGAACCAGGTCTTCATCCCGACGCCCGTGGTCGCGAGGAACAGGTCGACGGGCCGTGCCACGACCTCCACGGTCGCCGCGCGCAGGGCCCCGTCGTCGACCTGATTGGGGTCGAGCGACAGCGCCGGCGCCCGCTCCACCCGGGCGCCACGGCGCTCGAGCAGCGCCACCTGCTCCTCGACCTTGCGGGCCGCCGTGACGCCGATCCTGAAGCCGGCGAGCGGTTGGTCGTCCATTCAGCCCTCCCGGCGACCACCGACCAGGACCAGGCCGTCGGTGACCGCGACGTCGTACGTCGGTACCCGGACCGCCGCGTCGTCGAGGCACTGTCCCGTTCGCAGGTCGAACGCCTGCTTGTGCATCGGCGATGCCACGAACGGAACCTCGCCCCGCGTCCCGACGATCCCGCGCGACAGCACCGACGCCTGGGCACAAGGGTCGTAGTTGGAGATTGCGTGGATGTTGCCGTCGTGGGTCCTGAAGATTGCGATTGCCTCCCCCTCGACCAGCGCGACGACGCCCACCTCGACCTCGAGGTCGGCGTAGCGGCAGACGACCGTCACTGCGGTGCCCCCACCGGGATGGTCTTGCCGAGGAGCACCGCACCGTCGGTGTCGGCCGGGACGGCCTGGTCGCGCTCAGCCCGGAACGAGATGTGCGGATCGGGAGTCCCTGGCGCGTTGACGAACGAGACGAAGCGGCCCAGCTTCTCCGGGTCGTCGAGGGTGTCGGCCCACTCGTCACGGTAGTGCTCGACATGCCGCGCCATTGCCGCCTCCAGCTCCGAACCGAGCCCCAGCGCGTCGTCGACGACCACCTCGCGCACCCGGTCGAGACCACCCTCGAGCGAGTCGATCCAGGGGGCGGTCCGCTGAAGGCGATCCGCGGTGCGGATGTAGTACATGAGGAACCGGTCGAGGTACCTGACCAGCGTCCCGGTGTCGAGGTCGCTCGCCAGCAGCCGGGCGTGGGCCGGGGTCGCGCCGCCGTTGCCGCCGACGTAGAGGTTCCAGCCCTGCTCGGTCGCGATCACGCCGAAGTCCTTGGCTCGTGCCTCGGCGCACTCGCGGGCGCAGCCGCTGACGCCTCCCTTGAGCTTGTGCGGCGATCGCACGCCTCGGTACCGGAGCTCCAGCTCGATGGCGAGGCCGACCGAGTCCTGCACGCCGTAGCGGCACCAGGTCGAGCCGACGCAGGACTTCACCGTGCGCAGCGCCTTTCCGTAGGCGTGGCCGGACTCGAAGCCGGCATCGACCAGCCGGCGCCAGATCGCGGGCAGCTCCTCGACCCGGGCACCGAACAGGTCGATGCGCTGGCCTCCGGTGATCTTCGTGTAGAGCCCGAAGTCGCGGGCCACCTCGCCGATGACGATCAGCTTCTCGGGCGTGATCTCGCCGCCGGGGATCCGTGGCACGACCGAGTAGGTGCCGTTGCGCTGGATGTTGGCGAGGTAGGCGTCGTTGGTGTCCTGGAGCGCCCGGCTCGAGCCATCGAGCACCTGTCCTCCGAGGAGGCTGGCGAAGATCGAGGCCAGCGCGGGCTTGCAGATGTCACAGCCCCGACCGGTGCCGTGCGCCTCGACGACCTGGTCGAAGCAGGTGTAGCCGTGGACGGCGACCGCGTCGAAGAGCTCCTGCCGGGTCAGCGGGAAGTGCTCACAGAGACTCCGGTCGACGACCCTGCCCTGGGCCGCGAAGTACTCCTCGACGATCCGCTTCACGACCGGCTTGCAGGAGCCACAGGTGCTGCCGGCACTGGTGGTGGTGTCCTGCTCGGCGGCGTCGACGATGTCGGCCTTGCACACGTTGTTGCACGAGCAGACGACGGCCTCGTCCGGGAGCCCGAGGTCCGCACCCCCGCGGGCCGCGGAGGATCAGCTCCTCGGGGTTGTCCGGCAGCTCGATCCCGCTGGCGACCATCGGGCGGAGGACGACCGTACGCCGTGGCGTCGCCGACCAGCACCCCGCCGAGGAGGCGCCGGCCGTCCTCGGAGACGACGAGCTTCTTGTAGACCCCGGCGACCGCGTCGGCGAAGACCAGCTCCAGCGCACCATCGGTGACCGCGTGCGCATCGCCGAAGGACGCCACGTCGACCCCGAGCAGCTTGAGCTTGGTGGAGGTGTCGGCATCCCTGAACGTGCCCGCGCCGCCGAGCAGCGCGTCGACGACGACCTCCGCCATGGCATAGCCGGGGGCCACGAGGCCGTACATCCGGCCATCCGGAGCCGCGCACTCCCCGATCGCCCAGACGTGCGGTTCGGACGTCCGGCACTGTTCGTCGACCAGCACGCCCCCGCGCTCGGCCAGGTCGAGGCCGGCAGCGCGGGCCAGTGCGTCGCGGGGGCGGATGCCGGCGGAGAACACCACGATCTCCGCCTCGACCGGGTCCGCCTCGCTTGAGCGCCAGGCCGGTGGCGTGGGTGCTCGCCGATGACCCGCTCGGTGGCTGCTCCGGTGTGCAGGGTGAGGCCGAGCGCCTCGACGTGCCGGGCCAGGGTCGCGCCGCCGGCGTCATCGACCTGCACCGGCATCAGGCGGGGGGCCATCTCGACGACGTGGGTGTCGAGGCCGAGCTGGAGCAGCGCATTGGCGGCTTCGAGGCCGAGCAGGCCGCCACCGACCACGGCGCCGGTCCTCGCGCCGGACGCGGCCTCCCGGATCGCCTGCAGGTCCTCGATCGTGCGGTAGACGAAGCAACCGGGAAGGTCGTGGCCGGGCACGGGCGGCACGAACGGCGCGGCACCGGTGGCGAGCACCAGGTCGTCGTAGGCCAGCGCCTCGCCGTCCGCGAGGCGGACCGTCCGGGTGTCGGGGTCGAGGGCCGTGACGGCGGTGTCCAGGACGAGCCGGACGCGGGGGTCGTCGTACTCACCCCCGGGCAGGAACGAGAGGGCGTCGGCGCCGACCTCGAAGTACGACGTGAGTGCCACCCGGTCGTAGGCGGGGCGCGGCTCCTCGCCCACGACCACGAGGTCATGGGTCTCGGTGAGGCCGCGCTCGATCGCGGCCTGGACGAAGCGGTGGCCGACCATGCCGTGGCCGACCACGACGAGCTGCTTGCGGAGGTGAGTCATCGAGGTGTTCCTTCCAGGGTGCGGGAGGCGAGCAGGGAGCGGACCGCGTCGGCGCAACCGCCGCAGCCCGTGGTGGCGCGGGTCGAGGACCGGACGTCCTCGAGCGAGGTGCAGGCCCGGACCCGGCCGGCGGTGACCCCGGCGCAGGCGCAGACCTCCGCGTCGTCGGGCAGTGCTGCCGGGAGGGTGGGCCGGTCCCCCATGAGCAGGGCCCCGGGCTCGGTCGGGGCGAGCACGGTCCCGCGGTCGTAGTGCTGGGTGAGCAGCCCGATCCGCGACAGGTCGCCGACCAGGGTGGCTCCGACGATGGCGCCGTCGCGGACGACCAGCTTGCGATGGGACCCGAGCACGGGGTTGGTGACCTCGACGACCTCGCCGTGGGTGTGCTCGGGGTCGCCGAGCACGGCCACGTCCAGGCCGGTCGCCCTGAGGCGGGCCACGGTGCGGCTGCCGTCGTACGTCGCGCCGCCGCCGGCGAGCCGATCGGCCAGGATCCCGGCCTGCTTCCACGCCGGCGGGACGAACCCCGTGGTCCGGCCACGGTGCTCGGCGCAGTCGCCGATGGCGTGGATCGTCGGGTCGTCGACCGAGGCGAGCCCGTCGTCGACGACGATGCCGCGTCGGACGGTGAGGCCGGCGCGGCGGGCCAGCGCGGTGGAGGGCCGGCCCCCGGCGGTGAGCACGACCAGGTCGGTATCGAGGGTGTACCCGTTGTCGAGGACCAATCCTGGCTCGGTGAGGCGGACCGCGCGGGCGCCGGTGTAGACGGTGGTGCCGAGGCGGCGGAGGTCGCGGGCGAGGATCCGGCCCGCCTTCCCGTCGACCTGGCTGCGGAGGAGGTGGTCGCCGCCTTCGACGATCTCGGTCTCGAGGCCGCGGACGCTCAGGGCCCGGGCCACCTGGAGGCCGAGGAGCCCGCCGCCGACCACGATCGCACTGCGAGCTGTGGGCACCGCGGCGTCGAGGCGGAGGCAGTCGTCGAGGCTGCGGAATGCGTGCACCTTCTCGTGCAGCCGGCCGTCGAGCCGGACCAGCCCGCGGATCGGCGGCAGGGTGGGGATCGAGCCGGTGGCCAGGACCAGGGCGTCGTAGGGCACGCCTCGACCGTCGGTGAGCTCGACCTCGCGCTCCGCGCGGTGAATCTGCGCGACGCGGGCCCCGAGGCGCAGGCTGACGTCGTCGGGCACGTGCATCGCGATGCTGTCGACGGCGTGGGTGCCCTCGAGCACCGCGGACAGCAGGATCCGGTTGTACGGCGGGTGGGCCTCGTCGCCGAGCAGGGTGACGTGCGCGCGACCGGCCAGCCGCTCGGCCAGGCGGACCGCGGCCATCCCGGCACCGACCACGACCACCCTCATGCGCGCACCTGCGCAGAGCACACCTTGAACTCGGGCATCCGGCTGTGCGGGTCGAGCGCGTCGTTGGTCAACCGGTTGGCGCCGACCCAGTGGAACGGCACGAACACCGTGTCCGGGCGGATCGTGTCGACGACCCTGGCCGGGGCCTTGAGCTCGCCGCGCCGGGTGGCGACCACGACCGGGTCGCCGTCTCGGGCCCCGATCCGCTCGGCCAGCAGCGGGTGCAGCTCGACGAAGGGGCCGTGGTCGGGGAGCTCGCGGATCCGGCGGGTCTGGGCTCCGGACTGGTACTGCGCCAGCACCCGTCCGGTCGTGAGGTGGACGGGGAAGTCCGCGGAGGGGACCTCGGCCGGCCCGCGATGCTCGACGGCGACGCAGCGGGCCCGGCCGTCGGGTGTGCCGAAGCGGTCGGCGAACAGCCGGGGTGTGCCGGGGTGGTCAGCCGTCGGGCATGGCCAGAAGACACCGTGCTCGGCGCGGATCCGGTCGTAGTCGATGCCCGCGTAGTCCGCGACTCCCCCGGCCGACGCCCGGCCGAGCTCGGCGAACACGGCCTCCGGGTCGGTCCCGATCGTGTCCGGGCGACCCAGTCGGTCGGCCAGTCCTGCCAGCACCTCGAGATCGGTGCGGACACCTGCCGGCGGGGCCACCGCGCGCTCGCGCAGGATCACCCTGCCCTCGAGGTTGGTCATCGTGCCGGTCTCCTCGGCCCACTGGGTCACGGGCAGGACGACGTCGGCAACGGCGGCGGTCTCCGACATCACCAGGTCCGCGACCACCAGCAGGTCGAGGGCGGCCAGCCGCTCGGCGACGTGGCCGGCGTTCGGGGCGGAGACGACGACGTTGCTGCCGTGCACGAGCAGGGCGCGCGGCCCGTCATGCGTCCCGAGCGCGTCCAGCAGTTCGTACGCCGAACGGCCGCGGCCCGGCAGCGACCCGGCCTCGACGCCCCAGACCCCGGCGACGTGCTCGCGGGCCGCCGGGTCGTCGATCAGCCGGTAGCCGGGAAGCTGGTCGGCCTTCTGCCCGTGCTCCCGGCCTCCCTGACCGTTGCCCTGGCCGGTCAGGCATCCGTAGCCGGCACCCGGCTTCCCGCACATGCCGAGCGCCAGCGCCACGTTGATCCAGGCCGAGACGGTGTCGGTGCCGGTGCTGTGCTGCTCGGCGCCGCGGGCGGTCAGGATCATCAGCCTCCCGGCTCCGGCCAGCAGGTCGGCGAGGTCGCGCACCTCGGTAGCCGACACCCCGGTCTCGCGTTCCACCCGTTCCGGCCACCAGACCGCCACCGACCGCCGCACGTCGTCGAAGCCGGTCGTGCGGGCGGCGACGTACTCCTCGTCGACTGCGCCGGCGGCGTCGATGAGGTGGAGCAGACCCAGCGCGAGGGCGAGGTCTGTGCCCGGCACCGGCTGGACGACCACGTCCGCCCGCTCGGCGGTGGGGGTGCGCCGGGGGTCGACCACGATGACCTTGCCGCCGCGCTCACGGAGCCGGTCGAGGTGTCGTGCCGCCGGCGGCATGGTCTCGGCGAGGTTGGAGCCGACCAGCACCAGGACATCCGTGGTCTCGACGTCGGCGATGGGGAACGGCAAGCCACGGTCGACCCCGAACGTCCGGTTCGAGGCCGAGGCCGCCGACGACATGCACCATCGGCCGTTGTAGTCGACCTGGCTGGTACCGAGGACGACGCGGGCGAACTTGCCCAGGGCGTAGGCCTTCTCGTTGGTCAGCCCACCGCCTCCGAACACGGCAACCGAGTCCGGGCCGTGCTCGCGCCGGAGAGCTGTAAGTCGATCGGCGACGAGGTCGAGCGCCTCGTCCCAGTCGGCTGCCCGGAGCGCGCCGGTGGACCGGTCGCGGACCAGCGGGGTCGTGAGCCGCTCCCGGCTGCCACGCAGCCCGGTCGCCGTCCAACCCTTGCGGCACAGGGTCCCCTCGTTGACCGGGAACTCCGGCCACGGCGCGACCTCGAGAGCTCCCCGTCGGGGGGTCTCGAGGGTCATGCCGCACTGCAGGGAGCAGTAGGGGCAGTGGGTTCTCGTCATCGGTGAGGTCAGATCCCGGCCCGCGCGAGGCTGGTTGCGTGTGCCGGCGTGCGCAGGAAGACGCCGTACGTCACGACCGCGCAGACCACGTAGTAGCCGGCGAACGCCGCGAACGCCGACTTGGTAGCGGTCAGCGGGTCGGCGACCCACGGCGATGCGAAGGCGATGGGGATGAGGAAGCCGCCGATCGCCCCGATGGCGCCGATCACGCCCAGCGCCGCTGACGACTGCTGCGTCGCCCTGGCCAGGGCTCTCGCGCGCCCGGGTGTGTTCGGGGTCGTCGACCGCTCGGCCTCCGTGCGCCAGATCGCCGGGATCATCCGGTACGTCGAACCGTTGCCGATCCCGGTCGCGGCGAAGATGCAGAGGAAGAACCCGAGGAACCACGGGAACCACGACTGGTTCCCGGTCGCGATCAGCGGGTCCGCGGTGGGGTTCGGGGTCAGCTGCGTGACGGTCCACAGCACGGCCAGCGTGAACACGATCATCGCGGCGAACGCCCCCATGGTGACCCTGGCGCCCCCGAGGCGGTCGGCAAGCCAGCCGCCGAGGGGACGAGTGGCAGAGCCGATGGCGGCGCCCAGGAACGCGTAGTAGGCGAAGAAGATCCCGGTGCCGAGTGGGGCCGGCTCAGGCACCCAGAAGTTGAGCTTGATCAGCAGCGGCATCGCGGCGGAGTAGCCGATGAAGGAGCCGAAGGTCCCGATGTAGAGGAACGACATCACCCACGTCGGGCGCTTCCGCAGCACCTGCAGCTGCTCGCGCGGCTTCGAGACGGCGGTCCCGAGGTTGTCCATGAAGAAGTACGCCGCCAGGGTCGCGACGATCGCGAGACCGGCGTACACGTAGGCGGCGCGTTCGAGGTGGGTGCCGCTGTCGGCCGCTTCGACGAGACCGAAGATGCCGGCGCCGCCGACGATCACCGGCAGCAGCAGCTGGACCAGGGAGACACCGAGGTTGCCGCCGGCGGCGTTGAGGCCCAGCGCCGTACCCTTCCGATCGGCCGGGTAGAAGAAGTTGATGTTGGCCATCGAGCTGGCGAAGTTGCCGCCGCCGACGCCAGCGGTCGCGGCGATCAGGCAGAACATCCAGTACGGAGTGGACGGGTTCTGGACCGCCACCGCGAACAGCAACGTCGGGACGAGCAGCAGCGCGGCGCTCACGATCGTCCAGTTGCGGCCGCCGAACTTCGGCACCGCGAGCGTGTAGGGCAGCCGCAGCAACGAACCGACCAGGTTGGGAAGCGCGACGAGCAGGAACAGCTGCTGCGCGGTGAACTCGAACCCCTGCGCCAGCAGGAATGCCGACGAGACGCTCCAGATCAGCCAGACGGAGAAGCCGAGGTGCTCGGCGAAGATCGACCAGGTCAGGTTCCGCCGGGCGATGCGGCGCCCGCTGTTCGCCCACTGGTCAGGGTCTTCGGGGCGCCAGTCGTCGATCCACCGCCCGGTGCGGCGGCTCCGGGCGGTGGCGGGTGGAGGCGAGGTCGTCAGCGTCATGCCCGAGATCCTCGGGAGCCGATGTGTCGGGCAGGACAGGTCGGCGTCTCGTGGGGATCAACTTGTCCTCACGGCCTCACAGCCGCGGGAGATCAGCCGGTGTTGCGCATTCCGGCCGCGATCCCGTTGATCGTCAGCAGGAGGGCTCGCTCCAGCGTGGGGTCGTCCTCGCCCCGCCGCTGCCGCGCCAGCAGCTGGCTCTGCAGGTGGTGCAACGGCTCGAGGTAGTTCTCGCGGATCTCCAGGGTGGTGCGCAGGGTCGGCTCCCGGTCGAGCAGCGCGTCGTCACCGGTGACCCGCAGCACCTGCTCGACGGTCAGGCGGAACTCGGCCCGGATGTCGTCGAGGAGACTGCGCAGGTGCGGCGGAGCGAGTGCGACGTATCGCTCTGCGATGTCCAGGTCGGTCTTGGCCAGCATCATCGAGACGTTGTCGATGAAGGTGCGGAAGAACGCCCAGTCGCGGTACATGCCGGCCAGCTCCTCGCCCGCGTCGGCCACCGCCTGCGAGACCGCTCCCGACGCCGAACCAGCCGGGCACGATCTGCCGCGACTGGGTCCAGCCGAAGACCCACGGGATGGCACGCAGGTCCTCGACCCCGGCTCCGGAGCCGGGCCGGTGCGCCGGCCGCGACCCGATGTGGAGGGCTCCCAGCAGGTCGACCGGCGTGGCGGCGAAGAAGTAGTCGGCGAGACCTTCGTGCTCCACCAGCCCGCGGTAGCGGTCGTGGGCACCCTGCGAGATCCGGTCCATCATCTCGTCCCAGCCCGGGGCCCGGTCCGGCGGCCGCCGGTCGATGCGGTGCAGCAACGAGGCCTCGATGGTCGCGGCCAGGGTCAGCTCGAGGTTCTGCCGTGCCAGGACCGGGAGCGCGTACTTGTCGCTGATCACCTCACCCTGCTCGGTGACCTTGACCTCGCCGTCCACGGTGCCCGACGGCAGCGCCATGATGGCGTCGTAGGTCGGCCCGCCACCGCGACCCACCGAGCCGCCCCTGCCGTGGAAGAAGCGCAGCCGCACACCGTGGCGTCGGGCCACGTCACGCGCCCGGCGCTGAGCTTTCTGGATCTGCCACTGGGAGGTCGCGATGCCCCCGGACTTGTTGGAGTCGGAGTAGCCGAGCATGACCTCCTGCACGTCACCGCGCAGGCTGAGCAGCCGGCGGTAGGAGGGCTCGCCGAAGAGCGCGTCGAGGATCTCCTCGGTGCGCTCGAGCTCCTCCACGGTCTCGAGGAGAGGCACGAAACCGATCCGGGCGGTGTCCTCGACAAGGTCGACCAGACCGGCCTCGCGGGCGAGCAGCACTGCGGCCAGGACGTCGTCGGCGTCGCGGGTCATCGAGACGATGTAGCTCTCGATGGTCCGGGGACCCAACGTGTCGAGCGCCCAGCCGATCACGTCGAACGTCTCCGCGGTGGCGCGGGCACCCTCGTCGAGGGGAAGCGGTCGCGGCGCCAGTGGGCGGCGACCGGCGAGCTCCTCGGCGAGGACGCGCAGCCGGCCGGGCCGGTCGAGCTCCAGATAGGGAGCTGTCAGCTCCTCAAGGCGGTCGAGCAGCTGCCCGACGGCCTCGTGGTGCTTCTGGGCGTGCTCGCGGACATCGAGCGTGGCCAGGCTCAACCCGGTGGCGGCCACCGTACGGACCAGTCGTTCGAGCCCACCGCCGGCCAGGAGCGCACCCTGGTGGGCGAGCACCGAGCCGTGGAGGAGGCGCAGGTCGTCCAGAAGCTCGGTGTCGTCGCGGTAGTCACGCCCCGGCCTGTGGCGCTCACCCGCGGCAATGCGACGCTCGGTGAGCGCCAGCCGGACATGTACGCAGGTGAGGAAGAGCCGGTAGGGCTCCTGGGCGTTGAGCCGGCGGTAGCGCGGCTCGACCTCCGGCAGGCCGGGCAACAGCTCGTCCACGCGGGCGTGGATCTCGGGGTCGATCTCGGAGACCTGCTCGCTGATGGACAGGTCGCGGCGCAGCGCGTCGACCTTGCGCTGGAGCATCCGGATCCCGTGGGTGGCCTGGAGCCTCAGCACCTCGCGCGTGGTCTCCGGGGTGACGTTGGGGTTGCCGTCCCGGTCACCGCCCACCCAGCTCCCGAACGACAAGGGACGACCCTCGGGGGGCAGCTCGACCCCACGGTCCGCCAGCTGGTCC
This sequence comes from uncultured Actinomycetota bacterium, assembly GCA_963841625.1. Classification (GTDB taxonomy): domain Bacteria; phylum Actinomycetota; class Actinomycetes; order Propionibacteriales; family Nocardioidaceae; genus Nocardioides. Next base: position 44,734 of record CAWJDH010000005.1, on the reverse strand, counting down.
CGCAGCTCGTCGAGGACGTCGGGCACGGCCGCGGCGGAGAGCCCCTCGAGGTAGTAGACGATGTTGCGCGCCTCGTCGATGGGCTCGGGCGGTTCGACGCGGATCTCGTCGGTGCGCCAGAGCAGCTCGATGGCCTCCTCCAGCCGTCTGGTCCGTCGCCGGCCCTCGGGCTCCTCCAGCAGGGCCGCAACCCGCCGCAGCTTGTCGATCGTCGACCGGCGCGCGACCTCGGTCGGATGGGCGGTGAACACCGGCCGCACCGCGACGTGGCGAAGCCCGTCGGCGATGTCGTCGACCTCGACCCCGGCCTTCTCGATGCGCGCCAGGGCCTGCTCGAGCCAGCCACCCTCGGCCTCACCCCGCCGCAGGAGGGCCCGGCCCCGGTGGACCTGCTCGGTGACGTTGGCGAGGTGGAAGTAGGCGGTGAACGCCCGCACCAGGCGGATGGTGGTCTCCAGGTCGAACTCGGGCAGGTCCTCGAGCCGATCGCCCTTCGAGTGGGCTCGCACCTGCTCCACCAGGTCCAGGAGCTGCTGGCCCTCGGCACGCGCCAGCGTCTCCCCGAGGATCGTCGTGACCAGCCGGATGTCCTTGCGCAAGGCGGTGTCCGGTGCGCCGAACGAGTGCGGTGCAGTCGTCATGTCCACCCTTGCGTCCGTCGGCTACTCCGAGTCCACCAGCCTCGACCGTGGGAGGGCAAGGTCTCCCGTACGTCGACTCGCCTAAACTCCTGCCGGGCCCCAGTAGCTCAGCGGATAGAGCAGCCGCCTCCTAAGCGAAAGGTCGCAGGTTCGATTCCTGCCTGGGGCACCGGGTTTCCGCAGGTCACGCACCCCTTGGGCTTCTCTCCGGATTCTCACGCGGCGACACCGGAATTGCTCCACACTGGAGGCGCCCAAACAAGCCCAACGTGAGCGATCTCGGGATGCCCATGTTCGAACGAAGCCTCCTCATCCGCTGCTGGCTCGCCCTGGTCGCTGCGGCGGCCCTGGTGCTGCCGCTCGACGCGAGCCAGGCGCAGCCCGACGAGGCGACCGTGCCCGGCAAGACGTTCGCGGCCTACGAGTACGGGTGGTACCCGATTGACTTCGTCGACCACTTCATCGACCCGCTCAGCAGCCAGTGGGAGGTGGAAGGTAGCGGACATGCAGGCACCCAGCACGGCATGCTCACGCTCGACTCCACCAGGGAAGGCAGTCTCGGCGTGACCCTGCGCGGCCAGGACCACGACCGCGGCCGCTGGGAGATCCGACTCCGCGGAACGCGGTTCGAGAAGGGCCACAGCAACTACACCGTCGCCGCCGAGCTCATCCCCGCCGCGATCGCGGCCCAGCACTGCGGTGCGCAGAACGTCGGCTTCGCCAGCTTCCGACCCGTCGTCGGCAACTCCGCCCGGTTCCACATCCGGACCCTGCCGGACCACCAGTTCACCAGCGTCCAGGGACAGATGAACCTGACCAACGGCTACTGGCACACCTACGCCGTCCAGGTCACCCCGACCCGGATCGCGTGGTTCGTCGACGGTGTCCCCCGGGCGGTGGAGAATCGACCGGAGGCCCTGTCGGGGATCCCGCTCACCCTGCGCCTTCAGCTCCAGGCCGTCCCCGGCAAGACCATGAACCTGAGCCGACTACAGGTCGACACGGTCCGCTACTTCACCCTGAAGTCCCCGAACAAGAAGCCGGTGCGCGGCGCGCTTCCCGTCCTCGGCACCTACGACGACGCCTGCTGACCACGGCGTCTTCTCGGCGCGGCCGGGAGGGTCAGTCGACGACCTCGAACCGGATGCCGGCCAGCTGCAGCCGGGCCAGCAGGTTCTCCCCCATCGCCTGGGCGGTGGTCACCTGACCGGCCGTGGGCGGGTTGTCGTCGAGGGCGAGACAGAGCGCGGACTCGCCCAGCATCTTGGCGGTCTCGCCGTAGCCGGGATCCCCGCCGGAGACCCGCGTGTGCACGGTCTGGCCTCCCGCCGTGCCGACGAAGTCGACCCGGAACCACGACTTCTCCCGGCGGGCCTCGTCGGGACCTTCGCCCTGCTTGATCCGGCCGAGCAGGAGGTTCCGCAGCGGCTTCACCTGCGCCACCGCGCCGATCGTGGCGACGGCCACGGCACCGCCGGCCGCGAATCGGCGGGTCTTGGTGCCGGCGAAGTGGGAGTAGCGGAAGTCCGGGCCGTACGACGCCAGAGCCGCGCCGCTGCGGGCCACCACCATCGGGTCGATGGTGGGCAGCGGCAGCAGCCAGTAGCCGAGCACGTCGTCGCGGCCGGGCTTCGCCCCGACCGCCCGGGAGGAGCGGCCTTCGGGACGCGGCTCGGCCCGGCGTCGAGCGGTGGCCGCCTCCTTCATCTGCCGGACCCGTGACAGCGCCGTCACGGCCGAGTGGAAGGTGCCGCCGGAGAACATCCCGCTGGCGCGGACCACACCGCGCAGGGTGATCGGCTGGTCGGCCGGAAGCTGCTTGATCGTGAAGTAGGCACCCAGGTCGTGCGGTACCGAGTCGAAACCGCACGCGTGGACGATCCGGGCGCCGTTCTTCTCGGCGGTCGCATGGTGGGCGACGTACATCCGGTCGACGAACTCCGGTTCGCCGGTGAGGTCGACGTAGTCGGTGCCGGCCTCGGCACAGGCGGCCACCAGCGGCTCGCCGTACGACAGGTAGGGGCCGACCGTGGTGATCACGACCCTGGCCCGGCGGGCGACGTCGGCGAGCGAGGCGGGGTCGGAGACGTCGGCGTGCAGCAGCTCGAGCTGCTTCAGCTCGGGGTCGAGGTCGGCCAGGTCGGCGCGAACCTTCTCCAGCTTCGCCGGGCTCCGGCCGGCCAGGGCCCAGCGCAGGCCGGCCGGGGCGTTGCGGGCGAGGTACTCGGCGGTGAGCGCACCGGTGAAACCGGTCGCCCCGAACAGCACGATGTCGAACTCACGCTCTTGGTTGGGCATGCCGCCATCGTGGCATCCACCGGCCGGGCCTCGTCACCGCCGTCCGGTTGCCGGGCGAGCTGGCACGGTGTCGTTCTGGGACATCTGACGTATTTTCGAGTCATGTGCCGCAACATCCGTACGCTCCACAACTTCGACCCGCCCGCCTCCCGGGACGAGGTGACCGCCGCCGCTCTGCAGTTCGTACGCAAGGTGAGCGGTTCCTCGAAGCCCTCGGCGGCCAACCAGGAGGCCTTCGACCGCGCGGTCCGGGAGATCGCGCACGTCACACAGCACCTCCTCGACGACCTGGTCACCAGCGCCCCGCCGAAGGACCGCGAGGTGGAGGCCGAGAAGGCACGGGCGAGGGCCGCGCTGCGGTACGGCACGTGACCACCCCCTTGGTCGAGCGCCCCGCGGCGCAGACCTCGCTCGAGGTGGTCCTCGACCTGCTCGTCGGCCGCCCGCTGGTGGTCCTCACCGGGGCCGGGCTCTCGACCGATTCCGGCATCCCCGACTACCGGGGGCCCGGGTCCCCGTCGCGGATGCCGATGACGATCGCTGAGTTCCGCTCGGGCCCGGCCGCCCAGCAGCGCTACTGGGCGCGCAGCCACCTGGGCTGGGGCCGGATGCGGGGCGCCCTACCCAACTCCGGCCACCACGCACTCGCCCGGCTGGACCCCGAGCTCCTGATCACCCAGAACGTCGACGGCCTGCACGAGCAGGCCGGCTCGCGGCGGCTGGTGGCGCTGCACGGCCGGATCTCGCAGGTCGTCTGCCTCGGATGCCGTACGACGTCCCCGCGCTCGGCGCTGCAGGCCCGGCTCGCGGAGCTCAACCCGGGCTTCGCCGAGCGGCACGCCGAGGCGCGGGTCCGGCCCGACGGCGACGTCGAGCTCGACGACACCTCCTCCTTCCGGGTGCCCCGGTGTGGCGAGTGCGAGGGCGTGCTCAAGCCGGACGTCGTCTTCTTCGGGGAGAACGTCCCGGCCGGACGGGTGGAGCGGTGCTACGCCGCCGTCGACGCGCTGGCCGGCAACGGCGGCGCGCTGCTCGTGGCCGGCTCGTCGCTCACGGTGATGAGCGGCTTCCGCTTCGTCCGCCGTGCGGCTCGCGCCGGCACTCCGGCGGTGATCGTCAACCGGGGCGAGACCCGGGGCGACGAGCTGGCGACGTACAAGCTCGAGATGGGTTGCAGCGAGTTCCTGACCGCGCTGGCTGAGGCCTAGATTTCGGGGCTAGATCTCGAGACGCGTCGCACGGTCCGAGGCTGCGCGCCGCTCCGTGCCGACGCTCCTCAATCTCTTCGCCTCTTCCGCCCGGCTCGCAAGCTCGCCGTGCAGGGCTCAGAGCTTGCGCACGAAGATGTGATCGGCCGCCTCGAGCACGATCTCGGCGGTCTCGCCGCCTGAACCGACCAGGATCCCCTCGGCAGTGGGGGCGACGGTGACCGTCTTGTCGGGCAGGGCGCCGGCCCGGCGCAGGGCGCTCATCAGGGTCTCGTCCTTCTGCATCTCCTCGGAGATCCGGCGGACGTGGACCCGGGTCTCGCCGCCGCCGACGACCGCGGAGAGCGGCTCGACGCCCTCCATGAACTGCTCGCCCAGCGCCGACTCCCCGAGCTCGTCGAGGCCGGGGATCGGGTTGCCGTAAGGCGATTCGGTGGGATGGTCGAGGAGCGCGACCAGGCGCCGCTCGACGGTCTCCGACATCACGTGCTCCCACCGGCAGGCCTCGGCGTGCACCAGCTCCCAGTCGAGGCCGATGACGTCGGTGAGCAGCCGCTCGGCCAGCCGGTGCTTGCGCATCACCCGGGTCGCCAGGCGCAGGCCCTCGTCGGTGAACTCGAGGTGGCGGTCGCCCTCGACGGTCAGCAGCCCGTCGCGCTCCATCCGGGCGACCGTCTGGGAGACCGTCGGACCGCTCTGGTGCAGCCGCTCGGCGATCCGGGCACGCAGCGGGATGATCCCTTCCTCGACCAGCTCATAGATGGTCCGGAGATACATCTCGGTGGTGTCGATCAGGTCGCTCATTCGGGGTCCCCGTTCGAAGCGGAGCGAAGCGAGCATTCGAATGGGGTGTTCATTCGGGGTCCCCGTTCGAAGCGGAGCGAAGCGAGCATTCGAATGGGGTGTTCATTCGGGTCCCTCGAGTGACCCCGCATTCTGTCCCATGCCGCCGCCCGGCCGGTCGGCCCACACCCACTCCGCTGGCAGAGTGGGATGCGATGACCTCGGTGATGTGGTTCCGGCGCGACCTGCGGCTCGCCGACAATCCGGCGCTGGTCGAGGCGTGCGCCGAGGACGGCGTGCTCCCGCTCTTCGTGGTCGACCCCCGACTCTGGGGCCCGGCCGGGCCGTCCCGGCGGGCCTACCTCGCCGCCTCGCTTCGGTCGCTGGACGGCTCGCTGCGGCAACGGAAGGCGCGGCTCCATGTGCGCCGCGGTGACCCGGCCACCGAGGTCGGGCGTGCCGCCCGTGCGGTGGGAGCGACCCGCGTGCACGTCGCGGCCGACCACGGGCCCCACGGCAGCCACCGCGACCAGGCCGTGGAGCGGGAGCTGGCCGCGCGCGACGTCGAGCTGGTCCGCACCGGGTCGGCGTACGCAGTCGCGCCCGGGCGGGTCACCAACCGGGGTGGCCAGCCGTTCAAGGTGTTCACGCCGTTCGCCAGGGCCTGGGCCGAGCACGGCTGGCGGGCCCCGGTCGACGCTCCGCGCGGCGCCACCTGGCTCGACGCGGAAGGGTCGGTCGACCTTCCGGAGCCCCGGACACCGTCGGGCATCGACCTGCCCGAGGCCGGCGAGCCCGCGGCCCGCCGGCGCTGGCGTGCCTTCCTCGACGAGCAGGTGGCCGCCTACGACCACGCTCGCGACCTCCCGGGCGTCGACGGCACCTCCCGCATGTCGGTCCACCTGAAGTGGGGCGAGATCCACCCCCGCACGATGCTCGCCGACCTGGCCACGCTCCGCAGCACCGGTGCTGCGACCTACCGCAAGGAGCTGGCCTGGCGGGAGTTCTACGCAGACGTGCTCTTCCACCGCCCGGAGACCGCGCGCGAGTACCTCCGACCCGAGTTCGCCGGCATGGAGTACGACGCTCCCGACGGCGCCTTCGACTCCTGGCGGGACGGGCGCACCGGCTTCCCGATCGTGGACGCCGGGATGCGCCAGCTCCGCGCCACCGGCTGGATGCACAACCGGGTCCGGATGATCGTCGCCAGCTTCCTGGTCAAGGACCTGCACGTGGAGTGGCAGCACGGCGCCCGACACTTCCTGCGGTGGCTGGTCGACGGGGACCTGGCCTCCAACCAGCACGGCTGGCAGTGGGTGGCGGGTTGCGGAACCGACGCTGCGCCGTACTTCCGGGTGTTCAACCCGACCACCCAGGGCCGGAAGTTCGACCCCGGCGGCGCCTACGTCCGCCGCTGGGTCAGCGAGCTCGCCGACCTCGACGGCCACGCGGACCCGCACGACCCGGACGAAGGGACGCGCCGACGGGTCGGCTACCCGGCGCCGATCGTCGACCACGCCGAGGAGCGACGCGAGGCGTTGCGCCGGTGGGAGCAGATCCGCGGGTGAGGCTCGCCCTCCGGAGTGAGAGGATCCGTCCGTGCGCGAGCTGATCGTCCCGAGCCGCTTCCGTGGCCCCGCGTCCTCGGGCAACGGCGGCTGGACGGCCGGCGCCCTGGCGGCCCTGGTCGAACACGACGTGCCCGCCGACCACGCCGCCCGGTGGCCGACGGTCGCGGTGTCCCTGCGTCAGCCGCCGCCGCTGGACACGCCGATGCGGGTCACCGACGTGGACAGCGCGACGCTGGCCGCCCTCGGCGGTGCGGTGGTCGCCAGCGCGGAGGTCGTCGACCAGTCCCCGGTGCCGGTCGACCCGGTTGCGCCCGAAGAGGCGCGCGCGGCCGAGGCGTCGTACCCCGGTCTGCGGCAGCACCCCTTCCCCTCCTGCTTCGGCTGCGGCACCGAGCGGGAGGAGGGTGACGGCCTGCGCATCTTCCCCGGACCGGTGCCCGCCGCCGGGGGTACCAGGGTCGCGGCGACCTGGACCCCGCACCCGAGCCTGTTCGAGGACTGGCACGCCTACCACGACGACCACCCCCGCGCCTCGCTACCGGTGGCCTGGGCCGCGCTCGACTGCGTCGGCGGCTGGGCCGGCGACCTCACCGACCGGATGATGGTGCTGGCACGGATCACCGCCCAGGTCCACACGCTGCCGGTCATCGGCGAGGAGCACGTGGTCGTGGGCGAGCGGCGAGGTGCGGAGGGGCGCAAGACCTGGACCGCCGCCACCCTGTACGACGCCGACGGCCGGGCCCTGGCCGTCGCCGAGCACCTCTGGGTCACCGTCGACCCCGTGACCTTCCGCTGACCCGTCGTTGATCAACGACGGAGCAGCGATTTGACCGGGTTCGGAAGGTGGCTCAATCATGGAGAGCATGGGTTTGAACGATCAAAGCAAGGGCTGGTGGCGTGACGCCGCCTGTTACCAGGTCTACGTGCGCAGCTTCGCGGACAGTGACGGCGACGGGATCGGCGACCTGCCCGGGATCACCTCCCGGCTGCCCTACCTGGCCGACCTCGGCGTCGACGCGCTCTGGATCACCCCGTTCTACCCCTCCCCCCAGAACGACCACGGCTACGACGTCGCCGACTACTGCGACGTGGAACCGCTCTTCGGCCAGCTGGCCGACGCCGACAACCTGTTGGAGCGCGCCCACGCCCTCGGGCTGAGGGTCATCGTCGACCTGGTCCCCAACCACACCTCCGACCAGCACCGGTGGTTCCAGGAGGCGCTGGCGGCCGGACCGGGCAGCCCCGAGCGCGCGCGATACATCTTCCGGGACAGCGAGACCGACAGCCCGCCCAACAACTGGCAGTCGGTCTTCGGCGGTCCCGCGTGGACCCGCTCGCCCGACGGACAGTGGTACCTCCACCTCTTCGACTCCACGCAGCCCGACCTCGACTGGCGCAACCCCGAGGTGCACGCGATGTTCGAGGAGGTCCTCCGGTTCTGGCTCGCCCGCGGGGTCGACGGGTTCCGGATCGACGTCGCCCACGGCCTCTACAAGGTCGAGGGCCTGCCGAACCAGAAGGACCCCACGGTCCGCCGCATCGAGGACATGCTCGAGTCCGCCTACGGCGACGACGAGCCGATGTGGGACCAGCCGGAGATCCACGACGTCTACCGTCGCTGGGCCGAGATCCTCGACGAGTTCGGCCCCGACCGGATGGCCGTCGCCGAGGCCTGGGTCCCGGACAGTGCGTCGCTGGCGGCGTACGTCCGTCCCGACGAGCTCGACCAGGCGTTCAACTTCTCGTGGCTGCTGGCCGACTGGTCGGCCCCCGCCTTCGCCGAGGTCATCCGTCGTACCTTCGCCTCCACCGAACCGGTCGGGGCGTCCCCGACCTGGGTGCTGAGCAACCACGACGTCACCCGCCACCCGACGCGGTACGGCGGCGGAGAGCGCGGCCTCGCTCGGGCCCGCGCCGCGACCCTCACCATGCTGGCGCTGCCCGGCTCCGTCTACCTCTACCAGGGCGAGGAGCTGGGTCTCGAGGAGGTCGACGTCGCACCCGAGCACCGGCAGGACCCGGCGTGGTTCAGGACCCGCGAACCGGGGCGCGACGGCTGCCGGGTGCCGATCCCGTGGTCCGGCGACCAGCCGCCGTTCGGCTTCGGGCCGGGCGACGGGCAGCCGTGGATCCCGCAGCCCGACTCCTGGAAGGCGCTCACCGTCGAGGCCCAGCAGGACGACCCCGACTCGACCCTGTCGTTCTACCGTGCTGCGCTCCGCCACCGTCGGAGCCACGCGACCCCGGCCGGTCAGGTCGTCGAGATCCAGGACACCGGCGCGGACGTACTGACCTTCCGACGCGGCGCCCTGACGGTGGTACTCAACTGCGGCGAGACGCCGGTCGAGCTGCCGGCCGGAGAGCTGCTCCACAGCAGCGGCCCCGTCGACGACGGCCTGCTGCCACCGGACACCGCCGCCTGGCTGGGCTGACGGTCCACCCGCTGGTCGGCCGCCCTGCCCTGGCAGCGGGCGCGTTTCGAGGCTCGAGCCGTCACGACGGCCATCGCACCGTCAACCACCGGCGGTGGAGTTAGCCGAGAGTGCGGTTGTAGCGACCGAGCGCGGCCACAAAGGCGTCCAGGTCGTCGTCGGACCAGTCGCCGAGGCGCTCGTCGAGCCGGCGGCGACGCTGCTGCCTGACCTCGGCCAGCCGCCGGCAGGCGTCCTGGCTCGGCGAGAGCAGCGTGGCTCGGCCGTCGTCGGGGTCGGGTGTCTTGTCCAGCAGGGCCAGGTCGGCCAGGTGCTGGACCTGGCGGCTCACGGCACCCTTGTCGACCCCGAAGGTCTCCGCCAGCGCCGACGAGCGCTGCGGCCCGGACTCGGCGAGGTGCGCGAGCATCAGGTAGGACATGGGCTGGAGGTCGGGGTGCACGGCCCGCGCCCGCTCACCGATCGCGCGGCGTACGCGCCGGATCAGCACGCCCACCTCGTGCTCGAGCGCCCGCACGGTCTCGGCCCGGGGCATGGTCCTCACCCCTCGCGTCGCCCGAGCACGGCGTCCGGAGTGGCCTCCGGCGTCATCTCGTCGGCCCGCAGGATCGTGGTCCGCAGCGGGACCTCCTTGATGAACAGCACGCAGACCAGGGCGAGCACCGCGAAGGGCAGCGCCACCAGGAACAGATGACCGGTCGCCTCGCCGAAGGCGTGCTCGAAGATCGAGCGGAAGGGCTCGTCGAGGGAGGAGACGTCGGGGATGTTGCCACTGCGATGCGGGTCGACAGCGACACCGAGCTGGGACAGCGCAGCGGTGACCCGGTCCGCGACCTGGTGGGTGAGTACCGCGCCGAGGGCTGCGACCCCGATCGAGCCGCCCATCGTGCGGAAGAACGCGACCAGCGAGCTGGCGGCGCCGAGGTCGGACTGGGCCACGTTGTTCTGCACCGACAGCACGAGGTTCTGCATCACCGCACCGAGCCCGAGGCCGAGGACGGCCATGCCGGCGCCGACGTACCAGAGGCTGGTGGTGTCGTCGATCACCGAGAGCAGCGCGAGCCCGACCACGACCGTCGCCATCCCGGCGACCAGGAAGCGCTTCCAGCGACCGGTGCGGGTGATCAAGCGGCCGCTCACGATGCTCGAGACCAGCAGCCCGCCGACCATGGCGACCGACATCAGGCCCGCCATCGTGGGGCTCATGCCGCGGGACAGCTGGAAGTACTGGCTGAGGTAGACCGTCGAGCCGAACATCGCGAGACCGACCAGCACCGAGGCCACCGTGGCCAGGGCGGTGGTGCGGTCCCGGAAGAGTCGCAGCGGGACCACCGGCTCGACCGCGACCCGGGCCTCGACGTAGAGGGCAGCGCCCACGACCAACAGCCCGACCACCACGAGGACGGCGCTGGTGGCGGAGGCCCACGCGAACGACGTCCCAGCCAGGGACACCCACACCAGGAGGATCGAGACGCCCGCGACCAGCAGGGTGGCACCCAGGTAGTCGACGTGGACCTCGCGGCGCCGGAGGGGCAGGTGCAAGGTCTTCTGGAGTACGACGAACGCGAGCGCCGCGACCGGCAGGCCCACGAAGAAGCACCATCTCCAGCCGAGGCCGGGGGTGTCGACGATGACACCTCCGATCAGCGGGCCACTCACGGTCGCCAGGGCGAACGTCGCGCCGATGTAGCCGGAGTACCGGCCTCGTTCCCGCGGGCTGACCATCGAGGCGATCACGACCTGCACCAGCGCGGTCAGGCCACCCACGCCCAGGCCCTGGATCGCACGGGCGCCGATCAGGACCTCCATGCTGGGGGCGAGCCCGGCGATCAGCGAGCCGGCCGAGTAGATGACCAGGGCTGACTGCACCAGCACCTTCTTGCTGAACAGGTCGGCCAGCTTGCCCCAGACCGGGGTGGTCGCGGTCATGGTGAGCAGCGTCGCGACGACGACCCAGGAGTAGCCGGTCTGGCTGCCGTCGAGGTCGGTCACGATCCGCGGCAGGGCGTTGGTGACGACCGTGCTGGAGAGCATCGCCACGAACATCGCGAGGAGCAGGCCGCTGAGCGCCTCCAGGACCTCGCGGTGGGTCATCTGGCCGGACTGCTCGGCGGTAGCGGTCGCCTGGGTCACGTGGGCCCCTCGGTCGCAGGAAAAAGGTTGACGAAGGCAACCATATCGGGCGGCGCACCCGGATCCCAATTCCCGGAAATGGAGCGACCCGCAGGTGTGGCCCGTCGGATCGAGTCCTCTGGGTCCGCTCCGGTGGACGTGGTTACCGGATCACCTGCGGGTCGGGTGGCTGCCTGGTATTCGCCGACAGCCTCAGCTGCTAGCGGGCAGCCACCTCACGCGTCCAACAAGAATTCATTCTTCGGACCACCTCCTTTCCCGTGTGCGCACCACGGTAGGGGGCGGCCCCATCCCGCTCAAGGGATTTAGGGAGCAAGCCTGGACGTGGTCCAGCCATCCCCTGCCCGGCGGTACACCAGCCGGTCGTGCATCCGGCCGGGCCGTCCCTGCCAGAACTCCACGACGTCGGGCACCACGACGTAGCCGCCCCACCAGTCCGGCAGGGGGACCTCGTCCGGAAAGCGCGCCTCCATCGCGGCGAACGCCTCGTCGAGCTCCTCTCGCGAGCTCACCTCGCTGGACTGGCGCGAGGCCCAGGCGCCGAGCTGGGCACCTCGAGGCCGGGTCGCGAAGTACGCCGCCACGTCCTCGCGGGCCAGCTCCTCGGCGACGCCGTCGATGCGGACCTGTCGCTCGAGCGCGTGCCAGGGGAACAGCAGCGAACAGCGGTGGTTGGCGGAGAGCTCGGCACCCTTGCGGGAGCCGAGGTTGGTGAAGAACCGGAACCCACCCTCGTCGACGCCCTTGAGCAGCACCATCCGGGACGACGGGAGGCCGTCGCCCGACACCGTGGCCACGACCATCGCGTTGGGCTCGTGCATGCCGGAGGCGGCCGCCTCGGCCATCCACGCCCGGAACATCGTCACCGGGTCGGGGGCCAGGTCTGACTCGTGCAACCCGCCCAAGGCATACTCCGCCCGCAGTGCCGCCAGATCCATGGCGTCGACACTAGACCGCAGAGGGCGGCAGAATGCGATGGGTCCGACCGCGTGGTCGGCCCCGATACGGAGGATCCCCATGACCGAGGTTCACCACGGGCTCGAGGGCGTGATCGCGTTCGAGTCCGACATCGCCGAGCCCGACAAGGAGGGCTCCGCGCTGCGCTACCGCGGGGTCGACATCGAGGAGATCGTCGGGCGGGTCCCGTTCGAGAACGTCTGGGGCCTGTTGATCGACGGCTCCTACGAACCCGGCCTCCCCCCGGCCGAGGCCTACAACATCCCGGTGCACACCGGCGACATCCGGGTCGACGTCCAGGCGGCGATCGCGATGCTCGCGCCGGCCTTCGGCTTCCGGCAGACCTACGACATCTCCGACGAGCAGGCCCGCGAGGACCTCAGCCGGGTCGCGGTGATGGTGCTCTCGTACGCCGCCCAGGCCGCCCGCGGACTGCACCGGCCGGTGATCCCCCAGCGTGAGGTCGACGAGGGCGGGACGCTCGGCGAGAAGTTCCTGATCCGCTGGAAGGGTGAGGCCGACCCCGCCCACGTCAAGGCGATCGACGCCTACTGGTCCTCCGCGGCCGAGCACGGCATGAACGCCTCCACGTTCACCGCCCGGGTCATCACCTCCACCGGCGCCGACGTCGGCGCGGCCTTCTCGGGCGCCATCGGCGCGATGAGCGGCCCGCTCCACGGCGGCGCCCCCTCCCGGGTCCTCGGCATGATCGAGGAGGTCGAGAAGGGTGGCGACGCGTCGTCGTACGTCAAGGGGCTGCTCGACAAGGGCGAGCGCCTGATGGGCTTCGGCCACCGCGTCTACCGGGCCGAGGACCCTCGCGCCCGGGTGCTGCGACGGACGGCGCGCGAGCTCGCGGCCCCGCGCTACGAGGTCGCGGAGGCGCTGGAGAAGGCGGCCCTCGCCGAGCTTCGCGAACGCCGGCCCGACCGGGTGCTCGAGACCAACGTGGAGTTCTGGGCGGCCATCGTGCTCGACTTCGCCGAGGTGCCGGCCAACATGTTCACCTCGATGTTCACCTGCGCCCGCACCGGCGGATGGTCGGCCCACATCCTGGAGCAGAAGCGCACCGGTCGCCTCATCCGCCCCTCGGCCATCTACACCGGGCCGGCCGAGCGCCGGGCGAGTGACGTCGACGGGTGGAACGACGCCTGGTCCGCGTGATTCGGGTCTTGGGGATGAGCCCGTACCGGACAGCGGGCAGTTCGACCGCGAAACAGTGACTTGAGCGTTCCAACCGAGCCAACTGCCCGTCCTACGGGTCACGGACCGGCTCGTCACCACATGGGCTGGGCGTCCTCGTCGATCGCGGGTGAGGCGTACTTCGGCTGGTAGAGCGTGATCGCGCCGGCGCCCGGAACCACGAGCTGGACGGTCGAGCCCCACGGCTCCTCGCTCACCTCGCCCTCGAACGACGCGCCGCGACCCCGCAGCTCGGCCATGGTCGCCGCGAGGTCGTCGCACATCAGCGACACGTCGAACCGCTGGTCGGTGCCGCCCGACGTCCCTTCGTACTCCCAGGACGACGGGTGCACGCCGGTCTCGCTCGGCCCGGTGCGGAAGATCAGCCAGCCGCCGCCGGTGTCGACGCCCGGGAACTGGAGGACATCGCGGAAGAACGCCCGTGCGGCGTCGGGGTCCTCGGCGTACAGGAGCGTGTGCAGGGCGGTGATCATGCCGCCACGCTAGGCCCCACGGGGCAGACAGTCACCCGCCGGTGACGACTGGTTGGCTGGACCCATGACGCCCCGCGACCCGGTCGAGCTGTGGAACGACGAGGCGGCGACGTTCGACGAAGCCGCCGACCACGGCCTGCGCGACCCTGCGGTGCGTGCTGCGTGGCGCGACCTGCTGCTCTCGGTCCTGCCGGTGCCACCCGCGCGCATCGCCGACCTCGGGTGCGGGACCGGCACGCTCACGCTGCTGCTGGCCGCCGAGGGGTACGCCGTCGACGGGGTCGACTTCTCGCCGGAGATGATCCGGCTGGCGGCGGCGAAGCCACCGGTGGGCGCGGTCACGTTCGCGGAGGCGGATGCGGACGACCCGCCGCTCGAGACGGGCGCCTACGACGTCGTGCTGTGCCGGCACGTCCTCTGGGCGATGCCCGACCCGGCCGCGACCCTGCAGCGGTGGATCGCCCTGCTCGGGCCCGGCGGGCGCCTGGTGCTGGTCGAGGGCAGCTGGTCCACCGGCGCCGGCCTCACCGCCGCGCGAACCGTCGAGCTGGTCGAGTCGACCGGCCGCGAGGCCGAGCTGCGGTTGCTGCCGGAGGCGACGTACTGGGGCCGGGAGATCGACGACGAGCGTTACCTGGTGGTCAGTCGGCGCTGACCCGGCCCGCGTACCAGCTGGTCTCGCCCCGACCGCCCTGACGGCTCAGCGAGATGTGCATGTGGTCGCGGTGACGCAGGGTCTTCGAGCACTTCTGGACGCTCTTGCAGCTGGAGCTGAGGTAGTCCTCGCGCTCGAACTGGTCCCACGCGGAGTACATGTGGTCGTTCCAGATGATGTACATGATCCCCATCCGGCGCGCCTTGGCGTGCTCGTTGTCCCGCTGGTCGGTCGCGAACGCCGACCTCGAGGAACTCCTGGGCGATCCGCCGGTCCTTGCGCCTACCCGCGTCGAGAATCCAGTCGAACGCCCGACCCTCCTTGTGCTCGGAGACCCCACCGGAGCCACACCTGCGCGAGATCGGGCCGAACCCACCTCCTCGGTGGACCAACCAGCGGGCCAGCGCCTCGGTGCCGGGCTTCGCCCGCGGGTTGCAGTACTGCTGGGGCTTGTAGGCGGCGTAGTCCTCGACCTGCGCCGCGGCCGGCGTCGCCAGGGCGAGCAGAATCGCCACGGAGGCCACGCCGGCCAGTCCGGCTCTCAGGGTTCGGGTCACGCGGCAGGAGGTTACGGGGGGTCAGACCGTGCGTCCCCGGATTGGCAAGATTTCCTCAAGCTCCGGCGGGAGCGAGGCGCTTGCCGTAGCACCGCGACAGCGGGGCGTGGCAGTAGAACCCGAACTTGGGAACCTCGACGTAGCCCGACGACTGGTAGAGCTCGATCGCCTCGGGCTGCCGCATGCCGGTCTCGAGGATGGTCACCGCCGCTCCGGCCTCGGCCGCGGTGCGCTCGAGGTGGGCGAGCATGTCCCGGGCGAGTCCCTGCCCGCGGGCGGCCGGATCGACGTACATGCGCTTGATCTCGGCCGTGCTCGTGCTGCCGAGCGCTTCGACGTCGTCGCGGCGGCGCCACGCGCCCGAGGCCACCGGGCGGCCGTTGACGTAACCGATGAAGAAGCTGCCCCGGGGCGGGTCGAACATGGCCGGGTCCAGCGGGGTCTCGTCCTCGCCGCCGTAGCGGGCGACGTACTCGCCCTGCACCGCGGCGATCATGGCCAGCGCGTCGCGGTGGCCGAAACCGACCCTGACGACCTGCATGTCCATGCATTTCCCTTCGATTTCCCAGGGTCCGGGGCGACTGCCAGAATAGGCCGCGCTGACAGCGTCGTCGCACCACACCACCGCCCCCAACAACCGAAGGGTGCACCATGGCCGACGCCCCAGACCTCAAGATCCCCACCGACCTGCTGCCCGCCGACGGGCGCTTCGGTGCCGGGCCCTCCAAGATCCAGACCAGCCATGTGGACGCGCTTGCCGCGACCGGTTCGTCGTTGCTCGGAACCTCCCACCGCCAGGCGCCGGTCAAGAACACCGTCGGCCGGGTGCGCGCGGGACTGACGGAGCTGTTCTCGCTGCCGGAGGGCTACGAGGTGATCCTCGGCAACGGCGGCGCCACCGCGTTCTGGGACATCGCCACGTTCGGCCTGATCAGGGACAAGAGCCAGCACCTCTCCTTCGGCGAGTTCTCGTCGAAGTTCGCCAAGGCTGCGGCGGCTGCGCCCTGGCTGGCCCAACCGTCGGTCATCGAGTCCGACCCCGGCACCCGGCCCGAGCCGGTCGCCGAGGATGACGTGGACGCCTACGCGTGGGCCCACAACGAGACCTCCACCGCCGTGATGGCGCCCGTACGCCGCCCCCAGGGCGCCGACGACGACGCGCTGGTGCTGGTCGACGCCACCTCGGGCGCCGGCGGCCTGCCGGTGGACCTGACCCAGGTGGACGCCTACTACTTCGCACCCCAGAAGTGCTTCGCCTCCGACGGCGGTCTGTGGATCGCGCTGATGTCGCCGCGCGCGCTGGCCAGGGCCGAGGAGATCGCCGCGACCGATCGGCACATCCCGGCCTTCTTCGACCTGCCGACGGCGATCGACAACTCCGGAAAGAACCAGACCTACAACACGCCCTCGGTGGCCACGCTGTTCCTGATGGCCGAGCAGCTGGACTGGATGAACGCGCAACGGCGGCCTGACCGGCATGGTGGAGCGGACCACCGCGTCGTCGGACGCGCTCTACGGGTGGGCCGAGAAGACGACGTACACGACGCCGTACGTCGCTGACCCCGAGCACCGCTCGCTGGTGATCGGCACGATCGACTTCGACGAGTCGATCGACGCCGCCGCCATCGCGGCGACCCTGCGGGCCAACGGGATCGTCGACACCGAGCCCTACCGCAAGCTGGGCCGCAACCAGCTGCGGATCGCGATGTACCCGGCGATCGACCCCGCGGACGTGGAGGCCCTCACCGGCTGTATCGACTACGTGGTCGACAGCCTTTGACGGATCGCGTCTGGCGGTCGATCCCTCCCGGCCGAAGTGCCACGACCCGGGCCTCCTCGACCCGGGTCTCGGCGCCGAGAGCGTCGCCACGGCGGCGTCGACGGCGTCGTCCAGGGGCCAGCCGTAGATCCCGGCGCTGACCAGCGGGAATGCCACCGTGCGAGCACCCAGCTCGTCGGCGACCTCGAGCGCGCGGGCGTAGCACGAGGTCAGCAGGGACCGGTCGGTCTGCCCGGCCCGGTAGTTGGGCCCGACCACGTGGATCACCCATCGCGCCGGCATCTCGCCGGCCGTGGTCCAGCCGGCGTCCCCGGTGGCCAGCCCGTCGGGGAAGCGCTGCTTGCAGTCCTCGAGGACGGCCGGGCCGCCGGCCCGGTGGATGGCTCCGTCGACCCCGCCCCCGCCCCGCATCCGGGAGTTCGCGGCGTTGACGACCGCGTCGACCTCCTGGGTGGTGATGTCGCCCTCGACCAGAGTGATCTCCATGCCACTACTTCAGCAGACGCAGGACCGCCCGCTCCAGCGCCGCCTGCCGGTCGTCGGCCTTCGGGTAGTGCCGACGCGTGGCGCCGTGGATGGTCTTCCCCTCCTCGTAGGCGTCGACCACCCGCGGGTCGACGTACGACGCCCGGGCCTGGGCCGGGGTGTTCCCGAGGAACTCCGCGACCTCCTTCATCGCCCCCGACACCGCGCGCTTGCGTGACGCCTTCGTCTCCCCCGGCTCGTCGGTCTCGGCCAGCGCGGCCGCGGCCAGGACCGTGGCGTGCCAGGTGCGGAAGTCCTTGGCCGTCGCGTCCAGACCGGTCGACTCGCGGACGTAGTCGTTGACGCGCGCGGAGTCGAGGCTCCGCCAGCTGCGGCCGTCCTTCCACGCCAGCAGCCGGTCCTCGCCGCCCCGCCGGCGACGCATCGTCTCGAGCGCCTCGACGGTCGCGGCGTCGTCGATCTCGACCCGGTGCTCGACGCCGGACTTCCCGACGAAGCAGAACACCAGCACCTTCCCCTGCTTGCGCACGTGCTGCCGCTCGAGGGTGGTCAGCCCGAAGCTGCCGTGCTTGTCGGCGTAGACGTCGTTGCCGATCCGGAAGTAGCCGAGGTCCAGCAGGCGTACGGCGACCGCACACGCCCGCTCGAGCGACATCCCGTCGGTGCCCAGGTCGGTCAGCACCTTCTCCCGCGCCCGGCTCAGCGCCCGCCCGAACTGGAGCACCCGGTCGTGCTTGGCGGCGTCGCGGCGGGTGCGCCACTCGGGGTGGTAGAGGTACTGCCGGCGCCCGGCCTCGTCGGTCCCGACCGCCTGCAGGTGACCGTTCTCGTAGGGCGTGATCCAGACGTCCTCCCAGGCCGGCGGGATCACCAGGTCCTTGACCCGCTGCGCCCGCCTGGCCGACAGACGCTTGCCGGACTCGTCGAGGTAGACGAAGCCCTTCCCGGCCCGGCGCCGGGTCCAGCCCGGATCCTCGGGAGACGTCCTGCGGAGCCGGGGCATGCGTGGATGCTAGCGGCGGGGGTGGCTGGCTTTCGGACGCACCGCGAGCAGAAGCACCACCACCGCGACGACGAACAGTCCCGCGCCCAGCGCCCACTGCCACGGGTCCCGGCTTGGCCGCGGCCGCCTCCTCGGGCAGCTCGTTGCGCGGCTTGGGTGTCGGACTGGTCGTCGTGGCGGCCGCGTCTCGCCGGCGCCGGCGTCATCCGTTCGCGCAGGGACTCGGGGAGGCTCACCTCGACCACCGCCTGGTGTCGTCCCTCGGAGGTCACGAACACGCGGTCGTCAGCCGACACCGCGATCGCCTCGCCCTGCTGCTGGTCGGGAAGCTCGAGCGTGCCGACCCGTTCGAGCCCGGGAAAGGTGTAGACGATGGCCTGGGCGTAGTTGCGGATGACCAGGTGCCTCCCGTCCGGGAAGAAGGCACCGTCGGTGGCGAACGTGAGCGTCGGGCCGAGCCGCCGCAGCTGGTTGGGGCGGTCGGGCGACAGCTCGGTCGGTGCGGCGAACAGCGCCGAACCGAAGATGTCCTTGGTCGCCACCAGCAGCCGGCCGGTCTCCGGGTGGCTCAGCAGGGACTCCGCGTCGCGGGGCGGGCCGGGCAGCACCAGGTCGTACGACGTCCCGGGATCGTCCCGGTCCCCCGGGCCGACCGGGACGCGGGTCACCCGGATCGTCGCGCGCTCCTCGAGGTTGTCGCCGATGTCGCCGACCCAGACCTCGCCGTCGCCCGCGGGCGCCAGCGCCTCGACGTCCTGCGGCTCGCTCGCCCAGCTGGTGACGCCGGTCGTCCGGCCGCTGTCCGGATCGACCGCAAAGACCCGGCCGGTGTCCCCGGAGTCGTTGGTCGTCAGGAAGAGCCCGTCCTGGGCCACCAGACCACTGGCCTCCACGATCGCCGGGTCCTGGAACCGGAACACCACCC
Source organism: uncultured Actinomycetota bacterium (assembly GCA_963841625.1). Lineage (GTDB taxonomy): Bacteria > Actinomycetota > Actinomycetes > Propionibacteriales > Nocardioidaceae > Nocardioides. Next base: position 25,629 of record CAWJDH010000005.1, on the reverse strand, counting down.
GTCCTTCGTCCGGGGGCGACCCGGCCATGCGTCCCGAGCAGGAACGGCAGCACCACGGCCCCGAGCGCGACCCGCTCCCGCATCAGGACGTCCCGGGTCGTACGACCGAGCAGCTCGGCGAGCCGGGGGTGCACGGACCACGTCGTCACCAGGTCGTCGTACTCCTTGCGGACGCCGCCGCCCTTCACCGGGGCACTCGTCCGCACCGCGCGCAGCATCGTGTTGCGCGGGGTGTGCTTGCTCTCGACGAACTGCATCACCTCGACGCGGTAACCCTGCAGCCGCATCAGCGAGGCGCGCAGGGCGTCGGTCAGGGTGTCGGCAAAGCGCTCACGCAGGATGCCGTGCCGCGTGAGCATCGCATAGGGCTCGGGCGTGGGGTTTCGCCGCAGCTGGGCGGCGATGTCGTGGTGGCAGCAGGGCGCGGCCAGCACGAGCGGTCGACTGCCACTCGACGGCCCGGGCGAGGGCGTCGTCGGTCGCGGTGTCGCAGGCGTGCAGCGCGAGCACCACCTCGGGCGCCGGATCGAGGCGAGCCTCGCCGATCGACCCCACGACGAAGTCGGCGTCGATGCCGAGCTCGGCGGCGAGCCCCGCGTTGTGCTCGCGGGACTGCTCCTTCTGGTCGACGCCGGTCATCCGCACCGGCAGCCCGCGCACCGCAGTGAGGAACCGGTGAGCGGTGAAGGTCAGGTAGGCGTTGCCGCAGCCGAGGTCGGCCACGCGGAGCGGGTCCTCGGTGCGTCGGGCGACGCAGATGGCCCTTCTCGATCGCCTCGGTGACGCCGACGTCGAGGATCCGCAGGAACTCCTCGACCTGGCGGTACTTCGCCTGCCGACTCGGCTTGATCCGTCCGTCCCGGTCCGACAGGCCGAGCGCCGCGAGGACCGGGTCGTCCTCCGGCAGCAGCCGGCCCTTCTCCCGGTCGTGATCGCGGTCGACCTCGATCTCGGTCTCCCGCTCGCGGGTGTGCACCACCGCCTCGAGCCGCTTGGTCACCCGGACCTGGTGGATCTCCGTGGTGGTCTCGACGTGCCAGCTCCCGAACGGCTCGTCCAGCAGGTCGTCGACCACCTCGCGCGCCGGTTCCCCGGCCGGGTGGTTGGTGGTGTGGGCCTGGCGGTCGTCGTACGCCGTGACCTGGAGATGCCGGCCCGCCTTGAGGTCGACGTAGCGGAGCTCGACCCGCTTCCACCGTGGCTGCTGGCCCTTCTGCCGACCGGAGCCCACGGCCCGGACGAGGGCGTCGGGGTCGAGCAGGTGCCCGCGCATGCGGGTCAGGACGCGAAGGAGCGGCTCGGTCATGGCGGGGTGGTCACTTGAGGAGGGCTGCGACGACGACGACGAGGATCAGCCCGGCCAGCGCCACCGGGATCACCAGACGGCGCTGACGGGGATTCATGCCCCGATCGTAGTGACCCGGACCGAAGGCAACCTCAGCCGAGTCGCGACGCCAGCAGCTCGGCGAGATGCACCGCCGGTACGCCGGCGAGGTCGGCGAGCTGATGCCGGCAGGAGAGGCCGTCGGCGAGCACGACGGCCTCCGGATTCGACCGGACCGTCGGCAGCAGGTGGGACTCCGCGACCGCGACCGAGACGTCGTAGTGCCCCCGCTCCATCCCGAAGTTGCCCGCGAGCCCGCAGCAGCCGGGGACCCGCGTGACCGTGGCTCCGGCGCCGGTCAGGAGGCGCTCGTCGGCGTCCCAGCCGAGCACGGAGGCGTGGTGACAGTGCGGCTGCGCCACCACGTCGAGTCCGGTGAGGTCCGGTGGTTGCCAGTCGAGGTCCGTGAGCACCTCGACGAGGGTGCGCACTCCGGCCGCGACGTCGGCCGCCCGCGGGTCGTCGGTCAGCTCGACGGCGTCGGTGCGCAGCGTGGCCAGGCACGACGGCTCCAGGCCGACGACGGGGACGCCGGAGCTGACGTACGGCGCCAGCGTGGCGACCGTCCTCTCGACGATCTGACGTGCCCGGTCGAGCTGTCCGGTGGTGATCCAGGTCAGGCCGCAGCACGCGTCGTCCGGGATCACCCCGACCCGGAGCCCGGCAGCCTCGAGGATCGCGGTCGCGGATCGAGCCGTCTGCGGAAGGAAGTGGTCGGTGAACGTGTCGGCCCAGATCCACACGTCCGGAGAGGGGGTCGGGTGCCCGACGGAGCGTCGGTGCGTGACTGGGGCGAGCTCGGGCAGCGACCGGCGCTGGTCGATCCCCGCGACCGCCCTGACCAGCCGCGCCGCGGGTCCCCGCATCGTCCGGTTGGCGACGCCGGCCAACGAGGTCGAGCGCCGCACCCAGCTCGGCAGCCGGCCCAGCGTGTAGTGCGACCTGGGCCGCCGCTTGCCGGCGTAGGCCTGGTGGAGCACCTCGGCCTTGTAGGCACCCATGTCCACTCCGGTCGGGCAGTCCGAGGCACAACCCTTGCAGGCCAGGCACAGGTCGAGGGCTTCGTGCACCGCAGGATCGGCCAGTCCGCGGACCAGCGTTCCGTCGAGCGCCTCCTGGAGGACACGGGCGCGTCCACGGGTCGAGTCCTTCTCCTCCCGGGTGGCGACCCAGGACGGGCACATCACGCCGCCCGGGGTCGGCGCCACGCACTTGCCGACCCCGGTGCAGCGGTGGACGGCGTCGGCCAGGGATCCGCCGTCCTGGGCGAGCCGCAGTGCCGTCCGCACCGCCGCACGGGGCCGGGGAGGGCGGAGGTCGGCGTCGAGCGGCGCCGGGTCGACGAGGATCCCGGGGTTGAGCAGGTTGTCCGGGTCGCAGATCGCCTTGGCGGCGGAGAACAGCTGGAGCGACCGCTCGTCGTACATCATCGGCAGCAGCTCCGAGCGCGCGCGCCCGTCACCGTGCTCACCGGACAGCGAGCCGCCGTAGCCCTTCAGGGCCTCGGCTCCGGCGACGAGGAACTCACGGAACCGGCGGCCTCCGTCGTCGAACTCGAAGTCGATCCGCACGTGCACGCACCCGTCGCCGAAGTGGCCGTAGGGCACACCGTCGAGACCGTGCTGGCCGAGCAGGTCGTCGAACTCGCGCAGCCACGCGCCCAGGCGTTCGGGCGGGACGGCGGCGTCCTCCCAGCCGGAGTACGCCGGCCGGTCCAGGCTGCGGGCCGCGAGCCCGGCGCCGTCCTCCCGGATCCGCCACAGCGCGGCCGCCTCCGCCAGGTCGTCGACCAGGCGGTGATCCAGCGCCCCGGCGTCCCGTCCGAGCGACTCGACCACGGCGGGGGCGTCGACCCCGGCCACCTCGACGAAGAGCCAGCCGGAGCCGCGCGGAAGTGCCGGCACCCCGCGGCCGCGAGCCCGGACGAGGTCGACGATCCGGGAGTCCAGCCCTTCGCAGGCCACGATCCGGCCCGAGTGGCCCGAGCCGGTGTCGAGCACTGCCGGCACCGCGTCGGCCGCCTCGGCCATCGACGGATACCCCAGCACGAGGAGTCGACGGTCACGGTCGTCGGCCACCAGCTCCACCGTCGCCTCGAGCACCAGCGCGAGCGTCCCTTCCGATCCGACCAGGAACCGGTCCGCCCGACGACCGTTCTCGGGGAGGAGGTGCTCGAAGGAGTAGCCACTGACCTGTCGTGAGAAACGGCCGAACGACGTCCGCACGTGCGCCAGGTGGTCGTCCACCAGCGACGCGAGCGCACCTCCGGCGGTTGAGGAGGCGCGCCAGCGCGTGCTCGCCGGTGGTTGACGATCGGGCCCGGGACGAACCGCCGACCTCAGCCACCTCCCCCGTCCCGAACGCCACCTTCATCCCCGCCACGTTGTCGGCGGTCCTTCCGTAGCCGAGCGCCCGGGATCCGCACGCGTTGTTGCCGATCATCCCGCCGATCGTGCAGCGGGTGTGGGTCGAGGGGTCCGGCCCGAACCGCAGGCCGTGGGCGAGCGCCTTGCGGGTCAGCGACGCGTGGACGACACCGGGCTGGACGACGGCAGTGCGCGACTCGGGATCGAGCGAGAGGACCCGGTCGAGGTGGCGGGCGGTGTCGACGACGATGCCGGGTCCGACCGCGTTGCCCGCGATCGACGTACCGGCGCCGCGCATGGTCAGCGGTACTCCGAGGGCTCGCGCCGCGTCGAGGGCGGCGACGATCTCGTCGGGGTGACGCGGCCGGGCCACGACCTGCGGCACGACACGGTAGAGCGAGGCGTCGGAGGAGTACAGCGCCCGGGTGAGGACCGAGTCGTCGACGTCGGTGAGCCCTCGGCGACGGAGCTCCGCGACGAGGTCCGCCGTCACCGGGGCCCCGTCACCAGAGCTCCATGGACCCGCGGAACACGCCCGCCAGGTCGTCGCCCGTGACCTCGCGGGGGGCGGTGGCCAGCAGCCGCTGCTGCTTGAGCGATCCCTCGACGAGGTCGTCGACGTCGGCATCGCCGTACCCGACCTCGGCGAGGCCGCTGGGGAGCCCGATGTCGCGCATCAGGTCCTGGAGCACCCCGGGCAGCGCGTCCGGCCCGTCTGCGGGGCAGGACGGGTCGAGCAGCCGCGCGGCGTGCAGGTGTCGCTCCGGAGCGGCCTCGAACGTGAACCGGAAGGCCTCCGGGGCGGTCAGCGAGACCGCCATCCCGTGCGGCACGATCGCCTCGTCGTCGGGATAGCCCGCCGGCCGGTAGTCGCGCACCCGCCCGGCGATCGGGTAGGCGTTGGCGTGCGGGATGTGCACTCCGGCGTTGCCGAAGCCGAGGCCGGCAAACGTGGCGGCCAGCGCCATCTGCTCGCGCGCATCGGGGTCCGAGCCGTCCTTGACCGCTCCCCGGAAGGCACCGGCGAGCAGCGACAGGGCGCGCTCCGACCACATGTCCGCGATCGGGTTCGCTCCGCAGTAGGGCACCCGCTGCTCCGGCTGCTTGGCGTCGAAGCCGGCATACCACCGCGCGGTGTAGCTCTCGAGCGCGTGGCACAGGATGTCCATCCCGGCCGCAGCGGTCACCATCGCCGGCTGGGTCAGGGTCAGCGTGGGGTCGACGACGGCCAGGGTGGGCCGCAGCCGCGGGTGGCTGATCCCGGTCTTGACCTTCAGCGACAAGACGTCGAGGACGCAGATCGTGGTGCTCTCGCTGCCCGTGCCGGTCGTGGTCGGGCAGGCGACGAGCGGCAGCAGCGCGTTGACCGGGGCCGAGGCAGCGCCGACCGGCGCGTTGATGTAGTCCATCAGCTCGCCGGGGTTGGTCACGAGCAGGTTGACCGCCTTGGCGGTGTCGATCGCGGATCCGCCGCCCACCGCCACGATCGCGTCGAACGGGCCCGACTCGCGGGCGAAGTCGACCGCCGCGCCCATGGACTCATCGGTCGGCTCCACGTGGACGCCGTCGTACGTCGTCACCTCGAGCCCCCGGCTGATCATCTGCTCGCCGATCCGGGCGGGGTGCCCGGTGGCGGCCACCCCCGGATCGGTCACCAGCAGCACGCGTCTGACCCCCACCTGCTGCAGGTCGTAGCCGATCTCTGCCGACGCCCCCGGGCCGAACTTGAGTGCGGGGGCTCCGTAGGTGAACACGGTCTCGCTCATGGTTGGCTCCTCACGTCGGATCGGTGCCCATCCTGCCTGCTGCCTCGAGGGCATGGAGTACGGCGTCGAGCACCGGCAGCTTCCTGGCCCTCACGTCGGCCACCGGCACCCAGGCCGCCGCCCCGGTGGTGCCGCCGACCTCGACCACGCGGGGCTCGGCGTCGGGGTCGACCGTTGCCGCGAAGATCAGCAGCACGGCGTGGAAGTCCTCGAAGCGACCCGAGGGCGCGGTGCCGCTGAACGCCTCGTCGTGGACGGCGAGCAGCTCCCCCACCGTGCAGGCCACCCCGCACTCCTCCCGCACCTCCCGCTCCAGTGCAGGCCGCGGCGACTCGCCGTGCCCGAGCCCGCCTCCGGGAAGGCTCCAGGACCCGGTGTGGAAGCCGCGCGCGGAGAACTGCACCAGCAGCACGTCTCCCTCTCCACCGGAGGTTGAGTCGTCAGGCCGCTCTTGCGCCTGAGCCTCGATACCCCGGGGGGCCGGCGGATCAGTGCGTAGGCACCGACCCGCTGCAGGCGGAACGGCTGGTGGTCGGCGAGCGCCTCCAGCACCAGCGGCGCCACGGGGAGCTGCCCGTCGACGACCTCGGCGACCGGATGCCACGCGGCCTCCGACGTCGAGCCGTCGACCTCGACCACCCGGGGCTCCGGCGCATCCGGGGCGACCCATCCGTCATAGACGATCCGCAGTGCGTGTGCGTCGACGCGGCGGCCGTCGCGCCAGACGCCGGGCAGGTGAGCCGAGTAGACGCGAGCGGTCTCCCCGACGTCGGCGTCGAGCCCGGTCTCCTCCCGGACCTCGCGCAGAACCGCGTCGCGGGGGTCCTCGCCGTGGTCGAGACCGCCGCCGGGAAGCGTCCAGAGCTCGTCGGTGGTGATCCGCTCCGCGAGCCGGCTGAGCAGGATCTCGCTCACCGTCCGTACCCGGCCGGACTCGCAGGATCACGGCGTACGCCGCGACCCGCTGCCGCTTCGGAAGGCTGCCCACGTCCTCAACCTAGTGGACCCAGTCCGGAGCCTGCCCTCACGAGAAGGGCGGTCGCTGGTCCCGCGCCAGGGATCGTCGCCCCGCCCAGCGCCAGACCCGCGCGGCACGGTCGCGGTCGTCGTCGGTCACCAGGTTGCCCATCCAGCGCAGGGCCAGGGTCATCAGCCAGTCCGACCGCATTCCGGCCGGGCCGAGGGTGCGGAGCAGTCCGGGGAGGGTGACCAGGCCGGCCAGGCGCCGGGCGATGGAGAAGGCCTCGCCGTAGCTGTCCCGCAGCAGGTCGGGCCACACCGTCGACAGGTCGGCGTGCTCGCCCATCACCTCGACGACCAGGCGCCCGGTCTCCAGGCCGTAGTCGATGCCCTCCCCGTTGAGCGGGTTGACGCAGGCCGCGGCATCTCCGATCAGGGCCCAGTTCGGGCCGGCGACCTGCGAGACCGCACCGCCCATCGGAAGGAGGGCCGAGGTCGGTGCCCGCAGGTCACCGCTGAGCCCGAAGTCGGCGCGGCGCTCGTCGGCGTACCGCTGCATGAGCGGCCGGATCGCGACCTTGGCCGGGCGCTGCTGAGTGGCCAGCGTGCCGACGCCGAGGTTCACCTCGCCGCTGCCGAGCGGGAAGATCCAGCCGTACCCGGACAGGACCTCCCCGTCCTCGCCGCGCAGCTCGAGGTGGCTGCTGATCCAGGGGTCGTCCGACTGCGTCGACGCGAGGTAGGAGCGGCCCGCGACGGCGTAGACCGTGTCCTTGTGCCACTCCCGGCCGAGCAGCTTGCCGAGCGGGCTGCGGACCCCGTCGGCGACCACCAGCCGACGGCAGGCGACGTCGAAGACCTCTCCGTCACGCCGGAAGGTCACGGCCGCGACCCGTCCGCCCTCGAGGCGTACGTCGACCGCGCGGGCGCCGTCGACCGCGGCGGCACCCGCCTTGATCGCGGTGGTGCGGAGGTGGTCGTCCAGCTCGGTGCGGGCGACGGCCGAGCCCCAGTCGGGCAGCGATCCACCCGGCCAGGGCAGGAGCAGCGTCTGACCGAAGCCGTGGGCCCGGAGTCCCTGGTTGACGGTGTGGGCGCGCAGCCAGTCCTCGAGCCCGAGCAGCTGAAGCTCGTGGATGGCTCGCGGGGTCAGCCCGTCACCGCAGGTCTTGTCGCGCGGGAAGACGGCGGCGTCGACCAGCAGCGTGTCCAGCCCCGCCCGGGCGGCCCAGGCGGCGGCCGCCGACCCGGCGGGGCCGGCGCCCACGACCAGCACGTCGGTCTGCCGGGGTGCGCTCACGGGCCGATCCTCTCAATCCTCCAGAAACGACGCTGACCCGCCCGAAACTTTCGGGCGGGTCAGCGTCTCAGGACTCAGTTTTGGTAGGAACCAAAGTCGAAGTCGTCCAGGGCCACGGCCTGGCCGGTGCCGGCGCCGAACTCGTAGTCGTACGAGTCGTAGCCGGTCACGGAGTACGCCGCGGCACGGGCCTCCTCGGTGGGCTCCACCCGGATGTTGCGGTACCGCTCGAGGCCGGTGCCCGCCGGGATCAGCTTGCCGATGATGACGTTCTCCTTCAGGCCGCGCAGGGCGTCGGAGCGACCGTGGATCGCCGCGTCGGTGAGCACCCGGGTGGTCTCCTGGAAGGAGGCCGCCGAGAGCCACGACTCGGTCGCCAGCGAGGCCTTGGTGATGCCCATGAGCACCGGACGACCCGAGGCCGGCTTGCCGCCCTCGGAGACCACGCGACGGTTCTCCTCCTCGAAGACGACCCGGTCGATCAGCTCGGACGGGAGCAGGTTGGTGTCACCGGACTCGATCACCGTGATCCGGCGCAGCATCTGCCGCACGATGATCTCGATGTGCTTGTCGTGGATCGACACACCCTGCGAGCGGTAGACCTGCTGGACCTCGTCCACCAGGTGCTCCTGCGCCTTGCGCACCCCGAGGATCCGCAGCACGTCCTGCGGGTCGGGGGTACCGACCGTGAGCATCTGGCCGACCTCGATGTGGTCGCCGTCGGCCACCAGCAGGCGCGAACGCTTGGAGACGGGGTACTCCTGGACCTCGGAGCCGTCGTCGGGAGTGACCAGCACCTTGCGGGCCTTGTCGGTCTCCTCGATCTCGACCCGGCCGGCCGCCTCGGAGATCGGCGAACGACCCTTGGGCGACCGCGCCTCGAACAGCTCGACCACACGGGGCAGACCCTGCGTGATGTCGTCCGCGGAGGCCACACCACCGGTGTGGAAGGTACGCATCGTCAGCTGCGTGCCGGGCTCACCGATCGACTGGGCCGCGATGATGCCGACAGCCTCGCCGATGTCGACGAGCTTGCCGGTGGCCAGCGAGCGGCCGTAGCACTTCGCGCAGGTACCGGTCTTGGCGTCACAGGTCAGCACGGAGCGGACCTTGACCTCCTCGATCCCGGCCGCGACCAGCTCGCCGATCTTCACGTCGCCGAGGTCCTCGCCGGCACCGGCGAGAATCTCGCCGGTCTCCGGGTGGGTGACCTCGGTCGCCGCGGACCGGGCGTACGCCGCGGTCTCGGCGTTCTCGTGCTTGACGACCGTGCCGTCCTCACGACGCTCACCGATCCGCTTGGGCAGACCGCGCTCGGTGCCGCAGTCGTCCTCGCGGATGATGACGTCCTGCGAGACGTCCACCAGACGACGGGTCAGGTAGCCCGAGTCGGCGGTACGCAGCGCGGTGTCGGCCAGTCCCTTGCGGGCGCCGTGGGTGGAGATGAAGTACTCCAGCACCGACAGGCCCTCCCGGAAGTTGGCCTTGATCGGCCGCGGGATGATGTCGCCCTTCGGGTTGGCCACCAGGCCACGCATGGCTGCGACCTGCCGGATCTGCATCATGTTTCCGGACGCACCGGAGTCGACCATCATGAAGATCGGGTTCGACCGGTCGAAGTTCTTCTCCATGACCTTGGCGACGTCGTTCGACGCCTGGGTCCAGATCTCGATGAGCTCCTGGCGACGCTCGTCGTCGGTGACCAGGCCGCGCTCGAACTGCTTCTGCACCTTCGAGGCCTGTCCCTCGTAGTCGGCCAGGATCGCGGCCTTCTCCGACGGCGTGACGACGTCCTCGATGGAGACGGTGACTCCCGAGCGGGTCGCCCAGTGGAAGCCGGTGTCCTTGAGGGCGTCCAGCGACGCGGCCACCTCGACCTTGGTGTAGCGCTCGGCCAGGTCGTTGACGATCGCGCCCAGAGCCTTCTTGCCCACCTCGTAGTTCACGTAGGGGTAGTCGGCAGGGAGCGTGTCGTTGAACAGCGCGCGGCCCAGCGTGGTCTCGAGGGTCAGCGACTGACCCTCCTCCCAGTCGCCGAGCTCGAGCTCGAGCGGCGGCACGATGCCGTCGAGCCGGAGCCGGATCTTGCTCTGCAGCGAGATCTCACCCCGGTCGAAGGCCATGATCGCCTCGGCCTGCGAGGAGAAGCCCCGGCCCTCGCCGGGCTGACCGTCGCGGTCGGTGGTGAGGAAGAACAGGCCGACGATCATGTCCTGGGTCGGCATCGTCACCGGCCGGCCGTCGGACGGCTTGAGGATGTTGTTGGTCGACAGCATCAGGATCCGGGCCTCGGCCTGCGCCTCGGCGGACAGCGGCAGGTGCACCGCCATCTGGTCACCGTCGAAGTCCGCGTTGAACGCGGTGCAGACCAGCGGGTGGATCTGGATGGCCTTGCCCTCGATCAGCTGCGGCTCGAACGCCTGGATGCCGAGCCGGTGCAGCGTCGGCGCGCGGTTGAGCAGCACCGGGTGCTCGGTGATGACCTCTTCGAGGACGTCCCACACGACCGGGCGAGCACGCTCGACCATCCGCTTGGCGGACTTGATGTTCTGCGCGTGCGACAGGTCGACGAGGCGCTTCATCACGAACGGCTTGAACAGCTCCAGCGCCATCTGCTTGGGCAGACCGCACTGGTGCAGCTTCAGCTGCGGACCGGACACGATGACCGAGCGGCCGGAGTAGTCGACGCGCTTGCCGAGGAGGTTCTGGCGGAAGCGGCCCTGCTTGCCCTTGAGCATGTCGGACAGCGACTTCAGCGGCCGGTTGCCCGGGCCGGTGACCGGACGACCACGACGGCCGTTGTCGAACAGCGAGTCGACGGCCTCCTGCAGCATCCGCTTCTCGTTGTTGACGATGATCTCGGGCGCGCCGAGGTCGAGCAGGCGCTTGAGGCGGTTGTTGCGGTTGATGACGCGGCGGTACAGGTCGTTGAGGTCGGAGGTGGCGAAGCGGCCACCGTCGAGCTGCACCATCGGACGCAGGTCCGGCGGGATGACGGGTACGGCGTCGAGCACCATGCCGATCGGCTGGTTGCCGGTCTTGCGGAACGCGTCGACGACCTTGAGGCGCTTGAGGGCGCGGACCTTGCGCTGGCCCTTGCCGTTGGCGATCGTGTCGCGCAGCGACTCGACCTCGGCCTCGACGTCGAAGTCCTCGAGGCGCTTCTGGATCGCCGTGGCGCCCATGTGGCCCTCGAAGTACTTGCCGAACCAGTTCTTCATCTCGCGGTAGAGGAGCTCGTCGCCGAGCAGGTCCTGGACCTTGAGGGACTTGAACGTGTCCCAGACCTCCTCCAGCCGCTCGATCTCGCGGTTGGCGCGGTCACGGAGCTGGTTCATCTCGCGGTCGGCACCGTCGCGCACCTTGCGCTTGGCGTCGGCCTTGGCGCCCTCGGCCTCGAGGGTGGCGAGGTCCTCCTCGAGCTTCTTGGCGCGGTCCTCGACCGAGGTGTCGCGACGCTTCTCGAGGCGCTCGCGCTCCAGGCCGACCTTGTCCTCGAGGGAGGACAGGTCGCGGTGGCGCGCGTCCTCGTCGACCGAGGTGATCATGTAGGCGGCGAAGTAGATGACCTTCTCGAGGTCCTTCGGCGCCAGGTCGAGCAGGTAGCCCAGGCGCGACGGGACGCCCTTGAAGTACCAGATGTGGGTCACGGGGGCGGCGAGCTCGATGTGGCCCATCCGCTCGCGACGCACCTTGGAGCGGGTGACCTCGACGCCACAGCGCTCGCAGATGATGCCCTTGAAGCGCACGCGCTTGTACTTGCCGCAGTAGCACTCCCAGTCCCGGGTGGGACCGAAGATCTTCTCGCAGAAGAGGCCGTCACGCTCGGGCTTGAGCGTGCGGTAGTTGATGGTCTCCGGCTTCTTGACCTCGCCGTGGCTCCACGCGCGGATCTCGTCCGCGGTGGCCAGGCCGATCTGAATCTGCTCGAAGAAGTTCACGTCCAGCAAGATGTGTTCCTTTGGTTGCTGTTTGAGAGTCAGGTGGCTGTGGGACCGAGGGGCCCGGGCGGCGCGTGACGCCGCCCGGGACTCACCTCAGACTTCTTCGACGCTGCTGGGCTCGCGCCGGGACAGGTCGATGCCGAGCTCCTCGGCCGCGCGGAAGACGTCTTCCTCGGCGTCCTTCAACGCGATGGCGCGTGCCGTCCTGCGACAGCACCTCGACGTTGAGGCAGAGGGACTGCATCTCCTTGACGAGCACCTTGAACGACTCGGGGATGCCCGAGTCGGGGATGTTCTCGCCCTTGACGATCGCCTCGTAGACCTTCACGCGGCCCGGCACGTCGTCGGACTTGATCGTCAGCAGCTCCTGGAGGGCGTAGGCAGCGCCGTAGGCCTCCATCGCCCAGACCTCCATCTCGCCGAACCGCTGGCCACCGAACTGGGCCTTACCGCCCAGGGGCTGCTGCGTGATCATCGAGTAGGGGCCGGTCGAGCGAGCGTGGATCTTGTCGTCGACGAGGTGGTGCAGCTTGAGGATGTACATGTAGCCCACGGCCACCGGCTCCGGGAACGGCTCACCGGAGCGACCGTCGAAGAGGGCGGCCTTGCCGTCCTCCTTGACCATCCGCTCACCGTCACGGTTGGGCAGCGTGGCGCCGAGCAGACCGGTGATCTCGTCCTCGCGCGCACCGTCGAACACCGGGGTCGCGACCTTGGTGCCGGGCTCGGCTCTTCTCGGCGTGGATCGAGATGAGGCGGTCCTTCCACTCCGACGTAGCCCTTGTCGGCGTGCAGGTCGATGTCCCAGCCCTGCTTGGCGAGCCAGCCGAGGTGGAGCTCGAGGATCTGGCCGATGTTCATCCGTCGCGGCACACCCAGCGGGTTGAGCACGACGTCGACCGGGGTGCCGTCCTCCATGAACGGCATGTCCTCGACCGGCAGGATCTTGGCGATGACGCCCTTGTTGCCGTGGCGTCCGGCGAGCTTGTCGCCGACCGAGATCTTGCGCTTCTGGGCGACGTAGACGCGGACCAGCTGGTTGACGCCCGGGGGCAGGTCGTCGCCGTCCTCGCGGTCGAAGACGCGGACGCCGATGACCGTGCCGGACTCACCGTGGGGCACCTTCATCGAGGTGTCGCGCACCTCGCGCGCCTTCTCGCCGAAGATCGCGCGGAGCAGGCGCTCCTCGGGGGTGAGCTCGGTCTCGCCCTTGGGCGTGACCTTGCCGACGAGGATGTCACCGGTGGTGACCTCGGCGCCGATGCGGATGATGCCGCGCTCGTCGAGGTCGGCCAGGCCCTCCTCGGAGACGTTGGGGATGTCCCGCGTGATCTCCTCGGGGCCGAGCTTGGTGTCGCGGGCGTCGACCTCGTGCTCCTCGATGTGGATCGAGGTGAGGACGTCCTCCTGCACCAGGCGCTGGCTGAGGATGATCGCGTCCTCGTAGTTGTGGCCCTGCCACGGCATGAAGGCGACGAGCAGGTTGGTGCCCAGCGCCATCTCGGCGTTGTCGGTGCACGGACCGTCGGCGATCGGCGTGCCGACCTCGAGGCGGTCCCCGGCCTTCACCAGCGGGCGCTGGTTGATGCAGGTGCCCTGGTTGGAGCGCTTGAACTTGGCCAGCTTGTAGGTCTGGTAGGTGCCGTCGTCGTTCATCGTCTCGATGGCGTCGGCGGACACCTCCTTCACCACACCGGCGTTGTCGGCCACGACCACGTCGCCGGCGTCGACGGCGGCGCGGTACTCCATGCCGGTGCCGACCAGCGGGCTGTCGCTGACGACCAGCGGGACGGCCTGGCGCTGCATGTTGGCGCCCATGAGCGCACGGTTGGCGTCGTCGTGCTCGAGGAACGGGATCAGGGCCGTCGCGACCGACACCATCTGGCGCGGCGAGACGTCCATGTAGTCGACCTCCTCGGCCAGGATCGCGTCGACCTCACCCTTCTGCTGGCGCACCAGGACGCGCTCCTCGACGAACTTCATCTTCGAGTCGAGCGGCGCGTTGGCCTGCGCGATGACGTAGCGGTCCTCGTCGTCGGCGGTCAGGTAGTCGATCTCGTCGGTGACGACACCCTTGACCACGCGGCGGTAGGGGGTCTCGACGAAGCCGAACGGGTTGATCCGACCGTAGGAGGCGAGCGAGCCGATCAGGCCGATGTTGGGGCCTTCCGGGGTCTCGATCGGGCACATGCGGCCGTAGTGCGACGGGTGGACGTCACGGACCTCCATGCCGGCGCGGTCACGGGACAGACCACCGGGACCGAGCGCGGACAGGCGACGCTTGTGCGTCAGGCCCGCGATCGGGTTGGTCTGGTCCATGAACTGCGAGAGCTGCGAGGTGCCGAAGAACTCCTTCAGCGCCGCGACCACGGGGCGGATGTTGATCAGGGACTGCGGCGTGATGGCCTCGACGTCCTGGGTCGTCATCCGCTCGCGGACCACGCGCTCCATGCGGGCCAGGCCCGTGCGGAGCTGGTTCTGGATGAGCTCGCCGACCGTGCGCATGCGGCGGTTGCCGAAGTGGTCGATGTCGTCGGCCTGGACCTTGACGGGCGAACCGTCGGGGCCCTCGACGACGTTGCCGGCAGCGTCGAGCAGGTCGGGCGAGTCGGCCTGGATGCCCGCGGCGTGCAGCTGCACGACGTAGCGGATGGCGGCCACGACGTCGTCGATGGTCAGCGTCTGCTGGTCGAACGCCTCGTGCAGGCCGAGCTTCTTGTTGATCTTGTAGCGGCCGACCTTCGCCAGGTCGTAGCGCTTGCGGTTGAAGTAGTAGTTGTTCAGCAGCGTCTGCGCAGCCTCGGCCGTCGGCGGCTCGCCGGGGCGCAGCTTGCGGTAGATGTCGAGCAGCGCGAGGCGGGTGACCTCGACGTTGACCTGCTCGGCGGTCGGGGCCTCGCCCCGCGCCTTCTTCTGCAGCTCCTCGTGGACGACCTCGTAGCGGACGCTGTCCTTCTCGAGCGTCAGCATCATCGACTCGTACTGGCCGAACTCCTCGCGGATCTGGTCGGTGGTCCAGCCGAGCGCCTTGAGCAGGACGGTGACGTTCTGCTTGCGCTTGCGGTCCAGGCGCACGCCGACCAGGTCGCGCTTGTCGATCTCGAACTCCAGCCACGCGCCACGGCTCGGGATGAGCTTGGCGGTGAAGATGTCCTTGTCCGAGGTCTTGTCGGGGCGACGACTCGAAGTAGACGCCGGGCGAACGGACGAGCTGGGACACGACGACCCGCTCGGTGCCGTTGATGATGAAGGTGCCCTTCTTGGTCATCATGGGGAAGTCGCCCATGAAGACCGTCTGGCCCTTGATCTCGCCGGTCTCGTGGTTCATGAACTCGGCCGAGACGTAGAGCGGGCCGGGAGTAGGTGAAGTCCTTCTCCTTGCACTCCTCCTCGGTGTACTTCTCGTCGAGGAAGACGGGGTTGTCGAAGGAGAGCATCATCGTCTCGGAGAAGTCCTCGATCGGGGAGATCTCCTCGAAGATCTCCTGCAGACCGGTCTTCTCGGAGACGTCCTCACCGGCGGCCCTGCGGGCTGCCACGGCGGCCTCCCACCGCTCTCCGCCGACCAGCCAGTCGAAGCTGCTCGGTCTGGAGCGAGATGAGGGGGGGAACCTCGAGAGGTTCGGTGATCTTTGCGAAAGAGGTGCGACGGTGGTTACCAGCGGAGCTGCGCGCGGCCAAGAGGTGTCCTCACAAATGAGCGAGTGATCGGCGCCGGCCGACCACCACGACAGCCGTCCGGAGGGCGTCGGGCATCTGAGGGCAGGCGCAAGGAGACACGATAGCGCACATCGGGACACGCCTCAAACGCGGGGTCAATTCCCGGAGGGAAAGCGCCACGCGTTGCGCGATGATTATGAACGCCGGAACGCCCCGGGTCAAGCAGGACGCGCCGATTGGCGCGGCGCAGCCGCTCGCGGCTCACCCCTGGACGGGCGAGGTGACCATGTCGTCGACCAGCCACTCGCCGTCGACGAGCTGCATCGACAGCGTCACCTGGTCCTTGTAGACGACCGGCTCCGCGCTCGAGCTTGTTGGTCGTCGGGCCGGTCCACGAAGACCAGCACCTGCACCCGCTCGTCGGTCGCCCGGACGATGCCGGAGGCGACCACCGAGGCGCGTCACCTTCGTCTGCGTCTGCGGCGCGTTCTCCTCCAGCACCGTGAAGAGCTTGTCGTACTCCTCGCGGTAGTTGCCGGTCATCAGCGCCTGCGCGGCCTGCTGGTCCTCGTCGAGGTGCTCGTAGTCGTAGGACAGCACGGGCACGACGGCGCGCTCGGCCGCGACCTGGGCGTCGCGGGCGGCGGAGTCGTCGCCGCCCGTCGTCGCCGCGCGGTCCACATCCACAGCGTGGCCGCGACCAGGCCGGCCGCCACGATCGCCAGCCCGGCCAGCAGCCAGGACGGGACGCCGGCCGGTCGGCGGGCGCGGCCCGGTCTCGGGACCCGGCCTCGTCGTCGGTCGCGTGCCGGGCCGGTCGGACCCGGTCGTCGACCATCGGCGGAGCGCTCGCTCCGCGACCTCGGTCGTCGACGCTGCGGGTGCTCGGCGTCGTACGCCGCTCGCGCGGCGGGGTCGAGCAGGACCTTCGCGGCCCGGTTGAGGGCGTCGAAGCGGCGGTCGCCGGGCTCGAGGTCGGCGATCTGGGCCTTCCACGCCGCGCGGACCTCGTCGGCCGAGGCGTCGCGGGGGACGTCGAGGAGGTCGTACCAGGTGGGTGCGTCGCTCACGGCGTGCTCCCCTCCGTGGGCCGGTCGCCGGCCTCGGGCTCGGCGGGCGCGCTCACCGGGCGAGAAGTCGTCGACGAGCCACTCCCCGTCGATCATCACCAGGTCGACGGTGAAGCGGAACGGCAGCGGCTCCTGGTCGACGGTCGCGGCCTTCGTCGCCCGTCGCCCTGCTCGTAGCTGTCGGTGAAGGCGCCGGCGACCAGCACGCGGGCGGAGTCGTCGTCGATCGAGGACACGGCGGTCGCGAAGACGTCGGCGGTGCGGGTGATGCCGCCCTGGGCGACGAGCTGCTCGGCGGTCGCGACCTCCTTGTCGAAGTCGGCGGCGAACTTGGGCGTGATCACCTCGCGGACCTGGTCGCGGTAGTCCGGCATCTGCCCGGAGTCGTCGAGCATGTCGGGGCTGTAGGTGCCGAGCCGCTTGACGAACTGGTCGGTCAGGCTCATCACCTGCTCGCGCTCGTCGGGCAGGTCGAGGCCGCCGTCGGCGGAGGCGCGCCCGCCGAGGGACATCCAGATCAGGAGCGCGACGCAGACGGCCACGACCAGCGCCAGCGCGGCGGCGATCGCGACCCGGACCCGGGGGGTCAGTCGCGCGCCAGCAGGGGCTGGAGGTAGAGCCACTTCCACGTCTCCTCTCCGAGACTGCGGGGGGCCACGCTACCGGCACGCTCGAGGCGCGCGACCTCGGCGGGGTCGGAGGTGACCGCGCCGGTCGCGGGGTCGTAGGCGAAGTCCGCCGGTCCCCACCCGGTCGCCGGGCGCGGCGCCTGGATGTTCTGCGCACCGCGGGCGTTGGTCTCGCGACGCCGGCGCCGTGCAGCGGGTGTCCTCCTTCATCGGCCGGTTGCTGCCGTCGAGCGGCGAGCGGCGGTCGGTGCCCTCGTAGCCCTGGAGGCAGACGTGCGGGCTCCTGGGTGAGCACCATCCCGAAGTGGGCGTCGTAGAGGCCGGTGCCGGGCGACTTCGAGACGACCGTGAAGCCGCCCTCCACGACGTAGGGGTAGATCACGAGGAGCTGCTCGATGCCGTCGAGGTGCTTGACCACGACCTCGCCGGTGGTGACGAGGTTGTTGATCAGCTCGCCGAGCTCGACCTCGTTGTCCTCGAGGAAGACGCGCAGCTCGTTGGCGCCGAGCGGAGCCGTCCTCGATGAGCGCGCGCAGGTCCTTGTCGTGGTCGGCCACGGTCGTGGAGAACGCCGACAGGTCGCGGGCGAAGCGGCGGAAGGCGCTCTCGGAGTCGATCTGGCCCTTGAGGACGGTGTTGCTGTCGCGGATCAGGTCGACGGTCACCCCGAAGTTCTCGTCCGCCGACGGTGATGAAGGCGTTGCTGCTGTCGAGGATCGTCTGCAGGTCCTCGCCGGCGCCGTTGAAGGCCAGGCCGAACTCGGAGGTGACGGTGCGCAGGTCGTCCTGGTCGACGCTGCGCACGGTCTCGTCGAGGTGGGTCAGCAGGGTGTCGGTCTGGATCGGGGTGGTCGTGCGGTCGCGGGCGATCTGCGAGTCGTCCTCGAGGAAGGGACCCTTGTCGCTCTGCGGCTGCAGCTCGACGTACTGCTCGCCCACCGCCGAGCGGTTGCCCACCAGCGCCAGGGCGTCGGCGGGGATGTCGTCGAACTCGTTGTCGATGTCGAGGTGGATGTCGACGCCGTCCTCGGTCAGGACGAGCTCCTCGACCTGGCCCACCCGCACGCCGCGGTAGGACACCTCGGCGCCCGCGAAGGCGCCGCCGGAGTCGGCGAAGTGCGCCACGACCGTGTAGCTCTGGTCGAGGAACACCCGGTCCAGCCGGGCGTAGCGGGCGCCCACGAAGCTGACGCCGATCAGGGTGATGAGGGCGAAGACGAGCAGCTGCACCTTGGTCCGACGGGTGATCATCGCTGCACCATCCCCGGGACCAGCAGGCTGACGAGCGCCGGGTCGTAGAGGTCCATGAGGTCACGCGACGGTCAGGTCGCCCGACCGCGGCCGCTCGCGCGGTGCCGGCCCGCCCGAGGCCCGTGGGGAGCAGCGTCGTCGGCAGGATCGTCGGCGGCAGGCGTGGTCGGGAGCGGTCGTCGGCAGCGGGACCGGCGGGGACGGCAGTGCCGGGGATCGAGTTGAGCTCGCGGCACACGTCCTTGTCCTTGTTCTCCGCCTTGGCGCACTCCTCGCGCAGCTGGGTCAGCTTCTGCGAGGTTGGCCAGCACCCGCTTGCAGGCCTCGCTGGTCAGCGAGCCGCTCTGGAGGCAGGCCAGGACGTCGTTGACGATGACGGTCGGGTCGATCACGGTGGGCAGGTTGGTCGGCAGCGACGGGGTCGCGCTCGCACCGCCCGCGACGTCGACGTCGAGGGTGATCGAGAGGTTGGTGTAGTCGCCCATGTGCAGGTTGCGGGCGACCTGCGGGTCCCGGCCGACCGACCTCGTCGACGAACGGGTAGGTCAGGAAGACGTGGAACGCGTTGGTGAAGTCGTCGCCCGAGGCGGCGAGCTGCGTCAGCACGGGGTCGAGCCGCTGCAGGGAGGTGATGGTGGAGTCCTTGGACGCCGCGATCACGTCGACGGCGACCGACGACAGCTGGTCGAGGGCGGTGAGCATCTCGACGAGGTCGTCGCGCTGGCGGTCGATCGAGTCGAGGGCGCTGGGCAGCTCCTCGAGGGCCTTGTCGATGGTCGGGAGCTGCTTCTCGGCGGCGATCGCGAGCCGGTTGAGGGACTCGATCGCGTCGACGATGTCCTCCTTGTTCTCGTCGAGCTGGCCGGTGAAGACCCGCAGCTGGCGCAGCACCGACCTCGCCGAGTCCTCGCGGCCCTCCAGGGCCAGGTTGAGCTCCTGGGTGATGGTCTTGAGCTGCGCGACGCCGCCGCCGTTGAGCAGCAGGCTCAGCGCGCCGAGCACCTCCTCCACCTCGGGGTTGCGGCCCGGCGCGCTCGATCGGGATCTTGTCGCCGTCGGCGAGCTGGTTGGCGCTGGCGCCCTGCTCGGGCGCGCTCAGCTCGACGAACTTCTCGCCCAGCAGGCTGGTCTGGCGCAGCTCGGCCACGCGCGTTGTCGGGCAGCTCGACGTCGCGCCGCACCTCGAGGGTGACCAGGGCCTGGTAGCCCTCGAGGTCGATGGCGGTCACCTTGCCGACGCTGACGTCGTTGACCTTGACCGTCGACTGGGGCACCAGGTCGAGGACGTCGGCGAACTCGACCTTGATCGTCATCGGGTTCTCGCCGACGTCGGGGCCGCCGGGCAGCGGGAGGGAGTAGACGCTGGCGTCGCAGGCCGAGAGCACCACCGCGGCCACCGCGCCGAGCGACGAGGGTCTTCAGGCGCTTCATCGCTCCACCTCCACGAGGCCGCCGAGGGTGGGGTCGAAGACGTCCTGCGCGGGCAGCACGTCGGGCGCTGCCGAGCGCTCCGGGCCGCGAGCGGCCGAGCAGGTCGGTGATCCGGTCGCAGACCTGGCCCGAGCGCTCGACCTGCCCGACGAAGCCGCACAGCAGGGCTGCCGGGTCGGCCTTGAGCTGGTTGATCGACTCGCCGAAGTTGGCGCGGGTGTCGAGCGTGCCGGCCTGCGGGTTGTAGGTCAGGGCGAGGTTGTTGATCACGGGCATCGGGCACGATCAGCAGCGCGCCGAGACCGGCAGTCCGCGGCGGTCTTCGCGGCCTCCGCCAGCCGCGCCGGCCAGTCCTCGCCCGGCAGTGCCTGCCACACCGCACGCGCCGGACGGCGTTCGCGGACCGCGTTGAGGAACGCCGCGCCGGCCGGGTATCGCCGCCATCCGGCTGGACCGGCTCCGCCGCCGAGTCGTGTGATCGCATGGCGGCCATCACCGGATCACCGGCGACCGGGTCGTCATCGGACGGCCGCCGGGGTGCCGTTCGGCGGTGCCTCGGTAGCCGGTACGGCAGTCCGGGCGGCTCTGCTCGTTACGACCTCGGCCTCGGTCTTGGCGTGCCGCGGGGGCACGGCCAGCCGCAGCACGTCGGCCGTCGACCCGGCGTACCGGTCCGCCACCGCCCGGGCCAGCTCGGCGACCTCGGGCGTCAGCACCGGCTCGGCCGACAGCACCCGCTCCAGGAAGCCCAGCCGCCCGGATGCTCGGACTCCGCGAGCCGCGCCAGACGTAACCGTTGACCAGCCGGCCGGCGAACCGCACCCGGACCCGCACCCCGGGCTGGGCAGCGGCGCTGTCCGGCTCGGGCACCAGGTAGTCGTACGGCCGGTCGAGGTGGGCGAGCGAGACGTCGACCAGCACCCGCGCCACCGGCAGCATCGTCGGCCGGTACCTGCGCGCCCGGCGCCGCCGGCGGCACCCGGCTCGCGCCGGGTGGCCGCTGCGTGCGGGCGTGGTGCGGTCATGCCCTCTGGATATCAGACGCCACCGTCAGCCCGGCCCGCCGGTCCGCAGCCGCGCGGCCGCGCGGATGAACTCGTTGACTTCGTCACACCAGTCACAAACGGGTCAGTTGATCCGCGCGGTGGAAGTTGATCCGCGCGGCAGGGCGGGGTCAGATGCCGAGGACCGACTTGAGGTCGGCGGCGCGGTCGGTGTTCTCCCAGGGCAGGTCGACGTCGGTGCGGCCGAAGTGGCCGTAGGCGGCGGTCTGCGCGTAGATCGGGCGCTTGAGGTCCAGGTCGCGGATGATCGCGGCCGGCCGCAGGTCGAACACCTGGCGGATGGCGTCGGCGATCTTGTCCGGGTCGACCTGCTCGGTGCCGAAGGTCTCGACGAACAGCCCGACCGGGGAGCGCCTTGCCGATGGCGTAGGCGACCTGCACCTCGATCCGGTCGGCCAGCCCGGCGGCGACCGCGTTCTTGGCCACCCAGCGCATCGCGTAGGCGGCGGACCGGTCGACCTTGGACGGGTCCTTGCCGGAGAACGCGCCGCCGCCGTGCCGGGCCATCCCGCCGTAGGTGTCGACGATGATCTTGCGGCCGGTCAGCCCGGCGTCACCCATCGGCCCGCCGATGACGAACCGGCCGGTCGGGTTGACCAGCAGCCGGTAGTCGCGTGGTGTCGATGTCCAGCGCGGCGAGCTCGGGCTCGACGACCTGCTCCCGGACGTCGACGGCGAGCAGCTGCTCGAGGTCGATGTTCTCGGCGTGCTGGCTGGACACCACGACGGTGTCCAGCCGCACCGCCCGGTCGCCGACGTACTCGATGGTGACCTGGGTCTTGCCGTCGGGCCGCAGGTACGGCACGGCGCCGGACTTGCGGACCGCCGGTCAGCCCGCGGGACAGCCGGTGCGCCAGCGCGATCGGCAGCGGCATCAGCTCGGGGGTGTCGGTGCAGGCGTAGCCGAACATCAGGCCCTGGTCGCCGGCGCCCTGCTGGTCCAGAGCGTCGTCGATCTCTTCGGCGGAGTGCGTCCGGGCCTCGTACGCGGTGTCCACGCCCTGCGCGATGTCCGGGGACTGCGCGCCGATGGCCACGTTCACGCCGCAGGATGCGCCGTCGAAGCCCTTGGCCGACGAGTCGTAGCCGATGCCGAGGACGGTGTCCCGGACGATCGTCGGGATGTCGGCGTAGGCGGTGGTGGTGACCTCACCGGCGACGTGCACCTGGCCGGTGGTGACCATCGTCTCGACCGCGACCCGGCTGTTCGGGTCCTGCCGGAGCAGCTCGTCCAGGATCGCGTCGCTGATCGCGTCGCAGATCTTGTCCGGGTGGCCCTCGGTGACGGATTCGGAGGTGAACAGGCGGGAGGTCACGGCTGCGGCTCCTAGTCAGGGATCGGTGGTCGG
Organism: uncultured Actinomycetota bacterium; assembly: GCA_963841625.1. Classification (GTDB taxonomy): domain Bacteria; phylum Actinomycetota; class Actinomycetes; order Propionibacteriales; family Nocardioidaceae; genus Nocardioides. The sequence goes on along the minus strand of CAWJDH010000005.1, from coordinate 3,455 downwards.
GTCATGGGGCGGTGCATGGTGCGGGTGGCTGCGGGCATGATCAGACACGGCCGCAGGTGCAGCCGACCCTACGCGGTCAGCGGTCGGGATCCGGTCATTGCGGACGGCTCCCGCGCGGTGCCGCAGTCGAGCGCGGCGATCGCGTCACAGACGGCCGCGGCGAGCACGGTCTTCGGGCCGAGCGGGATCTGCACCGGCTCGGTGCCGTCGGCGGCCAGGATGACCCCGGCGTTGTCGGCGACCTCGAACGCCCGGCCGCCGTCCACCCGGTTGACCACCAGCAGGTCGCAGCCCTTGCGGGCCAGCTTGTCCCGCGCGTAGTCCAGCACGGAGCCGTGCTCGTCACCGGTCTCGGCGGCGAAGCCGACCACCACGGCGGGGCGTCGGGCCCGGGCGCGGCGAGGCCGGCCAGGATGTCCGGGTTCTGCACCAGCGCCAGCGGTTCCGGCTCCTGACCGGCCCGCTTCTTGATCTTGGTCGCGCCCGCGTCGGCCGGCCGGAAATCGGCGACCGCCGCGGCCATCACCACCACGTCGGCGCCGGGCGTGAGCTTCGGTCATCGCGCGCTGCAGCTCGCGGGCGTCGCTGACCGGCACCACCGTGACGCCCGGCGGGTCGGGCAGCGACGACGTTGGCCGAGACCAGGGTGACCTGCGGCGCCGCGGGCCGCGGCCACCAGGGCCAGCGCGTATCCCTGCCGGCCGGACGACCGGTTGCCCAGGTAGCGGACCGGGTCGAGCGGCTCGCGGGTGCCGCCGGCGGAGATCGACGACGCGCCGGCCGGCCAGGTCGCGCGGCAGCGCGCCGGCGGTGCGCAGCAGCAGTTCGGCCAGCGCCTCGATGTGCTCGGCGTCGGGCAGCCGGCCGGCGCCGCTGTCGGCGCCGGTCAGCCGGCCGACGGCGGGATCGATGACGACGACGCCGCGGGCGCGCAGGGTCGCGACGTTGGCGACGGTGGCCGGGTGGGTCCACATCTCGGTGTGCATGGCCGGCGCCATCAGCACCGGCGCGCGGGTGACCAGCAGGGTCGCGGTCAGCAGGTCGTCGGCGCGGCCGGTGGCGGCCCTGGCCAGCAGGTCGGCGGTGGCCGGGGCGATGACCACCAGGTCGGCCCGCTGGCCGGTGGCGACGTGCGCGACGCCGGGGATGTCGGTGAAGACGTCGGTCGCCACCGGGTGCCCGGACAGGGCCTCCCAGGTCGCGGCGCCGACGAATTTCAGGGCGGACGCGGTCGGCACCACGGTGACGTCGGCGCCGGCGGCGCGCAGCCGACGCAGCAGCTCGCAGGCCTTGTAGGCGGCGATACCGCCGCCGACGCCGAGCACCACCCGGGGCGCCGCGGCGGACGGTGCGTCCCGGCGCGGTCCGTCGGCGGACCGCCGTGCCGGCCGGTCACTCGCCTTCGGTGTGGGCGAGCAGGCCGCCGTTGATCTCGCGCAGCGCGATCGACAGCGGCTTCTCCTTGGGCAGCGGCTCGACCAGCGGGCCGACGTACTCCATCAGGCCCTCGCCGAGCTGGGAGTAGTAGTCGTTGATCTGCCGCGCGCGCTTGGCGGCGTAGATCGACAGGGCGTACTTGGAGCTGGTCCTGGTGAGCAGCTCGTCGATCGGCGGGTAGGTGATGCCGGCGGCCGCGATGGCCGCGGCGGTGGGCGCGCCGGTGTCCGCTGAGTTACTCATGGAAGATTGCTCCTGTTTCGTATGACTGCACTGATGGGCGGCTGGGCGTCCGCGCGGCGAACTGTCAGACCCGGAGACCCGGAGGCGACCCGGACCGGACGTGCCGACGGGCCCGCCGCCGCTGGCGTCCGGCCGTACTCAGGCACGGGCGAACCAGGGCGCGACTCAGCCATCAACTCTACCAAGCCGGCCGCGGCCGATCGAATGTCCGTGTTGACCACGGTGTGATCGAACTCCGCCTCGGCGGCCAGCTCCTCCCGGGCCGCGGCCAGCCGGGCCGCCCGGTTGGCCGCTCCTCGGTCCCCCGGCCGATCAGCCGACGGGCCAGTTCGTCGAAGGACGGCGGCGCCAGGAACATCAACACCGCCTCGCGCCCAGCCCGGGGCGGCCCGGACCTGCCGGGCACCCTGCAGCTCGATCTCCAGCATGACGTCCTGGCCGGCCGCCGAGCCGCTCGCTCGACCGCATCGCCGGCGTGCCGTACCGGTTGCCGGCGAACTAGCGTGCTCCAGCAACTTGCCCTGCGCCAACCACTCGTCGAACTGCTCGTCGGTGACGAAGAGGTAGTGGACCCCGTCGACCTCACCCGGCCGCGGCGGGCGGGTGGTGGCCGAGATCGAGTACTGCAGGTCCGGCTGCGCGTCGCCAGCCGGTCAGCACGGTGCTCTTGCCGACCCCGGACGGGCCGGACAGCACGAACAAGCCGGCCGCGGGGGCGCGCTGCGGTCGCCGGCGGAGCCGGACGCGAGTCAGTCGCAGCGCCACGAGCGCTCAGTCGCCGAATTCGTTCAGCAGTGCCTGCCGCTGACGTTCGCCGAGGCCGCGAACGCGCCGGCTGGGGGCGATCTCGAACTGCTCCATCAGCGCTGGGCGCGCACCTTGCCGACGCCCGGCATCGCCTCGAGCAGCGCGGACACCCGCAGCTTGGCCAGCGCCTCGTTGCTTCGGCGTCGCCAGCACCTGCTTCAGCGACGTGCCACCGCGCTTGAACCGCTCCTTCAGCTCCGCGCGGGAACGCGGGCGGCTGCGGCCTTCTCCAGGGCGGCAGCGCGCTGCTCATCGGTCAACTGGGGCAATGCCACTTCGGCCTCACTTCTTTTGAGAATATGAACTCGGGTCGGCACACTCGACCAACCCGATCCCGCCCGCCCATCGTAGGTGCTACACGTTCCGGGGGGTCAAAAACGGAACCTACCCAGGCCGGACCCGGACCAGCAAACACCGCCCCCTGTCGGGTGAACACCGATGACACACCATGACCGCACCGTGTGGACCGCTCGGCGTGGTCCGGCCGGCCTCGTGTCAGGTGCTTCGGTCGTCCGGAGACTTCCCCGGCGGCGTCCCGTCGTCGGCGGGTTTGGCCTTCAGTTCGCTGCCACCAGGCCGCGTCTATCCCTCGCCGCGTTCCCTCGCGCCGCGGTCCCGGCGGCCCGGCCCGAGCCCGCCGGCTGCTCGTCACCGCCCGGCACCCAACCGGAATCCTGCTCGGCCTTCCAGGTCGCCTTGAGCTCCTCCTGGCTTAGCGCCAGCCCGTCACCCTCCTGCGGGCCGACCACGAGTGCCGCTTGCCGTAGGCGAAATACACCGCCACCCCGATCGCCATCGAGATCGAGGAATCGCACCCAGGTGATGGCGGTCAGGTTGATCATCAGCCACAAGCAGGCCAGACCGACAGGATCGGCACGACCGGCATGAAGGGCACCTTGTACGAGCGCTTCAGGTCCGGCCGGGTCTTGCGCAGAACGATGACGCCGATGGAGACCAGCACGAAGGCG
>CAWJDH010000004.1:0-446017 GCA_963841625.1 uncultured Actinomycetota bacterium | reverse complement strand
GCCGAGTAGAGCAACCCGAGGATCTCCGGGCGGTCGAAGATCTGCTCGGCCATCGCGGGGAAGAGCACGACCGGCATCGCCAGCAGCATGGCGGCGATGTCGACGAGGTAGGTGCCGAGCAGGTCGCGGCGCGAGATGGCGTAGGTCAGCCCCTGCCGGATGCCGGCCAGGCTCGGCGGCGTGGTCTCGGCGCGGTGGGGGTAGGGGCGCATCGCGACGAACAGCAGCGTCGCGACGACGAGCCCGCAGATGTCGACCAGGAAGCACCAGCCGATTCCGACGTAGGCGACCAGCAGGCCGCCCACCATCGGCCCCACCAGCACGCCCACCTGCATGCCGAAGCTGGTCAGGCTGTTGGCCGCGACGATCTGGTCGTGCCGGACGGTGCGCGGCATCAGCGCCTCGCGGGACGGCCGCTGCATCGACGAGGACGAGGCCAGCAGACCGGCGACGACGAAGATCAGCGGGACACTCGGGTCGTCGCGGAAGGCATTGACGGCGAGTACGCCGGTGAACACCGCCTGGGCGATGCCGGTGCCGATCAGCAGCTTGCGGCGGTCGACGTGGTCAGCCAGGGCGCCGCCGTACAGGCCGAAGACGACCAGGGGCACGAGCTCCACCAGACCGATCGCGCCGACCGCGAAGTTGGAGCCGGTGATCGTGTAGATCTGGTAGGGGATCGCGACGTAGGACACCATCGCGCCGAAGTAGAAGACCGTGCCGGCTGCGAACAGCAGCCGGAAGTCACGCGAGTCCCGCAGGGGCGTGATGTCCATCCGCATCGCGCGCAGTCGGTCTCGCCAGCTCACAATCGACATCGTCGCACCCGACGGGCCGCCGCACCGGGATTTCCGACACCGTCACCCCAGTCGCACGCGGTCCCGCTCGTAGATCACGCGCAGCTTCCGCGACCCGAATCTCGGCGAGACCACGCTGTCGAACTCGTCGCCAGGGACAACGCGACCGTTGCTCCTGAGGAAGGTCGACAGCGTGTCGACCGTGGGCGTGTACGTCGGTTCACGTTCGACAACGACTGCACCGGCAAGATCACGGCGACCCTCGACGCGAACCCGGCCGATGCCGTCGGAATCTGCCTCGACGATGACAGCACCGGTGGCCAGCTGCTGGAACTTCCCGCCCACGGCGAGGTGCGAGCCGGGCGAGAGCCGCACGTTGCCCTTGTTCCGGAACGAGCCGGGTACCGCCAGGTCGGCGCCACCGAGCAGCTTCAGCTTGCCGTTCGGACCAGTACCCGCCAACGCGTCGAGTCCGTCGCCGAACGAGGCGGCGGGACCCATCAGACCTCAGCGTTGTGTCGTTGCTCGTGATCGCCGGAAGGTTCAGGTTGCCCCGGCCTCGGCCGTCCAGTGACCCTCCGCCAGCGTGTCGTCAGCGAGCAGTGTCGTCGGTGCGAGATTTGGCACCTCCAGCGTCCCTGACGTGACGTGCGATCCTGCCGGTCACCTCGGTGCCGCTCAGGGAGGCTGTGCCGGTCGGACCCCAGATCGGCCGTCCAGCTGACCGCCCACGCGTCACATTGCCCGCGATGGACGCAGCCGTCGCTTCATCGTCCGTGGTCACCGTCGAGTGCCAGCCTGACCACCCGGAACGGTGCCGAGCTCTCCGAACACGTCCGTGTTCGTCGACGTGACCGGACCCCTGACGTCGACAGCGCCCTCGATGACAGCGCCGTCCAGGACCAGTGTCGGGCCACCGTCCACACCCAGAGCCGAGGAGCAATGTGCCCGTCGGGTCAGCGCGGTAGGTGCCCGAGGACGCCGAGGGAGACTCAGCCTCCGGCCCGAGATAGATGAACCCGGTGCCGCTATCCACCGGTTCCCTCATTGACGAAGGGCGCAGACCATCAGCACCCCGCTGTCTTCATCCGACAAGAGCCGTCCCGTCGGATGGATGATCTCCACGCCCGGGGTCGTCGCCCGCGAAGTCCACGGCGCTGATTCTCCAGCCGACTTCAGCCGCCCGATGCACACCATAGACGTCCAAGACAGCGTCGTCCTCCAGGTGATGTCGCCCCCCGCGAAGCTCACCATCGACTCGGATGCGTGCCTGGTCCTGAACGACAGCGTCTCCCATGCTGGCGACCTCGCCAGCAGGACATCGTCACCGCGAGCGAGCCACCGATGCGGCGCATCAGCGATGCTCCCGTCAGTCAGCACGAAGATCACCAGCTCCGGAGACCTCGAGGGCGCAGCGTGCCGCATGTCGGTCGGAGTGCGAATCCGAGCGAACCGTGACGGTGCTTGCCGGAGGGAACCGTGATGTGGTCGACCCACGTCACGTGGTCGAGACTGGCACCAGTGCGCAGCTCTGTGTTGGCCACGTTGAAAGTCGCCTCAGGGCTCCCCGTGAAGGTCCCGGTGGAGAACTGGTCGGGCTGCGCATCCTCTGGGTCGGCTCCCATCATCAGCACCGAACCAGCCGTGACCGTCACTGCGCCATGGTTGGCGAATCCGCCGATCACGTCTGCGAATTCGTTGGGGGTGTCGAAGGTCAGGGAGCCGCTCTCGGTGATGGTGAATAGACCGCCGAGGGTGTCGATCCTGCCGCCCGGCGCAAGGACGGCATCGCCGTGCACGATGAGTCGTGAGCCTTGGGCACTCCAGTCTCCCAGGACAGCGGTACCCCATCCGTCCACTGACGCACCAGCCGTGAAGGTCAGCCCGTCACCAGTGATGCTCTCGGTCACCGTCGTGGTTCCCCCAACGAGCCGACCCCCGTCAGCGATTAACGCCCCGACGTCAAAGCTGGTCCCGACGGTCAGGCTCCCTGCGAGCGTCACAGTCGCACCGTCGGCATCGATCACGTCAGCCGCAGCAGTAGCGCTGCCTCGACGACAGGTGACGGCATGTCGGCAGGAATGCAGACGACGCGCTCGAGCGGTCGGTACGTCGGTGCTCCAGTTCGTCAGGATCGTGCCCACGACGCCGATCCGTCCTTCGAGTCGCCGGACCGACCCACGTGGTGTCCGGGTTGTCGCAGCCGGCGACCGCCTCCGCCGGCGTGGCCGCGACGGCGACGAGCATTGACGACGCAAGCAGGAGCCCAGCTCCGAGTGTGGCGCGCACCGTGATCTATCCCCCATGAGTCCGAGAATTTCCCGGCCATGCTGCCACCGTCCGCCTCCCGGCGGGACGGAACAGTAAAACGTCAGCGCGCGGTGACGCGGATCCGGGCTCCGCCTCCCGGCACGCTCGTGATGTTGCGGACCTTGGGCTCCTCGTCGGCTGACGGCGTGGACGTCGTACGCCGCCAGAACCTCGCGCAGGATCGCGACACCCTCCATCAGGGAGAAGCCGGCGCCGATGCAGCGGCGTACGCCGCCACCGAACGGGATCCAGGTGTTGGGGAGCGGGTTCTGCCCCATGAAGCGTTCCGGCCGGAACACGTCGGGGTCCTGGTGGTTGTCGGGACGGCTGTGGGTGATCAGGATGGACGGCCCCACGGTGGTGCCGGCCGGGAGATCGAGGCCGCCGACGGTGGCGGGCTTCATCAAGGTGCGAGCCACCATCGCGATCACCGGGTGCAGCCGCATCGACTCCTTGAGCACTGCTTCGAGCCAGGCGTCGTCGCCGCTCGAGTCGCGGCCTCGCGGGCCCGGCGGAGCTGCTCCTCGTCGCGTCCGACCTCGTAGAGCGTCCAGGCCAGGGCGCTGGCCGTGGTCTCGTGCCCGGCCAGGAGCAGGGTGACGAGCTGGTCTCGCAGCTCCGGGTCCGTCAGGGCGTCGTCGCCCTCCTGGGCGAGGATCAGGCGGGAGAGCACGTCGGTGCGGTCGGCGAGGTCGGGAGCCTCCCGGCGCTCGGCGATCTCGGCGTACATCAGCCGGTCCAGCTCGCGTTGGTTCTGCACCGTCTTCTTCCACGGGCCGAACTTCTGCAGCGATGGGAAGCCCCAGGCGAGCAGGATCGCCGGGTTGACGTCGACGGTCCGGCGCACTCGCGGCCGCAGCTCGGCCAGCCGATGCTCGTCGGTGACCCCGAAGACCACGCGCAGGATGACCTCCAGGGTGAGGGCGTTCATCCGGTCGAGGGACCGGAACTCCGAGTCCGGCTGCCACCGGGCGACCTCGCCCCGGGCCAGGTCGGTCACCAGCGACTCGTAGGTGCGCAGCGCGTGACCGTTGAAGGCCGGCATCAGCAGCTTGCGGGCGCGCTGGTGTTCCTGGCTGTCCTGCAGCAGGAGCGAGTGCTCGCCCATGATCGGCCCGAGGATCGCGTTGCCCTTGCCTGCGTGGAAGACCTCGGGGTCGCCGGCGAAGATCTCCTTCACGTGCTCCGGACGGGTGAACAGCACCAGCGGCCGCCCTCGGGGGATCATCCGCACGGTGAAGATGTCGCCGTACTTCCGGTGCGCCCACGGCACGAACCGGTGCCGGAAGCGGAGTAGGCCTGCGCTCTGGGCGAGGGCCGGCCACCTCGGACCGGGGGGCAGCTTGCTCGTGTCGACGGGCGCCGGGACGTCACCTCCGAACGGACGCAACATCCGCTCGAAGCGCTCCTCGGTCAGCGCGGTCACTCGGTCGTCGGTGGCGCTCATGGCTGGGCCTCACGTCGGGTACGCCGGACTTGCATACTACGAGTACGTCGAGGCGCGGGCCACCGTCGTCTCGCGGGCGGCGTTGCTCAGTTGCCTGGCACCTGAAGCCTTGGCGCCGCGCCGACCGTCGGACTGCTGACGGGAACCCTTGCCCGATCCCTGGGGACGTGACGCATCGCCGACATCGGCACCGGCGCTCAGCGCGTGCGGCGGATGTCGACCACGGTGTGCTCCGGGATCGGGTTGTCCCGCTGCGCCTTGCAGGTCAGCCGCTGCGGCTGCTCGCTCCAGGCGGAGTGGATCTTGACGACGTACTCGCCGCCACCGACCACGAACACCGCCTCGGTGTCGACGCCCTCCGTGTGCCGGTGGTCCAGGCGCAGCGCACCCTCCCGGGTCTCCCCGAGATGCCGACGGAGGGCGACCTCCGCCGCCTGCACCGGGGTGGGGAATCCGGAACGCCCGCGGAGGTGGTCGAGGTCGAGCTGACCGGCCACGTGGGCGCCGGCGACGGCGACGGCGGTCGCGGGATCGAGACGCCCGTAGTAGAGGCCGTTCGGCAGCACCAGCAGGTTGCCCGCGAACCGGTCGCCGCCGATGTGGGAGACCTCCCAGGTCTCCTCGGGGTGGGCCGCGCTGAGCGCGGTCACGACGGGGCGACCGAGCTCGGCACAGCAGGCGTCGTGGCGGCCGTGGGTGCAGACGCAGAAGAGGGACTCCTCGTGCGGTGTCAGGGACGTCGGGTGACCCGCCCGCAGGTCGAAGAAGTCGAGGTCGAGCACGTCGGCCGGATTGGTGACGGTGCCGCGCTCGATCCAGGGCCGGTAGGGGTGGGCGTGGGCAGCGAACACCGTCGTTCCGTCGCTGGCCGGTCGGCGACCGGTACGCCGGATCAGCAGCACCCGGATCCGCGCCTCGAGCGCACGACGCCGCAGCTCCGGCCCGAGCCCGTCGGGCAGCCGGGCGTCGCGGAGCGCGTCCTCGCCCCAGGAGCCGGGGTGCTCGATGAGGAGGTACGCACGGACGGTCGAGGCCGTTCCCGCGACCGCCTCGTCTCTCAGGACACTCGAGCGGGCGCAGCGGAAGGCCGGCTCACCCGGGAGGGCTGCGGTCACCTGACGACCCCGAGCAGCCCTTCGCGGACGAGTCGGCGACACAGCACGAGAGCAGCTCTCCGGGTCGAGGTGGTCGTGCAGGTCGGCCGGTCGCAGCTCGGGGCGGGCCCGGATCTCCTCGAGGGCCGGCTCGAGGCGCGCAGGCACGTCGAGCGAACGGTCGCCGAGGAGGACCTCGAGCCGGTCGCCGTGGGGCAGCAGGACACACGGGTGGCCGGGACGCCGCCGGAGCAGGGTCGAGTCGTCGATCCCGTTCGCGTCGAGGACGTCGCGCAGTCCCCCGTCGAGCCGGGAGCCACGGCCGGTCAGGAAGCGGCGTACCTCCGCCTCGACGGCGGCGGTGGCGTCGAGCCGGCGTACGTCGTCGGCGACCTGCTCCAACCGGCGGGCGAGCTCGTCGGCGAGCGCACCGCGGTCCTCGAGGAAACCACCCGGGAGGTGCTCCTCGGGCACCTTGCCCACGACCTGCTGCACCGTTCGCTCGACCAGCCCCCGCCAGGTCAGCTGGTTGATGCCGATGGTGACGTGCAGCGACACGGTCTCCTGGGCGCGGGCCGCGTGGGGCGTGCCGGTGGGGAGGTAGAGGCACAGTCCCGGTTCGAGGAGGACCTCCTCGACCCCGTCCGGCGTGTGCACCTCCCAGAGCTTGGAGCCCGCGGTCTGGAAGACGAACACGTCGTGGGTGTCCTCGTGGACGGCGAAGCCCTGCGAGTCCGGCGGGGTGAGGTAGGCGTTGGCCTGGCACGGGTGGCCGAGCTCCAGCTCGAGCTCGGCGGTCACCCGGGTCAGTGGGGGCCAGTAGCGGTGCATCCCCTGGAAGACGATCGTGGCGCCGTCGTCGAAGGCGGCGAGAGCCTTGCGCGGGTCGACCAGCCCGGAGAGCGGCTGGCCGGCGAGGGTCGCGCGGCGGGTGAACAGGGACTCCGGCTGGACCGCACCGTCGCGCGCCAGCCGGATCGAGGGGGTGCGGATCGCGCTCGACGTCAGCAGGTGATCGGCATCGTCGAGGTCGAGCAGCCCGACGAGCTCGTCCGGGTCGCCCCGGTGCAGGTGCACGCGGGACGCCCAGACCTTGTCGAGGAAGGTCTGGGCGTCACCGCTGAGCAGGTCGAGAGCGCTCAGGACGCGTCCCCGTCGGTGCCGTCGGTCCCGTCGGCGTCCGTGCCGTCGGCGTCGGTCCCGTCGGCGTCGGTCCGTCGGCGTCGTGCGTCGCAGTGCCGTCGGCGTCGGTGGTGTCGCCGTCGGTGCCGTCGGTGGCGTCGCCGTCGGTCCCGTCGGCGTCACCGCCACCGAGGCCTTCCTGCGGCGCCCCGGCGGGGCTGGTGGTCATGTCGTCGTCGCCCAGGGGCTCCTGCGGAGTGGTCATCCATTTCCTCCTGCTGTGTCGGTTGGTTCGATCCTGCCGCGAGTCTTCTCCGGCAGTGGTCGCGGGGCAAGCCCGGCCGCGCGAGGTACCCACGCCCCTGGTACCGGGAGGCCGCGGCAGGCAGCAAGCGGTCAGCGCCGAAGCGTCAGTCGAGCAGGCCCCGGCGGCGAGCGATCGCGGCGGCCTCGGTCCTGCCGGAGGCACCGAGCTTGGCCAGGATGTTGGACACGTGGACGCTCACGGTCTTGGTGCTGATGAACAGCTGTCGGCCGATCTCGCCGTTGGAGCGCCCCTCGGCCACCAACCCGAGGATCTCCTGCTCGCGCGGCGTGAGCGCGTCGGATGCCGCAGCTCCTCGGGTCGGGGCGCTGCCGATGGCGCGCAGGTCCTCGAGCAGCGGATGGGCGCCGAGCTCGTGGGCGGTCGCCCGGGCGAGGTCGCCGAGCTCGCGCGCGGCGGCGGTGTCACCGGCAGCGCGGTGGATGCCGGCCAGCGTGGCCCGCACGCGTGCCAGCTCGTAGACGTCGCCGAACTCCTCGGTCAGCGAGACCGTCTCCTGCCAGGTCGCGACAAGCGCCTCGAGCGGTGGCGGCTCGACCCCGGCCAGCCACTGGACGCGCAGCGCTTCGGCGTCGAGACGCTTGAACCACGCCCGCCCCTCCGGACCCCAGGTCTCCGCCGGGTCGGTGTAGCGCTCGAGGACGGTGCGGCCGTCGGTGAGCAGCCGTGCGGTGTGCCCGAGGTACGTCGGACGCTCGGAGGCGGGGAGCTGCGGCATCACCCGGGCCAGCTCACCGATCGCCAGGGCGGCGAGCCGGATCCGGGCGCTGAACCACGGATGCCAGATCCGCGTGATCGTCTCCACGGCGGCGTCGTACGAGGACAGCACGCCGTCTGCGTCGCCGCGCCGACCGGCGAGCTCCATCTCCATCGGGCTGGAGTGGATGGGGAGCAGGCCCTCCTTGTGCCAGTAGCCGCGCAGATCGGGCAGCAGACCGCTGACGTCCTCGCCGCGAGCCATCGCCACGCTCGCCCGCAGCATCTGGAGCATGGCCCGGGCCAGCGGGGGTGGTTCCTGGTCGGCGACGTCGGTGAGCTCCATGACCTCGTCCCAGTCGCCGCGGGTGCGGTACACCCACGCGAGGTGCCAGCGGGCGTCGAACGACCACGGCGCCCACGGAAGCCCCGCCGCTCTCCCCCGGTCGATCGCACTGCGGAACCATCGATCGGACTCGGGGAACTCCGCCCAGTCCTGGAAGGAGCGTCCGAGCAGGACCCGTCCGCGCAGCTCGGCCTCGACCGCGCCGGCCGCCTCCGCCCGGGCCACCGCCTCGATCAGGGCGTCGCGCAGGCCCTCCTTGGGACCGGTGCGCTTGAGCCCGCTGAGGGTGGTGATGGCGTCGGAGGCGAGCTCGGTGAGGTCGAGCTTCTCGGCCAGCTCGAGCGCCTCGAGGCCAGCCGCCTGGGCATCGTGGTCGCGCCTCATGGCCGACAGGATCCGCGCGTGCAACGCGAGCACCTTGGCCCGAAGCTGCGGAAAGCCCTCCGGCACGAGCGCCAGCGCCTCGGCCGACACCTCGGCCGGGTCCTCCAGGGTCTCGGTCATGATCATGGCGTCGGCCCGGGCGGCCATCATCCGGGCCCGGCACTCGTGCGGGGAGTCGGCAGGCAACCGGTCGAGCTGCTCCCGGGCCAGGGCGGCTCCGCGGATCGGGTGTCCGCTCGCGGTCAGCGACTCGACCGCCTTGACCACCAGCTTCGACACGTCCACGTCGAGGTCCCGCGCCCGCTCCGGGTCGGCCATCAGCTCCAGCGCCTGCTGGTAGTGGTGCGCGGCCTCGTCCGGCCCGCCGACGGCCCGGGCCTCGTCGCCGGCCCGGATGGCGGCGGTCAGCGCGGTGGCCAGGTCGAGGGCCAGTCGGGCATGTCGGGCGAGCTCGGCCGCCGTACCGGGTGCGGCACCGCTGCTCAACGCCTCGGCGTACGCCGCGTGCAGGCGGACCCGCTCGCCGGGCAGCAGGTCGTCGTAGACCGCCTCGCCCAGCAGGGCGTGCCGGAACGCGTAGCCACGCTCGTCGGCCACCAGCACGTGGGTCTCCACCGCGCCGCGCAGGCCGGCGTCGAGCGCGGCGCTGCCGAGGCCCGCGGCCGCGGCCAGCATCTCGTGGGAGACCCGGCGCCCGGCGACGCTCGCGGCGCGCGCCACCTGGCGAGCCGTGTCGTCGAGCCGGTCGAGCCGCACGAGGAGCACGTCGGCCAGCTCGGCCGGGACCCAGCGGCCCGGACCGGCCGCGGCCCCGACGAGCTCCTCGACGAAGAACGCGTTGCCCTCGGCCCGGTCGACGATGTCGTCGACCTCCTCCGCGCCGAGTGGAGCGGGGTGCAGCTCGGAGATGAGGGTGCGGACGTCGGACGCCTCCAGAGGCTGGAGCTGGAGGCGCTCGACGCCACGGATCCGCGACCACTCGGCGACCTGGGCGCGGAGCGGGTGCCGGCGGTGCAGGTCGTCAGAGCGGTACGACGCGACGATCGCGACCGGACCCTGGAAGGGACGGGAGAACAGGAAGCTGAGCATGTCGCGGGTCGACTGGTCGGCCCAGTGCGTGTCCTCGATGACCAGCAGGACCGGCGCCTTCTCCGCAGCCTCCTCGAGCAGCTCGTGCACGGCCTCGAACAGGTCGGCCCGGTCCAGCGACGACGGCTCACCCTCCTCGTGGGAGGAGAGGACGCGACGTCCCGGCTGGAGTCGGGTCAGGGCGGGGTGGACGCCGGCGGCGGTGTCGACGACGTCGGGCAGGGTGGCGGCCATCCGGCCGAGCACCTCGGAGAACGGGAGGTAGGGCAGGGCGCTGTCGCCGAAGTCGAGGCAGTGTCCGGCGAACACCTGCCAGCCCTCGGTGTTGGCGAGGTCACGCAGCTCGGTGAGCAGCCGGGTCTTGCCGACGCCGGCGTCACCGGAGAGCAGGACGGCGCGGGGTTCGCCGTCGCCGGCACCTTCGTCCGCACGCGGACGGACGCCGAGCAGGGAGGCAATCTCCGTCAGCTCGGCGTCCCGTCCGACCAGGGTCCTGCTGGATTGTCCGGGCACGGCATCCATCATGTCGCGAACGGCCGCTCCCGCGCTCACAGGGCGTGGCGGGCGGCCGCTGCCGGCCGGCGTACCCGAGACCGGCGGTGGTGGCGGCGGCTCTTGCCCGCCACACCGGACTTGAGCCGGTCGGTGCGGTAGGTGAGCTCGGACTGCAGGAAGGTGAGCTTCGGGTCGTACATCTCGACTCCTCGGTTGGTTGGTGAGTCGAGATTCGCTCTCTGAGGTAGGCCCGCACATCGGGCAAGTGCCTTATTCGTGCCCTCGTGCCGCCCAGGTGCCTTAGGTGGGTCGTGATCATCTCGGGTAACGCCGCGTTGTGGGGGCTACCTGACCGGTATATCGGTCAGGTAGCTCCCGGAAAGCGGCGTTACCCGGAGGAACAGCCGGTCAGATCGGGCGGCCGGACTGCCAGACGCCGGCGACGAGGGGTACGCCGGGGCGGTAGGCGAGGTGCACGTGCGTCGGCGCATCGAGCAGCACCAGGTCGGCCCGGCAGCCGGGGACCAGCGCACCCACGTCGTCGCGACCGAGCGCGTCGGCACCACGCCGGGTGACGGCGTGCACCGCCTCCGCCGGGGTCATGCCCATCTCCCGGACCGCGAGCGCGATGCACAGCGGGATCGAGCTGGTGAAGCAGCTGCCGGGGTTGCAGTCGCTGGCGAGCGCGACCCTGACGCCGGCGTCGAGCAGCCGACGGGCGTCGGGATAGGGCTGCCGGGTCGAGAACTCGACGCCGGGCAGCAACGTGGCGATCGTGCCGGAGTCACGCAGGGCGTCGACGTCCGCGTCGTCGAGGTAGGTGCAGTGGTCGACGGCGAGGAGGCCGAGCTCCGCGGCCAGCCGGACGCCGGGCCCGGGGCCCAGCTGGTTGGCGTGCAGCCGCCCCTGCAGTCCGACCGCCCGACCCGCCTCGAGGACCGCGCGGGCCTGGTCGCCGTCGAAGGCCCCTCGCTCGCAGAACGCGTCGATCCACCGCGCGTGCGGAACGGCGGCCTCCAGCATCGGGCCGGTGACCAGGTCGACGTAGGCGGCCGGCTCGGTGCCGTCGGGTACGACGTGCGCGCCGAGGAAGGTGGTCTCGTCGGTGAACTGGCGGGCGATCGCGAGGCTTCGCGCCTCGTCCCTGGTCGTGAGGCCGTAGCCGCTCTTGATCTCGAGCGTGGTCGTGCCCTGCCGGTTCATCTCCTGCACCAGCCGGGCGACGTGGCTGGTGAGCTGCTCGTCGGTCGCCTCACGGGTGGCGGCGACGGTGGTGCGGATGCCGCCGGCGGCGTAGGGCTCCCCCGCCATCCGGGCCGCGAACTCCCCCGCCCGGTCACCGGCGAAGACCAGGTGGCTGTGGCTGTCGACGAAGCCGGGGAGCACCGCGCGCCCGCCGGCGTCGTACGCCTGGTCGGCCTGGGGCGCATCAGTGGAGGCGCCCACCCAGGCGATGGTGCTGCCCTCGAGCACGAGCGCGGCGTCCTCGACGATCCCGAGCAGGCCGTCGCGGCCGGGGTCGTTGGTGACGAGCTCGCCGATGTGGTGGATGAGGGTGCTGGTCATTCGGGGTCCCCGTTCGAAGCGGAACGAAGTGAGCATTCGAATGGGGTGATCATTGCCACACCTTCCCGATCGTCTGGTCCAGCTCGCGCCCGATCTCGTCGCGGTCACCCTTCCGCACCACGATTCGCCCGTCGACCATCACCTGGGTGACGTCCTCCGCGGTGGCGGCGAAGACGACGCTGCTCTCGTCGCGACCGGTGCCGGCGGTCCGGGGGCTCGCGGGATCGACGGTGACCAGGTCGGCCCGTTGACCGACGGCGATGGCGCCGACGTCGTCCCACCCGAGGCTGCGGTGTCCCGTGGTCGTGGCTGCGTTGAGCAGCTCCGGAGCCGACCAGTGCCCGCGCTGCTGGCTCGCCAGCCGCTCGTCGAGCTCGACCGAGCGCATCTCCTCGAACAGGTCGATCACGGCGTGACTGTCGCTGCCGAGGGTGAGCGGCGCCCCCGCCACGTGGAGCCTGCGGCTCGGACCGACCCCGTCGCCCAGGTCACGCTCGGTGGTGGGGCAGAAGCAGGCGTGGGTGCCGGTGCTGCCGAGCAGCCTGAGATCCCCCTCGGTCAGATGCGTGGCGTGGACCGCGGTGGTCATCGGGCCGAGGATGCCGTGGAGCGCGAGCACCTCGGTGGGGGTGCGGGAGTACGCCGACACGCAGGCCCGGTTCTCCGCCACCTGCTCGGAGAGGTGAACGTGGAGGGGCTTGGTGTCCCCCGCCCACTCGGCAACGATCGGCAGCTGCTCGGCCGGCACGGCCCGGACCGAGTGGACGGCCGATCCGACCAGGACACCCTCCGCCGACTTCTCGAGGAGGGCGACTCGCTCCGACCAGGCGGCCGCGTCGCGATCGGCGTACCTGACCTGCACGCCTTGGGGCGGGTCGCCGAATCCTGCGCTGAGGTAGCAGGTGTCCAGCAGGGTGATCCGGATCCCCGCCTCGCGGGCCGCCTCGACCAGGGCCGCGCCCATCACGTTGGGGTCGTCGTACGGCGTCCCGTCGGGCTGGTGGTGCAGGTAGTGGAACTCGCCGACGCTCGTGATCCCGGCGGCGGCCATCTCCCGGTAGGTCGCCCGTGCCAGCTCGTGGTAGCCGTCCGGGTCGAGGCGCCCGGCGACGGCGTACATCTGCTCGCGCCAGGTCCAGAACGACCCCCGTTCGCGCTGGGTGCGCCCGCGCAACGCGCGGTGGAACGCGTGGCTGTGGCAGTTGGCCAGGCCCGGGATCGTGAGGCCGGCGAGGCGCTCTCCGGAGTGCGCGCCGGGCGTCACGGAGGTGAAGCGCCCGTCCTCGATCTCGACGAGTACGTCGTCCTGCACGGACCCGTCGACCCAGGCCCGCTCGAGCAGGAGGGCGGTCACGTTGCGAGCCGTTCGAGGGTGTCGGCCAGGGCGGAGACCCCGACCAGGCAGTCGGCCATCTCGGCGTGCTCGTCCGGCGAGTGCGACACCCCGGTGGGGTTGCGGACGAACAGCATCGCGGTGGGGATCCCAGCCGCGGACAGGATGCCCGCGTCGTGCCCGGCCATGGTCGGGATGATCGGCCAGTCGCCCTCCTCGTGGTCGGCCGCGATCCGTCGGGCGAGGGCCGGGTCGAAGGCGACGGCTCCGGAGACGGACTCGGCCGTGACCGCGAGCGTCGTACCGTCCCGGTCCGCGCGCTCCCCGCCCTGCTTCTCGATGGCCGCGACGAGAGCGGCCAGCCCGTCGTCGGTCTCGCACCGCGCGTCCAGCCACGCCGTCACCCGCGACGGGACGGCGTTGGTGCCGTTGGGGAAGACCTCGACCCGCCCGAAGGTGGCGCGCTCACCCGCGAGTCGCGCCTGCTTGTTGGCCGCGAGGGCGGTCATGGCATAGGTGAGCATCGGGTCGCGGCGGTCCTCCATCCGCGTGGTGCCGGCGTGGTTGGCCTGCCCGGCGAAGTCGAAGCGGTAGCGCCCGTGCGGCCCGATCTCGCTGCCCACGCCGATCGCGGCGCCCCGGTCGACCAGGTCCCGCCCCTGCTCGACGTGCAGCTCGACGAAGCACTCGACCCGGTCAGGCAGCCCCCACGACTTGTCCCCGTCGTCCGGGTCCAGCCCGGCAGCACCGAGCGCGTCCGGCAGGAAGACGCCGTCGCGGTCCCGCAGCTCCCGCGCCGCCGACCAGTCCATCGCGCCAGCCGCGAGGCGTGAGCCCAGGCAGGCGAGGCCGAACCGCGACCCCTCCTCCTCCGCGAAGACGCTCACGCCGATCGGCTTCGACGGGACGAAGCCGCGCTCGCGGAGCAGGTCCATCGCGGCCAGCGCCGACACGACACCGAGCGGCCCGTCGTAGGCCCCGCCGTCCAGCACCGAGTCCAGGTGGGACCCGGTGAGGATGCCCTTTCGCGATAGTCCCCGAATCTCGGGCCCCTCCGAGGCCGGTTCGCCGGCCGAAGATCCGGGGACTATCCCCTCCGCCGGATCCCACCAGGCCGCGATGTTGCCGACGTCGTCGGACTCGAGCCTCAGCGCACGGGAGGTGGCCTGCTCGACGAACCACGCCCGCAGCTCGGTCTCGGCGGACTCGTAGGGCTGCCGGAAGTAGCCGCCGCTGGACGACGACCGGCCCACCGGCGCGAGGTCGCGCCACATCTGCTCAAACGACAAGATCGGCTCCATGGAGTTCAGGGACGTGGTGCGCCGGCGGCGCATGGTCAGGAAGTACGACGGCCGGCCGGTCGACCCGGCCGTGGTGGACCGGATGCTGGAGCACGCCGTGCACGCGCCGAGCGCCGGCTTCAGCCAGGGCTGGGCGTTCCTGCGCCTCGACGCCCCGGACGACCTGGACCGGTTCTGGCGGGTCACCACCCCCGAGGAGTACGAACGAGAGCATGAGCGGCTGGCTCGCCGGGATGCGCACGGCACCGGTCGTGATCGTCCCGCTGTCCAACAAGGACGCCTACCTCGACCGCTACGCCCAGCCCGACAAGGGTTGGACCGACCGCGACGAGACCCGCTGGCCGGTCCCCTACTGGCACATCGACACCGGCATGGCCACCCTGCTGATCCTGCAGACCGCGGTCGACGAGGGGCTCGGCGCCTGCTTCTTCGGCATCCCGCCGGAGCGGATCGACGTGTTCCGCGAGGAGTTCGGCATTCCCCGCGACCACACCCCCATCGGCGCGATCACCGTCGGCCACCGGGGGCACGATCCCGGCACCCCCGGCTCGGCTGCGCGCCGGCCGCGTCGTACCCCTGCCGAGGTGGTCCACCACGGACGGTGGGGCGGGAGGGGCTGACACCCTCCAAGTCCACCGGTCGGCAGGGCACCGGTCAACGACCCACCCCGCACGGTCCTCTCGCATCCGAGACTCGGACTATCGTGTTGACGAGGTGAGATGGACATGACGGAGAAGCAGCCGGAGCGTCCCGATCGCGAACGGGACGTGCGCACCGGCCGGGCGGCCGCACGTAACCGGATGCAGCACCAGGCGCGGTACGTCGACCTGAAGATCCAGCAGGCCATGGCCCGCGGCGACTTCGACAACCTGCCCGGTGCCGGCAAGCCGATCCGGGGACTCGGTACCGAGCACGACCCCGACTGGTGGGTCAAGCAGCTGATCGAGCGGGAGCACATCACCGGCGTCCTCCCGCCCGCGCTCCAGCTCCGCAAGGATGATGCCGAGCTCGACGACCATCTCGACACGCTCCGCACAGCAGCCGAGGTCCGTGAGGAGGTCGAGGAGTTCAACGCCCGGGTCATCAGGGCCCGCTACACGCCGGTCGACGGACCGCCCCTGATCACCCAGCCCCGCGACGTCGATGCCGAGGTGGCGGCCTGGCAGGCACGCCGGTCCGCGCGACGGGCCCGGTCGGAGCCCCCCGCGGCGAAGCAGTCGCCGGAGAAACCCCGCAGACGCGGCTGGTTCCGCCGTTAGATCGGTCATACCCGGCCGACCGCGGGCCGCGATAGGTTCCGCGCATGCCCAGCTCATCGCGTAGTGCCAAGGACTTCTTCCGGCCCCTGGCGGTCGGCGCCCCCGACCCCCTCAACCAGATCCCGGCCAGGCCGAGCCGGGCGATCCACTTCTTCGACCCGAGCAACGAGAAGATGGCGGCCAAGGTCCCGCAGATGGTGGGCAAGGTCGACGTACTGCTCGGCAACCTCGAGGACGCGGTCAAGGCCGACAACAAGGAGGCCGCCCGCGCCGGCCTGGTCAAGATCGCGCAGGAGACAGAGTTCGCGCCGACGCAGCTCTGGACCCGCATCAACGCGCTCGACAGCCCCTGGGTTCTGGACGACCTGACCACCCTGGTCACCGAGATCGGCGACAAGCTCGACGTGATCATGGTGCCGAAGGTGCAAGGCGCCGAGGACATCCAGTACGTCGACCGGCTGCTCGCCCAGCTCGAGGCCAAGGCCAGGCTGGAACGGCCGATCCTGGTCCACGCGATCCTCGAGACCGCCCGCGGCATGGTCAACGTCGAGGAGATCTGCGGCGCATCACCTCGCATGCAGGGCCTCTCCCTCGGGCCGGCGGACCTGGCCGCCGACCGCCGGATGAAGACCACCCGCGTCGGCGGCGGGCACCCCGGCTACGTCGTACGCGAGGACCCCAACCCGGATCAGCCGGCGGCCACCCGGCCGGCACACCAGCAGGACCTCTGGCACTACACGATTGCCCGGATGGTCGATGCCTGCGCGATGCACGGGATCTACCCCTACTACGGGCCGTTCGGCGACATCTCCGACGAGACGGCGTGCGAGGACCAGTTCCGCAACGCCTTCCTGCTCGGCTGCGTCGGAGCCTGGAGCCTGCATCCCAAGCAGATCGCGATCGCCAACCGGGTGTTCAGCCCCAGCGTCGAGGACATCCGGCACGCCCGCCGAGTGGTCGCCGCCATGGGCGACGGCACGGGCGCGGTGATGCTCGAGGGCAAGATGGAGGACGACGCCTCCCTCAAGCAGTGCCTCGTGCTGGTCGAGCTCGCGGAGCAGCTGGCCGCGATCGACCCGGAGCTGAAGGAGCAGTACGACGCGATCGAGGTCGACGAGTGAACGACTTCCGCCCCCGCCGCTCGGTCCTCTACATGCCCTCGTCCAACGAGCGCGCTCTCGAGAAGGCGAAGTCGATCCCCTGCGACGGGCTGATCCTCGACCTCGAGGACGCGGTGGCTCCGGACGCCAAGCCGGCCGCACGGGAGGCGGCGTGCGCCGCGGCGTCGTCCGGGGACTACGGCAAGCGGGAGCTGACGATCCGGGTCAACGGCGCCGACACCGAGTGGCACGCAGACGACCTGAAGGCTGCCTGTGCGGCCGGCCCGGACGCGATCGTGGTGCCCAAGGTCGACAGCGCCGATGCGGTGCTCGCGCTGGTCGAGGCGATGGCCGGCCACGGCGCCCCCGAGCACACCAAGCTCTGGGCGATGGTCGAGACGCCGTACGCGATGCTGCACGCCGAGGAGATCGCTGCGGCTTCGGATCGGTTGACCGTCCTGGTGATGGGGACCAACGACCTGGCCAAGGAGCTCTATGCCGAGCACGTCCCGGGACGACAGCCGCTCCTGGCCGGGTTGGGCATCGCCCTGCTGGCCGCGCGAGCCACCGGCAAGGCGATCCTCGACGGTGTCTACAACGACGTGAAGGACGCCGACGGCTTCCTCGCGGAGTGCCGACAGGGCCGCGAGATGGGTTTCGACGGCAAGACGCTGATCCATCCCGGCCAGGTCGACACCGCCAACCAGGAGTTCGCCCCGAGCGAGCAGGCCGTCGAGAGCGCCCGCGGCATCCTCCAGGCCTGGGAGGACGGCAAGGGTTCGGGGGTGGTCACCTACAACGGCCGGATGATCGAGAACCTCCATGTGGAGTCGGCCCGCCGCACGCTCAGCATCCACGACGCGATCTCGGCGATGACTACCTGACCGAGCACGCACCGGTGGTCAGTCGAGCAGCCCGTCGCGCAGCGCCGCCGCCAAGGTCGGCGTCAGCGGCAGTCGGGGGATCAGTGTCGCCTGGAAGGCATGGTAGGTGTCCGGCTTTCCCTTCCAGACCGTGTCACTCGGCCGGTTCTGCGCGTCGAGCTCGTGGTGCCAGGAGCCCAGCTCGGTGTCGATGAAGGCCTCGGCGATGTGGTCCCACCAGGTGGCGTACCAGACGCCGTAGGCCGCGTCACCGGTCGCCGCGTGCAGTGCGGCCGCGGTGGCCGTGGCCTCCGCAGCGACCCAGTGCATCCGCTCCTGCACGACGGGCTCGCCACCCCAGTCCACCGTGTAGACGAACCCGTCGGAGCCGTCGGTCGCCCACCCGTCGCGGACCGATGCGTCGAACAACTGGATGGCATCGTCCAGAAGCCATCCCGGGGCCGAGGGCCCGAGCGCAGCCCGGAGCTGAAGCGCCAGCCTGGCCCATTCCAGCCCGTGGCCGATCGTCGCGCCGAATGGCCGGAACGGGTGCGCCGGGGCGTCGCGGTTGTAGTCCAGCAACGGGGTCCACTGCTCGTCGAAGTGCTCCGGGAGCCGCCAGTCGTTGGTGCGTCCGAGGTCGTGCACCACCCGGCTCACGATGCGCAGCGCCTTGTCGAGCAGGCTGTGGTCCCCGATGGCGTCGGCAACGGCCAGGAAGGCCTCGACGGTGTGCATGTTGGCGTTGACACCGCGGTAGGAGTCGAGCTCCGAGAACGACTCGTCCCACTCCTCCACGACCATGCCGTGCTCGTCGTCCCAGAACCGGCCGAGCAGCACCTCGAGGGCCTCGTCCAGCAGGGCGGCGGCCCCCGGGCGGCCAGCGCACGTCGCGCTCGCGGCCGCAAGCACCACGAACGCGTGCGGGTAGGCGCTCTTCTCGCGACCCGTCGGCCCGTCCGTGTCGACCGCGGCGTACCAGCCCCGGTGGACCGGGTCGCGGAAGCGTCCAGCCAGCGCACGGAGGCCGTGGTCTGCCAGGGGCCCGCAGCCGGGCCGGCCCATCAGGTGGCCGAGCGCGAACACGTGCGTCATCCGGCAGGTGACCCAGAGCTCGACCGGCTGCTCGAGCTCGGGGCGCCCACCCACGTCGAGCCAGGCGAACCCCCCGGCCGGGTGCCGGGAGGCCCGGCTGAAGTCGAGCAGCCGGTCCCCCTCCGCCTCCAGCCAGCGCCCGTGGGCCGCGGCGGCAAGCCAGGGGGTCCCGCCGGCCATCAGGAGCCGAGCGCGGAGTAGCGGTCGCCGACCCGGTACGTCGCGACCCCGAGCGTCGAGTCGCTCTGGCCGTAGTAGGCGAACCAGGTGTCGTTGAAGAACACCAGGCCCTCCACGAACGTCACGTTGGACACCAGGCCGTGGGTGTCCTCGTAGGTCGACGGCTCCAGCCACGGCCGCTTCATCTCCGCGAGGATCGTGTCTGGTTCGGCGGGGTCGAAGAGCAGCTGGCCGCAGGTGTAGCGGACCGTCCCGTCAGGGTTCTTCACCGCGGCGTTGTGCAGCAGGAGGATCAGCCCGTTGTCGGTGATGATCGGCGGCGGGCCGACCTCGACCAGGAACTCTCCGAACGTGCCCGGTCCGGTGGGGACCATCAGCGGTTCGTCGTTCGAGCACGGCTTCCAGGTGATCAGGTCGTCGGACCACGCGTGGTAGATCGAGCCCTCACCGAAGTACATGAGGTAGCGGCCGTCGATCGGCACCGGCAGGATGCCGCCGGCCTTGCTCCAGGGCCCGTCCTGCCCGTGACCCTGCGGCAGGAACGTGTTGAACTCCGGGAACAGCGGGCCGTGCTTGGTCCACGAGAACAAGTCGGTCGAGGTGGCCAGGCAGAGCTGGGCGGTCGTGCGGTCCCAGCCGGTGTAGGTCAGGTAGTAGGTGCCGTCGATCTCGGTGACCCGGGGGTCCTCGGCGCCGAACTCCTCGTAGGGCTCGGTCGGCGAGAGCACGGGCTCCGGGTGCCGGTCGAAGTTGATGCCGTCCTCGCTGGTGGCGAGGCCGACGTGCGAGACGATGTCGTCGGCGTGCGCGCGGTAGAGCAGCACCACCTTTCCGTCCTTCACGACCGCGGCCGGGTTGTAGACGCTCGCGGACTCCCACCCCCCGCCCTGCGGCTTGAGGATCGGGTTCTGCGCGTAGGGCCGGAAGGGTCCGAGTGGGAACTCCGCGTGCGGGTTGGACTGTAGGGACATGTCTCCTCGTTCTCTCATCTTGGAAGCCGGGGTTTCACAGGGCGGGGACAGGCGTGGTGGAGGGCGACTCGGCTCGCCCGTGCTGGGCGGCGCGGGTGGCGGCCGTGGCCATCGCCACGGCGGCGGCGCCCTCCTCGACGCCGCTGGCGGGTGCGCCGCCGTCGGCGATCCGCGCAGCCAGGTCGGTCATCGCGGCGCGCACGCTCTCCGCGTACGCCGCCGGCTTGGCCTCGTGCCCGCCCAGCGTGAGCTCGACACGGACCCGGTGCGGCAGCTCGCGGGTGAGCCCCCGGGCTCGAGCGCGGGGAGGTCCCGCGTTCGGTTGGCAGGAGACCCGGATCCCGGCCTCGGGTCCGCGACGGAAGCCGTCGACGTGGAGGACCTCGTCGGTCCGGGCGGGCAGCCCTTCCGCCACGACCAGGCCGGCGTCGTCGGTCCACGCGTCGATCACGGCCTGCACGGGGATCCAGCCCTCGATCCGGACCTCGGCGGCCCCGCAGTCCAGCCGCATCAGCTGGCGCTCGCACCGGTCTGCGTGGGTGAAGGAGTGGGTGTGCGTGGCCAACGTGTCGCCGTGGGAAACGGTGGCCGAGACCAGATCCACTGGTCCGTCCGGTCGGCGGGTGGCAACGGCCTGCACGGAGGTGGCCGCGCCGTCGATCAGCATCGCCGCGGCGTCGAAGAAGTGCACCCCGTGCTCGATGAAGATCCCGCCGCTGCGGGTCTCGTCCCAGAACCAGTGGCCCGGGTCGAGGCGCTCGTCGCTGGCGTCGTTCTCGAAGCAGAAGCGCTGGACCGGACCGAGCAGGGAGCCGCGCAGCCGGGTCAGCGCGCGCAGCAGCGGGTTGTAGCGCAGCACGTGGTCGACGACCAGGACCTGGCCGGTGCGCTCGACGGCGGCCACGACCTGCCGGGCACCCGCGTCGTCGAGGGCGAGTGGCTTCTCGACGAAGACGTGCTTGCCCGCCTCGAGCGCGGCCAGGGCGATGGAGGCGTGGCTGTCGGGGGTGGTGGCCACGACCACGACGTCGACGTCGGCATCGGTCAGCAGGTCGGTCCACAGCTCGGCCACCCGCGCACCGTGGGCGTCAGCCAGTCGGCGCGCGGCCTCGGGGCGGGCGTCGTTGACCGACCGCACCGCGATCCCCGGTATGGAGGCGGTGGTCCCGACGAGGAACGTGGCGAAGCCACCTGCCCCGACGATCCCGAGGCCGATCCCCGGGAGCGCGTCGGCCCCCTCGGTCATCCCTTGACCCCGGACCCGATGTCGGAGGCGGTGAAGTGCTTCTGGAACGCGACGAAGAGCGCCACGGCGGGGACCGAGAGGACCACCGCGCCGGCGAGAATGGCGCCGTACGGGTTCGCGGCTCGCCCGGCCACGTTGCTGATGTAGTTGGCGAGCGAGACCGCGAGGGGCTGCATGTCGGCCTGCTTGGTGACGAGGAAGGGCCAGAGGAACTCGTTCCAGGGTCCGATGAAGGTGAGCAGGATCGCGGTGAGGACGGCGGGGCGGACCAGCGGCAGCGCAATCGACCACAGGATGCGGATCTCGCTGGCGCCGTCGAGGCGGGCCGCCGCGAACAGCTCCTCCGGCAGCTGCAGGAAGAACTGCCGGAACAGGAACACGGCTGTGGAGTTGATCGCAAACGGGACGATCATCCCGAGGTAGGAGTCGGCCAGCCCGTAGGTGCGCACGATCATCACGTAGATCGGGATGATCAGGAGCTGGAACGGGATGGTCTGCACCAGCAGCATCACGGCGAAGAGGGTGCCCCGCCCGCGGTAGTGCAGCCGAGCCAGCGCATACCCGGCCAGCACCCCGAAGACGACCGTCCCCAGCAGGACACCTCCGGTGAAGATGCCTGAGTTGACCAGCGACTGGAGCAGGTCCACCCGCTCGTCGATCGCGATGTAGTTGTCCAGCGTGAACCCGCCGGTGGGGAACGCGCCCTTCAGCGACGTGTCGGGCTCCTCCTGCAACGAGCTGACCAGCATGTAGTAGAAGGGGAAGACGAACAGCAGGGCGCCGCCGAACAGCACCACGTAGCGCAGGAAGCGGTTCATGTCAGTCCCTCTCCACGACTTTCCTGGTGACCAGCGCGATCAGCAGCACGCCGATCACGAGCATCACGCCGATCGCAGCGGCGGTGTCGGGGTTCCCCTGCTCGATCCCCTTCTGATACATCACCAGCACAGGTGAGCTCGAGGCGCCGTTGGGCCCGCCGCCGTTGGTGAGCAGGTAGGGCTCGGTGAACAGGTTGGCGCCGGTGATCGTGGCCAGGATCAGCACCAGCGTGGTGGCGGGCCTGACCCCGGGGACGGTCACGTGCCAGAACGCCTTGACCCGTCCCGCGCCGTCACTCGCGGCGGACTCGTAGAGCTCCTTGGGCACGTTCTGCAGCGCCGCGAGGTAGAACAACACGAACAAGCCGAGCTGCTTCCAGGTCACGAAGATCGCGATCACCGGCATGGCCAGGGTGCTGTTCACCAGCCACGACGGATCCGGCGCCAGCGGGCCCAGCATCTCGTTGACCATCCCGTTCTGGCTGAACAGGAACAGCCACACGGCCACCAGGGCGACGCTGGCGGTCACATAGGGGGCGAAGTAGGCGATCCTCAGGAACGTCCGCCCCCGGATCGCGCCGTTGAGTGCGGCGGCCAGCACCAGCGCGAGCACGACGGTCAGCGGCACGTTGATGATGAGGAACTCGACCACGTTCAGGAACGACTGCCGCACGTCAGAGTCGCCAAGAACCTCACGGTAGTTCTCCAGCCCGACGAACGGCCGTTCCACCTCCGCGCCTGGGGCGGCGAAGAAGTAGTCGTGGAAGCTCATCCACACCGCCAACCCGAGGGGGTACGCGAACACGACGGCGAGGAACACGGCGTAGGGCGCGGAGAACACGATGCCCAGGGGCTGGCGGCCCAGGAGGGCCGCCAGCCCCGAGCGGGAGCGTGCCGGACGGGGCCGGTCCACGTTCGCGGTGTGGGTCATCGTCGGATCCGGCTCAGGACTGGCTCGCGAGATCCGTGGTCTTGTCGGCCGCCTCCGAGAGCGACTCGTCGACCGGCGCCTTGCCGAAGATCACCGATTCGGAGTACGCGTCACGGAACGTCTGCCAGATCTCGATGGAGTTCGCGACATTGGGAACCTCGACGGTGCGCGAGGCCTGGTCGGCGAAGTCGACGTACTCAGGCTTCTGCTTGAAGTAGTCGGGGTACGTGCCCTGCAGGTCACTGCGCAGCGGCATCTGACCGGTCATCTCCAGGAGCTTGCCGTCCTGCTCCTCGCTGGTCGCGAACTTCAGGAGCTCCCAGGCGGTGCCCTGGTTCTCGCACGCCGAGTAGAGCCCGATGTTCTTCGCGTCCGAGAACGTGTAGGTCTCCTCCGGGCTGGTGCCGGACGAGGTCGGGACGGGAGCGGCACCCCAGTCGACCGACTCGCCGTAGACGGCGATGGCCCACGGGCCGACGATGGCCATGGCCGCCTTCTGGTCGGCGAAGGAGTCGCCGTTGTAGACCTCCTTCTGAGCGAGGCCCTCGTCGTACATGGTCTCCCAGAACTCCGCGACAGCCGTGCCCTCCTCGGAGTCGAAGGTCGCCGCCTCGTCCTCGACCAGCTGCTGCCCGCCGGTCTCGGCTGCGAACATCGGGTAGAAGTCGAACCAGGACTGGAAGAACTCGCTGCTCGGTGCCGGCCAGATGGCGGCCTGTGCGGCACCGCTGTCGACGATCTTGCGGCTCGTCTCGAGGAACTCGTCGTAGGTGGCAAGCGGCGGGTTCTCCGGGTCGATGCCCGCCTTCTTCATGAGGTCCTTGTTGTAGAAGATCATCACGGGGTTCGACTTCCAGGGGATCTGGTAGAACTGCCCGTCCGGCGACTTGTACTGCTCGGCCACGTCCCCGCTGCGCGACTCGACGTAGTCGGTGCCGCCATCGAACTCGTCCAGGGCGACCAGGCCGCCCTGCTTCTGGAACTGCGGTACGGCCGCGGGCGAGGTGTTGAAGACCAGGCAGGGCGCGTTGCCGGCCGTGATGGCGGCGCCGATGACCTCCTCGGAGGTCTTGCCCGCGGGGATCTCCTGGGCGGTGACCTCCTCGTCGGGGTGGTCGGCGTTCCACTCCTTCACCATCGCCTTTCCCCAGGCGATCTCCTCGGGGTTGTTGGACAGCCACACCTCGATCGGGCCCGTGGCCGTGGTGGCGCCCTCGGAATCCCCGCTGTCACCCCCGCACGCGGCGGTCATGCCAAGCGCCAGCATGGTCAGCAATGCTGCAGCGACCTTCGGTTTCATCTGTTTCTCCATTCGTGTGCTGCGGGTAACTAAGTGGCTCAGGGGACTATCGGGGAACGGGACCGCTGGAACCGCGGACGACCAGCCGCGGCAACGGAAGCTGGAGCTCGGTGGCAGGACGCTGGTCGATCAGGTCGAGCAGCCGCGCCGCGGCGGCTCGACCCCAGCCGATGACGTCGCTGGACACCGTGGTCAAGGAGGGCTGGAGGTGGGCAGCGAGCTCGGTGTCCTCGTATCCCGTCACCGACAGGTCACCGGGAACGTCGATGCCGCGTGCGGAGGCCACGGCCAGGCCCGCAATTGCCATGAGGTCGTTGGCGTAGACGATCGCGGTCGGAGGATCGGCGAGGTCCAGCAGTTTCCGGGTGGCGGCCGACCCGCTCTCGGCGGAGAAGTCGGTCTCGACGCAGGGGCCCTCCGGAAGGTTCGCCCCCTGCAGGGTGGCCGCCCATGCCGCGCGTCGGGACCTGCCGTGCACCATCCGGGTCGGGCCGGACACGTGCGCGATCCGGGTGTGCCCCTGGGCCAGGAGATGCTCCACGGCAGCGACGATCCCGGGACCGTCGTCGACGCCGACCGCCGGCCAGTAGGCCTCCGTCAGTGCGGGGCCCACGATCACAGCGGGGAGACCCAGCTCCGCGAGGAGCGCAGGACGTGGGTCGTCGACGTAGAGGTCGGTGACGAAGACGCCGTCGACCCTGCCCTCGTCGCTGAGCCGGCGGTAGCTCTGCTGCTCGCCCTCGTGCTCGGGCACGACCTGGAGCAGCAGCGCGTAGTCGTGGCGGGACAGCTCGCTCTCGACGCCCGCGATGAAGGAGGGAAAGAACGGGTCCGCCCGCAAGGTCTCGGGCGGCCTGGCCATCACCAGCCCCACGGCGAGCGCCCGGGAGACCGAGAGGGCACGGGCGCGTGAGCTGGGCGTCCACCCCATGTCCTGGGCGACCGAGAGGATCCGGGCCCGGGTCTCCGGGGCGAGCCCCGTGCGGTTGTTGAACGCGAACGAGACGGCGCCCTTGGAGACCCCCGAAGCGCGGGCGACGTCGTTGATGGTGGGCCGGGGCACGCTTCACCTAAACCGGTTTAGTGACGGGCTGTCAAGGGTGGACACCGAACGAGTCCCGATCGTGGCCCGCCCAGGCGACTAGTCCCATCGTCCGATTGTGGGGTGTACCTCCGCGCCACGACATTGGTCCGTAGGCACCCGAGGGAGGTGCCGCGAGCATCGGAGGGACGTCATGAGGACAAGGAACGCCTACCCGGCCGCCATCGGCGCAGCCGTGCTCCTGGGAAGCGTCGTCGCGGCAGTCCCGGCGTACGCAGGTGGCGGCGACTTCACCGAGGAGACCGGCGCCTGCTCGATGGGCTCCACCTGGGTCATGAAGGCCAAGCACGACACCGGCAGGATCGAGATGGAGTTCAGCGTGGAGAGCCAACGCGCCGGCCAGACCTGGGCGGTGCGGGTCAGGGACAACGGTGCGCTCGTGTTCTCCGGCAACAGGGTCACGAACCGGATCAGCCGGTCGTTCTCGGTGGACCGCATGCTCGCCAACCGGGCGGGAACGGATCGCTTCGTCGCCCGGGCGACCAATGCCAGGACAGGCGAGGTGTGCCGGGGCCACGTCGCCCTCGGTGCCGTCGGCTCGAGCGGTGGCTCGGGATAGCAACCAGGTCTTCCCCAGATCGCCTCGCCTTTGCCCCCGAGCGCGAGGCCGACCGAGAGGGGCGGTGGCCCAGTGGCCACCGCCCCTCTCGTCCTGTTCCGGGAGAAAGACCTGCTGGGTCGTCGCCGACGTCGTGCTCAACCACGGCTGGTCGATGGCGTTCGTCGTCGAGCGGCTCATCACGCCGGCCGTCAACGGCACCGACGAGCCACCGCTGATCTCGGCCGACCCGACGACTGCGGAGACCTCGGTCCCCTGCTGAGCTCTCCCGAGTGACCAACTCCTCCGGACGTCATAGCGTTTCGGCGGCTATGGCGCGCGGACCGTATGACGTCCCGCGGGCTCAGGCCTCCGACATGGGAACCCGCACGCCACGCTCGGCCGCGACCTCGGCCGCCCGTTCGTAGCCCGCGTCGACGTGCCGGATCACGCCCATGCCCGGGTCGTTGGTCAGCACCCGCTCGATCTTCTGCGCCGCCAGGTCGGTGCCGTCGGCGACGCACACCTGGCCGGCGTGGATGGAGCGGCCCATGCCCACACCACCGCCGTGGTGGATCGACACCCACGACGCGCCGGAGGCGGTGTTGACCATCGCGTTGAGGAGTGCCCAGTCGGCGATCGCGTCGGAGCCGTCGAGCATCCCCTCGGTCTCCCGGTACGGCGATGCCACCGACCCGCAGTCGAGGTGGTCCCGGCCGATCACGACCGGCGCCTTGAGCTCTCCCGAGGCCACCATCTCGTTGAACTTCAGGCCGGCCAGGTGTCGCTCGCCGTACCCGAGCCAGCAGATCCGCGCCGGCAGTCCCTGGAAGTGCACTCGCTCGCCGGCCATGGTGATCCACTTGCGCAGCCGGTCGTTGTCGGGGAAGAGCTCGAGGATCGCCCGGTCGGTGGCGGCGATGTCGGCCGGGTCGCCGGACAGCGCGGCCCACCGGAACGGGCCCTTCCCCTCGCAGAACAGCGGGCGGATGTACGCCGGCACGAAGCCGGGGAACTCGAAGGCCCGGTCGTAGCCGCCCTTCCTGGCCTCGTCGCGGATCGAGTTGCCGTAGTCGAAGACCTCGGCGCCACGGTCCTGGAACTCCACCATCGCCCGCACATGCGCGGCCATCGACTGCTGGGCGCGCTTGGTGAAGCCCACCGGGTCGTCGGTCCGCTCGCGCTCCCAGTCCTCGAACGCGGTGTCGACCGGCAGGTAGAACAACGGGTCGTGGGCCGAGGTCTGGTCGGTGACGATGTCGATCGGCGCGTCCATCTCCAGCAGCTCGGGCAGCATCTCCGCGGCATTGCCCAGCACGCCGATCGAGAGCGGTCGCCGCTCGTCGCGTGCGGCCACCGCCATCTCCACGGCCTCCTCCAGCGACGACGCCTGCGCATCGAGGTAGCGGTGGTCGATCCGGCGCTGGATCCGAGACGGGTCGCACTCGACACAGATGACGACGCCCTCGTTCATGGTGACCGCAAGCGGCTGGGCCCCACCCATGCCGCCGAGCCCGGCCGTGACGGTGATGGTGCCGGCCAGCGTGCCATCGCCATCCTGGATGCGGCCAGAGGCCGCCAGCTTGTCCGCCACCGCGGCGAACGTCTCGAACGTGCCCTGCAGGATCCCCTGGGTGCCGATGTAGATCCACGAGCCGGCCGTCATCTGGCCGTACATCGTCAGCCCGAGGTCCTCGAGCCGCCGGAACTCCTCCCAGTTCGCCCAGTCTCCGACCAGGTTGGAGTTGGCGATCAGCACCCGCGGCGCCCACTCATGGGTCTTCATCACGCCAACCGGCTTCCCCGACTGGACGAGCATGGTCTCGTCGTCCTCCAGCGTGCGCAGGGTCGCGACCAGGGCGTCGTACGCCTCCCAGCTGCGGGCCGCCTTGCCGGTGCCGCCGTAGACCACCAGGTCCTCGGGACGCTCGGCGTTCTCGGGGTCGAGGTTGTTCATCAGCATCCGCAGCGGCGCCTCGGTCTGCCAGGACTTCGCGGACAGCTCGGTGCCGGTGGCGGCGTGGATGGGCAGGCGCGGGTTGGCGCTCATGAAAGTTCTCCGATCGTTTCTTCGACGGCGGTGAGGACAGCGCCCGACGAGACCAGCGAGCAGGCGGCCTCGATCTCGGGTGAGAGGTGGCGGTCGGGTCCGGGTCCCTCGATCCCGGACGACCGCAGCAGCCGTACGACGGCGCGCGAGGCCGGCGCGGGCTGGAGCGGTGCGCGGAGGTCGAGCGCCCGCGCGGCGGTGAGGATCTCGATGGCCACCACCCGGGTCAGCCCGTCCACCGAGCGACGCAGCTTGCGGGCCGCCGACCAGCCCATGGAGACGTGGTCCTCCTGCATCGCGCTGGAGGGGATCGAGTCGACCGATGCCGGCACGGCGAGCCGCTTGAGCTCGGAGACGATCGCGGCCTGGGTGTACTGGGCGATCATGTGCCCGCTGTCGACGCCGGGGTCGTCGGCGAGGAACGGCGGGAGCCCGTGGTTGCGGGCCTTGTCGAGGAACCGGTCGGTCCGCCGCTCCGAGATCGACGCGACGTCGGCGGCGACGATGGCCAGGAAGTCGAGGACATAGGCGACCGGCGCTCCATGGAAGTTGCCGTTCGACTCGACCCGCCCCTCCTCGGCCAGGACCACCGGGTTGTCCACGGCCGACGCCAGCTCGCGCCCGGCCACGACCGCCGCGTGCTCGACGGTGTCCCGCGCGGCGCCGTGCACCTGCGGGGAGCAGCGCAGCGAGTAGGCGTCCTGCACCCGGTTGCAGTCCGGGCCGCGGTGGGAGGCGACCACACCGGAGTCGGCGAGGATCGCGGTGAGGTTCGCCGCCGACAGCGCCTGACCCGGGTGCGGACGGATCGCCTGCAGCTCGGGCGCGAACACCCGGTCGGTCGCGAGCTGGGCCTCGACCGACATGGCGGCCGCGACGTCGGCCGCCTGCAGCAGGCGGCGCAGGTCGTGGATCGCCAGCACCAGCATCCCGAGCATCCCGTCGGTGCCGTTGATCAGCGCGAGCCCCTCTTTGGCGGCGAGCTCGACCGGCGCGAGCCCCGCCGCAGCCAGCGCGTCCGCGGCGTCGACGAGCGCGCCGGAAGCGTCTCGTACCTCGCCCTCGCCCATGAGCGCGAGCGCGCAGTGCGCGAGCGGCGCGAGGTCGCCGGAGCAGCCGAGCGAGCCGTACTCCCGCACCACCGGCGTGATCCCGTGGGTGAGCAACGAGGCCAGCAGCTGCGCGGTCTCGGGGCGGATCCCGGTGTGCCCGGTGGCGAGGGTCGAGAGTCGCAGCAGCATCAGCCCACGGACCACCTCACGCTCGACCTCGGGACCCGACCCCGCGGCATGGGAGCGCACCAGCGACCGCTGAAGCTGTGCTCGCATCTCGGTCGGGATGTGCCGGGTCGCCAGAGCGCCGAAGCCGGTCGAGATGCCGTAGGCCGGCGTCGGTGCGGCCGCGAGCTCGTCGACGACGGTGCGGGCCCTCTCGATCGCGACAAGCGCCTCGTCGGTCAGTACGACGCCGGCACCGTCTCGGCACACGGCCACCACGTCATCGAACGAGACCGGACCCGTACCGACCCGGACCTCGGGAGCGCTTGGGGAGACCATGCCTCAATCCAACGCCCCGGGCACGGCTGCCCACCAGTGCCCCCGCAACCCCGCAGTCTCGGATCCGAGACCTAGTCCACCAGCTCGGTCGGCTCCGCCACGGCGTCGACCAGCGCTCCGTTGCGCAGCACCGTGATCTCGATGCGGGTCCCGATCGCGTCGTCGAGCAGGCGTCGCTGCAGGGACTGCGCATCACCCAGGGCCGTTCCGCCCACCGCGAGGATCAGGTCGCCGCGCCGCAGGCCACTGACCTCGGCGGGGCTGTGCTCGACCACCTCGACCACGCGCAGGGCGGTCTGCTGGCCGGACCGGTCGGCCCAGGCGGGCGGCAACGGGGCCGGGCTGGTGACCAGGCCGAGGTAGGCGCGGCGCACCCGGCCGTCGTGGAGCAGTGAGTAGATGATCCGGTTGGTGGTGGCGTTGACGGGGACGGCCAGCCCCAGCCCGATGCCGGCGACCGCGGTGTTGATTCCGACCACCCGACCGCTGGCATCGGCCAGGGCGCCTCCGGAGTTGCCGGGGTTGAGCGCGGCATCGGTCTGGATGACGTCCTCGATCAGGCGGGCTGTCGTCCGGCCGCGCGCCGGCATGCTGCGCCCGAGAGCACTCACCACGCCCGCGGTCACGCTTCCCGCCAGCCCGAGGGGGTTGCCGACGGCCACGACCAGGGAGCCGACCTTGAGCCGGTCCGCGTCGCCGTACTCCGGCGGCGCGGGCACCGTGCGGTCGGCCCGCACGATTGCGAGGTCGGAAAGCGGGTCCCGGCCCACGACGTCAAAGGTCGCGACGGTGCCGTCGGAGAAGGCCACCTCGCCTCCAGCCGCCTCGCCGACCACGTGGGCGTTGGTCACCAGGTGACCCTCGCTGCTGAGGACGACGGCCGAGCCGGCCGCTTCGCCGCGCCGGCCCCGGATCCGCAGCGACGCCACCCGCGGCGTCAGCAGCTCCGCCACCCCGACGACCACTGCGGAGTAGGCGTCGAGAGGGCCGTGGTCGTTCCTGGCCGCGTCGTCGTTCATGAGCGTGGAACGCCTGGCCGTCGCGACTGCTTCCCGGCGTTCACCCACGGCGGAAACGAACGGTGAGGAACGCCTGGAGGCCAGAGCGACGCAGGGGCGGCATGAGCCTCGGCGAGGTGGGTACGTGTCAATCGCAGGGAGGGTGCATTTCGCGCGCCCTCGGCCGAGAGTCTGGAGACACCCGTGTCAACCGCAACGATCGTCCTCATCATCGTCATCGCCGTCATCGTCCTGATCCTGATCGGGCTGGCCGCGTGGATGAGCAACAAGAAGAAGAGGGAGCACCGCCACGCGGAGGCGGAGCGCATCCGGCAGGAGGCCGCGGCTCACGCGGGTGGCCTCCAGGAGTCCCAGGTCCGTGCGCGGGAGGCCGAGGCCAAGGCCGAGCAGGCCCGACTCCAGGCCCAGCGCGCGGAGGAGGAGGCGGCCCGCGCCCACCAGGGCGTCAGCCAGGAGCGGGCGCTGCACGAGGACAAGCTCCGCGAGGCAGACCGTCTCGACCCGAACGTCGACCACCGGGCCGAGGACTACAACCCCGACACCAGGGCCACCGAGACCGGCGCTCCGGCGTACGACGAGACCGGCCGGGTCGACCCTGCGACCAGGGAAACGACGACCACCGGCACGACCACGGGCACGACCGGGACCACCGGGCACGACCGGGACCACGGGCACGACCGGCACGACCGGGACCACCGGCACGACCGGGACCACGGGCACGACCGGGACCACCGGGACCACCGGCACGACCGGGACCACCGACCCGGCGCAGACGGCCGGCACGACGGGAACGACCCGCGTGGACGAGCACGGTCGCCCGGTCGATGAGCACGGGCGTCCGGTCGAGGACCCGAGCGAGCCCGGCGGCGCCCACCGCGCACCGTAATGTGACCTCATGCTCAACCTCCGCGCCGCCACCCGTTCCGGGGGCGGCGCGGAGACGTGTCCGGGTGACCGCGACGCCGGGGCATCGTCCATGAGCCAGGTCCCGGCCGCTACCCGCGCATTGCGAGTGCTCCGCTTCCTGGCCAGCCAGCCCGACCCGGTCCCCCTCGACCGGATCATGCGAGCCGTCGACCTGCCGCGCAGCACGGCCTACCACCTGCTCAGCACGATGGTCGACGAGGGCTTCGTGATCCATCTCGTCGAGGAGAAGCGGTACGGCCTGGGCGTTGCCGCCTTCGAGGTCGGCAGCGGCTACTCGCGGCAGGGGCCATTGCAGCGGATCGCCCGGCGACTGCTCGCAGGTCTGGTCGACGCCACCGGCCACAGTGCCCACCTCGCGGTCCTCCACGGGCGGGACGTCCTGTACGTGGTCGAGGAGCGGGCGCCCGGACGGCCGCCGCTGGTGACGGACGTCGGGGTGCGGCTGCCGGCGCACCTGACCGCCAGCGGTCGCGCCATCCTGGCCGCGCTGCCACCGGCCCAGGTGCGAGCCCTCTACCCCGACCGCAGCGCTTTCGTCGACCGCCACGGCAAGGGGACGGCCACCCTCAGTGCGCTTCGCACGTTGCTCACCGAGACCAGGCAACGCGGCTACGCCGTGGAGGACGGCGAGGTGACCCCGGGCTTCGCCAGCGTCGCTGCGCCGGTTCTCGACCCCAACGGGCATCCCGTGGCCGGCCTCGCCGTCACCTTCCCGACCCCGAATGACGAGCAGCCGCCGACAATGGCGGTCCGGAGGGCGGCCGAAGCCCTCACGGCCCGGCTGGGCGGACGCGGGCCGAGACTCAGCTGATCGTGATGGACAGCTCCTTCTCGCTGAAGGAACCCGCATCGTCCGTGACGCGGACCGTGAACGTGAACGTGCCGGCTGTGGTGGGCGTCCCCGAGATGGTGTTCTCGCGCCTCGGCAGCTCCAGGCCCGGAGGGAGTGTTCCGGCGACCACCGACCAGGTGTAGGGCTGAACCCCACCATTGGCGAACAGGTTGCCGCAGCAGTAGAACTCGCCGACCGTTCCGCCATTCAGCGCCTCGGTGGTGATCGTCGGCGCCTCGGCCGGGGCGATCTCGAATTCAAAGGTCTCGGTGTCGGTCGCCCGGGTCTCGTCCTTGACCTGGATCGTGGCGGTAAAGGTTCCGGCGGTCTTGGGGGTACCGAAGACCAGCCCGCTGCTGCCAGCGAAGGAGAACACCTTCGTGCCCGAGGGCAGGCTGCCGTCGACGACCTTGAAGGACGGGATCTTGTTGGATGACTCGCAGCCGGTCAGTGTGATGGTGAACGAGAGCTCCTCCCCGACCTGGCCCGACACGGGCTCCGCCGGAGCAGGATCAATGGTGCACGTCGCGGCCTGCGCAGGCGGCGCTGCAAGCACCAGGAACGGGAAGACGAAGAACAGGGTCAGCAACTTGCGCATGTGGGGCTCCCTCCGAATGGCGAGGGCTCACCCTCGCCCGTCGCTCAAG
Source organism: uncultured Actinomycetota bacterium (assembly GCA_963841625.1). Taxonomy (GTDB): domain Bacteria; phylum Actinomycetota; class Actinomycetes; order Propionibacteriales; family Nocardioidaceae; genus Nocardioides. The sequence goes on along the minus strand of CAWJDH010000004.1, from coordinate 413,278 downwards.
TGTGTGACCGTTCAACTACCGCAGGCAAGCAGAACTGCGGATCTGGGAAGAATGTTGAATCCGGGCGCTCATCCCTCGGCTCGGTAGCCCGCCCACAGCCGTCCGCCCACACCGTCGAGGACCTCCTCGACGACGACCGCGAGCAGGACGGCGTCCCGATCGAGGGCCGCGGCCAGCCCGGCGTGCAACCGGAGGGCGTACGACGTCCCGTGGACGGCGTCGTACTCGCGAAGCTCGCGGACCAGCCACTTCGCCGTGCCCCACCAGCGTCCGTCGGCCGCCAGCAGCAGCCTGGCCGCCGCCTCCCAGGTCGCGACGGCCACCGCCGCGGTCGTCACCGGGTCGGTGGAGTCGCCCAGGTCGTCGAGGAGGTCGGTCAGGCCGTAGCGCATCGAGTCCAGGTCGGCGGTGGAGAGCGGACCTGGTCCGGCAGAGAGGATGGCGTCGCACTCCTCGGCGAGCGCCGTTCCGGTTCCGTCGACGTCCAGCAGGACCACGCCGCTCGAGATCAGCCGCACGAGTGTCGGCCGCCGGCGCTCGAGGTCCTTGGCGATCCAGTGCGCGACCGTCTCCCGGGAGTGCACGAAGAGCTCGACCGGCCAGCCGTCGTACTCCAGTGACTCCCGGAACGGTGCCGGGGGCCCCGGGAGCAGGACCGTGACGTCGAGGTCCGACGTCGGCGTGGCCGTGCCCGACACGACGCTGCCCGCCAGCCACGCGGCCCGCGCGCCAGGGAAGCGCTCGGCCACGAGAGCACGCGCCGTCATCACTGCGTCGTCGACCTGCATGCGAGGAGTTTGCCGGGTCACAGCTGCGGAAAGGGTGACTTCGGGGCCAGATCCTCGTTGTACAACCGCATCCAGCCCGAGGAGAACCGTGCGCCCGACCCGAACTCCCCTTCCCCGCCTGCTGTGCGCGACCGTCGTCGCGGTGGCCGTGGTCGCGACTGCGATCAGTGCCACCTCGTCGGGTGGGCGGCTGGGCAACCTGCACGGCGCCTACGCCGCCTCCAAGGACATGGCCGTCGGCGGTCCGGGCGGATCGCGCCACCAAGAACGCCATCTCCCGAGCCGGTTCCCTCGGCAAGGCCACCCAGGACCCGACGACCGCCGCGGAGCGGCGTGCCAACGCGGCCTACGTCGCCGAGAACCGCGACACACCTGACCCGGACCTGACCACCACCCCGGTCCGCGAGGCCCGGCAATCGGTGCCCGAGGACCGCTACGCCATGGCCGGCGGCTGCTACTCGATGGCGGGCCAGCCGATCCGGTTCCAGGCCACCGACCTCGGCTCCTACCTGCTCTACACCCGCGACGAGTCGTTCGTGAGCGCCGACGGTCTCGCCGAGCAGCCATCCGACAACGCCGACTGGACCGCCGCCGGGCGCGACGGGCGCTACACCTTCCGCCTCGCCGACGGCCGCTGGCTCACCACTGCCGGCGGCGGCTTCACCGCCGGCGACGAGCCGCAACGCTTCGCTCTCAGCACGACGAGCGGCTGCCCGCGCTACCCCGAGGCAGCGATCGGCGTCTCCGGAGCACCGTTCGCCGGCACGACGCCGTACCAGGAGGTGCGCGGCTACGTCGACGCACACACCCACGGGATGGCCTTCGAGTTCCTCGGCGGCGGCGTCCACTGTGGCCAGCCCTGGAACCGGTACGGCGCGCCGTACGCACTCGTCGACTGCGACGACCACACCAAGACCGACGGCCGCGGCGCGGTCCTGGAGTCGATCCTCTCCGGCGAGCCCAGCCACGACCCGGTCGGCTGGCCGACGTTCAAGGACTGGCCGGCCCCCAACTCGCTGACCCATGAGGGCACCTACTACCGCTGGCTCGAGCGGTCCTGGCGGGGCGGACAGCGGTTGTTCGTCAACCTGCTCGTCGAGAACAACCAGCTGTGCGAGCTCTACCCGCTGCCGCCGCCCAACGAGAAGAACTCCTGCGACGACATGGACTCGATCCGCCTGCAGGCGAAGCGGATGTACGAGATGCAGGACTACATCGACGCCCAGTTCGGCGGCCCGGGTGAGGGTTTCTACCGGATCGTGAAGAGCCCGTGGCAGGCCCGACGGGTGATCAACGCCGGGAAGCTGGCCGTGGTGATGGGCATCGAGACCAGCGTGCCCTTCGGCTGCACGTCCCACCCGACCAAGCCGACCTGCGACCCCGCGTCCATCCAACAGCAGCTGGACGAGGTGCACGACCTCGGCGTGCGCCAGATGGAGCTGGTCAACAAGTTCGACAACGCGCTCGCCGGCGTGGCCGGCGACAACGGCGAGGTGGGGGTCGCGGTCAACGCCGCCAACTTCCGCGAGACCAACTCGTTCTGGGACATGCGCCACTGCGAGCCGGAGCACCCCGACGCCCACGACAAGAACCAGCTCGCGGCGCCCGAGATCAGCGCGGAGCAGCAGGACGCGCTCTTCGGTGCGATCGGTGAGCTGTTCGGCGCGACAGGGACCGCCCTGCCGATCTACCCGCCGCCGGACCACTGCAACGAGCGCGGCCTGACGACGCTGGGCGAGCAGACCATCGCCGGGCTCGCCGATCGTCACATGCTCTTCGACCCGGACCACATGAGCGTCAAGGCGCGCAACGCCGCGCTCGACCAGGTCGAGGAGATGGGCTACTCCGGCATCCTGTCCAGCCACTCCTGGTCGACCGAGGACGCCTACCCGCGGATCTACGAGCTCGGCGGCTACATCGCGCCTTACGCCGGTGACTCGACCGGCTTCGTGGAGAAATGGCGCGCCCACCTGGGCTGGGCCGACCCGCGCTACTACTTCGGCTTCGGGTACGGCGCCGACATGAACGGCCTCGGCGCCCAGGGCGACCCCCGCGGCACCGACGTGTCCAACCCGGTGACCTACCCCTTCACCGGCATCGGTGGGGTCACCGTCGAGAAGCAGGTGGCCGGCGAGCGCGTCTACGACATCAACGCCGACGGCGTCGCGCAGTACGGCCTCTACCCCGACTGGATCGAGGACCTGCGGTTGATCGCGGGTGGCTCCGACGGCGACGCGATCGTCGAGGACATGGCTCGCGGCGCGGAGGCGTACCTCCAGACCTGGGAGCGGGCCGAGGGCATCGCGCCCGACTCCTGCCGCAACCCCGGGCTGCGCAAGCGCGAGGCCGCGGTGAAGGACCTGATCCGCGTGGGCATGACCACCCGCCAGGTGATGGAAGCCGTCGGTCAGCCTTACACGCGGCTCGGCAACGCCTTCACGTTCTGCGCCAGGACGGCCACCGAGCCCGAGGTCACCATGCGGGTCACCTTCGGTGACAGCGGCCGGGTGACAGGGATTTCGCGCGCCTGACCCCGGGCCGCCCCCGCGCGGTGCACGATGGGCGCACGATGTCGCGCACCGGACGGGTCCTGGTGGTTCTCGCGGCCTGGGTCTTCCCGGTCGCGTGGGTGACGGGCGCCCTCCTCGCAGGCCCGTCGGACGGCACCGTGATCTCCTCCTCGGCCCTCGACGACACCGGCCGCTGGGGCAGCACCGTCACGGTGGTCGACGTCATCGGCGATCGCCCACTGCAGCCGGGCGACGTGGTGAGGTCCATCGACGGGCGTCCCGTCGGCGCCTGGGTGTCCGGTGAGGCTTCCGAGGAGCGCGCGGTCGGGGAGACCGTGCAGTACGAGATCCTGCGCCCGGCCCCCGACCTGGACCGCGACCTGGATGTGGAGGTCACCCTCACCCGCTACCCGGTCGAGGGCGTCAGCCGACATGCGGCGACTCTGTTCGGGTTCGGACTTCTCCTGCTGGCCGGCACCCTGGTGTTCTGGCGTCGACCCGACGGCCTTGCGCAGCGGGCGTTCCTCGCGGCAGCCGCACTCCTCCCAGCGTGGCTCACCACCTCCGCGCTCGGGCCCGGCGTCATCGACCTGGCCGGCTCCCGAGGCACCTGGCCACCGTTCGTCGGCGGGCTCCTGTGCGCACTCGGTCTCGGGGCCGCCGCGGTCGCCGCGATGACGCTTGCCCGTCCGGACTCCGCCCCCCGGCCGCGAGTGGCGGTCCTGGTGGCGTTCGCCGTCTTCCCGTTGGTGGGGTACGCCGTCTGGCTGGTCGGCCCGGCCCGCGGGCTGACCACGGAAGCGGCCCGGCTGCAGGCCCAGGTGACCGTCGTACCGCCGGCCCTGCTCGTCGCCCTGCCGACCGTGGTCGCCCTGCTCTGCTGGCGCTACGCGCGCAGCGACGACCGGGCCACGACGTTGGCCACCCGCCTGGCACTCGTCGGGATCCTGGGTGGACTGGTGGCCCGGGTACTGCTCGGCGACCTGCCGGAGAGGCTGTCCGGCGACCCGCTGCTTCCGTGGGGGGTGTTGGTCCTCCTGATCACGCCAGCAGTCCTCGGCTGCGTGGTGGTCGCCGTCGACGGCTCACGTCTGGAGGAAGTGGAGCCGACGGTACGTCGAGCCGTCGTGCAGGCTCTCGCGGTCGGCCTGGTCGCAACCTCGTTCGTCCTGGTCGCTGCGGCGGTCGGCCAGGCGTCTGACATCGGGTTGCGGTCCCTCGTCGCCGGAGGCGTCCTCGCCCTGCTGGTGCTGCCCCTGGCCGTGGCACTCCAGCGTCTGCTCCGGCGAGCCGTCTACGGGGACCGGGAGTTCCCGCGTCGGGTCGTCTCCGACCTCCGCCGGCTCGAGACGACCTCCGCCCCGGAGGCCGCCCTGTCCGAGACCCTGTCGTTGCTGGCCAGACGCCTCCGGCTCTCCTACGCGGCGATCGACGTCCGGCCCCCCCGCGGTGCCGAACCCCTGCAGGTGGCCATCGGCGAAAGTCGGGGCAACCCGGTCACCGTCGACCTGGTCGCCGGCGGCGCCGACCTCGGGCACCTGCGGCTCGAGGTGGCGCCGCAACGCGACCCGTTCGGGCCGGGCGACCGACGCCTGCTCGAGGACGTGGGCGTCCAGGTCGGCGCGCTCGTGCAGGCCGTGCTGGTCAACCGAGAGCTCCAGCGCTCCCGGCAGCACCTGGTCACCGCCCGCGAGGAGGAGCGGAGGCGTCTCCGGCGTGACCTCCACGACGGGCTCGGCCCCGCGCTCGCCACGCTGGCCATGCGCCTGGAGTCCGTCTCCGACCTGATCAGCCGAGATCCTGCGGGCGCAGCCGAGCTGGCGGACACCCTCTCGGAGCAGGCCCGAGCCGAGATCCTCGAGGTCCGCCGGCTCGTCGACGGCCTGCGCCCACCTGCCCTCGACCAGCTCGGACTGGTGTCCGCCTTGCGACAGCGGGCCGTGGAGCACCGCGTTCCCGGCGCACCCGGAGGCCGGATGATCTGGACCGTCGAGGCCGCCGACGACGTGGAGCCGCTGCCCGCCGCGGTCGAGGTGGCGGCGTACCGCATCGCCCTGGAAGCCGTGACCAACGCCCTGCGACACAGCGGTGCGGAGCGTTGCACTGTTTCCCTCCAGCGCGAGGACGGCACGCTGCTGCTCCGGATCCGCGACACCGGACGTGGTCTGGCGGCAGACCCCGGCGCTGGTGTAGGCCTGACCTCCATGAGAGAGCGTGCCGAGGAGCTCGGCGGCACCTGCACCGTGACGTCGAGCGGCACCGGCACCCTGGTCGAGGTCCGGCTGCCGCTCTCCGGGGAGGGGGAAGCATGAACACGGAGACCGTGCGCATCCTGGTGGTGGACGACCACGACGAGTTCCGCAAGGGCCTCGAGGCGCTTCTCGGAGCCGCCGACGGTGTCGAGGTGGTCGGCAGCGCCTCCGACGGTGCCCGTGCCGTCGACCTGGCCCTGGGGCTGCAGCCCGACGTCGTGCTCATGGACCTGCAGATGCCGCGCCTCAACGGGGTCGAGGCGACCGGCCAGATCGTCGCCTCCTCCCCCCACATCAGCGTCATCGTCCTCTCGATGTTGGACGACGAGGACTCGGTGTTCGCCGCCGTCCGGGCAGGGGCCCGTGGCTATCTCCTCAAAGGTGCGCGCCGCCAGGAGATCGTGCGGGCGATCGAGGCGGTCGAGGCCGGCGAAGTCATCTTCGGCCCGGGCATCGCGGACCGGATGATGACCTACTTCCGGGGCCTTCGAACGCGTCCGGCGGCGGCCGAGGTCTTCCCCGACCTCACCGAGCGCGAGCGGGTGGTCCTGGGGCGGATAGCCGACGGCCTGGACAACGGCGAGATCGCCCGCGAGCTCGGGTTGTCGGTGAAGACCGTGCGAAACCATGCGAGCAACATCTTCGCCAAGCTGCAGGTGGCGCACCGCGCCCAGGCGATCGTGCGGGCCCGCGAGGCCGGGCTCGGATGACCTAGCCCTGACAGCCCCGCTCGAGCTCGGCATCCTCGGCCGCGTCGCGGCCGAGGCGCCGCGCCAAGGCGTGGTTCGGGATGACCACGCTGGCGTTCTCGGGGCCCCGGGTCGCGAACCTTCCGGTGACGATGCATCCGGTGACCTTCTCGGGGTCGACCTGGGTGACCGCCTGCGCGAGCCGGTAGAGGTCTGTGGGGGGCAGATCGGTCTGCAGACCGCCGAGTGCCGAGCTGGTCACCCGCTCCATGAACCCGGTCTCGTCCTCGCGTTGGCGCAGCTTGCGCAGGAAGCCGAGCAGGAGGGCCTGGTGGTTCCTGGCGCGCAGGAGGTCGTTCGCCAGGTTGCTCCTGGTGGCGGCGAAGTCGAGCGCCTGGTCGGCGTCGAAGTGGTTGGTGCCCCGCCGGACCAGCATGCCCCCGTCGTCGGTGACGAACCGCTGGGGCGAGACGACGTCGACGCCGCCGACGGTCTCGGTCATCGAGCGGAAGCCGTCGAACCCGGTCACCAGCACGAAGTCCGGCGTGATGCCCACGAGCTCGTCGACCGCCTGCGCCGCGAGCGAGATGCCCCCTTCCTTGTAGGCCTGGTTGATCCGGTCGAACCCCACCCCTTGGGGCAGGTCGACCCAGGAGTCACGAGGGATTCCGATACCGGCGGCGGCGCCGCTCTCGAGATTGAGCGCGAGAAGCTCGATGGCATCGGTGTTGCCTTTCCGCAGGGTGGTTCCGTCATCAGCGTCCGAGCCGAGCACCAGCACCCAGACCACCCCGTCCTGGAAGTCGACGCTCTTCGCGGTCTCGACCTGGCTCAGGCTGAGGGTGGCCGGGTGGACGGTCGCGCCCGGCACCACCAAGGCAACAGCAATGAGCATGAGCGTCACCCGTGCCGCGACCCGAAAGGCCCTCATCACGACACCTCCGCCTCGACCGCGTCGCCGGTGTCGGTGACGACGTCGTACCCGAACACGGACCAGGCGCCGTCGTCCTCGACCAGCATCAGTCGGCCGCGCAGGCTCATGGGCCGCTCCTCGCCGTTCACGGTCGCCTCGAAGGCGAAACGCACGGACGCGGTGGCCCCGATGATGTCGGAGTCCTGCACGACGAAGGAGAGGTCGGCGCCGAGCCTGGTCGCGCGTACCGCCTCGGCTTCCCGAAAGCGGTTCGCCGTGAGCTGGTCGAGATCGCGTGACGCCTCCCGGACCAGGTTGCCGGTGAAGGACTCGAAGGCGCGGGCAAAGTCCTCTCGCGGGTAGTCGCCCAGGAAGGCGCGGACCACGTAGCCGGACAGCACGTCCCCGACCGCCCCCTCGGCCTCGGCACGCGCGTCAGGGGTCAGGTTCGTGTCGCCGTGGACGGTCCGGACCCGTAATGCCACCGACTCCGATGTGGACTGCGTTACCGGGCGGTCGGGCGGCTCCGCCGTGCAGCCACCGAGCGCCACGGAGACCAGCAGGACCGCTGCTCCGGTCGCGCGACGGGCTCCTCCGCCGGTTCCGGCCATGAGGCCCATCATGTCGGATCGCCACAACTTCAGCTGGCCGACACCGCGTTGGCCGGCGAAAGGTCGAAGTCCCGGACGTTGTCGTGGGCCGGGAGGCGACGTTCCGCGGGCCCCGCGGCGAAGCCGCGCAGCACGTTGCCGGTCACGACCTCGACGAACCTCGCGGTCCGCGTGCCCAGGGGTCGCTCGCACCGATCCACCATCGCGCACCCCCAGCGCAGCGTGCCGGCATTGAAGACCCCCGCGCCCGAGGGTGCGGTGTAGTAGACGGACTCGGCGACCGTGGTCACGCCACCGCAGGAGTACGGCGAGTGGCTGAGGATCTGCAACGGGTGCGGGAGGGAGCCGGTCGGGTAGACCCGGTCGGCCTCCGGACCGACCAGGCCCGGGATCCGGTCCCCCCGTGCGACGCCCGCTCCGCGAAAGCCCCACCACTGTGGTGAAGCGACGACATAGTCGGTGTCGACCGGGAAGCACTCGTACATCATTCCCGTCACCTGTTGCTCAGGGTTCGGCATCGGGGCGTCACGGAACCGCGCCGTGGCCTCGAGCGGTCGGTCATCGCGCCGGGGGTCCAGGCCGGCGTCGGAGCGGTACCCGACGACCACCCGGGCCGGTCCGGTGTCGCTGTCCTCCAGACGGACCCGCCAGTACATCGTGTTCGCCCCGAGGAAGGCGAGGTTCGTCCCGGAGTCCCGTGCCTCCGTGACGGCCGTCCGCATCGTCGTCGTCCAGTACTCGTCATGGCCCATCGAGACATAGCCGCTGGCGCCGTCGAGCAGACCGGGCGTCGTGTGCAGGTCCACGTTGGTGAAGTAGGAGAGGGGGATGCCGAGCTCCTCGGCCCGCACGATGATCGGCACCGCCGCCGTGCGGTAATCGTTGGCGCCGGTGGCACCGTTGTAGGGCCGGTCGAAGCTCACGGCCCAGCTGCGATGGCCGGCCGGACCGTCGTACAGGCTGTAGCCGCCCCACTCGTTGTAGGCCTGCCACGTCGTGATCGGCGCGACGAGGGCGACCGTGCCGGCAGCCGATGCGGAGGACACCACGTAGGGGACGAGCACCTCATGTCCCTGGTTGGTACGCAGCTTGAAGACGTAGAACCCGGGCTGCCACCCGCGGGTGTCGACCGTGAGGTCGCGCTCCCAGGGCGCCACGACCGTGCGGGTCGAGGCCGGGCGCATGACGGGGGCGGCCTGCTCCCGGCCGTGGAGTACGTCGGAGCCCCAGACCTGGCGCCCGGTGCCGCCGTCGTAGGCGCCCAGCCGGTAGGCGATGACCCGGTAGCGGGCGGCGGACGTCGACACCTTGAGCCCGACCCGGGTTCCCGCCGGCCCGCTGGCTGCAGTCGAGTAACCGGCGATGCGTCCGGCTGCCGGCTTCCGCACCCGCCACCTCTCGCTGCCCCGCACGGCCTTCTGGGCCGTCTCGGACTCCTCGGACTCCTCGGACTCCTCGGCCTCGGAGGGGGCGGCCGGGGACGAGAGCCCAACGCGATCCAACCCGACCGAGGGTGGTGACACGGTCACCCTCCCCGGTCCCCCGTCGGTGCGCGGGCTCTGCCCCCCGGCGGCCCCGGCCGCCCGGTCCTCGGCTGCCGCCGATGTCCCCGCGCACCCGGTCAGCAGCAGCCCAAGTGCCAGGCTCGCGCCGAGCCCGCTGGTGAGAATCCCTGTCACCTGTGCCGGCCTGCGCGTGGTCCTCATCGCCTTGCTCCTCCCTCGGGAGGCGTCCAGTGCGCCCTCCCTGAAGTCAGGTTTCGACGAGTGCGTGTCCCGCGGCCTGAGGCCGCCGTCCCGTCCGGCCCGGGAAGTCGCGGCAGGCCATCCCGGTGCCGGGACGGGCGTCCCGGGACCCGGTACCGGTCCGGCGAGTCGTCCCGGGATCGGCCCGAGGCGCCCGACGCCCACGGCAGACACAGGGCCTGGCTCGTCGGGTGCCTGTTGTGCCTCTTGCTCCCCCGCGCCTGTCGCGGGACCGTGGTCACATGGCGTCGACCACACCGCCGGCCGGGGCAGACGACGCGACCCCGGCCGCTCGCAAGCGCAACTCCCACGACTACACGGGCAAGGGCCGGTTGAAGGGTCCGGTCTACGAGCGGGAGATGGAGCGGCTACAGGAGCAGCTCGTGCTGCTCCAGTACTGGATCCAGAGTCAGGGCCTGCGTGTGCTGGTGATCTTCGAGGGGCGGGGCTCTGCGGGCAAGGGCGGCGTGATCAAGCGGATCACCGAGCGCACCAGTCCGCGCACGGTCCGGGTGGTGGCCCTCCCCAAGCCCACCGAGCGGCAGCAGACGCAGTGGTACTTCCAGCGATACGTCGAGCACCTGCCGGCAGCCGGCGAGATGGTCCTCTTCGACCGCAGCTGGTACAACCGCTCCAACGTCGAGTGGGTGATGGGCTACTGCACCGAGGAGGAGTACCAGGAGTTCCTGCGCAGCTGCCCCGAGTTCGAGCGGATGCTCGTCCGGTCGGGGATCGTCGTCCTGAAGTACTGGTTCTCGGTCTCCTTCGATGAGCAGCGCCGGCGGTTCGAGGCGCGCAACGCCGAGCCACTGAAGCGGTGGAAGCTCTCCGACATGGATCTTGCGGAGCACGAGCTCTACGTCAAGTACTCCATGGCCAAGGACACGACCTTCCAGTACACCGACATCAAGCAGGCCCCCTGGTACGTCGTCCCGTCCGACGACAAGCGGGCGGCCCGCCTCAACTGCATCTCCCACCTGCTCAGCCAGTTCGACTACGAGGACGTCTCCCCCGACGTGATCGAGCTGCCGACGATGCAGGAAGTCCCTTACGTCCGGCCGCCGATCCACGAGCAGACCTTCGTGCCCCAACGCTTCTAGCCGTGGTGTCCAGCCAGGTGACGGCCTGGCTGGACATCACAACGGGTCCCCGATGTCTACGGGAAGGCCAGGACCACGTCCTCGGCGACCCTGCGCCGCGTGCACGTGCCGGTCGCTTCCCAGCACGCGGTCAGGCGCAGGGTCACGGTGGCCGACCCCTCGCCGAAGGCAATGGCTCCGTCGGGTCGGAAGTCCAGCGTCACGTCGGAGGACGGCGTACCGCAGGTAACTCGCCTGAACGCGAAACCCCTCGCGACGAAGGTCTCGCCGACGAGCTGCCACAGCCTCGCCTCCACGAAGGCCCGGTCGGCAACCTGGTCGCACCCGCGCGAAACCACGACGTGTGCTTCACGGTCGGCCCGGTCGACGGTGCCGGTGTCCGCGGCCGCGAGCTGGTCGACGCGCAGCGGCGCCACCATGTGGAACTGCAGCCTCAGGCGCCGCCCGTAGTCCTGTCCGTCGCCACCTCTTCCGCAGCACGCCGCGACCATGAAGAAGTAGGTCGTGCCCGCTTCGACCTGTAGGTCCAGGCCTGCCTGGACCCTGAAGCTGTCATCCACGCATCTCACCGCGGTCAACGCGTCGGGCCTGCCGGTGTAGACACCGATGACGGTGTCGTAGTTGCTGCCGCTGGTGTTGACGTTGATCGTCTCGGTCGTGCTCGCCCGGTACCTGTACCAGACCGATGCGTTGCTGGAGCAGTTCCTGGGATCACTCCGTCCTGAAGTCGCCTGCGACACGTTGACGGAGTCCGTGTAGCCGATCCCGGTTGCTGCCCTGGCCGAGCCGAGCCGGTCGTTGACCGGCGCCGCGGCCTGCGCTGGGCTGATGACGCCGGCCGCCAGGGTCAGCGCCACCGCCGTGATGACAGAGAGTCGATGCATTCGATTCATGAGAGACCACCCCGAATCTGTTGAGTCGACGGCCTCGGCTGAGGCCGATCTCGGGAGCTCAGGGATCTCGTCGATCCCAGCTCCCACGCGGTGCCCTTCACCGCTGGTCCAGACGATTCGTCAAGGACCTGTCCCGCCGCATGAGGCCGCCGTCACGGTCGGTCCGGGAAAGAGAGCCGCCCCGTCCCGGGTATTCGGGACGCCCGAACGAGGCAAGTTACCCGCAGGTAGTATCTCGGCACGCGGCGCAGGGCTGACGCCCCCCGCGCAGACCAATAGGCTCGCGACGCGCAAGCGCGGCCGCCGGCCCGCAGATTGGGAGTGACGAGTGACCTGGGTACTGATCATCGGGCTGGCGATGACCGCGATCGCCCTCACCTTCGCCGGACGGCGCGCCGCCTACCTGTACCGACTGATCACGAGCGGACAACCGGCGCCCGACCGCGTCGAGGGTGTCACCGGCCGCATCGGCAGGGCCGTGCAGGACCCAGCTGGTGGAGGTCTTCGGCCAGCGCAAGCTCCTCAAGTGGTCGGTCCCGGGGGCCGCGCACTTCTTCGTCTTCTGGGCGTTCGTGATCCTCGGCAGCGTCTACGTCGAGGCGTACGGCGCCCTGTTCAGCCCTGACTTCCACATCCCCGTGATCGGGACCTGGCCGATCGTCGGCTTCGCCCAGGACTTCATCGCCGTGATGTGTCTGTTCGGCATCGTCACGTTCGCCGTCCTCCGGGTCCAGCAGTCACCCCAGCGGCTGGGTCGCAAGTCCCGCTTCGACCGGTCCCACACCGGCGGCGCCTGGCTCGTGCTGTTCATGATCTTCAACGTCCTCTGGACGCTCTTCTTCTTCCGCAGCGCCGCCTCGGCCCTCGGGAACCTGCCCTACGACAGCGGCGCCTTCGTCTCCATCGCGCTCGGCAACCTCCTCGACGGCCTCTCCCACACCACGCTCGAGGTGATGGAGGGCGTCGGCCTGCTGCTCCACATCGGCGTGATGCTGGTCTTCCTGATCGACGTCCTCCACTCCAAGCACCTGCACATCTTCCTGGCCCCGCTCAACGTCCTGTTCAAGCGACAGCCCGTCGCCCTGGGCTCGGCCAAGCCGCTGATGAACGCCGGCAAGCCGGTCACGCTCGACGACATCGACGACCTGGACGAGGACGACACCCTCGGCGTCGGTTCGATCGAGGACTTCAGCTGGAAGGGCCTGCTCGACTTCAACACCTGCACCGAGTGCGGGCGGTGCCAGGACCAGTGCCCTGCCTGGAACACCGAGAAGCCGCTCTCCCCGAAGCTGCTGATCATGGCGCTGCGCGACCACGCCATGGCCAAGGGTCCCTACTCCCTGGCCCCCGCGGACAAGCGGGCCGCGATGCTGGAGGGCAGCGACACCCTCGTCAAGGAGACCGAGCGGCCGCTGGTCGGCGACACGGGCGACGAGTGGTTCTACATGCCCGAGGACGGCTCCGGCGTGATCGACCCCGACGTCCTGTGGTCCTGCGTCACCTGTGGCGCCTGCGTCCAGCAGTGCCCGGTCGACATCGAGCACGTCGACCACATCGTCGACATGCGCCGCTACCAGGTGCTGGTGGAGTCCAACTTCCCGGCGGAGCTCAACCAGCTCTTCAAGGGGATGGAGAACAAGGGCAACCCGTGGAACCTCTCGGCCTCCGCCCGGCTCGACTGGGCCAAGGACCTGCCCTTCGAGGTGAAGGTGGTCGGTGACTCGATCGAGTCACTGGACGAGGTGGACTGGCTGTTCTGGGTGGGCTGTGCCGGCGCCTACGAGGACCGGGCGAAGAAGACGACCCGTGCGGTGGCCGAGCTGCTCGACCTGGCCGGCGTGTCCTTCGGGGTCCTCGGCAACGGCGAGACCTGCACCGGTGACTCGGCCCGCCGTGCCGGCAACGAGTTCCTCTTCCAGGGGCTGGCCCAGCAGAACGTCGAGACGTTCAAGGAGCACAAGGCCAAGAAGGTCGTCTCGACCTGCGCCCACTGCTTCAACACCCTGAAGAACGAGTACAAGGAGTTCGGCGTCGAGCTCGAGGTCGTCCACCACACGCAGCTGCTCAACCGGCTGGTGCGCGAGGGCAAGCTGACTCCCGTCGCCGAGGGGGCGGGTGCCGCGAAGCGCTCGATCACCTACCACGACCCCTGCTACATCGGGCGCCACAACCAGGTCTACGAGCCGCCGCGCGAGCTCCTCCAGGTCATGCCCGGGGCGGAGTTCACCGAGATGCCCCGCAACTCCGAGCGTTCCTTCTGCTGTGGCGCCGGCGGCGCCCGGATGTGGATGGAGGAGAACCTCGGTTCGCGGATCAACGTCAACCGCACCAAGGAGGCGGTCGCGACCGGCGCCGACCAGATCGCGGTCGGCTGTCCGTTCTGCCGGGTGATGCTCTCCGACGGGCTGACCGCCGAGCAGGCCGACGGCAACGCCCGCGAGGAGGTCGAGGTCCTCGACGTGGCGCAGATGCTGCTCGCCTCGGTCAAGGGCGAGTCCGCGACCAAGGCCAGGAAGGCGGCCTCGAACGGCGCCCCCGCCGCCGCGCCTGCCGAGGCGAAGAGCGACGAGGCGACCAGGGACGAACCGGAGCCAGGTGACGCTACGCAGACCGAGGAGACGGTCACCGAGACCGCCGAGGTGGGCGCGGCGGCCAAGGCCTCCGGCGGGTCATCCCTGTTCGACGTGGAGGAGGACACGGCCCCCGAGCCGACTGCGGCCGAGCCCGAGGCGGAGGCGGCGAAGCCGCAGCAGTCGGGTGGTTCGCTCTTCGACATCGGCGGCGACGCAGGGGAGCCAGCGGACGTGGCGACTGAGGACAAGGCCGCCGAGCCGACCGAGACGCCCGCGGAGGACAAGGCCGAGGCGAAGTCCGAGATCTCGGGAGGGGGGTCACTTTTCGACATCGAGGCAGACGAGGAGCCCGCGGCGGCGGCCAAGGACGACTCTTCTGACCGCGAGCCGGAAGAGCCTTCGACCGCTGAGGCCGAGCCGGGCGAGGAGAAGGCACAAGCAGAGCCGACGTCAGCGACGTCGTCCCCCGCCCCGAGCACCGAGATCCCCGAAGGCGGTTCGCTGTTCGACATCGAGGCTCCCGAGGAGCCGGCTCCGAGCGCCGGGCAGACCCCGGCAGCGGAGTCGAAGCAGGAGGACGAGGAGCCGGCCCAGGCTGAGCAGGCTCAGGCCGAGTCGGCCGAGGATGCGGCCCCGACCGAGGCCACGTCGTCGACCGCCCCCAGCACCGAGATCCCCGAGGGCGGCTCGCTGTTCGACATCGAGGCTCCCGAGGAGCCCGCTCCGGCTGCCGCGGCAACCGAGCCCGAGCGCGAGGAGCCAGAGCCGGCGGCAGCCGAGACCGAGCGCCGTGGAGCAGCCGGAGACAGAAGCCGGCGACCAGGTCAGCTCCGGAGCAGCCCTCAGCCAGGCCGCCACGGTCGCGGCCGGCGACGGCGAACCCGCTGGTGGGGCCGAGGCGTCAGGCCGGAGTGAGCAGGCCGAGGAACACGAGGACGAGGAGCACGAGGGCGGGCCCGAGAAGCAGAAGCCTGCTCAGCAGCAGCCGGCATCAAGCGGCGAGGCCCACCAGCCGAAGACCGGTGTGGACATCGACGAGTCGGGTTCCCTGTTCGACCTGTAGCCCGACCGGATCAGTGCGTCGGCTCCCCAGGAGCCCCGGGCGTCGTGCTGGTCTCCTGCTCGACGTCCTCCGGAACCACGAGGGGTCGCAGCCGCGCCCAGCCGATGAACACCGCGGCTGCCGCCAGCAAGGCCAGGCCGGTGTACAGGTTGGCGTTGACGTCGCCGGTCTTCGCCGCTGTGGAGTCGCTGAAGATCCCCAGCACGACCAGGATCACGCCGTACACCGCCATCAGCATTCCGATGATGTTGCGCACGTCCAGCGCACCGGCGGTCTTCTTGGCCTTCTTGTCGTCCATTGCGAGCTCCTCTAGAAGATGATGTTCAGGACGATGACCATGGCCAGCGACAATCCGGCCAGCGGGACCGTACGCCGGTACCACGGGTAGCTGGCTTCCTTCGGGTCAGTGCGCACGTCCGCCGGCGTCTCGGAATAGACGAGGCCGACCAGCGACCCCTCGGGCTTCGGCTTGGTGACCAGCGAGATCACGATGCTCAGTGCCACGTCGACGATGAAGGCCACCGAGGCTGCCAGGAATGCTGCGCCCTGGCCTCCGATGGGGATCACGCCGGTGCTGAACGAGCCGAACGCGTCCTCGCTGAGGAAGGCGACCAGTACGGCCGCGAGCGTGCCGGCCACCAGGCCGACCCAGCCGGCCGTGGCCGTCATCCGCTTCCAGAACATGCCGAGGATGAAGGTCGCGAACAGTGGCGCGTTGAAGAATCCGAAGAGCGTCTGCAGGTACGCCATGATGTTGGGGAATCCCGCGGCGAAGTACGACGTGCCGATCGCGACGATCGTGGCCGCGACGGTGGCGATCCGGCCGACGCCGAGGTAGTGGTCGTCGCTGCCGTCCTTGTAGATGTAGTCCTGGTAGAGGTCGAAGCTGAACACGGTGTTGAAGGCCGAGATGTTGGCAGCCATGCCGGCCATGAAGGCGGCCAGCAGTCCGGTGATCGCCAGCCCGAGCAGGCCGTTCGGCAAGAGGTCGCGCATCAGGAGGATGAGGGCGTCGTTGTAGGTCACCGTGCCACTCGTCCCGCCCGACGGCGTGCCTCCCGCCTTGAGGTCGGCCATCTCCGTGACGAGGACGGCCGCGATCATGCCCGGCAGGATCGTGATGAAGGGGACGAACATCTTCGGGAACGAGCCGATGACCGGGGTCTTCCTGGCCGAGGAGATCGAGTCGGAGGCCAGTGCGCGCTGCACCTCCACGAAGTTGGTGGTCCAGTAGCCGAACGACAGCACGAAGCCGAGTCCGAAGACGATTCCGACGACCGACCAGATGGAGGAGTCGAAGCCGGAGAGCGCCTGCCCCGGCCACGAG
This sequence comes from uncultured Actinomycetota bacterium, assembly GCA_963841625.1. GTDB lineage: Bacteria > Actinomycetota > Actinomycetes > Propionibacteriales > Nocardioidaceae > Nocardioides. Next base: position 396,814 of record CAWJDH010000004.1, on the reverse strand, counting down.
TTCAGCTGTTGCTCGGCGGTCGGGCCGGCCGGGTTGTCCGCCGCCGCGGACGTGATCCGGGCGGTGAGTCCGTCCCACCAGCCGACCCGGTCAGGCCGAGCAGGGTCAGCGGCAGCAACGCTGCGACGATCACGAAGAACTGGAGCACCTCGTTGTAGATCGCGGCAGAGAGGCCGCCGAGCGTGATGTACGACAGCACGATTCCGGCCGCCAGGAGGAGCGAGACGAACATGGGCAGGCCGAGCAGGGCCTCCAGGATCGAGGCCAGCAGGAACAGGTTGATGCCCGCGATCAGCAGCTGCGCGACCGCGAACGAGATCGCGTTGACCAGGTGGGCCCCCGGCCCGAACCGTCGGAGCATGAACTCCGGCACCGACCGCACCTTGGAGCCGTAGTAGAACGGCATCATCACCACGCCCAGGAACAGCATCGCCGGGATGGCGCCCACCCAGAAGTAGTGCACCGTCGGGATCCCCAGCTCCGCGCCGGAGGCCGACATGCCCATGATCTCGACCGCGCCCAGGTTCGCCGAGATGAACGCGAGGCCGGTCACCCAGGCCGGAAGCGAGCGGCCGGAGAGGAAGAAGTCCACCGAGTTGGACACTCTGCGCCGCGCCATGAAGCCGATCCCCAGGACGAAGGCGAAGTAGATCGCGACGATCGCGTAGTCGACGGGATCGGCATCGATCAGGGTGTCGGCCAGAACGGTGATGTGAGCATGGGCCATGTGGGCACTCTTCCGAACCTGAGCGTGTGATGTCCACGACACCCGTAGCCAATTTTGGACGACGTCAAACGTGGCGTCACTTTGTGCTTGACATGACATCATATGTGACGTCATAGTGATGCGCATGGACATCACGCCGTACGTCGACAGCCTCCGACGCGACCTCGTCGCCGCCGCCGAGGCCGGGGGGCCGGAGATCAAGCAGGCCGCCGAGCGGCTCGCCATGTCCCTGGAGCCCTTCGGCCCGGCTGGCGCTGATGGAGGCCATCTCCCAGGCCGCCTCCGAGATCACCACCGAGATGCGGTCCGGCGGCGTCGACGTACGCCTCAACGGGCGCGAGCTCGACTTCGTCGTCGAGACCGCTCCCGCCCACGCACCCGCTCCCCCGCCCCCGCCGATTCCGCCGACGCCGGAAGAGGCCGAGGAGGAGGGCGGGCTGGCCCGGGTCACCCTGCGGATCCCTGAGTCCGTGAAGGCCCGGGCCGAGGAGCTGGCGGCGAGGTCCGGCCACTCCCTCAACACGTGGCTGGTCAACGTCGTTCGGACCGCCACCCGCGAGAACGCCATCAACGTCGACATCGACCTGTCGAGCATCCCCTTCTTCGGCGACGTCGATCCCTTCGGCGGGAAGGGCCGCGGCAACCGCCGCATGACCGGCTGGGTCTACGACCGCCCCCGGCGAGCAGCCTCACAACTTCCACCATCCACGGACCGGCACGAGCCGGCCCGGCGGCCGAACACACCTTGGAGACAGTCATGACCCAGCACCACTTCGAGACCCACGGGCCCGTCGACCTCTTCGTCGAGATCGGCAAGGGCACGGTCGACATCACCGCGACCGAGACCACCGAGTCCCACGTCGAGATCGCCGGCCGGGACGCGGACCAGGTCGACGTCCGACCAGTCGGGGAAGCAGATCAGCGTGCTGGCGCCCCGCCAGCGCAGCGGGTTCTTCGGCGGGGACAGTCGGCTCGACGTGACGATCACCGTTCCCCTCAACAGCGACGTGGTCGTCAAGACCGGCAGCGCCGACATCTCGGTGAGCGGCACCATCGGCACCAGTCAGCTCAAGACCGGTTCGGGCGACGTCCGCACCGAGCGACCTGGGCGGACCGGCCCTCGTCGAGACCGGCTCCGGCGACGTGGAGATCCAGGTTGCCAACGCGGAGCTGCGGGTCAAGAGCGGGTCGGGCCACGTCCGCGTACGCCACGCGGAGTCCGCCGTCGCGGCCTCGACCGGCTCCGGCGACGTCGAGATCGGGACGTCGAACGGCCCGGCCGCGGTGAAGACCGGCTCCGGCGACCTCAGGGTCATCGACGCCAACACCGACGTCTCACTGGTCACCGGCAGCGGCGACCTCCTCGTCGGTACGGCGCACAGGGGCCGCTTCACGATGAAGGGCGCCTCCGGAGACGTGAAGATCGGGATCCCCGCGGGACTGCCCGTGTGGACCGACATCTCCACCCTGTCCGGAGCCATCCGGTCCAACCTCGAGAGCGCCGGCGAGCCGGCCGAGGGGGCCGACCACGTCGAGCTGCGGGCCAAGACCGTCAGCGGCGACATCGTCCTCACCCAGGTCTGAGACCACCACCTTCCCGACCGACCAAGAAGGAGCACGCCATGAACGACACCAGCGCCATCGCAGAGGCCCAGGCACGGCACCAGATCCGGGAGCGGGTCGCCGGGGCCGGTCGGCCGCAGCTTCCCGTCGTACCCCGACGGCACCGGATCGCCGACGGCCTGCGCCGGTTCGCCGACCGCATCGACAACTGAGCATTCCCGATAGTCCGTCACGAAATGCACCGCTCGAACCCCATGCGAGGCTACGTTTCGTAGCGGACTATCAGGACGCTCGGCACCCTCAGATTCGCGGTGCGGTGGAAGCTCTGGAACGAACGCGACGGGGTCGGCCCGCGCTGTCCCTGGTAGCGCGAGCCGTACTTCGCCGAACCGTAGGGGTGCTCCGAGGGCGAGGAGAGCCGGAAGAAGCAGAACTGGCCGATCTTCATCCCCGGGTAGAGCTTGATCGGCAGGGTCGCCACGTTGGCCAGCTCGAGGGTGACGTGACCGGAGAAGCCGGGGTCGACGAAGCCGGCGGTGGCATGGGTGAGCAGGCCCAGCCGCCCGAGCGACGACTTCCCCTCGACCCGGGCCGCGACGTCGTCGGGCAGCGAGATCGCCTCGTACGTCGACCCGAGCACGAACTCGCCCGGGTGCAGGATGAACGGCTCCTCCCCCTCCGGCTCGACCTCCCTGGTCAGGTCGGACTGGTCCGCCGCAGGGTCGATGTGCGGGTAGCGGTGGTTCTCGAAGACCCGGAAGTACCGGTCGAGCCGGACGTCGATCGAGGACGGCTGCATCATCGCCGGGTCGTAGGGGTCGAGGACGATCCGGCCCTTGTCGATCTCCACCAGGATGTCGCGGTCGCTCATCAGCACGGGTCGTAACCTACCCCGCCCCACGTTCGGGTAGCATCGCGTCCGCCGCGCCCGAGGGCCGGCCTGCGGATGTAGCTCAGTTGGTAGAGCGCGACCTTCCCAAGGTCGATGTCGCGAGTTCGAATCTCGTCATCCGCTCCGAGCGGCCGCGTCGCGCGAAGCGCGAACGCGAAGATGCCGCGAAGGTTGAGGAGGCTCGACTCAGAGTCGCGAGCGATTGCTCGCGGGCGAGTGCGAGCCGTCTCGAAACCCGGTGACCATTCCCGCCCGCTCCCTCGCGCTCCGAACGCGACACTCTGCCCACCGTCGATGTCGCGAGTTCGAATCTCGTCATCCGCTCGAGCGGCCGCGTCGCGCGAAGCGCGGAGCGAAGAGCCGCGAAGGTTGAGGAGGCTCGACTCAGACGCGAGCTTGCTCGCGGACGAGTGAGCCGTCTCGAAACCCGGTGACCTTCCCCGCCCTCCTCAACCCACCTCCTCCACCCACATCCTCGCGAGGGCGTGCGAGCCCGGTGACCGTGCTTTGCTCCCTTCTCCCCGGATCATTTTGCCCCTGTGGCCCGTGTGAAACTTGACGTCATGTGTGGTTGATGGGGACAGTGGGACGTCAGGACTGTCGTCCCACTCTGAGGTGCACCCATGTCCCGCGCCCGCAAGCTCGCCATTGGCGCGTTCGTCGCGCTGCTCGCGGCGACCCCGTTCATCCCGCGCGGAGACGACTCCGACGACGAGATCCGTCCCTCCGGAAAGCGGGAGCTCGCCGAGCCGGCCGGCCCCCGGCCCCGGCACCCTCACCCCTGCCATGCGGCGCGAGATCGACCGGGTCGTGGCTGCCGGACGGCAGGTCGGCGCAGTGTCGGCCAGGCAGTCGCCCACGCAGCTCGCGGGCAGCCTCGTGCGCTGTGCCGACTTCGACGGCCAGCGGTACTGCCTTCACACCGGGTGGACCACCGACACCGAGGCCGACGTTCGCGCGCGGGTCGCCACCGCCACCCGGACTCTCGCTACCCGCCAGGCCACTGACGTCGAGACGACCGGCGACCTCGACCTGGTCGCGACCCTGCGCCGGGCCGCCGCGCTCAGCCCGACCGAGCGGGCGGCCAGGGAACGGCTGGAGCTCACCACGGCCGCCCGGTCGGTCGCCAAGGTGTGGATGCTGCGGCACGAGGTCCAGGGCGTACCGCTGCCCGCCGGCTTCAGCGATCGCCACCCCGAGGCGGGCTTGTCCGCCCGGACCGGTACGACGAGCGCGACCAGCGCGACGCGCACCAAGACCGCCTCCGACTACCCCCAGATCGGCCGGGTGCTCAACCCTCAGCGGGTGACCGAGCAGCACAGGAACTACTGGTGCGGCCCGACCACCATGCAGATGATCGCCTGGGGCTGGCAGGACGTGAGGAAGCGGCAGATGCACTGGGCGGACCGACTCGGTACGACGACCAGCGGCACGGCGATCACCGACATGGTGCGCGTGGTCAACAGCGCCACCGGCTACGACAGCCCGAGCCGAGCCGGGACCTACATCACGCTGGACATCTCCGACTGGTCCTTCGCAAAGTGGGCCCTGCTCAACATGCGCCACGTCGTCGACTACCGGGCTCCACTGGTGCTGCACCCGGTGCTGCTGAAGAGGTACTACCCCTACCTCGACGACGACGCCTCTGGTCACTTCCAGGTCGGCCGCGGCTACGACAAGAACGGCGACGGGCCGCTGAAGCTCGGATACTTCGAGCCATGGAACCAGCAGCGCTTCGACCCCTCCGAGCCCTACATCGCCCGGGTTCAGTGGCGCGATGCCTACCGCAGCTACCGCGCCAACAGGGCGCACTTCCAGCACAACATCGGCGTGTGATGCGGCGAGGGCTTGCGGCGCTGGGCGCCGCGGTGGTCCTCGTCGGCAGCATGGCCGGCTGCACCGACGACCAGACACGCAGTGCGAGCGCGGAGCCGAGCCAGTCGCCGACGAGCGAGGCTCCCACCAGGGAGCCGACCTCGGCCCCCGCCAGCACGGAGGAGAGCGCGCTGGACGGCGGTAGTGCCGACTCGCCCGCTCCGGTCGAATCGACCACGAACCGCCTCCAGTGGACCCGCGTGCCGGGACCGGCGACCGCCACCGTCACCCGCAGCGGCCCATGGACGCTCTCCGTCGCCGAGGGCGGAAGTCGAGCAACCCTCGAGGGTCCCGGTGGCCTCAATACGTTTGTCGCCGACAGCAGCAAGCGGATCTCCGACGGCCTGATCGACGGCGACTGGGCCGCGATCGTCTTCCAGGACGAGCAGGAGACGCAGCCGGCGACTGCGGAGATCGTCCAGCTGGGCAGCGGGCGCAGAGACTTCACGCTCGACGGCTCCTCCGACGTCCCGACCACGACCGGCGGGACCTGGGCACTGGGCGAAGGCATGCTCGTCCACCCCACGCTCGGCCCGGGCGCCAGCTACTGCCTGGCCACCGTGGACCTGGAGAAGCAGACCTCGGACAGGACCTGGTGCGCCGAGAAGCGACACGGCTTCAACGGCGCCGGGATCACACCCTCGGGCACCTCCCTGATGACCTTCGACGACCAGCAGCCGTCCTGCAGGACGGTGGCGGAAGTCTCCGGGGGCGACGTGGTCCCGTACGAGGGGGTGCAGGACTGCCTGGGCTGGGAGGGTGTGCTGACCGACGACGGAGCCGTGTGGTCGGTGGTGCCGAAGCAGACCCGGATCGAGGCGGCCCACTACTACGCACAGGACGGCGACGAGTACTTCGACCTCGGGCCGGGCACCTCCGGGACCCTGGCATGGTGCGCCGGCGCGGCGTACTTCGCGCAGGACCCACAGCGTGACGGCGACCCCGCCCGGCTGCTGCGGTGGACGGCTGACCGCACGCTCGAGGTGGTCTACGAGACCCGCGGGCGCGGTCCGGCGTTCCTCACCGAGCCGCGGTGCGGGGGCGACCGGGTCACGGTCACGGCCATCGCGGAGTCCGGCGACGAGCAGGTCAGCGCACCGGTCGGCTGACCGCGCGATCGACCGCGCCAACCTCGCCGACCGACGCTCCCCAGCGCGTCGTACCCTGCACCGGTGTCCGCGTTCACCGGCTTCCCCGACGCTGCCCTCGACTTCTACGACGACCTGGAGGTCGACAACACCAAGTCGTTCTGGGAGAAGCACAAGCCGGTCTACAACGAGTCGGTCCGGCAACCGATGACGGCCCTGTGCGACGCGCTCGCGCCCGAGTTCGCCCCAGACGGACAGAGCGCCAAGGTCTTCCGCCCCTATCGCGACGTGAGGTTCGCCAAGGACAAGACGCCGTACAAGACCCACCAGGGCGCCTTCGTCGCTGCCGGCCCGGCGACCGGGTGGTACGTCGAGATCTCGGCTCGGGGGCTGCGGGTCGGGGCGGGCTTCTACGAGGCGTCCGGGGAGCGCCTGGCCAGGATCCGGGAGGCGATGGCCGACGAAAAGTCGGGGCCACGGCTGCAACGTGTGCTTCGCAAGCTCGAGAAGAACGGCTTCGAGATCAGCGGCGAGCGGCTCAAGACCAGCCCCCGTGGCTACGAGGCCGACCACCCGCGGATCGACCTGCTCCGCCACAAGCAGCTGTTCGCGGGGAAGTCCTTCGGCTTCGAGGGCCTCGACTCCCCCGATGTGCTCGACCGCGTTCGTGCCGAGTGGCGCGCGCTCCGCCCGCTGGTCGAGTGGGTGGCCGCCCACGCCGAGTAGGCGTCACCTCTTCCGGTACGTCGACATGGCCCGCTCCGGCTCCCAGTACGCCCGCATGGAGGCCACCCGGCCCGAGTCGTCAACCGTGTAGACCATCACCAGGTCGGTGTCGACCATGCCTCCGTCGGGGAACGTCGTGGTGATGGTGCCGACGTTGGCACAGGTGTTGCCGTTGGCGTGCGAGTCGTGGATGACGAACAGGAACGAGTCGATCGGCTCGATCGCCAGCTTCCAGAAGGCCCGGATGCCCGCGTGCCCGCGGTGACCCTCCCCCTCGGGATCGAACATCGACGGGCCGACCGGGTCCTCGATGACGGCGTCCTCGGCGTAGACCTGGAGCCACTGCTCGAGGTCACCGGCCGCGACCGCCGCGTAGGAGCGTTGGGAGGCGGCGCGGGCGGGGTGCTCGCCCGCCGGGGCGTTCCAGGTGATGGCATCGGAGCTCATGACCCCGATTCTAGAACGTGTTCTATGTTTCGACACGGTCGCTGCGCGACCTGCTCAACAACCGGACGGTGACGCTTCGCGTCAGTGGGGCTTCCAGGCGTCTTCGTCCGCGGTACGCGAGGTGACCGCCTTGGGCAGCCGATGCTCGGCGAGCTGCTCGATCGAGACCTGCTCGAAGACGTCGCGCAGCGACCGGCGGGCCGCGATCCAGACATGCTGGAGCACGTCGGCGGTCTCGTTGTAGGTCACCGCCTCGGGGCGCAACCCGTAGACGGAGACGAGCGGGCCGTCGACGGCGCGGATCACGTCGGCGACCGAGACCTCGCCGGGCGCGCGACCCATCCGCCAGCCTCCGGACTGGCCGCGCTGGGAGATCACGATGCCGGCCCGGCGGAGGTCGGCCAGGATCGCCTGCAGGAATCCGTGCGGGATGTCCTGCCGCTTGCCCAGCTGCTCGGCACTCACCGCCGCCGCGTCGTCCTGCGACGCCATCTCGATGAGGGCCCGCAGGGCGTAGTCGGACTTGGCGGATACACGCATGCGGCGATTGTCTCAGATGTCGATGCGAACACTCGACCAACCGCCCGCGCGTCAGGCCGGCACCGGCTCCCGCTCCTCGACGACCACGGCGATGCCGGCCCGGTGCCGCTGGACCGCCCACACGATCCCCGAGATCCAGAGCACGACCATGACGCCGCTGGTGAGGAGCACCGGCGACTGGCCCAGCCCCACGGCCTCGAGGATGGTCTTGGCGTTGGTGACGACGATCAGACCCCCGGCCGCCACCCCGAGCACCGCGGCCGGGATCCGGCTGACCAGCCAGGCCGCGATCGGTGCGGCGATCACGCCACCGATCAGCAGCGCGCCGGCGTAGCCCCACAGGATGCCCTGGCTGCCGAGGGCGAACAGGAACCCCAGGGAGCCGCCGATGGCGACGACGAACTCCGAGGTGTCGATCGAGCCGATCACCTTGCGCGGCTCCAGCCGCCCTGAGGACAGGAGGCTGGTCGTGCCCACCGGACCCCAGCCGCCGCCGCCGATGGCGTCCATGGTGCCGGCCACCACGCCCATGGGCGCGAGGAAGAGGGGCGACGGATGTGCCTTGATCCGCGGCCGACGACCGTTGAGGGCCAGGAAGCGAAAGATGACATAGCCACCGAGCAGGAGCAGGAGGCCGGCCACCCAGGGCGCGGCGGACTCACCGTCGATGTTGGACAGGAGCGTCGCGCCGGCGAAGGCGCCCGCGAAGCCGGGGACGGCAAGGATGCCGACCGTCCGCCAGTCCACGTTCCCGAGCCTGTGGTGGGACATGCCCGAAACCAGCGTGGTGCCGATCTCGGAGAAGTGGACGGCGGCCGACGCGGCGGCGGGGGCCACCCCGGTCGCCAGGAGCAGGGTCGACGACGTGACGCCGTACGCCATGCCGAGCGAACCGTCGACGAGCTGGGCCATCAGGCCGACGAGTCCCAGAACGATGAGCTTGCGCATTGCGGGAGTACCCCTTCGGCTGTCCGGTGATGACGCACCGGACGGTCGGAGACAAGTGGTGTCAGGACAGTATCTCGGGTGTTTCGATGAACTTTATCAAGCGGACGTGCGGAGGAGTCGAGCCGGCGAGGTGGGCCGCGAGGGAGATCCCGGTCACCCCCGCCTTGCGCTCCCGGCGGCCGCCACCGATAATCAAGTTACCGGCCAGTAACGCGATCGGTCGGCCGACCCCGAGACGGAACAGGTGGATCAGTGAGCCACTACAAGAGCAACCTGCGCGACATCGAGTTCAACCTCTTCGAGGTGCTCGGCCGCGACGAGATCCTGGGCCAGGGCCCGTTCGCCGACGTGGACGGTGAGACCGCCCGCTCGATCCTCTCCGAGGTCGACCGGCTCGCCCGGGAGGACCTCGCAGCGTCGTACGAGGACAGCGATCGCAACCCGCCGGTCTTCGACCCCGCCACTGGCGAGGCGCCGATCCCGGAGTCGTTCAAGAAGAGCTACCAGGCCTGGATGGACGCGGAGTACTGGCGGCTCGGCATCGCCGAGGAGCTCGGCGGCACCCCCGCCCCCTCGACCATCAACTGGGCGATCGGCGAGCTGGTGCTCGGCGCCAACGCCCCGATCTGGATGTACGGCGCCGGACCGGCCTTCGCGGGCGTGGTGCACCGCAACGGCAACGAGCGTGACCAGAAGATCGCCCAGCACATCGTCGACCGCCAGTGGGGCACGACCATGGTGCTGACCGAGCCGGACGCCGGGTCCGACGTCGGCGCGGGTCGCGCCAAGGCGACGCCGAACGACGACGGCACCTGGAACATCGAGGGCGTCAAGCGCTTCATCACGTCCGGCGAGCACGACATGAGCGAGAACATCATCCACCTGACCCTCGCCCGCCCGGCCGGCGTGGAGGGGGCCGGCGGGCCCGGCACCAAGGGGCTGTCGCTCTTCATCGTCCCGAAGTGGGACTTCGACCCCGAGACCGGCGAGCTGACCGGGGAGCGCAACGGGGTCCACGTCACCAACGTCGAGCACAAGATGGGCATCAAGGTGTCCAACACCTGCGAGGTCACCTACGGCGAGAAGGAGCCCGCGAAGGGCTGGCTGCTGGGCGAGGTGCACGACGGCATCGCGCAGATGTTCCAGGTCATCGAGAACGCGCGGATGATGGTCGGCACCAAGGCGATCGCGACGCTCTCGACCGGCTACCTGAACGCCCTCGACTACGCCAAGGAGCGGGTCCAGGGAGCCGACCTGACCGAGGCCTCCGACAAGACCGCACCCCGGGTGACGATCACCCACCACCCCGACGTCCGCCGCTCGCTGATGACCCAGAAGTCGTTCGCCGAGGCGATGCGCGCGCTGGTCCTCTACACGGCCTCGTGGCAGGACCAGGTGATGCTCGCCGAGCACGCCGGCGAGACGGACACCGAGGAGGCGAAGCTGGCAGCGGCCGTCAACGACCTGCTGCTCCCGATCGTCAAGGGCTACGGCTCCGAGCGCTCGTGGGTGCTGCTGGGCACCGAGTCCCTGCAGACGTTCGGCGGGTCCGGCTTCCTGTCGGAGTACCCCCTCGAGCAGTACGTCCGCGACGCCAAGATCGACACCCTCTACGAGGGCACCACCGCGATCCAGGGCCAGGACTTCTTCTTCCGCAAGATCGTCAAGGACCAGGGCCAGGCACTCGGCCACCTGGCCGGCCAGATCGAGTCGTTCATCACCTCCGAGGCCGGGAACGGCCGGCTCAAGGTCGAGCGCAGCCTGCTCGCCAAGGCGCTCGAGGACGCCAACGCGATCGTCGGCCACATGATCAACGACCTGATGTCCGCGGACGCCTCCGCCGACGGCGGCGACATCCGCAACATCTACAAGGTGGGCCTCAACACCACCCGCCTGCTGATGGTGCTCGGCGACGTGGTCTGCGGGTGGCTGCTGCTGCGCCAGGCCGAGGTCGCCCTCGACAAGCTGGCCGGTGACGCCGGCAAGGACAAGGCGTTCTACGAGGGCAAGGTCGCCGCGGCGCAGTTCTTCGCCCAGCACAACCTGCCGAAGATCACCGCTGAGCGGGCGCTCGCCGAGGCCACCGACCTGTCCCTGATGGACCTCGACGAAGCCGCTTTCTGACCTGACGCCCGCCACGACCTCGCCGCCGCGGCTTCCCCGGAACACCGCGCGGCAGGTCGTAGGCTGGCGGGCGCTACCACTCACTCACCAGGGAGACCCCAATGGGAATCGGCGTCGGCATCTTCTTGATCGTGATCGGGCTGATCCTGCTGCTGGACGTGATCGAGGACTACCCCGACGCGATCACCGAGGTGATCGAGGTCGACACCCTGGGCTGGATCTGCCTGATCGTGGGGATCCTGGCCATCGTCCTGGCGCTGGTGATGAACCACCAGCGCAGCCGTACGACGCACATCGAGGAGCGTCGCGACATCTGACACCCCAGCCGCGTCCGCTCCGGGTCGGCCGCGTCTCGTGCAGGTGGGATGAGACCCGGCTCGACCCGACCGCAACGACGTGGACATACTCTTCGCCATGACCGATCAGGATCGCCTCGCGGGCTACGTCGACGTGTGGTGGCAGGCCATCAACGACTTCACCGCCCTGCTGGAGAAGATCCCGCCCGAGCAGTGGTCCACACCGACCGACCTCGCCGGCTGGGACGTCCGGGCCGTGGCCGCTCACATCGCCCACCTCGAGGGCGTGCTGGCCGGGAACCCCGAGGAGACCGTCGACGTCGGGGAGCCGGAGCACGTCACCGGGCTGATGGGTCTCTACACAGAGCAGGGAGTCGTGGCGCGCAGCGAGCGCTCGCCCGACGACCTGATCAACGAGATCCGCGAGGCCGCCACCCGTCGCCACACCGCGCTGGTCGCCGATCCGCCGACCGACGGAACAGCCAAGCCGGAGCCCATCTTCGGTGGCGTGGGCTGGGACTGGAACACCTTGCTGCGCAACCGTCCCCTCGACGTCTGGATGCACGAGCAGGACGTCCGCCGGGCGGTCGGCAAGCCCGGCGGCATGGACTCCCCGGCCGCTCAGCACACCGCCGACTACCTGTCCGAGAGCCTGGGCATGGTGCTCGCCAAGCGCGTCGTCGCCCCGGCCGGGACGACCGTCGTGCTCGAGCTGGAAGGCTCCGACCCCGTGGCGTTCGGTGTCACGGACTCCCGGCGCGGCGAACAGCTGCCCGAGGTCCCCGACGAACCGACCGTCCGGTTGTCGATGGACCGGGAGTCGTTCATCCTCCTGGCCGGGGGCCGAAGGGCGCCCGAGCCGGGCGCGATCCGCATCGACGGCGACGAAGAGCTCGGAGACCGGATCGTCGACACCCTGGCCGTGACCCCGTGAAGGAAGCACAGTGAAGCCGCCCACGGACGCCTGGTCGCTGTCCGACATGCCCGACCAGGCCGGCAAGACCTTCCTGGTCACCGGCTGCACCCTCGGCGGGCTCGGTCACCACACCGCGCTCGAGCTCGCCCGGCGCGGGGCCCGGGTGGTCCTCTCCGGTCGCACACCCGAGAAGCTGACCGAGACCGAGGAATCGATCCGGTCGCAGGTCCCGCACGCCGAGCTGGTGCAGCTGCAGGTGGACCTGGCCGACCTCGGGTCGGTCCGCAAGGCGGCCGCGCACGCCGCGACCATCGGTCCGATCGACGTCCTCGTCAACAACGCCGGCGTGATGGCGCCGCCCTACCGCCGCACCGTGGACGGTCTCGAGCTGCAGATGGCGACCAACCACTTCGGCCCGTTCCTGCTCACCGGGCTGCTGCTGCCCGAGCTCGTCGCCAGCAGCGCGGGGCGGGTGGTCACCGTGTCGTCGCAGATGCACCGGACCGCGCGACGGGCTCCGCTGGGCGACCCCCGGACCCAGGAGCGGCGCTACTCGAAGTGGCCGGTCTACGGCGAGACGAAGCTCGCCAACCTGCTGTTCACCTACGAGCTGGACCGTCGACTCCGCGAGGCCGAGCTGCCGGTCAAGGCACTGGCGGCCCACCCCGGCTTCGCCGGCACGCACCTGGCGGCCAACGGCCGGTTCGGTCGGGCCTCAGGTGGCGTTGCCTCGATCCTCGACGCGGCGGTCAAGGTGATCGCCCAACCCGCGCACATGGGGGCGCTGCCCACCCTGATGGCGGCCACCGCCGACCTGCCGGGGTCGACGTACTGCGGCCCGAGCGGGTTCCACGAGTACGGCGGCCTGCCCGTCGTCGTCGGCAGCAACAAGCTGTCGCGCGATGAGCAGGTCCAGCGCCAGCTGTGGGAGCTGAGCGAGCGGACGACCGGGGTCAGCTACCCCTGATGCTCAGGCGGCGCGCTGCAGGGCGCGTCGGACCCGCGGCCCGCCGGTGGTCATCTTGTAGAGCTTCACCAGCTGCTTGGGGGCGTTCCTGGGCGTGGTGTTGGCCAGCCAGCCGTTGGGCAGCGACAGCCGGACCACCTTGTGCCAGGCCGAGTAGACCTGCGGGACGAGCGGTCGGGCGCAGTAGTTGAGGTCGTACTTCTCGAACAGCGCCTGCACCTTGGGGGCGATCTCGCCGTAGCGGTTGCTCGGCAGGTCCGGGAAGAGGTGGTGCTCGATCTGGTGGGACAGGTTGCCGGTCATGATGTGCATCAGCTTCGAGCCGGAGATGTTGGCCGAGCCGAGCATCTGCCGGACGTACCACTCGCCCTTGGTCTCGCCGTCGATCGAGCGCTTCTCGAAGGTCTCGACACCCTCGGGGAAGTGGCCGCACATGATCACCGAGTGGCTCCACAGGTTGCGGACCAGGTTGGCGGTGAAGTTCGCCGCGATCGTGTGGAAGAACGACGGCCCCGAGAGCGCCGGGTGCACGACGTAGTCCTTGGTCACCTGCCGGCGGAGCTTCCGCAGCACGGCCTTGGCCTCGGTCCGGAACTTCGGGTCCTTGGTCCGGCCGCGCTTGACCGCGCCACGCAGCTCGAGGTCGTAGGCCGCGATGCCGTACTCGAAGAAGCAGGCGTTGAAGAAGTTCCACAACGGCTGCACGAGGTAGAACGGCACCCATGGCTGGTCCTCGTCGACGCGCATGATGCCGTAGCCGAGGTCGTTGTCCTTGCCGATCACGTTGGTGAAGTTGTGGTGGAGCTCGTTGTGGCTGTGCTGCCACTGCTTCGAGGGAGTCACGTGGTCCCACTCCCAGGTGGTCGAGTGGATCTTGGGGTCGCGCATCCAGTCCCACTGGCCGTGGAGGATGTTGTGGCCGATCTCCATGTTGTCCAGGATCTTCGCGAGCGAGAGGCCTGCGGTGCCGACGAGCCAGGCCGGCGGGAAGAGCGAGAAGAGCAGCACGGCGCGCGACCCGACCTCGAGCTTGCGCTGGGTGCCGATCACCTTGCGGATGTAGGCCGCGTCGGCGGCACCGCGGGAGTCGATGACCTCCTGGCGGATGGCGTCGAGCTCCACGCCGATCTGCTCGATGTCCTCGGGCGTGAGATGGGCGATGGGGTTGACGGGCTTCTTCTGGATAACAGTCATGGGCCCTCCTTCAAAGGTCGATCAGGGGTCGATCAGTGGTCGATGTCGCACGCGCCGGCGGCGGCGTTGATGCAGGTCTGGATGATGACGCCGTCCCCGGGGGCGGCGGTGGTGATCTCTCCGTTGCGCAGGTCGCGGACCGCGCCCTGGCGCAGCGGCAGCACGCAGCCGTAGCAGATGCCCATCCGGCACCCGCTGGGCATCAGGACGCCGGCCTCCTCGGCGGCGTCGAGGATCGGGGTCGATCCGTCGGCCTCGACGGTGATGCCGGTCCGGTCGAAGCTGACCGAGCCGCCCTCACCGGCGACCACACGAGCGGTGCGGAACTGCTCGGTGAACAGCGGCAGGCCGCGCTCGGCGTGGTGGTGCTCGATGGCATCGAGCAGGCCGGCCGGCCCGCAGGCGAAGGTGGTGCGCTCGTCGAGGTCGGGCACGAGCTCGGCGAGATCGGCCACGTCGAGGATGCCGTCCAGGTCGTCGTAACGCGCGACGAGGGAGATGGCCTCCGCCTTGTGGAGGGCCTTGAGGTCGGCGGTGAAGATCGAGTCCGGTTCGCTCGGCGCCACGTGCACGACGACGATGTCGAAGTCGCGGCTCCGCGGCAGGTGGAGCACGCCTTCGTCAGTGGACGGGAACAGGTTGCGGAGCATCCCGATGACCGGGGTGATGCCGGAGCCTGCGGTGACGAACAGGAGCTTGCCGCCCGCTGACGGGAGCACGAACTCGCCGGCCGCCTGCTCGAGGTGGACCAGCGTGCCCGGTCGGGCGTCATGGACGAGGTGGTTGCTGACCTTGCCCTCAGGCACTGCCTTGACGGTGATGGAGATCCGGCCGTCGGCACGGGGACCGTGGGTGAGGGAGTAGGCCCTCCACTGACGGACGCCGTCGACGTCGATGCCGATCCGGACGTACTGGCCGGGGACGTGCCCAGCCCAGTCCTTGCCGGGGCGGAGCACGATGGTGGCGGCGTCGGCGGTCTCGGGGTGGATCTCCTCGATCCGGCCCCGCAGTTCCGCTCCGGATCGGAGCGGGTGGACCATGTCCAGCACGTCGGCCGGGGCCAGCGGCGTGAGAGCAGCCTCGGCCACACGGCGTACGGCGGCACGAAGGTTACTCATGCCTTCCATAGTGTCCTTCTCGGCGCGCTAAAGTCATGACCAGCGAGCGTGAAGATTCCCCATCACATTTGTTCGGAGCGAACAATGAATCCGCGCCAAGCCCAGGCGTACGGCCGCCCACACCCTGCAGCTGACCCCGGAGACCATCGAGGAGATGCGCTCGCGCCTCCCCCAGGTGGCCGACGCGACGGTGGCCGCGATCATCGACGAGGTGCCCAGCTACGCGGACGCGCTGACCGGATCGATGGGCGAGAACATCCGCAGCGCCGTCCAGCTCGCCCTCGGCGGTTTCATCTCCCTTGCCTCGCGGCGGCGCGGGGCCGATCCCCGCACACCTGCGGCACCGGCGGTGGAGGGCGCCTACCAGCTCGGGCGGGGCGAGGCCCGCAGCGGGCGTTCGGTCGACGCGCTGCTCGCGGCATACCGGATCGGCGCGCGGGTCTCGTGGCGGGAGATGTCGGCGACCGCCGTGCGCAACGACGTCCACGCCGACACCCTGGCCGCCTTCGCCGAGCTGGTCTTCGCCTACATCGACGAGCTGTCCGCGGCCAGCGTCGCCGGCCACACCGACGAGCTCGACACCACGGGGCAGGTGCGCCGCCGCCTGCTGGAACGTCTCGCCCGCCACCTGGTGCAGGGCTCCCCCGCCGAGGCGGTGCAGTCGGCCGCCGAGCGTGCCGGGTGGTCGCCGCCGAGGACGCTCACCGCGGTCGTGGTGCCCGAGGCCCAGGTCCGGCCGGTGCTCGGCGCTGTCACCGCCGACGCGCTGCAGTCGGCCGACGACCTGCCCGGACTGGAGGATCGCGTCCTGCTGCTGGTCCGCGACATGGCCGGCAGGAGGCGGGAAACGCTGCTGCGTGCCCTCCGCGACCGCAACGGGATCGCCGGGCCGGCCCGGCCCTGGCTCTCGGCGCGGGTCTCCGTCGAGCGGGTCCTCCGTGCGCTCGAGCTCGGCGTCGTGCTCGACACCGAGGCGCACCTGCCCCGGTTCGTCCTGACCGCCGACCGCGAGGCCCTGGCCGACCTTCGGGACAGGGCGCTGGAACCGCTGGCCGACCTCCGGCCCGCCTCCGCCGAGAAGCTGACGGCCACGCTCCGCTCGTGGCTGCTGCACCACGGACGCCGCGACGACGTCGCCGCCGAGCTGTTCGTGCACCCCCAGACGGTTCGCTACCGGATGGGGCAGCTGCGTGAGCTGTACGGCGACCGGCTCGATGACCCGGAGACGGTGCTGGAGCTGACGATCGCCCTGGCCGAGGATCACCCGAGCCGCTCC
Organism: uncultured Actinomycetota bacterium; assembly: GCA_963841625.1. Lineage (GTDB taxonomy): Bacteria > Actinomycetota > Actinomycetes > Propionibacteriales > Nocardioidaceae > Nocardioides. The sequence goes on along the minus strand of CAWJDH010000004.1, from coordinate 380,117 downwards.
AGCAACGCGACCGCGTCGTGAGGCGCCCGCCCGCGGGCGTCGTTGTCGAAGTAGACGTAGGCGTCGAGGCCCTCGTCGCGCCAGTCCAGGATCTTCTCCACCCAGCGGTCCAGGGAGGGTGAGGAGTAGCCGCTGGCGTAGAGCTCGGTGTGACCGTGCAGCCGCACATACATGAACCCGGCGGTGCGTTCCTCCAGGTAGGGCCACGCACCCGGATTGTCCGAGGCCACCAGAGCCACGCCGCGGTCCTCGAGCAGCGCGAGCGCCGCTGGTTGCCCGAACGAGGGGTCCCGCGCCTCGAGGGCATGGCGGATGGGCCGGTCAACAACGCATTCTGCGACAACCCGGTCGCCGGCCAGCTTGTCATCGTGTCGACCGGCCAACGCGGCCGCGGCGCCGGTCGTCCGCGGTAGCTGGTCGAGGAACGCCGCGAGCCGCTGCTCGTCGTACGCGAGGCCGGGCGGCAGCTGCCACAGCACTGGTCCCAGCTGCTCGCCGAGAGCCAGCACACCCGAGGCGAAGAAGTTGGCGAGCGCCGACTCCACCCCGGCAAGCCGCTTCATGTGCGTGATGTAGCGGCCGCCCTTGACCGCCACGGGGAAGCCGGCGGGGGTCTGGTCGACGATGTCGCGGAAGGTCGCGGGGCGCTGCAGGGAGTAGAACGTCCCGTTCAGCTCGACGGAGGTCATCTTGAACGCGACGTACTCCAGCTCGCGGCGCTGCACGAGTCCCGGGGGATAGAAGTCGCCGCGCCAGCTCGGGTAGCGCCAGCCGGAAACCCCGATCCGGACCTCTGGCATGGGGTTGCCGTAACCAACCGCGAACGAATCAATCCCGGGTCGGGGTATCTCCGGCCAGACGCGCTCGAAGACCGGCGAAGAGCAACCCCACGGTCAGCGCGTCCATCGCGCCGCCTGCGACCCGAGCAACCGGGACCGTCCAGGATCGGGTTGTCCGAACCCGGAGCCTCAGGTGGAGGCGCACCCCATCCGCCAGGTCACGGGTGACCAGGGCCCAGCTCAGGTCCAGGGTGTCCCGCGGCGGCGGGTCGTCGAGGGGCCAGCGATGGCCGCGGGAGCGTTGGCGCAAGGACCGGTAGACGAGCGCATGCGGAGGATCGAGCGCGGCCACCTCGAACTCCGGGTCGCCGGGGCCCCAGTCTGGGACCCGGTCTCCGACCGCGAGCGCGGCGTACACCGGGTCGAGTCGCCAGAGCCCGCGGCGTCCCGGGAAGACGAGCCGCTCGGCCCGGCGCGGGAAGTACCAGCCGGCCCGGTCCTTGCCGAGCTGCACCAGCCAGGGCCAGAGGTCCTCGGCGGTCCCGGGCAGGGTGCTGGCCCGGTCCATCACGACGTTCGCGTCGACCAGGTCGTCGCCGGGCAGTGAGGCCGCGGTCTCCTCCGGTGTCGCCCCCATCCGGCAAGTGTCGCTCAGGCCTCGGCGTAGACGAGCTGCCCGGCCACCCAGGTGGCGTGGACGTGCATGTCGCGCAGTCGGTCGGCCTGCTCGAGCGAGGTGTCGGCCGCGTCGACCGGGTCGGCGTCCAGGAGCACCAGATCGCCTCGCGAGCCGGGGCGGACCGTGCCCTGGTCGTCGACGGAGGCGGCCAGCGTCTCCCGCGGAGTGAGAGCCTGCTCGGGGTGCCAGGGGCCGCGCTGGTCACCGCTCCGGTGGACGGCTGCCGCCATGGCCAGCCACGGGTCGAGCGGGGAGACGGGGGCGTCCGAGCCGAACGCGAGGGTGACGCCCTCGTCGAGCATCCACCGGAGCGCGAAGGACCGGTTCGCCCGGTCGGCCCACACCCGCTCGGTCGCATCGCGGTCATCGAGCAGATGGGCCGGCTGGACGCTGGCCCGGATCCCGAGCTCGGCCAGGCGCCGCACGTCCTCGCGCCGGATCAGCTGGGCGTGCTCGATCGACCCCACGGCTCCGGTCGCCTCGTAGGCCAGGAGTGCGGAGTGCACGGCGGCGTCGCCGATCGCGTGGGTGGCGACCTCCAGCCCGTTGCCGACGGCGATCTTGAGCAGGTCGTGCAGCTCCTCGTCGGTCTGGTTCGGCTCACCAGAGCCCGACCCGTCGGCGTACGGCTCGCAGCACCAGGCAGTCCGGGTGTTGAGCGACCCGTCGGAGATGATCTTGAGCGGCCCCATCGAGATCAGCTCGTCGCAGTCCGGGAGCATGTCGCCGGTCCGCAGCCCGGCCGCGATGACGGCGTCCAGGCCGTCGGCGTACGTCGCCGTCCTGCACCCGCAGCAGGTTGGCGCCCTGGTGGAAGCGCTCGGCCCAGTCGTGGTGGTCACCGCTGAACTCGAAGTCGACGACACCCGCGACCCCCATGGCTGCGGCGGCCTCCATCGTGCGCTCGTAGGCGGCCGGTGAGGTGCCGTCGTTGCCGACCAGGGTGACCAGCCGGCCGTAGGCGGCGAACCACTCCCGCTCGAAGACGACCTTGTCCCGGACCGGTAGCGCGAGGGCGATGAGCGCGGTGGTGTTGAGCCAGGCGTGGTGGCCGTCGCCGCTGATCAGGATGACCGGGGTGTCGGGCGCGACCTCGTCGAGCTCGGTCACCGTGGGGTCCCGGTGCCAGCGGGACAGCCGGTGGCCCCACCCGATGATCGGCTCGTCCGGAACCTCGAGGAGGCGTTCGGCCACCAGGGCGGTGGCCTCCTCAGGCGACCAGGTGGGGGCAAGGTCGAGCCGCTGCGACGACACCGTCCACTGGCCGAGGTGCACGTGCTGGTCCCACAGCCCGGGGATCAGCCAGCGCCCGGTGGCGTCGTACTCCTCGAGGCCGGCGGGGCGGTCGAGGTGCAGGCCGACCTCCGCGACCGTGCCGTCCTGGACGCGGACGTCGAGGGGCGTGTCGACGCTCGGCCCGGTGCCGAGCTCGACGATGCGGGCGTTGCGGAGCAGCAGGTCGCGCATGCGGACCAAGGTAACGACCCGCTGCTCACGGTCCGCGACCCCTCGCTGAAACGGATCGCTTCAGGCGGAGGCCTCGACCAGCGGCTGCTCCCCCGGCACCTGCATCGGCTTGGGTCGCAGCAGCGCTCCGCCGATGGCGGCCGCAGCCAGGGCGGCGACGGCAGCTGCCAGGAACGAGGCCTGGAAGCCCTCGTTGAGCGCGACGAGTGGGGCCTCGCCGTCGGCGACCAGCGAGCTGGTGCGCCAGCTCGAGAGACTCACGAAGACGGCCAGTCCGAGCGCGCCGCCCATCATGAAGCTGGTGTTGACGACCCCGGAGGCGAGGCCCGCTTCGTGCGGCTCGACGTCGCCCATGGCCGCCAGCAGGACGGGGTTGAACGCGATGCCGGCGCCGATGCCCATCAGGATCAGGGCGGGGAGTACGTCGACCACGAAGCTCCCGTCGACCGGGGCCCGCGAGAACAGCAGCAGGCTCACGGCGGCGCAGCCGAGGCCGGCCACCAGCGGCGGGCGGATACCGAACCTCATCACCAGGCGATCAGAGATCTTCAGGGAGCAGTAGGCCATCACCAGGCTGGTGGGCAGGAAGGCCAGGCCGATGTCGAGGGCGTCGTACCCCAGCACCTGCTGCAGGTACAGCGTCGCCAGGAAGAACCAGGCGAACATCGCGCCTGCCCAGAGCACGCCGACCACCTGCGAGATGGAGACGTTGCGGAGGGCGAACAGCCGCAGCGGGACCAAGGGGGACGCCGTGCGCGCCTCCCAGGCCACGAACACGGCCAGCAGCACCGCCGCGCCGGCCAGGAGGCCCAGCGTGCGGCCCGAGGTCCATCCGGCCGCGTTGCCGCCGACGACGCCGTACACGGCGAGCATCATGCTGAGGGTCACCAGCACCGCGCCGGGAATGTCGAGGCGCGTGGAGCCGGGGACGACGTCGTCCTCGGGCAGGATCCGCTTGGCGAGGATCCAGACGGCGATCCCGATCGGGACGTTGACCAGGAAGATCCAGTGCCAGTTCAGCAGGCCGGTGAGGACGCCGCCCAGCAGCGCACCGACCGCACCGCCGCCGGACATCACGAAGCCGAAGACGCCCATCGCCTTGGCGCGCTCACCATCGTCGGAGAACAGGCCCATGATCAGGGCCAGTGCAACCGCCGAGACGGCCGCGCCGCCGAGGCCCTGGATGGCGCGGCCCGCGACGAGCAGGCCGGCCGACGGAGCCAACCCGCAGGCGATCGAGGCCGCCGTGAACGACACGACGCCGGCCTGGAAGACCCGCTTGTTGCCGAGGAGGTCGCCGAGCCGGCCGGAGAGAAGCAGGAAGCCGCCGAAGGTCAGGAGGTAGGCGTTGACGACCCAGGCCAGCGCGGTCTGCGAGAAGCCGAGGTCGGCCTGGATCGACGGGAGGGCGACGTTGACGATGCTCATGTCGAGGACGATCAGCAGGTCTCCCAGGCAGAGCGTGTAGAGCGCCAGCCAGCGGGCCCTGTGGTCGAGGTCGTTCATGGTCTCTCCTCGGTTTCGGGATCTCGTTCACCTGGTCCACGAACGGCCGGGCTCGGATACGACACCTGCAGACAAAGGTTTCCGATCTTCTCCGGGAGAGACCGGTTCAGGCGACCGAATTCATCGTTGAGTTGGGCATGAAGGCCCCTTCAGTTGGGCGTCATGGCCCTCGTGAGGGGCCATTGCGCCCAATTCGAGGGGCCACGAGGCCCAACTCAACGAGCTATGTGACGGCGGGACTGGATCACGCGGAAGCGCGAGGCGACGTACGCGCCGTCGGTGTACGACGCGGTGGCGGCCGGGTTGGCGCCGGTGCCGTGGAAGTCGGAGTAGGCCGCGGACTGGTTCACGAACACCGCGCCGAGGAGGTTCTCCGACAGGGCGACCCCCGCATCCAGCGCCGCCTCTCGCACCGCGTCGATGACGGTGCCGGACGTGGAGTAGACGGAGGCCGTCATCGCGCCGTGGCGCTTGACCGTGTCGCGGAACCGCTCGATCGACTCGTCGGTGCCCGAGGTCGAGATCAGGTAGGCCACCGGGCCGAAGCACTCCGACTCGTAGACCTCGGAGTCCGACGCACCGAGCCCGATGAGCGTGGGCGTGCGCACGGTCGCCTCGGAGTACGTCGGGTGCTTGACCGTGCGCGACTCGACCAGCACGTCGCCGCGCGAGCCGGCTGTCTCCAACCGCTCCAGCACGCCGGGGTTGACCACACCACCGAGGAGCTCGACCGCGCGGGCGTCGTCACCGAGCAGCTTGTCGAGGGCGGCTCCGATGCCCCCGCCCACCTCGGCCGGCGACTTCTCACCCTCGTCGGTGCTGATCCCACTCGCCGGGAGGTAGACGTTCTGCGGCGCGGTGCACATCTGCCCCGTGTAGAGGGCGAAGGAGAATGCGAGGTTCTGGCACATCGCCTTGAAGTTGTCGGTGGAGTCGATGACGACGGTGTTGACTCCCGCCTTCTCGGTGAACACGACGGCCTGGCGGGCGTTGTCCTCCAGCCACTCGCCGAAGGCGTTGCCGCCGGTGAAGTCGATCAGCTTCACCTCGGGCCGGACCGCCAGCACGGCGGCCAGCCTGTCGGCCGGGTCCTCGGCGGCCAGGGTGACCAGGTCGGGGTCGAAACCCGCCTCGGCGAGCACCTCCTGGCAGACCTGGACCGTGATCGCGAGGGGGAGCACGGCGGCCGGGTGCGGCTTCACCACGACGGCGTTGCCCGTCACCAGCGACGCGAACAGTCCGGGCCAGGAGTTCCAGGTCGGGAAGGTGTTGCAGCCGATCACCAGCGCGACCCCGCGAGGGACGACGGTGAACGTCTTCTCCATCCGCAGGGGCTCACCCCGGGCCGGCTTCTCCCAGACCGCGGTCCCCGGGGTTCGCGTCATCTCGGTCCACGCGTAGGCGATGGCCTCGAGCGCGCGGTCCAGCGCGTGCGCCCCACCCGCCTGGAACGCCATCACGAACGCCTGGCCGCTGGTGTGCTGCACCGCGTTGGCCAGCTCGAAGATGCGTCGGTGCAGCCGGTCCAGGATCTCCAGGCAGACGCCGGTACGCCCCTCGGGGCCGGCCTCGCGCCAGGCCAACATCCCGGCACGGGAGGCGGCCAGCAAGGTGTCGACCGCCTCGTCGGTCGCCTCCACCCGCGGGTAGCTCACGCCGAGCTCGAACCCGTACGGCGACCGCTCGGTCGTCACGGTCCCGTCGCTGCCGGGCGTCGACAGCGGGAACTCCTTGCCCAGCCAGGCGTCGTAGGCCTCCTTGCCCTCGTCCGCCGCGGTCTCGCCGTAGACACGGGGAGAGGGGGACTCGTCGAAGGCCGAGAAGTAGCCACGGGAGGCGCAGGCCTCGACCGCCCGGTCGAGGCGTTCGCGGTGCTGGGCGAGGAGGTCGGCGGTCATGGCGCCAGCCAACCGCGCGTTGCACCGGCATGCAACTCCGCTCAGGCCGACCGCTGCGAGGTGCTAGGCGTACTGCCCAGCCGTCAGGTCCGTTCCGGTGTCCTCGGCCCCCTGGATGACCACCGCCGCGGCAACCTGTCCCCACGCGACCACCAGGGTGACCTCTGCGTCTGATCCGGGATCGACGACGGAGAGGCTGCCGGTGGCCTGGGTTCCGACCTGGGAGATCTCCGTGTGAACGTGGTCCTCCATCCCCTCGGGGATGCGCCACCGCTGGGTCCACCCGCTTCCGTAGAGCATCAGGTAGGCCACGATCAGAAGCCTCCTCGGGATGACGGCGCCGTCGGGTGGGGGCCCCACCAGGAGCCGCCGTCGTCGTCCCAGTGGTCCCAGGGGTCGACATCGGGAAACTCCGTGACGGTGGCCAGGAGCGACTTGGCGGGCTCGGAATTTCCACTGGTCGCCGCCGCCAACATCGCCTCCTCGCCCTGGTCGGCCGACAGTGCCGCAGGAATGACCAGGACCCGCAGGACATCACGGTCGGACGTCTTCAGGTGCACCAGATGCGTGTCGTCGCGGGGGAAGCTCCCCACCTTCACATAGCCGCTGGTGGTCGAAATGCGACGAGGAGCAGGGTCCCAGTCGGGCGGGGAGTACACGGCGCGAACGATCCGCCCGAGCTCCGGGGGGAAGTGCTCCACCAGATCGGCCAGCTCCACGGCCAGGTCGCGGCTCTGTGGCCACCAGCCCCCGTCCAGATGGTCGTGGCCAGGGTGTGGCACCATGCGCAGCCGCAACGGGACGCGCGTGGCGGCAAGGATGGGACCGTTCGACGTCGTCATGACGTCCGCCTCTCGGCCGGCCGGGGAGTCGCTCCAACCCGGAGCCCTCGTCGGCCGGTCATCGCAAGCGTACGTCAGAAGCCGCCGACCGGCCGTCAGCAAATCGGCCCCACGGGTCTTCACGGTCACAAGTCGGCACGCTGCCGGTTGCCGGACCCGACTAGCGTGTGCTCATGAGAATGCGGTGTGCGGCCACCTGCCTGGTGGCCGTGGCGCTGGTGCTCGCGGGGTGCTCCGGGAGTGACGACGAGCCGGAAGCCAGGTCATCCCCCACCGCGACGACGTCCACGCCGTCCGCCGCCTCAGCCTCTCCCAAGGCCGATGCCCCCGCCCTCGACCCCGACGATCCGGCTCTCGACGCTGCGTTGAGCCGCCCCGTCGAGGACCGGGTCTATCCGTCGGTCGGCGACCCAGGCGTGGACGCCCTGCACTACCAGCTCGACCTGACCTGGGCCCCGAGGTCGAAGACCCTCGATGCGGTGGAGACGCTGATCTTCCGGGCCACCGAGGACGCGACCGAGTTCCAGCTCGACTTCGGCCGGTCCCTCACCGTCACGTCGCTCGCCCTGGACGGGGAGAAGGTGACGTTCCGCGAGCGGGGCAAGGACCTCGTCGTCCGGGCCCCGGTCCACGCCGACGAGCGGCACACCCTGAAGCTGCGCTACAGCGGCACCCCGAAGCCGGTGGCCGCACCCACCACCCGCGACGACTTCAGCACGATCGGCTGGCAGATCACCGACCAGGGTGAGACCTGGACCATGCAGGAGCCGTTCGGGGCCTACTCCTGGTACGCCGTCAACGACCACCCCTCCGACAAGGCGCTCTACGACTTCACCCTCACCACCCGCTCCCCCTGGGTGGGCGTGGCCAACGGCAAGCTGCGGTCGCGCAAGCAGGCCGGCGGAAGCACCGTCACCGACTGGCACCTCGAGGAGCCCGCGGCGTCGTACCTCGTGACCGTGGCGTTCGGCAACTTCAGGATGACCAGGGACACGTCGAAGTCCGGCGTGCCCATGACCTACTGGACCCCCCGCGACAGCGCCATCAGTCTGCGGTCGGTACAGGTGGCCAGCGACGAGCTCGACTGGCTCGAGGGCAAGCTCGGCCCCTACCCGTTCTCCACGCTCGGCCTGCTGGTGGTCGACTCCCGCAGCGGCATGGAGACCCAGACGATGATCACGCTCGGCACCACCGACTACACCCTGTCGCCCTCGGTGGTGGTGCACGAGATGATCCACCAGTGGTACGGCGACCAGGTCACGCCCCGCGACTGGCGCGACGTGTGGATGAACGAGGGCATGGCGATGTACCTCCAGGTCGTCTGGGAGGCCCAGGAGTACGGCTTCGAGCTGGACGAGACGCTCGCCGAGTGGGCCGCCCAGGATGGTGAGCAGCGGGCGACCAACGGCCCGCCGGCGAACTACGATCCGGCCACGTTCGGCGAGGGGAACATCTACTACCTGCCCGCCCTGATGTGGGACCAGCTGCGCCAGCGGATCGGAGACCGGCAGTTCTGGCGACTCGTGAGGGCGTGGCCCCGATCCCGCGACAACGCCAACGCGTCCTACGACGACATCACCGCCTGGTGGTCGCGGAAGACCGGTGACGACCTCCGCCCGATGTTCGACGCCTGGCTGCTCGGCCGGCAGTCCCCGCCGTACTCGACATGAGGCTGCTCGTCCTGGGTGGAACCGTCTTCCTCTCCCGCGCGGTCGCGGTGGAGGCGGTCCGGCGCGGGCACGAGGTCGTCTGCGCCTGCCGGGGTGAGTCGGGGCCGATGGCTGACGGTGCGACGCACGTCGCGTGGGACCGCGACAACCCCGCACCCCCGTCCCTGGTCGACGGGGTCCCGTTCGACGCTGTCGTCGACGTGGCCCGGCATCCCTCCCGGGTCCGGTCGGCGGTCGCGGCGTTCCCGGACGCGCACTGGGTGTTCGTCTCGACCATCAGTGTCTACACCGACGACTCCACCCCTCACGGCACGGTCGACACCCTGCCCACCCACGAGCCGATCCACACCGACGAGGACCTGGCGTCCGGCCCGCACGTCTACGGCGCGATGAAGGTCGCCTGTGAGCAGGCGGTCACCGGCGGCGCCCGCTCGTCGGTGGTGGTCCGGCCGGGCCTCATCGTCGGCCCGGGCGACCGGTCCGGCCGGTTCAGCTACTGGCCCGACCGGATCGCCGCCGGCGGCGAGGTGCTCGTCCCCGGCTCGCCCGACGAGCGGGTCCAGGTCATCGACGTCCGCGACCTCGCGTCCTGGCTGGTCGACTGTGCCGAGAGCCGGGCCACCGGGGTGTTCCACGGGACCGGTAGGGCGATGAGCCGGGCGGACTTCCTCGAGGAGATCGCCGACGGCGTCGGCCTCGATGTGACCGACCGGCGCTGGATCTGGGTCGACCAGGACTTCCTCGCCGAGCAGGACGTGGAGCCGTGGGACGGCCCCCGGTCACTCCCGGTGTGGCTGCCGCAACCGGAGTACGCCTGGTTGATGTCGGTCGACGTCGAGGCGTCGTACGACGCCGGGCTGCGCACCCGACCGCTCGCCGACACCGCACGAGACACCCTGGCCTGGCTGCAGGCCGAGCCCGACGCCCCTGTTGCCGGGCTCGACCGGGAAGCAGAGGCCGCTGTGCTCGACGCCTGGCGGAACCGCTAGCACGCACATGGACGACGCCCTGATCGCGCGATGGCGATTGCGCACCCAACATCTCGTTGCGCCGCTGGCCGGGTCGGCAGCCGAGGTCGTGACCCTGCTCCTGGCCGTCCAGGCGGAGAACCCGAGCCAGTCCGCGTGGGCGGTGGCCGCCCGAACCACGTCACCGGACCCCGCGGACCTGGCCGGGCTGCTCGCCTCAGGGGAGGTGGTCCGCACTCATGTACTGCGCCCGACCTGGCACTACGTCACACGCGCAGACATCGACTGGCTGCTCGCGCTGACCGGTCCGAACCTCCGCAAGATCACCGACAGCCAGCTGCTCGGAGATCTCGCCCTGACCGGCGACGACATCGACCGGCTGTGCGCCGCCGTCCTCGACCTGCTCGCCGCGACCCCGGACCGGACCCGCGACGAGGTGGCAGCCGGGTTGCGTGAACGGGTGCCCGACCTGGCGGAGCGGGTCACCGGACGGATGGTGATGCTGCTGATGGCACACCTGGAGATGGACCGCCTGGTCAGCAGCGGGAGTCCTCGCGAGGACACGCACACCTACGCGCCGTACGCCGGCCGGGTCGGCACCCGGGTCCCGCCGGAAGCCTTCGACCGGGACCAGGCACTCGCCCGGCTTGCCCTGCGCTACTTCACCGGCCACGCACCGGCAACCGTGAAGGACCTCGCCTACTGGGCCACGCTCACCCTCGGCGAGGCGCGCCGGGGGCTGGAGGAGGTCCGGGACCAGCTCGTCTCCTTCGAGCACGACGGGCGGACCTACTGGCACGCGCCGGGCGAGCCGCCGCTAGGGCCCGGGCAGCCGGCCGGTCACCTCCTGCAGCTGCTCGACGAGACCTACCGCGGCTACCAGGACTCCCGGTGGGTGCTGGACGCCAGGGGCGTGGTCCCGCGCCAGCGGGAGCGGGCGATCGGGATCGCGCTCGTCGACGGGCAGCTGGTCGCAGGGATGAAGCGCACCCTTGCTCCCGGCCGGGTGCGCTTCGAGCTGATGCCGCACCGGCCGCTGTCGGCCGGGGAGCGGCGGGCCCTGGACGACGCGTCGGACCGGTACGGCGAGTTCCTGGACCGTCCCGCGGAAATCGTCGTCACCGACTGAAGCAGGGACCGCTCTGGCCCGGCTGCGCGACGAGCCCGGCGCCCCTGTTGCCGGACTCGACGGGCAGCCGAGGCCGCTAGAACAGGTCGAACGCGACGACCACCGTCTCGTAGACGCCGTACAGGAGCGGAACACCGACGATCACCCAGGCGATGGGCAACCACGCTGACCCCGGCCCGGGAAGGTCCCGTCCCTCGCCGGCGCCTGCCGCGGCGGCGCCGCCCGGGACCGCCCGGTCGTGCGCGCTGCCGGACTCGTGGAACCGTTCGTTGACCGGGCGGATCAGCAGGTTGGCGACGAAGCCGACCGCGAGCACGCAGACCATCGTGAGCAGGGCTGGGGTGTAGTTGTCGGCGGTCAGCGTGCCCGGCTCCCCCTGCGTGTCGAGGATGCCGTTGATGATCAGCGGCCCCGCGACACCCGCGGCTGACCAGGCGGTGAGCAGCCGGCCGTGGATCGCTCCCACCTGGAAGGTGCCGAACAGGTCGCGGAGGTACGCCGGCACGGTGGAGAAACCGCCGCCGTAGAAGCTGATGATGAGACCGGCGATCAGCACGAAGACCAGGGTGGTGCTGGCACCCACGAACGCCAGCAGCAGGTAGAGACCCATGCCCGCACCGAGGTAGAGCATGTAGATGTTCTTGCGCCCGACGATGTCGGAGGTGGAGGACCAGACGAACCGGCCGGCCATGTTGAACAACGAGAGGACCCCCACGAAGCCGGCCGCGGCGGCTGCCGCGACGGAGGTCGAGCCGCCTTCGCGGAAGAAGTCCTGGATCATCGGCGCCGCCTGCTCGAGCAGCCCGATGCCGGCCGTGACGTTGCAGAACAGCACGGTCCAGAGCAGCCAGAACTGGGGAGTCTTGATGGAGTTGGCGGCCGACACGTTGCCGGTCGTGACCATGGACTTGACCTCGACCTCGTGGGGGTCGTAGCCCTCCGGCTTCCAGCCCTCGGGTGGCACCCGAATCAGCCAGGCACCGAAACACATCACGACCAGGTAGACCAGTCCGAGGGTCACGAACATCTTGGCCACGGCGTCGCCGCTGGCGATCGCTGTGCTCGAGTCGTAGTTGGGGTCGTAGATCCCGAGCAGCTTCGCGGACAGGGGGCTGGCGATCATCGCGCCGCCACCGAAGCCCATGATCGCCAACCCGGTGGCGAGTCCCGGCCGGTCCGGGAACCACTTGATCAGGGTCGAGACCGGCGAGATGTAGCCCAGCCCCAGGCCGATGCCACCGATGACGCCGTAGCCCAGGTAGACAAGCCAGAGCTGGGTGGTCGCGATCCCCAGCGCGCCGACCAGGAAGCCGGCCGACCAGCAGGCCGCCGCAGCCGCCATCGCCTTGCGCGGCCCGCTGGCGTCAACCCACGTGCCGAACACCGCGGCGCTCACGCCGAGCATCACGATCGCGATCGAGAAGATGATCCCGATCGCCGTCAGCGAGGTGTCGAAGTGCTCGACCAGCGAGGACTTGTAGACGCTGGTCGCGTAGGCCTGGCCGATGCACAGGTGCACCGCCAGCGCCGCTGGTGGGATCAGCCACCGGTTGAAGTTGTGAGTCGCAACGATGCGCTCACGATCGAGTACGTCGGTGATGGCCATGGCACGCCTCCGGGATTGGGCCGACTGACTGGACCACTAGCACCACTACCCGAAAGAACCGTTTTCAATCACCTTCGCGGGCAGAACGGTCCCGGTCGCGCGGCCCGAACCGGCTCCCGCGGACGCGTACGCTGTCGCCCGTGACCCGCCTGACCGCCCGGGAGCTCGTCGAGCTCGTCTTCGACGCCGGCTCGTGGCAGTCGTGGGACACCGCGCCCTCCCGCGCCGAGATGAGCGAGGAGTACGCCGCCCAGCTGGCCGAGGCGGCCGAGCGGAGCGGCGTCGACGAGTCGGTGGTCAGCGGAGAAGCGCTGATGCGCGGGCGCCGGGTGGCCGTCGTGCTCGGAGAGTTCGGGTTCCTCGCCGGGTCGATCGGCCGGGCCGCTGCCGACCGCCTGGTGGCCGCGGTCGAGCGGGCCACCGCCGAGGGGTTGCCACTGGTGGCAGGCCCGGTGAGCGGCGGCACGCGGATGCAGGAGGGGACCCCCGCTTTCGTGCAGATGGTGCGGATCAGCCAGGCGGTGGCCACGCACAAGGCGGCCGGCCTGCCCTACCTCGTCTACCTCCGCCATCCGACCACCGGTGGGGTGATGGCGTCCTGGGGATCGCTGGGCCACGTCACCGCCGCGGAGCCCGGGGCGCTCGTGGGCTTCCTCGGACCGCGGGTCTACGAGGCGCTCTACGGAAAGCCCTTCCCCGAGGGCGTGCAGACCGCGGAGAACCTCTACACCCGAGGCATCCTCGATGCCGTCGTCGCGCCGGACGAGGCCGCCGACATCCTCAGCCGGGTGCTCGACGTACTGCTCGCTCCCCGGGAAGGCATCCCGGCGATCCCGGAGCCGCCGAGCGACGAGATCCCCGACATCGACACGTGGGACGCGGTCACCCGGTCACGACGACCCGACCGGCCCGGCGTACGCCGGCTGCTCCGCTACTCCGCCACCGACGTGGTGCCGCTCAACGGGACCGGTCAGGGCGAGGCCGATCCCGGACTGCTGATCGCGCTGGTGCGATTCGGCCGGGTGCCCTGCGTGTTCCTCGGCCAGGACCGGCGTGGCCAGACCCCCGACCACCCGATGGGCCCGGAGGCGCTCCGCGAGGCACGCCGCGGCATGCACCTCGCCTCGGAGCTGGGACTGCCGCTGGTGACGGTCATCGACACCCAGGGCGCCGCCCTCTCCCCCGATGCGGAGAACGGTGGACTGGCCGGCGAGATCGCCCGCTGCCTCTCGGACCTGGTCACCCTCGACGCCCCGACCCTCTGCCTGATGCTGGGCGAGGGCAACGGTGGCGGAGCCCTGGCCCTGCTGCCCGCAGACCGGGTCGTCGCCGCGCAGCACGCCTGGCTGTCGCCGCTGCCTCCGGAGGGCGCCAGCGCGATCGTGCACCGCGACGTCGAGCACGCCCCCGACATGGCGCGCGCCCAGAAGGTCCGCGCGATCGACCTGCACGACCTCGGCGTGGTCGACCGGGTCGTGGCCGAGAAGCCGGACGCGGCCGATGAGCCGGAAGCCTTCTGCCAGCGGGTCGGCGCCGTGCTCGAGTACGAGCTCGCCGCCCTGCTCGCCGCGGGACCGGGCTCTCCCGCCGAGCGGACCCGGCGCTACGTCTGACCTGTTCTCAGCAGCGGTCGAGCACCACCACGGGAATGAGCCGGTCGGTCTTCGCCTCATGGTCGGCGAAACCGGGGTAGCGGGCCTTCTACTCCTGCCAGATCGGCGCTCGCTCCTCGGCGTCGAGCACCCGTGCCACCACGTCCAGCGTCTCCCTGCCGACCTCGATCCGCGCCTCGGGGTTGGCCTTGACGTTGTGGAACCAGTCGGGGTTGGTGTCGGCGCCGGCCTTGGACGCGAAGACGGCGAACCTTGGCAACCCTGACGGCATGATCTGTGCCATGCGGCCAGGGCCGGTGTCGGACGGCGCGCTGCGCGTCTCCACCGACGAGGGTCGTACGTTCAGCGACGTCCCAATCTCGATCGTCATGGCAGCGGCAAGCGGCCCCATGCTCCAGGCCTGCCTCACCACGGTGGAACGCATCGTGGTCTCGACCGGCGGCGAGAGCCCCCGTTGGCTGCACACGCTCGACCGAACCGGCCGACTGATTTCGAGCCAAGAGCTCGGCGGCATGCTCGACCCCTACACCTGGGGCGCCCTTCCAGACGGGCGATTGGTGACCGGAACCAATCGCCCGGGCCTCATGGTCGCTACCGATTCGACCAACACACTATGGACTACCGTCCTGGCCCCGTTCCGGTTGGCTCGGGAGCCCAGATCGTGGGTAGCCAGCTGATCGTGGCGCGTGGCGGTAGCGTCCACGTCTCCAAGGACGCCGGACTCACCTGGCAGGAGTTCGACCTGAGGCTGCCGTAGCACCTCCCTAGAACTGAAACACGTTTCAGTTTAGGCTGGCGCGATGCGCCGTACGCCGACCACTGTCCTGGCCGCCGTCACCGCGGTTGTGGCGCTCTCCGCAGTGGGGCCGGCGGATGCGTTCCCCGACGTCCCGGTGAACCCGGGGGGCCCGATCCCGTCCCTGCCTTCCGACGCGCTGGTGCCACAGTTCGAAGGACGTCCGGCGATCCCGCGTCCGATGGAGCACCCGTCTGTCCCGCAGCACCCGTTTCTCTCCCCCAACGGCACCAGCAGCATGCACAACGACGCGTACAGCACCGATGCCTACGACGTCAGCGGTCCGCTGGGACGGGACCTGCAGGTCACCTCACGCAGCTACGGCGTCCGCGAGTGCGCCACCATGACGTTCGACTCCCGTGGCCGGATCGTCGCGCTGTGCGGCGGGCTCGAGGGCTTCACGATGATGCTCATCCGACCCGGGACGCTGGACCCGATCTCCGAACTGACGATGCCGGGACGCGACGCCACGTCCGGCCGGAACCCGCTGACCGACATCTGCGGCGGCACCTACTTCTTCCTCGACGACCACGGCCACGCCTTCGCCACGACCACCACCAGTGAGATCTGGAAAGTGCGGCAGACGCCGGACCACGACCTCGCGAAGGTCCGCTCCTGGCCGCTGGCTCGATACCTCGGCGAGGACGACTGCCTCGTCGCGGTGGCCCCCGACTGGCAGGGGCGCCTGTGGTTCTTCAGCCAGCACGGGACGGTCGGGACCCTCGACCGGCGGACCGGCCGCGTCGCCACCATCGACCTTCCTGCCGGTGAGGACATCGTCAACTCGGTGTCCGCTGACGAGACCGGAGGTGTCTACCCGGTGAGCACGCACGCTGCGTACCGCGTCGGCGCGGACCGCCGTGGCCGGCCGCGGGTCACCTGGCGTCGCACCTATGACCGCGGTAGCACCAAGAAGCCGGGCATGCTCTCCCAGGGTTCGGGCACCTCCCCCACCCTCCTCGGCCAGCGGTGGCTGGCGATCGCCGACAACGCCGAGCCCCGCACGCGGATCCTCGTCTACGACCGGCGGACCGGCGCCCGCCACTGTCGGGTGCCGGTGCTGGCCCGTGGCGCGAGCACCACGGAGAACAGCCTGGTCGCGGCCGGGCGGTCGTTCATCATCGAGAACAACTACGGATACGAAGGGCCGCAGACCACGACGCTGGGCCGGTCCACCACGCCCGGGGTCGCCCGGGTGCTGCTGCGCCGGGACGGTTGCCGGGTCGCGTGGACCAGCTCGGCGACCGCGCCGACGTCGGTCCCGAAGGCCAGCCACGGCAACGGGCTGCTCTACGTCTACACCAAGCGGCCGCGCGAGGACGGCATCGATGCGTGGTACCTCACGGCCCTCGACATCCGCAGCGGCAAGACCGTGTGGAGTCGGCTCACCGGGACCGGCACCCAGTGGAACAACCACTACGCCGCGATCTACCTCGGACCGGACGGGACGGCGTACGTCGCCACGCTGGCCGGCCTGGTGCGCGTGGCCGACGGCAGGCCATGAGGACCTACGTCGTGTCCGGCGCCGCGTCTGGCATCGGCGCGGCCACCACCCGGCTGCTGCGGGACGAGGGGCATCGGGTCGTCACGGTCGACCAGCGGGACGCCGAGGTGATCGCCGACCTGTCGTCGCCCGCCGGCCGGCGGGCGGCGATCGAGCAGGTGCAGGGCCTGACCGACGTCGTGCACGGCGTCGTGCCCTGCGCCGGGGTGCCTGGACTGACCGGCGTGGACCCCGGCCTGGTGGTTTCGGTCAACTACTTCGGCGCGGTCTCGCTCGTCCGCGGTCTGCAACCTCAGCTGGCGGCCGCCGACGCCGCCTCCGTGGTGCTGCTCGCCTCGAACTCGGTCACCTGCCAGCCTGGCTGGGCCTCCGACGTCGCGGCCGCGTGCCTGCGCGACGACGAGGAGACCGCCCGTGCCGCCGCGGCCGAGGTAGACGCGGTGCACGTCTATCCCGCCACCAAGGCCGCGCTGGCGTGGTGGGCCCGCCGTGAGGGCGTGAAGGACGAGTGGGCGGGGACGGGCATCCGGTTGAACGCCGTCGCCCCCGGCCTGATCGCAACCCCGATGACGGACCGGCTGCGCGAGGACCCGCAGCTCGGCGTCTTCGCCGACGCCTACCCCTCGGCGCTGGGCCGACCCGGCCGGCCCGAGGAGGTGGCCGCCACGATCGGCTTCCTGCTGTCCGACGCCTCGAGCCTGATGGTCGGCAGCGTGTTGTTCGTCGACGGCGGCACCGATGCCCTGATGCATCCGATGCGGCCCGAAGGCATGGAGGTCAACCCGATCGTCGTCGGGGTCCTGGACAAGGTTGCCGGGCTCGCCACCAGGGCCAAGGCGATGCGTAGGCGACGCTAGCCGCGCTTCACGCAGGCCCGGGCAGCAACCCCCGCCGCCGTGTCGATCCGCGACGTCATCGCGCTGCGGTGCTGGTCGACGTAATCGAGGTCGGCGTCGAAGTAGCCGGCCGCCACCATGGCGCTGAGCCCGACTCGTGCGATCCAGCGCCGCGCGGTGCAGTCGGCCTCGGCCCGGTCCATCACGCCCCGCTCGGTCAGCGCCCGGGCGAGGGTGGACACCGCCCGGGCCCGGTCCCGGGCTGCCGGCGCGGCCGTGGGACCCGGAGGGGAATTCACCTCTCCGGCCGAGGACTGGTGAGCGATCGACCCGGCCACGACCGCGACGAGCAGTACGGCGACCGGGACGAACCGCCGGGACGCGGTCGCGGCGGCCGGCTCGCTGGTGGCCGCGTCCGAAAGTGTGGCGGCGCGCCTCAGGTCGTCGCGGAGGTCGATGGCAGTGCCATAGCGAGCGGCGGGGTCCTTGGCCATGGCCGTGCGCAGGATCCGGTTGACCTCGCGCGCCATCGGGCTGTCGCCGAGCAACGCCGGCACCGGCTGCTCTCGGTGGGCGTCGATGACCCGCTCCTCCGTCGCCCCGGCGTACGGCGCCCGGCCGGTCAGCGTCGCCCAGAGCAGGCACCCCAGCGAGTAGAGGTCGCTTCCCACTCCAGCGGGGATGCCGGCGTGGAGCTCCGGCGCCATCCAGGTCGGCGTCCCGATCGTGCCGACCTCACGGGGAGGCTCCGCACCCGGTCTGCAGGCGACGCCGAAGTCGCCGAGGCTGGCCGAGACGGCGTCGCCCCGGCGCCGCAGGAGGACGTTGGCGGGCTTGATGTCGCGGTGGACCAGCCCGACCGCATGGGCGGCGGCCAAGCCGGCGGCGACCTGGCTGACCAGGTCGAGGCCGACCCGGATCGGCGGAGGGCCGACGTTCTCGAGCAGGCCGGCGAGGTCGCCGTCGGGAAACAACTCGGTCGCGATGTAGAGACGGCCCGCCTGGTCGCCGTGGGCGTAGACCCGGACGACATGACGGGAATCGAGGGCGGCCTGTGACCGCGCCTCCGCGGTGAACCGCTCGCGGAACTCGTGCCTCCCCGGCCAGGCGGGGCGCGATCACCTTCAGGGCGACCGGTCGGCCCAGAGGCACGTCGACGGCCTCGAACACGGCCCCCATCCCGCCGCCCCCAATACGGCGTACGACGCGGTAGGGACCGATCTGCTCACCCTCGTCGGGATAGCCGGCGGTCGCGCACACGGCATGGCTACTACCCGAGAGCGTCGTCGCTCACTCCGCGGATTGGTGTCCTGTGGGCTTGCTACTCCGCGGGTTCGCGCCCCGCGTCCTCCCCGGACTCCTCCGGCACGTCCTCCTCGTCACTCGCGGCGGAGTCCTCCGGGATCGGGTCGACGATGAAGCCGGTCGCCGATCCGGAGAGCGTCGCGAGCATCTGCCGCACGTTGGTGAGCTGGGCGTTGATGCTGTCGCGGCGCTGGGTCGCCGCCGCGAGCTCACGCTCGGAGTCGTTGCGCACCCGGTCCGCGGCGGCCCTGGCCTCGCCGACGATGGACTCGGCCCGCTCCTCCGCCTCGACCAGCGTCCGGCGGGCCTGCGCCTCGGCCGCCTCCTGCTCCTTCTGGGCCGCGGCGCGGGCGGACTCGAGCTGCTGCGCCATGTCGTCGAGCTGGGCCTGGGTGGCCGCCTGCTGATGGCGGAACTCCGCCGCCGTACGCTCCCGCCGCTCGGCGAGGGTGGTCTCGAAGTCAGCCGCCGCCGCAGCTGCATCGGCCCGCTGCTGCTCGAAGATGGCCTCAGCCTCCTGCCGCCGGGCCGAGGCGTCGCGCTCGGCAGCGTCGCGCTCCTCGTCGGCGGCCCGCTTGGCGTCGGCCAGGAGCCGGGTCGCCTCGGTCTCGGCGTCGCGACGTCGCTGGTCGGCGTACTGGTCGGCGGCGTCCCGGACGTCGGTCGCGGCCTGCTCGGCCAGCTTGCGGATCCCCTCGGTCTCCGCAGCGGCCCGGTCGCGCATCTCGAGCGCCTCGTGCTCGGCGAGCGCCAGGATCTGGCCGACACGTTCGCCGAGGTGCTCGTAGGACGGCGGTTCCGTCGGGGTCGCACTCGCGCTTTTCGCCTCGGCCACCCGGCCCTCCAGGGCGGTCACGGCGGCTTCGGCCTCCTCCACGCGCGCCCGGAGCGCGCCGAGCACCCGCTCGACCTCCGCCGGCTCGTAGCCGCGCAGCACCACTCTGAACTCGTGGTCTGGCTGGGTCATGGCTGCTCCTCTGGATCGGACTCGGACACGGCCAGTGCCTCGATGACACCGGAAAGCTGGGAGAGCTCGGCGGCGATCTCGTCGCGACGCTGCTTGAGGGCGGAGACCTCGGCGCGGGCGCTGGCCAGCAGCTCGCGGGCCTGGGTGCGGGACTGCTCGGCGTCAGCCTGCGCCTCGGACAGCACCCGGGCTGCCTCCTCACGACTCCGGCGCAGCTCGTCGGAGCCCTTGGTACGCATCCCCACGACCTCGTCGGCCACCAGGCTGCGCAGTCGCTGGGCGCCGGCCTCGGACTCGGCGGTCCGCCGGTCGGCACGCTCCAGGATCTGGGACGCTCCGGCCTCGGCCTCCTCGAGGGCCAGCCGGGCCTCGGCCTCTGCCTGCTCCCGTCGTCGAGCGGCGTCCTCCTCGGCGGCGGCGACCACCGCGGCGGCGGCATCACCGAGCTCGGTGGCCCGGCGGTCGGCCTCTTCCACCTCGCCCCTGAGCCGGTCGGCCAGCCGACCGAGCACCGACTGGACCCTGCGGCGGGTCCGGCTCAGGTGGGCGCGCGCGTCGGCGTGGCCGGCGGCACGGATCGCGTCTGCCTCGTCACCCGCGGTGGCCAGGAGCGCCTCGACCGTGGTGTTGGCCCAGGCAGTCTGGTCGGCGGCCCGCCGCAGCTCGGCCTCGGCCTTGCTCCGGACGCGCCCCAGCAGCTCGTCTGCCTCGGTGCGGGCCCGGCGCACCAGCTCCTGGGCCTCCTCGATGCCGGCCGACGACTCCTTCTCCGCGTCGGCACGGATCTGGGCGAGCTCCTGCTCAGTCGCCTCGCGCAGGGCGTCGGACTCGGCCACGGCCGCCTCGAGCCGCGCCCGGGCCTCCTCCTCGGCACCTGCGGTGAGCGTCGCCGCCCGGCCGGCCGCCTGATCCTCGAGGTCGGCCGCCTGCTGGCCCGCGCGCTCCACGACGGCGGCGGCCTCGGTCTCGGCCCGCTCCCTGAGCTGCCCGGCCTCGTCCTCGGCGTCCGTGCGCAGCTGCTCGGCGGTGGTCCGAAGCGTCGTGGCCTCGGACCGCGCTTCCTCGAGCAGCCGATCGCGCTCGGCCTCGGCGGAGCCGAGGAGCAGACTGGCCTGGTCACTGGCGTCGGAGACGATCGTCGCGGCCTCACTCGAGGCGTCGGCCAGGACCTTCGCCTGCCGGTCGCGGTCCCGTGCGGCCTCGCCGTGGGCGGCCGCGGCCTGGTCACGCAGCCGCTGTGCCTCCTCGCGGAGCCGTCCGGCCTCGGCTGTGTCCCGCTCCGCCTGCTCCGTCGCCTCGCGCTGGAGCTGCTCGGCGATCTCCTGCGCACGCTGGAGCAGGACCGCGGCAGCACCCTCGGCGCCGCCTTCGGACTGATCGGCTCGAAGGTCGGGCTGCATGTCTTGAATCATCGTAGGACCGGCTGCAACCCCAGGGGCTGGCTCCGGCTCACCGGCTCCGGCTCAGAACAACAGCGCCGAGGCGGGGTCCTCCAGGATGCCGGCCACGTCGGCCAGGAAGCGCGAGCCCTTCTCTCCGTCGATGTGCCGGTGGTCGAACGACAGCGCCAGGGTCGTGATCTGGCGCGGGACGATCTCGTCGCGGCCGTCGACCGAGACCACCCACGGCTGCTTGCGCACCGCGCCGAAGCACAGGATCGCGGACTCGCCCGGGTTGATGATCGGCGTTCCGGCATCGACGCCGAAGACGCCCACGTTGGTGATCGTGAAGGTGCCACCACTCATCTCGGCCGGCTGGGTCTTGCCGTCGCGGGCCGTCGCGGTGAGCTGGTTCAGCTCTCCGGCCAGCTCGACCAGCGTGAGGTCCTGGGCTTCCTTGATGTTGGGTACGACGAGCCCGCGCGGCGTCGCAGCCGCGATGCCGAGGTTGACGTAGCTCTTGTAGACGACCTCCTGGGCGGCGTCGTCCCACCAGGAGTTGATCTCCGGGGTGCGCCTCATCGCGAGCGTCACCGCCCGGCTGAGCACGAGCAGCGGAGAGACCTTGACCTCGCGGAACTCGCGGTGCGTCCGGAGTCGCGCGACGAACTCCATGGTCCGGGTGACGTCGACGGTGATCCACTCTGTGACATGGGGTGCGCTGAACGCGGAACCGACCATGGCGCCGGCCATCATCTTGCGGACGCCCTTGATCGGCTCGCGGCGCTCGCGGTCACCGGCGGTCGTCGCGGTGCGAGCGGGTGCGGGCGCCCCGGCTCCGGTCGCGGCTTCCTGCACGTCCTCCCGGGTAACCGAGCCCTTCGGCCCGCTCGGAGTGAGCGTGGTGATGTCGACCCCCAGGTCCTTGGCCAGCTTGCGGACCGGCGGCTTGGCCAGCACCCGTGCTTCAACAGGTGACGGCGGCGTCGCGGTGCGGGCCGACGTCGCGGGGACGGCCGGCTCGTCGGCGCCTTCCACCTCGGGTGATGCTCCCCCCTCGAACGCCCCCTGGGCCTGTAGGTGGGCGGCAGTGGTCCCGGCGGCAAGCTGGGCGCTCGCGGCGCTCTTGCGTGCACGCCGGACGGCCCCGCGGTCGACCTTGTTCCGGCCGACCAGGCTCTCGCCCTCACCGCCGCCACTGGCGCGAGGGTTGTAGAGGTCCATCTCGGCCTCGGACTTCGCCGGAGCCTCCTCGTCAGTCGGCGCGGCCTCCCCGGCGGCGGGCACCTCGGACGGGTCGCCGATCGCGATGATCGGGGTGCCGACCGGGACCATCTCGCCCTCGGGGACCAGCAGGCCGGTGACGGTGCCTTCGTACGGCGACGGCAGCTCGACCAGCGACTTGGCGGTCTCGATCTCGACGACGATGTCGTTGATCTCGACCGTGTCGCCGACCTTGACCTTCCAGGACACGATCTCGGCCTCGGTCAGACCCTCGCCGACGTCGGGCAGCAGGTATTCAGCCATGTCAGTCGCGGTTTCCTCTCGCGTTCCGGCGTCAGAAGCTCATGGTGCGGTCGACGGCGTCGAGCAGCCGGTCGAGGTCGGGGAGGAAGTCCTCCTCGATCCGCGAGGGCGGGTAAGGCGTGTCGAAGCCTCCGACGCGCAGCACCGGGGCCTCGAGGGAGTAGAAGCACGCCTCGGTGATCCGGGACGCGACCTCGGCACCCATGCCGAGGTTGACGTGGGCCTCGTGGGTGACGACCGCACGACCGGTGCGACGCACGGACTCGTAGACCGGGGCCATGTCGAGCGGTGAGAGGGTGCGCAGGTCGATCACCTCGATCGACTGGCCGTCGCCGGCCGCCGCCTCTGCGGCCTGCATCGCGGTCTTCACCGTAGGGCCGTAGGCGAGCACAGTGCAGTCGGTGCCCTGGCGGACCACGCGGGACGAGAACAGCGGATCCGGGGTGGCGGTCTCGTCGAGCTCCGCCTTGTCGGCGTGGTACTGCCGCTTCGGCTCGAGGAAGATCACCGGGTCGTCGCTGGCGATGGCCTGCTGGATCATCCAGTAGCCGTCGACCGGGTTGGAGCAGGCGACCACCTTGAGGCCGGGGGTGTGCGCGAACTGCGCCTCGGGCGACTCGCTGTGGTGCTCGACCGCGCCGATGCCGCCGCCGAACGGGATCCGGATGACCATCGGCATCCGGGACTTGCCCATGCTGCGGAAGTGCATCTTGGCGACCTGGCAGACGATCTGGTCGTAGGCGGGGTAGACGAAGCCGTCGAACTGGATCTCCACGACCGGGCGGTAGCCGCGCAGGGCCATGCCGACCGCCGTACCGACGATGCCGGACTCCGCGAGCGGACTGTCGATGACGCGGTCCTCGCCGAAGTCCTTCTGCAGGCCGTCGGTGATCCGGAAGACGCCGCCGAGCTTGCCGACGTCCTCACCCATGAGCAGGACCTTGGGGTCGTCCTCCATCGCCTTGCGCAGGCCCATGTTGAGGCCCTTGGCGAGCGTTATCTTCGTCATGAGCGTGCCCCCTCGAAGGAGTCGAGGTAGGCCGCGAAGCCGTCGCGCTGGGCGGCGAGCTCGTCGGTCATCTCGGCGTAAACGTGGTCGAACATGCTCAGCGGCTGCGGATCGGGGAGCGCCTTGCACCCCTCGCGCAGGTGGGCACCGAGCTGCTTGGCCTCCTCCTGGACGTCGGCGATGAACTCGTCGTCGACCAGGCCGTTGCGGCGGAGGTAGACCTCCAGGCGGGCGATCGGGTCCTTGAGCTTCCAGTGCTCGACGTCGTCGGAGAGCCGGTAGCGGGTGGGGTCGTCGGTCGTGGTGTGGGCACCCATCCGGTAGGTGTAGGCCTCCACGAAGGTCGGGCCCTGGCCGTCGCGGGCCCGCTGGAGCGCGGCCTTGGTGACGGCGTAGGACGCGAGGACGTCGTTGCCGTCGACGCGGACGCCGGGGAAACCGAAGCCCAGAGCCCGCTGGTAGAGCGGGATCCGGGTCTGGCGCTCGATGGGCTCGGAGATCGCCCACTGGTTGTTCTGGCAGAAGAACACGACCGGGGCGTTGTAGGAGGCGGCGAAGATGAACGCCTCGTTGACGTCACCCTGGCTGCTGGCGCCGTCGCCGAAGTGGGCGATCACCGCCGCGTCGCGGTCAGGGTCACCGGTGCCGACGACGCCGTCGCGCTGCATGCCCATGGCGTAGCCGGTGGCGTGCAGGCACTGGGCGCCGATCACGATCGTGTAGAGGCCGAAGTTGTTGTCGTCGGGGTTCCAGGACCCCTGGTCGACGCCGCGGAAGAGCCCGAGGAGGCTGAGCGGGTCGACGCCCTTGCAGTAGGCGACGCCGTGCTCGCGGTAGGTCGGGAAGACGTAGTCCTGCGGGCGCAGGGCGCGACCGGCGCCGATCTGGGCGGCCTCCTGCCCGAGCAGCTGGGCCCAGATGCCGAGCTCGCCGTGGCGCTGGAGCGCGGTGGCCTCGGTGTCGATGCGCCGGGTGAGGACCATGTCGCGGTAGAAGCCGCGCAGCTCTTCCTCGGTGAAGTCCATGTCGAACTCGGGGTGGTGGACCCGCTCCCCCTCTGGGGTGAGGAGCTGGATGAGCTCGGGCCCGCCGTCCTGCTGG
Organism: uncultured Actinomycetota bacterium; assembly: GCA_963841625.1. GTDB lineage: Bacteria > Actinomycetota > Actinomycetes > Propionibacteriales > Nocardioidaceae > Nocardioides. Next base: position 355,536 of record CAWJDH010000004.1, on the reverse strand, counting down.
GAAGGCCCGAAGACCTCCACGAGGTCGGGGCCGAATCCTGGGCCGGATCCTGTCCCGGAACTTGTTTGGGTCACCTGCACTCCTTCGGGTCAGACCAGAGCGGGGTCGCCGCTGTCGATCGGGAGCAATGCGTGCCTGCTTGTGACGGGCACCACATGAGATTGCGTGGCTCAAAAGTACCGGCCGAGCCCGTTCCCCCGCCAATCCGGGGGGTCGCTCGCCGGGTTCTGGGGTGGCGGTGAGCCGGGAACGGTTGCGGCCGGTGATTCCAGTCCTCACTCACCGCCAACCTCCGCCGGGCTCAGTGGGTCTCGCCCAGGTCCTCGTGTTCCTGGTGGGTGACCGGCTCGACCTGGAACGTCGCGTGGTGGATCGCGAAGTGCTCCCGGGTGCACTCGCAGAGCTGGTCGAGTACCCCGCCCACGCCGACACTCTCCAGGGTCTCGTCGGTCACCGTCACGTGGGCGGAAAGGCTGGGCAGGCCGCTGGTGATCGTCCAGGCGTGCAGGTCGTGGACGTCGACCACCCCGGGGACGCCGGACAGGTGGCGTCGTACGTCGTCGAGGTCGAGCTCTCGTGGGGCGATCTCCAGCAGCACGGAGGCGGAGTCGCGGAGCAGCACGAACGAGCGCGGGAGGATCATCACCGCGATCACCAGCGAGGCGATCGGGTCGGCCCGGTCGAAGCCGGTCAGAGCGATCACGACGCCCGCGGTCACCGCGAGCACGGACCCGACCAGGTCGGCGTAGACCTCGGTCGCCACGCCGCGGAGGTTCAGGGAGCCGGTCGTCGACCGGGTGAGGACGAACAGCGAGGCGCCGTTGGCCACCAACCCGACCGACGCGAAGATGATGAGCGCCCCGGACCGGACCGGCTCGGGATCGACCAGCCGGACGATGCCGGCGTACGCCAGGTATCCACAGACCCCCAGCAGCACCAGTGCGTTGAGGAGCGCGGCGAGGATCTCGGCCCGGTGCCAGCCGAAGGTCGAGCGGGGTCCGGCCGGCCTGGCCGCGACGTACGACGCCCCGAGCGCTAGCGCGATCGCCGAGAGGTCGGTGGCCATGTGACCCGCGTCGGCCAGCAGGGCGAGGGACCCCGCGACCCAGGCGCCGACCAGCTCGACCACCAGGACCACCGCGGTGATCGCCAGCACCAGCCGGAGCCGGGCGCGGTCGGCGATCCGTCCGGTGGCGTGCGTGTGGCCCATGGATCAGCCGCGTCCGTGCGGGGTCAGCCAGACCGAGGAGTCGGGCCCTTCCGGGACGATGCCGGTCGGGTTTATGTGGGACTTGACCGTGCTCATGGACAGGTGGAGCCGCTCGGAGATCTCGGCGTTGTTGAGGCCCGCCCCGACGAGGGCCAGCACGTCGCGCTCGCGACCGGTGAGCCGGTAACCGTTGAGGTCCACGCCGGAGACCGGGCCCGCGCCACGGACCCGGTCGAGCACCGCCCCGGTCACCTGGGTGGAGAGGATCGACCCTCCAGACGCCACGGTCCGCACCGCCCCGAGCAGCTCGCGGCCGCTGCACCTCTTGAGCAGGAACCCACGCGCCCCTGCGGCGATCGCATCGAGGACGTAGGTGTCATCGTCGAACGTGGTCACGACAACCACCGCCGGCGCGTGCGGGATGGCGGTCAGCGCGCGGAGGGCCTGAAGCCCATCGAGCACCGGCATCCGGATGTCGAGCAGCGCCACGTCGATGTGCGGGTCGGCACGTACGGCGTCGAGGAACTGCTGCCCGTCGGCGCTGGCGGTGGCGACCTCCATGTCCGGCTGGGCGGCGATCATCATCGCGAACCCGTCACGCACCATCTCCTGGTCGTCGACCACCGCCACCCGGACCACGTCGTCATCGGGGTCCCCGCGGAAGCGCGAGCGCAGCGAGTGGTTTCGTGGGGTGAGTCATCGTGGTCCACCGGGATGCTCACGTCGAGGATGGTGCCGCCACCCGGACGACCGCTCAGGTCCCAGGTGCCACCGACTGCCACGACCCGCTCCTCGATACCCAGCAGGCCGGCGCCCCGGTCCGGCGCCGGACTGCGGCCCGACGCCGTCGTCGCTGACCCGGAGCCGCACCCGGGCGTCGCTCCGGGTGAGCTCGACCCAGGCGTGCTCGGCGTGTGCGTGCCGGGTGACGTTGGTGAGCGCCTCCTGCGCGATCCGGTAGACCGTCAGCACGCCGACCTCCCCGAGGCCGAGCTCCTCGTCCATCCGGACCGAGACGTCCACACCCTGCCCGCGCAGGGGTTCGGCGAGCGAGCTCGTCGATGTCCAGCAACCGGGCGGAGCGCTGACCACCAGCTCCGCCTTCGGGTCGCGCAGGTGTACGACGAGGGCGTCGAGCTCGCCGAGCGCCTTGCGGCCGAGGTCGCCGATGTTGCGCAGTGCCGCCTGCGCATCGCCCATCTGTCCCGCCTCGGCCTGCACGACCATCGCCGTGACGTGGTGGCCCACGACGTCGTGCAGCTCGCGGCGAGGCTGGTCCGCTGCTCCAGCCAGGCGGCCTTCCCGCGGAGGGAGTGCGCCTGCTCCGTCAGCTCCGCCTCGGTGAACCGCGACCGCAGCACGCAGCCCGAGCCCGCCGCCGAGCGCGACCGCCAGGAACCCGGAGACCGTCGCCTGGTCCGGGGTAGAGGAACAGCCCGCCGATCGAGCCGGCGAAGCCGAACGCCCATCCGACGATCGGGCACCTCGTGCAGGTCCTCGGTGACCGACACCATCACGAATGCCGACACCGCCGGCCACAGGAACACCGCGTCCGGCGTCCAGAGGGCGATGAACCCTCCGCCGATCGCGAGGATGGTCGCGCGGAACCTCCGGTTCGGCACGGAGGCCACCGCAACGATCGGGATCCAGCCCACCACCCAGACGGAGCTGGTTCCCGGTTCGTAGACGAACGCGCCGAACATGGATCCGAGCGCAGCCAGACCGGCTACTGCGTAGGCCGTGCGCCGCAGCAGGTGGGGGTCGACGCGCAACCGTCCCAGCGGGTTCATGGGCCCAGTCTCCGCCGTCTCGAGGGCAAGTGGTGCCGTCTGCGCCAATTCGGTACCCGGGTACCGGTCGCGCGCGGGTCCGGGGTCCTCCACCGGGCCCGGGAACGGCACCGCTGGCCGTTACGCCGGAGGTCCCCCGAACGGGACCGTCGGCTCCATGACGATGACGCACCTCCCCCGCGAGGCCCAGCCGCTTCACGTGCTCCAGACCCCCCTGGCGGTCGGCCCCTTTCGCACTGTGCCCAACGCGGTCACGCTGGTCCGCACCGTCCTGGCGGTGACGATCGGCAGCATCGCCGTTGCGTCCGGTGACCTGGTGCTGCTCGCGGTGGCCTACGGCGTCTTCTGGATCGGCGACATCGCCGACGGCTGGTCCGCGCGGAGGCTCGGGCAGGAGACGCGTGCCGGCGCGGTGTTCGACATCGTGTGCGACCGCGCGTGCACCGGCATCCTCTGCGTCGGCCTGGTGGCGTCAGTCCCCTCGGCACTCCCGGTCGTCGTCGTGTTCGTCCTGTCGTTCATGGTGCTCGACTCGATGCTGTCGATGGCCTTCCTCTGCTGGCCAGTCCTCAGCCCCAACTACTTCCACGTCGTCGACCGGCGGGTGTGGCAGCTCAACTGGTCGCCGCTGGCCAAAGCGGCCAACACGGCCGGTGTCGTGGGCGCGCTGGCGTTGGAGCTCTTCTCCGTGGCGTTCGTCGTGGCTGTCGTCGTCCTCGGCATCAAGCTCTGGTCGGCACGGCGCGTGATCCGGCTGCTGGCCGCGGAGGGACGGTGAACGGGCTGGCCGAGTTCGGCCTCGCGGCCGCGGCCGGCGTCGTCTCCGCACTCCTGCCGATCGTATCGGGGCCCTCGGGCACGATGCCGGTCGGGTTGATGTCGGTGTGCACGACGTAGTAGTGCTGCTTGATCTGCTCGATGTCGGTGTTGTCACCGAAGCCCGGGGTCTGGAACAGGTCGCGGGCGTAGCCCCACAGCGCCGGCATCTCGGTCAGCTTGTTTCGGTTGCACTTGAAGTGCCCGTGATAGACGGCATCGAACCGGGCGAGGGTGGTGAACAGCCGGACGTCGGCCTCGGTGAGCCGGTCGCCCATCAGGTAGCGCCGGCCGGTCAGTCGCTCCTCCAGCCAGTCCAGCGCCGAGAACAGCCGCTCGTACGCCGACTCGTAGGCCTCCTGCGACCCGGCGAAGCCACATCGGTAGACCCCGTTGTTGACCTCGGTGAAGACCCGGTCCATCACCCCCTCCATCTCCTCGCGCACGTCCGCTGGCCACAGGTCCGGGGCGTCCGGGCGGTGGTGGTCGCGCCACTCGAAGTAGAAGTCGTGGGTGATCCACGGGAAGTCGTTGGTGACGACCTTCCCCGTGGGCACGTCGATCACGGCCGGCACGGTGATGCCGCGTGGGTAGTCCTTGTAGCGGGCGAAGTAGGCCTCCTGGAGACGCTCGATGCCGAGCACCGGGTCCTTGTCACCGGGGTCGAGGTCGAACGTCCAGCTCCGCTCGTCGTGGGTGGGCCCGGCCAGGCCCATCGAGATCACGTCCTCCAGCCCGAGGAGCTCGCGGACGATGATCGACCGGTTGGCCCACGGGCAGGCCATGGCCGCGACCAACCGGTAGCGGCCGGGCTCGACCGGCCAGTTCTTTCCCTCGGTGGGCCCGACCTCGGGCTGGCGGGCGTGGCGGGTGATCCGGTCGGGGATGTAGTTCATGTCCCGCGTGAAGCCGTCGTCCTCGACGTACGACGCTTCGTTGCCTTCGCCCATGGGCCGAGCGTAGTCGGGAGATTCTCCAAAGAAGTGTTTGCAAACAAACCTTTGCAGTCGTAGGTTCCCTCCATGGACCTCACCGCGATCACCCCCACGCCCGCGGCTCTCAGGGCGCTCTCCCACCCGGTCCGTCTGCGGATGCTCGCGCTGCTGCGGACCGAGGGACCCGCCACCGCCACCACCCTGGCGGCCCGCCTCGGCCTCAACACCGGAGCGACGTCCTACCACCTGCGCCAGCTGGCCGAGCACGGCTTCGTCGTCGACGATCCCGATCGGGGCGACGGGCGGGACCGCTGGTGGCAGGCCGCGCACCGGGCGACCGTGACCGACCCGGCACGCGCGGCCACGCCGGAGGAGCAGGACACGCACGACGCCTACCTCCAGGCCGTGGCGATCTGGAACACCGAACAGCTCCAGCGCGCGGTGGAGGAGCGTCGAATGCTTCCGCTCGCATGGCAGGACGCGAGCACGTTCAGCGACTGGCAGCTGCACCTCACCCCCGACCGCGCCCGCGAGCTGACCGACCGGCTCAGGACGGTGATCGAGGAGTACGACGAGGACCCCGCCGACTCCGACGGCGCCGGGTCCTTCGTCGTCAACGTCAACACCTTCGCGCGACCCGGCACCATGACAGGAGCCCCGGCATGAGCACCAGGCGACCCCTCTACGGCTGGCTCACCTCCGAGGCGGTCTCGATCACCGGCACCCGCGTGTCGATGATCGCGCTGCCCTGGTTCGTGCTCACCACCACCGGGAGCCCGAGCAAGACCGGGCTGGTGGCCCTCGCCGAGATGCTGCCGATGGTGCTGCTCAAGGTGCTCGGCGGTCCGATCATCGACCGGGTCGGCCCGCGCCGGGTCAGCATCACCTGCGACCTGCTGAGCGTCCTGGTGGTGGGGTCGATCCCGCTGATGTACCACTCGGGACACCTGTCCTTCCCCGGCTTCCTGCTGCTCGTCGCGCTGGCCGGCGCCCTGCGGGGGCCGGGCGACAGTGCCAAGCACGCGTTGATCCCCGCTCTCGTCGACAGAGCCGAGGTCCCCATGGAGCGCGCCACCGGGCTGGCCTCCACGGTCGAGCGGGGTGCCTCGATGCTCGGGGCCGTCTTCGCCGGCGGGTTGATCTCGGTGATCGGGCCGACCAACGCGCTGGTCGTCGACGCCGGCAGCTTCCTGCTCTCGGCCGCCGTGCTCGCGTGGGCGACCTACGGCATGCGCCCGGCCGCGCGCGAGGAGGGCGCGGTCGAACCGCCGTACCGCCGGCAGCTTGCCGAGGGCTGGCGCTTCCTGCGGGGTGATCGGCTGCTGCTCGGGATCGCGTTGATGGTCGCGCTGACCAACTTCCTGGACATCGCCTGGGCGACGGTCCTGGTGCCCGTCTGGGCCCGGGAGTACGGCGGTGGCGCGGCCGCGATCGGGCTCCTCTTCGCGGTGTTCGGTGCGGCCGCGCTGGCAGGGGCGACGTGCGCCGCGGCCTGGGGCGAGCGACTGCCGCGCTACCGCACCTACCTCATCGCCTTCCTGATCGGCGGGGCTCCGCGGTTCGTGGTGATGGCCTTCGACTCCCCGTTGTGGGCCGTGCTGGCCGTCGCGGTCTCCGGCGGTCTCGCCGCGGGGTTCATCAACCCGATCCTCGGGGCGGTGATCTTCGAGCGGATCCCCGCGACGCTCGTCGGCCGGGTCACCTCCCTGACCACGGCGATGTGCTTCGCGCTGATGCCCCTGGGCGGGCTGCTCGGCGGAGTCCTGGTGAGCAGCTGGGGCCTGACGGTGGCCATGCTCGCGATCGGGGCGGCGTACTTCCTGGTGACCATGTCACCGGCGGTGGACCCTGCCTGGCGCGCCATGGACGACCGCCCCGAACCGCTGCCCGCGATCGGGCCGGTGGGTCGCGTGCCTGAGAACGCCCTGTAGGTCGTCCTCAGGCACACGACCCCTCGGTCAGCCGGTCCAGTCTCCGGCGAGCCGGATCAGCCGGTCGTTGGCCTCGTACTCACCGATCGAGACACCGCGCGCCGTCGCCGGCGAACGGGCGGACCATGATGCCGGCCGCCTCGGCCGCCGCGGCGAAGTCGACCGTCCGGTCGCCGAGCTCGAGCCACACGAAGTTGCCCTGGGCGTCGGGGACGTTCCAGCCAACCTCGGCGAGGCCGGTCACCACCCTGGCCCGCTCCTCCACGATCGTGTCGACCCGCTCCATCAGCGCCGCCTCCCGCTCGAGCGAGGCGACGGCCGCGGCCTGCGCCACCGAGGAGACGCCGAACGGCAGGGAGACCGCCCGCAGGGCGGTGGCGATCGGGGTCGGCGCGGCGGCAAAGCCGACGCGGAGCCCGGCGAGGCCGTAGGCCTTGGAGAAGGTGCGGGTCACCACGACGTTCGGGTGCGAGCGGTAGGCCGCCATCCCGTCGATCGGGTCGTCGATCCGGACGAACTCGACGTAGGCCTCGTCGACCACGACGAGGACGTGCGGCGGCACCTGCGCGAGGAACGCGTCGAGCTCGGCCTGAGAGACCGCCGGGCCCGTCGGGTTGTTGGGGGTGCAGACCAGGACGATCCGGGTCCGGTCGGTGATCGCGGCCGCCATCGCGTCGAGGTCGTGCCGACCATCAGCCGTGACGGGCACCTGGACGGCCGTGGCTGCCGCCGCAGCGACCGCGATCGGGTAGGCCTCGAAGGACCGCCACGCGAACACCACCTCGTCGCCGGGCTCACAGAAGGCCTGGGCCAGCTGGTAGATCAGCGCCACCGAGCCGGTGGCCACCGCCAGGTCCTCCACCGGCACGTCGAAACGGGCCGACAGGGCGGCGTACAGCTCGGTGTTGCCCATGTCCGGGTAGCGGTTCATCCGCGCCGCCGCACCCACGGCCGCCTCGAGCACGCCGGGCAACGGCACGTGGGGGTTCTCGTTGGACGAGAGCTTGTAGGACCTCAGGCCGGGCACCGGCGTCGGCGGCTTGCCGGCCACGTAGGCCGGGATGGCGGAGACGTTGGAGCGCGGCTGCGGAGTGGCCATGCCGGTCACCCTAGTCAGCGGACCGACGTCGCCGGGTAACGCCACCTTATGGGTGCTTGTCGACCGGTATACCGGTCGACAAGCACCCTCAACGTGGCGTTACCCGGAGCTATCGGTGCCGCCAGGGCCGGAGCACCAGCGCCAGCGCCAGGCCGATCAGGGCGCCGATGACCGCGCCGGTCACGTTGTCGACGAAGTCGGTGAGATCGCACGCGCGGTCGATCCGGGCCAGCTCGAACTGGACGAGCTCGATGGCCCCGGAGTAGAACGCGAGGAACACCAGCCCGAGCGGCACCGTCAGCACCGCCCACGCAGGGCGGCGCATCGCGGCCACCACCAGCAGCACCCCCGAGGGCAGGAACAGCAGCGTGTTGAGCAGCCGCTGATCGCTGCCGAACACGCCGAACCCCTCGGGGGCCGGCCCGCCGATCTCGCGCGAGCAGAAGGGCAGGCGGCTCTCGGCGAGGACCACCCCGGGGGCGCCGTACGGCGGGATCAGGGTCACCAGCGCGATCACCGCGAGCGACCAGACGAAGCCCGACACCGCGATCGCGTGCATCCAGCCCGAACGTCGCGCGAGCAGGAATGCGAGGGCGCCGCAGGGCAGGAGAGCCACTGCGGCGCCCAGGAGCATCACGCCGATGCCACCGACCGGGAACATCTGGCCGAGGCTACTCAGCCGGCGAGCGGCAGTCCCATCGGCGGTACGACGACCGCGCCGCCCTCGACCTCGGGCAGGTCGCGGCCGATCCGCACGTCGACCGGGTTGGTCAGGCAACGGATCGAGCCGCCGCCCTTGTGGAACTCGGAGACGTCGACGATCAGGACCTCGAAGCCGGCGGCCTCGAGCTCGGCCCGGACGCGGTCGGGGCAGCCGGGCATCACGACCGTGCGGCCGATGACGATCGAGTTGGCGGCGAAGGTGGTGAGCGCCTCCTCCTCGGTCAGCACGATCGGGTCTGGCACCAGCGCCATCAGCTCGTCGGCGGACTCCTCGTCGAACGCGGCCGGGCAGACGATCGCGCGGGTCTCGTCGAGCGGGCAGAAGGCGAGGTCGAGGTGGTACATCCCGGGGTGCGCGATCCGGAGCCCGCGGACCCGGACGCCCAGGTCTGCCGGCCAGGTGCTTGAGCGCGAGCTCCTCGGTCCGCGGTCCGTAGCCGACGATTAGTGCGTCACCGAAGGCGAAGGCGTCGCCGGCCTCGAAGTGGGCGCCGACTCCCTCGCGGCCGACGTACGACGTGGTGAAGCCGCGCCCGGCGAACCACGGCTGCGCGGTGACGGTCTCCATCCGGCGCTGGGGATGCCGCATGTGCGACATCACGACGTGGGATCGGCCGTCCGGGCGCACGAGGCCGAGGCCGAGGTTCATCGCGAAGACCATGTCGGGCGCGTCCTCGCGCTGGCCGACCACGTCGACGTCGCCGCCGAGCGACCGAATCGTGTCGACCAGGGTGTCCCACTGCTCCCGCGCCAACACCTTGTTCGGCTGGACGGCGAGGTCCATGAACGGGTTGATCCGGTAGTCCACCCGGAAGTGGTCGGGTCGGACCATCACGTACTGGTTGCCCCACTCGAGCGTCTTGTTCATGGCTTGTCGCCTCCCTCGGGATGGTTGAAGATTGTTTGATTGTCAGACAATCTGACAGGAATGAGTGTGCTGGATGCGGGTACCGGATGCAAGGGGCGGGGCACAATGGGGCGCATCGAATGGGTCACACCGATCCGGGGTCCACAGGGAGGCGGGCATGACCGAGCCGTTCGGCTCGCTGCACCTCGAGCACTCCTCCACCGTCGACCGGGTCGTCGACGAGCTCCGGCGGGCGCTCTTCGAGGGCGAGCTGGAGGCGGGTACGCCGCTGCGCGAGGTCGCCCTCGCCGGCTCCCTCGGCGTCTCCCGGCCCACGGTCCGCGAGGCGCTGGGCGTCCTGGTCGCCGAAGGCCTCGCCACCCGGGAGCCGAACCGGGGCGTGGCGGTGACCAGCCCCGACCCGGGCTCCGTACGTGACGTGTGCCGGGCCCGCACCGTCCTGGAGCTCGCCGGAGTCCGCCACTGGCCGGAGGCCGACGAGACCGACCGGAAGTCGGTGCGCGAGGCGCTGCGTGCCTATGAGGAGGCCGCCGAGAACGGCGCCTCCTACCAGGTGCTCAACGAGCGCCACCTCGCCATCCACCTGTCGCTGGTCGGCCTGACCGGGTCACCGCGGCTGGTCGCGATGGCCGAGGCGCTGGTCGGCGAGCTCCGGCTGGCGCTGGCCCAGGTCGATCGCCAGCGCCAGAACGCGCAGGCCCAGGTGGGGTCCCACGCAAGCCTGCTGGACCTGCTGGAGGGCGGCCGGACCGAGGAGGCCGTGGCCGGCCTTGAGAGCCACCTCGCGGGGGCAGAGGTCGCGATCATCGACCGGCTCCACCTGGAGGATTCCTAGGACCGACCGGTTCCACCGGAAGGATCCCTAGGATCGTCCCGTGAGGTTCCTGACCTGGCTGCTGACCAACGCCGTGGCCCTGGCCCTGGCAGCCGCCCTGTTCGAGGGGATCAGCTTCGGCGGACCCGACCAGGGACAGGCCGAGATCACGGAGAAGCTGCTGCCGCTGCTGCTGGTCTCGGTGATCCTCGGCGTGGTGACGTCGTTCGTGAAGCCGGTCCTGCAGATCCTGTCGATCCCGCTGATCATCGTGACCCTGGGCCTCTTCCTGCTCGTGATCAACGCGCTGATGCTGATGTTCGTGGGGTGGCTGGCCGGCGTCCTCGACATCGGCTTCCACGTCGACGGCTTCTGGACCGCTGTCGGTGGCTCGATCGTCATCACCATCGCCACGTGGGTCCTGGACGGTCTGCTCGGGGACCACCGGTGACCGTCGTTTCGTTGCCCGCGCCGCGCGTCCCGGGGCGGTACCGCATCGGGGTGGTCTGCCTGGGCAACATCTGCCGCTCGCCAACCGCCCAGGTCGTCCTCGAGACGCTCCTGGACAGGGCGGGTCTCCTCGGTGTCGTCGAGGTCGCGAGCTGCGGCACCGGCACCTGGCACCTGGGCGAGGCGATGGACGAGCGGGCGGCGACGACGCTCTCCGCGGCCGGGTACGACGCCAGCGGACATCGTGCCCGGAAGTTCGACGACAGCTGGCTGGACGACTACGACCTGGTGCTCGCAATGGACCAGCAGAACCTCGCCGACATCGGCGGCCGCACCGCCCGGGTGGCGATGTTCCGGGACTTCGATCCGGTGGACACCGGCGCGGACGTGCCCGACCCGTACTACGGTGGCCTCGGCGGTTACGAGGAGGTCCTGCGCATGGTCGAGCGCACCGGCACGGCGATCGTCGCCGCACTGCAACAAGAGCTACACCCCCGATGACGCGGCTACCGGTGATCGCCCAGCGGGCCGAGTCGCTGCTCGGGGCAGCGGTGGTGGCCACCGCTCCGGTGGCGGGTGGCGACATCTCGACCGCCACCCGGCTGCGGCTCAGTGACGGCACGACCGCGCTCGTCAAGACCTACCCCCAGGCACCCGAGGGCTTCTTCGACGTGGAGGCCGGCGGCCTGCGCTGGCTGGCCGACGCCGGTGGGGTCGCCTGCCCGGATGTGCTCGGCTCCGACGAGGAGTGCCTGATCCTGCGCTGGATCGAGCCGGGCAAGAGCACCGTCGACGCGGCGGTCGCCTTCGGCCAGGCCCTCGCGCGGACCCATGCCGCGGGCGCGCCGTCGTACGGCCTGGAGCGGGACGGCTTCATCGGGAAGCTGCCATTACCCAACCGGACCGCGCCGACCTGGGCGGAGTTCTACGCCACCCGACGGGTGCTCCCCTACCTGAAGCTTGCCCGCGACCGCGGGATGGCCACCGAGGACGACGCGCGCTCGGTGGAGTCCGTGATCGGGCGCCTGCCCGACCTGCTCCCGGAGGAGCCGCCGTCCCGCCTGCACGGCGACCTGTGGAACGGCAACGTCCTCTGGGGCCTCGACGGGGTCGTCCGGGTGATCGACCCGGCGGCCTACGGCGGCCACCGCGAGGCCGACCTCGCGATGCTGTCGCTGTTCGGGCTGCCACACCTGCCGCGGGTCATGGACGCCTACACCGAGGCGACGCCACTGGCCGACGGCTGGGAGGATCGGCTTTCGCTGCACCAGCTGTTCCCCCTCCTGGTGCACGCCTGCATGTTCGGTGGTGGCTACGCCGCACGGGCGGCGGCGATCGCGTCGCGCTACTCCTAGATTGGCTCAATCCGCTCTCTCAGCGGTGGCTCAGGCTGGGCTGGCACAGTGGAATCGTGAGCGCTCCGTCCCACGCACCTGCCCGCGTCCTCGTGGTCGACGACGACCGGGCCGTGCGCGAGTCGCTGCGTCGGTCGCTGGAGTTCAACGGGTACGCCGTCGCCCTGGCCGCCGACGGCGCCGAGGCTCTCGCCTCGATCTCCGGCAGCGCCCCCGACGTGGTGGTGATGGACGTGATGATGCCGCGGCTCGACGGCCTCGAGGCCACCCGGGCGCTGCGCAAGGCCGGCAACGACGTACCCATCCTGGTGCTGACCGCGCGCGACGCCGTCGGCGACCGGGTCGAGGGACTCGATGCCGGGGCCGACGACTACCTGACCAAGCCGTTCGCGCTGCAGGAGCTGCTGGCTCGGCTGCGGGCCCTGCTGCGCCGCGTCGTACCCCACGAGGACGCGCCGGACGAGGTCCTCACCTTCGCCGACCTGTCGCTCGACGTCGCCACCCGCGAGGTCCGTCGCGGTGACCGACTGGTCGAGCTGACCCGCACCGAGTTCACGCTGCTCGAGATGTTCCTGCGCCGGCCACGGCGGGTGCTCGAGCGGTCCTTCATCCTGGAGGAGGTGTGGGGCTACGACTTCCCGACCACGGCCAACTCGCTCGAGGTCTATGTCGGCTACGTGCGCCGCAAGACCGAGGCCGCAGGTGAGCCGCGGCTGATCCACACGGTGCGGGGCGTGGGCTACGTCCTGAAGCAGGAGACATGAAGACACCGATGGCCGGGCGCTTCCACTACCGCCGGTCCCTGGCCAGCCGGGTCATCCTGCTCACCACGATCGCGGTCGGGCTCGCGGTCGCCTTCCTCTCCGTCGGGGCCTACTTCACCGTGCGGATGCAGCTGCAGTCGACGCTCGACGAGTCACTGCTGGACCGCGCACACCGGGCCGCGGAGTCCCCGGCGCTGCAGCAGCTCACGACCGACTTCGAGCTGCCGTCGTGGGCGCTCGGGGCGGCGGACGTCCGGATCTTCTTCATCACCTCCAGCCGCTCGGTGTTCACCCCCGACCGCGAGGGTCCGACGCTTCAGCCTGGACGATCCCGAGTTCGCCGTCGCCGCAGGCGAGCGGGACTGGAGCATCCGCACCATCTCCGCCGACGGCACGCGCTACCGCGTCGTCTCGGTACCGACCGCCCAGCCCGGGCAGGCGCTGGTGGTCGCCCAGTCGCTCGAGGGGCAGGAGCAGGTGCTCGCCCAGCTCGGAGTGGTCATGCTGCTCTTCGGGCTGGCCGGCGTCATCGCGGCGGGGGTCGCCGGATGGACGGTCGCCCGCAACGGCCTGAGGCCGGTGCGCCGGCTCACGGCGGCGGTCGAGGACAACGCGCGGACCGAGGACCTCAAACCGCTCGCGGTCGAGGGAGATGACGAGATCGCCCGGCTCACCACGGCGTTCAACCAGATGCTCACCGCCCTGGCCGCCTCCCGCGACCGGCAGCGGCGGCTGGTCGCCGACGCCGGCCACGAGCTCCGCACCCCCCTGACCTCGCTGCGGACCAATCTCGACCTGCTCGCCCAGGCCGACGGTTCCCCCGACCTGCCGGCGCAGGCCCGGGCCGAGCTGCTCAGCGACGTCCGCGCCCAGATCGAGGAGCTCACCACGCTGATCGGGGACCTCGTCGAGCTGGCCCGCGAGGAGCCGATGGCCCACGTCGTCGAGCCGGTGGACCTGGCCGAGGTGGTCGACCGGGCAGTCGTCCGGGTACGCCGCCGCGCGCCCGGCATCGCCTTCACCGTCAAGGCCGATCCCTGGTGGGTCGTCGGGGAGGGCTCGGCCCTCGAACGCGCGGTCACCAACCTCCTCGACAACGCGGCGAAGTGGAGCCCGCCCGAGGGGGTCGTCACCGTCCGCATCGCCGATGGGGTGCTCACCGTCGACGACGAGGGCCAGGGCATCTCGGACGCCGACCTCCCCCACGTGTTCGACCGGTTCTACCGGGCCGAGGAGTCCCGGTCCATGCCCGGGTCGGGGCTGGGGCTCTCGATCGTCCGCCAGGTCGTCGAGCGGCACTCCGGGTCGGTGACCGCCGGGCGCTGCCCGTCGGGCGGCTCCCGGTTCACCGTCCAGCTCCCCGGCTCGCCCACGCCACCGGAGGAGTCCGTCGGCCAGGCCGTTCCGCTCACCCGGACACCCTGACGTGTAGCGGCCTGAATGACGGAGCGCGTGCCAACGCGACCGCGACGCGCGCGGCCGCGTTCGTCGGCGCGAACGTCCCGCGTCGACGGATGGCCGACGGAGTCGCGCGTCCTGCTAGTACTCCGAGCACCTGGAAGGGGTGAGCTGCGCTCGCATCGTGACTGGCCTCCGCGTACTCGCGCAGGAGGTTCGAGCAGACCCCGACCTTGGGCAGATGAGCGTCTCGATCGGTGAGCAGAAGATCTGGGCGCGCGCTGACCCGCCTGCCTTCCCATCCGCCTGGTCGGCGGGGATGGAGGTGGCCACACCCAGCAGGGAGCCTCAGGCGGCGAAGACCTGCAGCAGCCGGTCGGCCTTCCAGCGCGACTCGGCGTACTCCTCCGCGACGTCGGAGTGCACGGTGATCCCGCCACCGGTGCCGAGCAGGTAGCGCCCGTCCCCTGCGGTCATCAGTGACCGGATCACCACGCCCAGGTCTGCCTGCCCGCCGGCCGAGACCCAGCCGAACGCACCGGCGTACGGTCCGCGAGCGCTGCCCTCGACCTGCTCGATGATCTGCATGGTGCGCAGCTTCGGCGCCCCCGTCATCGAACCCGCAGGGAACAGCGCCCGCAGCGCCCCGACGGTCGTCACGTCGTCGCGGAGCCGGCCACGGATCGTGGAGACCAGCTGGTGCACGGTCTCGTAGGACTCCACCGCCATCAGGCTCGGCACCTCGACGCTTCCGGGCTCGCACACCATCGACAGGTCGTTGCGGAGCAGGTCGGTGATCATCAGGTTCTCGGCGCGGAACTTCGGCTCGGCGGCAAGCCGGTCACGCAGCATCGCGTCCTCCTCCGGGGTGCCGCCGCGCGGGGTGGTGCCCTTGATCGGCTTGGTCTCGATGATGCGGTCGGTGTCGATCAGCGCGTAGCGCTCCGGGCTCGAGCTGAGCAGCCAGGCCCGGGCGGCCGGGAGGTCGTGCTGGAGGAAGCCGGCGTACGGCGCGGGGTTGAGCTCGCGCAGTCGGAGGTACGCCGTCGCCGGGTCGAGGTCGCTGACCTCCTCCGCCCGGTAGGTGAGGTTGACCTCGTAGGAGTTGCCGGCGTGCAGGTGCTCCTGAACGGTCGCGAAGCGCCTGCTCGTAGTCCTCGGGGACGTCGCTCTGCCGTCGGTTCCAGCGGTTTCGAGGCTCGTCGCTGGAGCTCCTCGCACCTCAACCACCGGCAGGTCCCGCTCCGGGCGGGTGGTCGAACATCCGCACGTGCCGGGCCCGCATCCACACCGCGTCGGGCATCCCGCTGCCGGTGCTGGCGGGGAGGTCGGGCCGGGAGGCGTATCCGAAGTAGCCGAACCACTGGTCGGTCGGGCGCCCGGCCGAGAGCTCCGCCTCCAGGGCAGCGAAGACGTCGCCGCCGACCACGTCCGCCCGGCCGGAGGCGTGCCGGACGACCTCGCCGCGCGCGGCGTCATAGGTGAGGGAGACGTCGTCCTCGTCGAGCCAGCCGATGATCGAACGACGGCCCGACCATTCGCGGGCACCGCCGCCGTCGAGCCAGAAGCAGCGCGGGTGCGCGGCCACGACCTCGCGGAAGAACTGGACCGGATCGGTCATCGCCGGCCCAGGAAGTTGGCGATCATGGCGGCGCCGTGCTCGGACAGCACCGACTCGGGATGGAACTGCACGCCCTCCAGCGGCAGCGACTCGGTGCCGCACGCCCATCACGACCTCGGGCCCTTCGTCCCGCTCGCCCGGGCAGGAAGCCGTCACGACCAGGCAGTCGGGCAGGTCGACTGCGGTGAGCGAGTGGTAACGGACCGCCGCGAAGCCCTGCGGCAGGCCCGCAAAGACGCCCCGGCCGTCGTGGTTGATGTGGGCGACCTCGCCGTGAGCGAGCCGGTGCAGGTCGGCCACCACGCTGCCGCCGTACGCCGTCACCAGCCCCTGCATGCCGAGGCAGACCCCGAGCACCGGGACCGTGCCCGCCAGGAGCACCTCGCGGCCGACCGAGAAGTCCTCGGGGTTGTCCGGGCTGCCCGGCCCGGGCGAGAGCACGACGTACTCGTGGGCGAGCACGTCCACCGCCGTCACCTCGTCGTGCTGCACGACCTGCGGCAGGACGCCGGTGACGGACGCGATCAGGTGGACGAGGTTCCACGTGTAGGAGTCGTGGTGGTCGACGACGACCACGTCCGGCGCGGGCACCGGGTCAACCTACTGCGTGAGGCTGCGGCACTCCCGGGGCACGGCGGCGGCACGGATGACCGCCGAGCACTCGTCGAACTGCCGAAGCTTCCCGGCCAGCCGCGCGATCCGGTCCGCGTGCACGCGCTTCTGGTACTCGTTGGCCTGCTCCCAGCCGGTGCGCGTGTAGTCGTAGAACCCCCAGGCGTGGTCCACCCCGGTCAGCGTCGGGTCGAGGTCGAAGCGGACGAGGAGGCCGGTGCGGTTGCGGACGGCCACATACGAGGGGATCCGGTGGTACTCGGTCCCGTCGAGCAGCGCGGCGTCCGGGTCGAGGCGGGCAGCGACATAGGCGGTGTGCTCGAAGAAGACGACATCGTGCACCTGCGCGCGCGGGTCGGCGAAGGTCTCGACGAGGGAGCGTCCGGAGCGGTACGCCGGGCTCCGTGCGCCGGCCAGCTCCTCGAAGGTCGACGCCAGGTCGATGTTGCTGGTCATGGCGTCCCGGACGCCGGGCTCGACCCCGGGTCCGACGACGAGCAGGGGGACGCGTACATCGGTGTCGAAGGGCGTGCCCTTGCCCACGCCGAGCCCCATCTGCCCCAGGTGGAAGCCGTTGTCGGAGGTCAGCACGACGTAGGTGTTGTCCCCCACCGCGGCCAGGATGCGCTGCACCATCCGGTCGATCGACTGCACCATCCTGGCCCGGTCGCGGAGCAGCCGGGTGGCCATGACGGGGCCAACCCGGGGCCCGGTGTGCCAAGCTTCGGCCGCCCGCCCGTCGCGGGTCCGGGGCAGGTAGTCGACGGGCGCGCCGACGTATCCCGGGAGGTCCTGCGCGCCGAGTTCCCGGCAGGAGATCCGGCCGCAGTTCCCTGCCGGGTGCTCTGGCGAGGGACGGTCGCGGAACATCGCGGGGAACAGGGGGTCGCCGGGATAGTGGCCGCCCCGCAGGGTGACGCGGCTGTGCGGGCCGTAAGGCGCTACCTCCAGGAAGTACGGCGCGTCGTCGTCACCGTGTCGCCGGATGAAGTCCAGCGCGGACCGCTCGATCCGGACCCCGGCGTACGCCTCGTCCTTCTCGTCCGGGGTCGCTCCGACCGGAGGCGCCGGGTGGTGGGTCACGTGGATCTGACCGTCCTGCCCGAGCCGGCCGGTCCCGTAGTCCCACTGGTCGTAGGCCGTCCCGAACACCGCCTCGAACTCCGACCAGCCCGGCAGCACGGCAGGCGCTGCCGAGCCTTGCTCGTAGTGGTTGAGGAGCTTGCCGAAGAAGCCGGTGGTGTATCCCGCAGCCTGGAGGCTGACGTTGAACGACCGTTCGGGGTTTCCGAAGGCGGCGTACGCGTCGAAGCCGCCGAGCGGCCGGGACCGCTGGCCAGGGACATTGGTGAGGACCCCTGTCTGGTGCGGGTACTGGCCGGTCAACAGTGCCGCGCGTGAGGGACAGCAGAACGAGTCGGCGACAAAGGCGTGGGAGTACGACGCCCCCGCGCGCTGCATGGCGGCCGCGCTGCGCATCGTGGGGAGCAGGTCCATCGAGAAGTCGTCCATCAGGACGAGCACGATGTTGGGCCGCTGCTTCGGGTCGCTCGCGGGCTTCGGGTCGCGTGAAGCCTTCGGCGTCGCCCTCGCCAGCGGCACGTGGGACCGCTCCGCTCCGGGCTCCTCGGTGCTCAGCTCGCGTGCGACGGCGGGTCCCCCGCAGCCGGCGAGTGTGAGCAACAGCGTCATGGTCACGAACCGAGTCACGTTCATCGGACCCACCTCCCGCGCGACGCCCCTCGCCGCTGGGTCCGACGATCCGGCGAGGGGGTATCCCGCGGCTTGAGTCCGCAGTCACGGTCGAACCGGGAAGAAGGGGAGGTCGCGTCCCGGTCTCCCGGGACCGGTCCTGCGCCTCAGCGGGTCGCGCTCAGTCGGCGAGGAGCTCGCGGACGAGGTCGTGGATCAGGTCGTAGCCGTTCTCGGTCAGGATCGACTCGGCGTGGAACTGGATGCCGCGGTAGTGCGGGCCACGGACGACATGGACGTCTCCGGTGAGCGGGTCGGCCTCCACGGTGACGCCCTCGGGAAGAGCGTCACCGTCACCGACCCGGCCGACGAACGTGTTGTAGAAGCCGACCCGCTCGGTGCGGCCAGCGATCGACACCGGGGACTGGGTCCCCTGGAAGACGATGTCCTTGAACGCCAGCGGGATCCCGAGCCGCTGGCAGAGCGCCTGGTGGCCGAGGCAGACCGCGAGGAAGGGAACCCCGCGGTCGAGGACCTCCTGCACGACCCGACGGAACGTCGCGATCTTGGGGTCCTCGCCGTCGCGTGGATCACCCGGACCGGGCCCCACGATCACCAGGTCGTGACCGTCGACGTCGCCCTCGGCGTACTCGTCGTGGCGCACCACGGTGCTGGTCATGCCGAGCACGCCGAGCACGTGCCGGAGCATGTTGACGAAGTCGTCCTCGCCGTCGAGGATCACCGCCGACTTCCCCTTGAGGGAAGCGTCGGGCGGAGCACCGGCCTGGTCGGTGAGCCAAAACCGGCTGAGGCGACGGTTGCGGGCGTTGAGGGTCAGCAGGACGTCCTCGTCGCTGACCAGCTCCGCGAGGTTGACGTCCGGCTGGGGCGCGGGTGGGACCAGCCCGAAGGCGCTGAGGATGCCGCCGGCCTTCGCATGCGTCTCCGCCACCTCGTAGGCCGGGTCGGAGTCGCGCACCAGGGTCGCCCCGGCGGTCACCGTGAGCCAGCCGTCGAGGTCGACGTCGGCAGTCCTGATCACGATCGGGCTGTCGACGACCGGCCCACCCTCGGCGTCGCGACCGAGAATCGCGAGCGCGGCACCGTAGTAGCCGCGCCCCTCGGGCTCGTACTGCTTGATCAACCGGCAGGCGTTCTCGACCGGGCTGCCGGTGACGGTGGCGGCGTACATCGTGTCCCGCAGGACCTCGCGCGGATCGCGGTGGGTGCGACCGGCGAGGAGGTACTCGGTGTGGATCAGATGAGTCATCGGCTTGAGGAACGGGCCGAGCACCTGACCGCCCTCGTGGCAGATGTCGCACATCATCTTGAGCTCTTCGTCGACCACCATGAACAGCTCGAAGATCTCCTTCTCGTCCTTCAGGAAGTCGAGCAGGCGCGGGGTCACGTCGCCCGCGCGCGGGATCCGGAAGGTGCCGCTGATCGGGTTCATCCGGACGTCGCCGCCGTGGATGGTGACGTGCCGCTCCGGGCTGGCGCCGATGAGGTAGCGGTCCCCTGTGAAGAAGACGTAGGTCCAGTAGGCGCCGCGCTCGCGCTCGAGCAGCCGGCGGAACACCGTCAGTGCCGTGTCCGCCCCCCAGTCGGCGAGCTGCGCGCGGAAGTGACGACCGATGACGAGGTTGGCGCCCTCTCCCTGGCCGATCTCGTCCCGGATGATCGCGTCGACGAGCCTGCCGTACTCCTCGTCGTCGGTCTCGAAGCCGCCCCGGTCGGCGAACTCGACACCGGTGTCGTCGATCGCGTCGAGAACCTCGGCGACGGAGAACTCCAGCTCGCTCTCGACGTCGACCACCACCAGGGGCGTGCCGTCGTCGTGCGCCTCGAACCCGCGCTCGACCACCTGCCGGAACGGGATCGCCAGCAGCCGGTCGGCGATGTGCCCGGCCTCGGGCTCGCCCTCCTCGAGGGGTACGTCGAGGATCGACTCCACGACGGAACGGCGACCGCCCACGATCCCGACCGTGTCCCGGTCACCCGCCCGGGTCGATCGCCGGATGATCGCCCACGCCTCGTGCCCCTGGACCCGCTCGATCGCAGCACGGGCGTCGATCTGGGGTTCGGCGGACATGCCCGAAACCCTAGTCATCGCCGAGTCGGCGTGAATGCACGTCCCAATCCGGTCGAGTCGGCGCTAAGGCACGAGACCCGTGTGCAGACGCGCCGACTCGGGCTGCACCAGCCTTGCAGTCGCGCCGACTCACGACTCAACTGATGGTGGTGAGGAGCTGGGTGGCGCGGGTGAGGACGACGTAGAGGGTGGCCCGGCCGGTGACCGACTCGGCCTCGATCTCCTGCGGGCGCACCACCACGATGCCGTCGAACTCCAGTCCCTTGGTGTCCAGGCCGGTGAGCACGACGACCCGGTCGTCGCCGGACGGCGCTGCGGTCGAGTCGACGGCGGCGCGGGCGGCCGGGGCGTCGGCGGCGAGCTCGGGCCACGACGCCAGCCAGGCGTTGACCTCGGACCGCCGGGCGACGGGGACGACGATCGCGACCGTGCCGGACACCGACCCGGCGATCTCGGTGACGGCCTCCCGGGTCGCCGACTCCAGGTCGGCGACGTCGGTGACCTCTCGGGGCGGCACGCCGGTGGAGCGGACGGCGGTCGGCAGGTCGGCGTCGAGCCCGACCCGTTCGGCGTACGCCGCGGCGTGGGCGTAGATCTCCGAGGAGTTCCGGTAGTTGGTGGAGAGGTGGAACTCGTGCAGCGACTTGCCCTCCAGTGCGTCCGCCCGCGCGGCGGCGGACTCCTCGGGCACCGGCCAGGACGACTGGGCGGGGTCACCGACGATCGTCCACGACGCAGCCCGGCCGCGGCGCCCCACCATCCGCCACTGCATCGGCGAGAGGTCCTGGGCCTCGTCGACGAGGACGTGGGCGAACCCGTCGTCCTCGATCCGGTGCGTCGGCGGCGCCCAGGCACGGCCGGTGGGTGCGTACTCGCGGTCGGCGGCGGTGGTGAGCTCGGCCAGGTCGGCACCGACGTGGTCGTCGAGCTGGTGGTCGTCCTCGTGGCGAGCGGGGACGTCGCCGAGGGCGTAGCGCAGCTCGTCGAGCAACGGGATGTCCTCGACCGAGAAGTCGGGGAGCGCACCCTCGTCGACCGAAGACCCCCAGGACTTGGCCAGCACCCGCTGGTCCTCCTCGCTGAGCACGCCGTCGGCCACCCGAGCCAGGAAGTCGGGATCCCGCAGCCACGAGAGCACCGTCGGGGCATCCAACGGCGGCCACCACTCGATTGCGAAGTCCACGAACGTCTGGTTGCTCAGCATGTCGTCGTCGAAGGCCTCTCGGCCGCGGTCCCGGCCACGTTCACCGCGAACCTGCTTCCACATCGCGTCGAGCAACGTCGAGGCCACGCGCGGGAGCTGGCGGTTGCGGCGGCCGTGTGACATCAGCTGGCGGCGCAGCCGGCCCAGCAGTCCCCGGTCGAGCACGATGGAGTCGTCGCGCCAGAAGATCCGGAACTCGGTGGGGCTGCCCGGCGCCTGCTGCCGCGCCGTACGCCGCATCAGCTCGGCCATGCGAGCCGAACCCTTGACGTCGGCGACCGCCGGCTCGTCGTGGCGCACCGCCCGCACCCCGTCGACCACTTCGCCGAGCGACCGGAGTGCGACCGCGGTCTCGCCGAGGGACGGAAGCACCCGCTCGATGTAGCGCATGAACACGCCACTGGGGCCGACGACCAGCACGCCACCGCCCTCGTAGCGGCGACGGTCGGTGTAGAGCAGGTACGCCGCCCGGTGCAGGGCGACGACCGTCTTGCCGGTCCCGGGGCCACCCGAGATGGAGACGACCCCGCGGGACGGTGCCCGGATCGCCTTGTCCTGCTCTGCCTGGATGGTGGCCACGATCGAGTGCATCGACCGGTCGCGGGCGCGGGAGAGCTGGGCCATCAGGGCGCCCTCGCCGACGATCGGCAGGTCGGTGTCGGACGAGTCGTCCAGCAGCTCGTCCTCGACGCCGACCACCCTCGGTCCGGTGCACCGCAGCACGCGACGTCGTACGACGTCGTGCGGCTCGGCAGCGGTGGCCTGGTAGAACACCGCAGCAGCCGGCGCTCGCCAGTCGATCAGCATGGAGTCGCGGTTGTCGTCCCGGAGTCCGATCCGGCCCGACGTAGCGGGGTTCGGAGTCGACCTCGTCGCGCAGGTCGAGGCGGCCGAACACCAGCCCCTCGTGGGCGGCGTCGAGCTGTGCGATCCGCCTCGCGGCCTGGAAGACCATGGCATCGCGCTCGACCAGCCCGCCCTCGTGGCCGAGTCGTCCCCGGTCGTGCCCCTCGCGGGCGATCTCCTGGGCGGCCCGCGACGACTTCTCGAGCTGGAGGTAGACGCGGTCCACGAACTCCTGCTCGCGAGCGATCTCACGCCCGGCAAGCTCTTCGGTCAACGCTCGTTCTCTCTGTCCCCGGCATTTTCTGGCAAGTCCTCAAGCCTACCCGGCGGTTCGGGTCGTGTGCCCGAGAACGCTCCACGAGTCGGTCAGGGACCACGACGCGGCTAGGCCTTCCTCCGGTTCAGAAACGCCGTCATCGCCTCGCGGGCATCGTCGGAGGCGAACAACCGGGCGGACAGCGCGGCCATCTCCTCGCCCCCGGCGTCGATCCGGTCGACCAGGTCGCGGTTGAGGATCCGCTTGGACTCGCGCAGGCCCTGGGGTGCGCCGGTGGCGAGCGAGGCGCACACCCGGTCGACCTCGGCGTCGAGCTGTTCGGCGGGCACGGCAACCGTGACCAGCCCGTACGCCGCCGCATCGGCGCCGCTGAACACCTCCCCACCCAGGGTCGTCAGCGCTGCCGCACGGGGATTCATCCGGTGGTGGACAGTCAGGGAGATGATCGCGGCGGCCAGTCCGAGCTTGACCTCGGTGAGCGCGAAGGTGGCGTCCTCGGCGGCAATCGCGATGTCGGAGGCGGCCACGATCCCGATGCCACCGGCGCGGACCGCTCCGTGCAGCCTGGTCACGACCGGCTTGCCCATGGTGGCGATCAGCCGCTGCAGCTCGACGATGCGGCGGGCACCCTCCTCCATGCCGTCGCTGGTCGCCTCCGACAGGTCGGCTCCGGAGCAGAACACCTTCCCCTCGGCCCGGATCAGCACCACCCGGACAGCGTCGTCGGCCTCGGCCGCCTCGAGGTGGCCGAAGAGCTCGGTCACCAGCTGCCGCGAGAGCGCGTTCCGGTTGTGCTGGGAGTCCAGGGTGATAGTCGCGAGCGCGTCGGCGACGTCGTAGCGCACGAGGGAGGTCATGGCCGCATCCTGCCCGAGCCGGGGCCTGAGCTTGCGAAGGGCCCACGGGCCGAGGGGGTTGAGGAGGCTCGGCACAGGCCGGAGCGTGCGACGGGCTGCGCGAGCCGTCTCGAAACCCACGGGCGTCTCTTTGACCGAACCCGTCCGACCGGACCGGGGCTACGAAGCCCTCACATGACGAGACGACTGCCGTGGGCCGGATTCGGGATCCTCGCGACCCTCGTGGGGATGGCGGCGGGGCACCTGGTCGCGGCGATCACCGACCCGGCCGCCTCCCCCGTCCTGACCGTGGGTTCGACCGTCATCGACCTGACCCCCACTCCGATGAAGGAGTGGGCGATCCGGACGTTCGGCGACAACGACAAGACGATCCTGGTCGGCTCGGTGCTGCTGGGCGCGCTCGTCCTCGCCGCCGTGGCCGGCCTGCTGGCCCGGCGCCGGTTCGTCCTCGGGGCCGGTGTGCTCGTGGTCCTGGTCGCCGCCGCGGCCGTGATGGCGCTGCTGCGCCCCGGCGCCGCGGCGCTCGACGTCCTGCCCGCGGTCGCCGCCGGGATCGTCGGCGTGGCGGCGCTCTGGTGGTTGGCCCGCACGATGGGCGACAGGCCCCGGGGGGTCGACAACCCCGACGGATCGGCCGCGGCGCACCCGACTCGGCGGGGGGTCCTGGTCGCCGGCGGCGCGCTGGCGGTGGCGGGCGTGGCACTCGCCGGGGCCGGGCAGTGGATCACCGGCCGGCGTACGACGCCCGCCGGCGTCAGCCTTCCGCAGGCCGCTGACACCGCCCCCAGCCTCCCGGCCGACCTGCGGAGCAAGGTCCCGGGCATCAGCCGACTGCAGACGCCGACCAGCTCGTTCTACCGCGTCGACACTCGCCTCACCCTCCCGGTCATCAACCTCGACGACTGGGCGCTGACCATCGACGGCGACGTCGAGAACGACGTCACCCTCACCTACGACGACCTCCTGACGATGCCGATGATCGAGCGGGACATCACCCTGACCTGTGTCTCCAACGACATCGGCGGCCCCTACGTCGGCGGAGCCCGGTGGCTCGGCGTACGCCTCTCCGACCTGCTCGACCTGGCGTCGGTCGGCCGCACTGCGGACCAGATCTACTCCCAGGACGTCGACGGGATGACCATCAGCACCCCGCTCGAGCTGGCTCTGGCCCAGAAGGACGCCATGCTCGCGATCGGGATGAACGGCGAGCCGCTGCCCCAGGAGCACGGCTTTCCGGCGCGACTCGTGATCCCCGGCCTCTACGGCTTCATCAGCGCAACGAAGTGGATCTCCCGGATGACGCTGACGACGTACGACGAGAAGAAGGCCTACTGGACCGAGCGCGGCTGGGCGACCGATGCCCCGATCAAGATCGCCAGCCGGATCGACACCCCGAAGTCGTTCTCGACCATCAGTGGCGGCGAGACGTTCATCGGAGGGGTGGCGTGGGCGCAGACCCGCGGCATCGGCAAGGTCGACGTGCAGGTCGACGGCGGCGCCTGGCAGCAGGCCGAGCTCGGACCGGACGTCGGTGTGGACTACTGGCGCCAGTGGTACCTCCCGTGGACGGCCGAGCCCGGAGACCACGACCTGTCGGTGCGGGCGACCGACCTCAACGGCGAGGTGCAGACCGACGCCAAGGCCGCACCGTTCCCGAACGGCTCCAGTGGCCGACAACGAATCATCGTCACGGTCGGCTGAGGACCAATCCGCTCGGCGCGCGGCACCGAACGACTCACATCAGCACGCACGACCGCAAGCCAACCGAAAGGCTCGACCATGAAGCTGAACACCCTGACCAGGACCGGCGGCCTCGCCGCTGCCGCCCTCACCCTCTCGCTCGGCCTCGCCGCCTGTGGTGGCGAGGAGCAGCCGACCAGCGCCTCCGGCGAGACCACCCAGTCCGAGGAGCCCACCCAGGAGGAGAGCGCGCCCATGGAGAACGCGGCGATGTCCCAGACCTACGGCGCCGGCTGCGCCCAGGTGCCCACCAGTGGAGCCGGCTCCTTCGACGGCATGGCCACCGCACCCGTCGCGTCCGCGGCCAGCGCGAACCCGCTGCTGAAGATCCTGGTCACCGCGGTCACCGAGGCCGGCCTCGTCGAGCCGCTGAACTCGGCTCCCGAGCTGACGGTCTTCGCGCCCGCCGACCCGGCCTTCGAGGCGATCCCGAAGAAGGACCTGAACGCCGTGCTCGCGGACAAGAAGCTGCTGGGCTCGGTCCTCAAGCACCACGTGGTCGGCGAGGAGATCACTCCTGACCAGCTCACCGGCGAGTTCGAGACGCTCAACGGCGACATGCTGACCATCAACGGGACCGGCGAAGAGGCCACCATCGGCGACGAAAAGGCGCAGGTCCTCTGCGGCAACGTCCCCACGGCCAACGCGACCGTCTACGTCATCGACACGGTGCTGATGCCCTCCTGATCGGTCTTCCCCGATCAGTGAGTATCGCGCAAGGATCATCACCGTGGACTCGATCCGGCCAACACCCTCCGGTGCCCCCGCTTCTGAAGCGGGGGCACCGGAGGCACCCGACCTCGCACAGCTGCTGAAGCTGTCCGGTCGGGGCGACGAGGCGGCCTTCGCCCGGTTGTACGACGCGATGGCAGCCCGGGTCTTCGGCCTCGCGGTCCGCGTCGTGCGCGACCCGGCCCAGGCCGAGGAGGTCGCCCAGGAGTCCTTCCTGGAGATCTGGCGGAACTCCGGACGGTTCGACCCGGACCGGGGCAGCGCCGTGGCGTGGCTGCTGACCATCGTGCACCGCCGGGCCGTCGACCGGGTCCGCTCGGCCGAGGCCTCGAGCCGGCGGGACACGACGTACCACGACAGGAACCAACCGGTCGCGCACGACGCGACGGCCGAGGCCGCCCAGGCCTCACTCGAAGCACGCCGGGTCCGCGGCGCGCTGGCGTCGCTCACCGACGCCCAGCGCCAGGCGATCGAGCTGGCGTACTTCGGCGGATACACGCACACGGAGGTGGCCAGCATGCTGGAGCTACCGCTCGGCACCGCCAAGACCCGGATCCGGGACGGCCTGATCAGGCTGCGCGACGCGATGGGGGTGGCAGTGTGATGACCGAGATCCATGCCCTGTCCGGCGCCTACGCCGTCGACGCGCTCGACGACATCGAGCGCGCACAGTTCGAGCGTCACCTCGCCGAGTGCGCTGAGTGCCGGGCCGAGGTCGCGAGCCTCCGCTCGACCGCCGCCCTGCTGGCCGAGACCTCCGCGACCGCACCGCCCGAAGGCCTCCGCGAGCGGGTGCTGGCCGACATCGGCACCGTGCGCCCACTTCCCCCGACCGTCGGAAAGCAGGCGGCACCCCGCCGTCGGTTCCGCCTGGCCGCCCTGGCGGCCGCGGCCGCGGTGATCGCCGTCGTCGGGGTCGGCGTCGGGGTCACCCAGCCCTGGGACGACGACACCAGCCAGATCCAGGTCAGCGCGGTCGACCAGGTGCTCCGGGCCGAGGATGCCGAGAGCTACACCAACACCATCGACGGTTCCGAAGCCACCCTGGTCCGCTCCCCCTCGCTGAACAAGGCGGTACTGGTCACCAAGGACATGGCGCCGCCCCCGGAGGGCAAGGTCTACGAGCTCTGGCTCGACCACAAGCGCGTCGGGATGGTGCCCGCGGGCCTCATGGCTGATGGCGGGGAGCAGCAGATCCTGTTGGACGGTGACCCCGCCACGGCGATCGGCGCCGGCATCACCGTCGAGCCCGCCGGCGGCTCCGAGGAGCCGACGCTGCCTCCCGTGACGCTCTTCGCGTTCGAGCAGGCGTAGCTGACGTGAGCACACCACCACGCGTGGCCGTCATCGGCTCCGGTGTCGCCGGGCTCACGGCCGCCCACGTCGCCGCCAGGTCGGCGCGCGTCACGCTCTTCGAGGCGGACGTCCGTCTCGGCGGCCACGCCGACACCCACCTGGTGCCGGAGGCTGGGCGCACCCTGGCCATCGACACCGGCTTCATCGTCCACAACCGGCACACCTACCCGACACTGCTCCGCCTCTTCGACGAGCTCGGAGTCGCGACGCAGGAGTCGGAGATGTCGCTGTCGGTGCGCGACGACGAGACCGGCCTGGAGTACGCCGGTGCGCTCGGCCTGCGCGGTCTGTTCCCCGGCGGAGCCAACCTGACCAACCCGGCGTACCTGCGGCTGATCACCGAGATCCCGCGGTTCCACCGCCGCGCGCGCGCACTCCTCGCCGACCCGCCCGAAACTTTCGGGCGGGTCGACACGACGCTGCGGGACTTCCTGCGGGCCGGCCGCTTCTCGGCGTACTTCGAGCGGCACTTCATGGAGCCCCTCGTCGCCGCGGTCTGGTCGTGCGACCCCGACATCGCCCTGGACTACCCGGCCCGCTACCTCTTCGAGTTCCTCCACCACCACCGGATGCTCCGCGTCTTCGGGTCACCCACCTGGCGCACGGTCGTCGGTGGATCCCGCGAGTACGTCGCCCGGGTCGCGGCCGGTCTCGACGACGTCCGGGTCGGCACCAAGGTGACCTCGGTCCGGGACACCGGCTCCGGCGTCGAGGTGACCGACGGCAACGGCACGGTCACCACCGTGGACGCCGTCGTCGTCGCCACCCACCCCGGGCCCGCGCTCGCGATGCTGGCCGAGCCGACGCCGGCGCAGCGCGAGGTGCTGGGCGCGATCCCCTACTCCGACAACACGGCGCTGCTGCACACCGACGAGTCGGTGCTGCCGGTGGCCCCGGAGGCCCGGGCGTCGTGGAACTTTCACCGCCCTGCCGGCCGGCCGACAGCGGCGGCGGGCGTCACGGTCACCTACGACCTCACCCGCCTCCAGCGACTGGACACCGACACCCGCTACCTGGTCACCCTCGGCGGCGAGGACCTGGTCGACCCGGGGTCGGTGATCGACCGGATGGAGTACGCCCACCCGCTCTACGACCCCGCGTCCGTCGCGGCCCGTCGTCGTCTGCCCTCCATCTCCACCGACCGGATCGCGTTCGCGGGGGCCTACCACGGCTGGGGGTTCCACGAGGACGGAGCGCGGTCGGGGGCCGCGGCCGCCGCCCGGTTGGGGTTCGGGTGGGACCGGCGCCGTGCCTCGGCTGCGGGGGTTTCGAGGCTCGGCGCCGGGGCGCCTCGCACCTCAACCACCGGCCCTCGGCCCGGCCTCTACCGGACCACGATCCGGCACACCCGGCGCACCCCATTCCGCCGTACGTTCGAGCACCGCTCCCACACATGGCTGGTGGATCTCGACCACCTCCCCGACCACGGGGTGCTGGGCCGGTTCGAGGCCCGTGACCACCTGGGCTCGCCCGAGCGCAACATCCGCGACAACGTCGTGAGCTTCCTCGCCGCGAATGGTGTCGCAGGCAGCAGGAGGTCGGATCCTGATGGCCGCCCAGCCGCGTGCGTTCGGCTTCTGCTTCAACCCGATCAGCGTCTTCTGGTGCTTCGACCGTTCCGGCGAGCAGGTGGCGGTCGTGCTCGAGGTCCACAACACCTACGGCGATCGTCATGCCTACCTCGTCCACCCCGACGAGCAGGGCCGGGCGACCACGCCCAAGCAGATGTACGTCTCGCCCTTCCACGGCACCGACGGCATCTACCAGCTCGCCGTGCCACTGCCGGGCGAGCGCCTCGACGTGGCGGTCACCCTCCAGTCCGACGACGGCGCCGCGTTCAGCGCCTCCCTGACCGGCACCCCCACCGGTCACAGCCCACTCCGCGCCGCGCCGGCGGCCCTGGTCGGCGCACTGCAGATCCGGATGCACGGCGTCTGGCTGTGGCTGCGCCGGCTGCCCGTGCGACCCCGACCCGCCCACCACCAGGAAGGAGTCTCGTGACCCTCGCCCCCTCCCGCGCGCCCGCGGCCGCCTGGCCCGAGCTGGACGTCGTCCCCTCCGGAGCCAGGGCTGCCGCGGCAGCCCGTGTGGCTCGCCGCCTGTTCGAGGCTGCCGTCTCCCGACTCGACGTGACCGTCCTCGTCGAGGACCCTCACGACACGAAGACGATCGGCCGCGGCGGCCCGGTGATGACCGTTCACCGCCCCCGCGAGTTCTTCGCCCGGATCGGCAGGCACCAGCTGATCGGCTTCGGCGAGGCCTACCTCACCGGTGCCTGGGACGCCGAGGACCTCGCGGACTTCCTGACCGTGCTGGCGGCCGAGCTGCCCGATCTCGTCCCCCGCAGCCTGCAGCGGCTCCGGGCGATGGTGGTCGCGCGGCCCCCGCGGATGCACCGCAACAGCAAGCGCAACACGCGCGACAACATCGCCCACCACTACGACCTGTCCAACGACCTGTTCGCGCTCTTCCTCGATCCGTCCCTGAGCTACTCCTCGGCGCTGTTCGACACCGAGGTGCTCCCCGCCGACGGTCATCGGCAGGCAGCCGTGCCCGCCGAGGGCTCCGAGCTTCACGCCGGCCAGCTCCGCAAGATCGACCGGCTCCTCGACCAGACCAGGGTGCGCGAGGGCACCCGACTGCTCGAGATCGGCACCGGATGGGGCGAGCTCGCGATCCGCGCCGCCCAGCGTGGAGCGACGGTGCGCACGGTCACCCTCTCCTCCGAGCAGAAGGCGCTGGCCGAGGAGCGGATCGCCGAGGCCGGGGTGGCGGACCGGGTCGAGGTCGCACTGTGCGACTACCGCGATCTGCGACCCGAGGACGGCCGGTACGACGCGGTGGTCTCGGTCGAGATGGTCGAGGCGGTCGGGCACGAGTACTGGTCGACGTACTTCGCGACCGTCGACCGGCTGCTCGCGCCGGGTGGCCGGGTCGGGATCCAGGCGATCACGATGCCGCACGAGCGGATGCTTGCCACCCGCCACACCTACACGTGGATCAACAAGTACATCTTCCCCGGTGGGTTCCTGCCCTCGGTCGAGGCGGTCGAGCAGGTCACGTCCCGCGACACCACCTTGCGGGTGGCCGGCCGGCTGTCGATGGGGATGCACTACGCCGAGACGCTGCGCCAGTGGGACGAGGCGTTCCTGGCGGCGAGCGGTGAGGTGCGCCGACTTGGCTTCGACGACACCTTCGGGCGGATGTGGCACTTCTACCTGGAGTACTCCCGTGCCGGCTTCACCTCCGGCTACCTCGACGTGCAGCAGTTCACCCTCGCGCGGCCGGAGGAGCAGCCGTGATCGCCCAAAGCCTGGCGACCGCCCTGGAGCCGTTCGTGGGCGGCGACCTGCCGGTGCGGCTGCGGGCCTGGGACGGCTCCGAGGCCGGGCCGACTGAGGCGCCGCTCGTGGAGCTCCGCTCGCCGAACGCCGTACGCCGCATGCTCCGGTACCCGGGCGAGCTGGGTGCCGCGCAGGCCTACGTCACCGGCGAGCTGGAGGTCCCGGAGGTCGACGGCTGGGACCTCGGAACGGCGCTCTCGCACGCGTTCTCGGTCGCCCGGGACCGTGGACTGGGCGGTGCCCGGCTCTCACCGGGGGCCGTCCTGCAGGCGGTCCGCACGGCCTCGCGCATCGGTGCGCTGGGCCGTCCCCCTGCCCCTCCCGCGTCGCAGGCACGGCTGCGGGGGCGGCTGCACAGCCGGCTGCGGGACCGCCGGGCGATCAGCCACCACTACGACCTGTCCAACGAGTTCTACGCGCTGCTGCTGGACCCCTCGATGGCCTACTCCTGCGGCTACTGGACCTCGACCGACCCGTCGTACACGCTCGCGGACGCCCAGCGCGACAAGCTCGACCTGGTCTGCCGCAAGCTCGGACTCGAGCCCGGGATGTCCCTGCTGGACGTCGGCTGCGGATGGGGATCGTTGTCCCTGCACGCGGCCGAGCACTTCGGCGCCCGGGTCACCGGGATCACGATCGCGGAGGAGCAGAAGGCCCTCGTCGACGCCCGGATCCGCGAACGCGGGCTGGGCGACCTGGTCGAGATCCGGCTGCAGGACTACCGCGAGGTGCCGGGCGAAGGGCGCTACGACGCGGTGGGGTCGATCGAGATGGGCGAGCACGTCGGCGAGACCAACTACCCGACGTACGTCGACGTGCTCCGTCGCGCCGTCCGTCCCGGTGGCCGCGTGCTCGTCCAGCAGATGAGCCGCACCGGGCAGCACCCCGGGGGCGGGCCGTTCATCGAGTCGTTCATCGCCCCGGACATGCACATGCGCCCGGTGGGAGAGACCGTCGCGCATCTCGAGGCGGGGGGCCTCGAGGTGCGCGACGTGCACGGCCTGCGGGAGCACTACGTGCGCACCGTCCAGGGCTGGCTCGACCGGTTCGAGGCCAACCTCGACACGCTGACCGCCCTGGTCGGCGAGGAGGTGGTCCGCGTCTGGCGGCTCTATCTCGTCGGTGGCCAGCTGGCGTTCCGCGACGGCCGGATGGGCGTCGACCAGATCCTCTGCGCCCGACCCGGTGGCCCGCACTCGGTGCCGCCGGTGCGTGGCTGGTGAGAGGGTCGACGACGTGAGCCAGCTGCTGATCGTCTCCGCGTCCTCCTTCGCCGTGGCCGTCGTTGCCATGGTGATCACCGCCGTGGTCGCGCGGCGTCAGGACCGGGTCTGTGTCGTGGACGTGACCTGGGGAATCGGGCTCACCGTCATCTCCGTGGTCTGCGCCGGGCTGGTCACGGGCTCGGGTGGCGGTTGGCTGCCCTGGCTGATGGCCGCGCTGGTCGCGGTCTGGGGCTGCCGCCTCTCGTGGCACATCTGGCGCCGCTCACGGGGCCACGGGGAGGATCCCCGCTACGCCGAGCTGCTCGCCCCTCACTCGCCCACCGACGACCGCTCCGCCTGGTTCGCGGCGGCCGTGCGCAAGGTGTTCCTCATCCAGGGCGTGGCGATCTGGTTCGTCTCCTGGCCGGTGCAGGCCGCCGCGGTCGGGTCTGTGGAGTGGGCAGCGCTCGTGTGGGTCGGGGTGGCGGTCTGGGCCGTCGGCTTCGTCTTCGAGACGGTCGGCGACGCCCAGCTCGCGGCGTACAAGAAGAACCCTGACCGGGGCCCGGTGCTGGACCGCGGCCTGTGGGCGTGGACCCGGCACCCCAACTACTTCGGCGACGCGTCCGTGTGGTGGGGACTCTGGCTCGCCGGTGCCGCCGCGACCGGCTGGCTGCCGGCCCTGGTGACCCTGCCCGCGCCGATCGCGATGAGCTACTTCCTGGCCTACGCCACCGGCGCCCGGCCGCTGGAGCAGACGATGATGAAGCGTCCCGGCTACGCGGAGTACGCCGCCCGGACGTCGATGTTCTTCCCCCTCCCGCCGCGCCGCTGACCCATTCCGGGTAACGCCGCGTCATGGGGGCTTGCTGACCGGCATATCGGTCAGGGAGCCACCACATCGCGGCGTTACCCGAGGGTCGGCGCGTGGTTGACTCGGAGGCATGGACGCGGTCACCGCAGCGTTCGAAGCGTGCCCTCGCACCGGGTTCCTGCCCCGGAGCCAGCGCCGGATGGCGTCATACGACGGGCCGCTGTCGATCGGTCACGGTCAGACCAACTCGCAGCCGAGGACCGTCGACGCGATGCTGCGACTGCTCCGGGTGCAGCCGGGCCAGCGGGTTCTCGACGTCGGGTCGGGTTCGGGCTGGAGCACCGCGCTGCTCGCACACCTCACCGGCCCCTCCGGCGAGGTGCTGGGCGTCGAGATGGAATCCGACCTGGTGCGGTTCGGCAGCGACAACCTCGCCGCCACCCATCAGCCCTGGGCGTCGATCCACCAGGCCGAGCCCGGCGTCCTCGGCCTGCCCGACAAGGCGCCGTACGACCGGATCCTGGTCTCCGCCGAACCCCGCACGCTGCCCGACGAGCTGATCGAGCAGCTGGTCGACGGCGGACGGATGGTGATCCCGGTCCACGGCACCATGTTGGTCGTGGTCCGGGACGGGGCGGAGGTCGACGTGACCCGGCACGGCGGCTACCGCTTCGTGCCACTCCGCTGACCCCTCGTTGAGTCGGTCAGTAGGACTTGGGCAGCCCCAGCGAGTGCATCGCGATGAAGTTGAGGATCATCTCCCGGCTGACCGGTGCGATCCGGCCGGCCCGGGTGGCGACGAGGAGACCGGCCATGCCGTACTCCTGGGTGATCCCGTTGCCACCGTGAGCCTGTACCGCCCGGTCGGCGGCATCGCAGGCGGCCTCCGCGGCGGCGTACTTCGCCATGTTGGCCGCCTCGCCGGCCCCCATGTCGTCGCCGGCATCGTAGAGCGCGGCAGCCTTCTGCGTCATCAGCCGAGCGAGCTCGGTCTCGATGTGCGACTGGGCCAGCGGGTGGGCGATCGCCTGGTGGGCGCCGATCGGGGTCTGGAAGACCGTGCGCTCCTTCGCGTACGCCGCCGCGCGGTTGAGCGCGAACCGTGCCAGCCCGGTCGAGAACGACGCCGCCATGATCCGCTCCGGGTTGAGCCCGGCGAAGAGCTGCACCAGTCCCGCGTCCTCGTCGCCGACCAGTGCGTCCGAGGGGAGTCGGACGTCATCGATGAAGACGCCGAACTGCTGCTCCGGGGAGACGATCTCCATCGGGATCGGCTTCGCCTCCAGGCCGTCGGCGTCGGTCGGGACCACGAACAGGCAGGGCTTGAGCTTGCCGGTCTTCGCGTCCTCGGTGCGGGCGACGACCAGGACGTTGTCGGCCTCGTCGATGCCGGAGATGTAGATCTTGCGGCCGGTGAGCAGCCACTCGTCGCCGTCGCGGCGGGCCGTCGTGGTGATGTTGTGCGAGTTGGTGCCGGCGTCGGGCTCGGTGATCGCAAACGCCATCGTCCCGGTGCCATCGGCGATCCCGGGCAGCCAGCGCCGCTTCTGCTCTTCGGTGCCGTAGCGGCTGATCACGGTCCCGCAGATCGCCGGGCTGACCACCATCATCAGCAGCGGGCAGCCCTGGGCGGCCAGCTCCTCGCAGACCGCGGCCACGTCACCGATCCCACCACCCCCGCCGCCGTACTCCTCGGGGATGTTGATGCCGAGGTAGCCGTTCTTGGCGATCGCCATCCACAGGTCGGTGGTCTTGCCGCCCGAGCGGGCCTGGGTGGTGAAGTACTCGCGGCCGTAGCCGCTCGCCAGCTTCGCCACCTCACGGCGCAGCGCCTGGCGCTCCTCGGACTCGCTGAACGCAGCGGTGTCGGTCATCCTTCTTCTCCTTCGGAAACCACGGCCAGGACCTCGCCGGCGGCGACCTGCGCGCCGGGTCGTACGTCGATCTCGGTGACCACACCAGCCAGGGGCGCGGTCACGGTGTGCTGCATCTTCATGGCCTCGAGGACCAGGACTGTCTGGCCGGCCTCCACCCGATCGCCCTCGACCACTCCGACGCTGACCACGGTGCCGGGCATGGGGGCCAGCAGACTGCCGCTCGCCACCGCGTCGGAGGGGTCGGTGAACCGGGGCACCTCACGCAGTCGAACGTACCCAAGCGGGCCGTCGACGTGGATCTCCCGCGTGCCGGGCAGGCTCGAGGTGTCGATGAGTACGTCGGTGGACGTGCGGATGCCGTCGACCTCGAGGGTGACCCGGTCGGGTTCGACGTCGACGACCCTGATGTCGGAGTCGGGGAAGACCACGCCGTCGCGTCCACCGAGCCAGGCCACGGACTGCTGCTCGCCGGCGACCTCGAAGATCATCTGCTGAGGCTGGCTGACCACGTTGCGCCATCCGGACGGGATGCCCCGCTGCGCTTCGCGGTCTCGGCGTTCGTCGGCGACGACAGCTGCCACCGCTGCCCGGAGCGCCCAGCCCGGGTCGGAGAGCACCTCCCCGGTGCGACCCTCCAGGAACCCGGTGTGCACCCGACCAGCCAGGAACTCCTGGTCACGTAGAACCGAGACCAGCTGGTCGCGGTTGGTGGTGAGCCCATGGATCCTGGCCCGGGACAGGGTGCGGGCGAGCGCGCGGGCGGCCTCCGCCCGGCTGGGCGCGTGGGAGATCACCTTGGCCAGCATCGCGTCGTAGTGCGTTGACACCTCGCTCCCCGAGGCGTAGCCGGCGTCGATCCGGATCCCCGCTTCTTCAGGGATGTCGAAGGTGGTGAGGATCCCCGACTGGGGCTGGTAGTCAGCGGCGGGGTCCTCGGCGTAGAGGCGGGCCTCGATCGCGTGGCCCTCGCGCTGATCGAGTCGTGTGCCTGAGACCGACCCAGGGGTCGGTGTGGGGCACACGACCCGGCCCTCGGCAACCGCGAGCTGGAGCTCGACCAGGTCGACCCCGTGCACCAGCTCGGTGACCGGGTGCTCGACCTGCAGCCGGGTGTTCATCTCCAGGAAGAAGAACCGTTCCCGCTGGGGGTCGTAGAGGAACTCCACGGTGCCGGCACCGACGTATCCGATCGCAGTGGCGGCGGCCCGTGCCGCATCGTGCATCGCACCAGCCACCTCGGCCGCGAGGTCCGGCGCGGGCGACTCCTCCACGACCTTCTGGTGCCGCCGCTGGAGTGAGCAGTCGCGCTCGCCGAGCACGAGGACGTCGCCGCTCGGTCGCCGACCACCTGCACCTCGACGTGGCGGCTGTGCTCGACGTAGGGCTCGACGAACACGGTGCCGTCGCCGAAGGCGGACGCCGCCTCGGCTCGGGCGGCCTCGACGGCGCCGGCCAGCTCCGCCAGGTCGGTCACGATCCGCATGCCGCGGCCGCCGCCGCCGGCCGAGGCCTTCACCAGCAGCGGGCAGGTCGTCATCGGTCGCGCCGTCCGGAGAGAGGTTGGGCAGCACCGGGACTCCGGCGGCCTCCATCAGCGCCTTCGCCTCGACCTTGGAGCCCATCTGCTCGATCGACTCGGGATCGGGGCCGACCCAGGTGCGGCCGGCGGCGATCACGGCCCGGGCGAAGTCGGCGTTCTCCGACAGGAAGCCGTAGCCGGGGTGGATCGCGTCGGCGCCGGTGCGCTTCGCGGCGTCCAGGATCAGGTCGATGTCGAGGTAGGTGTCGGAGGGAGCGTTCCCCGGGAGGCAGACCGCGACGTCGGCCTCGCGGACGTACGGCAGATCGGCGTCGGCGTCGGAGTGGACGGCGACGGTCTCGATGCCGAGGCGGCGGCAGGTCGCGAAGACGCGGCCCGCGATCTCGCCACGGTTGGCCACGAGGAGGCGCTGGATCATGTCGCGTTCACATCCTGAAGACGCCGAACCGGTCGGTGCCGGCGTACGCCTTGTTCTCGATCACGGACAGGCAGATGCCCAGGACGGTGCGGGTGTCGCGTGGGTCGATCACGCCGTCGTCGTAGAGCATCCCGGACAGGAAGAACGGCAGACTCTGCTCCTCCACGGACTGCTCGATGAACTCGCGCATGCCGGCGTCGGCCTCCTCGTCGTACTCCTTGCCCTTCGCCTCGGCGGCCGCACGGGCGACGATGCTGAGCACGCCGGCCAGCTGCGCGGGACCCATCACCGCCGACTTCGCCGACGGCCAGGTGAAGAGGAAGCGCGGGTCGTAGGCGCGGCCGTTCATGCCGTAGTTGCCGGCGCCGTACGACGCCCCCATGATCACGCTCAGGTGCGGGACGGTGGAGTTGCTGATCGCG
Source organism: uncultured Actinomycetota bacterium (assembly GCA_963841625.1). GTDB lineage: Bacteria > Actinomycetota > Actinomycetes > Propionibacteriales > Nocardioidaceae > Nocardioides. The sequence goes on along the minus strand of CAWJDH010000004.1, from coordinate 318,734 downwards.
TTGATCATCATCGCGCCGTGCTTGATGATGCCGCCCTGCTCGTACTCCTTGCCGACCATGTAACCGGTGGTGTTGTGCAGGAACAGCAGCGGAGTGTCGGTCTGGTTCGCGAGCTGGACGAACTGCGTCGCCTTCTGCGCCTCCTCGGAGAACAGCACGCCCTGGGCGTTGGCCAGGATGCCGACGGGACGGCCGTGGATGCGGGCCCAGCCGGTGACCAGGGACGAGCCGTAGAGGGGCTTGAACTCGTCGAACGGCACCTCGTTGCCGGGGCTGGTGCCGTCGACCAATCGGACGATCACCTCGCGCGGGTCGAACGGCTCCTTGAGGTCGGTGGGGATCAGGTCGAGCAGCCCCTCGACGTCCTCGTCCGGCTCGGCGAATCCGGTGGTTGAGACAACGCTCGCTGACGCTCGCTGCTGCACCACCGGCTTGCGCCAGTTGAGCCGGGCGACGATCCGCCGGCCGATCCGCAGCGCGTCGTGCTCGTCCTCGGCGAGGTAGTCGGCGAGCCCGGACACCCGGGCATGCATCTCGGCGCCGCCGAGCGACTCGTCGTCGGACTCCTCGCCGGTGGCCATCTTCACCAGCGGTGGTCCACCGAGGAACACCTTGGCCTGCTCCTTGACCATCACCGTGTAGTCGCTCATCCCGGGCACGTAGGCGCCGCCGGCCGTGGAGTTGCCGAAGACCAGGGCGATGGTCGGCAGCTTCGCGGCGCTCGACCGGGTGATGTCGCGGAACAGCTTTCCGCCGGGGATGAAGATCTCCTTCTGCGTCGGCAGGTCCGCCCCGCCGGACTCGACCAGCGCGATGGTGGGGAGACCGTTCTCCTCGGCGATCTGCGAGGCGCGGAAGATCTTCTTGACCGTCCAGGGGTTGCTGGCCCCGCCCTTCACGGTCGGGTCGTTGGCGGTGATCATGCACTCGACGCCCTCGACCACCCCGATCCCGGTGACCACGCTGGCACCGACGGTGAAGTCGGATCCCCAGCCGGCGAGTGGGCTCAGCTCGAGGAAGGCGGACCCGGCGTCGACCAGCAGCTCGATCCGCTCGCGGGGCAGCAGCTTGCCGCGGGCATGGTGGCGCTCGACGTACTTCTCGCCGCCGCCGGCGACGGCCTTGGCGTGCTCGGCATCGAGGTCAGCGAGCTTCTCGAGCATCGCGGTGCGATTGGTACTCATCGCTCGACCACCTGCTTCATCCGTGCCAGCGTCGTGCGCATGCCGCGCTCGTTGGTTCGTCCGCGCAGGGCGCCGAGCACGGTCCAGTAGATCCGCAGGGGCAGCTTCGGCTCCAACCGGAAGTACTCCGTGACCAGCGTGCCGCCGTCCTTCGGCTCCAGCCGGTAGCCCCAGTTGTTGAGGGTCATGTCGTCGGTGCCGACGGAGAACTCGAAGACCCGCTCCGGCTCGCACACAGTCACGGTGCACGGGCTCCAGTACGTCGGCCCGACGCCGTTGCGCTTCACGTGACCCTTGAACTTCGCCCCCACCTCGGGGCGGTCGTACCCGTGCCGCCACCTGGCTTCGAAGGTCTCCGGAGAGAACTCGCCGATCCGGGTCACGTCGCTGACCAGGTCCCACACCTCGCCCGGGGCCGCGTCCATCCAGAGCGACACCTCGCCGGTCATCGGCCGCAGGATCACACCTACCGGTGGCAACATCACGTGTATCCCATCAGTCGTGCGGCCAGGTCGGTCAGGACCTCGGTCGCTCCTCCTCCGATCGGCAGGATCCGGGCGTCGCGGTAGTGCCGCTCGACCTCGGTTCCGTGCAGGTAGCCGGTGCCGCCGTGCAGCTGCACCGCCTGGTCGCAGACGTAGGTCGCGCAGTCGACCGCGGTCTGCTTGGCCAGGCACGCCTCCGCGATGACGTTGTGCCCATTTGCTGGGGCGCCGGAAACGTGCCGAGCCGCGACCGCCCGGGTGTAGGTCCGCGCCACCTCGACCTGCCTGCGCATCTCGACGAGCTTGTGCCGGACCACCTGGTTGGCGATCAGTGGCTTCCCGAAGGTCTCCCGGTGCCGGCAGTAGTCCGCGGTGAGGGCGAGGGACCGGGCGGCGATTCCGTAGGCGTGGACAGCGAGCCCGATCCGCTCGACGACGAACTGCTCGGCGATCTGGACGAACCCGGCGTTCTCCTCGCCGATCAGGTTGCCCACCGGGACGCGGACGTCGACGAACGACAGCTCGGCGGTGTCGGAGCAGTGCCAGCCCATCTTGGTCAGTGCCCGGTCGACCATGAACCCGGGCGTTCCCTTCTCGATGACCAGGAGGGAGATGCCGGCGTGGCCCGGGCCGCCGGTGCGGACAGCCGTCGTCACGAAGTCGGCCCGGACGCCGCTGGTGATGAAGGTCTTGGCGCCGTTGACGACGTACTCGTCGCCTTCGCGTCGCGCGGTCGTGCGGATGCCGGCGACGTCCGACCCGCCACCTGGCTCGGTGACCGCGAGGGCGCCGATCGTCTCGCCGGCCAGCGTCGGCCGCACGAACCGGTCGACGAGATCCGGTGATCCGTTGGCCGCGATGTGTGGCAGGGCGATCCCTCCGGTGAAGAGCGCCGCCATCAGCCCGCTCGACGCTCCGGCCTCGAAGAACGCCTCCTGCATCGCCACCGAGTCGAGCAGGTCACCACCCTGCCCGCCGACCTCCTCCGGGAAGGAGACGCCGAGCAGTCCCTGCTTGGCGGCAGCGAGGTGGAGCTCGCCGGGAACCGAGCCGGCGTCCTCCCAGTCCTGCAGGTACGGCGCCACCTCGCGACGAACGAACTCGCGTGCGGTCTCCTGGAGTGCTTGTCTCTCCTGAGTCATATGAGCGACTCCTCGATCGCGACCATCCGGGACCGGACCCACTCGCCGAGTCCTTTCGCCTGCGGGTCGAACCTGGTCGACGCGGCGACGCCCTCGCCGAGCAGGCCTCGGATCAGCACGTTGACGGCTCCGAGGTTCGGCAGCAGGTAGACCTCGATGTCGAGGTCCTGGGCCTCGTGGATCAGGTCCCGGATCCGGTCCGGGCTGGCCATCTTGGAGAGCCAGGTGACCCGGGCGTCGTACTTCTCGTCAGGTCCATCCCGCGTGACCCACAGCCCGAGGTTGGCGTCACCGCCCTTGTCGCCGGACCGGGCGTGGACGAACGTGCCGAGCGGTAGCCGTCGGGTCATCACGTCCTGCGGGGCCGGGAACGGTGAGATCCGGCGCCCGGCCTCGTGGTGGACGGGTTGGTCGTCCGCACCTGTCGGCGGGTCCTCGATCACCTCGCGCGAGCCGTCCGCGTGGACGACGGTGTGATTGACGGCCGAGCGGTCGACGTAGGCCGCCTTGTAGACGCCGTACGGCGTGGGCGGGGCCGGCGGCGAGGTCAATGAGAAGCCGGGGTAGGACGCCAGCGCGAGTTCCACCGCGGCGGCGGTGAACGGCTTGCCGACGGGTTCGGGCGAGGGGTCCTTGACCGCGCACCGCAGCAGGCAGGAGGCGGCCTCCTCGGTGTCGGCGTCGGGGTGCGGGACCGAGGTGCGCGACCAGGTCACCGAAGCGGGGGCCGCCCCGGATGCGGTGAACGCCGCTTCCATCTGGTCGCGAACCCAGTCGGACTTCGCGTCGATGTCGAGACCGGTCAGCACGAACTCGACGGTGTTGCGGTGGCCGCCGAGCTCGTTGACGCCGACCTTGAGCCGGCCGGGAGGCGCCTCGCCGCGGACACCGGTGATCGCGACCCGGTCGGGCCCTTCCTGCTCGAGCTGGATCGTGTCGAGCCTGGTGGTCACGTCGGGACCGAGGTAGCGGGTGGACTGGATCTCGTAGAGGAGCTGTGCGGTGACGGTGTCGACCGTGACCGCGCCACCCGTCCCGTCGTGCTTGGTGATCACCGATGACCCGTCCGCGGCCAGCTCGGCGATCGGGAAGCCGAGTGGCTTGCCGGTGTGGGGCAGCGAGCGGAACCCGGAGAAGTTGCCGCCGGTGGCCTGCGCCCCGCACTCGAGGACGTGACCGGCGACGACGGCACCGGCGAGCTCGCCGTACGCCGTCGGCTCCCAGCCGAACTCGGCGACTCCTGCGCCGACCACCAGCGAGGCGTCGGTGACCCGTCCGGTGACGACCACGTCGGCTCCGCCCCGCAGCGCGGCGGCGATGCCGAAGCCGCCGAGGTAGGCGTTGGCGGTGAGCGCGCCCGGCCACTCGCCGAGGTCGCGAAGGTCGTCGCCCTCGACGTGGGCGACGGCGACGTCGACCCCGAGACCCTTGGCGACCTCGCGGACCTTGTCGGCCAGCCCGGCCGGGTTGAGCCCGCCGGCATTGCTCACGATCCTGACGCCCTGCTCGAGGGCGAGGCCGAGGCAGTCCTCGAGCTGGCGGACGAACGTGCGCGCATAGCCCAGTGAGGAGTCCTTCATGGTGTCGCGGCCGAGGATCAGCATCGTCAGCTCGGCGAGGTAGTCGCCGGTGAGCACGTCGAGCGGGCCGTCCTCGAGCATCTCCCGCATCGCCGAGAACCGGTCGCCGTAGAAGCCTGAGCAGTTCCCGACTCGTATCGGTGGTTGAGGAGGGCGCTCCGCGCCCGTCTCGAAACCGGTCATTGGCGCGACCTCCCCTCACCGGAGGGACCGGCGAAGGCCTGCGCGATGGACAGCCACTTCTCGGCGTCGTCACCGACGGTCACGAGGTCGGTGTCCTCGCGGTGGATGCGCTGGGTGACCAGCCGGCAGAAGTCGTGGGCCGAGCCGGTCACGCTCTGCGTGGCGTCCTCGGGACCCCACGCCCAGGTCTCGCCGGACGGGGCCGTGAGCTGGACCCGGAACTCGTCGGCCGGGGGCTCGAGTCCGTGCACGGAGTAGGCGAAGTCGCGTGTGCGGACGCCGAGGTGAGCGACGTTTCGGATCCGGTCGGTGACCGGCGGGTCGATGCCGAGCGCGTGGTAGACGTCGAGGCCGTGCGCCCAGGTCTCCATGAACCGCGCGGTGGCCATCGACGCCGGAGACATCGGAGGCCCGAACCACGGCATCCGCTGGCCCTCCGGGAACTCCCGCAGCGCGGTGACCAGCGCCTCGCGGGCCGCCCCCCACCGGGCGAGCAGCGCGGTCGGGGCCAGACGGGCGACCTCGTGGGCGCAGGAGTCGACGTAGCCCTCCGGGTCGCCGATCGCGTGGACGACGACCTCGTCCCACTTCTCCTTGTCGGTGGCCGCATGGACGGCGACCTCGTCGGTCCAGAGCAGGTGGGCGACCTGGGTGGCGACGTCCCAGCCGGGCGCCGGGGTGGGGGTGCGCCACTCGTCCTCGCCCAGGCCGGACACGGCGTTCCAGAGCTGATCGCCCTCGGCCCTGAGGTCGCCGAGCAGCGTGTCGAGCAACGCAGTCATGGCGTCTCCTTGAGTGCGGTGTCGAGGGTGGTCGCCCAGCGGTCGAGGATGCGGGCGCGCCGACGGGCGTCGTCGGAGATGGTGTTGGCCAGGCCGAGCCCGCGGACCAGGTCCAGGGTGGCCTGGACGAGCTCGCGCACGCCGGGGCGGGACTCGTCGGCCCCGAGCAGCTCGACCGTCAGTCGGTGGGTATCGCGGCCGACCCGTTGCTCGAGGGGCTCGACCGCGGCCAGGAGCGTCTCGTCGGTGCGGGCGGCCACCCACAGCTCGAGCGCCGCGGTGAAGACCGGCCCCGTGAAGTGGTCGGCGAGCATCTGCAGCACCGCGCGGGTCCGCCGCTTCCCGGTGGGCAGCCGCTCGGCGGCGGCCGCCAGGTCCGCGCCACGGACATCGGTGAGGTGCTCGACGGCGGCCACGACCAGGTCGTTCTTGGTCGGGAAGTGGTGCAGCTGGGCGCCACGGCTGACCCCGGCCCGCTCGGACACCAGCGTGGTCGAGGTGTGGCTGAAGCCGCGCTCCACCAGGCAGTCGACGGTCGCCTCGAGCAGCCGGGCTCGCATCGCACGCGTGCGCTCCTCCTGGGGAACGCGGGTGGCGGTGCTCACCGGACCAGCATGGGGCCCTGCGCAACAAACAGTCAAGCCTGACTTTTTGTTAGCTTGGCGAACGGCGCCTGGTCCGGCGCTCCTTGTCCAGCTCGGAGCGGTACGCCGCCGCGTCGACCTGGATGGTGTGCCGCTTCGAGGCGACGTACCTCTTGCGCAGGGCGGCGTCGTAGGCCCTGATCTGGTCCCGCATCTCGGTGACCGAGGGCAGGCTGACCTCGCCGTTGACCAGCTCCGCCACCCAGTGGGCCTGGGCCTCGGCCAGCGGCATGATCGCGCCGAGGGGTTGCACCAGCCCGATGAAGTAGAGGCCCGGGTGGGCCGGCGGGACCACCCGTCGGTAGAGGTCGACGTGGTTGTCCTCGGTGGCGACGATCCTCTCGTCGAGGAAGGGGAAGCTGATCCGGTAGCCGGTGCAGTAGACGACGACGTCCGCCTCGACCGCGGTGCCGTCGGTGAAGAACACCTTCGACCCCTCGAAGCGGTCGATGTTGGGCTTGACCGTGATGTCGCCGTGCCCGAGCCGGGTGAGCAGGTCGTCGCTGACGGTGGGGTGGGCGTCGAGCACGTCGTGGTCGGGCTCGGGCAGGCCGTAGTCGGTGACCTTGCCGACGGCGAGCCGGAGCATCGCCTTCATGGCCTTCTTCTGGACGAAGTGCGGGGCGCGCGCCAGCGGCGAGGAGGTCAGCTGGTCGGTGGCCTTGCCGAACACGAACTTCGGCACGATGTGGGCTCCGCGGCGCATCGCGAGACAGGTCTCGGCGGCGACCTGCGAGGACTCCACCGCGATGTCGGTCGCGGAGTTGCCGATCCCGAGGACCACCACCCGCTTGCCCACGAAGACGTCGGGGGTCCGGTAGTAGTGGGCGTGGATCTGCTCTCCGGGGAAGGTGTCGCTGCCGGGGAAGCTGGGCTCGGGCCAGCGCGGGTCCCAGTGGTGGCCGTTGGCCACGAGGACGTGGTCATAGGTACGCGTCTCGGCCTCGCGGGTGCCATCGGTGGGCCCGAACGGACGAATCGTGACGTCGTACCCGCCGCTGGAGCGCGGGGAAACCTTGACCACCTCGGAGCGGAAGCTGATCTTGTCGCGCAGCCCGAAGTGGTCGACGTAGTGGTCGAAGTACTCCGCGATCTGCCAGTGGCTGGGGTAGTCCGGGAGGCTCGCGGGCATGGGGTAAGTCGCGTACTCCATCGCCTGGCGGGAAGTGTTGATGTGCAGGGACCGGTAGGCCGAGCTGACGCCGTTGTCGTTGCCGTAGCGCCAGTTGCCTCCGATCTCGGAGCCCATCTCGAAGCAGTCGAAGTCGATGCCGCGGGCGTCGAGGACCTGGGCCGCGGCGATGCCGGAGGAGCCGGCGCCGACGATGCACACCCGGGGAGCGGCGGGTGCGGGGGTCATCGGGCGGTCTGCCAGAGGCCCATGCTGTTGCCCTCGACGTCCTTGAAGTACGCCGCCCAGCCCATCTCGCCGACCGCCTGCCGGCCGAGGAGGGTCTGGCCACCCAGCTCCTCGATCTTCGCCAGGGCGGCGTCGATGTCCTCGACGTCGATGACCACGATCGGCCCGTCGCCGGGGTTCTCCCGGCGCATCATGCCGCCGTTGATGAAGCCGGCTTCCTCCGCGCCCGTCTCGCCGGTCGGGCCGGTGGTGACCAGGGTGTAGGCACCTTCGTCCCACTCCTGGAGCTGCCAGCCGAAGGCGTCGCGATAGAAGGCCCGAGCCCGCTCTCCGTCGTCGAAGGGAATCTCGAAGTGCACGACCCGTCCGCTCATGCAGCGGACACTACGCCAGACTCTGGGCCATGACATCGGACAACCAGTCCAAGAGAATCCTGATCACCGGCGCCTCCTCCGGGCTCGGTGCCGAGATGGCCCGGCAGCTCGCCGCCAGAGGCAACGACCTGGCGCTGTGCGCGCGACGCACTGATCGACTCGAGGCGCTGCGCGAGGAGATCCTGGCCGCGAGTCCCGGGCGCCGGGTCGAGGTGCGGGCCCTCGACGTCAACGACCACGACCAGGTCTTCGCCGTCTTCCGGGCCTTCGCATCGGACCTCGGCACGATCGACCGGATCGTCATCAACGCCGGCCTCGGCAAGGGCGCTCCCCTCGGCACCGGCAAGTTCGAGGCCAACCGGGAGACGGCGATGACCAACTTCGTCGCGGCGCTGGCCCAGTCCGAGGCCGCGATGGAGATCTTCCGGGCCCAGGGGTCCGGCCACCTCGTGATGATCTCCTCGATGTCCGCGATGCGCGGCATGCCGAAGAACCTGACGACGTACGCCGCGACCAAGGCCGGCGTCGCGCACCTTGCCGAGGGTCTCCGCATGGAGCTTCACGGCAAGCCGATCAAGGTGTCGGTGATCTACCCGGGCTACATCGCCTCGGAGATGAACGAGGGCGTCCCCGCCACGCCGCTCATGGTCTCGACCGAGAAGGGGGTGCGCGCCATCGTCGCCGCGATCGAGAAGGAGAAGGCGTCGGCCTGTGTCCCTCCCGTCCCTTGGGCGCCGATGTCGATGGTGATGAAGCACGCCCCGCTGACGGTCCTCAAGCGCCTGATCTGAGTGCGCCGGTCTCCGCGGTAACGTCGCGTTCGGGCAGCTTGTCGACCGATATACCGGTCAGGAAGGCACCAGAAGGTGGCGTTACCCGCGAACCGACCCCATCAACGGTAGGTGAGGAGCTCGGCCGGCAGGTGGGCGTGGTCGTTGAACGACACCAGGGTCAGGCCGCGCCGGCCGGAGACCACCCGGGTGACCGAGGAGTTGACCACGACGGGGGCCAGGCGCCGGTAGGTCGGGACACCGGCCTCGAGCAGGTCGGCGGTGACCGCCGAGATGGGTCCGCCCGAGGTGACCACGACCGCGGTCCCGACCTCCCCCAGGGCCTCGATGCCGTCGCGGACCCGGGCCCGGAAGCGGGGGAACGACTCGTCGTAGTCGTCGTCGTGCTCGCCGGACGCCCAGCGCTTCGTGGCGGCCTCGAACCACGCCTGGAACTGCAGCCCGGTCGGGCTCGCCGTCGAAGTCCGCGGGGCTGGACCGCGAGCACGGCGAGGTGGTCCATCTCGTTCCAGCGCTCGTCGACGGTCGGGGTGACCGACCATCCCGCGGCCTTCGCGGCCAGCTCGGCCGTCCGCCGCTGGCGCTGCATCGTGCCGTGCACGAGCAGGTCGGGCTCGGCGTCCCCCAGCGCCCGGACCAGCGCGTGGCCGAGGACCTCGGCCTGCTGCTCGCCGACCGCAGACAGGACGTCGTAGTCCTCGGCACCCCACGACGCCTGCCCGTGCCGGACCAGCAGGACCTGGCCCATCAGCCCTGCCCGCGGAGCAGGGAACGGCAGCGCTGCTCGAGGTAGCCGACCGCGGGCCCGAAGACGGCGTACGCCTCGTTGGTGGTCTGTCGGTGGTAGTAGCGGTACCAGATCTGCTGGGCGATGACCGCGAGCCGGAAGATGCCGAAGACCTCGTAGAACCTCCACCGCTCGGGCGTCATCGAGAACCCCATCCGGTCGCAGTAGTGGCCGACGATCTGCTGCCGGGTCCACATGCCGGGGGCGGTGCTCGGCTGTCGCCGGAACTGCAGGAAGAACTCGTCGTCGCCGGGCTCCACCCAGTAGGACATGGACCCGCCGAGGTCCATCAGCGGGTCGCCGACAGTGGCCATCTCCCAGTCGAGGACGCCGATGACGCGCATCGGGTCGTCCGGGTCGAGCACCATGTTGTCGAACCGGAAGTCGTTGTGGATCAGGACCTGGGCGACATCGTCGGGCTGGTGCTCCTCGATCCACTCGATGATGTCTGACCAGTCGCCCGTGTCGTCGGTGCGGGCCCGGGCGAACCGGTCGGTCCAGCCCGAGACCTGGCGGGCGACGTAGCCGGGTCCCTTGTTGAGCTTCGCGAGGTCGGGCAGCGAGCCCGTGTCGACCGAGTGCAGGGCGATCAGGACGTCGAAGGCGTTCTCGCACAGCCGCGAGACGTCCGACTCCGGGAGGCCCCAGGGCAGGTCGCGGCGCAGGATCGTGCCGTCGAGCCGCTCCATGACGTAGAACTCCGAGCCGATCACCGACTCGTCGGTGCACAGGCCGACCATGGTCGCGACGTAGGGGAACACCGGCGCCAACGCCGACTGGATCCGGAACTCGCGGCCCATGTCGTGGGCGCTGGCCGCCTTCACCCCGGTCGGGGGCCGGCGCAGGATCAGGTCCCGCTCGGGATAGTGCAGCGAGTAGGTGAGGTTGGAGGCGCCGCCGGGGAACTGGCGCACCTCCGGGGTGCCGACCAGGTCGTCGCGGAAGGCGGTGGCGTTGTCACGCAGCCAGGCGGCCACCGCCTCGACGTCGAACGCATCCTCCTCGCGGACCGGGGCGCTCTCGTCGGTCGAGCCGGTCCTGACCTCGTCCCTCACGACATCGCCTCCAGCTTTGCCGCTTGCGCCCGCATCACCGCGTCGTACGCCGGCCGGTCGGCCTGCTTCAGCGCCCAGGCTTCCCGGGCCGGCTGGTCGGGCACGATGATCTCATCGCCGCGGTCGAGACCGGCGAGGACCTCGGCGGCGATGTCGTCGGCGGTCAGCGGGGACCTCTCCACCAGCTGCGCGACCACCGCCCCGACCGCCTCGTCGGAGCCGCGCATCGAGGCCATCAGGTTGGTGCGGAAGTACGAGGGGCAGACCACGCTGGCGCCCACGCCGTACGACGCGAGCTCGTGGCCGGCGGTCTCGGTGAGGGCCACCACGGCCGCCTTCACCGCGTTGTAGGAGCCCATCCCCGCCGGATGGACGAGACCGGCGAGCGACGCGACGTTGACGATCTGCCCGGACCGCTGCCGCTTGAAGAGCGGCACGAACTCGCGGATCCCACGGACCATCCCGAACAGGTTCACCTCGGTGATCCACTGCCACTCGTCCAGGGTGGCCACGTCGAGCCGGCCGCCGCCGGCCACCCCGGCGTTGTTGACCAGGACGTCAAGGCCGCCCCAGATGGCGTCGACGTGGGCATGGGCCAGGGCCCAGTCGTCGCTGGAGGTGACGTCGAGGGTCAGGTCGCCGCCGGCCCGGTCGGTCCGAAGCACCTCGTCACCGCGGGCCTCGAACGCCGCGGCCAGGGCCGCACCCAGACCGGACGCCGCCCCGGTCACGAGCACCCGCCGCGGAATCATCGCGAGGCGCCGTACTTGCCGAGCTCGAGCCGGGCCACCACGCCGCGGTGCACCTCGTCCGGCCCGTCGGCCAGTCGCAGCGAACGCGCGGAGGTCCATGCGCCGGCGAGCGGGAAGTCGTCGGACAGTCCGCCCCCACCGTGGATCTGCATCGCCATGTCGATCACCTGTTGCGCCATGTTGGGCACCGCGACCTTGATCTGGGAGACCTCCGACAGGGCATTGAGCGGTCCGCCGGTGTCGAGCTTCCAGGCGGTGTTGAGGACCAGCAGCCGGGCCTGGTCGATCGCGATCCGCGCGTCGGCGATGCGTTCCCGGTTGCCGCCCAGGCTGGTCAGCGGCTTGCCGAACGCCGTCCGGGACAGGCCCCGACGACAGGCCAGCTCGAGCGCGAGCTCGGCCAGCCCGATCAGCCGCATGCAGTGGTGGACCCGCCCGGGACCGAGCCGGCCCTGGGCGATTGCGAAGGCCTCACCGGGTCCGAGCAGCACGTTGCCGGCCGGCACCCGGACGTCGGTGAACGACACCTCGCCGTGGCCCAGTGGCTCGTCGTACAGACCCATCGTGTTGAGCAGGCGCTCGACCTTCACGCCGGGGGTGTTGCGCGGCACCAGCACCATCGAGTGCCGGTGGTGCCGGTCTGCGTCGGGGTCGGTGAGGCCCATGAACACGAGCACCTTGCAGTCCGGGTTGCCCACGCCCGTCGACCACCACTTGCGCCCGTTGATGACGATCTCGTCGCCGTCGACGAACGCCGTGGCCTCCATGTTGGTCGCGTCCGAGGATGCGACATCGGGCTCGGTCATCGTGAACGCCGACCGGATCTTCCCGTCGAGGAGCGGCTCGAGCCACTCCTCGCGTTGCGACTCGGTGCCGTACTTCAGCAGCACCTCCATGTTGCCGGTGTCCGGGGCGTTGCAGTTGAACACCAGCGGCGCGATCGCAGACCGCCCGGTCAGCTCGGCGATCGGCGCGTAGTCGACGTTGGTCAGCCCCTCGCCCCCGTCGGTGCCGAACCGCGCGGCGTACTCCCCCGCATGCTCCTTGGGCAGGAAGAGGTTCCACAGCCCCTGCTTGCGGGCCTTGGCCTTGAGCTCCTCGAGCACCGGCAGCGGCTGCCACGGGTCGCCCGACCTGCGCTGCTCCGCCAGGTCGCGGTGGTACGCCGCCTCGACCGGCTCGATCTCCTCGGCGATGAACGCAGCCACGCGGGCGGTCAGGTCGGCAGCCCGGGGTGTGGGAGAGAAGTCCATGCCCGGCACACTAATGGCAGCATCTCAGCCGTCCCGCCCGAGTCCGAGGAGTGCCGAATGCCGCGCACGTACGTGCTCCTGACCGGGCCGATCATCGCCCTCGTCCTCGCGCTCGGTGGCTGCCAGTCGGACGGCAGCGACCCGGCCGGGGGCTCCGGCGCCGGACCCACCCCGGACCCCCCGGCGATCCGTTCCGGTCTCGCGTCCCTCTTCGCCGGCGACCACCCCGGCGCACGTGAGAACACCGAGGGCAGGTGCTTCGCCGAGAAGCTCACGTCAGCGGTTCCGGCGCAGGAGCTGCGCTCGGCCGGGGTGCTCGACGAGTCTTACGACGTCGTCGCCGAACCCCCTCCCCTGCCCGAGGACGTCGCCGGCAGCTGGGCGGACGCCCAGCTCGCGTGCTCCGACTTCGTCGAGGCGTCGACCCGGGCCCAGGTCAAGGTGACCCATGGCGACCTCGACGAGAGGGCCTATGCCGCATGCCTGCGCAGGCGGCTGACCGACGACCAGATCCGGGCCGCGGTCGGGGCCTCCCTGAGCGGGGACTTCGACGCCCCGGAGGTGGCCGGGCTCAGTGCCGCCCAGTCGGACTGCGCCAAGCGCGCGGCACCCTGACCGGTCCCGCCTACGATCGGCGCAGGCACCCCGATCACAGGAGCACCCATGAGACTTGAGCGCACCGTCGAGACCACCGCGGCTCCCAGCACCGTGTTCGCCTACCTCGAGGACTTCACGACGACCATGGAGTGGGACCCGGGCACGGTCGAGACGACACGCGTCTCGGGCGACGGCGGCGTCGGGACGACGTACCGCAATGTCTCGTCCTTCCTGGGACGAAAGACCGAGCTGACCTACACCGTGACCGGGCACGAGCCAGACCGGTTGTTCGCCCTGCGCGGGGAGAACAAGTCCGTCGTCGCCCGCGACACGATGGCGATCGCACCCAACGGCGGCGGCACCAGGGTCACCTACACCGCGGAGTTCGACTTCCGGGGGCTGGCCAGGTTCGTCGCGCCGCTTCTGGCCCCTGCCCTGAAGAAGCTCGGTGACGACGCCGAGGACGGCCTGCGCACGGCGCTCGGTCGCCTCTAGGGCGCCCTCACTGCCGGGCGTCGAGGTAGCCCAGGACACGGTGGAACAGGTCGTCGGCCCGACGCAGGTCCGCCGAGGGCTCCGGCGGGGAGTCGGACAGCAACGTGTCGAGCTCGCCCCCGGCGTCGGGCAGTGCCGCCCGAACGTGCTCCGCACAGGTGATCGCCGCGAGCCGGACCACCTGCGGATCCACCGTCCACACCGTCTCGAACACCCGCTGGCTGTCGGGGCGGTCCTCCTGACCCGGCGCCTCCCACCCAGCGACGCACGCTGCATAGCTGGGGCTGTCGCACACCAGCACCCATTCCCTGGTCAGGGCCGCGTCCGGGGTGAGGGCCACGTGGCGCAGGGTCCCCTTGTCGGTCGAGCTCCGGTCGAAGTCGGCGAACACCGCAGCGAAGGCTGCGGTGCGAGCAAGACTCCGCCAGCGGCTTTCGGATTGCCGGAAGAATCGTTCCTGCTGGAAGGTCGCGAACAGCGTGGGCCGCTCGGCCCTCGCGACGTACTCGTCCTCGATGGACCGGGTCAGGCCCATCAGTGTGCGCTTGCTCAGGCGCTGCGGCACCAGCTCCGGATGGCGTTCACGCAGCGTGGCGAAGACGGAAGGGGAGGCGGCCATCCGCTCTGCCACCACCCGGGCGACCGCGGCTTCCGTGTTCATCCCCGCCGTCCGGTGGGCGACGACGCGCTTGACCTCGCGCACCGCCGACTCGTCGTAGCGGCGGTGCCCACCAGGTAGGCGATGCGGCCGAGGGAGTCCGTACCGCGTCTCCCACGTCCGCAGCGTCGCCTGGGGCACGCCGGTACGGCGCGAGAGCTCCCCGATGGCGAACGGGTCGTCGGCGTACGGTCGTGTGCCCTCAACCATACTTACTCATTGTGCATAGATTTCTGTCCCAAAACTCCATACCCTGAAGAGAGGTCGGGTCGCTCCGCACCAGCGTAGGGCGACCCGACCCGGGAAGAGGGCAGGTCCGTGAGCATCGACACCGGCCGTTTCGTGCGGAGCAACCGCACCGAGGCGGCCCCTGCGCGCAAGCCGGCGCGGATCGGGGTGGTCGCCAACTGGGCCGACGAGCGGCTCGGCCTCGGGACCGCGATGAAGAAGAACCTGCGCAAGGTCTTCCCCGACCACTGGTCGTTCATGCTGGGCGAGATCGCGCTGTGGAGCTTCGTCGTCCTGCTGCTCACCGGGGTGTTCCTGACCCTGTGGTTCCAGCCGAGCATGGCAGAGGTGACCTACGAAGGGTCCTACGACCAGCTCCGCGGCATCCAGATGTCGCAGGCCTACGCCTCCACCCTGGACATCTCGTTCGAGGTCCGTGGCGGCCTGCTGATGCGCCAGATCCACCACTGGGCGGCGATGATCTTCATCGCCGGCATGCTCGTGCACCTGATCCGGGTCTTCGTGACCGGGGCGTTCCGCAAGCCACGTGAGCTCAACTGGGTGATCGGATGCCTCCTGCTCCTCCTCGGGACGCTGGAGGGATTCACCGGCTACTCGCTGCCCGACGACCTGCTGTCCGGTACCGGACTCCGCGCGGCAGACGGCTTCATGAAGGCCACGCCGGTTGTCGGCAGCTACATGTCGTTCTTCATGTTCGGAGGCGAGTTCCCGGGTGAGGTGATCATCCCGCGGCTCTACATCGCCCACGTGCTGCTGATCCCGGGGCTGATCCTGGCCCTGATCACCGCCCACATGCTGCTGCTCGTCTACCACAAGCACACCCAGTGGCCCGGCCCCGGCCGCACCGAGCAGAACGTCGTGGGCTTCCCGATGCTGCCGGTCTACATGGCCAAGGCCGGCGGGTTCTTCTTCATGGTCTTCGGCGTTCTGGCCCTGATGGGTGGGCTGCTGTCGATCAACCCGGTGTGGAGATACGGTCCCTACGACCCCACCAAGGTGACGGCCGGCTCCCAGCCCGACTGGTACATGGGATGGCCCGACGGAGCCCTGCGGATCTTCCCCGGCTGGGAGTCCTCCTTCTGGGGTCACACCCTGAGCTGGAACGTCTTCCTGCCCATCATCGTGCTGCCGGGGCTGTTGTTCACCGTGGTCCTGGTCCTGCCCTTCGTCGAAGCCTGGATCACCGGCGACAAGCGGGAGCACCACCTGCTCCAGAGGCCCCGCAACGCCCCCACGCGCACCGCGACCATGGCGGCGCTGATGACCTTCTACGGGCTCCTGTGGATGGCCGGGGGCAACGACATCATCGCGACGACCTTCGCCCTCAGCATCAACCAGATCACCTGGTTCATGCGGGTCGCGGTGTTCCTGGGACCCGTGGTCGCGTTCGTGGTCACCAAGCGCTGGTGCATCTCGCTTCAGCGGCACGACAACGAGCAGCTGCTCCACGGCTACGAGACCGGCATCATCATGCGATCGCCCGAGGGCGGCTACAGCGAGCGGCACCTGCCGATCAGCGAGGAGCGCGCCTACACCCTCACCGCTCGCGACCGCGACCAGATCCTTCCCGCACCCACGGCGGTTGACGGCAACGGCGTCCCGGCACCTGGCTCGCGGATCAAGGCGGTGAGAGCAAGGCTCTCGGAGAACATGTACGCCGACAACGTGCAGAAGCCGACCCGCGAGGAGCTCGAGGATGGCCACCAACAGCACCCGGACGAGCTGCTGCGCTGAGGGCCGGGGTACCCCTGCCCCTTTTGACCCGATCGCGTCATGGACGCCGGTGGTGGCCGGGCCTAGCGTCGAGGGTTGACCCCAGACCACTCACCCGGGGTGGCTGCGGGACGGGAGGTCATCGTGTTCATCCAGATCATCCAGGGCAAGTGCACGCGGCAGGACGAGCTCCGCGCGTTGGCGGACACGTGGCGGGAGGAGATGGCCCCGTCGGCCGACGGCTGGCTGGGCGGGACCTACGGGTTCACCGACGACGACCAGTTCGTGGGCGTCATCCGGTTCGAGTCGCGCGAGGCCGCGATGCGCAACTCCGAACGACCCGAGCAGGGCGAGTGGGCCAGGCGGATGACGGACCTGATCGACGGTCCCGTCGAGTACCACGACTGCGACGACGTCACGCTGATGCTGGACGGCGGCTCGGACGCCGCCGGCTTCGTCCAGGTGATCCGCGGCAAGGTCGACGACCCGCAGAGGCTCAAGTCCCTGATGGGCGACACCGACATGCTGCACGAGCTCCGGCCCGAGATCCTCGGCGCGACCCTCGCCATCGAGGCCGACGGCACGTTCACCGAGACCGTCGCCTTCACCGACGAGGAGAGCGCCCGCGCCGCCGAGAGCAAGGAGATGCCGGAGATGCCGGCCGACGTCCGCGAGACACTGGACGCGGCCATGCAGGGCGCGACGTTCTACGACCTGCACCACCCTTGGTTCGCTTCTAGCTGACCCAAGGTCTGGTCCACTTTCACCTCACGGGGTCTCGACCCGCCAGTTCGCCGCCCTCGCAGGCTCGGTCGGCGACGGCTTGCTCGACCACCATCAGCGGATCCGCTACGCGTCTCGCTAGCAGCGACGGATACCACCACGCGGGACCGCTGGACCGGGTCGGTCCACGCCTGCCCGGCGCGCAGCAGCCGCGCCGTGGACCACGCCAGGAACGGGATCGCCATCAGCACCGAGATCTCCCACGACGGCGTTCGGGCAAGACCGGAGAAGACCAGCCCGGTGAGCGTCGTACTGACCGCGAGCCGGGTCGAGTAGGCCACCATCACGACTGGCGGCGCCGGCGTGGCCCGGGCGGAGCGGAGGTCGACGGCGAACGGCCGCCGGGCCGACCAGCGCAGCCCGGCGGCGGCGACCTGGACGGTGACCACGAGCAGCGTGGCGGCGAGCGCGGCGAACTCGGGCGCCGAGGGGATGCCCGCCCGAAGCGAGGCCAGCACGACCGTGATCGCCGAGGCGATCAGGAGGAACTCGGCCAGCACGATGGCCCGAGCGGTGAACACCGTCTGCGGAGACACCGGCAGGCTCTCCCGCCAGAGGCCACCGCGGCCGTCGAGGCACCACGCGTTGACGCCGAACAGCAGAGCGCCGCCGGACGCAACCAGGCCGGGCAGGATCGTCATCGCGTGCCACGGCAGGTCGCCAGCGACGGCGACCAGGCCGGGGCCGATCGCGAGCACGAGAATGCCACGTCGCATCGGCACGGTGCGCCACACCGAGGACCGGTCCGTGCGAACCAGCGCGAACAGGTCCGAGCGCGGGTTGGGTCGAGCCTCGCGGGTCTCGCTCTCGACGCGTAGCTCGTCGCGGGCGGTGCGCCGGGCCGCGAAGTGGGCCGGCACCACCCCGAGAGCCGTCGCTGCCAGCACGATGGCGACCTCGACCGCGAGCGTGAGCGCCCAGCGCCAGGAGAAGCCGTCGACCCCTCCGACCACGAGCCACACGGTCGGCACCCGGTCGAGCAGGGGAATCAGCTGGTGCGCCGCGTGCAGCCAGACTGCGGTGCCGAGGAGGGCCACAGACAGCACCCGCATCACCGCGATGCCGTGGCGTCGACGGCGGACCGCCTCCATGGTCCACGCCACGACCTGGGCGATCGAGGTCGCGACCAGCAGCCACAGCAGGACCACGACCTGGGCGGCCACCAGCTCAGCCGACGCCCCCAGCCCGTAGGCAGCCGTGCCGAGCAGCAGCCAGGCCTGGAGCAGCCACGCGGTGTTGACGGGAGCCAGCAGCAGGGCCCCGAGGTGGTCGGTGGTCGGGCTGATCGGGTACGGCGTGGCCTGGTCCCGTGGCAGCAGCTCGCGCCCGCCGCCCGAGACCACGGCGGAGATGACGGCCACGGCAAGGAAGCCCGCGAACGCCACTGGTAGCAGCGTCAGCACCGTCAACGCGCGATCGCCGTCGCCCGCGCCCGGCACGAGAGCCGGGACCACGGCCACGAGCACGGTGCCACCCAGCATGGCCGCCATGACCCAGCGGTGCCCGCGCCGCCCGGACCTCCGGGCGCGGAAACGCATCAGGTGGCCGACGTCGGCGACGGCCCTAGTCGAGAAGTCCACGGTAGGCCCGCGCCCCCTCGTCGCCGATCATGTCAACGGCGTCCATGGTCGCGACCCGGGAACCGCCGCGCAGCACCAGCACGTTGCCGCAGGCCTGCACGGCGAGCTCGCGCAGGTGCGTGGAGACCAGGACGCAGGCGCCCCGCGCGCGGGCGTCGCCGATGACGTCGAGGGTCGCCTCCACGCCGATCGGGTCCACTCCGTCGAAGGGCTCGTCGAGGAGCAGCACCTCGGGCTCGTGCAGCGCGGCCAGGAGCACCGACAGCCGCCGACCCATACCGTGGGAGAAGCCACCGGTGACCCGGTGGGCGGCGTCGCCGAGCTCGAACCGCTCCAGGAGGTCGCGGCCGCGCTTCTCCCAGTCGGTCAGGCGGCGCAGCCTCGCCGAGAGCTGGAGGTGCTCCCATGCGGTCGCCCGCGGGACCAGCCCTCCGACGTCCGGGCAGTAGCCGACCGACCGCTTGACCTGCAGCGCCTCGGTGCGCACGTCGTGGCCGGCCACCAGCACCGTGCCCGCGGTGGGCGGCACCACGCCGGCCAGCACCCGCATGGTGGTGGACTTGCCGGCCCCGTTGCGGCCGAGCAGGGCCGTGGCCTGGCCGGCGTACGCCTGGAGGTCGATGCCCGCAACCGCCTCCACCTCGCCGAAGCGGACGTGGAGGCTGCGGACGTCGACAACGGGCGCGTGCTGGCCCACCCGAGAATGCTGGCTCACCCGAGGATTGTCCCCGAGCCGTCCGGACCTGTCCCGAAAACAGCTGACCCGCCCGAAAGTTTCGGGCGGGTCAGCGTGGTGTCAGGCGGGGAAGGTGCTCGCCCTTCTCGGCCAGCTCGCGGAGGTACGACGTCGCGCGGAACCGGTCGCCGTACTGCTCGGCGAGCTGGTCGGCCCGGGCGAGGAACGCCGTCAGTCCGACCTCGTCCGGTCGGCGACTCGTAGCCGGTCATGAACTGCGCGGCACCGCCGGTGTTGGGCGGGAAGCCGATGCCCATG
The DNA here is from genome assembly GCA_963841625.1 of uncultured Actinomycetota bacterium. Taxonomy (GTDB): domain Bacteria; phylum Actinomycetota; class Actinomycetes; order Propionibacteriales; family Nocardioidaceae; genus Nocardioides. Next base: position 299,293 of record CAWJDH010000004.1, on the reverse strand, counting down.
ATCGAGCCGATGTTGGCGGCGGCCGCGGACTCGAGGACGCCCTCCTCGAAGCACTTCGCGGTCTCGAGCGCCTCGACGAAGAGCAGCCGGTCCTTGACGTCCTCGATCGGGAGCTGCTGCTCGGCGACCGGGAAGGTCTCGGCCAGGCCGGTCCAGAGGCCCTGGCGCTTGCCGGCGTCGTCGTACTCGTAGAAGCCGGCGCCCTTGAGTCGCGACGGGCGGCCGATCTCGATCATCTTCTCGACCACCCCGTCGCCGGGGTGGGCGGGCAGGTCGATGCCGTCGCGCTCGGCGGCGTCGAGGGTGGCCTTGCGGATCTTGGCCATCAGCTCCATGTTCAGCTCGTCGGAGAGCTGCAGGGTGCCGACGGGGTAGCCGGCCTGGGTGGCCGCGCGCTCCAGCGAGACCGGGTGCACGCCCTCGGCCAGCATCGCCAGGCCCTCGTTGACCATCGTGCCGATGACCCGCGAGGTGTAGAAGCCGCGCGAGTCGTTGACCACGATCGGGGTCTTGCGGATCTGCTGCACGACGTCGTAGGCCTTGGCCAGGGTCTCGTCGGAGGTCTGCTCGCCGCGGATGATCTCGACCAGCGGCATCTTGTCGACCGGGCTGAAGAAGTGCAGGCCGATGAAGTCGGCCGGCCGGTCGACGCCGGTCGGCGAGCTCGGTGATCGGCAGGGTCGAGGTGTTGGAGCAGAGCAGGGCGTCGGCGTTGACGTGCGGCGGCGATCTCGGCGAACACCTTGTGCTTCAGGCCGGGTCCTCGAAGACCGCCTCGATGACCAGGTCGCAGCCGGCGAGGTCGGCGGGGTCGGCGGTCGGCGTGATCCGGCCGAGCAGCTCCGCCTTCTTCTCCTCGGTGCTGCCGGCCCCGGGCGATCGCCTTGTCGAGCAGCTTCTCGCTGTAGGCCTTGCCCTTCTCGGCGTTGTCGACGCTCGACGTCCTTGAGCACGACCTGCATGCCGGCGCGGGCACAGGAGTAGGCGATGCCGGCGCCCATCATGCCGGCGCCGAGCACGCCGACCTTGGTGCGCCTTGAACGGCGGCATGCCCTCGGGCCGCAGCTTGCCGGCGTTGATCGCCTGCAGGTCGAAGAAGAACGCCTGGATCATGTTCTTCGAGTTCTGGTTGACGATCAGCTTGGTCAGGTAGCGCGACTCGATCCGCGACGCGGTGTCGAAGTCGACCTGGGCGCCCTCGACCGCGGCGGAGAGGATCGCCCGCTGGGCGGGGTAGACCGCACCCTTGGTCTGCTGGCGCAGCAGCGCCGGGAACGCCGGCAGGAACGCGGCGAGCTTGGGGTGGCTCGGGGTGCCGCCGGGCATCCTGTAGCCGTCGGCGTCCCACGGGTTCTGCGCTCGCCTCGGGGTTGGCCTTGATCCACGCCTTCGCGGCCGGGACCAGCTCCTCGCGGGTGGCGACGAGCTCGTCGACGAGGCCCTTCTCCTGGGCCGCGCGCCGGCTTGAACCGGGTGCCCTGGAGCAGCACGTCCATCAGCGCGGACTGGATGCCGAGCATGCGGACGGTGCGGGTGACGCCGCCGCCACCGGGCAGCAGCCCGAGCGAGGCCTCGGGCAGGCCGATCTCGACCTTCGGGTCGTCGACGACGATCCGGTGGTTGCAGGCGAGGGTGATCTCGAAGCCGCCGCCGAGGGCGGCACCGTTGATCGCGGCGACGACCGGCCGCGGGAAGAGCTCGAGCCGGCGCAGGTCGGCCTTGATCGCCTCGGCCATCGCGAAGATCTCTGCGGCGTCGTCCTTGGTCGCCTGCACCATCGCCTTGAGGTTGCCGCCGGCGAAGAAGGTCTTCTTGGCGCTGGCGACGACCACGCCGGTCACCGTCGTCCTGCCTCGTCGTACAGCCGGTCGACGGCGGCGGCCATCGAGTCCTTGTAGAGCTCGTTCATGGTGTTGGCGCTCGACGTCGGGTCGTCGAGGGTGAGGGTGACGATGCCGTCGGCGTCGCGCTCGTAGCGCACGGCGCGGTCTGCTGGTCGGTGCTGGTGCTCATCGGTCCTGTCCTCTCGAGACTTGGTTTCGTGACCGTTGAGTGGGGTCTAACGCGTCATCGGCTGTCGCGTCGAGTGCGGATCTGCGCCCGACTCGACGACGAGCGGGATCGCCCGACTCGACGTGAGTCGTCAGACGAGCTCGACGATGGTGGCGATGCCCATGCCGCCGCCGACGCAGAGCGTGGCGAGGCCGCGGCGCAGGTCGCGCCGCCGGAGCTCGTCGATGAGGGTGCCGAGGATCATCGCGCCGGTCGCGCCGAGCGGGTGGCCCATCGCGATCGCGCCGCCGTTGACGTTGGTGATCTCGTGGTCGATGCCCATGTCGCGCATGAACCGCATGGCCACGGCGGCGAACGCCTCGTTGATCTCGCACAGGTCGATGTCCTCGACCGTCGAGGCCGGCCTTGGCCAGCGCCTTGCGGGCCGCCGGCGCCGGGCCGGTGAGCATGATCGTCGGGTCGGCGCCGGAGACGGCGGTGGCGAGCACCCGCGCCCGCGGGGTGAGGCCGAGGTCGGTGCCGACCTGCTCGGTGCCGATCGCGACGAGCGCGGCGCCGTCGACGATGCCGGAGGAGTTGCCGGCGTGGTGGACGTGGTCGATCTTCTCGACCCAGTGGTACTTCTCCAGCGCGACGTCGTCGAAGCCGGCCTGCTCGCCCATCTCGGCGAACGACGGCTTGAGGCCGGCCAGGCCCTCGACGGAGGTGCCGGGGCGGATGAACTCGTCGTGGTCGAGGACCGTGAGGCCGTTGAGGTCCTTGACCGGGACGACGGACGTCGGCGAAGTAGCCGTTGGCCCACGCCTTGGCGGCCCGGTCGTGGGACTCGGCGGCGAAGGCGTCGACGTCGTCGCGGCTCCAGCCGCCGAGGGTGGCGATCAGGTCGGCGCCGATGCCCTGCGGCACGAAGCCGGTCGTCAGCGCGGTGGCCGGGTCGGTCGCCCAGGCGCCGCCGTCGGAGCCCATCGGCACCCGGCTCATCGACTCGACGCCGCCGGCGAGGATCAGGTCCTCGAAGCCGCTGCGGACCCGCGGGCGGCCTGGTTGACGGCCTCGAGGCCCGAGGCGCAGAAGCGGTTGAGCTGGACGCCGGCGACGGTCTCGGGGTAGCCGGCCGCGAGCGCGGCGGTCTTGGCGATGTCGCCGCCCTGGTCGCCGATCGGGGAGACGACGCCGAGGACGACGTCGTCCACCCGGTGGGGTCGAGGGTGGGGTTGCGGTCCTTGAGCTCGTCGAGCAGGCCGACCACCAGGTCGACCGGCTTCACCTCGTGCAGCGAGCCGACCTTCTTGCCCTTGCCACGCGGCGTCCGCATGTGGTCGTACACGAATGCTTCAGCCATGACCGTCCTGTCTGTGGAGTTGTCGGGACCCGACCCCGATTGTGACACCATTACTGTCACCGTGGTCAAGGTGACCGGACAGTGGTTCGGATCACCCGGCGGCGGACGAGGAGTACGGTGGAGGAGATCGGTCGAGCAGCTGCGCGAGCTGCTGACGCTCGACGAGCTCACCAACCGGGTCGGCATGAGCGTGCGCAACATCCGCTTCTACACGACCCGCGGCCTGGTCCCGCCGCCGATCCGGCGCGGCCGCTCCGGCTACTACTCGCCCGACCACGTCGCCCGGCTCGAGCTCGTCCAGGAGCTCCAGGCCACGGCTTCACGCTGTCGGCGATCGAGAAGTACGTCGCCCGGATCCCCGAGGACGCCACCCCGGAGGACATCGCCCTGCACCGGACGCTGCTCGCACCGTGGATGGCCGAGATGCCGGACGAGATGACGCGCGCCGAGCTCGACGAGCGCGCCGGCCGCAAGCTCGCCGACGACGACCTCGAGACCCTGGAGGCGCTGGGCATGGTCTGCCGGTCGGCCGCGAGCGCTACGAGGTGGCGGTCGCCCAGCTCTCGGTCGGGCTGGGCTGCTCGACCTGGGCTTCCCGACCGAGGCGGCCATCGCCGCCGCAGAGGTCTACGCCGAGCACGGCCGGCGATCGCCGAGGAGATCAACGAGGTGTTCCGCACCAGGTCTGGCCGGCCTACAAGGAGACGGGCATGTCCCCCGAGCGCTGCAGGACCTCGTCGAGCGGCTCAAGCCGCTGTCGATCGCCGGCCTGGTCCCGGCGTACGAGTCAGCCATGAACGAGACCAAGCGCGAGGGGATCGCCCGCCGCACGCAGTGATCCCTAGACCGGCCACCCGCTCCGGCGGCCGAGGCCGACCCCCAGCCAGGTGTGCGGGTTGCCGTCCCAGCACCAGCCGAGCTTGGGCGCCCGCTCGCTGATCCACATCGCGGGGACCCGGCGGTCGTCGCGCGGCGCGAGCCGGAGAGCATGAAGCACTTGTTCTTCTCCAGCAGGTGCGGGGCGTGGGTGACCACGCGCGATGCCCTCGTCGATCGTGAGCGGCGTGCGACCGCGGCCGCGGATCACCGGCAGCGCGTCCTCGGGGCGGACGTTGCAGAACTCCTCGCCCCGCTGGATCCCGGTCAGCAGGTAGGCCGGCGCCGACCCCGGTCCGTCGAGGCCCAGCTCCGGCAGCGGGTGGTAGGTCGCCAGGTCGCCCTCGGCGTGGTTGCGGTCCACCACGCCCGGCTTCGTCCCGCCGGCCAGGCGCAGCAGCGGGACGGTGTCCTCGGGGCGGACCAGCTCCCGGGTCACGACGAGGACGAACGGCAGCGTCGTCCCGCTCCGGGACCCGGCCGGCCGGCGCGTCAGCGGCCCGAGGAGCTCACGGAACGACGGCTCGTCGAGCCCGGCGAGGTCCGGGTAGCCGAGCTCCACGAGGCGGTCGACCTGGGACGCGAAGCAGGCGGGCAGGGTCGTAGCGGCACGGGCTGCTCCAGGGTTGGCGGTGGGGTGTCAACGCGTGCGCGGCCCGGGAAGTTCCCCGCCACTCTCTAGGGTGGCGCCATGACCACCCCACAGACCGTCCTGGTCACCGGCGCGACGGGGTTCATCGGCCGCCGCCTGGTCCCCGAGCTGGTCGACCCGAGGGCACGCCGTGCGGGCCATGACCCGGCGCCCCGAGGAGTACGACGGACCGGGCGAGCCCGTCGCGGGTGACGTCTTCGACCGCGCCTCCCTGACCGACCCGCTCGCCGGTGTCGACGTCGCGGTCTACCTGGTCCACTCGCTCGACGACCCCGACTTCGAGCAGAAGGACGCCGACGCGGCGCGGACCTTCGCCAAGGCCGCCGCGGCGGGCGGGGTCCGGCAGATCGTCTACCTGGGCGGCCTCGGCTCCGACGACGACACGCTCTCCCCCACCTGCGCTCCGCCGGGAGGTGGAGCAGCTGCTGGGCGAGACGGGGGTGCCGGTGACCGTGCTGCGCGCCGCCATCGTGGTCGGCGCCGGCGGCATCTCCTGGGAGCTCACCCGCCAGCTGGTCAAGAACCTGCCGGCGATGGTGGTCCCCCGCTGGGTCCCACCCAGACCCAGCCGATCGCCCTCGACGACGTGATCCGCTACCTCGCCGGGGTGGTCGGGCTGGCCGAGGCCTTCGGCCGACTCTTCGAGATCGGTGGGCCCGAGTCGCTCACCTACCTCGAGATGCTCCAGGTGGCCGCGGAGGTCTCGGCGGTCACCGGGTCCCGATCGTCAAGGTGCCGGTGCTGACGCCCCGGCTCTCGTCGTACTGGCTCGCCCTTGTCACCGACGTCGACTCACCACCGGCCGCAACCTGATCGACTCGATGGGGACCGCCGTGGTGGTCACCGACAGACGATCCGGGACCTGGTGCCCGGGGAGCCGGTGCCCTACGCGGAGGCGGTACGCCGGGCGCTGGAGGACCAGCAGCAGAGCTGACCGGGTGGCTCACCCTGCGGGCTCCTGGCCCGGGATGCTGCGGGACGTGCATGCGCTGCGAGCGCCATCGCCGACAAATTCAGGCCCATGACGTTGTGGTGATGATGGACCGTGCTCGACAAGTGGCGACGGAGGCTGGCTCGCAACCTGGCCCAGCTGCGCAACGACGGCCGCGGGGCAGTCCTGTGGTCGCTGCGGATCACCATCGCCGCGGTCGCGAGCTATGTCGTGGCGACGCTGTTCTTCCCCGGCACCCAGCCGCTGCTCGCCCCGCTGACCGCGATGCTGGTCGTCCAGGTGACCCCGGTCTCGCTGCTGGCCAGCGGTCTCGACCGGGTGATCTCGGTGGTCGCCGGCGTGTCTCTCGCGATCCGTGTTCGCTGCCGCCGTGCCGCTCGACTGGTGGAGCCTGGGCCTGCTGATCTTCGTCTCGATCACGATCGGCCAGGCCCTGCGCCTGCGCTCCAACCTGATCGAGGTCGCGATCAGCGCCATGCTCGTGCTCGGCGTCGGCTCGCTCAGCGCCGAGTCGGCGGCCTGGCAGCGGATCACCGAGACCCTGGTGGGGCAGCCGTCGGCATGCGGCGACCCTGCCTTCCCTCCCCAAGGTCGCCAGCTCCGACGCCGGCCACGCCATCGACGAGCTCTCCGACTCGATCAGTGGACTGCTCGACGGCGCCGCGGAGGAGCTGACGAGCTGGTGGCGGCGAGGGACGTGACGTGGGGTCGGCCGCGCGGAACCTGGCTGGACGAGGCGCGCCGGATCACCCACCACGACATCCCCCGGGTCGGCTCTGCCCTCGCAGCACGCCGACAGGGACGGCGACTCAACGTCCGCGCCGTCGGCACCCCCGACGTGGGCCCGGGCCTGCGTCAGGGCTTCGAGGCGCTGGAGCACTCGGCGGTCGCCGTGCGCTCGATGTTGCGTGCGGTGGCGGATACGACCTCCGACGCTGCCTGGCTGGACGACGAGGGCGCCGACGACGTGCTGCTCGGGCTCGCCCAGACCCTGCGCGAGCTGGCCGCCGGGATCGACACGTTCGGCCGCCTGGTCCGCAACGAGGCCGGCCCCCACGACCAGCCTGGGTGCGGAGGACGTGCAGGCCCTCCGGGAGGCCCTCGACGGCGTGCAGGAGGCGCGGGCCCGGCTGAACGACCTGGCCATGACCGAGAGCTCACCCGAGCTTCGCGAGCTGCACGCCGTGTCCCTGTCCACGGTCAAGCGGTTGCTGCGCGAGATGGATCTCGAGCAGCGGGTACGCCGCCAGGTCCAGCTGGTCCGCCCGATCCCGGCCCCGGCCGCCTACCTCAGCAGGCCGGCGCCCCGGCGGCGACCCGTATCGCCGCCGACCACTCCGGAGGCCGAGACCCAACCCCTCCCGAGGCTGCCCGGGGACCAGCCGGATCCCCCGCATCGCTGAGCATCCCGCGCGGCGCGCCGTGCGCCGTCCCGCGCCCGGCGCAGACCACCGCGCAACTCGGCCGAACAGCACGGGCAGGGCGAACAGCATCGACAGCGACCACGTGACGTGGGTGAGGATCGGGGCGAGGATCCCGCCCGACGCCCGCCGCTGGAGACCGACGACGGTGCCGAGGACCACGGCGGCGAAGCCCAGCATCACGTTGCCGGTGGCCAGCGTCGCGACGGTGTAGGCGACCGTCGTGACCACGACCGGGTGCCGGGTCACGGCGGCGTAGACCGCCCCCCGGAAGAACAGCTCCTCGGCGATCCCGTTGACGGCGGTGACCAGCACCAGCAGCGTTGCCGAGCCCTCGTCGGCGTACTCCACGACGGAGCGGACGAAGCCGTCGAGCAGCTCGATCTCGCGCACCACCAGGGCACCCACCACGAAGACGCCTGCGAGGCCGAGACCGATCAGGATCGGTGCGACCACCGGCCGGACGTGGTGGCCCGACGGATGGACCTCCCGGCCGAGGTGGAGCGGGCCGGAGGCGAAGGCGCCGACCGCCCAGACCAGCGCGAGCCCGACGGTCGCGGGATAGAACCAGGCGCTGCCGGGCTCGATCCGCAGCGAGATCCCCAGGATCGCCCCTCCGAGCACGACGAACGCCAGCGTCACGAGCTGGCGCCGGCGCAGCTGCGCCGGAGTCTCCCGGTGGTCGCGGGGTACGACGTCCCACAACGCGCGCTGCAACCAGGCGCGCAGGGGATCGATGTTCATCGCCGCGAGCCTACGCGGCGACGGGACCTAGCGGCTTCCGGAGCTGAAGCTCGCGGCGCTGTGGCGGGCGCCCCGCCCGACGTACCGGAGCGCTGGCCGGCCGAGCCGGACCGGCGACCGGACCCGGACTGGCCGCCGCGTCGCGGTTGCGGTTGCCGCTCGGGTTTCCGTTGCGGTTGCGGCCGCGCCGCCACCTCGGCGGCGCCCCTGTGAACCGCTGTTGCCGCCATTACCAGCGGCCTGACCCTCGACGACGATGCCGCCGGGCACCTTGACCCGCTCGCCCGGGCGCCAGCTCGGCCAGCAGCGGGTGGCCGGCCCGTCGAGCCGGGTGGTCGCGGGCCTTGATGCCGGCCGCCCGGGTCAGGTCGCGGACGTCGCCGACCTGCTCGTCGGTCATCAGCGTGACGACCGTGCCCTCGGCGCCGGCGCGGGCGGTGCGGCCGGAGCGGTGCAGGTAGGCCTTGTGCTCGACCGGCGGGTCGGCGTGGATGACCAGCGCGACGTCGTCGACGTGGATGCCGCGGGCGGCGATGTCGGTGGCGACCAGCGTGCTGCGCCGTGCCGTCGGGGAACGCGTCCAGGTTGCGGGTGCGGGCGTTCTGGCCGAGGTTGCCGTGCAGCTCGACGGTCGGGCACCCCGCTGCGGTTGAGCTGGCGGGTCAGCGCCTTGGCGCCGTGCTTGGTGCGGGTGAAGACCAGGCGTGCGGCCGGGCGCGCTGGCCAGGTCGACCAGCACCGGCAGCCGGTCGTCGCGCGCGACGTGCAGCACGTGGTGGGCCATCGTCGGCACCGGCGACTGCGCCGAGTCGACCTGTGGGTGACCGGGCTGGCGCAGGAACCGCTGGACCAGCACGTCGACGCCGTCGTCCAGGGTGGCCGAGAACAGCAGCCGCTGGCCGCTCGCGCGGGGTCTGGTCGAGCAGCCGGCGTACGGCGGGCAGGAAGCCGAGGTCGGCCATGTGGTCGGCCTCGTCGAGCACGGTGATCTCGACCGCGTCGAGGTCGCAGTGGCCCTGGCCGATCAGGTCCTCGAGCCGGCCGGGGCAGGCGACGACGATGTCGACGCCGTGGCGCAGCGCGCTGGATCTGCGGGTTCGGGCCGACGCCGCCGAAGACGGTCAGGGTGCTCAGGCCGGCGGCCGTCGGCCAGCGGCGCGAGCGCGGCGTCGATCTGGCCGGCCAGCTCGCGGGTCGGCGCCAGGATCAGCGCGCGCGGGCGCGCCGCGGCCGCCGGCGCGGCCGGCGGCCGCGAGCCGGGCGACCAGCGGGCAGCACGAACGCGTAGGTCTTGCCCGAGCCGGTGCGGCCGCGGCCGAGCACGTCGCGGCCGGCCAGCGAGTCGGGCAGCGTGGCGGCCTGGATCGGGAATGGGGTGGTGATGCCGAGGTCGGCGAGGGCGTCGGCGAGGCGGCGGGCACGCCGAGGTCGGCGAAGGATGGTGCTGAAGACAAGAGGAATTCGCTATCGCTTGGTGTGTCTCACCAATGCCGTCCCCGCCGGGCGGCGGAGGTGGGAAGCGAGTGCCCCGCCGTGTGGCGAGGGGCGCGCCGCCGTCGTGTCCGTCGCGGAACCCGAGGCAAGACTGGACGGGTCGTTGGCCCAACCTAGTGGGCCGGGACCAACGACCGGAATCGACGCGCACCGGTCCCGGCGGTCAGCCGAAGCGGAGGGCGCCGTCGTCGATCTCCCCGCGCCGGATGGTGCGGACGTCGTGGAGGTAGTTCTGCCGCAACCGCCAGGGCTCGCGATGGCCCTGCTTGGGAAGGGTGTCGATCGAGCGGAGCACGTAGCCCGGAGTGAAGTCGAGGAACGGCCGCTCCTGCACGTCCCGCCCGGGGACCGGTACGACGCTTCGGTGGCCGTGCTCGTCCATGTGGGCGAGCAGCCGGCACACGTACTCCGCGACGAGGTCGGCCTTCAACGTCCACGAGGCGTTGGTGTAGCCGATGGTGAAGGCGAAGTTCGGCAGCCCGCTGAGCATCAGCGCCTTGTAGGCGATCTGCTGGCGGAGGTCCGGCTTGATGCCGTCGACGGTGAGCTCGATCCCGCCGAACAGCATCAGGTTCAGCCCCGTGGCGGTCACGATGACGTCGGCGTCGAGCTCGCGGCCGGAGACCAGCCGCAGCCCGGTCTCGGTGAAGGTGTCGATGGTGTCGGTGACGATCTCGGCGGTGCCGCTCTTGAGGGCACGGAAGAGGTTGCCGTCCGGCACGAGGCACAGCCGCTGGTCCCACGGGTCGTAGCGCGGGTTGAAGTGGGTGTCGACGTCGTACCCGACTGGTAGCAGCTTCGAATTCTGTTTCCGGATCACGCCGCGCATGAAGCGCGGGCGGCGCTGGCTGAGCTGGTAGACCAGCGTGGCGATCCCGACGTTCTTCCAGCGGGTCACGGCGTACGCCGCCCGTTCCGGCAGCAGCCGGCGCAGCAGCCGGGCGATGCCGTCGACCGCCGGCAGCGACAGGATGTAGGTGGGCGACCGCTGCAGCATGGTCACGTGGCCGACGCCGGACTCCGCCATCGCCGGCACCAGTGTGACCGCGGTGGCGCCGCTGCCGATCACGACCACCCGCTTGCCGCGGTAGTCGAGGTCCTCGGGCCACTGCTGCGGGTGTACGAGCTGTCCCTGGTAACGCCCGACGCCGGGTAGCTCGGGGGTGTAGCCCTCGTCGTAGTCGTAGTAGCCGCTGCACGACCACAGGAAGGTGGTGGTGAGGCGGCGTGGGCCCTCCGGAGTCTCGACCTCCACGCTCCACCGCGCGGTCTCGGAGTCCCAGTCGGCCCGGGTCACCCGGTGGGAGTAGCGGATGTGGGACTCGACGTCGTACTCGCGCGCGGTCTCGCGGACGTAGTCGAGGATCGCCGGGCCGTCCGCCAGCGCCGTGTCGGCCCGCCACGGCTTGAACCGGTAACCGAGGGTGTACATGTCGGAGTCGGACCGGATCCCCGGGTAGCGGAACAGGTCCCACGTCCCGCCGCTGGCCGCGCGGCGCTCGAGGACCAGGTAGCTCCTCCCGGGGTGCTCGCGGGACAGCTGTGCCGCCGCGCCGACCCCGGAGAGGCCGGCGCCGATGATCAGGACGTCGACGTGCTCGATCATCGGCGGGCGTACCTCTCGACGAAGGACTTCAACAGTCGGGGCGGCTCGACCACCACGCTGCGGCGCGCCATGTCCTTGAGGCTCTGGGCCTGCGGCGGGTCGAAGTAGCCGTGGTTCTTGTAGACCTCGATCCGCAGGCAGAGCGCATCGATGTCGAGCTCGGGGTGGAACTGCGTGGCGTAGACGTTGGACCCGAGCCGGAACGCCTGGACCGGGCAGGTGGCCGAGAACGCCAGGCGGACGGCGCCCTCGGGCAGCCGGCTGACCGCTTCCTTGTGTCCGAGGAACACGTCGAAGGTGTCGGGGAGGCCGTCGAAGAGCGGGTCCTCGCGACCCTCGTCGGTCAGGGTGACCGAGGTGGCACCGATCGGCTCGCCATGGGTGCGGTCGACCAGGCCGTCCCGCAGGCTGCCGAGGATGCCGATGCCGTAGCAGGCCCCGAAGAACGGGAAGTCGGCCGCGACCACCCGCTCGGCCAGGGCGTGCAGCTCGTCCTCGGCCCGACGCTGCTCGGGAGACTTCCCGGCCTCGGGGTCGCTCTTGTTGAAGGGACCGCCGCCGAGGATGATCCCGGACCAGTCGTCCAGGTCCACGTCGCCGAGCGGGTCGCGCTCCAGTCGGCGGCGTTCGACGTCGCCCTCGGGCAGGCCGGTGCAGCGCACGACAGAGGCGTACTCGTTGTCGGCGGCGTCGTCCTCGGGTCGGGTGCCGAGGAAGAGGAACGGCCTCACTCTGCTCACCACCTTGGGCTCACCCCTGGACCGCGGCGCCGCTCTCGACGAGGGCGGCCACGTCTTGACCCCCCATGCCTCGAGCGCCTCGACGGTGGCGGCGCCTACCGGAGTCGGTGGGGTGCCGAGGGTGGCCTCGGTGCGGGAGAACCGGGGCGCCGGCGCGGGCTGCACGATGCCCTCGTGCTCGACCAGGCAGCCGCGGGCCACCATGTGCGGATCGCGCGCGGCCTCGGAGATGGTCAGCACCGGTGCCACGCAGGCGTCGGTGCCGTCGAAGATGCCGGCCCACTCGGTCATCGTCTTCTGCCGGAACGTGCGGGCGATCAGCTCGCGCAGCTCGTCGAGCCGGCCGAGGTCGTAGCGGTCCGGGGCCTCGTCCTTGATGCCCAGCAGGGTCACGAACTCCTCGTAGAACTGGGCTTCCAGCGCCCCCACGGTCATGTGCCGGCCGTCGGCGGTCTCGTAGAGGTCGTAGAACGGAGCGCCACCGTCGAGCAGGTTGGAGGCTCGCTGCTCCGTGAGTGCGCCGCCGGCGAGCATCGCGGTGGCCATCGTGTTGAGGTGCGTGGTGCCGTCGACGATCGCCGCGTCCACGACCTGCCCCTGGCCGCTGACCCGCGCCTCGAGCAACGCGGCGAGCACGCCGATCACGAGGTACGTCGACCCGCCGCCGAAGTCGCCGACGAGGTTGCTCGGGAAGTGCGGTCGTCGTGGGTCCTGACCCAGCCCGTGCAGGGCGCCGGTGATGGCGATGTAGTTCATGTCGTGGCCGGCCGCGTGCGCCAGCGGCCCGGTCTGCCCCCAGCCCGTCATCCGTCCGTAGACGAGCCTCGGGTTGCGGGCCAGGCACTCGTCGGGGCCGAGGCCGAGGCGCTCGGTCGCTCCCGGCCGCATGCCCTCGACCACGATGTCCGCGGTCTCGACCAGCTGGAGGACGGCATCGACAGCGGCCGGTTGCTTCAGGTCGAGGGCGACGCTGGGGCGGCCACGGGTGAGCAGGTCGGTCTCGCGGCTGCCGCCGGCGGTCGCCGCCCCACCTGGCCTCTCGACGCGGATCACATCGGCCCCGAGGTCGGCGAGGATCGTGCAGGCGTGCGGACCCGGGCCGATCCCGGCGAGCTCGACGACCTTGACCCCACGCAGCGGGCCAGTGCCCTGGCCGAGTTCAACACCCATGCTTCCGCATCATGGCAGGCTCGGTCCGATGGCGGGGCGTGTGTCCGGTAGCGCGCGAAGCACACGGGCCGGTCAGGCGTGGGCCTCGTGTCCGTGCATCGCGTGGACGACCGCATGGCCCCTGCCCCGGCCGATCATCCACTTGTTGACCGGAACGGTCAGCACGAAGGCCACGGCCAGGGCCGCCACGAGCGCTCCCCAGAACAACGGGTCGCCCAGACCGGCCGCCATGGCGCCGGGCACCACCAGCAGGAACGCGTTGTCGACGATCTCCATCACCAGGATCGACAGCGAGTCGGCGGCCAGCGCCGTGCGCACCGCCGTACCGACGTCGAGGCCGGCCCTCCGTACGCCCACGAAGGTGAGGAGGTAGCCGAAGAAGAAGGCGAGCACGACGGCGAGGGCGATGCTCGCCGCGTCGCCCCATCCCCACCAGGTGGCGAGGACCATGCCCAGCACCTCGCCGATGGCACAGCCGGTGAGGCAGTGGAGGGTGGCGGAGACCGCGGTGCGCCAGGTGTTCATGCGTGTGACCATATACCCCCTAGGGGTATCTGTCAATATCGCTGGTGCCACCGATCGAGCGACTGGCTAGGTTCGGACCGTGATCAAGGACCTGACCGATGACGAGGCCCGGCGCGCGATCGTCCTCAAGTGGGGCACCGTCGACCCGGACGTGCTGCCGGCCTGGGTGGCCGAGATGGACTACGCCCTGGCGCCGCCGATCCGCGAGGCGCTGCTCGACGCCGTCAACACCGGGGTGACCGGCTATCCCGTGTTCGGGCCCGGTGGCCGGCTGGGCGAGGCGTACGCCGGCTTCGCCGCGCGGCACTTCGGCCAGCGGCTGGACCCCGCGCACGTGCTCGGCACGGTCGACGTCACGGCGGGGGTGCGGGTGGCGCTGGACGTGCTCAGCGACCCGGGCCCGATGGTGCTCCCGCTCCCGGCCTACCACCCGCAGCTCGACGTCGCCCAGATCACCGGGCGAGAGAGGTGGGACCTGCCGGTGGATCCGGACGCCGGGACCGCGATGTTCGACCTCGACCACCTCGATCGGTTGTTCGCCGACGGCGCGCGGACGCTGCTGCTGACCCAGCCGCACAACCCGTGCGGCCACGTCTACACCCGCGAGGAGCTCGAGGGCATCCGCGACGTCGTGGTGCGGCACGGAGCGCGGGTGATCAGCGACGAGATCCATGCGCCGCTGGTGCTGCCCGGAGCCGAGCACGTCCCCTACCTCTCCCTGGACGGCACTGCGGACCACGCGGTCGCCGTCGTGGCGTCCTCGAAGGCGTTCAACACCGCGGGGCTGCGGTGCGCGCAGATCGTGGCGACAGACGACGCCACCCGCAAGCGGCTCGTCGAGGTGCCGATGGCCCGCAACGACTCGTGGTCCTCGCTCGGGGCGGTCGCAGCGGTGGCTGCCTACGAGGACGGTGACGCCTGGCTGGCCGCGCTCGTCGAGCGGCTCGACCAGCTCCGCTCGCTGCTCGACCGGCTGCTCGCCGAGCACCTCCCCGACGCCCGGATGAGGCGGCTCGAGGCGACGTACCTGCCCTGGCTGGACCTGCGCGCCTACGGCCATCAGGACCCGGCCGCGGTTGGGCTGGCGAGGCAGCGGGTCCTTCTCTCCCCCGGCCACGCCTACCACCCAGGTCTCGACGGACACGCCCGGCTCAACATGGCCACCTCGCCCGAGCGGCTGACCGAGATCATCCGCCGGCTCGGCGCGGCCCTCACCAGTTAGCACGCCGTCACCGGGTCGCTCCAGGCCGTTGCAGCGGGGCGGGAGGACCGGCGAACGACGTGTTACACGCTCGAACTGGGGCCGTTCTTGGCCGGCTCCTCGGTCTGGGCCGCGATCACGTCGGCGTACCAGCGGAACGACTTCTTCGGCGTACGCCGCAGCGTCTCGTAGTCGACGTGCACCAGGCCGAAGCGCTGCGCCAGGCCCTCGGCCCACTCGAAGTTGTCCATCAGCGACCACGTGTAGAAGCCGCGGACGTCGACCCCGCGCTGGATCGCCGTCCCCACCGCCCGCAGGTGGGCGTCGAGATAGTCGATCCGGCGCTGGTCGTCGACCACGCCGTTGGCGTCGGGTTCGTCCGAGTAGGCACAGCCGGACTCGGTGATCATGATCGGCGGCAGCGCGGCCCGGTAGCGGGCGCGGAAGATGATCAGCCACTCGCGCAGCGCGTCCGGGACGACCGCCCAGCCCCGGTCGGTGACCGGGTAGCCGAGCGGTTCGAGCATCTCGAACGGCATCTCGGACTCGTCCGGGGCGGCCGCGATCTTCACCGGGCTGTAGTAGTTGACGCCGTAGAAGTCGAGCGGCTGCCGGATCGTCGCCATGTCCCCGGGCTGCACGAGCTCGTCCATCATGAATGCGAAGTCCGCGGGGTAACGGCCGAGCAGCATCGGCTCGATGAACAGCCCGTTCCAGATCGTGTCGAACAGCTTCGAGGCGCCGACGTCGGCGTCGTCGTCGCTGGCGGGCCACACCGGCGCGTGGTTGTTGGCGCAGCCGATGCTGGTGGCGCCGGCAGCGCGCAGGGCGATCGCCGCGCGGCCGTGCGCCAGCAGGAGGTGGTGGGCCACGTGCAGTGAGTCGAAGTAGAGCTGCTTGCCGGGTGCGTGCTCGCCGATCCCGTAGCCGAGGGTGGTCACGACGTTGGGCTCGTTGATCGGGATCCAGTGCTCGACCCGGTCGGCGAACGCGTCACCCACGAGTCCGGCGTACTCCGCGAACCGGTCGATCGTCTCGCGGTTCAGCCAGCCACCGTCGTCCTCGAGCGCCTGCGGAAGGTCCCAGTGATAGAGGGTGACCATCGGCTGCACGCCTGCCTCGAGGAGCGCATCGATCAGCCGGTCGTAGAAGGCAAGGCCCTTGGCGTTGGCCGGGCCGGACCCGGTCGGCTGGATGCGCGGCCATGCGATGGAGAAGCGGTAGCCCGGAGCACCCAGCTCCTTGAGCAGCGCGACGTCCTCCTCCCACCGGTGGTAGTGGTCGCAGGCCACGGCTCCGCTGGTGCCGTCGGCGATGCGTCCGGGCTGCGCCGTGAAGGTGTCCCAGATGCTGGGACCGCGGCCGTCCTCGGCGACGGCGCCCTCGATCTGGTACGCCGCAGTGCTGGTGCCGAACCGGAAGCCCGGAGGGAATTGGGGGAACACTGTTTCATTGTCCCCATGTCCGTGGAGGTCCGCAGGGGAAGTGGCAGGTTCGTCACCCGGGAGGAGGGCCGGACCACCCGGCACTCCTTCTCCTTCGGCGACCACTACGACCCGGAGAACGTCGGGTTCGGCGCGATGGTCTGCCACGACGACCACCTGCTCCGGGGCGGCGCCGGGTTCCCCGAGCACCCCCACCACGACCTGGAGATCGTCACCTGGGTCCTGTCCGGAGCGGTGGTGCACACGGCCTCCGTCGGCCCGCCGACCACCGTGGGCGCCGGTCAGGTCCAGGTGCTCTCGGCCGGGTCCGGGATCCTGCACAGTGAGATCGCCGAGCCCGGGGCGGGGCCGACCCGGTTCCTCCAGACGTGGGTGCGGCCGGACGAGCCCGGGGTGGCACCGTCGTACGCCTCCGCGTCGGTCCACGATGTGGTCGCCGCCGGCGGGTTGGTGCCGGTGGTGTCCGGCCGCGACGGCGGTGCCGTCGCCCGGATCGGTACGGCGTCCGCCACCCTGCACGCGGCCTTCCTCGAGGCGGGTGAGTCGGTCACCCTGCCCGACGACCCGCTGCAGCACGTGTTCGTGGCGACCGGGTCGCTCGCGCGCTCCAGCCTCGCCGAGCCGCTCTCGGCCGGGGACGCGTTCCGGATCAGCGACCGGCCCGGGCTGAGCCTGACCGCTGCCTCCCCGACCGAGCTACTGGTCTGGAGCTTCACGACTCGTTGAGGGCAGCGGCATGATCAGGCCATGGCGAGCCTCGATGTCCACCGCGAACCCTTCCTCCATCTCGTGGACGTCGCCCACGACCGGGCGCTCATCGCGTGGGGCGCCTTCTTCTTCACCCGCGGTGATGCCGACCGCTGGCGGATCCTCGACGACGAGGAGCTGGGGCGCGTGGGGCGGCGCGGGAGCATCGGCAACGGTGCCGAGCCGTACGGCGCAGCCACAGTCCAGCTTCTCGACCACGCCGGCCAGGTGGTGGCCGAGGAGTCGACCGACGACCGGACCTGGGTGTGGCTCGAGGGCCTGAGGCCCGACACCGACTACCGCTACCGGGTCCTGGTCGATGGTGAGGAATGGGCGGCCGGGGAGCGGTGGGACTGGGTGCCCAGCGCCAGCGGTGGCTACGACCTCGCGGCGGCGGGCCGGAGCTACGACCCGCGCTTCCGGACCTGGCCGGACCCCGACTCCGCCACCGAGCCCGTCCGGTTCGTCGCACTGGGGGACTACGGCGTGGGGATCCGCGCCGACTCGGAGTCCAGCCGACGGCAGCGGCGGATAGCCGAGGTGCTGGACCGCCTGGTCAGCGACGGCGACGTCCGGTTCGTGGTCTCCCTGGGCGACAACATCTACCAGGGCGAGCAGGGTCACGTGGACGACGAGAGCGGCGGTGAGGACGACGACTGGTACTCCAGCTTCTTCCAGCCCTACCGCTACGCGATCGCACGGGTGCCGGTCTTTCCGGCCATCGGCAACCACGACACGTCCGACACCGAGGGCAGCGACGACCGCGAGCAGATGGAGGACAACTTCCACATCCGGGAGCGGTTCCACGACGAGTCCGACCGCGCGTCCACCGACCCCGGCCTCTTCTACCGGCTGCGCTACGGACGCGACCTGGAGCTGGTCTGCCTCGACACCTCGATGGACAGCGCAGACGAGGGGGTGCACCGGTTCTTCCAGGCTCCGGAGCACCGCGACTGGCTCCGTACGACCTTCGCGCCGAACGGAGCCCGCTGGCTGATCCCCTTCTCCCACCACCCGGCCTACTGCGCCGGGCCCCACCACCACAACGACACCGAGATCCAGGAGACCCTGCTACCTCTGTTCGACACCGCCGGGGTGCGGCTGGTCCTCGCCGGCCACGAGCACAACTTCCAGGTCAACGAGGTCGGGGGACGCACCTATCTCATCTCCGGCTCCGGCGCGAAGGTCCGCGAGGACGTGCCGGACGGCTTCGCCGACGCCGGGACCGCCGCGTGGGCCGCGCAGGCCCACCTGCTGCTGGTCGAGGTCGAGGGCGGCGAGGCCCGGCTGACCCCCGTGTCCGGTCTGCTGGAGGACGGCAGCCCACACCTGATGACCGCGCTCGCCCCGGACAACCGGATCGTCACGCCGCCCTGGGTGGTCCGGCAGTAGCACGAGTCGGCGCTACTGCTGGCGGTCTCTCGGCACCTGGGCCGACTCGGCGATCAGGACGGCGGCGTTTGCGCCGACTCGGCGAGGATGGAGAGCGCGCCGGGCTGGATCTCCACGACCGCGGGCTCCGCGTCGAGGCCCGGCAGGGCACCGAGGGGCTCGCCGTCACCACCCAGCGGGATCGGGTTGCGGGCGTCACCGCGCAGCTCGACCCGCTTGCCCGTGAGCACCGTCACCTCGGGACGGTCGACGTGCGCGCCGTCGTAGACGGTGGGGAGGGCGCGAAGCAGCTCGAGGCGGGACGCAGCCTCGATCACCACCACGTCGAGCACCCCGTCGTCGATGACGGCCTCCGGCGCGATCTTCATGCCCTTGCCGTAGTAGGCGGAGTTGGCGACGACGACCGTCGCGGCGGCGTACTCGCGCTCGACGCCGTCGACCGAGAGCAGGTAGCGCCCGGGCTGGTACGTCGCCAGCGAGCGGACCGCGGCGTAGGGGTACTGGAGCTTCTTCGGCAGCCGGGCCCGGTCCACGATCTCGGCGGCGTGCGCGTCGACACCGGCGTAGACCGAGCCCGCGACCGATCGCGGGGCGACCCCGGGAACAGTGAGCGACAGCAGGTCGACCCGACGGGCGCCACCGGTCAGCAGGAGCTCGGCCTGGCCGGCCGGGTCGTCGGGCAGCCCGAGCATCCGGGCGAAGTCGTTGCCGCGCCCGGCCGGGAGCACCGCGAGGGTCCCACCGCCGCGGGAGACCGGACCCGCCACCGACGAGAGCATCCCGTCACCACCCACGGACACGACCACGTCGCCCCGCGACATCGCGCCGTCGAGCAGGTCGCGCCATCGCGTGCGGCCCGGGCGAGTAGGTCACCTCGACCCGGGCACCGGCGTCGCGCAGCAGCCGGGCCACGGGTACGACGGCCTGAGGTGCGGAGCCGCCGCCGGAGGCCGGGTTGACCAGGAACGTGAAGTTGCGGGTCATTTCGTGGGGTGAAGTCATGGGATCAGGACGCCCGGGTTGAGGATCCCGGTCGGGTCGAGCTCGGCCTTGACCGCGCGCAGGATCGCCACTCCGAGGTCACCGATCTCGTCGCGGTACCACGGCTTGTGGTCGGTGCCGATGGCGTGGTGGTGGGTGATCGTGGCCCCGGCCGCAGCGATCACCTCGCCGGCTGCGGTCTTGGCCGCCCCCCACTGGGTGAGCGGATCGTCGGTCTCCTTGGCGGCCACGGTGAAGTAGAGCGAGCAGCCGGTCTCGTAGACGTGCGAGATGTGGCAGAGCACGATCGTCCCCTCGCCCAGCGTCTGCTCGAGGGCGCCCTTGACGTCGGTGTAGAGCCGGTCGAGGTTCGACCACCAGGTCGCCGTCTCGAGAGTCTCCACGAGGACGCCGACGTCGAGCATCGAGTCCCGGAGGTACGGCGCCCGGAACCGTCCCTCCACCCAGGACCTGCCGGGCTCCTCGCCGAGACCGGTGCCGCCGAGGTCGGCCAGGACGGCACCGACCGCGGCCCGGCGGGACTCGACGGCGGCGGGGGTGCCTTCGTAGCCGGTGATCATCAGGCAGCCGGCCGCGGAGTCCGACCCGATCTGGTCCGGCCGGGCGAGGTTGATCGCGGTCTCGGCCTCGTCGGAGAGCCGGATCACGGTCGGGAGCAGCCCGGCCTGGGCGAGGGTCCGCATCGCGGCGGCGCCCTCGGAGAACGACGGCCAGCGCCAACCCTCGTACACGGAAGTCTCCGGGAGGCGGCGCACCCGGACGGTGACGGAGGTGATCACGCCGAACACCCCCTCGGACCCGAGGACCAGCTGACGCAGGTCCGGGCCGGCCGCGCTGGCGGGAGCGGCGCCCAGGTCCAGGCGGCCGGAGGGAGTGGCCACCGCCAGTCGCACGACCATCGAGTCGAAGCGCCCGTAGCCGGCACTGGACTGGCCGCTCGAGCGGGTGGCGGCGAAGCCACCGATGGAGGCGTACTCGAACGACTGCGGGAAGTGGCCGAGCATCAGCCCGTGCTCGGCGAGCAGCGCCTCGGCCTCGGGGCCGCGCAGGCCGGGCTCGAGGGTGGCGGTCATCGAGACCGGGTCGACGTCGAGCAGCCGCTTCATCCGGACGAGGTCGAGGGAGAGGACGCCGGCGTACCCCTCGCGGCGGGCGGCCAGGCCCGCCGGTGACGCAGGTGCCGCCGCCGAACGGCACCACGGCCAGGTGGTGCTCGACCGCGAAGGCGAGCACGGCGGCCACCTCGTCGTGGTCGCCGGGGCGGACCACCGCGTCGGGGGCGTCGTCCAGCTCGCCGGCCCGGGCACGGAGCAGGTCGGGGGTGGACTTGCCGCGGGTGCGGAGCCGCCTGGTCTCGTCGTCGGTGCGGACGTGGTCGGCGCCGAGCAGGTCGCGGAGGCCGTCCAGCAGGTCCTCCTCGATCCTGGCCGAGGGGACGCTCGGGTGCTCCACCGCGGGCCGCTCGTCGAGGCCGAAGGCCAGCTCGATCAGGCCGCGGGCGGAGTCGGGCAGCGGCGCGGCGGCGGCCGGGTCGCCCCAGCGGGTCGGGTGCATCTCGTGGCTGTCGACTGGCATGCGTTACAGTGTGACATATGGCGTCACTTCGTCACACACCGGATCTCGACGAGCGGGAGGGTGCCTACCTCGACGCCGCCCGCGCGTGCATCCTCGACGTCGGCTGGCGACGTACGACGCTGACCGAGGTGGCCCGTCGCGCCGGGGTCTCCCGGATGACCATCTATCGCACCTGGTCCGACATGCCCCAGCTGCTCGGCGACCTGATGACGCGCGAGTGGGGCAACGTCGTGGCCGCCATCGTCGACGGCGACTCCGTCAGCTCGCCGGCCGAACGGCTGGTCACCTCCCTCGTCGGCGGGGTCCGCGCGCTGCGCGACAACGAGCTGTTCGTCCGGATCGTCGAGCTCGACCCCGAGCTCTTGCTGCCCTACCTGCTGTCCCGACGCGGCCGTTCCCAGGACGCGGTCCTCGGGCTGGTCGAGGAGTGGGTCCGCGCGGGCCAGAAGGCCGGCGACGTCCGTGCCGGCGACCCGGTCGCGATCGCCCGTGGGCTGGTCCTCTCGACCCACGGGTTCGTGCTGTCGGCACACACGATGGTCGACGACTCGGTCTCCGAGGAGGCGCTCGACGCCGAGCTGGTCGCCGTACTCACCCGGGCGCTGGCCCCGTGACCGGGCAGCGCATCACTCCTGGCCTCGTCGATGCACCGGTCGACGTCGACGTGGTGGTGATCGGCCTGGGCGTCACCGGCGCAGGGGTCGCCCTGGACGCCGTCACCCGCGGGCTCTCGGTGCTGGCGGTCGACGCCCACGACCTCGCCTTCGGGACCTCTCGGTGGTCGTCCAAGCTGGTCCACGGCGGACTGCGCTACCTGGCCCACGGCCAGGTCGGCGTCGCCCACGAGAGCGCCGTCGAGCGCGGCATCCTCATGGAGGTCACGGCTCCCCACCTCACCCACGCGACGCCGATGCTGGTGCCGCTCCACCAGAGCGTCACCCGCTACCACGCGGCGGTCACCCGGGCCGCGCTCACCGCGGGCGACCTGCTCCGGCGCGGCGCCCGCACCGACCGCGAGACGCTGCCCAGGCCCCGCCGGGTCTCGGCGACCGAGGCCCTCGCCCTGGCCCCCGGCCTGCGGCCCGGCGGCCTGCGCGGAGGGCTGCTCTCCTGGGACGGTCAGCTGGAGGACGACGCCCGGCTGGTCACCACCATCGCCCGCACCGCGGCGTCGTACGGCGCCCACGTCCGTACCCGGGCCCGGGTGCTGTCGGCGACCGGAACGACCGTCTCGCTCCGGGACGAGCTCACCGGCGCGACCTCGATGGTCACCGCGCGCACGGTCGTCAACGCGACCGGCGTCTGGGCGGGCGAGCTGGTCGAGGAGGTGTCACTGCGCCCCAGCCGCGGCACCCACCTCGTGCTGCGCGCCGGCACCCTCCCCGGTCTCCGGGTCGCCGTGACCGCGACCGTCCCCGGCGAGTTCAACCGGTTCGTGCTGGTACTGCCACAGCCCGACGGCACCATCTACGTCGGTCTCACCGACGAACCGGTCGACGGCGAGATCCCCGACGTACCCACGCCCTCCGAGCCGGAGATCGGCTTCCTCCTCGACGTGGTCTCCTCAGCCTTCACCCGCAACCTGCGCCGGTCCGACGTGGTCGGTGCGTACGCCGGCCTGCGGCCGCTGCTCGACACCCGCGACGGCTCGACCGCGGACCTCTCCCGCCGGCACGCCGTGCTGACCTCGGCCTCCGGTGTGGTGACGATCGTCGGCGGCAAGCTGACGACCTATCGACGGATGGCCGAGGACGCCCTCGACACCGCGCTCGCGAACGTCGGGATCGAGGCCGGCCCCTGCCGGACCCGGTCCCTCCCCCTCGCCGGCGCCGCGCAGCGCAAGGACCTGTCCCGGCTCGAGCTCCCAGACCGCCTCGTCCGTCGCTACGGCACCGATGCCGAGCTGGTGCTGACGAGTGCCCGCGACGTCAGCGGCCTCCCCGACGACGAGCTGCTCGCCCCGATCGCCGACCACATCCCGGTCACCCTCGCCGAGCTGCTCTTCGGGATCACCCACGAGGGTGCCGCCGACACCGCGGACCTGCTCGAGCGGCGTACCCGCATCGGCCTGATCCCCGAGGACGCCGACGTCGCCCGTCCGGCAGCCGAACGGGCGCTCGCGCTCGCCGCCCACTCCCGGCAGCGGTCCGCGAATGACCGATGAGTTTGCCCGTCGACTCCGGTCGGTACGAACAGGCAGACTGGGCGACGGCGAGGAGCGACCCGTGAGGACGGCGACGATGACCACGACGACAGAGCTCGACGACTTCGAGGGGCTCACCCACCGTTACGAGCGTGAGCTGCTGGCCCACTGCTACCGGATGAGCGGCAGCTTCCACGAGGCGGAGGACCTCGTGCAGGAGACCTTCCTCCGAGCGTGGAAGGCGTCGGCCGACTTCCAGGGCAGGTCGTCGGTCCGGACCTGGCTCTACCGCATCGCCACCAACGTCTGCCTGACCAACCTCGAGGGCAGGCCCCGGCGCCCGCTCCCCGCCGGGCTCGGGACGCCCGACCAGATGGCCGGCGACGCCCTCGAGTCCGACCCCGAGATCCCCTGGCTCGAACCGGTCCCCGACGCGGCCGTCGTCGTCGCCGAGCGCGACTCGATCCGGCTGGCCTTCGTCGCGGCGCTCCAGCACCTGCCGGCCCGCCAACGCGCGGTACTCATCCTCCGTGACGTCCTCCGCTGGTCGGCCGCCGAGGTCGCCGAGGCGCTCGAGACCACCAGCACAGCCGTCAACTCCGCGCTGCAGCGCGCCCACGCCCAGCTCGCTGACCGGCACCTCACCGAGGAGACCGTCGAACCCGACCTGACCCCCGAGCAGCAGGACCTCCTCGACCGCTACGTCGAGGCGTTCTGGCGCAAGGACGTCGACGCGATCGTCGGGATGCTGACCCAGGAGGCTGTCTGGGAGATGCCGCCGTTCCTCGGTTGGTACGTCGGCGCCGACAACATCGGCAACCTCATCGATCTCCAGTGCCCGGGCGGGGTCCACGACATGCCCATGGTGGCGACCAGCGCCAACGGCCAGCCGGCGTTCGGGCTCTACATGCGTACCGAGGACGGCGACTTCGAGCCGTTCCATCTCCAGGTCCTCGACATCGAGGGCGACCGGGTCCGGCACGTCGCGGCCTTCTTCGACACCAACCTCTTCCGCCGGTTCGGGCTGCCCGACCGGCTGCCCGCCGGCCACATCCCCGCGAAGACACCGTGACCACGGCGCTGGCAAGCGCCGTCGAGCTGCTGGAGCGTTCCCTCGGCTACACCCGGGTGGCCCTGGCCGGGATCAGCGAGGCCCGACTCGGCGCCCCGACCCCCTGTCGCGGGTGGACCCTGCGCGACCTGTTGGCCCACATGGACGACTCGCTCGACGCCTTCACCGAGGCCGCCGGAGGCAGCGTCGCGCTGACCCGCGCCCCGGCCGCACCCCGGGTGATGGTCCTGCGACAGAAGGCCTGCGCCCTGCTCGGCCTGTGGAGCGGGGAGGGCCCACCCGGGGTCAGGGTGGGCGGGGTCGACCTCGCCACCGGCATGCTCGTCGCGACCGCTGCCCTGGAGATCACCGTCCACGGCTGGGACGTGGCCCAGGCGACCGGCGAGCGGACTCCGATCCCCGAGGAACTGGCCCGTCACTTGCTGCCCGTCGCCCACCGGGTGGTTGTCGAGATCGACCGCGGGACCCGGTTCGCCGCCGCCCTGCCGGACCCGGTCGAGGCGCCGGCCGACGTACGTCTCCGGGCGTTCCTGGGCCGGACCTGACCAGACCTCAAGGCAAAAAGATCCGCGTTCGTTACGTTTTGGTCACGCATGCTTCCTAGCCTTGCCCCATGCTCGTCGAGTCCCCAAACCCGACGGCGTCCAGACAGCTTCCTTCGGGATCCGACCTGGTTCGGGCAGGCAAGATCACAGAGGCGTTGCACATGTTGGACGCCTGCCCTGTGAGCGCCCGAGCGCTCCCCGCGGTCCGCCATGCCGCGGCCCTGACCGAGTGCCACCTCGCCCGCGGCGACCTCACCCGGGCGGTGTCCGACGGAGAACGCGTCCGAGCGTTCACGTCGTACGACGGCGTGCCCGGCGCGCTGGCGGCCTACACCCTCGGCGAGATCGCCTCCGCGCAGGGCAACGCCGACCTCGCCTCGCTCCGCTACGCCGAGGCCAGCGAGCACCTCGGCGACGACCTCGACGACCCCGACCTCGTCCCGTGGCGCTCCGGCGAGGCCCTCGCCCTCACCCGGCTGCACCGGCCGCGGGAGGCCGACCTGCTCGCGCGGCAGCACCTGGCCCTCTCGCGGGACGGCGGGACGCCGTACACCGTGGCCCACGCCCTGCGGACCGCCGCGACGACCAACGCCGACGGCACCCGGCTCGTGATGCTGCGCGAGGCGCAGGCGATCCTGAAGGACCTGGAGGCTCGCCGTCTGGCCGCGCAGGTCGACACCGACCTCGCCGTGCTCCTCACGCTGGAGGGGAGCCCATCCGGCGCGACCGAGGCCGTCACCCTGCTCCGCCGCGCGGAAGCCTACGCCGGCCGTGAGGACCTGTTTCCGCTCCAGAGCCGGATCCGGGGCATCCTCGAGCGGATCGGCGAGGAACCGCGCCGAATCCTCAGCGAGACGCTGGCCAGCCTCACCGTCACCGAGCAGACGACCGCCCGGCTGGCGGCCGCGGGCATGACCAACCGCGAGATCGCCGCGGAGCTGGCCGTCACGGTCAAGGCCGTCGAGTGGCACCTCTCGAACGTCTACCGGAAGCTGAAGATCCGCGGCCGCACCGGCCTGGCGGACACCATGGGCCTGGCCGTCTAGCACTGGCCGGTCTAGCTCTGGCCTGCCAGCCAGGTCATCGACTGGCCGTGGCCGTGCGTCCAGGCGACTGCGCGGCCGTCGACGCCCAGGACGAACTTCGCCAGGTCGTCCGGCACCGGGGGACCCGAGGCCGTCACCTCGGGGAGCACGTTGGCGCCCTCGTTGCTGACCCAGTGGCACCGGCCCTCCTCGACCAGCCCGGTCATCATCTCCTGGAAGACGCGCGCGGTCGGCGGCCTCGAGGTAGGCGATGACCGCACTGTGGAACACCACCACCCGGCCCGCGGCCCCGGCCTGCTCGACCACTCCGGGAAGCTCGGTGAGGAGGTCCCCGGCCAGCACGGCCGGGGGGTCGGCACGCGCCACCTCGACGGCAACCCGCAGACGCTCACGCCGGTCGTCCTGCTCGGGCCAGACGAGATTCGCCAACCAGGCCATGGCGTCGTCGTCGGTCACGGAGAGAGGGTTCAGGTCGATGCCGGTCCGCCACCTCACCACCGGGATCCTCACGTTGTCCGGCAACCGTCCGGTGACCTCGCACTCCAGCCGCGGGCCCTCGCCAGCGGTGACCAGCCCGGAGTCGGTGGCCCACGCGTAGGAGTACCGGTCCGGGTAGAGGCAGAGCCCTGCGCTGGCCCCGACCTCGACCAGCGCCAGCGGCTCGTCACCGGCGATCGTCGCGAACGCCGGGGTCAGGGTCGCCAGCCGGCCGGCCTCGTTGGTCTGGGTCGAGCGGCTGAGGATCGTCGCCCGGATGGTGCCGTTGTCCCCGAGCAGCGCGCTGCGCAGACCTGAGTACGGGCCGGGTGCCGGGACCCCGTGCCAGCGCGCGGCCGCGAAGACCAGGTTCGGCTGCTGCTTGACCCTGGGGAGGTCGGACAGCCAGGCAAGGACACCGGGATCATCGGCCACGCCGCTCGCCCACTCCGAGAAGCAGGGCGACTCGTCGCGGGACCAGCGCGCGAAGTCGGCGTACTGCTCGGCGACCGGCGCGTATGGCTCCATCAGCCGGCCGGCAAGGAGACGTACGTCGTGTCCAGGTACTCCTCGATCCCCTCGAAGCCGCCCTCGCGCCCGAACCCGCTCGCCTTCACCCCGCCGAACGGTGCAGCGGGATTGGACACGAGTCCGGTGTTGATTCCGACCATCCCGAAGTCGAGCGACTCCGAGAGCCGGATCGTTCGCTGGAGGTCGCGGGTGTAGGCGTAGGAGACCAGGCCGTACTCCGTGCTGTTGGCCTGCGCCACCGCCTCCGCCTCGTCTGTGAAGGTCGTGATCGGCGCAACCGGCCCGAAGATCTCTTCGCTGTTGATCCGTGCCTCGGCCGGGACACCGACCAGCACGGTCGGCGGGTAGAAGTAACCGGGTCCGTCGACCGGCGTACCACCGGTGACGAGGGTGGCGCCCTCATGGACAGCGTCGGTGACGAGCCCGCCCACGGACTCGACCGCGTCCGGATTGATCAGCGGCCCGACGTCGACACCGTCGTCCTGGCCGCGGCCGACCGTGAGGGCCGCCATCCGATCGCCCAGCTTCTTCCCGAACTCGTCGGCCACCGACTCGTGGACCAGGAACCGGTTGGCCGACGTGCACGCCTCTCCCATGTTCCGCATCTTCGCGATCATCGCGCCGTCCACCGCCGCGTCGACGTCGGCGTCCTCGAAGACGAGGAACGGCGCGTTGCCGCCCAGCTCCATCGACACCCGCTGCAGCTCGTCGGCGGACTGCCGGACCAGGACCTTCCCGACCTCGGTGGAGCCGGTGAAGCTCACCTTCCGCAAGCGATCGTCCCCCATCAGTGCCGATCCGACCTCGCCGGAGTGCTTGGTCGTGATCACGTTGAGGACGCCCGGCGGGAGGCCGGCTTCCTCCATCACCGCGGCGAGAGCGAGCATCGACAGCGGTGTCTCCGCCGCGGGCTTGATCACCATCGTGCAGCCGGCGGCGACGGCCGGCCCGATCTTGCGGGTGCCCATCGCGAGCGGGAAGTTCCACGGCGTGATGAACAGGCACGGCCCGACCGGCTTCTTCAGGGTGAGCAGCCGGCTGGCGCCGTTGGGCGCGTGCATCCAGCGACCGTGGATGCGGACCGCCTCCTCGGCGAACCAGCGGAAGAACTCCGAACCGTAGGTGACCTCACCCTTCGCCTCCGCGAGGGGCTTGCCCATCTCGAGGGACATCAGGCGCGCGAAGTCGTCGGCCCGTTCGGTGAGCAGCTCGAAGGCCTTCCGCAGGATCTCGCCGCGGTCGCGCGGCGGGGTCCGCGCCCAGTCGGG
Source organism: uncultured Actinomycetota bacterium (assembly GCA_963841625.1). Lineage (GTDB taxonomy): Bacteria > Actinomycetota > Actinomycetes > Propionibacteriales > Nocardioidaceae > Nocardioides. Next base: position 271,314 of record CAWJDH010000004.1, on the reverse strand, counting down.
CTGGGCTGCAACCGCCGCGTCGAGGGCGTCCATGGCGTCGAGCGGGGAGCCGTCGGCAACCTCGGCGATCACCGATCCGTCGGCCGGGTCGTGGACCTCGAACTGGCCGCCGTCGTTCGCCTCCCGCCACGCGCCGTCGACGTAGAGCCGGAGTCGCTCGGGCGGGAGCAGGGGCAGGTCGTTCCGCTGGTGGGGGCTGGTGTTCATGCCCTCACTCTCGCACCCGGAAAGCCTTGGGAAAACTGCAGACACAGAGGCGTTGCGGTGTGATGATGTGGGCGTCGACTTCGGAGGGAGCAAGTCGAATGTCGACAGGGGCCCCCCGCTGACCCCATGCGGCGGGGGGCTTCCTACCTCCCGGGTCCTGTATCGACCATCCACCGGCAAGTTTGCCGATACCTCTTGTGCCGAGGCGTCAACAGGAGTTGCCTTCGACGTGGAGGTGGCGCGATGGCAGACAAGGGTGGCGCCCGTAGACCAGCCGGGCAGGATCTCGAGGCGAGCAGCCCGGACCGGATCAGGAACGTCGTCCTGGTCGGACCCGGAGGCTCCGGCAAGACCACGCTGGTCGAGACGCTGCTCGCCGCCGCAGGAGCCATCCCGCGCGCGGGCTCGGTGCGCGAGGGAACCACCGTCACCGACTTCGAGGAGTCCGAGCAGGCGCACGGGCGCTCGAGCTCGCTCGCGCTCGCGCCCGCTCGTCCACGAGGGCATCAAGGTCAACCTGATCGACACCCCGGGCTACGCCGACTTCGTGGGCGAGCTGCGCGCCGGGCTCCGTGCCGCCGATTGCGCGTTGTTCGTCATCGCCGCCAACGAGGGTGTCGACGACGGCACCCGGTCGCTGTGGCGCGAGTGCGCCGACGTCGGCATGCCGCGGGCGGTGATCATCACCAAGCTCGACCAGGCCCGAGCGGACTATGACGGCGTGCTCGCGCAGGCGCAGGAGGCCTTCGGCGACAAGGTGATGCCGCTCTACCTTCCCGAGCGGGACGGCTCGGAGGTCGTCTCCCTGACCGGGCTCCTCACGCCCAACGACCACGAGCTGCGTGGTCAGCTGATCGAGGGCGTCATCGAGGAGTCCGAGGACGAGACCCTGATGGACCGCTACCTCGGCGGTGAGGAGATCGACGAGAAGGTCCTCATCGCCGACCTCGAACGGGCGGTCGCGCGCGCGACGTTCTTCCCGGTCGTCCCGGTCTGCTCGGTCACCGGTGTCGGCTGCGCGGAGCTGTTGAACCTCGCCACCCGCGCATTCCCGTCCCCGTCGGAGCATCCCTCGCCGTCGGTGTTCACTCCCGCCGGCGCCGCGAGCGAGCCGATCAGCTGCGACCCCGAGGGTCCGCTGGTGGCCGAGGTGGTCAAGACGGCGAGCGACCCCTACGTCGGACGGCTCAGCCTGGTCCGGGTCTTCTCCGGCACGCTGCGCCCCGACGACGCCGTACACGTCTCGGGGCACTTCTCCTCCTTCTTCGGCGAGGGATCCGGCCACGTGGACCACGACGAGGACGAGCGGGTCGGCAGCCTCACCTACCCGTTCGGCAAGAACCAGGTCCCGGCCACCCAGGTCGTGGCCGGCGACCTCGGCGCCATCGGCCGGCTCACCCGGGCGGAGACGGGCGACACTCTCTCGTCGGTCGACGATCCGCGGGTGCTGATGCCGTGGTCGCTGCCCGAGCCGCTGCTCCCGGTCGCGATCGTCGCGCAGAGCAAGGCCGACGAGGACAAGCTCTCCCAGGCCCTCGGTCGGGTTGCCGCCGAGGACCCGTCGATCCGGATCGAGAACAACGCCGAGACCCACCAGCTGGTGCTGTGGTGCATGGGCGAGGCGCACGCCGACGTTGTGCTGGAGCGACTGGCCAGTCGCTACTCCGTCAACGTCGACCAGACGCCGTTCATCATCTCCCTCCGGGAGACCTTCTCCGCGCCCGCGAAGGCGTTGGGTCGGCACGTGAAGCAGTCCGGCGGCCACGGGCAGTTCGCGGTGTGCCACATCGAGGTCGAGCCGCTGCCGGAGGGAGCGGGCTTCGAGTTCGTCGACAAGGTGGTCGGTGGGTCGGTGCCACGGCAGTTCATCCCGAGCGTCGAGAAGGGGGTGCTGGCCCAGATGGCGCGCGGTGTCCGCAACGGCTACCCCGTCGTGGACCTCCGGGTCACCCTCACCGAGGGCAAGGCCCACAGCGTCGACTCCTCCGACATGGCCTTCCAGATGGCCGGGTCACTGGCGCTGCGCGAGGCAGCCGGCACCACGACGATCACGATGCTGGAGCCCTACGACACCGTCGACGTGCTCATCCCCGACGACCACGTCGGCTCGGTCATGAGTGACCTCGCCTCCCGGCGAGCGCGGGTGCTCGGCACCGACAAGGTCGGCGAGGACCGGACCCTGGTCAAGGCCGAGGTGCCGCAGACCGAGCTGGTCCGCTACTCCGTGGACCTGCGTTCCTCGACCCACGGCTCGGGCACCTTCACCCGCACCTTCGCCCACTACGAACCCATGCCCGAGGACGTCGCCGCCAAGGTCACCCCCCGCGACACCCGTTGAGTTGGGAAGGATGGCCCCTCCAATTGGGCGTAATGGCCCCTGCCGAGGGGCCACGAAGCCCGACTCAAGGGGCCATTACGCCCAACTCAACGGGCGGTGCGGAGGAAGGACTCGAGGATCGGGCCGGCCGTACCCGAGCCGGATGAGCCCTCCTCGACGAAGACCGCCGCGGCGAGGTCGCCCTGGCCCGCGATCATCCAGGCGTGGGTGCGCAACCGGCCGTCGCGCTCGAACTCCGCGGTGCCGGTCTTGGCGATCACCGGAGGGCCCGGTACGTCGGCCAGCAGGCTGCCGCTCCCCGAGGTGACGACGCCGCGCAGCATCGTCCGCAGCTGCGTGGCCTCCGAGCCGGTCAGCTGAGGGACGTCCTTCTGGTCGACCTCCCAGTCCTTCACCAGCCGCGGCAGGACCGTGCTCCCGGACTGGATCGAGGCGATCACGGTCGCCATCACCATCGGCGAGGCCAGGATCTTGCCCTGACCGATCATGTCGGCGGCGGCCTCGGTCTCCGATGCCGGCGGCTCGACGCTGCCGAAGTAGGCCGGGAAGCCGAGATCGTGGTCGACGGCCATGCCCAGCGAGGAGGCCGTTTCAGCCAACGCGGCGTCGGAGAGCTTGCCGGCCTGGGAGATGAAGGCGGTGTTGCAGGAGTTGGCCACGGCGGTGCGCAGCGGGATCCGGCCGATCCCACCAGCTGGGTAGTCGTCGTAGTTCTCGAACGCCTTGCCGTCAACGACGATGCGGTTGGTGCAAGGCACCGTCGACGACGGGGTCAGCCCGTCCCTCAGCAGGGCCAGGCTGCTCACGCTCTTGAAGGTCGAGCCGGGCGCGAACTGGCCGAACGTCGCCATGTTGAGGCCCTCGGTCCCGGGCCCGTTGGCGGCGACCAGGAGGTCGCCGGTGGAGGGCCGGATCGCGACGAGGGCGCTGGCCGGGCCGACGTCGGCGAGCAGCCCTTCGGCGACCTGCTGCAGTCGCTGGTCGAGGGTCAGGCGCAGGGGCCTACCGGGAGTGGCCTCCTCCGCGAACAGCTCGCGCTCGGAGCCATCGGGGTCGACCGCCTGGACGACCACGCCGGGGGTGCCGCGCAGCTGGTCGTCGTACCGCGCCTGGAGGCCGGACAGCCCGGCCTCGTCGCCGATCTGGTACTTGTCCGGGTCGTCCTTGATCATCTCCGCGGTGACTTCGCCGACCGTGCCCAGGATCGGGGCCGCGAACTCGCGGGTGGGTGCGAGCGGAAGGGTGTCGCTGACGGCGATGGCGCCGGGAATCGCGGCGAGGTCTTGCGGGTCCACGGTGGGTGGGACGTCGTCGCGGCGGAACACGATCGCCTCGATGAAGGCTTCCTCGCCGGCGGCCTCGACCTGCTTGACGTACGGCGTCGCGTCGACTCCCACGAGCTGGGCCAGCCGCCGTGCCGACTCCCCCGCCCGCGCCGCCTTGACCTGCGTCCGGTCGATCCCGAACCGCTCTACCGGCCGGTCCGCGACCAGCGCCTGCCCGCCCGCGCCGAGGATCTTCCCTCGCTCGGGACCGACCACGCTGCTGTCGAGGACCTCACCCGCCTTCAGGGACGACTCGACCAGAGTCGGCTTCCACACCGCCTGCCACCTGTCGTCGACCAGTCGCATGGACGCCTCGGCGCGGTAGGCCCAGGTCCCGCCGCCACCTTGGACGGCGGCCTGTCCGCCGAGCGGCCAGCTCCAGGCCAGTTGCACCGTGGCGGTGTCGCCCGCGTCCTCGACGCCGGCGACCTCGACCGCGGGCTCGACCTCGCCCATGCCCTCGGTGAGCTTCGCGTACGAGCGCTTCGCCTGGTCCGCCGTGGCGTCCGTGAACGTGACGGCCTGGAAGTCGCCGGAGCCGAGCGCCGTGGCCAACGCGGCGGCCGCATCCTCCGGATCCGGCCCGCCGATGCTCTCCGCGGCCTCGCAGCCGGTGAGCAGGCCCACCACGAGCAGGCCGGTGACGATCGCGTTGGTTCGAGGGGCCGGCATGGGCTCCCTTCTACCATCACCGCGGCGCGGACCGAGGATCAGTGCTTCGTCCGCGGCTTGGTGCGGGGCTTCTTCTTGCGGGTGCCCTGGTCATCCCCGGTTCCGGGACGCGACCGCTCCTGAGGCCGACCGGTGTCGGGGCGCAGCTCGATCAGCTTCCCCGAGATCCGGGTGGAGGTGAGCCGCTCGGCCGTTCCGGGCGGGAGCTCCGCCGGGAGCTCGACGAGTGAGAAGTCGGGACGGATGGAGATGTGCCCGAAGTCCTGGCGGCTCAAGCCCCCCTCGTTGGCGATGGCGCCGACGATCTGACGGGGCTCGACCTTGTGCCGCTTGCCGACCGAGATCCGGTACGTCGCCATCGGCGCCGAGCCAGGGCGGGTGCCGCGCTCCTTTCGGGGCGCACGGCCTCCCTCGGAGCGCCGGTCGTCCCGCTCGCGGCGGGCCGGTCGCTCGGGCTCCGGCTCGAGCAGCAGCGGGGTGTCGCCGTGGAGCACAGCGGCCAGCGCTGCGGCGACGTCGACCTCGGGCACGTCGTGCTCGCGCATGTAGTGGGCCACCACGTCGCGGAAGAAGGACACCTTCCCCTCGTCATCGAGGGCGGTGGTGATCGCGTCGTCGAACCGGGCCAGCCGGGTGACGTTGACATCCTCGACCGTCGGCAGCGGCATCTGGGTCAGCGGCTGGCGCGCGGTCTTCTCGATCGCCTTGAGCAGCCGTCGCTCGCGCGGGGTGACGAACGAGATCGCCTGGCCGCTCCGACCGGCTCGGCCGGTGCGTCCGATCCGGTGCACGTAGGACTCCGGGTCGGTCGGGATGTCGAAGTTGACGACGTGGCTGATCCGCTCGACGTCGAGCCCCCGGGCGGCAACGTCCGTCGCGACGAGGATGTCGAGCTTCGCCGCCTTGAGCTGGTTGACGGTGCGCTCTCGCACCGCCTGGGGGACGTCGCCGTTGATGGCAGCGGCGGAGAACCCTCGGGCGCGCAGCTTCTCGGCCAGGGTCTCGGTCTCGTTCTTGGTGCGGACGAAGACGATCATGCCCTCGAAGTTCTCGACCTCGAGGATCCGGGTGAGGGCGTCCACCTTCTGCGGGTAGGACACGATCAGGTAGCGCTGGGTGATGTTGGCGGCTGTGGCGGTCTTGTTGCGCACGGTGATCTCGGCGGGGTCGCGCAGGTACTTCGCCGACAGCTTCCTGATCTGGGCCGGCATGGTCGCCGAGAACAGCGCCACGTTCTTGTCCGTCGGGGTGTCGGCGAGGATCGTCTCGACGTCGTCCGCGAAGCCCATGTTGAGCATCTCGTCGGCCTCGTCGAGCACCAGGAACCGCAGCTCGGTCAGGTCGAGGGTGCCCTTGTCGAGGTGGTCCATGATCCGGCCGGGCGTGCCCACGACGATGTGGACCCCGCGGCGCAGTGCGGAGAGCTGGACGCCGTAGCCCTGCCCCCCGTAGACCGGGAGCACGCGTACGCCGCGTAGGTGGGCGGCGTACTTCTCGAAGGCCTCGCAAACCTGGAGCGCGAGCTCGCGCGTCGGAGCCAGAACGAGGGCCTGCGGCGTCTTCTGGGAGAGGTCGAGCCGGGAGAGGATCGGCAGCGCGAACGCCGCGGTCTTGCCGGTCCCGGTCTGGGCCAACCCCACGACGTCGCGGCCCTTGAGCAGCGTGGGGATGGTGGCCGCCTGGATCGGCGAGGGGGTCTCGTAGCCGACGTCGCGCAAACCCTTCCGCACCTCGGGGGCGAGCCCCAGGTCGTCGAAGGTGATCGCGGGGGTGGTTGGTTCGTCGGACATGTCTCCAACGGTAGGTGCCCCGGCGCGTTGTCGGTGATTCCCCGGGACCGTACCGTCCGTCACTCCACCGATCTGATCGTTGAGTTGGGCATGATGGCCCCTTGAGTTGGGCAGGAGGGCCCTCAGGAGGGGCCAACATTCCCAACTCGAGGGGCCGCGAGGCCCAACTCAACGATCACTCCACCGTCACGGACTTGGCGAGGTTGCGCGGCTTGTCGATGTCGTGCCCGAGGTGACGGGCCGCGTGGTAGGCGAGCAGCTGGAGAGGCAGGGTGAGCAGGATCGGGTCGAGCTCCACCTCGTTGCGGGGTACGTCGATCCGCACCGCCTCGAGCTCGCCCAGGTCGACGCCCTGGTGGGTCACCACCACCAGCGGGCCGCCGCGGGCCGCGATCTCGTGCAGGGCCGCCACGTTGCGGTCGGTCAGCTCGTCCTGGGGCACCACTGCGACGGTCGGGACCTCGGGTGAGATCAGCGCCAAGGGGCCGTGCTTGAGCTCGGAGGTCTGGTAGGCCTCGGCGTGGCGGTAGGAGATCTCCTTGAACTTCTGCGCCCCCTCCCGGGCGACCGGGAATCCGCGCACCCGACCGACGAAGAACAGGCTCTCGGCCTCCGCGAGGATGGTGGCGACCTCGGCCAGAGTGTCCTCTTCAGCGATGATCTCGCCGAACTGGTCGGAGAGCCGGGCCAGGCCGGCGATCAGGCGCTTCCCGTCCGCGATGCTCAGGTCGCGCACCCGTCCGAGCTGGAGCGCCAGGAGCGCGAACCCGAGGAACATGTTGGTCAGCGCCTTCGTGCTCGCGACCGCGACCTCGGGCCCGGCGTGCAGGTAGATCCCGCCGTCGCACTCCCGCGCGATCGCGCTGCCGACCACGTTGACCAGGCCGATGACGCGTCCGCCCTTGCGCCGGATCTCCTGCACGGCGAGCAGCGTGTCGATGGTCTCGCCGGACTGGCTGACCGCGACGTAGAGCGTGTCCGGCTCGATGATCGGGTTGCGGTAGCGGAACTCGCTGGCTGCCTCCGCGTCCGCCGGGATCCGGGCCAGCTCCTCGAGCAGCGAGGCGCCCATCTGGCCGACGTAGTAGGCCGAGCCGCAGCCCAGGATCTTCACCCGACGGATAGCCCGGGTCTCGCGCGCATCCATGTTCAGCCCGCCCAGGTGAGCGGTGCCGAACCGCTCGTCCAGCCTCCCGCGCAGCACCCGCTCGGCCGCCTCGGGTTGCTCGCGGATCTCCTTGTGCATGTACGACTCGTGGTCGCCCGCGTCGTAGGCGGCGGGATCGACGTCGATCGTCGTGGCGGACTTGTGCGTACTGGTGAGGTCCTGGCGGTACGTCGTGAAGCCGGTCGCCGTCAGTGTCGCCAGCTCGCCGTCCTCGAGGTGGGCGACCGTCGTCGTGTAGCGGACCAACGCGGCCAGGTCGGAGGCGACATGCATCTCCCTCTCACCGACGCCGATGATCAGCGGGCTGCCGTTGCGGGCCACCACGATCCGGTCCGGGAAGTCGGCGTGCATGACCGCGATGCCGTAGGTGCCCTCGATGACGGCGAGCGCATCGCGCACGCGTCCCTCGAGCGTGTCGGCCTCCGAGTGGGCGACCAGGTGCGCGATCACCTCGGTGTCGGTGTCGCTCACCAGGTCGACCCCGTCGTCGGCCAGCCGGTGTCGCAGCGCGGCGGCGTTGTCGATGATCCCGTTGTGGACCACCGCGACGTCACCCTTGGCGTCGGTGTGCGGGTGCGCGTTCGCATCGTTGGCGGGCCCGTGGGTGGCCCAGCGGGTGTGCCCGATGCCGCTGCGTCCGGAGAACCGCTTGGGCAGGTCCTCCGACAGCTGGCGAACCCGGCCGGCCTGCTTGGCGACCTTGATGCCGTTGCTGCCGAGCACGGCCAGCCCGGCCGAGTCGTAGCCGCGGTGCTCGAGCCGGGTCAGCCCCTCGAGCAGCAGCGGGGCGGCCTGCTGGCCGCCGATGTATCCGACGATTCCGCACATTCCGGTTTCCTTTCATGTCACTGGGTCTCGACACGCCGGTCGCGACCTCGTCCCTCGGTCGCGCGGCTCGCTCGACCACCATCAGCGGATCCGCTGGCGCGGCTCCGCTAGCCATAAACGATTCGTCGCAGCTGCCGCTCGGTCAGCGGCGGCGCCGCGACGACGCGGTCCGCCAGCTCGTCCGCGATCCGGGCGAAGATCTCCTGGTTTCTCGCGCCATAGGTCTTCAGGTGGGCGTGCCGGCGCCGGACGAAGTCCTCGACCGGCTCGGCGTGGAACCCGACCACGTCCTCGATCACCCTGACCGCCTCGGCCGGGCTGAGCCCGGTGCTCGTCGCGATCCGCTCGACGAGCTCGGGGTCGGCAGTCACGTCCGGAATCATCCTGATCGTTCTCCCAATTCGCAACTTTCTGCCCGAAATCGGGCAAAACTGTTGAGTTGGATGTCCCTGAGCGTCGAATTGGGTGCGCCTGCTCCTTCAGTTGGGCCTACCTGCCCTTCGGGGATGATGGGCCCATGCCCAAGACGCCCCTCGAGCTGCTCGACACCGACTCCCTCATCTCCGATGAGGACCGCGCCATCCGCGACACGGTCCGTACCTACGTCGAGGACAAGCTCAAGCCGGAGATCGCCGGGTGGTACGACGCCGGTACGGCACCCGTGCGCGAGCTCGCGAAGGAGTTCGGGTCGATGGGGCTGCTCGGGATGCACCTCACCGGCTACGGGTGCGCCGGGACGAGCGCGACGGCGTACGGCCTGGCCTGCCTCGAGCTCGAGGCCGGCGACTCCGGGCTGCGCTCGATCGTGTCGGTGCAGGGCAGCCTGGCGATGTACTCGATCTGGAAGCACGGCTCGGACACCCAGAAGGACGAGTGGCTGCCGCGGATGGCGACCGGCGAGGCGATCGGGTGCTTCGGGCTGACCGAACCCGACTTCGGCTCCAACCCCGGCGGCATGCGCACCCGGGCGCGGCAGGACGGCACCGACTGGATCGTCACCGGCAACAAGATGTGGATCACCAACGGCTCGGTGGCCGACGTCGCGATCGTCTGGGCGCGCACCGACGACGGCGTGCGAGGCTTCGTCGTCCCCACCGACACCGACGGGTTCGACGCCCCCGACATCAAGCAGAAGATGTCGCTGCGCGCCTCGGTCACCTCAGAGCTGGTCCTCGACGAGGTCCGGCTCCCGGCCGAGGCGATGCTGCCCGAGGCCAAGGGGCTCTCGGGCCCACTGTCCTGCCTGACCGAGGCCCGCTTCGGGATCGTGTACGGCGCCCTCGGCGCGGCCCGCGACTGCCTGGAGACGACGATCGCCTACGCACGGGACCGGGAGATCTTCGACCGGTCGCTGGCGTCGTACCAGCTGACCCAGGCCAAGCTGGCCGACATGTCGGTCGAGCTGGGCAAGGGCATGTTGTTGGCGCTGCACCTGGGCCGGCTCAAGGACGAGGGCAAGCTCCCGGCCGAGGCGATCAGCGTCGGCAAGCTCAACAACACCCGCGAGGCACTGCGGATCGCCCGCGAGTGCCGGACCATCCTCGGCGCCGCAGGGATCACCCTGGAGTACCCCCTCATGCGGCACGCCAACAACCTCGAGTCGGTGCTCACCTACGAGGGAACCGCCGAGGTGCACCAGCTGGTGATCGGTCAGGCGCTGACCGGGGAGTCCGCGTTCCGCTGAGCCCGGCCCGGGCGGGTGTGCCACAGCCAGGCCAGGCCCAGCAAGGGCAGCACCGCCGGCACCCAGCCGTAGCCGCTCCCGAAGCGCGACCACACGGTGTCGTCGGGGAACAGCTCCGGCTCGACCACGGTCAGCGCGCCGACGACGAGGACGCCCGCGAGCTCGACCAGCACCGCCGCCCACGCCAACGGGGTCGTACGCCGGCCCGGCCGCGCCAGGCAGAAGGTCGCCACCGCGTAGACGATGGCGGCGAATGCCGACAGCCCGTAGGCCAGTGGCGCCTCGTCAGCCTTCTGGACCAGCTGAGTGGACGAGCGCCCGAGCGCGGAGATGGCGAACACCGCGTAGACCAGGATCAGCGCTCGCCCCCATCCCTTGTCGGTGGGCTGTCCGTCAGGCACCGGCAGAAGTCCAGACCTGCTGGATCCGGACGATGAGGACCGGCAGCACCAGGCCGGCGACCACCAGCACCGCCGTACCCCCGCGAGTGCGCTCGCCCAGTGCCCACAGGGTCGCCAGCGGGAGGAAGACCACAGGTGGCGAGGAGGTAGCCCACGAAGACCACCCCGTTGACGTCCCGGTCACCCGAGACGAGCTGGGCGATACCGATCACCGCCTGGGCGAGGAGCCCGAGCTCGAGGAGCGCGGCGAGCCCGAGCAGGAGCCCGCCGGTGGGTCGATCGAGCGCCACGTGGACCGCCGCGACGGCCGCGAAGAGGAGGGAGACCACGATCAGGACGGTCTGCAGTGGGTCGATCATCGGTCGGGATCCTACGGATGGCACGGAGTGTGACCGGCGCCACACCGGACTCGGAATAGAAACGGACCGGAGTTCTGTTTAGCACTGGTGAAAGGTTCAACCACCAGACCACCACCACAGGAGTGAGAAGCAGATGGGTTTCCTCAACCGCAGCAAGAGCAGCACCGCCGTCATCGACCGTGACTTCGAGGCCGGCACCGCCGCCGTGGAGGACATCTCCGGCGACTACACCCTCGACGTGGCGCACAGCCGCCTCGGCTTCTCGGCCCGCCACGCGATGGTCACCACCGTCCGCGGCACCTTCAAGGACTTCGACGGCACGGCCGCGATCGACACCGCGAACCCGGCCGCCTCCAAGGTCAGCCTGACCATCGACGCCGGCTCCGTCGACACCGGTTCCGCCGACCGTGACGGCCACCTGCAGTCCGGTGACTTCTTCGACGTCGACACCCACAAGCAGCTGACGTTCGTCTCGACCAAGGTCGAGCGGGACGGCGACGAGTGGGCGATCACCGGCGACCTGACCATCAAGGGCGTGACCAAGCCCGTCACCATCGTGTTCGAGGAGACCGGCTCCGCGCGTGACCCCTTCGGCAACCTGCGGGTCGGCTTCGAGGGCTCGACCTCGATCAACCGCAAGGACTGGGGCCTGACCTGGAACGCCGCGCTCGAGACCGGCGGCGTACTCGTCTCGGAGAAGATCAAGCTCGACTTCGACATCTCCGCCATTCGCACTCCTGACCCGCGGCCGCTGACCCGCCCGAAAGTTTCGGGCGGGTCAGCGCCATTTCGGGTTGTCCGGTGGCCGCGTTCCTCGAGAAATCGCGTGACGCGGGAGCCTCGCCTGGTGTCCACTGTTCGGCATGCCTGCACCGCTTGACCTCCCCGATGGCTACACCGAACGCCCTCTGACCACGGCCGACGCCGCCGCCGTCACCGCCGTGATGGCCGCCCAGGAGCTCCACGACGTCGGCGAGGTCGTGATCGAGGAGGCCGACATCGTGGCCGACTGGCAGCGGCCCGGGTACGACGTCCCCGAGCACGCCGTCGGCATCCTCCAGGGCGACACCCTCGTCGCCTACTCCGAACACACCTACGACGACCGCGGCGACGCCGCCGTCCACCCCGATCACCGCGGTCGCGGCATCGGCACCCAGCTGGCGCGCTGGATGCAGGAGAAGGCGCGCGAGCACGGTCAGGGGAAGGTCGGCATGCCCGTCCCCAGGGGCTCCGCCGGCGACCGGCTGCTCGAGGCCCTCGGCTACCACGTCCGCTGGGAGAGCTGGGTCCTCCAGCTGCCCGCAGGGGTGTCGATCCCCGAGCGCCCGCTGCCAGAGGGGTACGTCGTGCGCGCGGCCCGCGAGGAGGAGTGGCCGGAGGTCTGGCGGGTCAACGAGGACGCGTTCCTGGAGTGGTCGGTCCGGGAGCGCGACACCTTCGAGATCTGGAAGTCCCAGACGGTGCTCCGCCCCGGCTTCGAGCCGTGGCAGCTGCGGGTCGTGGTCGATCCGTCCGGCGCGGTCGTGGGGATGGCGCTGCTCCAGCTCAACGGCGAGGGCACCTGCTACATCGCGCGCCTCGCGGTGGAGCGGGAGCGCCGGGGCCTCGGCCTGGGCCAGGCCCTGCTGGTCGACGCCTTCGCGGTCGGCCGCGAGCACGGCGCGACCGTCTCGGAGCTCTCGACGGACTCCCGGACCGGGGCGCTCGGCCTCTACGAGAAGGTCGGCATGCAGGTCACGTCGACCTGGGTCAACCGGGCGGTCGACCTGTAGTCCGCCGGCGACGGAGGAGGGCCGGCAGCGGGGGCTGGTCGAGCGGGTTCGCGGCAGCCACCTCCTCCATCGCCTCGAGGATGTTGAAGAGGTTGACCACGAGGCCGCCGTAGACCGGCCACAGCTCCGGCGCCGGGTCCGCCTCCCCCAACCGGGCGACGATCTCCTCGAGCACGGCGCGACACTCCCGGATCGCGTCGGCGTCGGCGGTCTCGATGGCCCGACCGCCTCGACGTACGGCGTCGACGTAGCCGTCGCGGAAGCCTGGGTCCCACTCCCGCTGCTGCTCGAGGAATCGCTCGAGCGTGCGGGCGATGCTGCGGGTCTCCGCCACCGCCTGCTCCATGTGGCGCAGCAGCACGATCCACACCTCGGGGTGGCGCAGCTCGCGAGCCGAACGCCGCGGGTTGAGCACCGCGCTCTCGCGCGCCTGCCGCACCATGGCCCAGGCGCGTTCGATCAGCTCGTCGAGATCCCGGGTCGTCTCCAGCCAGCCGGCCACGTCGTCGCGTGAGCACTCCCCCGCCACCCCGTCGGCGACCTCGACCAGCAGCCCGCCGATGCGGTCGTCGAGGTCGTCCAGCGCCGCGATCGCAGTGCGCCGGCGCAGGGGCGGCCACACGGCGACGTTCACGACCAGGCCGACCGCGATCCCGATCCCGGTGTCGAGGAGCCGGTCGACCAGCGCATGCTGGTCGTCGGAGAACCCGGTCGTGAGGACGACCAGCCCCGTGGCGGCCGCTGTGGTCGCCTCCCCCTCGAGAAAGCGCGACCTCCCGAGCAGCAGTCCCAGGAAGACGACGGCGCCGAGGGCTGCGACGTCGGGACCGACCAGGTTGCCGGCGCTCCACGCCAACAGCACTCCGGCAACGGCTGCCGCCACCTGACGGGCCCCCTGCGAGAAGGTCCGGAAGACCGTCGCCTGGACCACGAGCAGGGCAGCCCACGGGGCGAGGAACGACTGCGGCGTACCGACCAGCTCGACGGCGAGCACCCACGCCAGGGTCACTGCGACCACGGTCTTGACCAGCTGGGTGACGTCGGACCAGAAGACCGGGTCGCGGACCTTGTCCCTCATCAGCGGATGGGCGCTCCGGAGACCGTCCGGGCGATGACGAGGCGCTGGATCTCCGAGGTGCCCTCGAAGATCGTGTAGATCTTGGCGTCCCGGGCCATCCGCTCGACGGGGTACTCACGGGTGAAGCCGTTGCCGCCGAGGATCTGCATCGCCTGGCCGGTCACGCGCACGGCGGTCTCGCCGGCGAAGAGCTTCGACATCGAGCCCTCCGCCTGCTCGAACGACTTGCCCTGCCGGGCCATCCACGCCGCCCGCCACACCAGCAGACGCGATGCCTCGATCGAGGTGGCCATGTCGGCGAGGGTGAAGGCGATCGCCTGGTTCTCGATGATCGGCTTGCCGAACTGCTCGCGCGTCTTCGCGTAGTCCAGCGCGACCTCGTAGGCCGCCCGCGCGATCCCGATCGCCTGGGCGCCGACCGCCGGCCTGGTCCGCTCGAAGGTCGCCATCGACGGCTGCCCGCGTCCACCGGATCCCTCGCGGGCCTTGGCGAGGCGGGCGTCGAGCTTCTCCTTGCCACCGAGCAGGCAGGCGCCCGGGACCCGGACGTCGTCGAGCACCACCTCGGCGGTGTGGGAGGCACGGATGCCGTGCTTGGCGAACTTCTGGCCCTGGCTCAGCCCCTTGGTCCCCGGCGGGATCACGAAGCTCGCCTGGCCGCGGGTGCGCAGGTCCGGGTCGACGACGGCGGTCACCACGTGGACGTCGGCGATGCCGCCGTTGGTGGCCCACGTCTTGGTGCCCTTGAGCACCCATTCGTCCTTCGCCTCGTCGTACGTCGCCCGCGTGCGCATCGCGCCCACGTCGCTGCCGGCGTCCGGCTCGGAGGAGCAGAACGCGCCGAGCTTCAGGTCTCCCGGCGTGCCGTACATCTGCGGGATCCACTCCATGACCTGCTCGTCGGTGCCGTTGGCCCGGACACCGGCGGCCGCGAGCGAGGTGCCGACGATGGACAGCCCGATCCCGGCGTCACCCCAGAAGAGCTCCTCCATGGTGATCGGGAAGCCGAGTCCGGTCTCGTCCATCGCCTGCGCCGCGATGAAGTCGAAGGAGTAGAGGCCCGCCTTGGCCGCCTCCTCGACGACCGGCCAGGGGAACTCCTCCTTCTCGTCCCACTCGGCGGCCGCCGGCCGGACCACGTCGGCGGCGAACGTGTGCACCCACTCGCGCAGGTCGAGGTGGTCCTGGCCGAGCTCGAACGAAGGCGTGGTCGTCATGCACTCAACCTAGCCGCGCCGTGTCCCCGGGTAACGCCGCGTTCGGGCAGCCTGTCGACCGCTTTACCGGTCAGGTAGCCACCACAGCGCAGCGTTACCCGGGCGAGGTCGGGGACGACCTCAGGGATGGGAGGCGGTGGTGTAGGGATCCAGCTCCTCCTCCACGCCGACGTCTCCGAGGTCGGCGTGGTAGTCGGCGGGCGAGGTCTGGTCGACACCGCCGGGCACCTTGAGCGCCCGCAGGATCGCGGACAGTACGACGGTCACCACCATGTTCAGCAGGAACGCGGTGAAGCCGATGTACATCAGGGTCTCGAAGGGCAGGAACGTGTCCGACCACGGCACGCTCAGGAACGGGTCGAGCGGACTGCCGAAGTGGCTCCCCGGATCGCCGATCTTGGGGTTGTTCCACGCCGTCCACGTTCCGTAGATCATGCCGACGGCCCAGCCGGCCAGCAGCGCCGTCCGGTGGAACCACCCGGTGTAGAGCCCGATCACGATCGCCGGGAACGTCTGCAGGATCCAGACGCCACCGAGCAGCTGCAGGTCGAGGGCGTACTGCGTGGACACGAACAGCACGAACGCCAGCGCGCCGAACTTCACGAACAGGGACGCCCACTTGCTCTGCTGGGCCTCCTCCGACGGCGTGGCATCCCGCCTGAGGTAGGCCTTGTAGATGTTGCGGGTCCACAGGTTCGCCGCGGCGATCGACATGATCGCCGCCGGCACCAGGGCGCCGATCGCGATCGCGGCGAAGGCCACGCCGGCGAACCAGTCGGGGAACTCGTTCTCGAACAGCTGCGGCACCGCCTGCTGCGGGTTCTCGACCGCGACCCCTGCGGCGACCGCGACGAAGCCGAGCAGCGCGAGCAGCCCGAGCAGGAAGGAGTACGCCGGCAGCAGCGCCGCGTTGCGCCGGATCACCGAGCGCTGACGCGTCGAGAGCACGGCGGTGACCGAGTGCGGGTACATGAACAGCGCAAGCGCAGATCCGAGGGCCAGTGAGGCGTAGGCCCAGTGCAGCAGGGGAGCCGGGATCACGCTCTTCGGTGCCGCCTCGCCGGCCGCGATCGCGTCGGCGTTCTCGGTGTTGAAGGTGTCGAACGAGGCGGAGACGTCGGCGAAGATGTTGTCCCACCCGCCGAGCTGCGTCGGCAGGTAGAGGATCGCCACGAAGATCACGATGTAGATCAGCGTGTCCTTCACGAACGCGATCAGCGCCGGCGCCCGCAGCCCCGAGGCGTAGGTGTAGGCCGCGAGCACCCCGAAGGCGATGAACAGCGGCAGGTCGCGGATGAACCAGTTGGCGGTCTCCGAGCCGATGCCCATGACCTGCAGGACGACCTCGATGCCCACCAGCTGCAGGGCGATGTAGGGCATCGTCGCGAGGATGCCCGTGAACGCCACCGCGAGAGCGAGCGGCCGGCTGTCGTAACGGCCCTGCACGAAGTCGGCCGGCGTGACGTAGCCGTGCCGGTGCGAGACCGACCACAGCCGCGGCATGAACAGGAAGACCAGCGGGTAGATCACGATCGTGTAGGGCACGGCGAAGAAGCCGATGCCACTACCGACGTAGAGCAGCGCGGGCACGGCGATGAAGGTGTAGGCCGTGTAGAGGTCCCCGCCGATCAGGAACCACGCGATGAACGTGCCGAAGCTGCGCCCGCCGAGCCCCCACTCGTCGAGATGGTCGAGCGCCTCGGCCCGGCGCCACCGGGCGGCGGCGAACCCGAGGACGGTGACCAGCAGGAAGAAGAAGATGAAGACGCTGAAGGCCACGGTGCTGACGTCGCTCATCGCGGCGTCTCCCCTCGCCGGGTGCCGTGCGCCTCACGGTCGAGGATGTCCGCACCCCTGGCTATGTAGTAGGCGATCGCCGTGAGCACGACCGATACCGGGATCAGGGCGAGCTGGAACCAGTAGTAGAAGGGAAAGCCGAACAGGGCCGGGTCCTCGCTGTCGTAGAGCGGGACGAGGAGCGGCACGATCACCGCCGGCGCCAGCAGCAGGCAGATCAGGAACCAGCGCCCACGGGTGGATGTGCCGGGGCGGGGAGGTCGGGGGTCGGTCATCGGGGGACACCTCCGGGGGTAGGTCGACCGGTTTAGACCTTTCCATCCCGCGGTGAGCCTGTCGAGACCCCCCGATTGCCCGCGCCTACCAGCGGCGGTGCGTGCGAGCCCCGCAGAAGCCCCGGCTGAGCAGGAACCACAGTCCGATCCCGATCAGGATCACCGGCAGGTGAGTGACGGCCGCGACCACGGCAAGGACCACGAACAGGACCAGCAGTGGCGTGGGGATCCGCCGCCACCCGGGCCGGCGCGGGGCCGGCCGGGAGGCCGGCGCCGGACCACGGACCGGGAACGTCCTTCCCGGAAGGTCTGCGAAGATCGGTGCCAGCTCACGGCGGGTGCGGGCCGCCCAGATCTGGTCGAGCCGCTCGCGGTGCTCCTCGGTCGTGATCCGGCCCTGCGCGTAGTGCTCACCGAGGTCGGCGGCGGCCTGATCGCGCTCGGCGTCGCTGATCCGCAGGTCCTGCTCGTTCATTCCGGTGTCCCCTTCCGCGAGCAGTCCGTAGAGCTTGCGTCGGGTCTCGACGAGTACGTCGATCGCGTCGCGGCGCTGCTGTTCGGTGCCGGTGCTGATGATCTGCCAGACGGCATTCATGACCTGCCCGATCTCGGGCTTGAGCGCGGCGAAGTCGCCTCCGTCCTGGCGCTCGGGCTCGGCGAAGGGCTTCCAGACGCCGTCGAGCTCGTCGGCGTTGGCGGCGACGTACTCGCGGCCGGCGTCGGTGAGCCGGAGGGTGCGTCGCCCACGCTCGTCGTCGGCCTCGACGAGGCCCTCGTCCTCCAGCTGGGAGATCGTCGGGTACACCGAGCCGGGACTGGGCTTCCAGGCGCCCCCGGTCCGCTCGGAGATCGCCGAGATGACTTGGTAGCCGTTGAGCGGCTCCCCCTGGAGGACGTCGAGGATCGCCGCCCGAACGTCACCGCGCCGGGCCCGCGGACCGCGGTGCTGCTCCCCCTGCGTCGTCAGGCCGAAGAGTCCGGCCACCCATGGCGGCGGGCCAGGCCGGCCTCCGCGTCCCCACGGGGGTCCGCCGCCCCAGGGGGACTGGCCCCACTGCTGGCCCCAGTTCCCCCATGCCCCGCCGGGGCCTCCGTGATGTCCCATGTCGCTCTCCCTCTCACCACGAGCGACCGACTGTCAACGACCGCTCAACGATATATCGTGAGCGTACGTCGACTGTCGGCCGCCGGCAAGGCCGAACAGCACGAAACCGATCGCCACCGCGGCCAGGAGAAAGCCCAGGACCGCGAGCTGGTAATAGGCGCCGAAGGGGTCGAGGAAGTCGTAGACCAGCAGCGCGGCGCTCGCGTAGTAGACGAGGTAGCCCAGGGGCAGCAGCGCCCACGCCAGCGGCCACCACCACCGGCCGGCGGTGCGGCCCACCAGCAGGTAGTCGGCCCCGACCATCACGGGCACGACGACGTGGACGAGCAGGGACCACGCCGCGGTCATCGAGCCCCCTTCGAAGAGCTGCGCCGCTGTGGCGAGCAGCAGGGTCGTTGCCAGCCCGCCACGCAGCCATGGCCACGACGTCGCCGGCCGGGCCAGCCCGACCCAGGCCAGGGAGAAGTAGACGACCATGACCGCCACGCTCGCCTGCACTCCGAGGCCCTCCCACCACAGGTCCAGGTCGGCGGCGGCGTTACCGACCGCGAGGCTCGCGCAGCCGGCGAGGAACAACCGCCAGCTGGCCAGCGGCAGCCGCGAGACCAGGCCGGTCCTCCCGTCCGTCCTCACGTGGCCAGAGTGCCACGCCGCCGGGAGAGGTAGGCGCGTTCGGCCTCGTTGGCGGTGGCGGCGATGGCGGCGTCATAGGCGGCGCGGGCCTCGGCGCTTCGGCCGAGGCGGCGGAGCAGGTCGGCGCGGGTGGCGTGCCAGGCGTGGTACGACTCGAGGTCGAGCCGGTCGACCTCGGCCAGGGCGACCGCGGGACCGTCGAGCTCGGCCACCGCGATGGCGCGGTTGAGGGCGACGACCGGGGTGGGGTTCACGGCGTAGAGCTGGGCGTAGAGCGTGGCGATCTGGGCCCAGTCGGTATCGGCTGCGGTCGGCGCGTCGGTGTGGACGGCGTTGACCGCGGCCAACAGCTGGTACTGCCCGGGCCGGTTCGCCTCGAGGCATTCGCGGACCAGCGCGTGGCCCTCGTGGATCAGGGCCCGGTCCCAGCCACCCCGGTCCTGCTCGTGCAGCGGCACGAGCTCGCCGGCCGCGACCCGCGTCGGCCGCCGCGCTTCGGTGAGCAGCATCAGGGCCAGCAGCCCGGCGACCTCGGGCACGTCGGGCAGCAGCTCGCGGAGCACCCGGCCCAGCCGGATCGCCTCGCCGGTGAGCTCCTCCCGGATCGGCGCTTCGCCCGAGGTGGAGAGGTAGCCCTCGTTGAACACCAGGTAGACCACCGCGAGCACGGCCGCGAGCCGTTCGGTGAGGTCGTCCGGCGCCGGTATGCGGTAGGGGATCCGGGCCACCTTGATCTTCTTCTTTGCCCGGGTGATCCGTTGCGCCATCGTCGTCTCCGGGATGAAGAAGGCCTCGGCGATCTCGGCGACGGTGAGGCCACCGAGCAGCCGAAGGGTGAGCGCGACCCTCGCCTCGGGGGCGAGGGCCGGGTGACAGCAGGTGAAGATCAGCCGCAGCCGGTCGTCGGTGACGACTCCGGTCGGCTCGGGAGGTTCGGCCCTGTCCAGCTGCTCGTACATCTGCATCGCCTGCCGGTGCTTGTCCTGGCTCTTGGCCTCGCGGCGGAGGCGGTCGATGGCCTTGTTGCCGGCGGTGGTGGTCAGCCACGCGCCCGGGTTGGGCGGCTCACCCTCGACCGGCCACTTCTCGAGAGCGACCAGGAGGGCCTCGCCGGCCGCCTCCTCGGCGATGTCGATGTCACCGAAGCGGCGCACCAGCGAGGCGACCACCCGGCCGTACTCCTCGCGGAAGACCCGCTCGACCTCCTGCAAGGATTCAGGCGGGCTCGGGCTGGAAGGGGCGGACCTCCACCTTGCCGGCGCACGCGGCCGAGCCCTCCTTCGCCCAGGTCAGGGCGGCGTCGAGGTCGGGCGCCTCGATGACCCAGAAGCCGCCGAGGTACTCCTTGGACTCGGCGAACGGGCCGTCGGTGACGATCGGCTCGGACCTGGTGCCGTCCACGGTGGTGGCCGCTTCGATCGGCTCCAGACCGCCGGCGAACACCCACGCTCCCTGCGACCTGACCTTGTCGTTGAAGTCGTCGACGGCCTTGTAGATCCGGTCCATCTCGTCCGCCGCCGGCGCCTCTTCCTCACCGGTCATGTAGACGGACAGCAGGTACTGCGTCATGACTCTTCCTCCCTGTTCGGGGCCCCGGGTGGACCCTCCTTCACCACCACCACGAACGGCCGGGCCCGGATACGACACCTGCCCCGCAACCTATTCCTAGGCTGTCGCCATGACCACACCCCGCTTCGAGCTCCGCTCCACCGTCCTCGGCACGCCGGACCCGCGCGGACTCGCCTCCTTCTACCGCGCGCTCCTCGACTGGGACGTGATCGACGAGGAGGACGACTGGGTGAAGCTCAAGCCGCGGGGCAACCCCGACGGCACGGGCCTGTCGTTCCAGCGGGAAGACCGTCACGTCCCGCCGACCTGGCCGGCCGGTGAGGGAGACCAGCAGATGCAGCTCCACCTCGACATCGGCGTCGACGACCTGGCCGAGGGCGAGGCTCGCGCCCTCGCGCTGGGCGCGGCAGCCGCGCCGTACCAGCCGCAGGACGACGTCCGGGTGCTGCTCGACCCGGCCGGGCACCCGTTCTGCCTGTTCCCGTCCGGCTGAGGTCCGTCGTTCCGCATGCGTTCTCCGTGAGCAGCCGTCACCTGAAGAGATTTCGCCGATCTAGACCGCAGGCGGGGAACTTCGGTTAGGTTGGTGGCCGACAAACTGCCGGCCATCACGGTCCGGCACCATCTTGGGCCAGGACCCCGCCCGAAATTCGAGTCAGTCCGGGGGGGCCCGCGTGCACACATCTCCCTCACCACCCTCTCCGGTGGTGGGTGTGATCACGATGCTGATCGAGCGCTGGGTCCGCCAGGACGCCGCCCTGGCCAACGCCAGGCAGGCCGCTATCCGGCTCCGGCACCGACGCCACGAGCTCGACGACGTCAAACGCTTCCTGGCCACCCGCGACGCCGATCGGGCACAGGGGACAACCTCACAACCACCGTGATTCCAATTCCATCTGGCGGCACCAGCGGTCATCGCGCATGACCCACGGTGCCCGACTGCGGCGTGGGCGAGCACCCACGGGGGCGTAGCTCGCCCACGCCGCCTCGGACCGACGGCCCGGACCCTCAGCGCGCGCTCTCCCGCAGGGTCGAGCCGCGCGCGCCGCGGACCGTGAGGGCCGCGCTCACCAGCGCCACCGCCCCGAACAGCAGAGCTGCGGCCGCGGACAGCACGACGAGACGCTGCCAGTCGACGGCAGCGACCAGGGCCGGGGTGGTGATCGACTCCACGACTCCGAGCGTGACCGTGCGGAGCACGACGTACTGGGCGAGGGTGCCGGCTGCGAGGCCGGCGATCGCCGTACCGCCGAGGACGACGGCGAGCTCGCGGACGACGGCCGACATCACGGATCTTCGGGGTACGCCGACCACCCGCAGCGACGCGGCATCCCGGCGACGGGCCGGCATCTGGACGGCGGTGCTCACGAACAGGCCGGCCAGCGCCATGAGCAGGACCAGCAGCGCCACCACGGCGTAGAGCCGCAGCGCCAATGCGTAGGCACCTTGGTCGAGGGTGCGCTGGACGTCGGCCAGGGTCGTGGAGACCGACAGGCCACGGTCTCGCAGAGCCTGGGTGACGGCGTCGGGGGTGTCGGTGCGGGCGAGCACGTACACCGGCGCCTTCTGACGGTAGATGACGCGGTCGGTGGTGAGCGTGCCGTAGTCGATCATGGATCCGCTCGGGCCCAGGAACGGGACGCTCTGACCCACGAGGGCAGCGCGCGTCTCGAACTCCGTCGCGCTGGTCTCCCCGAAGGAGCCCTTCGGCGCGCTGGCCGGAGCGTCCACGCCACGAACCACGGGCAGCCCGCCGCGCAGGGCTCCGGCGGCGAGCTGGACGACGCCGTCGGACTCTCCGGTTCCGACGTCCACGGAGATCGCCCCTCCCCGGGTCTGGACGCTGCGGATCATGTCGGCGTCCGACGCATCCGGGGCCACGTCCCAGCCCGCGCCCTCGATCCCGCCTTCCAGCCGCTGCCCGTCGACGGCGATGCCGGTCACCCGGATGACGCCGTTGAGGCCGGTCCGGCTGGTTGCCGGCCCACCGAGGGTGATCGCATCGAGGCGGCAGCCACTCCGGCAGAACGGCACCTCCACGGAGCGGGTCGACCGGCCTTTCGGGAACGGGCCCAGGAACACCGAGTGGGCCCTCTCGCCGAGCCGCACCACCTGCAGGCCGGCGTTCAGCTCACCTTCGACCTGCGCCCGGTTGTCCACGGTGAGCGACACCCGGCGCCCGGTGAAGGTGGGCACCGTGGCGTCCAGACTGAGCTCGTCGGCCACCTGTTCGGCACCGGCTCCCGGAGTCCACTGGTCCGGCCAGACGCCCACCTGCTCCAGCCGGGGGGCGTCGACGACCACATAGGTGGGACCGAGCGTGCTGATCGTGGTGGCCGCCATCAGGGAGCGCCCGTCGGGGTCCAGCTCGTGGGTCAGCTCGACCGTCTCGTCGAGGGTGAGCGGAGAGCTCCACACCTCACCCGCCGGGGCCGTGGTCGCGGCGACGCTGGCTCTCCACTGCGCAGCGGACTCATGGACGCCGGCGCCGAAGACGCAGACGGCGATGGCGGCCGTGACCGGCAGGATGACGAGCGTCCCCTCCATCCGCCGGCTGATGGCCCGGGCCGCGACGAACGCGGGCAACGAGCGGCTGCGGGGTCGGGCCCTGGTCCACCAGCCGGCAAGCCTGGCCGTCAGGTGGGTGGCGGCGAGCCCTGCGACCACTGCCAGCAGCACCGGCAGGAGCAGGTCGGTGACGTCCGGGCGGCCGGGTCGCGACACCGACAGCTTCGCCGAGAGCACCGACAGTGCACCGGCCACCAGCACGAGCTGGATGATCAGGCTGACCCGCCCGGTGGCGTGCGGACGGCGGACGCCGGTGAGCTGCTCGGAGAGCGACGACCGGAGCACCAGCCCGACGGCCAGCACGGAGACCCCGAAGGCGGCCACCAGCACCAGGAGTGCGGCGACGACGGACTCCCCCGGGAGTGGGAGCGGCAGGCCGGGCACCAGCCACCACCGCACGAGAACGAGCGAGAGGGTGACGCCGATGACCACACCGACCGGCACGGACAGTGCGAGCACCGCGACCGGCTCGGAGAGGCCCAGGCCCCACATCCTCCGTCGGGGCAGGCCTCGCAGCGACGCGAGTGCCAGCTCGGGCAGGCGGAGCTCGGCGGCCGACATGAGCAGGCGCAGGAGCAGAGCCAGGGCGACGAGGACGAGGGCGAAGACCGCCGGCGCGATCGAGGTACGGGCGATCTGCTGCTCCTGCCGGGTCTCGGCGGCGATCGCCGGCAGGTCGTTGATCGAGTCCCCGACGAGGGTGCCACCCGCGACCGGTTCGGATGGTCCCTCCAGTCGCGCGGCGGCGGCCATGGCCTCGCGCAGGTCGTCGGTGGTGGTGTCGGGGGGTACGTCGAGGCGACGGTCGACCAGCACCTCCCAGAGCGACGGCGGCAGCTCCTCGAACGCCTCCGGCGTCACGATCAGGGGCGCCGGCTCGTAGGGCGTCACCTCGAATGTGACGTCGTCGAAGGTCCGCGGCACGCTCGCCAGCCGCTGGGGTTCGAACCAGAAGTCGGACTCGCTCTCCGGCAGGCGATAGGCGCCGACCACCTTCTTCGTGCCTGCCGGCCCGAGCTCGGCCTCGTCACCGATCTCCAGGCCCGTGAAGTCGAGATCGCCGACGAGCATCAGGACCTCGTCGGGCCCGGTCGGACAACGGCCCTCGATCTCGAGGTGGCTGCACGCATCCTCGCGGGCCAGCAGCTGGGCCTCCCCCTTCAGCGCGTTGAACCGGTCGGTGACCAGCTGGGGCTGGGCCGCGGCGAACGGGCCGGTCTCCCTGGCTTCGACAATGCGGGCAGCCCGGTCCCGCGCGGCCGCCGGGGTTCCGTCGTACGTCGTCGCGGGCTGGTAGTGCCAGGTCAGGCCGGTGAGGGGGTTCGGCGCCTCCTCCAGCCGCGTGACGTAGTAGGAGTTGGTGACGGCCACCTGGAAGATGGGTCCGAGCACAGCCGCACCGATCGCCAGCGCGGTGAGCAGCACCGACCCGGTCGTCAGCAGCGCCCGGGAGCGCAGCCCGCGCAGCACCGTGGCCAGCATCGTCTGACCTCGAGAAGTCATGCTTCCTCCCGCAGGAGGGCCGGTCTGGTCTGGTCGGGCGGCAGGCTCAGGCCACGGCCGCCGACGAGGACGACGAGGATGCCGGCGGCCAGCGCGGCAACGGCGATCGGAACGACGGCCACGCCGACGTCCAGAGGAACGGAATGTGCCGGCACGTCCACCAGGGCGAGGTTGCGCAGCAGCAGCACGACCCCGGCGATCCCGCCGACAACCGTCGCGACGACCGCCCCCAGGCCGAGGGCGCCGATCTCCCAACGCCCGGACCGCCGGGACTCGGCGAATCCGACCCCGAGCACCCTCAGGGCAGCGATCTCCGTGCGGTGCGCGGCACGCTGCCGGGCGATGGCCGACGCCAGGACGAGCAGGGCGACCAGCACGCAGAAGCCCGCCATCAGGGCGTAGACGCGGGCGCGGACGGCACCGGACTCCAGGCTGGTCGAGTGCTCGACGTCCGTCAGGGTCCGCGGCGCCTCGGCTCCGGGAGCCTTCCCGACGGCAGCCAGGACGTCGCGGGGCGTGTCCCCGGCCGCCAGAACCATCACCTCGGCCGCCGGCACCGTTGGTGGTGCGCCGGCCGCGGCCAGCGGCAGGTCGGCCAGCACGCCGTCGGCTTCGACCAGCGGCAGCGCGGGCAGCTGCTCGACCACGTCGGCCGGGCGGTCGTCGCCACCGGGCGAGTCGAGCAGCGGTGGGCTGTCGGGCCAGCTCGCCGAGTCGGTGGCCAGGATCGGCGTACGACGTCCTTGCTGGTCGGCCACGGCCTCCTGGGTCGACGGGCGGGCCAGCATCATCAGGCCGTCGTCCACCTCCAGCGGACCCGCGGGGGCACCGCCTCGGCCGCGTCCCGTGGACTGCCATGGCCGGGCCAGCAGATCGGTCCCACCGAACTCGAGCCTCGTCAGCGACATAGGGCAGCCGGACGTCGCCGGGGCTCCGTCGCAGGACGATGGCGGAGACGACGCAGCCGCCGGCACAGCCCGGGAGCCTCCGCTCGGCGCGGACCGGGTCGCCGGAGGGCGCGATGTCCAGGTCAATGGTGATCGACGCATCATCGACACGCGAGCTGCTGTAGTCGACCTCGACCCTGGGTCGCAGGTCGCCGCCCAGGCGGCGGCTGACCCCACGGACCGAGGCGGCCACCGTGTCCCCCGTCGCCGCCCGCTGGGCGTCCTCGGGCACGAGATCCACCACCCGCCCGGCGACCCCGGCCGCAGGCGTGTCGGCGAAGAAGTCGCCGACCACGGCGTCGTACCTCGACATGTCGAGGAAGGCCCGGCGCGCGGGGACGCTGCCCTCGTCCGGGACCAGCGCCGCGGCCATCAGCCACCGACCGTCGGGGTCGAGCTCGCGGGTCAGGCCCAGCGCCTCCTCGACGTCGGCGTCGGCCAGCGAGATCCGGTACGGCGCTCCGGCCCGCATCCGGGCCGTGTCCTCGGACCACTGCCCGACCTGCTGGGCCCCGGTGAGGGAGATCCCGGCGACGACCGTCGCGGCCACGACCAGCCGGATCGGGGAGGCAGCCTCGGCCGTCCGGGCGAGGCGCCGGGTGGCCAGGAAGGCAGGCAGGGCGGAACGCCCGGTCCATCGCACCCCCGCCAGGGCGAGGAGCCGGACCACCCAGACGGTGAGCTGCCCGAGGGCCAGCCCGACCAGTGCCGGTCCGGCCAGCACCACCCACCCGGGATCCTGCGCGTCGACCACCGACGAGCGGTAGGCCACGACCACCGCGGCGACCAGGAGCAGGACGCTGAAGAACAGCGCGGCGGTGGAGGCGGGACGGGGTCGTTCGGCGACGCTGACCTGCTCGGCCAGCGGTTCGCGGAGCGCCCCGGCCATGCCCACCAGAACGGCGACCAGGCCGACCACGACGATCAGCGCGACGGTGGGCAGCACGGTCACGCCGAGCGACAGCTCGGCTCCCACCCACAGGCCGGCCGCGACCGCGGCGACCAACGCCCCGGCCGCCAGGCCGACAAGCGACCCCAGCACCAGCACGAGAAACGGTTCGACCGCCAGCGTGACCGCCAGCTGGCCCCCGGTGACGCCGCGCAGGCGGGCCACCGCGATCTCCTGCCGCCGGATCGCCGCCAGCTGGCGGCCGCTGGTGGGGACGGCGACCAGACCCAGTGCGAGGAGGGGTACGCCGACCGCGGTCGAGGTGCCGGAGCCCTTGGCGAGCCCCATCACCGCGACCACGCCGGCGACCACGACGGCGGTCAGGAGGAGCAGGGGGAGAAGGGTGCCGCGACGGGCCCGGGCGCCGCGGAGCGTGCGGTTCATTCAGGCTCTCTCCGTGGACGCCGGAAGATCGAGTCATCGCCCGGCTTCTTCGCCGACCCGCGGCGTTCGCCCCCCGGCGCCACCTCGACGGGCTCGGGGCCACTCTCGACCGTCTCGACCTCCGTCGGCGGAGCGTCCTCGACCGGAGTGAACATGGGGGGCGCCGGCTGGAAGGGTTGCCCCACCGGCTTCCCGCGCCCCCACACAGAGAGGTCGACCTCGGCCACGTGGTCGGTCAGCCGGCCGTCGTCGAGCACGTAGTGCCGGTCGCAGGCGTCGGCCACCGCCGGGTCGTGGGTCGCGACCACGACGATGGCGCCGCGCAGGGCTTCCTGCCGCAGCTCGCCCAGCACCAGGCCACGGTTGACCTCGTCGAGCTCGCTGGTCGGCTCGTCCGCGAGGAGGATGTCGGCGCCGACGACGAGCCCGCGGGCGCACGCCACCCGCTGCATCTGGCCACCCGAGAGCTCCTCGACCTGCCGGTCGGCGAGGTCGGCGATGTGGAACCGGTCCAGCGCGGCCTCCGCCTGCTCGTCCGCCTCGCCCGGACGCACTCCGCGTGCGCGCAGCGCCACCGAGACGTTCTCCCGGGCGGAGAGGATCGGGATCAACCCGTAGACCTGGAGCACGAACGCGACCTCGGGGCGCGGGTCGCCGGTGCCCAGCCACATCGAGCGGCCGGCGTACGACGTCGTGCCAGCGGTCGGCTCGAGGAGCCCGCCGGCGATGGACAGCAACGTCGTCTTTCCCGAGCCGCTGGGACCCGAGAGCGCGGCGAGCTCGCCTGGCCGGAACTCCAGGTCGATGCCGTCGAGCAGGGTGCGGGAGAGGGTGTAGGAGACGCCGGAGATCTCGAGTGAGGAGCTCACTCCTCGTCCTCCTCTCCCTCGTGCAGGTTGCTGGGCCGGGAGACGACGAGTCGGTCGGCGTCCTCGGGCTCGATCCGGACCAGCGTGCCCTGCGGCCACTCCGCGGCCAGGTGGGTCGGCAGGTGGACCACGCCCTCGGCGCCGATGACGACGTACTCCGCGCCGTGCCTGCCCTCGGCACCGACCCGGCCGCCCTTCATGGTCACGGTCCGCGGGAAGGTCGCCGCCACCTCGGGCTGGTGGGTGACGACCACGATGGTGGTCCCGAGGTCGTCGCCGAGCTCGTGGATCAGCTCGATGACGTGGTCGCGGTCCTCGTGGCTGAGCTGGCTGGTCGGCTCGTCGGCCAGCAGCAGCTGCGGCATGGTCGAGACGGCGCACGCCAGCGCCAGCCGCTGCCGCTGGCCGCCGGACATGGTCGAGACGACCTGGTCGACCTGCTGCTCGAGACCGACCTTCTCGAGCAGGTCGTGGTCGGGGACCACCTCGCGGCGCTCGGAGCTGCTGAGCGCGAGGCGCGCGAAGCCGATGTTCTGCCGGGCCGTGGCGTAGGGAAGCAGGTTGCGGGTCGAGCCCTGCAGCATCGTGCTGACCCGACGCGCCCTGATCCGGGCGAGGAACCGCTCGCCGAGCCGGGAGATCTCGTCCTCGCCGAGGAAGATCCGGCCGGCGCTGGGCTTCTGGATGCCACCGAGGAGGGTGAGCAGCGTCGACTTGCCCGATCCGCTCGGGCCGAGGAACGCCACCCGCTCGCCGGAGGCGATGTCGAGATCGACGCCCTGGAGCGCGACGACGTCGTGGCCCTCGAAGGTTCGGTAGAGGTGTACGACGCCCTGGCAGCGGACGCCGATCCCCCCGGGTCGGCTCAGCTCCCCGATGTCGTACGCGACGCTCACGCGTCCCCCTCTCCTGCCAATAGCAGGGACACGTTAGTCGCCTATTGGTCGGCAACGCGCTTTCGGGCCCTGTTCTTCCGGCTTCGTTAGCGGGCCGTGACGTAGCCCTGCAGGAGTACGCCGGTCAGCAGCCCTGACGCAGGAAGGCCCGGGTGCCGGTGTAGTGGCCGCGCGGCAGGAAGTCGCCCATCACCTCGCGCTCGGTGCCGGGACGCTTGACCTGCTGCACCGAGTGGGCGAAACCGGGGTCGGCCAGCTGGTTGCGCATGACCAGTCCGGCTGTGGGCCGGATCCCCCACGGCAGCCAGGTCACGCCGCAGCGTGGCCGTGCGTTGGCGGGTCGGTCCTCGGGCGTGCTGACCACGAGCGTGTACCAGCCGTCCCGGTTGGTCACGAGCCGGGAGTCGTTGACGCACCCGATCGTGTCGGTCACGCCGTAGGGCTGCATCGAGACGCTGCACATCGACCAGTAGCGAAGCTGGCCGCGGGTGAAGACCCGCTCGCCGCCGTACGTCTCGGGGACGTTGGGCAGCCGGCCGCGCAGCACGAGCACCCGGCCGAGTGACGCGCGACATGAACGCGTAGACGTAGGCGTTGTTGCCGTCGCTGAAGAGGCCGCCGCGGCTCTCCGCGCCGTACTCGTCGGCGAGGGTCTGGCTGAACTGCCGCAGCATCGTCCGCGGCACGTTGAAGAAGCGCTCCCAGTCGGGGTGCTTCTTCGCGGTCGTGTAGTTGGGGATGCTCGGGCCGTTGCCCTGCTGGTCGGCCTCGGTCACGCCGGTCGACGGCTGCTGGGTCAGGGCGGTGCAGGTGGCGGGCTGGTCGATCTCGGTCCCGTCCGGGAGGCGTACGGCAACTTCGGGGAGCGGCACCCCGCCGAACTGGTTGCGTCCCTTGTCGGGGAGGTAGACGCGGAGCACCATGCTCGCGTTGTAGCGGGGCTGGCCCTCGTCGCCGAGGTAGACGGTGTTGCGGGCCCGATTGCGATCACGCCTGGGCACGGGGTCCGGGACGACCTTGACCGTGTAGCCGCGCTTGGCCCGGTCCCGGCGGTGGCCGACCAGGAACGGGTTGGTGGCTCCCTTGTCGGGGTGGATGTCGATGTCAGCCAGGGCATCGGTGGGCTGGAAGGTCTCGTCGTAGACGTTGAAGCTGGTGTAGCGGGCGTGCGGGTACTTTCCACGGACGATCATCCGGGCGCCCGGCGGGAGGGAGACCCGGCCCAGGTAGTAGTTCACGCCTGTGTCCGGGTAGAAGAGGTTGGCGTTCTCCTCGTCGAAGACGCTGGTCCAGAAGCAGTCCTGCGGTTGCTCGGCCGCCTCGGCGGTCGGGCCTGCGACGGGGGTGAGCAGGGCGGCCAGGAGGATCAGGAGAAGGAGCCTCATGCGGGTCCAACGAGCCGTCGGCCGCCCGGGTTATGACTACCGTGTCACCATGCGGAGCACCGAGGTGCTGGGCGGGGTGGTGCTGGCGATGCTGGCCGCCGCCGGGTGCGGCGGCTCCTCGCCGTCCGCGGAGCCGGAGCCCTCCCCCACGTCCTCGATCTCGACGCTCACCCCGCTCCCGATGCCGGACATGGGTCCACCCGCGGGCGAGCTCGTCGCCGACCTGCGCCAGGCCTCCCGCGACTCCGCGCTCGGCCGGTTCCAGGTGTGGATCGGCAACGGCCTGCGCCGCGAGATCAACCCCACGTCCATCAGCTACCGCGACCCGCGGTTCAGGGCGCCGATCCCCGGGGAGCGGCTGCGGCCGAACCCCGCGGACGCCGAACGCGGCTACCCGCTGGCCCTGCCGCCTCGGCCACGGTGCGACGTCCACCCGCGTTCGGAGGCTCCCGGCATCGTGACCATGGTCTTCGACGGTCGGACGGTGCAGATCCACGTCGAGGACGAGGCCGACGTCGTCGCCCGGTACGTCGCCTCGCGCTGCCTCGAGCTCGCCGTCTCGCAGGTCGCGCAGCTGTCCTTCGCCGACGACGTCCCGGTCGATGGCTCGGGCAAGGGCAGCGTCGGGACGCTGGTGCTCGTGGCAAGACCCACGGGCCGCACCGGCCAGGTGCTCACGATCGAGACGGTCGGCGGGACGCCGGTGCTGACGGCCCAGGGCTCGGGTGTGTGGAGACCACGAGCGAGGGTGCAGGGCGACGGTCCGGTCCGGCGGATCGAGCTCCCCCTCGTGCCGAACCGGTGCGACGACCACGCCTTCCTCGAAGCCGGTGGCGCGACCGCGTTCATCGTCCACCTGCGAATCGGCCGAAAGTCCGGCGACCTGATCCTGCGGATGTCCGACGAGGGGGCCGCGAACGCGATCCGCTTCGCCCGGGACTCCTGCGGCCTCGAGTGAGGATCGGCGCCGGCCGCGTCAGCTACCTGCGGCTCCGGCACCCTGCCCGCGCAGGGCGATGACCAACGCGGTCAGCCGAGTCGTTCCTCGAGCCGCACCGTGACGTCGTCTCCGGCCTCCTTGCCGAGCGCACGTCGTACGGCGCCGCTCACCGGAAGCTTGTGCGTGCCGTCGCCGAGCGCCATGAACGAGGTCTGGATCGGTTCACCGTCGACCGTGCCGCGCACCTTCACCAGCCCTCTCGTCCCGAAGTAGTCCACCGACTCCGGCCACACCACATAGGTCCACCCGCCCGGGCTCGGGCTCTTCTGCAGCGTGGCCGTGAAGCTCACGTCGAGCTTGGTCATGACCCTCCCTCCCTCCTCCGAATGTTCCGTGTCATGGCAGACCGGTGTCGGGCTACGAACTCATCGTCTCCGCAACTCGGGTCTTGCGCTATCGGCCGTCGTGTGGTTGTATTCAACGTATTAGTTGATCAATGGAGGGATTGAATACATGGCCGGGAAGGTGACCGACGAGGAGCGGATGGACCGTGCCTTCGCCGCTCTGGCCGACCCGGTCCGCCGCACGATCATTGCCCGCCTCAGCAGGGGTCCGGCCACCGTCAACGAGCTGGCCGAACCGTTCGACATCACGCTGCAGGCGGTCTCGCGCCACATCGCCGTGCTCGAGCAGGCCGGCCTGGTCACCCGCACCCGGGACGCCCAGCGTCGACCGGTCCACCTCGACGCGGCGGCGCTCGAGGCACTCACCGCGTGGATCGACCGCTACCGGCTGGTCCACGAGCAGCAGTTCCGGCGCCTGGACGCCGTACTGAAGAAGGAATCCAAGGAGGGAACGTCATGACCAACGCACTGACCGTCACCGCCCCCGAGGGGCTGCCCTACATCGACACCGAGCGGGAGTTCGACGCGCCCGTCGACGCGGTCTTCCGGGCACACAGGGACCCCGACCTGCTCAAGCAGTGGATGGGCCCGGACGGCTACGAGATGGAGATCGAGCGCCACGACTTCGTGACGCAGGGCGGCTACCGCTTCGTGCACCGCAACCCCCAGGGCGACGAGTACGCCTTCAACGGCACGTTCCACACCGTCCGCGACAACGACTTCGCCATCCAGACCTTCGAGTACGAAGGTGCGCCCGACCAGGTGTCCATCGAGTTCCTGACCTTCACCGACCTCGGCGGCGGCCGGACCAGGCTGAGCGCCCACGCCGTCTACCCCTCGGTCGACACGCGCGACGCGATGGCCCAAAGCGGCATGGAGAAGGGCATGGTCGAGGGCTACGACAAGCTCGAGGCACTGCTCACCTCTGCGGGCGCCCACTGATGAGCATGGACTGGACCCTCGAGGTCGTGGTCGTCCCGGTCAGTGACCTCGATCGGGCGATCGAGTTCTACCGCGACCGGGTCGGCTTCGGCCTCGACCACGACACCAGCAACGAGCACATGCACATCGCGCAGCTGACGCCCCGCGGCTCCGGCTGCTCGATCGTGATCGGTGACCTGCCCTCGCAGCAGCAGATGGAGCCGGGGTCGATGCGCGGGCTGCAGCTCGTGGTCGCCGACGCAGCGGCCGCCCGGACCGAGCTGATGGACCGCGGCGTCGAGTGCGACGAGATCCAGGTGTTCGACGAGCGGGACGGCGGCACCTTCTTCGGCTTCGCCGACCCCGACGGCAACGGCTGGGTCGTGCAGCAGCTCAAGGTCCGCGCCGACCGGCCGCTGATCCCGCACGACCACCGGTGAATGTTCGCCAGGGACTGCCCCACTTTCGCGATAGTCCGCCACGAAAAGCCTCGCCTGACCCTCGACCAGGGTGCTTCTCGTAGCGGACTATCCGTGTCTTGACCGCGGGCGCGGAGCCGGTCTCGACCCTGAAGGTGGTGTTCCTGCTCGCCATCGTGAGTGGCATCGCCGGGCTCAAGCTCGTGCACTGAGTCATAGGGTGAGCCCGTGGCAGACGAACTCCCCGAGCTCCTCGTCGAGGACGCCGCCGGGTGGCGGGCCTGGCTGGAGGAGAACCACGACTCCGCACGCGGCGTGTGGCTGGTGCTGCACAAGAAGGGCGGGGACGTCACGTCCCTGGACTACGAGCAGGCCGTCTGTGAGGCACTCTGCTTCGGATGGATCGACGGCCAGAACCGCCGGCGCGACGAGGGCAGCACCTTCCAGCGGATGACCCCGCGTGGTCCGAAGAGCCGCTGGTCGCAGACGAACGTCGCGCGCGTCGGCCGGCTCGAGGAGGCGGGCCTGATGCACGAGTCCGGCCGGGCCGCGGTCCGGGCGGCGCAGGCCGACGGTCGCTGGGAGGAGGCGTACGCCGGCCCGGCCACCGCCGTGGTTCCCGACGACCTGGCCGCGGCGATCGCCGAGAACCCCGCTGCGCAGGCGATGTTCGACGTCCTGACCTCGGCCAACCGGTTCGCCCTGATCCACCGGCTCGGTGCGGTCAAGCGGGCTGAGACGCGGGAGCGCAAGATCCGGGAGTACGTCGAGATGCTGGCGCGGCACGAGACGCCGTACCCGCAGAAGCGGCGGCCGGCCCGAAGATGAGCGCCGATGAATCGGGCGGCGCCCGCCGGTCTTCATTGATCCGGCGCACGCATCCCGACAGAACGGAGCCGTCGTGACAACCACCCTGATGAGCCTGATGCTCGCAAGCCAGGACACCGACCGGCTGCACTCGTGGTACACCGCGGTGCTGCCCCCGGACACCGACGACAAGCAGGACCAGTACCGCATCCTCGGCTACGGCGGCTTCTACCTCTTCCTCGACAGCCGCGACGACGTCGGGGAGGCGACGGCCGAGCCGGGCCGGGTGCTGCTCAACTTCGACGTCACCGACGCCCGCGGCTTCGTCGACCGCGTCGACCAGGTCGGCGGCGGCTGGAAGGCTCCGCTCGAGGACCGCGACGGCAGCCTGTTCGCGACGGCGGTCGACCCCGACGGCAACTACGTGCAGGTCATCGAGCTCAGCGAGGAGCACAAGGCACAGATGTCTGCACAGGCGGGCTCCGGGGAGGCGTGATGTTGAAGGACAGCAAGGCGTTCAGCGGCTTCTCGGTCGACGACTTCGACGCGGCTCGTGCGTTCTACGCCGACAGCCTCGGGCTCGACGTCACGGTCCACGACGAGTCGATGGGGTTGCTCTCGCTCGACCTCACCGGCGGCGGCACCGTCATGATCTACGCCAAGGACACCCACCAGCCGGCGACCTACACCGTCCTGAACTTCCCGGTCGACGACGTCGAGAAGGCCGTCGACGACCTCACCACCAAGGGCGTCGCCTTCGAGCGGTACGACGGCTTCGACCAGGACGAGCGCGGGATCTCCCGGGGGCCCGGGCCGCTCATCGCGTGGTTCACCGACCCCGCCGGCAACGTGCTGTCGGTGCTCCAGGATCAGTCGGGGTAAACCCGGAGGCGGAATGTCGGTGGGTCGTGGAACAGTTGGTGCCCCGGTGTGGTTGACCGGAGCAGAGGGACGGAGGGACACCCATGACAGACGCGATCCTTGCCGAAGGGTTGGTCAAGCGCTACAAGGAGGTCACCGCACTCGACGGGATCGACCTCAGGGTTCCGGAAGGGAGCGTGCTCGCGCTGCTCGGGCCCAACGGCGCCGGCAAGACCACGGCGGTCAAGATCCTGACCACCCTGATCGCCGCCGACGAGGGCCGGGCCGAGGTCGCCGGCATCGACGTGGCCCGACGACCCACGCGGCGTACGTCGCCTGATCGGGGTCTCCGGCCAGTACGCCGCCGTCGACGAGTACCTCACCGGCTTCGAGAACCTCGAGATGGTCGGCCGGCTCTACCACCTCGGGCGACGCGCGAGCGCCGAGCGGGCGCGGGAGCTGCTCGTGCAGCTGCGGCTCGACGACGCGGCCGACCGGCCGGCGAAGACCTACTCCGGCGGCATGCAGCGCCGGCTCGACCTGGCCGGCGCGCTGGTGGCCCGCCCGCCCGTGCTCTTCCTCGACGAGCCGACCACCGGCCTCGACCCGCGCAGCCGCACGGACATGTGGCACATCCTCCAGGAGCTGGTCTCCGGCGGCACCACCCTCCTGCTGACCACTCAGTACCTCGAGGAGGCCGACCTGCTCGCCGACAACATCGTCGTCATCGACCACGGCCGGGTGATCGCTGAGGGCACCGCCGATGCGCTCAAGTCGCAGGTCGGCGGAGAGCGGCTGGAGATCACCGTCTCCGACGAGGCGCACTTCGAGACGGCGGTGGCAGTGCTGACGCCACTCTCGGCCGGCGAGGTCACGGTCGAGGCCGAGCGGCGCTCGATCGTGGTGCCGGTGACCGGTGGCGCTGCGGTGCTCGCGGACGCCCTGCGCCGGCTCGACGCCCAGGGAGTCCCGGTCGACGACGTCGGACTTCGCCGTCCCACCCTCGACGACGTGTTCCTGTCGCTGACCGGCCACGCGGCCGAGGCCGAGCCCGAGAAGGAAGAGGCGACCACCCGATGAGCACCACCACCCTGCGGGGCACCGCCGTCGCCGACTCCCTCGTGGTCGCCAAGCGCAACCTGATCAAGATCAAGCGGGTGCCCGACCTGCTGGTCTTCACGACCATGTCGCCGATCATGTTCATCCTGCTGTTCGCCTATGTCTTCGGCGGGGCGATCGACCAGGAGGGCGGCGGCGACGCCTACCGCGAGTTCCTGATCGCCGGCATCTTCGCCCAGACCGTCGTGTTCGGCTCGACGATCACCGGCTACGCCCTGGCCGAGGACGTGAAGAAGGGCATCATCGACCGGTTCCGGTCGCTCCCGATGTCGCCGTCCGCGGTGCTGGCCGGGCGCACCTTCTCCGACGTGGTCAACAACGTGATCGTGCTGTTCGTGATGAGCCTGACCGGGCTGATCGTCGGCTGGCGGATCCGCGAGGGATTCCTCAACGCCGCTGTGGGCCTACGTCCTGCTGCTGGTCTTCGCCTACGCGATCTCCTGGATCATGGCGTGGATCGGGATGCTGGTGCCGTCGCCCGAGGTGGTCAACAACGCGGCGTTCATGGTGATCTTCCCGCTCACGTTCATCGCCAACACGTTCGTGCCGCTGGAGACCATGCCCGGCCCGCTGCAGACCTTCGCCGAGTGGAACCCCGTCTCGTCGGTCACCCAGGCGGCGCGCGAGCTGTTCGGCAACACCAGCCCGCTCGCGCCGGAGCCGACGGCGTGGCCGCTGCAGCACCCCGAGCTCTACACCCTCATCTGGTCGGTGGTGATCATGGCGATCTTCATCCCGCTGGCCGGCAGGCAGTACCGCAAGGCGACCAGCCGCTGAGGCCCTCGGGTCAGGACTGCCGCAGCGCCCCGTAGGCGCGCGTGGGCGAGATCCGTACGACGGCACGCCGCTCCGAGACCATCGCGGCCCGGTAGTCGTCCCAGTCGTCGTGCTCGCCGGCCAGCGACCGGTAGAGCTCGACCAGCTCCTCGACGGCATCGTCGGTCGGGCTCGGAGGCAACCGCCGAGAGGGTGACGTCCCCTTCGATGACCGCGTAGGACCAGTGGTTGCCTGCGTTGACGTGGAGTGAGGCCCAGGGCTCGCGCTCGAGGTTCTTGAACTTCGCGCGGTCGGCGGTGGTGGAGATCCGGATCAGGCCGTCGTCGCCGACGGCGTGCAGGACGTTGGACAGCTGGGGTCGGCCGTTCCGGCGGATCGTGGTCAGCACGGACTCGCGGTTGTCCCGCGCCGTGGCCAGTGCGTCATTCAGCTCCATGCTGGACAAAGCGGACTTCAGCGTCGGGGTATTCCGCTCACCAAGCCCCGATGGCAGCATGTCGCCGTGACCGAGACCCGGAGCCGCCCCCGGCCACGTGACGCCTGATCGGCGGCGAGCGGCCGGATCCCGCGATACGCCTGACCATGCCGACACCCCGCCCGGAGGCGGGCACCATCACCGAGCTGAGTCCCGTCAGGGCAGCTTCCCGGTGCAGGTGGCCTGGCGTCTGGCCGACCTGACCGCGATCGCGGTGGCCTTCGCGTGGCTCGCCTGATCAGGGGGTCGGGAGCAAGCCGTTCAGGTCCTGCAGCCAGGTCAGGATCGTCGGGACGAGAGCGTCGCCGAACGCCGTCTCCAGGCCGAAGTAGCGCAATCCCACGAGCGTCAGCACCGTGAGGCAGAAGAACAGCCCGAGGGGTGCCAGGACTCGCCCGGCGACGTCGGGGCGGCTGGTGGTGGCCATCCCCACGATGCCGAGAACCGCGCCGAGGCCGGCGGTGACGACCGACGCGGCGTGCATCAGCGAGAACGGCACCGCGAACAGGGAGACGAGGCCCAGGACGAAGGCCAGCTCGGCGGCGGCCGAGGTGTGGATCGGGCGGTCAGGTGAGGCGTCGAAGAGCCCGCTGAGGCTGTCGTCCTCGGTGGGGAAGGAGTGCGCGGACATAGCCCGATTCTAGGCTCGGCGCGCGGCTCCGCCCGGGAGCGCCGCGTAGCCCACGTGGGCCATTTCCGTCGCAGGGCTCGGCTGCTGGCTAGATTCGGGTCCATGACCCGGACGGCGCTGGTTCTCGGTGGTGGCGGGATCACCGGCATCGCCTGGGAGCTCGGGATCCTCAAGGGTCTCGCCGACGCCGGGGTGGACATCACCGACGCCGACACCGTGATCGGTACGTCGGCCGGGTCGGTCGTCGGGGCACAGGTCACGGGCACCCGGTCGCTCGAGGAGGTCTACGCCACCCAGCTCGAGGCGCCCGATCACGAGATCGGGGCCAGGGTCGGCCGCGCGACGATGTTCCGCCTGGTCCCGCCGATGGTGGTGCCCGGCAGCGAGTCGCGGAAGCTGCGCAGGATCGGTCGGATGTCGATGCGGGCGCACCCGCCCGGTGGAGCGGAGCGGATCGAGGTGATCAGGTCCCGGCTCGGGGACGTGCCGTGGCCGGAGCGCGACCTGAGGATCGCCGCCTTCGAGGCGGAGACCGGGAAGTTCGTGACCTTCGACCGCACCAGCGGCGTGGAGCTCGTGCTCGCCGTGGCCGCGAGCTGCGCCGTACCGCTCGTGTGGCCCGCGGTGGCCATCGACGGCCGGCACTACCTCGATGGCGGCCTGCGCTCCACTGCCAACGTCGACCTGGCCCGCGGCGCCGACGTGGTGGTCGTGCTCGCACCGCTGCCGCAGGCGTTCAGCAGGTCGACCTCGATCAGGGCGCAGCTCGCACGAACCGGCGCTCAGCGGTGGGTCGTCGTCACCCCTGACGAGCAGGCACTGTCCGACATCGGCCGCAACGTGCTCGACCCGGCGAAGCGAGCGGGCGCGGCGCACACCGGGCGGCGGCAGGCCGCCGACCTGGTCGAGGCCGTGCGCAGCGCCTGGCCGGCTCGCTAACCGGTGACCGAGGTGCGAGGCCGTGCCGATGGGCTCGACTCGCCGGAGGTTGAGGT
Source organism: uncultured Actinomycetota bacterium (assembly GCA_963841625.1). GTDB lineage: Bacteria > Actinomycetota > Actinomycetes > Propionibacteriales > Nocardioidaceae > Nocardioides. The sequence continues at coordinate 233,245 of CAWJDH010000004.1, read as the reverse complement.
GCGAGGCCGTCAACGGCCGAGCCTCGAAACCCCAGAACTGACGCAGGGCGGTGACCACTGTGGACGCCGCCCTGCAACGCCTCGCGGGGGTTCGAGGCTCAGCCCCTCAACCACCGGCAGTCAGGAGGCGAGCGGCTGGAACCGGCGCAGCCGCAGGCTGTTGCTGACGACGAAGACCGAGGAGAACGCCATCGCCGCGCCGGCCAGCATCGGGTTGAGCAGTCCGGCCGCGGCGAGCGGCAGCGCGGCCACGTTGTAGGCGAACGCCCAGAACAGGTTGCCCTTGATGATGGTGAGGGTGCGGCGGGACAGCCGGATCGCGTCGGCCGCGACCCTCAGGTCGCCGCGGACCAGGGTCAGGTCGCCGGCTTCGATCGCGACGTCGCTGCCCGTGCCCATGGAGAGGCCCAGATCGGCCTGCGCGAGTGCGGCGGCGTCGTTGACGCCGTCGCCGACCATGGCCACGACCCTGTCCTCGGCCTGCAGCCGCTTGACGACGTCGACCTTGTCGGCCGGGAGCACGTCGGCGATGACCGACTCCGGCCCGATCCCGACCTCGGCTGCGACGGCGCGGGCCACGGCCTCGTGGTCGCCGGTCAGCAGCATCGGCGAGAGTCCGAGCTCGCGGAACTGCGCGATCGCCTCGGCCGACGTCGGCTTCACCGCGTCCGCCACGACCAGTACCCCGCGGGCCCGCCCGTCCCAGCCGACGGCGACGGCGGTCGCGCCGGTGGCCTGCGCCTCGTCGAGCGCGCGGCCGAGCTCGGCCGGCAGGTGCTGGATCCGATCCTCGAGCAGCCGCGGCCGGCCGACGAGCACGTCGCGAGCCGAGCATCACCGTCGACGACCTCGCCCTGGACGCCGAGCCCTTCGAGGTTGGTGAACTGCCGCACCGCCGGGAGGTCGCCGAGCCGGGCTCGCGCGCCGTCGGCGATCGCGCGGGCGATCGGATGCTCGGAGGCGTGCTCGACCGCCCCGGCGAGACGAAGTACCGCGTCCTCGTCCTCGCCGTCTGCGGCGACGACGCCGCGCAGTGACATCTCTCCGGTCGTCACGGTGCCGGTCTTGTCCAGCACGATCGTGTCCACGCGGCGGGTCGACTCGAGCACCTCGGGCCCCTTGATCAGGATGCCCAGCTGGGCGCCACGGCCGGTCCCCACCATCAGGGCGGTCGGCGTGGCCAGCCCGAGGGCACATGGGCAGGCGATGATCAGGACCGCAACCGCGGCGGTGAACGCGGCCGTCAGCCCCGCGTCCACGCCGATCCAGAATCCGAGAGTGGCGACAGCCAGCGCGATCACGACCGGGACGAAGATCCCCGACACCCGGTCGGCGAGGCGCTGGACCTGCGCCTTGCCGTTCTGCGCGTCCTCGACCAACCGGGCCATCCGGGCCAGCTGCGTGTCGGCGCCCACCCGCGTTGCCCGGACGACCAGGCGGCCACCGGCGTTGACCGTGGCGCCGACGACCGGGTCGCCGACTCCGACCTCGACCGGCACTGACTCCCCGGTCAGCATCGAGGCGTCGACAGCGGAGTCGCCCTCCTCGACGACGCCGTCGGTGGCGACCTTCTCGCCCGGGCGGACGACGAACCGCATCCCCACGGCCAGCTGGTCGGTCGGGATCCGGACCTCGACCCCACCAGTCGGGCCGTCCCGGAGGACGGCCACGTCCTTGGCGCCGAGCTCGAGCAGCGCCCGCAGCGCGGCGCCAGCACGTCGCTTCGAGCGGGCCTCGAAGTAGCGGCCGGCGAGGAGGAACGTCGTCACGCCGGCGGCCGCCTCGAGGTAGATGTTGCCCGCCCCGTCGGTGCGCTCGACGGTCAGCTCGAAGGGGTGGGTCATGCCCGGGGTGCCGGCGGTGCCCCAGAAGAGCGCGTAGAGCGACCAGCCGAACGCGGCCAGGACGCCCATCGAGATCAGGGTGTCCATGGTCGAGGAGCCGTGTCGCAGGTTGAGCCAGGCCGCGCGGTGGAAGGGCCAGGCGCCCCACACGACGACCGGCGCCGCGAGCGTGAGCGAGAGCCACTGCCAGTAGGTGAACTGGAGGGCCGGGACCATCGACATCGCGATCACCGGCACGGTCAGGATCGCGGACACGATCAGGCGCTGGCGCAGCGAACGGGTGGGGTCGTCGGTGGCCCCGGCGGACTCCTCCTCGGCACGACGCGGCAGGGCGGCGTCGTACCCGGCCTGCCGGACGGTGTCGATCAGGTCGTCGGGCGACAGCGGCTCGGGATAGGTGACCTTCGCCTTCTCCGTGGCGTAGTTGACCGTGGCGACGACGCCGTCGAGCTTGTTGAGCTTGCGCTCGATCCGGTTCGCGCAGGAGGCGCAGGTCATCCCGGTGATCTCGAGCTCGACGTCGGTGGTGAGGTCAGTGCCCGTGGCCATGGGACTCTCCCTCCGTCTCGGGCTGACCCCCGCGCGACGTCGCGACCGAGAACTCCGCGGTGTGCACGACGCCCTCGTGCCGGAAGTCCAGGAAGAGCCGGTAGTCGCCGTCGCTGGGCACCTCCGCCTCGAACACCACCTCGGGGCCGGGCGGCGTGCTGCCGTCGCCGGGAGCACCGTCGGGATGGACGTGCAGGTAGGCCAGGTCTCCCTCCCGCAGCACGACCAGGTGCCCGTAGGCACCGAGGTAGGGCTGCAGGTCGGTGACCGGCCGGCCGTCGCGCTCGACGGTCAGGACGAGCTCCGAGTCCGCCCCGGGCTCGAGGCTGCCGGCCAACGTCACGGTGTAGCCGTCGACGCGGTCGGTGCGGACCTGGCCGGACCCGCGGCGGGGCTGGTAGTCGCCCGCGACCGAGAGGTCGCCGCCGAGGGTGAGGCCGACCCCGCCGGTCGGGTTGAAGTCGGCGAACAGTCGCCATGCACCCGGCGTCAGGTCGAGGGCCGTGGACCAGGTGCCGCCGCGGCCGAGCTCGGGGTGGACGTGCTGGAAGCCGGTCAGGTCGCGGCGAACGGCGATCAGGTGCAGCTGCTTGCCATGGTCGACGTCGTACGCCTTGACCGGTCGACCGTCGGGGCCCTCGATCACGAACGAGAGGGGTACGTCGGCGCCGGGCTCGGCCGTGGCGTCCTGGAGATCGAAGGTGTAGCCGTCCTCCGACACCATCAGCCCGCCGGGGACCTCCTGGTCCACCGTCGGCGCTTGCGCCGCCGTCATGGCTGTCGTCGGCTGCGTCGACGTGTCCGGTCATGTCCTCGTCGACCGGCGCGGAGACGGGGCCGACGGCGTACCCGACTCCGAGCGCGCCCGCGAACACGAGGGCGAGCACGGCGAGGAAGCCGAGGACCCGGAGGGGTCCGGACATCCTCATGCGAGCTGGTAGCCCGCCTCCTCGACGGCGGCGCGCACGGCGGAGTCGTCGAGTGGCTCGCTGCTGGTGACGGTGACCGCCCCGGTCTCGAGCACGACGTCGACTCGCTCGACGCCGGGGATCTCCTGCACCTCCTCGGTGACCGAGGAGACGCAGTGGCCGCAGGTCATGCCCTGGACGGTGAAGGTGCGGGTGTCGCTCATGGGTGTCCTCTCTGGGTGGGTGGCGTCAGGAACGGACGAGCCGGGCGATGGCGTCGGAGGCTTCCTTGACCTTCGCGTCCGCCTCCCGACCGCCCTCGCGAGCCGCGTCGACCACGCAGTGGCTCAGGTGCTCATCGAGCAGGCCGAGCGCCACCGACTGGAGCGCCTTGGTCATCGCGGAGACCTGGGTGAGGATGTCGATGCAGTACTTCTCCTCCTCGACCATGCGCTGCAACCCGCGCGCCTGGCCCTCGATCCGGCGCAGCCGCTTGAGGTAGTCGTCCTTGCTGTGGATGTAGCCGTACTGGTGCTCGTGGCCCGTTTCTGCAGTCATCTTGTCGGCTCCCGGATAGGTGTTGATCCTAACACTATACCCCCCTAGGGTACGCCGCAAATGTGACGCCGCCGTCATGAAGCGGACTGGACCGCTATCCGGTCGTTTTTGCATCGGTTTCACGTATTTCGCGGATCTTCGTTCCCGGCGGCCGCATGGGTGCGACCGCTGATCTATCGGATGCTTCGTGGGGACCTTGACCCTGTCTGCCTGGAGCCAGCGAAACGCAAGCGAGAGGCAGACCAATGACTGTTCCACCTGCAACCACGAGGGAGCGTTCCCGGCGTGCACTGGCACAGACCGCACTGGTCGGACTTGCCGCCGCCAGCATCGCGGTGATCGCCGGTCCGGCGACCCAGGCGGCGACTCCACCGGCCGCGCCGAACAACATCGTCGTCTTCCCCCAGCGGGACTTCGTCACCATCGAGGGATACCAGGGCAGGGTGGGCCAGCAGGCCACCGTCACGGTCACCCGCGGCGGCGTCGAGACCAGCCGTGCCGTGGGCAGGGTCGCTGCCGGCGACGTGGCCCTGGAGATCAACCACCCCGGCGGGGTCTGTTGGCAAGGGGTGACGCCGGACATCAAGCCTGGCGACGTCGTGCGCGTCACGTTCCCCGGCGGCGCCTCCGACTCGACGAGGACCCAACGGCCCGCGGTCACACCTCAGGCAGACGGGACCGGATTCAGCAAGGTGGGCGCGTTCGACCTCGTGGTGGAGGGTAGGCGCGGCACCATTCCGCTCGCGCGCATCGAACAGCGCATCGTCAACCCCGACATGGACCCCACGGACATCGGCCGTCGCGACATCCGCGCGCCGTCACGTCCTGGTCCCTACACGTCGACACTCACCGCCCCGACGGCCACCACCTTCCGCGCGACCTACCACTTCGTGACGGACGGTGACACGACGGCCGCCGAGGCCACAGCCATGCGCGACCTCGCCGCGGAGGGCCAGATGCGGGCGCTCAGCTGGCAGGTCACGGACGCCGCCGACAACCGGCAGGGACTGACCATTTCTGAGTTCGGCGAGCTGGGTGGCCCCGGGATGGGCGGCTGCCCCCAGGGACCGTCGACCGCTGCACCCAACGCACCGACCGGCGTGACCGCGACGGCCGGCAACCAGTCTGCGACGGCGTCGTGGAACCCGGCGACGACCATCCCGGACGGATCGCCGATCATCGGCTACAAGGTCACCGCGGTCAACACCACGAGCAACGTGGAGACCAGCGTCAACGTGCCGCCGTGCACGACGGGGTGCACCGCAACTGTTCCCAACCTGACGAACGGCGCCACGTACCGCATGCAGGTGCGCGCACTGAGCGAGGCGGGTGGGCTCAGCCAGCCGGGGACGGCACCCGGAACGCTGTCACCGGCGGGTGTCGGTGCTGGTCAGGCCGGCGGCCCCGACCGGTGTCACCGCGACGGATGGCGTCGCCGGCGACCCCGTGGACGCGACCGTCACGTGGAACGCAGCCTGCCCAGCCGGACGGCGTCACCGTGGAGACCTGGCGGATCACCGCGTACGACGCTGCGACCGACGCCCGCATCAAGCGAGTGTTCCTGGACGAGCGACGGCACGACGCCCCGGATCTCGCACGGTCGACGTTCGCCTCCTCGAGGCAGTGGTCTTCAGGGTGCAGGCGATCGCCGCCGACGACGCCGGCACGCTCAGCAACCTCTCGAACGTCTCCCTCGCGGTGACCGCGCAGTGAGGTGACCGATCCCGAACGGGGAGACGGGGCGGGCGACCTGCGGGCCGCCCGCCCCGTTCCATCCCCCCAACTTGTGACTTCGGGTCAGCGCTTCGGTATCGGGAAGGCGACCGGTGCTCCATGTCCTACCCCTGGATCGCGGAACTGTCTAGACCGTTCGCGCTCAGTCCTCGAGGAGCTTCGCCAACCGCGCCTGGAGCGCTGGGACGCGGTGGGAGTTGCCGTGCAGCGCGATGTACTTGTCCCCGAAGGCCGCGAGCAGGGCGTCGTCGAGGCGACGTACGGCGCCGGGAGGGTAGCGGTAGCCCATCCGCTCGTTGAGGGTCTCACCGTCGATCGGCCGCAGCACCTCGGTGAGCTCGGCCAGCGAGGTGATGCCCAGCTCGAGGAGCAGCCCCGAGATCCAGGCGTAGTGGTCGGTTCGGGACCAGCCGGCGTCGGCGTACTGGCCGGCCAGGTAGGCCGCCAGCTCGCGCGGGCTGATCCGCGGGTCGTCGTCGATCGCCTCGGGGCCGGGCTCGGTCATGCCCTCACGCAACCGGTCGCGGATCGTGGAGAACTCGCGATCGGCCAGCTCCAGCAGACCCGCGGCCAGCGTGAACCGGCGGTCGAAGTCGGGCACGTGCTCGTCGGGGATGGTGCCCTTGTAGCGGATGTCGTGCTCGAACTCCGCCCACGCGTGCTGGAGCACGGTGCGGATCTGCACCTGGGCCAGCCGCCCCAGCAGGTTCTCAAAGGCCGGCTGCCCCTCGCGGGCCGCATCCAGCCCGATCAGCAGGTGCCGGCTCGCGTAGCCGAACCGGCCCTCGCTCGCCGTCTCACGGCCGAGGTCGCGGTCGTCGTGCACGACCACCTGGTCGTCGAGGAGCTCGGCCACCGCGTCGACGTCGCTCTGGACGTAGGTGATCACGCGGATCCCGATCTGGTCGGTGATCTCCGAGAGCGGGTCCGCGAACACCGGCTCGCCTTCGGCGGTGCGTGCGGCCTTGGCGGCGAACGACGCGACGGCCTTGGCCCGGCCGGTGACGCTGAGGTAGTTGATGCCGGCGTCGTCGAGGATGGCGGTCACCAGGCCCGCGAACTCCTCGGCGGCCCGGCGCAGGACCGGCTGCCGGGCGGCGTACTCACGCACCGCGCTCCCGACCGGGTCCTCCACCGCGACCGGGGCCCGCGGCTGCCGGGGACTGGGCTGCAGCCCGTCGGGAAGGGACGGCGTGACGATGTAGCCGTGCTCGAGGTCGCCGTAGGTCGTGGTGCGGTCCGGCCGGCGATCGGCGAACAGCGCGATGTAGGCGCACAGGACGGAGTCGACCTGGTCCTCGACCACCCGGAGGTGGCTCTTGCGGCCGGCCGACTCGACGGCCTTCACCAGCTCGGCCCACTCCTTGCCGGACACGTCGAGCGACGGGTCGGCGGCCGACAGTCCCTCGACGAGTCCCATCAGCACCGTCAGCTCGGACTTGAGCTCGTCGAACGTCCGGCCGGGCTTCTGCTTGTACTTCAGGGTGCGGCCCAGCCGGAAGAGCGCGATGGTCGCCGGGTGCGGGTAGACCTCGATCGCGCGTCGCGCCCGACCGGAGCGCGGGTTCATGTCCAGACCGAGGCGGGAGCAGAGCCGACCTCCCCGGGTGCCGTCCCGGAACTCCGGCTTGCCGGTGTTCGACGGGTGCGCACCGGCGTCGAACCGGGCGAAGTCGCGGTTGAGTGCCGCCTCGGCCGGCCGGTTGCCGGTCGCGTTCCTCACGATCAGCGGCGCGTCGATCGCGACCAGGCAGTCGCCCTCGACGTACGCCGCCAGCGCGTCGGCGATGTCGTCGTCGGTGCGCACGGTCGAGACGTGCAGCAACCGGCCGTCGCCGTCGAGCACCGCCAGCCCGGTGGGCTTGCGGTCACCCCAGGCCAGGTCCACGCCGATGTAGTGCACGGCGCAAGCCTGCCCTATCGGTCAGAACTGCCGGCGCAGAAGGACGGCGGTGAACTGCTGCGTGCTTCCCCACGGGGTCTGGTGGTCCTCGCCGCTGGTGGAGACCAGCTCGAAGCCGGGGAACTCCGCGGCCAGCTCCGCGTGGGTGTAGCGCACCACTGGCAGGCCGCTGCACCGGTCTGGCCCCTCCGGCCCGAAGGTGGCCACGACGACCCAGCCCGGTGGCCCGAGACTGCGCTCCAGCGAGGCCCGGTAGGCGTCGCGGTCGGCCTGCTCGGTCAGGAAGTGGAACACTGCACGGTCGTGCCACAGGCCGTGCCGCCGGCCGGGGTGCAGGTCGAGGACGTCGCCGACCTCGAGCACGACGTGGCTGCCGATCGGCCCCATCCGGTCCCGCACCGCCTGGAGCGCGGTGGCGGACAGGTCGACCGCGGTCAGGTCGCGGTAGCCGCGCTGGACGAGGTGGTCGACCAGGGTCGACCAACCGGCCCCGACGTCGAGGATCGGGTCGCCCGGTCCGAGCTCCGCTGATTCGATCAGGTCCAGGGACAGCTGGGGAACGTGCTGCCACCACGACACCCCGTGGACAGCGCGGTCGGCATGGACGTCCTCCCAGAACGTCTGCCGGTGCGCCGGGCCGGAGTGTTGAACTTTCACACATCCACGGTAGTCGCCAAGTCGGCACGGAGGGAACGCCAATTTCCCCACCACCGAGCCGCTAGGTTGATGTTCGTGGGGGTGATCGAGACCGCGGGGCTGACCAAGCGCTACCCGCGCGTGACCGCCCTCGACGCCCTGGACGTGAGCGTCGGCGAGGGCGTCACCGGGCTGGTCGGCGCCAACGGCGCCGGCAAGTCGACCCTGATCAAGATCCTGCTCGGCCTGGTCCCGCCGACGAGCGGCACCGCCCACGTCCTCGACCTCGACGTCGGCACGCAGGGTGGCCGGATCCGGTCGCTCGTGGGCTACATGCCCGAGCACGACTGCCTGCCGGCCGACGTCTCCGCCTCCGACCTGGTGGTCCACCTCGGGCAGATGTCCGGACTGCCATATGCCGGTGCCCGCGAGCGCGCCGCCGACGTGCTGCGCCACGTCGGGCTGGCCGAGGAGCGCTACCGGCCGATCGGCGGCTACTCCACCGGCATGAAGCAGCGGGTCAAGCTGGCCCAGGCGCTGGTCCACGACCCTCGCCTGGTGCTGCTCGACGAGCCGACCAACGGGCTGGACCCGGCCGCCCGCGACGACATGCTGAGCCTGGTCCGCAAGATCGGCACCGAGTTCGGCATCGCGGTCCTGGTCACCTCCCACCTGCTCGGCGAGCTGGAGCGGATCAGCGACCACGTCGTGGTGCTCGACGCCGGTCGGCTGCTGCAGTCCTCGGCCACCACCGACTTCATGCACGCCACCGGCACGCTGGTGATCGAGGTGGACGGTCGGCCCGACGCCGACCGGCTGCTCGGGCAGGCGCTGGTCGACGCCGGCCTGCGCGCGACCCCCCACGGCAAGCTGGTGGAGGTCGAGGTCGTCGACGAGACGACGTACGACGTGGTGCGCGACGTGACCGCCGACCTCGGTCTCGGCCTGGTCCGGATGCAGGAGCGGCACCACCGGATCGAGGACGTCTTCCGGGAAGGGGGTGCCGGCAGTGTCCAGCCCGTCTGAGGCCACGCCTGAGTCCACTTCTGGGTCGCCGACCGGGGTCATCCACGACATCGGCTATCGCCCCTACTCCGGCGAACGGCTCGGCGAGGGCAAGGTCGCGTGGGCGCTGTTCGTCACCGGCCTGCGCAACTGCTTCGGCCTCGGTCGCTCGGCGCGGTCCAAGGCGCTGCCGATGATCCTGCTCGGGATGATGCTGCTGCCGGCGCTGATCCTGGTCGGCGTGCTGGTGCAGGCCAAGGACCTGCTCGGGCTCGACGACCAGATCGTCCCCTACTCCACCTACCCGCTCACGGTCCAGCTGCTGATCTCGGTGTTCGTCGCCTCGCAGGCGCCCGTCCTGATCTCGCGGGACCTGCGGTTCCGGTCGCTGACGCTGTACCTCGCCCGGCCGCTGCGGCGGACGACGTACGTCCTGGTGCGGATGGCGTCGCTGACCGTCGCCACCTTCATCCTGATCGGCCTCCCGCTGCTGCTGATGTACGTCGGCGGGCTGCTCGCCGACCTGCCGGTGGGCCGGGAGAGCGAGCGGATCGTGCAGGCGCTGGTCGGGGCGCTGCTGCTCTCGGGATGCCTGGCCGGTCCGGCCGCCGTGGTCGCGGCGCTGACCACGCGCCGTGGGCTGGCCGTGGCCGCGATCATCGTGGTGCTGCTGGTCAGCTTCGTCGTGGTGTCATCCGTGCAGGGCATCGGAACGGATGAGGGCCACGACACCGTGGCCGAGGTCGCCGGGCTGTTCTCGCCGTACACCTTGGTCAACGAGGTGCAGGTGTTCCTGTTCGACTCGCCTGCCGGCACCCAGGCACCCCCGACCGGCAACGGCATCGGGATGCTCCACCTGCTCGCCGTCGCCGTGGTGCTGCTCGGGTCTGTCGGCGCGATGCTCTGGCGCTACCGGAAGGTCGAGGCATGAGCACCATCCACCTCGACCGGGTCTCGCGCTGGTACCGCAACGTGGTCGCCGTCAACGACGTCTCGATGACCATCAGCCCCGGCGTCACCGGCCTGCTCGGCCCCAACGGCGCCGGCAAGTCCACGCTCATCGCGCTGATGTCGGGCTTCCTGGCGCCGTCGACCGGCACGGTCACCCTCGACGGCGAGCCGCTGTGGCGCAACGAGCAGGTCTACCGGCAGATCGGGCTGGTGCCGGAGCGGGAGGCGCTGTTCGACTACCTGACCGGTCGCCAGTTCGTGGTCGCCAACGCCGAGCTCCACGGGTTGCCCGACCCGGGTGCGGCCGCCCAGGCCGCGATCGCGCTGGTGGAGATGACGGACGCGCAGGACCGCACGATCTCGACGTACTCCAAGGGGATGCGGCAGCGGATCAAGATGGCGTCGTCGCTGGTGCACGAGCCGTCGGTGCTGCTGCTCGACGAACCCTTCAACGGCATGGACCCGCGGCAGCGGATGCACCTGATGGACCTCCTGCGGCAGATGGGCTCGGAGGGGCGGACCGTGCTGTTCAGCTCCCACATCCTCGAGGAGGTCGAGCAGGTGGCGCGCCAGATCGAGGTGGTCGTCGCCGGCCGGCACGCGGCGTCCGGTGACTTCGGCGCGATCCGGCGGCTGATGACCGACCGGCCCAACCGGTTCGTGCTCCGCACCGGCGACGACCGGACGCTGGCGTCGGCGCTGGTCGCGGATCCTTCGGTGCGCGGGGTGCTGCTGCGCACCGAGGGCGGGATCGAGGTCGAGGCCGGCGACTTCGGCCGGTTCAGCGATGGCGCTGCCGAAGCTGGCCCGCTCCCATGGTGTCCGGCTGCTCGAGGTCACCCCCACCGACGAGTCGCTCGAGTCCGTCTTCGCCTACCTGGTGTCGTCATGACCGCCGTGACTCTCTCCCCCACCGTCGTCCGGCTCGGGACCCGCAGCGTCTTCGGGCACAAGCGCGGGATCCTGCTCTTCCTGCTCCCACTCGTCCTGGTGGGGCTGGCCGCGCTGATCCGCGGCCTGGCCGGCCAGGACCCCCGGATCGCCGTCGACGTCCTGACGAACCTCGGCCTGACCGTCGTCGTACCCCTGGTCGCACTGCTCGCCACCACCGGGCTCCTTGCTCCCGAGATCGACGACGGCTCGATCGCCTATCTGCTTGTCCAAGCCGATCTCCCGGCACACGATCGTGCTCAGCAAGCTGCTGGTCGCGCTCGGCTGCGTCGTCCTCTTCGCCGTCGTGCCCGATGTTCATCGCCGCCCTGATCCTCTACAGCGACGAACCCGGCCTCGCCCTCGCCTTCGCCGCCGGCTCGCTGGCCGGCGGGGCGGCGTACTGCGCGCTCTTCGCGTTCCTCTCCGTCCTCACCCGCCACGCCGTGGTGATCGGGCTGCTCTACCTGCTGGTGTGGGAGGGCCTGCTCGGGGGCCTGCTCGACGGCGTCCGCTGGCTCAGCGTCACCCGCTGGGCCCGCGCGATCACCGAAGAGGTCTCCCCCGGCTTCGACGTCGTCGAGAACCTCGGCCCCACCTACGCCGTCGTCGCGACGCTCGTGGTCCTGGTGCTTGGCACGTACTTCACCGGCCGGCGGCTCCGCGCGTTCAACCTCACCGGCGACGAGTAGGGCGGGATCACGCATCGTTGCCGGGGCGGGCGTGCGCGACGCTCCGCCGCGAAGCGGTCGCGTGACTTTCCGTCAGTGCCCTGATCTTCGCGGCGCATCTCACTATCCTCGTCGTACGCCCCAGGGACCCCAGCACGAGGCAGAGTTCGCACACAACCGAACAGGCCGGACCCGCCTTGCGCCAAATGAAGAGAGACCTCCCATGCTCAAGGATTTGTCCGGTGTCGGCCCCCTCCAGGACGCCCTCACCACGACCAACGCCCTGCTCACCGATGTTCTTGCCGAGCTCAAGGAGACCAACTCCCAGCGCCTCGACGAGGTCGCCAAGGAGCTGCGCTCACTGAACGAGAAGGTGGGCAAAATTCCCTTCACCGGGTGACCCACGGTGTCCTGGCCAGTGAGTCCCGACTCGGCGAGCAGAGGCCTCAGCACATCATCGAAATAGCGCTGCCCCTCGGACTCCACGCGCCACACTTCGGCGATGACGAATCCATCGCCCTCGGGGTAGACCGCGTGAGACATCAGACCTGCGGGCGGACCTCCGGCCTGCATCATGGACTGTCCTACCCTGGCGTCGAGCTCGTTGAACTGGTCCTGGGTCCCGGGAGCAACAGTGAGTTGGGGAAGAAAGGCCATGGCACCGACCGTCGAGCAAGACGTGCCGCCAGCGGAAGCATGCGCGGCGTGGGCGCGGATCCGGCGGCCCAACGGGCTTGTGTGGCGGTTGTGCCCGACGTGCCGTTGGGGCAAGGTCGAAGGACCGCTACGGACGGGAGATTCATGCCGGGCCTGATGGTCGACGTCATCACGTCGTTGGACGGCTTCTCGTCGGCGGAGGGCTGGCCGGGATTGTGGGGCATGGGCGGCCCCGAGTACTTCGCGTGGCTGGACGAGGATGCGGCGGGCCGGCACACCGTCCTGATGGGCGCTACCACCTACCGCTTGTTCGCCGGGTTCCTGGAGTCCGGCGAGGAGGACTTGGGCGCGCTGACCGCCATGGACAAAGTCGTGTTCTCCTCCACGCTGCGGGACCCACTCACGTGGGCAAACACCCGGCTGGTCTCCGGGGACGCGGTGGAGGTGGTCCGCGCGATGAAGCAGGACTGCGACGTCTCCCTGCGCACCATCGGCAGCCTCAGTCTGTGTCGGTCGTTACTGGTCGCCGGTCTGGTCGATCGGTTCCGGGTGGTTGTGTTTCCGGTCGTCACCGGTGCGACCGGACGCGAGAACTTCTACGCCGGCTGGCCTGATGTTGCCCTCGAGACCGTCGACCACCGCACCTTTGACGCCCGACTGCAGATGATGGAGTACGTGCCCACGGTGCTGGACGGTCCACCTGCATGATCTGGCGCTGAGGGCAGACGTCGAGGTCGACATTGACGCGTCGAGCACCCTCGCTGATCAGGCGTGCTCGTCCGACGGCTGCTGGGCAGGCTGGACCGACCAGCTTGGCGGCTCGTCGTTGCCGGAGGCATCGTCGCGCTCCGCGTCGGCGGCCGTCGCGTGGATCTTGCCCGACGCGTGGTGGACCGGCGCGTAGACAGCGTAGAGCTGCAGGGGCTCCTCACCGATGTTGGTGACGTTGTGCCAAGTGCCAGCGGGCACAAAGATTGCCCAGCCATCCCCAACCTCCCGGTCGAAGTCAAGTCGATCGCTCGTGCGGCCCATCTGGACGCGGCCCCACCCTGCGTCGAGTCGAAGGAATTGGTCAGTCTCCGGGTGCGCCTCAAGGCCGATGTCCTCACCCACGGGGATCGACATGAGTGTCAGCTGAAGGTACTTCCCGGACCAGGCGACGGCGCGATAGTTCGTGTTCTCGAGCGTCGCCTCCTCGAGGTCGAAACTTTGAGGATCCGGCCCGATGTCCTTGACGGTCATACGTCTCTCCTGGATAACGAAGGCAGTTCGCGGTGCGCGGTCGCGGTCTTGCGCCAGCCCACGTCAACACTGTCAGGCCCGGGTCGCTGAGCCACAAGTGCTCGGCCGCTGCCACCCACGCGAGAGCAATCCGACCGGAGTCCTCTGCGCGTGTAGCAACTCGTTCGGCGCCTGCACAAAGCCCGATCTTGGCCCATGGCTGCTGATGACCGCCGCCGGGACCGGGCGGCGTCGCTTGGTCCGCTCCTGCGAGCCCGGCTTCGTAGGTGAGTCTTTCCGCGTTCAGGTGCCGTTAGCGCTTGATGCCGGCGGTGGGGTGCAGCTAAAGACCGCGACGGCGGCGAGACAATCCTCGAAAGAGCGTACGGGCACCTCGTTCTACGTCGCCGGTCGAACCGGCGGTGGTCCCAGTCCTGGCAGGCCGCTGTGCGTAGCTCCCGGTCGCCGTGGTCCTGCGGCCGCCGAAGACGCGGGTCAGAATCCCTCGAAGCATGGCAATCCTCCCTGTTTGGTTCCTTCGGGTGTTCCCAAAAGTGCGTCGCGGTATGCGCCCCAGTCGGCTACCTTCCGGGAGGCCGACATCCGAATGAGGGTGCTGGCCTGCGACGCTCCGCCGCCTGTAGGCGCGGCACCAGGTGCACTCTCATGGCCGATGACAGGACGGTGACACCGCCTTTCGTCCGAAGTTCGGCGATCCGCCACGGTGGCGGTCGTCGTACCCGCGACGAGGTGAAGGCGCAGACGGGGCATGCGCGGCGAAGGTGCCCGGCTAGTAGTTCTCCACACGCTGGGCGATGCCGAGGAGGCTGTCGATCTCGGCGATCGAGAGCGGCAGGTCGGACTCGGTAGCGGCGATGATCAGGTCGGTGGTGAGTTCGACCTCGCCAAGGAGGTCCGAGTCCTCCAGCGTGATGTCGAACTGATCCTGCATCGCTCGCTCCTCGAAGGCGTGGGTTGGGGCAAGTTCCCCCATAGAACAAACTTGCCCGCTCCGGGGCAGCCCCAAACCTGTCCTGGTCGTCCAGCCAGCCCTACGCCACGTTCGGCATCGCCCGCATCGCACGGAGCAGCGCGTCGGCGGTCCGGAGCGACAGCGCGGCGATCGTGAGCGTCGGGTTCGAGGTGCCGACGCTCGGCTGCACGGAACCGCCGACGACCCACAGGTTGGGGACGTCGTGGCTGCGGCCGAACTGGTCCACCACGCTGGTCTTCGGGTCGTTCCCCATCCGGGTCGTGCCCATCGGGTGATGGCCGGTGGTGCCCTCAGCGAAGATCCGGTTGCTGGCACCCATGGCGTCCATCAGCGAGGTGATCACCGCCCGCCCGGCGTCGAAGCCGCCGCGCACGTAAGGGTCGCTGGTCACGTCCCAGTGGATGCGAGGTCGCGGGATGCCGATGGCGTCGAGCTGATCGAACGCCGGAGTGACCCGGTTGAAGTCCCGGGGCAGCATCTCGACGAACGCGGTGAACCGCAGCTGCCGGGAAACATGGTCAGACCACCGCCTTGCCAGCGCGTTGCCACCCTCACGGGGGCGGATGAAACTGGTGGACTCGACGGTCGGGTCAGCCAGGCCACGCCAGCCGTCGTTGCCGATGCCAACCCGGAAGGCACCCCGGAAGCTGCGCTCGGGGGTGTCCTTGGTCGCCTCGATGGTGGAGGTGGACACCGGCCCACGCTCCCCGAACACCGGGCTCGCGGCCAGCGCCAGACCGGTCAGACCCGGGTGCTCCATCAGGTTGCGGCCCACCTGGTCGGAGGAGTTGCCGATCCCCATGCCACCGTTCGACATCAGCATGATCTTCGGCGTCTCGATGCCGTGCGCGGCCAGCACCACGACCCTGGCTCGCAGCGTCTGGTCCTGCCCATTGGGACGGCGGAACACCACGCCCGTGGCCATGCCGTCGGTGACCAGTACGTCGTGCACCACGGCGTTCGGCTCGACCAGCACGCCACGTTCACGGATCCGGTCCACGTGCACCATCGCGTCGTACTTCGCGCCGATCGGGCAGATCGGCGTGCAGTTCGACCGACCCTCACAGCGAGGTCGGTCGTTGAAGCCCTCGGTGTTGCGGGCGGCCGGAGTGGCCACCACGGGGAAACCAAGAGAAGCAGCGGCAGCGCGCACCTGCTTGTCCAGGAACGACAGCGGGACCTCCTCCATGGGGAAGGGGGTGCTGCGTGGTGAGCCCTGGTCATCGTCGCTGGGGCCGGCCACGCCGAGCTCCTGGTCCGCCCTGCCGTACCACGGCTCGAGCTCGGCGTAGCTGAACGGCCAGTCCACGCCGACGCCGTACTTGGTCTGCAGCTGAAGGTCGTTCGGTACGTGCCGGGGACAGGTGCCCACCCAGTGCCAGGTGGTGCCACCGACGGCACGCAGGTACGTCGTCGTGTAGGTGTCCGGTCCGTCCTGGACGAAGTACGCGCCGATGTCCTCGGCATCGGGGAACGGCGCAGCCTCGGACATCACGAAGGGAGCGGCCTCGTTCTTGATGGCGGTCCTGACGAACTTCTCCGCCGCGGTCTCGTGGTCGGCCGGCTCCGGTCCTGCTTCCAGAACCACGACGCGCACACCCTTGCTGGAGAGCTGGTCGGCTACCAGAGCGCCGGCCACTCCGGCGCCGACGACGACCACATCGGTCTGTGCCGGGACGCTCATGGCATGTCCTCCCACTTCGGGAAGCCGACCTTCTCGGTCCTCGGCTCCGTGAACTCCAGCGTCTCCCAGGCCAGCGCCTCGACGTAGTCGATGGCATCCTCCCGGCCCGCGATCAGGCCGGAGTACCAGTACGCCAGCACCTGCTGGGCAGTGGCCGCAGCGGTGTCGGTCTCGAGCGCACCGGACTGGAGCACGTCGTCGAAGGTCTGAGGCTCATCGTCAACACGGACAGTGTCCTGCACCAGCTGCCTCAGCGGTCCGGCGTGGGCAGGGTCGGCGTTCAGTGCCTCGAAGTACTGGGCACCGACCTCGTCGCGCAGGCTGAACTCGTTATCGGTGAGGATGTCCGACAAGTCCATGAACTCGTCGAGCGTCACCGGGCCCGTGGCTGTGGTCGCACGGGCCGGTTGGAAAAGAAGATCACCGGTGGTGACGGTGACCGCGCCGACAGCGATGCCGGTGAGCACGTCACGACGGGTGGGTTGCGGTAGTGCCATTGTCGACTCCCTCAAGGAGCCGTCCCCTGTTTTTACCTTACGCCGAACCTGTCTATACCGCCAGACGACCCAACCGGCCACGCCCTCAGCCACCCGGTGGCGGCGCTGCCGAGCGCACACGCGAGCAGGCAGGGCGGCGGGATTCGATTCCCAATCGCGTTTGCTCGGACAGCTCCGGCTTGCCGGCGGCCTCGCGCCCCGCACGGTGTTGCCCAGCCGGCCAAACGGGCCAGGCGGGCCAGGCGGTCCAGGCGCCAAGCGCGCCGGAACTCGCCCCAGACGGGTCCAGACGAGCCGAGAAACGCGGCCAAAGAGCCGACTTTGTGCTGACCATCTGGTAAGCCTCGGAACCGAGCGGACGGGAAGTCAGACATCGACCCCCCACCCCAAGGTTCTTCAACCGCGTAGCGTCGTGAGCCCGAACCGCCGAGCCGCATGGCAGCGTCAATTCCGCCGCGAATGACCTCCCGCGGCGCATTCGTTCCTGGCGAGCGGCTCGCGGTCTGTTCCCGGTGAGCCTGATCGCCCGAGAATGAGGTGTGCCGACAGCGATTGAGTACGCCGCCGACCTGGCCGTTTCGGTGCGCGACGACCCGGCGGGACGGGTCGCGCTGATGCGATCCCTGTACGAGGCGGCGCCCGGGCACCCGGAACTGCACCTGCCGTACCGGCGCGCGGCGCTGGGGTTCATGGGGTGGCAACTGCAGCGCGGCCTGCTCAACCCGCTGGATGGTGAGGTGCCCGGGAGTCCCTGGTGGCGCGCGGTCAACGAGCGGCTGCTGCGGGACACCGCGGAGGCGCGGGCTCACCTGCTGGACATGGGCGGCCCGCCGTCCTCATGGAGCGCCAGGTGCTGCATCGAGTTCGCCGAGCAGCCGTCGACCCGGCGGTGGTACCGCGCCCACAACGCCAGCATCGTGGCGGCGTACCTCGACCACCGCGAGCTGGCCGCGTCCGAGACGCACCCCGAGCGCTTCTTCATCAACCTGATCCTGGTCCGAGTCCTGTTCGCGCACGCCCTCGTCGCCGCACCCCGGCTGGCGCTGAGCCGGCTGTGGCCGGCCGGGCCGGTCGTGGGCGACCCGCGGCTCACGTTCACCGGGATCTTCGTCTCGCTCTCGCGGGTGATGCCCGACAGCTACCCGCTGATCCGGGACCTCCAGTGGTACGTCGACCACGAGGCCGGGTTCGGGCGGCTCCTCGACCTGGGCCTGATCCAGCCCCGATTCGACGCGCTCTACGCGTGGTCCGCGACCGAGCTGGGGATCCCCGAGCTCGCCACCTTGATGCAGGACGGGGTGCCGACGTACGCCTGGGACCCGACCGACACCGACCCGTGGGACCCGGCGGCCGGCAGGTGGGCCAGGGCGACCCGATCGCTCTTGCCCGCACCCGGACGTCGGCGCTGAGACGTATCCCGCGACGCTCTGCCTGCTCCCGACAGGTATCAGCCGGTTCTCGGGCGTCGTGACTCTTCTGGTCTCGATGCCTGGGGACCAACGTCCAGAGGGGGACGATTCGCATGACCAAGTTCCGCTACACCATCGCGGCCGCCGTATCAGCCGCCGCACTGGTCGCGTCGGGAGGGACCGCCTTCGCCGAAGGTGTGGCGCCGAACGTGAACCAGGCCGCCGACCCCGGTGAGGTGATCCACCTGACCAAGACGGTGTCCACGCCGCCCATCCCGCCGAAGCCCGACATCGTGCTCCTCGTCGACAAGACCGGAAGCATGGGCGGGGAGCTCGCCAACGTGAAGGCCAACTTCAGCTCGATCGTGTCCCAGGTGAAGGCGGTGCAGCCCGACGCGCAGTTCGCGGTCGCGGCGTACTGCGACTTCGGGGACCCTGCTCCCGCGTTCAGGTTGTTCACCGACCTGACCGGCAATGCCAGCGCCCTCACCACGGCGATCAACAACGTGAACCTGTGCGACGGCGGCGACACCCCCGAGGCACAGCTCAACGCGCTGTGGGAGATCGGCGACGGCGGTGACGCGGTGACGTTCCGGCCAGACTCGAGCCGGATCGTCGTGTGGTACGGCGACAACCCCGGTCACGACCCGTCCGGCGGCCACACCGAGGCCGACGCCACCGCAGTCCCTCGTGGACGTGGAGGCCAAGGTGCTGGCGATCAGCACCGGCGCTGCCAACAACCTCGACGGCACCGGCCAGGCCACCCGGATCACCAACGCGACCGGCGGCAACCTGCTGACCGGCGTCGCGGCCGGTGGCGTCTCGGACGCGATCCTGGCCGGCCTGCAGAACCTCGACGTGACGGTAGCCGGGTCACCGAGCTGCGACCCGGGCCTGAGCATCTCGCTCAGCCCGGCCAGCCAGACCGTGCAGAGCGGCACCGACGCGGTGTTCGACGAGACCATCACGGTCGCGTCCGACGCACCGCAGGGCGCCACCCTGCAGTGCACCGTTCCGTTCACGCTGAACGGTGCGGACGCAGGTCCGGCGTTCACGCAGTCGGTGAGCATCGACGTCAACGACGTGACACCGCCGACGGTCGCCTGCCCGCCGGGACCCAACCCCGCCGGTCACGTCCCGAGCGCCGACAACCAGGACGGCTTCTTCCGGATGGTCGCCAGCGACAACGTCGACGCCTCGGTCCCGGTCTCCATCAAGGACCTCGGCTCCGGCACGGTCTTCGGGCCGTACCCGTCAGGGACGACGTTCAAGCTGACCCAGGCGCCCGGCGCGCCGGTCCGGGTGAGGGCCGCCACCGGCGCCGTCCAGTGGAAGTTCACCTTCAACGGTGACGCCCAGCTGATCGCCACCGACGCCGCGGGCAACACCGCGACGGCGACCTGCCTGGTCCCGCCGAACGACTGACCGACGACCTGAGGACGACGGCCCCCGTGCGCGAGCGCGGGGCCGTCGTCAGTATCGGCCAACGTCAGTATCCCGGCACCGCTGGATCGTCGGTTCGGGTCGCTCCGATCCGAGCAGCAGCCGAGTTGCGTCCCGGGCTGACCGGGACCGAGGCGGTCGCTGCAGCCAACCCGTGGGGCGGCATGTTCCCGTAGACCGTTTCGATGTTCGCGGTGCTGACGCGATACGTCTCGTGCCAGATTCCGACGTCGCCGGAGCGCCCGATGCGCCTGTTGAACTGTCGCCACGGCTCGAGGTGGGGGTCGTCACGGTCCCTCGCGAAACGCGCCAGGTCCTCGAACGAACGCCAGTACTGCACGAGGATCGGCGATGGCAGGAACGCCTGCTCGAAACCCAGCAGCCCCTTGTCAGGATGCTGGACCAGATACCTCAGCATCTTTGGCATCGCGACGAAGACCGGCCACCAGGCGCGGACCTTCCATGGCTTGTTGATCCTCATCCCGATCAGGAAGACGACGACTTCGTCTCCGAGGGAGCTGGCGTCTGCGGTGAAGCGGCCCTTCTGAACTTGTGCCACGGCGTGTACCTCCAGATTCGTTCGATTATCAGGGTGCGAAGCGTGTGGCGGAAGGGCGCGTACAGCCACCCAGCCGACCCGTTGTCAGGAGGCTGGGGCGGGAGAAGAGTGGGTGGCGAGCGTGGCGCCACTCGGGCGCCGCCCCGCCAGGGAGGGAAGCGCATGTACGCACGTTCCAGCACGTTCCGGGGATCGCCTGATTCGATCGTCGCCGGCATCGAGTTCGTGCACTCCGAGGTGCTGCCGACGATCCTGGTCATGGACGGGTGTGTCGGGCTGTCGATGCTCGCCAACCGCGAGACCGGCCACTGCATCACCGTCAGCGCCTGGCATTCCCCGGAGTCGAGGAAGGACAGCGAGACCGAGGTGGGCGATCTGCGCGCGCGGATCGGCGCGCGCCTGGGTGCGACGCCCGAGGTCAACCAGTGGGAGATCGCGCTGCTGCACCGCGACCACCGGTCGCAGGAGGGTGCCCGGGCGCGCCTCACCTGGGTGCAGGTCGACCCCGCGGAGATCGACCGCCTGGTCGACTTCACCAAGACCACCACGCTGCCGACCCTGCAGGGCTATCCCGGATTCTGCAGTGTCAGTCTCGTGATCGACCGTGGCACCGGGAAGGCGGTCGTCGCGGTGGTCTTCGACGACGCGGCCGCCGAGGAGAACAGCCGCGAGACGGCACGAGGCCTTCGCGAGAAGTTCGTCCGCGAGACCCGTGAACAGGTCCTCGACGTCGAGCAGTTCGACCTCGTCCTGGCCCACCTCCATGTTCCGGAGCTGGTCTGAGACTCGGTCAGCTGATCGCGGCCTCCACCAGCTCCACGACCTGCTTCTCGACCGTGGGGCTCCAGTTCTGCAGTGCATACGAGGTCGGCCACAGGTCGCCGTCGTCGAGGTTGGCCGTGTCCTGGAAGCCCAGGGTGGAGTATCGGTACTTGAACTTGCCGGAGTCCTGGAAGAAGACGACGACCTTGTCGTCAGCATTCGCGTAGGCGGGCATGCCGTACCAGGTCTTGGGCGAAAGCTCGGGCGCGGTCGAGGTCACCGTGACGTGCACTCGCTCGGCGAGTGCCCGGTCCTCGGGTGCCATCTTGGCGATCGAATCGAGGACCGCCTGCAGGCCGTCGGCCTTCTTTGCACCTTTCTTGCCCTCGGCACGGAGCTCGGCGGCGCGTTCCTTCATCGCGGCGCGCTCGTCGGCGCTGAAGCCCTCGGAGGTGGCGGTGGATTTCTTGGCAGGCATGTCTGGCTCCCTTTCGACCTGGGCCGCCCGGCGTACTTCCGGCGACACGGAAAGGCTAGGCCCGACGACTTCGAGGTGCTTCTCGATTCCTGACCGGATTGGCGCGGGGCCGTCGCTCTGCCGTCAGGTCAGGAGCGGCGGGCCGCGTCGATCTGCTCCTGTGCGCCGGCGAGCAGCTCCACGATCCGGGCGCCGAAGGCGACGTCGACCTCGTGCGGCTCGCCGCTGAGCGCTGACTGGACAAGCCCCTCGGCCGCGATGGCCAACAGGTCCGACGCGGGGTCCTCCGGGCGAAGGGGCATGGGCAACACACCGACGTCGCCCCACACCGCGGCCTCGAACCCGGCCGCAGCCGGTGGCGCGAACACCGTGAGCGAGGCGGTGCTGGTCACGCCGGACTCGTGACGGATCACCAGCGTCACCAGGTCGCCGTCACCACCAACAGCCGTGAGAGACCTGACCGGGCCGAGGGCCGCAGTCAACGTCGACAGCGCGTGCGGGCCGATGTCCCACAGGGCGCCGTTCTCCCACCGCCACGGGGAGGCACCGAACGGGTTGCCCTCCTCCTGCAGCGAGCTGAACCACCGCAACCAGCCGCCGCGCCAACCCTCCGTCGCCCGGACCTCCCGGAACCACGCCCGCGACGTGTCGACGAAGCGGTCGGTGAAGAAGACCACCGAGGCGACACCAGCCGTGCGTGGCGGCATCACGCAGGGCGTGCGCATCAGCCACCGTCATGGCGACCGGCTTGTCCAGGAGCAGATGCTTCCCGGCTTCCGCGGCCACGAGCGCGAGCTCTGCCTGGACCTCGGGAGGCACGGCGAAGGCGACGGCGTCCACGTCCGCGAGCAGCGCCTCGAAGTCGTCGTACGCCGAGACGCCCAGCTCCGCCGCCAGGATGCGCGCCTTCTCCGGGCTGCGACCCCAGACACCGACCAGCTCGACACCCTCGGCTGCGATCAGCCCCGGGCCGTGCGCCAGGCCCGCCCAGGGCCCCGTTCCCACCAGACCGAATCGCATCCCGGCACGCTACCGCGCGCAAAGCCGCGCAACCGGAACTCCCTCGTGCGGGACGCCGCTAGGGGAGGATGAGGAACTTCTCGCCCGTGGCGGTGCGTGCGTAGCGGTGCAGCACGTCGAGGTCCAGCGTCTGGTCCAGCGAGATCTCCTCGGTGAAGTGGCTGGCGAAGGTGGATCGTCAGCTCGGCGGCGATGCGGCCCTTGAGCCGCACGAGGTCCTCGACCGCCAGGGAGGCGAGGAACGGCATGAGGAGCCATCCGCCGATCCCCCAGGCGAACCCGAAGCCTCGCCGCAGCTCCGTCGGCCGGCGGTCCAGCCCGCCGTAGACGTAGACCTGCTTGTGCACGTTGGTGCCGTACCGGCTGTACGGCGCGGCCGGGTCGGTGACCGCTACCTCCATCGCATTGAGGATGTCGCTCGCGAGCCGGCCACCACCGACGGCGTCGAAGGCCAGGGTTGCCCCGGTCGCGCGAATCGCCTCGACGAGGTCGGCCATGAAGGACTCGGCGCTGGAGTCGACCACGTGGCTGGCACCCAGATCGCGCAGCAGTTCGGCCTGCTCGCGCCGGCGGACGACGTTGACCAGATCGATGCCGTCCGCGAGGCAGATGCGGTTCAGCATCTGGCCGAGGTTGGACGCGGCCGCCGTGTGGACCAGCGCGGTGTGCCCCTCCCGGCGCATCGTCTCGACCATCCCCAGCGCCGTGAACGGGTTGACGAAGGACGCGGCTCCGTCGGCCGCGGTCGCGCCGTCGGGCAGCGGGAGGCAGACCTGCGCCGCGGCCAGCGCGTGCTCGCCGTAGGTGCCCTCCCCCGCGAACCCGACCTGCTGGCCGAGCAGGGCCTGCGCCTCGGGCGCGTCGCCCGCGGCGACGACGACACCTGCGCCCTCGTTGCCGACCGGCATCGACCGGCCGAGCCGGGCCCGCAGGCTCGGCATCACCGCCTCGGGGACCGGGGCCGTCACGACCGGGCCGTCGGCCGTGTCCTCGGCCCTGGCGGCACCAGGGTCCGCCAGCGCCAGCAGGAGTGCCAGGTCGGAGGGGTTGAGCGGAGCGGCCTCCACCCGGACGAGGACCTGATGTGGCTGCGGCTGCGGGGTGTCGACCGTGTCCACGGAGACGCGGACCTGTCCGTCCTCGGTGACGAGGGAGCGCAGCTGGCGGGTGGTGGCGGGCACGTTGCTCATGAGTCGATCCTGTCAGCCAGCCGATGCCCGCGGCTCCGGCCCGTACGACGGGCAGTTGGCCGGCCGGGACGCAGCCCTCCCGCTCAGCGGCGGCATCGGTCTGGCGAACTGCCCGTCCGGCGGTCACTCGACGCCGAAGCGGCCCGGTGATCATCCGAGGGTGGTGGCCGCCGGCGGCGCGTCGGTACGTTGGATCCGCGTGGCCCAGCCCTGAGCCCGAGACCCGAGGAGCCGGCATGGACCTGTTCGAGATCGACGAGACCAAGCGGCTCCGTCGCGAGGAGGCTGCGGCGCGCCTGCGCGACCTGGCCGACGTGCTCGCCCGCAACAACGAGGTCGCCTTCGAGCGCGACGGCCGGCGCATCACCGTGGACGTGCCCGACGAGGTCAACCTGAAGATCGAGGTCGAGATCGGGGACGAGAACGAGCTGGAGATCGAGCTCACCTGGTGACCCGGTCGGATCACGGCTTGATCGCCCGCTCCTCGCTCTCGTGGCCCGGGTCGAGGTGGGCGGCGTCGGAGACGCGCAGCGGCGTGAAGTCTCCCGCGGTGTGCGCCGACCTCACCCGGGAGGTGAGGCAGACATGGTCGCTGCCGTCGTCGAGCAGCGAGATGCGTTCGAGCGACAGCCGGTTGGGACACGCCTCGAGCAGCGGTACGCCGTACTCGTCGTGATCCGAGGTCCAGACCCGCGAACTTGTCGGTGTCCTCACCGGACCGGGTGCCGAACCGCTCCGCGAGGGAGAGGTCCTCCGCCGTCAGGAAGTGCACGGCGAAGGACTTGGAACGCAGGCTCACCCGATAGGTGTGGTTGGCCTTGGACAGCCACACGCAGTAGTGCCGGGGCGTGATGCTCGACTGCACATGGAAGCCGACCAGGCACCCGGCCTGCTCGTCCTCGGCGGCGGTGGTGACCACGATCAGCGGCGGGTCCGCCGCGGCCATCAACGTGTCGAAGGCTTCGGTACCGACATCAGTCACTGTGGCTTCCTCTCGTAGCGGAGGAAGAGGGTGTCGTCCTCCGCCATCGCGCCCTTCAGCTCGAACTGTGCGAGCCCCGCACCGGGTGGCGTCACGGAAACCGGGAGCGGGTCACCGCCCATCATCGGAGCGATCGAGAGGCACAGCTCGTCGAGCCGGTCCGCGGCGACCAGCTCCCCGAGCCAGTTCGGGCCCCCCTCGCAGAGCACGACCCGGTGGCCGAGCTCGGCCAGCGCCTGCATCGCGGCTGCCGGCTCGACACGGTCGTCACCGGCCACGACGACTTCGGCGACCTCGGCGGCGCGGGCCCGGCGTTCCGGATCCGCTGCCGCGCAGGTGATCACGTGCGTGCGGGCGTCCTCGGGCGCGTCGGCGAAGGCCTTCGCCGTCCAGTCGAACGCCAGGGACCGGCTGACCACGGCGAGCGGCGGGGTCGCCGACCGGCCCTGCTCGCGGCGCTGCTGCCTGGGCCGTCTCGTCCAGACGCACGGACCCGTAGCCCTCGCGCCGCACCGTCTCCGCACCCACCAGCACGATGTCCGCGATCTGCCGCATCCTGCGGAACAGCGCCTGGTCGGGAGTGGTGGAGAGGGAGCCGACCCGGCCGCCCACGGACGCCGTGCCGTCGAGCCCGGCGACCATGTGGCCGGTCACCCAGCACTCGTGCCTGGGCCGGGACCGGTCGACGGCGAGGTACGGACCGAGCGCATCGGGCACCTCGGCGCCGCGCTCGAGCTCGTGCATCCCGTCACCATAGAACGTGACACACCCACCACCGGAGGGAGAGACCGTGAAGGCAGTCGTCCAGGACAGGTACGGCGACGCGGACGTCCTCGTCGTCCGAGAGATCGAGGAGCCCGTTCCCGCCGATGGTGAGGTGCTGATCCGGGTGCGTGCCGCCGGGGTCGATCCCGGCGCCTGGCACCTGATGACCGGTCGCCCCTACCTGGTGCGACTCGGCTTCGGGCTGCGCGCACCCAAGGTCAGCGTTCGCGGCCGGGACGTCGCGGGCACGGTCCAGTCGGTCGGTCAGGGCGTCACCCGGTTCAAGCCCGGCGACGAGGTCTACGGAACGGTCGAGGGTTCGTTCGCCGAGCTCGCCTGTGCGAGTGCGACGAGGTTCGCAGCGAAGCCCGGCAACCTGACCTTCGAGCAGGCGGCCGCTGTGCCCATCTCGGGAATGACCGCGCTGGCGGCGGTCCGCGATCGCGGCAGGGTGCGGGCCGGTCAGCGCGTCCTCGTCGTCGGCGCCGGCGGCGGCGTCGGCTCGTTCGCGACTCAGGTGGCCAAGGCGCTGGGCGCCCAGGTCACCGGTGTCTGCAGCACGTCGAAGACCGAGCTCGTGCGCGGCCTGGGGGCGGACGAGGTGATCGACTACACCCGGGAGGACTTCGCCGACGGCACCCGGCAGTACGACGTCGTCATCGACACCGCAGGGCGGCGACCGTTGTCGACGTTGCGGCGCGCGCTCGCCGCCGACGGTGTCCTCGTCATCGTCGGCGGCGAGGGCGGAGGCCGCTGGCTCGGCGGGTTCCAGCGGCAGCTCGCAGCACCGCTTCGCTCGATCGGGCGGAGCCAGAAGCTCGTCGGGCTGATGTACCGCGAGACCCAGGACCTCCTGCTGGCGTTGACCGACCTGGTCGAGGCCGGCAAGGTCACGCCGGTCATCGACCGGACCTATCCGCTCGACCAGGCGGCCGACGCCATCAGGTACCTCGAGCAGGGTCATGTCGCGGGCAAGGTCGTGCTCACGGTTCCGGACGAGTAGCGATCCCGCTCACCCACCGCCGTACGGGACGGTGATGATCTCCAGGTTGTGGCCGTCCGGGTCCTCCCAGTAGAGGCCACGGCCGCCGTCGTGGGTGTTGATCTCGCCCTCGCTGCGGTGGGACGGGTCGGCCCAGTAGGTGAGCCCCCGCTCGACGATCCGGGCGTGGATCTGGTCGAACTCGTCGTCGGCCACCATGAACGCGTAGTGCTGCGGATGGACCGGGCCGTGGTCGTCGGCGTAGTCCAGCGACACCCCGTTGGCGACCTGGACGACGACGAACGGGCCGAAGGTCGTGGGCTCCGGCAGCCCGAGGATCTCCACGAGGAACCGCGAAGAGGCCTCCTTGTCGGTGCACGTGACGATGGTGTGGTTGAGCTCGACGGCCATGGTGCTCCTCCCGGCGTACGACGTGCCGCCATTCTCGCGCCAACTCCCCGTCGCAGCCACACATCGAAAACCTTGCGAAATCTACTGTTTATCGATATCTTCCTGTTGTTCTTCGACCACAGGAGCCTCCATGGGAAGACTGACCGTCCTCGCACTGCGGGTCGTGCTCGCGATCGCACTCGCCGGCTCGCTGCTCGTCCAGACCGTCATGGTCCCGCTGTTGTGGGTGGACCTCGACGAGGCACCCGCCGGGGTCCGGACGTCGCTCGTCGTCATCGTGGTGCTGGGCATCGTGACCATGCAGGTGACCGCGGTCTGCGTATGGCGCCTGCTGACCATGGTCCGGCGCGGCACTGTCTTCTCGCACGCCGCGTTCCGCTACGTCGACATCGTGATCGGCGCGATCGCCACCGCCTCGTTGCTGACCTTCGGGCTGGCCGTGACCCTCGCGCCCGGCGAAGCCGTGGCTCCCGGCATCGTGGGGCTCATCTGCGGACTGTCCCTGGTCGTGGCCGGCGTCGCCCTCATCGTCCTGGTGCTGCGGATGCTGCTGGCCCAGGCTGTCGCCCTCGACGCCGAGGCGCACCACCTGAAGTCCGAGCTGGATGAGGTGATCTGATGCCGATCGTCGTCGACGTCGACGTCATGCTCGCCCGGCGCAAGATGGCCGTGGGAACGCTCGCGGAGCGCGTCGGGATCACCCCCGCCAACCTGGCGGTGCTCAAGAACGGCCGCGCCAAGGCGGTGCGGTTCACCACCCTCGCCGCCCTGTGCGAGGCGCTCGACTGCCAGCCCGGCGACCTGCTGCGGTGGGAGCCCGAGGACCCCTCCAGCGAGGTCGAGACCGCCGGCGCTCCTGGTGAGCGGCACGACCGGGCTGCCGGCGCCTCAACAGCATGAGATCACCGCCGCTGAGGCGGCGTAGGCTCGCCCGGAGATGTCTTCCCGGAGCCTGAACACCCAGCACCCCGATCACATCGACGCCGCGGTCCTCAAGATCGCCGGCGTGGTCGTGCTCGGCGCGCTCATGTCGATCCTCGACATCACGGTGGTCAACGTCGCACTGCCCACGTTCCAGCAGGAGTTCGGTACCCCGGACGACCCCGTCGCCTACTCGCACGTCGCGTGGACGGTCACCGGCTACACGCTGGCGCTGGCCACCGTCATCCCGCTCACCGGGTGGGCCGCCGACCGGTTCGGCACCAAGCGGCTCTACATGACCGCGATCCTCCTGTTCACCGCCGGCTCCGCACTGTGTGCGACGGCCTGGGACATCAACGTGCTGATCGCGTTCCGGGTGCTGCAGGGGCTCGGCGGCGGCATGCTCATGCCGCTGGGCATGACGATCATGACCCGGGCCGCCGGACCGCACCGGATGGGCCGGCTGATGGCGATCCTCGGCGTCCCGATGCTGCTCGGCCCGATCATGGGCCCGATCCTGGGCGGCTGGCTGATCGAGACGGCCAGCTGGCACTGGATCTTCCTGATCAACGTGCCGCTGGGCATCGCAGCCCTGATCTACGCCTGGTTCGTGCTCGAGAAGGACAGCCCCGAGCCTTCGGAGTCCTTCGACTTCGTCGGCATGGCGCTGATGTCGCCCGGCCTGGCGCTCTTCCTGTTCGGGGTCTCCTCGCTGCCCGCCGAAGGCGGCGACTTCACTGCGCCGCGGGTGTGGGTGTCGATGCTCGTGGGTGTGCTGCTGATGCTCGCCTTCGTGTGGCACTCCTTCCGCCCCGAGCACCCGCTGCTGGACCTGAGGCTGTTCAAGAACCGCAACCTCGCCGTCTCGGTCGTCATGATGTTCATGTTCGCCGCGGCGTTCTTCGGCGGGCTGCTGCTGGTGCCGACGTACTTCCAGCAGATCCGCGGTGAGTCCACCCTCAATGCCGGGCTCCTCGTCGCCCCCCAGGGCCTCGGCGCCATGGTGACCATGCCGATCGCCGGTCGGCTCGTCGACAAGATGCCGGTCGGCCGGATCGTGCCGTTCGGCCTGCTCGGCATCATCATCGGCATGTTCGGCCTCACCCAGGTCACCGCCACCACGCCCTACCCTCAGCTGATCGTGACGCTGTTCGTGATGGGTCTCGGCATGGGCGCCACGATGATGCCGACGTTCACCTCGGCGCTCAAGACGCTGGCCAACCACGAGGTCGCCCGCGGCTCGACGCTGCTCAACATCACGCAGCAGGTCTCGTCCTCGTGCGGCGTGGCGCTGATGTCGGTCATCCTGACCAACCAGCTCAACGACTCCCCGGTCATCCCCGGCACCGAGAACATCCCGGGCCTGCCCGACGGTCTCACCGAGACCCAGGCGGCGATCCTCTCCAACACCAACCCGGAGGAGTTCGCTCGACTGGACCTCGACCCTGCCGCCGTGGCGCAGGGCCTGGTCGACGCGGCCGCGGCGTTCGCGCAGACCTACTGGGTGGCCTGGGTCCTCGTCGTGCTGACCCTGATCCCCGCACTGATGCTCCCGCGCAAGCGCGAGGAGGCCCACCTCCTCGACGACGAGGGCGTGCCACCGGTCGTCGTCGACTGACCTCATGGATCCCAGCGTGCAGTCCGTGGAGCTCTCCGTCTGCGTCACCGACGAGGACTACGACGCGTGGCGCGCGGTCCGGATGGTGGTGTTGCCGGACGAGCTCTGTGCGACCGTCGCCGAGCTGCGTGAGCAGGACTCGCCGGACCGGCTGATGTTGCTCGCGCGGGTGGATGGCCGGGTGGTCGGCTCCGGACTGGCCGATCGCGCCGAGACCGCGGACGCGGGGTTCGCCGCCCCCAGGGTCCTGCCCGAGCATCGCCGCCGGGGCGTGGGCTCGGCGCTGCTGAGGGCTCTGGCCGATCACTGCAGCAGTCTGGGCCTTCCCGAGCTGCGGGCCGGCGTCGACGATGCGGAGCTCCCGTTCGCTGAGTCGTTCGGCTTCGTCGAGGTGGATCGTGAGGTCGAGCAGGTGCGCGCTGTCGGCGACGAACCCCCGCCCTCCTCATTGCCGCCCGACGTCGAGGTCACCACCGTGGGCGAGCGTCCGGGGCTGTGGCCCGAGTGCTTCGAATCCTTCGGCCAGCAGGTGCTCGCCGACTTCGCCCTGCACGCGCCACTCGAGATCAGCGCCGAGCAGTGGAACACGACCTGGCGTGGCGATCCCATGTTCCTGGCCCTCCACCAGGGCGAGGTGATCGGGTGCGCCGGTCTGAATCGGGACACCGACCAGCCCGAACGCGCCGAGAACGCGCTCACCGCCGTACGCCGGGAC
This sequence comes from uncultured Actinomycetota bacterium, assembly GCA_963841625.1. Lineage (GTDB taxonomy): Bacteria > Actinomycetota > Actinomycetes > Propionibacteriales > Nocardioidaceae > Nocardioides. Next base: position 203,248 of record CAWJDH010000004.1, on the reverse strand, counting down.
TGGCGCGGCCGTGGCATCGCATCCCATCTGAAGCGGCGAACACTGCACTGGGCGGCGGCCAACGGCGTCCGCGAGGTCTACACCTGGACGCAGGTCGGCAACGAGTCGATGCGGCGGCTCAACGAGCACCTCGGGTACGTCACTCGCCAGACCGGCATCACCGTGTCGCGGCCACTTCCACTCTGACGTGGCCGCCGCGACGAGCCGCGGTCACCCGTCCGGGTTCTCGCCGCTGCCTCCGGCGCCGCTGCTCCAGGCGGGCAGCTGCTGCAGCGCCCACCGGTTGCCGTCCGGGTCGGCGAAGTAGACGAACCGGCCCCAGGGCTGGTCGTCGACCTCGCTGGCCTCCACCCCGCGCTCGAGCAGGTGGGCGCGTACGGCGTCGGCGTCGGCCACGACCATCTGCAGATTGTCCAGGGACCCCGGCTCCAGCTTGGTCAGTCCCTTGCCGAAGGCGATCGAGCAGCCGGACCCGGGCGGTGTCATCTGGACGAAGCGCAGGTCCTCGCTGACCGTGTGGTCCTGGTCGGCGTTGAACCCGACCGCAAGATAGAACTCCTTGGCCCGGTCGACATCGCTCACCGGGACACCCACCAGCTCCAGCTTCATCTCCATGACCTCAGCCTAGGGCCGTCCTCCGACACCGGTCAGGCGTTGCCGCGCAGCCACTCGGCCCAGGAGACCGGCGGCTCGTCACCCTCGATCTGCCCCACCAGCTCGTGGGTCATCCACGCCCGGAGCTCCCGGATCTCCGGGGGTGACGCAAGGGTGAGCAGCTGCATCTGCTCGCACAGCTCGTCGGCCGCGGACACGGCCTGCTGGAGCCTCTGCACCATCGTGCTGAACTCGTGGGGCATGGCCATGTCGATGTCGACGGTGTCGCGCCCCGCGGCCGCCGCCTGCTCGGCGAGCCGGCGTCCGGTGAAGCGAGCGTGGGCGGGACTGATCAACAGGTCCTGGATCTGCGCGGCGAGAGCCTGGGAGCGGCTGTTGTGCCGGTCTGCGGAGATGAGCTGCAGCTCGCGCACCAGCTCGTCGAGGTGCTCGTCCTGGCGCAGGCTGAGCTCCACCGGACATCCGGCCAGTCGGACCAGCGCCCAGCCGGGAGGAAGCGCAGCCGGGGCGGGGGGCTGCTCCTCAACCTGCTCGCTCTTCGGATCGGCGACCTCGTGCTCCGGCTCGTGCTCGGTCAGCTCGGCCCACACGCGCTTCCCCTCGGGGGTGTGCTCGACACCCCAGTCGCGCGCCAGCACCGACACGATCGCCAGACCGCGCCCGGTGGTGGGCTGGTCGTCGATGGAGAAGCCGTCGAGACCCTCCGAGTCGTTGAACGTCGCCCGGGGTGCGACGACCTCTGCCGGAACGGCGCCATCGTCCTCGACGCTGACCCGGACGGCCTTTCCCATCGGCTGCAGGCCGATCTCCATGAAGGTGGAGGCGGCGTGCAGGGCGGCGTTGCCGGCCAGCTCGCTGACGCAGAGCGTGGCGCTGTCGATGAGGGCGGGGCGGTCCCAGGACACCAGGCCGTCGGTGACGAACCGGCGCGCCGCCGAGACGCTGACCGGGTCGGCCGCGAAGCGGACGCGAAGCGCGTCCCCTCTCTCCCCTGTCATGGTGCCCACAAGGCCCAATCATGCCTCAATTCGCCGCTGCCCTCAGGCAACTAACGCCCGGTGGACTAGCCGGGGCGACGACAGCGAATGCCGGTCCTCGTCGGCTGACTTCGGGTAACGGCGCTCGACTCCCCCGGCCGAGGGGTGCACCATCAGAGTGATGGCCTATGACGTGACGGTGATCCTCGAAGACCGGCCGGGCGAGCTCGCACGGCTCGGTGAGGTCGCGGGCGCCGTCGGAGTCAACATCGACGGCTTCGCCGCCTTCACCGGCGAGGGCAAGGGCGTCGTTCACGTGCTCGTCGCCGACGAGGGACTCGAGACCCTGCGGGACGCGCTCACCAACGCGGGCATGTCCGTCGCCGACGAACGTGAGGTCTTCGTGGTCAGCGTCGCGGACGAGCCCGGCGCTCTCGGTGAGGTGGCTCGTCGGCTCGCCGACGCCAACGTCAACATCGACCTGGCCTACACGACCTTCGGCGGCGTACGCCTGGTGTTCGGCACCGACGACGTGCGCAGTGCTCGCGAGGCGCTCGACTCCTGACGGGCGGGCCAGTCCGGTCAGGTCTGGGCCGACGGGTGTGGGCGGCGCCCCGGACCGCTACGGTCAGGGCAAGGCGGACCGCAGAGGAACGGGAGTGTCGATGGCCGACGTGGACCAGGCCCTGGACGATGCGGGGCTGACGAACCCGCGGGTGCGCGACTACGTGCGCCACTGGGCGGAGCTCACCGGGGCCGAGCGGATCGAGGTCGTCGACGCGGCCGACGACGCCCGGCTGATCGAGGAGTCGCTCGCGGCCGGTGAGATCGTGCCGGCCGGCGAGGGCCGCTACTACTCGCGCAGCTACCACAAGGACACCGCCCGCTCGGAGGAGCGGACGATCGTGGCCACGAGCAACCCCGAGGACGCCGGCGCCTACAACAACTGGCGCCCCTCCTCGGAGATGAAGCCGATGCTCGAGGAGCGGATGCGCGGGGCGTCCAAGGGGAAGACGATGTACGTCGTCCCCTACCTGATGGCACCGCCCGGCTCCCCGCTCGAGCGGCACGCCATCGGCGTCGAGCTCACCGACCACCGCACGGTCGTGCTGCACATGATCCGGATGGCACGGGTGGGGGTGAAGCACGTCGAGGGCCTCGACGATCCCGATTACTTCGTGCGGGCCGTCCACGTCACCGGAGACCTGGAGAACCTCGGCCAGGGCACCGACGAGGACCAGCGCTACTTCGTCACCGTCGCCGACGAGCGCACGATCCTGCACTTCGGGTCGTCGTACGGCGGCAACGCGCTGCTGGGCAAGATCGCCCACGGCCTGCGCCAGGCGGCCTACGACGGTTGGGCGTCCGGCGAGTTCCTCGCCGAGCAGTTCATGCTGATCGGGATCGAGGACAGCGAGACGGGGCAGACCTACCACGTCTGCGGCGGCTTCCCGAGCGCCTCGGGCAAGACCAACCTGGCGATGATGCTGCCGCCCGACGCGCTCGGCGACCGCTACCGGGTGACGTTCTACGGCGACGACATCGCCTGGCTCTGGGTGAACCCCGACGACGGCCGGCTCTACGGGATGAACCCCGAGTTCGGCGTGTTCGGCGTCGCCAAGGACACCAACGAGAAGACCAACCCGACGGCGCTGGAGTCGGTGGGCGCCGACAGCCAGGCGCTGTTCACCAACGTCGCCTACAACGAGGACACCCAGGAAGTCTGGTGGGAGGGACGCACCCCCGTCGCCGCCCGATGACGTCACCGGCTGGCGGGACTGGAAGGGCAACCTGATCTCCGAACGGGAGGACGGCGACGACTCCCCATGGGCCCACCCCAACAGCCGGTTCACCACGACGCTGGCCAACGTGCCCAACGTCGCCGACGACTTCGAGGACCCGCGAGGCGTGCCGATCGACGCCATCATCTTCGGCGGTCGCACCCGTGACCGGGAGCCGCTGATCCGCGCGATCACCGACCTCGCCGAGGGCGTCTACGACGGCCTGACCCTCGGGGCCGAGGCGACGTACGCCGCCGAAGGTGTCGAGGGCCAGCTCCGCTACGACCCGATGTCGATGCGGCCCTTCATGTCCTACTCCGAGGGCGACTACGCCGCGCACTGGCTCAAGATCATCGGCGAGGCCCGTGAGCAGCCGATCTTCGCGCACGTGAACTGGTTCCAGCGCGATCCCGAGGACGGACACTTCCTGTGGCCCGGCTACCGCGACAACCTCCGGCCGTTGCTCTGGCTGCTGCAGCTCAAGCACGGCGAGGTCGGCGGCCGCCCGACCCCGGTCGGCATCCTCCCGACCGAGGAGGAGCTCAACCTCGAGGGTGTCGACATCACCCGCGAGGACCTCGACAGGATCCTCACCATCGACGTCGATCGCTGGCGTCAGGAGATCGGCCACCGCCAGGAACACCTCGCGAAGCTCGACGGCCTGCCCGAGGAGATCTGGGAGGCGCACCGGCGCGTCGACGCCGCTCTCGGTGACGCCGACTGACGTTCGCCACGGACGAGAACCAGGGTTGCGAATACCGAACAGGTCTTGCTAGGACTGTGACTGCCGCCACAGCGGTCTAGACCTCGGGGGCCAGGCAACCTGGGAGAAGTCATGACCACGACCAGTAGCGACCGGTCCACCCCTGCCTCAACGCAGCGAGTGGACGTCGAGGAGAGACTCCTCGGCGGGACGACGTACAAGAGCCTCGGCGAGCAGAAGCTCTCCGAGGGCGAGGAGCGCTTCGAGCGCCGGCGCCGCAATGTCGGCTACGTCCTGGCGCCGATCGCAGGCGTCATCCTCTACTTCCTGCCGCTCGACCTGCCGGCGGAGCAGCAGACGGTGGCCGCCGTCCTGCTCGCCGTCATCATCATGTGGATCACCGAGCCGATCCCGATCCCGGTCGCCGGGCTCGTCGGTGCTGCGCTGCTGATCCTGCTGGGGGTCGGGGAAGACGCCGACACGGTGCTCGCGCCGTTCGGCTCCGGCACGATCTTCACCTTCATCGGCGCATTCATCCTCGCCCAGTCGATGCTCAAGCACGGGCTGGCGCGGAGGTTCGCGTTCCGCATCCTCGCGCTGCCGGGTGTCGGCAACAGCACCACCAAGGTCATCATCGCCTTCGGCCTGATCACCTGCCTGATCTCCGCCTTCGTCTCCAACACCGCCACGGTGGCGATGCTGCTGCCGACCGCGATCGGGATCCTGGCGGTGATCGCCAACCTGATCCAGGACCAGCGGATCGAGGCGGGCGAGGACGTCTCTGACTTCGACCCGACCAGGCTTCGCGTCGGCGTCGCGATCATGCTGATGCTGGCCTACGGCGCCAGCGTCGGCGGCCTGCTCACCCCGGTCGGCAGCCCGCCCAACCTGATCGGCAGCGCGCTCATCGAGGAGGCGACCGGTGAGGCGATCCCGTTCGCGCAGTGGATGGGGCTGGCGCTGCCGGTCTGTGCGCTGATGTTCGTCGCACTCACCATCATCCTGCTGCTGCTCAACAAGCCCGAGATCAAGAGGATCTCCGGCGTCTCGGAGTACGTCGACGAGCAGCGCCGCGAGATGGGTCCCCTGAGCCGGGCGGAGAAGAACACGCTGATCGCCTTCGCGTTCACCGTCACGTTCTGGATCCTGCCCGGCATCGTGGCCCTGGTCGCCGGCGGAGACTCCCAGGCCTACGAGACGATCTCCACCCGGCTCGACGAGGGCGTGGTCGCCGTCCTGGGTGCCGGCCTGTTGTTCATGCTTCCGGTCGACTGGCCGAAGCGGGAGTTCACGCTGAACTGGAGCGACGCCGCGCGCATCGACTGGGGGACGATCGTGCTCTTCGGGAGCGGCGTCATCTTCGGGACGCTGCTGGCCGACACCGGCCTCGCCGAGACGATCGGCAAGGGCAGCTACAACGCGCTCGGCCTGACCAGCGCGGTCGCGATCACGATCTTTGCGGTCCTGCTCGCGATCCTGGTCTCCGAGACCACGTCCAACACCGCGTCCGCAGCCGTCGTGGTCCCGATCATCATCCCGATCGCGGCCGCCGCCGGCATCAACCCGTTCGTACCCGCACTCGCGGCGACGTTCGCGGCGTCGTTCGGGTTCATGCTGCCGGTGTCCACCCCACAGAACGCCGTGGTCTACGGCTCCGGCACGGTCCCGATCACCAAGATGATCCGGTCGGGGATCAGCTTCGACGTCATCGGGGCGATCCTGATCCTGATCTTCCTGCCGCTGCTGATCCCGATCTTCGGGCTCGGCTAGGCCGGTTTGAAGGCCCCCAGCCGACTTCGGATCGCGGTCGTCCCGGGCGACGGGATCGGTCCGGAGGTGACGTCGGTCGCGCGAGTCGGTGCTCGACGCCGTCGCGCCGTCGCACGACCTGGCGCTGGAGTACGAGACCTTCGACTGGTCGTGCGAGCGGTACGTCGAGACCGGCGCGATGATGCCCGACGACGCGATCGACGTACTCCGCGAGCTTCGACGCGATCCTGCTCGGGGCGGTCGGCTGGCCGGGCGTGCCCGACCACGTCTCCCTGTGGGGGCTGCTCATCCCGATCCGGCGTGCCTTCCGGCAGTTCGCCAACGTGCGGCCGGCCCGGGCCTTCGCCGGGGTCGACAGCCCGGTGCGGGGAGGGGACCGGCTCGACCTGGTCGTCGTACGCGAGAACGTCGAGGGTGAGTACAGCGAGATCGGCGGCCGGCTGAACCGTGGCTTCCCCGACGAGATGGCGGTGCAGGAGTCGGTGTTCACCCGCGTCGGCGTGACCCGGATCGTCCGCCACGCCTTCGAGCTCGCGCAGCAGCGCACGGGCCGGCTCACGTCGGCGACGAAGTCCAACGGCATCGTGCACACGATGCCGTTCTGGGACGAGGTGGTCCGGGACGTGGCCGAGGAGTACCCGGCCGTCGAGTGGGATCAGCTGCACATCGACGCCCTGGCGGCCGCCGTGGTCCTGGACCCGGGCCGCTTCGACGTGATCGTCGGCAGCAACCTGTTCGGCGACATCCTCTCGGACCTCACCGCCGCCGTGGCGGGATCGCTCGGCCTCGCGCCGTCGGCCAACCTCGACCCCACCCGGGAGTTCCCGTCGATGTTCGAGCCGGTGCACGGCTCCGCACCGGACATCGCCGGCAAGGGAGTCGCCAACCCGATCGCGGCCGTGTGGTCGGCAGCCATGATGCTCGAGCACCTCGGCCACGGGGAGGCGTCGGCCCAGGTCCTGCGGGCGGCCGAGTCGTCCCTGGCCGACCCCTCCACCCGCACCCCCGACCTCGGCGGCACAGCGTCGACCGAGGAGGTGGGCGCGGCGATCATCGCCGCGCTCGGCGCCAGCACCGGCTGACGGGCCTACGCTGGAAGGCATGACCAAGGCGCTGGTGATCGCCGGAGTGCTGGTCGGGCTCTGGGCGATCGCCTGCATGGTGATGATGCTCCTCGCCCACCGCCTCCCGCCGGGTCTGATGCGGCAGGTGGCGGAGTTCCTGCCGTCGTGCGTCACGACCGCGCGGACCCTCCGCAGGGACCCCGCGGTCCCGCGCCGGGCGAAGGTCGCCCTGTTGGTCGCCGTGGTGTGGGTGGTCTCACCGATCGACCTGCTCCCGGAGTTCCTGCCCGTCATCGGCCCCCTCGACGACGTGGTCGCGGTCATCCTGCTGCTGCGGTACGCCGCACGCAGCATCCCGCGGCAGCTCCTGCTCGACGCCTGGCCGACCGATCCGCGGCTGCTGGAGCGGCTGCTCGGTCCCGATCGCCAGTCCACGCGGAGCATCCGGTGATCGACGTCCTCGTCGCCGGCGCCGGGCCGACCGGCCTGCTGCTCGCGGGAGACCTTGCCGCCCGGGGCATCCGGGTGACGCTCGTCGAGCGCCGAGCCGAGGAGTCGAACCTGACCCGCGCGTTCGCGGTCCACGCCCGCACGATGGAGCAGCTCGACGCGCGCGGCCTCGCCGACCCGGTCCTCGCCGGCGGAAACACCGTCGACCGGCTGGGAGTGTTCGGCCGGGCCGCCGTCGACCTGAGGTCGTTGCCCACCCGCTTCCCGTTCGTCCTGGTCACCCCGCAGTACGCCGTCGAGCGGGTGCTCGAGGACCGTGCGGCCCAGGCGGGCGCCACGATCCTGCGTGGCGTCCGGGTCCGGGACGTCGACCAGGACGCGGACGGCGTCACGGTCGACTGCGAGGGTCCCGACGGCGACGGGCCGCAGCTGCGGGCGTCGTACCTCGTGGGGACCGACGGCCACCACAGCGCCGTGCGCGGCGCGCTGGGCCTGGACTTCCCGGGAGTCTCGGTGGTCCGGTCGGTGATCCTCGCCGACGTGCGGATGTCGGATCCCCCGGCCGACCTGCTGAACTTCAACGCCAACGGCGAGGGCTTCTTCTTCGTGGTGCCCTTCGGCGACGGGTGGTTCCGCGTCATCACGAGGGACCCGGACCGGGAGCTGCCCGACGACGCGGCGGTGGACATGGCCGAGATCGTGGGCCTGGCCGAGCGCGTGGTCGGCACCGACTTCGGCATGCACGACCCGCGGTGGATGTCGCGCTTCCACAGCGACGAGCGACAGGTGCCCCGCTACCGGGTCGGCCGCGTCTTCCTGGCCGGTGACGCCGCGCACGTGCACTCGCCGGCGGGCGGGATGGGGATGAACACCGGACTGCAGGACGCCGCCAACCTGAGCTGGAAGCTGGCCGCCGTCATCGGCGGCCGGGGCGACGACCGGCTCCTCGACACCTACCACGACGAGCGGCACCCGGTCGGGAAGATGGTGCTGCGCACGAGCGGTGGCCTGATCCGGGCGGCGCTGCTCCGGCGCGGTCCGGCCCGGGCGCTTCGCGACGCCGCGGCGACGACCGCACTGCGCCTCCCTCCGGTCACGCGGCGACTGGGCCTGCGGATCAGCGGCCTGGACATCGCCTACGACCCGCCACCGGGGAGCCACCGTCCGGTCGGCACCCGGGCGGCGGACGTCGTGGGCTCGGACGGGCGGCGGCTCTACGAGGCGCTCCGGCCGGGCCGCCACGTGCTGGTGGCACCGAAGGGGTTCCCCGCGCCCGAGCTCGACGGACGGCTTCACCTGCTGCCCCTCGCGGCCGGCACCCCGCGACTGGTCCGCCCCGACGGGTACGTCGGCTGGGCGGGCGATGATCCCGACGACCTTCACGCGGCCCTGCGGACCTGGGGGCGCGCTCGGACCGGATGAGAGGAGCAGCGCATGACCACCTGCAGCCACCTCGCGAGCATCGACCTCGACGTCAACCCAATCGCAGAGGGGTGCGAGGACTGCCTCCGCACCGGGGACGACTGGGTCCACCTGAGGGTGTGCCAGCAGTGCGGCCACGTCGGCTGCTGTGACTCATCGCCCAATCGCCACGCCACCGCACACCACCGGGACACCGACCACCCGATCATCCGCTCCTTCGAGCCGGGTGAGGAGTGGTTCTGGTGCTACCGGGACCAGGTGGGGTTCGAGCTGGAGGACGCTCCGCCAGCACCCTCGCACCCCTGACCCTTCCCCCTGTCCCGCAGGCGCTCCGACGCCTAGCCTGAGCAGATGCGCGTGCTCGTCGTCGGCGCCAACGGACAGCTGGGGTCCCGGAGCTGCCGCGCCCTGCTCGCCGCCGGACACGAGGTGCGGGGCACGGTGCGATCCTTCGATCGCGGTGCCGCGCTGGCGGATGCCGGCGTCGAGGTGGTCGAGGCCGACCTGACGACGCAACAGGGTTGGCCGCAGGCCCTGGAGGGCGTCGACGCAGTACTGCTGACTGCCAATGCGGTGGCTCCCCGCAGCGGTGACAGTCCGGCCGAGGTCGATGCTGGATGCCGCCGTCTGGTCGACGCCTCGGCTCGTGCCGGGTTGCGCCGGTTCGTGCTCGTTTCCGTGCCTGAGACCGCCGTCGACGACAAGGTGCCCGCGATGCGGGAGCGTCGAGCTCTCGAGCAGCACGTCATCGACTCCGGCCTGCCCTACTCCATCCTGCGGTTCCCGCCGTTCATGGAGTGCTGGCTGGCGCTCGTGGGGTCGAGCCTTCCCCTGCGGGGAGAGCCCAACGCGACCATCGGTCGGCCATCGCCGTTCTTGCGCCAGTTCCGGCGCGGCACCGGCACGCTCGTCGAGCGTCGGGGCGTGATGCTGGTGTCGGGGCCGGCTTCCCACGAGCACGCGTTCATCTCCGTCAACGACGTCGCGGAAGCCTGCGCATCCGCCGTCGATGCACCCGAGGCGTTGAACAAGGTGGTCGAGGTCGGGGGCCCCGAGGTGCTCACCTGGGCCGAGGTGGCCTCGGTGTTCGGCCGGGTGCTGGGCCGCAGGATCCGAATCGTGTCAACGCCGGGCACGGTCTTCGCCGCACTCTCGAGGGTTGCCGCCCCGGTCGCCAAGGTCCCATCCGCGACGTTCGCCCTCAACCGCTACGTCGCGTCGTCCCGGACGCCGTGGCCGCCCGGCGGCGCAGGGCTGGTGGACCCGGCCGGGATGCTGACCGTCGGGGACTTCCTCGCGGCCAAGGCCGAGCTCCCGGAGCAACTGCCGACGGTGTCCTGAGGACGACCTCCGACAGGCGATTCAGGCGGGGCCGTAGGTGAGGTGGACGACCCCGTTGTCGTAGGCCTCCTGCTCCCGCAGGCTGAGCCGGGTCGCGTCGACGCCGTCGTCCCACAGCCGCCGGCCCCGGCCGAGCGCGACCGGGTAGACGAAGAGGTGGAGGGCGTCCACCAGGCCGTCCGTCAACATCGCGCGCACCAGAGTCCCGCTGCCCGAGGTGAAGATGGTGCCGTCGGTGTCGTCCTTGAGCCGGCGGATGGCATCCGGGTCGTAGGGCCCGAGCCGCGTCGACGGCCCCCACTCCACGTTCGGCTCACGTGAGCCGACGACGTACTTGTGGGTGTCGTTGAAGAACGGAGCGCCGGGATCGTCCTCGACGGTGCGGGTCGACCATGCCGGCGCGAACATCTCGTAGGTCGCGCGGCCGAGCAGGATCGCTGTCGACGCGTCGGTGATGGCGCCGAGGGACTCCCCCATCCTGGAAGTGAAGCCGTAGTCGAAGGTCCAGCTCGGGTCCTCGAACACCCCGTCGAGCGAGATGAACTCGTGGACCGCGATGTCGCCCATGTCCTACCCCCGTTGGCTCTGTGCCCGCCACCCGTCCGGAGGGTCCTCACCGACCCTTCCGTCGACGGCCTCGCGGAGCAGGTCCGCGTGGCCGGTGTGGCGACCGTACTCCTCGATCAGGTCGCAGACGAGGCGTCGCAGGCTGGCGTGGCTTCCCTCGCCGTCGGAGGCGTCGATCGGCTGGTCGAGACCGCCGTCGGCCGAGCGCGGACCGAAGCTTCGCTCGGGACCGCTCGACCGCCCCGTCGTAGAGCGCGTACAGCTGGTCGGGTGCGTCGTCGGCAGCCGACTCGAACTCCCAGTCGTTGCTGCCGTCCCAGCCGTTGCCGTCCCAGGGCGCACCCAGCTTGTCGCCGGTCAGCTTGGTCGTGAAGTAGTAGTCCTCCACCGCCGCGAGATGCTTGAGCAGGCCGCCCAGGGTGAGGGACGAAGGGCCGATGGTTGTCTGCAGCCCGGCGGCGTCCAGGTCGTCGGCCTTCCAGCGGAAGGTGGTGCGGAGGCGGTCGAGCGCGCCAGCCAGGTGCTCGGCTTCGGTGCCGGCGAGCGGCGGCTCCCAGGGGTTCGGTTCGGTCATGGCGCCACCGTAGTCACGGTTCCGGACGGTTTCCGTCCGCTCTCTCGGTTACCTTGTGCCGGTGAGCGGACCGATCCACCGGCTCTCCCGGGCCGAGGCGCGCCGGATCGCCGTCCGCGCCCAGCTGCTCGACAGCGCCCGGCCGACCGACCTCCTCGACCTGGTGCGCCACCTGACCCTGCTGCAGGTCGAACCCACCGCGGCGGTGGCGCCCAGCGCCGAGGTGGTGGCGTGGAGCCGGCTCGGCCCGAGGTTCCGCCGCGCCGAGCTGGAGGACGCGGTCACCGAGGGCACGCTGGTCGAGCTGCACAGCATGCTGCGGCCCGCCGAGGACATCGCCCTCTACCAGGCCGAGATGGCCGTCTGGCCCGGCCCCGGCGAGCTCAGGGACTGGGAGGTCTCGCTCCGCGACTGGGTCGAGGCCAACGACGACACCCGGCGCGACATCCTCGACAAGCTCTACGACGAGGGCCCCTTGCCGACGAGCGCCCTCCCCGACACGACGCTCATCCCGTGGGAGTCCAGCGGCTGGAACAACGACCGCAACGTGCGGATGCTGCTCGACCGGATGGTGCAGCGCGGCGAGGTCGCCACGGCCGGGTACGACGGCCGCCAGCGGCTCTGGGACCTCGCCGAGCGGGTCTACCCCGACGTCGAGCCGGTGCCCTACGACGACGCGATGCGGATCCGGTCCGAGCGGCGGCTGCACTCCCTGGGGATCGCCCGGGCGAAGGCGACGAAGGCGCCGCAGCGAGCCCAACGACGTCGGCCCCGTAGGCGAGGCCGCGGAGATCGAGGGCCTCCGGGGCCGGTGGCGGGTCGACCCGTCGTACCTCGAGCGGCGGCTTCACCGGACGCGCGGCCCTGCTGTCACCACTCGACCGGCTGGTCTTCGACCGCAAGCGGATGGACCGAGCTCTTCGAGTTCGACTACCAGCTCGAGATGTACAAGCCGGCCGCCAAGCGCCGCTGGGGCTACTGGGCGCTGCCGATCCTCTACGAGGACCGGCTGGTCGGAAAGCTCGACGCCACCGCCGTCCGCAGCGACGGGGTGCTCCGGGTCGACGCCATCCACGAGGACGGCGACTGGTCGCGCACGATGCGGGGCGCGGTCGAGGACGAGGTCCGCAGCCTCGCCGAGTGGCTCGGCTCGAGCTGGATCTGGGGCGACGACTGAGGCGGGTCAGGCCAGCGGGCCGGTCGGGCTCAGCCGCACCATGACGGTGTCGCCCTCCCCGATCCGCTCCGCCTTGCGGATCCTGTCCTTGAGCGGCAGCACGTAGAGCCCGTCCTTGGGCCACAGCGACGTCTCCCACTCGGTCTCGCCGATCGTGACGCGGACGGGGATCATCCCCCAGCCGTAGGTCACGGCGGAGGACACCTCCTGCAGGTCGAGGCTCTCGTCCTCCGGCACGGTCACGAAGTAGTAGGGCGCCGGCCCGCGCCACTCCCAGATCTCGCCGCTGAACTCCAGGTCCACGTGGGTCATCCTCGCCTCGCCGGCTCCCGTCCGGCCAGCAGGCACGCTACCGTCGCTTCCGGACGTTCCGCTTCCGGTACTGACGAGGTGTGATGAGGCCCGAATCCAGCCCGACCGCCCGGGCGCTGCTGGCGCTCGAGCTCGTCCAGGGCAGCCCCGGCATCACCGCGTCGCTGATCGCCGACAAGCTCGGCGTCTCGGAGCGTGCCGCCCGACGCTACGTCGGGATCCTGCGCGAGGCCGGCATTCCCATCGAGTCCGTCCGTGGGCCCTACGGCGGCTACCGCGTGGGCCGGGGACTGCGACTCCCTCCACTCGTGTTCTCCTCGACCGAGGCGCTCGGCCTGGTGATGGCGGTACTGGACGGCCACCACGACGCCGGCGATCCCACCAGCCTCGTCGGCGCCGCGATCGGCAAGATCGTTCGGGCCCTGCCCGAGCCGGTGGCCGCGCAGGCCGAGGCCGTCCGACGTACCACCGCGGCCGCCCCCGATCGCTCCGCCGCCCGCCCGGATCCCGGCACCACGACGACCCTGGTCCAGGCCTGCTCGGACCGTCGGCGGGTGCGCATCGGCTACCGGTCCGAGGCCGGGTCGGAATGGTCGACGGAGGCCGACCCCTGGGCGGTGGTGGTGCGCCACGGCCGGTGGTACCTCCTGTGCCGTACCCACCCCCGCGACGCGGTCCGGGCCTACCGGGTCGACCGGGTCAGCGCCGTGGAGATCCTCGACGACACCTTCACCGCGCCGGCCGACCTCGACCCCGTCGCCATGCTGGAGGCGCACCTCGCCGTCGGTTGGGAGTACGACGTCGAGGTCCTCATCGACGCTCCGATGGAGGAGGTGGGGCCGTGCGTCCGCCGGGCCATCGGGGTGCTCGAGCCGGTCGACTCCTCGACCACCCGTCTGGTCGGCAGCACGAGCAACCCCGCGTGGTACGCCGAACAGCTGGCGGCGATCCCCGCGTCGTACCGCATCGTCGAGTCACCCGAGCTGCGCGAGGCCGCGCGGGTGCTGGGTGAGCGGCTGATGGAGGCCGCACGGGGGCCCCGGTGAAGCGGGCGGTGCCGGTCTAGCTGCGCGGCTTGGCGGTCGACCGGGCGCGGAGGTGGGCGCGCTCGCCCTGCTTCCCGAACAGGCTGAGGAACTCGACCGCCTCGGCGCCCGCGGGGCCGAACCAGTGCGGGACGCGCGTGTCGAACTCGGCGGCCTCCCCCGGCTCGAGTACGACGTCGTGCTCGGCGAGCACCAGTCGCAGCCGGCCGTTCAGCACGTACACCCACTCGTAGCCCTCATGGGACTGCGGGTCGGGCTCACGCCGCCGCTTCCCCGCGCGGATCACGATCTTGTAGGCCTGGATCCCGCCGGCCCGGCGGGTCAACGGCACCATGGTCATGCCGTTGCCGGTGACCGGGCGGAGGTGGATGCGCGGGTCGCCGGTGGGCGGGGCATCGACGAGCTCGTCCAGCGTGACGCCGTACGCCTTGGCCAGCGGGAGCAGCAGCTCGAGGGTCGGCCGGCGGTCACCTGACTCCAGCCTGGACAGGGTGCTGACGGAGATGCCGGTCGAGTCCGAGAGGTCGGCCAGTGTGGTCTCCTTCTGCTTGCGCAGTGCCCGCAGCCGGGGTCCGACCGTGGCCAGTGCCTGATCGAGGTCCTCATCCATGGTCGAGAGTTTGCCATATCGGCAACAATGTTTGCCGTTCGCGACGCTGGTCTGCATGCTTCTCCGTGGGAGGTGGTCCACATGACCGATCGGCTGCGAGGACAGCTACGACGTGGTGGTGCTCGGCGGAGGCGCCGCCGGGTTGAACGGCGCGATGATGCTGGCCCGGTCCCGCAGGAGGGTGGCCGTCATCGACGCCGGCGCGCCGCGAAACGCGAGAGCCGAGCGGGTGCACGGGCTCCTGGGCCACGACGGGCTCCCGCCGGCCGAGCTCCTCGAGCGGGGTCGGGCTGAGGTGCGCCGGTACGGCGGCCACGTGGTCACCGGGGAGGTCACCGGCGCGGCGCGGGACGACCTCGGCTTCACCGTGACACTGGCCGACGGCAGCTCCACCCGCGGCCGTCGGCTGCTCGTGACCACCGGTCTGTTCGACGAGCTGCCGGACGTGCCCGGGGTGCGCGAGCGTTGGGGGCGCGACGTCCTGCACTGCCCCTACTGCCACGGCTGGGAGGTCCGCGACCGTGCCATCGCGATCCTCGCGGGCAGCCCGATGTCGATGCACCAGGCACTGCTCTTCCGGCAGCTGACCGACGACGTCACCTTCTTCGCTCGCGACCTGCGGCTCGACGACGAACAGGCCGAGCAGCTGGCCGCCCGCGGAATCCGCGTGGTCGGTGGAGCGGTCGCATCGGTGGAGAGTCATGGATGACCGGATCACCGGCCTTCGGATGGGCGACGGTTCGGTGGTCGGCTGCGAGGCAGTGGTGGTCGCGCCGAGGATGGTGGCCCGCACCGGCTTCCTGCAGGACCTCGGACTGCACGTGGCCGAGCACCAGAGCGGGATGGGGGAACACGTGCCGTGCGACCCGACCGGCCGCACCGACGTACCCGGCGTCTGGGTGGCCGGCAACGTCACCGACCTGTCCGCCCAGGTGGGGGCGGCCGCGTCCCAGGGCGCGCTGGCCGGAGCACAGATCAATGCCGACCTGGTCAGGGAGGAAACCGACCGGGCGGTCGAGGCCCGGCGCTCAGCCGCCCGTCATCACCACCCCGAGCACACCGTCGACCCGACGGAGTTCTGGGAGGAGTTCTACGGGGGTGACCGCAGGCCCTGGAGCGGACGGCCCAACCAGGCGCTCGTGGGCGAGCTGGCCGACCGCCCGGCACCGGTGGGCAGTGCCCTCGACCTCGGATGCGGCGCCGGGGCCGACGCGATCTGGCTGGCGGAGCAGGGATGGGACGTCACCGGCCTGGACATCTCCGCAGCAGCGCTCGAGCAGGCAGCCGTCGCGGCCCGGGCCGCCGGTGTCGCGGGCCGGGTCACGTGGGTGCGGCACGACCTGGCCGACGGTCTGCCTGTCGGCGAGTGGGACCTGGTCGTCGCGGCCTACCTGCACTCTCCGGTCGAGCTCCAACGGGAGAAGGCCCTGCGGCTCGCCGCGGCCGCCGTCGCTCCCGGAGGGTCCCTGATCATCATCGGCCACCAGGGCCATCCGTCCTGGCAGCACGACGCACCGGCACAGGTCACCTTCCCCAGCGCCGACGAGGTCCTGGCCTCCCTCGACGCGGAGGGGTGGACGGTGGAACAGGCCGGGCCGGTCCACGTCGAGGTGTCCTCGCCGGACGGAGTCCCCGGCAGCCGGATCGACAACGTCCTGCGGCTACGCCGGGACGGAGGTCAGCCGCCCAGGTAGTCGGCCAGGTTCTGGAGCGAGGACGCCAGCCCCTCCTCGTGATCCTCAGCCGAGATGCCGGGCGGGGCGTCCTCCGCCCGGAACTCGACGCGAGTCCCGTTCTCCACCCGCTCGAGCGCCCAGGTCATCGTCATGGTGCCGCCGTAGGCCGGGTCGTCGGACTCGAACTGCACCGCCTGCACAACGCGGAGACCGGGCTCCAGCCCGACGTAGCGCGCCTCGACGACGTCGGAGTCCGTCGTCGACTTTCCCTGAGAGGTGTCGTCGTCGAGGTACGTGAGGACCATCCGGTAACCGCCGCCGGGTCGCGCATCGAACCGCTCGAACTCGGCCCGCATGCCGGCCGGAGGCAGCCACTCCGACAAGGCGTCGGGGTCGACGAGTGCGGCGTAGACGCGATCCGGGGTGGCCTTCACGATTCGGGAAGCACGATCGAGCCGGCTCACGCCGACCTCAGATCCAGTAGGTGTCGTGACGGATCATGAACTCCGAGCGCTGCTGCTCGGTCATCTCCTCGCCGCGGGCCAGCGTTTCGAAGTAGTCCTCCCGTGGCCCGCCCGGCGCGAACATCAGCAGCATCGATGCGCGGCCGGACCCGCGGAAGCCGTGCACGCCACCCTCGGGCACGTAGAGGAAGTCGCCCGACTGAGCGGTCACCCACTCGCGGCCGTCGTAGATCCGAACCGTTCCCGGACAGCACGTAGAACTGCTCGGAGATGGAGCGGTGGAAGTGGGGATCGGGGCCGGACTCGATCTCCCCGAAGGTCCACCGGTAGAGGCCGAAGCGGCCCTCGGTCCGGTCACCGGTGGCGAGGTACTCGCACGTCCCGCCGTTCCGATAGGTGATGTCGGGCGCCTCGTCGCCACGGCGCAGCCAGGCGCTGGCCTCGCCGTTTTCACCGGTGTAGGTGTCCGGCGGGTAGGGCCGGTGCAGCGACATCTCTCCCCCTCGGTCTCTCCATCCCAGCAAAGCCGGTTGGGCGGTGGCGAGCAACCACGCGGTGTGTCGACGGCTGCCACGGCCGTGTGAGACGTTGACGAGCCAGCACGCGCTGACCGCAGAAAGGCAACGGAAAGTGGCTCTCGACCTCACGGCCCTCCGGGCGCACTTCCCCTCCCTCGCACACCGGCCTCGCCTTCTTCGACGGTCCGGGCGGAACCCAGACCCCGACGACCGGTTGCCGACGCCATCGCCGCGACGCTGACCCAGCCGCTGTCCAACCGCGGGCCCCGTCGGCGAGTCCGAGCTCAACGCCGAGCACGCCGTCGCAGGGCTTCCGTGCCGCCTACGCCGACCTGCTCAACATGCCCGCCGACGGGATCGTCCACGGCCGCAGCGCCACGCAGCTCACCTACGACTTCTCCCGGCACCTCGCCAAGACCTGGCGAGAGGGTGACGAGATCATCCTCAGCCGGCTCGACCACGACGCCAATGTCCGCCCCTGGGTCCAGGCCGCGGAGCGAGCCGGAGTCACGGTGCGCTGGATCGAGATCGACCCGGCCACCACCGAGCTCGACCTCGACTCCTACGAGCTCGCGCTCTCAGCCGCGAACCCGGCTGGTCGCGGTCACCGCGGCCTCGAACGTGCTCGGCACCAAGCCGCCGCTTCGCCAGATCGCCGATCGGGCCCACGCGGTCGGCGCCCTGGTCTACGTCGACGGCGTCCACTACGCCTCGCACCACCTGGTCGACGTACCGGCGCTCGGCGCCGACCTGTTCGTCTGCTCTCCCTACAAGTTCCTCGGTCCGCACTGCGGCGTGCTCGCCGGCGACCCCGAGCTCCTCGAGTCCCTGAACCCGGACAAGCTGCGTGCCCTCTCCCGACGTCGTGCCGGAGCGGTTCGAGCTCGGCACCCTCCCGTACGAGATCCTGGCCGGCGCCACTGCCGCCGTCGACTTCCTCGCCGCGATGGACCCCGCCCCTGCCGCCACCCGCCGCGAGCAGCTCGCGCAGTCGTTGGCTCGGCTGCACGAGCACGAGATGACGCTCCGCGCGCGGCTGCAGGACGGGCTCGACGCGCTTCGGGGACGCGATCACCGTGCACTCCAGGGCACGCGATCGCACCCCGACCTTCCTGATGTCGCTGGTGGGTCGCGACGCACGGGAGGCCTACACGCACCTGGCCTCACGGAAGATCGTGGCGGCGGCCGGGTCGTTCTACGCCTATGAGCCGTTCCGGGCCCTGAAGCTCGAGGACCCGGCCCTGCGGGTCGGTCTCGCGCCCTACAACACCGCGAGGAGGTCGACCGGCTGCTGGAAGCTCTCGGCGACTTCCTCTGAGCGCAGCCCGGCGCATCAGGAGGCGGCCTTGCGCGTGAACGTGAGGTGGGTGACGCCGCTGGGCGAGGAGATCGCCTCGACGTCGTAGTCGTCCTCGAGGCCCTCCAGGCCGTCCCAGACGCGGACGCCCCGGCCGAGCAGGATCGGGACCTGGACGAAATGCGCGTGGTCGACCAGTCCGGCGGCGAGGAAGTCGCGGACGACGGTCGCACCGCCACCGATCCGGACGTCCTGACCCTCGGCCGCCTCGCGGGCGGTCTCGAGCGCCTCGGCCGGGGTGGCGTCGAGGAAGTGGAACGTGGTGCCGCCCTCCATCTCGATCGGGGGCCTGGGGCGGTGGGTGAGCACGAAGGTCGGTGAGTGGAACGGCGGGTTCGGGCCCCACCACCCCTTCCAGTCCGGGTCGTCCTGCCAGCCGGGCGGGCCGAACTTGTTGGCGCCCATGATCTCGGCGCCGATGCCGTGACCGTGGCGCTCAGCGAAGGCGTCGTCGACCCCGGCGGTTCCGCCCTCGTCCCAGAACCGGGTCTTGAACATCCACTCGTGCAGGCGCTCACCCGCGTGGCCGAACGGCGCCTCGGCGGACTGAGGCTCGCCGGTGGCGAAGCCGTCGAGGGAGATGGACAGGTTGTGGATCCGTGTGAGTGACATCAGCACGCTCCTCGCTTGGCGACTGCGCCACGGCGTCGGTTCTGGAGAACCGACCGGCGTGACCACAGACTCTCATCGGCCGACGCAGTCTCGACACCCCGTGGGGCTCAGTGGGCCATGTCGACGAAGCGGCTGTAGTGGCCCTGGAAGGCGACGGTGATGTCGCGGGTCGGGCCGTTGCGGTGCTTGGCGACGATCAGGTCGGCCTCGCCGGGGCGGGTCGACTCACGCTCGTAGACATCATCGCGGTGCAGCAGGACGACCATGTCGGCGTCCTGCTCGAGTGAGCCCGACTCGCGAAGGTCACTCATCATCGGCCGCTTGTCGCTGCGCTGCTCAGGTCCACGGTTGAGCTGGGAGAGGGCGATGATCGGGACCCCGAGCTCCTTGGCCAGCAGCTTGATCTGGCGGGAGAACTCCGAGACCTCCAGCTGGCGGGACTCGACCTTCTTGCCCGAGGTCATCAGCTGCATGTAGTCGATGACGATCAGCTTCAGGTCGTGGCGCTGCTTGAGCCGGCGCGCCTTGGCCCGGATCTCCATCATCGTCATGTTGGGCGAGTCGTCGATGAACATCGGTGCGGACGACACCTCGGCCATCTTGCGGGCCAGCTTGCCCCAGTCGTCGTCGTTCATCTGCCCGTTGCGGATCGCGTTGAGCGGGACCTTCGCCTCCGCCGACAGCAGCCGCATGGTGATCTCGGAGCGGGTCATCTCCAGGCTGAAGAAGCAGCTCGTGAGGTTGTTGTGGATCGACGCCGCGCGGCACAGGTCGAGGGCCAGGGTCGAGTTGTGGGTGGGGATCATCGAGTGACCCGCGAGGTAGAGGTGGTCAGGGTTGTCGACCTGGACACAGCGAACCGGGACGGACGGGACCGGGGTCACCGACACCACCTTGACGGCCGACCCGTCGGGCATCTCGATGGTGTGGAGGTCGGAGACCGTATCGGCCAGCTGCGCCGTGGTGCGGATCGTCGCGCGCTCGCCATCTCCAGTCGCCGCCAGGGCCGTCGTCAGCCACTGGTGCTGCTCATCGGCGACGATGGTCGAACCGTCGGAGAAGAAGACCTCGTAGCAGGGTCGGTCGAGCATCACCTCGGTGGCCGCCACCACCCGGGTCGGACGGCCCTGGGCGTCGCGGAGATCGTCACCGACCAGCACCTCGCCCATGGTCGTCCAGCCGGTCGGCGTCGGGAGCGGGGTGTCGAGCGCGAGCGCCTTGCCCATGGCGGGCCGCGCGGCGACGATCACCATCTGGCCGGCGTGCAGGCCGTTGGTCAGGTCGTCGAGGTCGGCGAAGCCGGTGGGCACGCCGTAGAGGCCGGCCTCACGGTTGCCGATCGCCTCGATCTCGTCGAGGACGCCGTCCATGATGTCGGAGAGCGGGGCGTAGTCCTCGGCTGCGCGGCGGTCGGTGACCTTGTAGACCTCGGCCTGCGCCTGGTCGACCACGTCGTCGACCTGGCCCTCGCCGGCATAGCCGATCTGGACGATGCGGGTCCCGGCGTCGACCAGCCGGCGCAGCACGGCCTTCTCGCGCACGATCTCGCCGTAGTAGGCCGCGTTGGCGGCGATCGGCACGTTGGCCGACAGGGTGTGGAGGTAAGGGGCCCCGCCGACCCGTTGCAGCTCGCCGCGCCGTTGCAGCTCGGCGGCGACGGTGACCGGGTCGGCGGGCTCGCCTCGTCCGTAGAGGTCGATGATCGCGTCGTGGATGACCTCGTGGGCAGGCCGGTAGAAGTCGACGCCGCGGACGATGTCGGCGACATCAGCGATGGCGTCCTTGGAGAGCAGCATCGACCCCAGGACGCTCTGCTCCGCCGCGTTGTCCTGGGGTGGGGTACGGTCCCCCGGGCGCGACGTCGCCTCGCCGGGCGCGAAGCTCGCCGGGCCGTCTCCCCAGGGGTCGAAACCGGGGTCGGCGAGGCCGGGGGCGTCGTGATCGGTGACGCTCACGGGCGGCCTCCTCGATGACTGGTGCGATGGCGACTTCGGGCGTGCGCCGACCCTAGGAGAAGGCGCCGACACCACCCGTCCGGGTCATGCCGGCATTCCGTCCCTGTCCGGCGCCCCGCCGGAACCTACGCTGCGGCAGGGAGAATCTGAAGCGCCATGTCCACAGCCCCTTGGGGATAACCCGGCCGAATCCGTGGGGAACCCCCCCACTCGTGTGCACCACTTGGGGATACGCCTGTGGATACTCGTCGGTCACCAGCAGACAATGGGCCGCTGACCTGCGGGAATGACTGTCCACGGCTGTGGAGGAAAAACTCCCGGCCAAGTCGTTGTTCATCTGGTCGCCATCTGGGATTTCCTTGTTGGTTTGTCGACACGACTGGGTGGCCGCCGGGATACCCACAGAAGCCCCCCGCTCATGCACAGTCCGGCTCCGCGCCCGCGTCATGGGCAGACGGGTGCTGTGGCCATTACCAGGGGTCTAGTCTGTTCGGGTGGCCCTCACCCGCATCCAGCGCCCGCGCGCATGATCGCGAGATCGTGCGCCTGGCGGTTCCGGCCTTCCTCGCCCTCGTGGCCGAGCCGCTCTTCCTGCTCGCCGACGCCGCCATCGTCGGCCACCTCGGCACCGAGGCCCTGGCCGGGCTGGGCGTGGCCGCGGTCGTCCTCCAGACCGCGGTCGGTCTCTGCGTCTTCCTCGCCTACGGCACCACGGCCTCGGTCGCTCGCCGACTGGGGGCCGGGGACCTGCGCGGGGCACTTGCCCAGGGCATCGACGGGGTCTGGCTGGCGGTATTGATCGGCGCGCTGGTCACGGTCCCCGGGATGCTCTTCACCGAGCAGCTGGTCGGTCTCTTCGGCGCCGACGACTCGGTGGCGGGCCCAGCGGCGACGTACCTGCGGATCGCCTTCCTCGGAACCACGCCGCTGCTGGTCATGCTGGCCACCACCGGGATCCTGCGCGGGCTGCAGGACACGCGCACGCCGCTGGTCGTGGCGGTGGCCGGCAACGCCCTCAACGTCGCGCTCAACCTGCTGCTCGTCTACGGCGCCGGACCGGTCGAGGGACTCGGGCTGGCCGGCTCGGCCTGGGGCTCGGTTCTCGCCCAGGTCGCCAGCGCCGCCGCCCTGGTCGCGGTCGTGGTCCGTGCCGCCCGCCGCGAGGGTGCTGGACTGCGTCCGGACCTACCCGGCATCCGGGCGGCAGCGCACGCCGGAGTGGCCCTGGTGATCCGCACCCTCACCCTCCGCGCGGCACTGCTGCTCACGACGTACGCCGTGACCGTCGGCGCGACCGGGCCGCGGGACCAGGCGGTGGACCTGGCCACCCACCAGCTCGCGCTGACCGTGTGGACCTTCCTGGCCTTCACCCTCGACGCCATCGCCATCGCCGCGCAGGCGATCACCGGCCGCTATCTCGGCGCCGGCGACGTGTCCGGCACCCGGGAGGTCACGGCCCGGATGGTCCGCTGGGGGCTCCTCAGCGGTGTGGCCACCGGTCTGCTGCTTGCCGCGGCCAGCCCCCTCCTCGGGCACCTGTTCACCTCTGACGGTGCCGTGCACGAGCGCCTGGTGCCGGTCCTGCTCGTCGCCGCGCTCGGGCAGCCCGTGGCCGGCGTGGTGTTCGTGCTCGACGGGGTGCTGATCGGCGCCGGAGACGGCACCTACCTGGCGTGGGGCGGCCTGGCCACACTCGCCGCCTACACCCCGGCGGTGCTGGCGGCGGTTGCCCTGGGCGGGGGGCTGCTGGCGGTCTGGGTCACCTTCACGGTGGTGTTCATGGGTGCGCGCTGGGTCGTGCTCACCCGCCGCGCCCGCGGCAGTGCCTGGCTGCGGACCGGGGCCACGGCCCTCCGGTAGGCGACCCGCGGGCCTACGCTTGCGGCCATGCGGCCGCTCCAGTCCATCGCGATGGGGCTGGTCATCGTCGCCCTGCGAGCCCAGCTCGCCGACGGCTACGACGCCCTGCCGGATCCGATCGGGTGGCTCCTCGTGATCCTCGGAGTCCGCGGCCTGCCGGACGACCTGCCGCGCCGCGGCGCCGTTGCGACGATGGCGTGGGTCGCGGCGGCGGTGTCGGTGCCGTTGTGGTTCCCGGGGGTCAGCGAGGCGGCCTACGCGACCCACCCGTCGCTGGGCTGGGCGCTCAACCTTCCGCAGCTCGGCTTCGCGGCCCTGCTGTGCCACTCGCTCGCCACCAGCGCGGTGGCGGCGGAGGACCCCAAGGCCGGGTCCTGGCTGCGGCTGGCCATGGCCGGGTTCGTCGCGGCCGCCGTCCTGCCCGTGATCGTGTTCGGAGGCGGGATCGCCTCGCTGGAGGCCACGTCGTACGTCGCTGCCGCGCTGGTCATGATCACGCTGATCTGGCTGCTGTTCACCTACTCAGCGCGCCCGTGGGCGGTCGACCGCACGGCCGACCAGCCCACTGACTGACCCTTGGGCGCGACCCGGATCAGGCAGGGATGACGTTGAGGGCCACCGTGGCGGACACCTCGTCGGTCAACCGGACGGACACCTCGTGGGCGCCGAGCGACTTGATCGGGTGCTCGACCGCGATGGTGCGCTTGTCGACCTGCTCGCCGCTGGTGGCAGCGAGGGCGTCGGCGATCTCGGTGACGGTGACGGCGCCGAACAGGCGACCACCCTCACCGGCGCGGACCTGGATGTTGACCGGCTCGGCCTCCAGCTTGGTCCGGATCTCCTCCGCGTGGTCGTGGTCGCGCACGGACCGCGTGTTGCGGGCCGCCTTGATCGACTCGACGGTCTTCTCGGCACCGCGGGTCCAGCGGATGGCCACGCCACGCGGGACGAGGTAGTTGCGGCCGTAGCCGTCCTTGACCTCGACCACGTCGCCGGGGGCACCGAGGCCGGTGACTTCCTGGGTCAGGATGAGCTTCATGTCCTGGCCTCCTCAGCGACCGGTCGACGTGTAGGGCAGCAGCGCCATCTCGCGGGCGTTCTTGACGGCGATGGCCACGTCGCGCTGGTGCTGGACGCAGTTGCCGGTCACCCGACGGGCGCGGATCTTGCCGCGGTCCGAGATGAACTTGCGAAGCAGCACGGTGTCCTTGTAGTCGACACCGGTCGCCTTCTCCTTGCAGAACTGGCAAACCTTCTTCTTCGGCTTGCGAATCACTGCCTTTGCCATTGTGGTGCTCTCCTTTCAGAGCCCGGCTCGCGCCGGAATGGTGGCTGTTGTCGTGTGCTGTTGGGCTCCGGGTTTCGAGACTCGGCCGCGGGCGGCCTCGCACCTCAACCTCCGGCGCGGGGGTGGATCAGAACGGGGGCTCGTCGGAACCCACGCCGGGTGCGCCCCACGGGTCCGCGCCGGCGGACTGGCCGCCGGCCGGGGCGCCCTGGGGGGCCGGGGTGGCCCACGGGTCGTTGGCGGCCTGTCCGCCGCCGCCCTGCTGGGCGCCGTAGCCGCCTCCGCCGCCCGAGCGCTGGGTGCGGGTGACCTTGGCCGTGGCGTACTTCAGCGAGGGGCCGACCTCGTCGACGTCGATCTCGAAGACCGTGCGCTTCTCGCCCTCGCGGGTTTCGTACTGCCGGGACTTCAGGCGGCCCTGCACCACGACGCGCATCCCCTTCTGGAGGGACTCGGCGACGTTCTCGGCGGCCTGCCGCCAGACCGAGCAGGTCAGGAACAGCGCGTCGCCGTCCTTCCACTCGTTGGTCTGCTTGTCGAAGGTGCGCGGCGTGGACGCGATCCGGAAGTTGGCCACGGCCGCACCCGAGGGGGTGAAGCGCAGCTCCGGGTCGTCGACCAGGTTGCCGACGACGGTGATGACGGTCTCGCCTGCCATGTCAGGTCTCCCTTGTTGATTCGGTGAGGTCTGTGTCCATCAGTGCCCCATCAAAGCCTGCGGCGCCGACAGGGGAAAGGGTTGATCCACAGGATCAGTGGATCTCGGGACGGCTCACCTTGGTTCGGAGCACGGACTCGTTGAGGTTGAGCTGGCGGTCGAACTCCTTGACCGTGGCCGGCTCGGCAGCGAGCGAGATGACGGCGTAGATGCCCTCGGCGTTCTTGGCGATCTCATAGGCGAGCCGGCGGCGTCCCCAGACATCCACGGACTCGACGTTGCCGCCGTCCTTGCGGATCACGTTGAGGTACTTGTCGAGCGACGGCTCGATGGTGCGCTCTTCGAGACTTGGCTCGAGGATGACCATCACTTCGTAGGCACGCACAGCGGTCCCACCTCCTCTGGACTCGGCGACCACGGTCTCTCCGTGGCAGGAGGGCGTTGCGTTGCGCCACCCGGAGGCGGCTGGTCGGGTGTGCCGACCTGCGTCGGCAGGCGGCTCCCGGAGGAACGGGCAAAGGCTAACAGCGGGGGCCCGGTCCGGGACAATCGCCGCGGACCGGACCCCGACTGCTCAGCCGCAGGTGAAGTGACCCGGGTGCTCCGGGGCTTCGCTTCGTGTTCTGCGTTGCTTGTCCTTGTTGTAGACCATGCCGACGTCGTACCAGCCACCCGAGTCCGCTGGTCGCGCGCCTCCTCGGGCACCGACCGCACGTGGCCAGGTCGAGCAGGAGCTCCTTCATCGGCCGGGCTGCTCTGCCGGATGATCCTCCCGGCCCTGGCCGTAGGCACCGCCACACACGTAGTAGACGTTGTGCGCGCCGACCCAGTCGATCAGGTGGTCGGATCGGCGGGTCGCGGCCGGTGCCGCCGACGTCGGCCTGCAGCTCGTCCGGACCCCAGCCGCCGTAGACGAGGTCCGGCCCGTTGGTCGATCGCGACTGATTGCCGTCCTCGGTCCTCGTCGCCACGGACTTCGTCGTGGACGGACGGGTCGCCGCTGCGCTTCTTGAGGTCGAGGTCGTCGGCGCCGTAGCCGCCGAAGAGCCGGTCGTGGTCGAGGCCCGCCCCAGACGACGTCGTCACCGTCGCCGCCGAAGACCGTGTCGTCACCGGCGTCGCCGTTGCCGATGTCGGCGCCGCCGCCGAGGTGCAGGACGTCGGTCGCCGGCCCCGCCCAGGGCCAGGTCCGGGCCGCCGGTCCGGGCGGTGCCCTCCGGGACCCAGGTCTCCGGGACGACGCTCGCTCGCGGCGTTGACCTGACTCGCTGATCGGCCTCGCTCTTGATGGCCAGCGTGCCTGGGCGCCGACAGCGCCGTGCGCCGGCGTGCCTGAGCCACCACGGCCAGGTCGCCGAGCAGCGCGTCGTCTGCCGTGAGCCGCCCTCGAGGCGGTCGCCGGAGCCCGACGATCGCCGGCAGTGCCGTCGTCGAGCTGGCCGTAGAGCACGTCGTGGTCCTCGTCGCCGAACAGAGCTCGTCGGAGCCGGAGGTGACTGCCGGCACTTCGTCGGCCATGGCCACATCCGGTGACGGACCGCGACGCGCGGCCGGGTGATCCGGCCGTTGTCGCCGAGGACCGTGTCGTCGCCGGCGCCCGCCGTCGGACCGTGTCGACCCCGTCGAGCACGCCTGCCGGCCGACGGTGTCGAGGCGCGGTCGACGACCGCCTGCTCAAGCCGGGTCCCGTTGATGCCGTAGGGCCGGCCGTCACGGCGGACGACGAACCGCCGAGGACGTCGTCTGTCTCCAGCGCCGCTGCTGATCGTGTCGGCACCACTGTCGCCCTCGACGTAGTCGGCAGCACCGCCGGTGGTGATCGTGTCGTCGCCTCCCTGGCCGAAGACCTGGTCATTCCCGACCGATGCCCAGCGAGCGCTCCACCATCGATGGTGTCGTCGCCACTGGTGCCCGCGGCCGGCTCGCTGTCGCAGCGCGCGACGTCGGCGAGCTGTGCCACCGGCTGCGGTGCCGACCGCGACGAGCACCGTCGCGTTGTCGCCGAAGATCCGGTCGGAGGCCGACTGGCGACGTCGGCATCGTCGGGCGGCGTCGCCGTAGAGGACGTCACCGCCGTCGGGGATCGTCGCGGTCGGCAGCGAGCTCACAGTCACGCCGTCGCCGGCCGGGCTCACCGAGGAACCGCCGATCACGACGTCCGTCGTCGGCGTCGCCGAAGACGGTGTCGGTGGCGGAGTTGCCCTCGACGTAGTCGTCGCCTGATCCGGCCCGGACAGTCGTCGTCGTCGTCCTGGCCGAACAGCCGGTCGTCCGTCGGATGCCCCCGCCGAGGGCGTCGGTCGCCCGAGGTGAGCGTGAACGACTCGGGCGACGTCGTCGGCCAGCTCGTCGGTCAGTGCGATGTCGCGGACCGCGGCAGCGGGAGCCGCCGGCTGGAGGTCGGGGCGGGTGATCCGGCCGTTGTCGCCCAGCGACGACGTCCTCGCCCGCGCCGCCGTCGAGGGTGTCGTCGCCGTCGGCGGACGTCGGCGGCACGTGCCGTCGTACGGCGCCGCAGACAGCGGTCGCCGCAGCCGCGTGCCGGTGCCGCCGAGCGGCCTTGCCGTCGGCCGCGGACGAGCCGCCGACCAGGTCGTCGTGCGCCGGCACCCGCCGTCGATCGTGTCGTTGCCGTCGTTGCCCTCGAGGTAGTCGTCGCCCGAGCCGGCGGTGATCGCCGTCGTTGCCGCCCTGGCCGAAGACCCGGTCGGACGCGCCGCCGCCGGCGATGGTGTCGCCGCCGCGGCCGTCACCAGCGGTGCTCCGCTGGCCGGTACGTCGTCGCAGCTGGCAGCACGTACGCCGAGCGAGCTCGCATCCACGTCCACGGGCGCCAGCCGGATCGGGAGGGCGTTGTCGCCCGCCAGCAGGTCGCTGCCGACCACGCCGTCGGGTCCGCCGTCGCCGCGGATGAGTGTCGGCGCCGTCCGGCTGACGCCGGCGCCGGAGCGGTCGGCGGTGACCTCCGCGTCCGTGCGACGTGGTCGACGCGTCGAGCCGCCGACGACCACGTCGTCGCCCGTCGTCGCCGTTGGCGCGGTGCCGTCTCCGGGTCCACCTTCGACCACGTCGTCGTCCTGGCCGCCGCGGACCACGTCGTCACCGCTCGGAGCCGAAGACCCAGTCGCAGTCGAAGCCGCCGTACAGCTCGTCGTAGGCCAGCGGCGGTGCCCGGCGACTGCTCGGCGCGTTCCCGCCGTGCCGTCGCTCGGCGAGAATGCGTCACCCAGCGGGCGGCATCGTCGTCGCCGCAGGCCACGGCGCTGCTCGAAGGTCCGCAGCTCCGAGTCCTCGTCCGCCTGGACCGCGGCCGGCACCTCGGCCGGCGTCGGCCCAGGGCACGGCGGCGTCGGTCACCGCCTCCACGACGCTGGCGGAGACCAGGCTCGCGTTCTCGGCCGCGAGCACGTCGTCGCTCACGGCCGCCGAGCAGCACGTCCTGCCCGTCCGTGGCCCCGGCGGCGTCGCTGCCGCCGATGAGGTCGTCCTCGCCTTCGTTGCCGCGCAGCCGGTCGTCGCCGTCGCTCACCCAGGAGGTGGTCGTCGCCGAGGCCGCCGACGAGCACGTCGTCGTGGGCGCCTCCCAGCAGGACGTCGACTCCGCCGTCACCGAGCACCAGGTCGTGGGCGTGACCACCGACGGCAAGGTCGGTGCCTTCGCCGGCGCCCAGGTAGTCCGAACCGTGGCCGCCGAGCAGCTCGTCGTCGCCGTCGCCGGCAGGATGCAGTCGCCTGCGGTGTTGGTGCCGGTCGTCGCGATGCACCGAGGCCAGCGGCACCATGCCGGTGTCGCCGTTGCCGGCGCTGCCGTCCCGGTCCAGGTCGACCAGGCCGCCGACGATCACGACGTCGGCCGAGCAGCCCGTTGAAGACTCGCCGCCCGGCGAGCGCCTGGACCTCGCCGTCGTCGACGGCGAGGCCGGCGAGCCGGCCGTCGTCCGCGGTGATGCCGTCGTCGGTGTCGCCCGCGCCGGCCAATAGGTCACCGTTGAGGTCGACTCTGCCGTCCACGACCCGGGTGGTCAGGTTGCAGCCGAGTAGCCGGTCGGCGACGTCGGGTGTCGTGCCGTCGCCGCCGACCGGGTGTCGCGACCCTCACCGGAGGACGACGTCGTTGCCAAGCCCGCCGAGGACCAGGTCCGAGCCGCCGCCGCCGCTCAGGACGTCGTCGCCCTCGCCGCCATCGAGGTAGTCGGCTCCGTCGCCGTCGCCGGTGCCGCTCGAGCGAGCCGTCCAGGACGCGCGGTCTTCCTCGTCGCATCCACGGCACAACGACGCGTCGTCACCGAACAGCACGTCCTCACCGAGGCCGGCCTCGGCCCGGTCGTTGCCGTGGCCGCCGCGGATGATGTCGGCGTTGTTGCCGGCGTCGGTCCTCGGTCCGCCGTCACCGGACGCGCTCGTCGTCGCCCGCGCGACCGCAGATCTCGTCGGGACCCGGCAGCCGCCGTCGAGCCGGTCAGGCCCGTCGCCGCCGACCACGATGTCGCGCTCGGGTCCGCCCGTGACGAAGTCGCTGTTGCCGTGTCCGTCGGGGTCGTCCCGGAGTCGCACAGCGGGTCGAGCTCGCTGTCGCTGGGGATGTTCGCCGTGTCGACGGGCACGCGTCTGCGGACCGGGGTTCGTGTTCCCCTCGGATCAGCACGTTCACCGAGCGGAAACCGCCCCCGAAGAGGGACGCCATGGTCACTGGAGTCTCCGGTGTTCCGGTCAACGAGCCGGCATCGCCCCCGACCACGACGTCGGAGCCGTCGCCGCCGTCCACGCTGTCCGTCGCCAGCGCCGCCGACCAGCACGTCGCCGCTGTCGAAGCCGACCCGCACCTGTTCCTCGACCACGTCGGCCGCGCCGTTGTCATCCTCGTCTGCGGTCTGGTCCGACGGCAGCACCAGGACGGCGCGTACGTCGCGGCCGGGACCGCCGACGAGGCCGTCGTTGCCGGCGCCACCGGCCGCGCGGTCCGCGCCGGGTCCGCCCTCGAGGCGGTCGTCGCCCTCGCCGCCGCCGAGGTCGTCACGACCCGCGCCGCCGCCGATCACGTCGTTGCCCGGGCCGCCACCCGGCCGCGTCGTTGCCGAGCGCCGGTGTCGATGTTGTCGTCACCCGCGCCACCGTCGATGCCGGAGTCGTTGCCGGCACCGGTGACCAACAGGTCGTTGCCCGACGCCACCGGTCAGGCTGGCCACACGAGACGTGAACTCGGTGGAGACGAGATCGCTTTCGACCTGCTCGGTCGCCGGGTCGTCGACGTAGGTCTCGCCCTGCAGGAACGAGAGCCGGTCATCGGCCTCGCCGCCGTTGGCGGTGAACGTCGGCAGCGTCTGCAGTGTCGAACTCCGCCGCTGACGGTCGGTGGAGATACGTGATGCCCGGACTCGAAGATCGTGACGTGGAAGCCGCCGCCAGTCTTGCGCGTCACCGTCACGCGCTGCACCCGGCCGAACGCCGGAGACCTCGTACTCCGTCGCACCGCCGGCCTTGTCGGCGCCCTGGCCGTCCGGTCCGGTGTCGAACTGGCTGACCTCGTAGTCGTCCGAGACGTCGCCGCGAGCGTCGAACCCTGGCGGCGTACCTGTCGCCGGAGGTGAGTGCCAGGGCTGCCGCCTGGGTTCACGACCAGGTCGGGATTGACCGGCGGGCAGCCGTACTCGAACAGCGTGTAGGGGCCGAGCCGCAGCAGGTCGAACTCGTAGTCGAGCGACGTCAGCAGCAGCTCGATGCTCGATGAAGACCGAGATGAACGCCTCGAGTTCCGCACTTGACGTCGAAGATGCACTCCGGCTTGCCCTCGAAGACGGTCCGGATCTCTGCCGTGCGCAGGCGCCCGTCGTCGTCGGGGTCGTTGATGTCGAGGTTGATGGTGAGCGTGATGCCGCCCTTGAGCCCGGCGGTCACGATGCCGATGCTGACGCCGGCCCCCGCCTCGAGGGTGGTCACCAGCTTGACCTCGGGCACGTCGACGCCGTCGGAGTCGAGGTCGTCGAGGTAGAAGCCCTCGCGTGATGATGTCGCCGTCCGTCGAACGCCTCGTAGCTGGTGATCAGCTGGTCGACGTTGCCCGGGTTCGACAGCGATTCGTACGGCCAGGGTCTGCGGCCGCGAGTCGAAGCCCATCGCCAGCCGGCCCTCGACGGAGATCGAGCCACCGACGAACGGCACGATCGGGACCGGGCCGGCCATGATCGGGCCGAAGCGCTTGGTGTAGGACATCTGCGCGACCAGCGAGCCGAGGTCGAGCCGGAAGTACGACGCCTCGCCCTCGCCGGTGAGCAGGTCCATGAGCTGGTCGGGGTCCTCGAGGAACGGCATCGAGAAGCCGGGCATGCTGCCGGTGATGCCCTTGGTCGTCTGGGAGATGTTCTTCTTGACGAACCGGTTCCCGGCGCGGTTCCCGTTGGTGGTCTGGCCTGGGACGCCGGGCTTGGCCTTCTCGGAGCGAAGAAGTTCTCGTCCGGACACGGAGCCGGTGCTTCGTCGGCTTCGCTGGAGTGGATCCGGCGCAGGTTGGCGCGGTCTTGACCGTCTGGGTGCACTTCTCGTAGAGGGACACCTCCGACGGATCGAGCCGCAGGGCTTCGCCGGCGGTCGGCGAGGTTCTCCAACGGGATCCCGCCGTCTTGCTCCTTGAGGGCGGCGATCGCCGCCGATCACGCTGGTGACGCCGTCGATCAGGCCGATCACGCGGTGGGCGAGCTCCAGCTGCGGCTTGCGGCCGGACGCGGCACCGAGCGGTCTCCAGCAGGCAGAGCAGCGAAACCTCGTCGCCCCCGGCGAGCTCGGAGAGGTCGGAGATCACCGGGATCGGCGTGCGCAGCACGTCGATCACGTCGCGGACCGGTGCCAGGTAGGGGTCGACGACGGCGAACGGGGTGGCGATGGTGTCCACGACCTCGCCCATGTCGAGCTTGACCTCGTTGTAGCTGACTCCGTCGACCCCGTCCTCGCCGTCCAGATCGGCGTCGAAGCCCTCGTCGGCCGTCCAGGGGATGGAGATGTCACCCAAGAGGTCGAAGGCACCGGAGTCGCCGGCCAACGTCTCGAAGTGGAGGTTGAGCCCCTCCTCGTCGTGACCCTCGGGGTCGCACGAACGACGGCTGGGCGGTCAGCTCACCGTCGTAGAGCTGGAACAGGTCGTAGGTCGCCGACGCGTCGCCGGCGGGGACCTCGGGCTCGATCACGATGTTCGTCTCCAGCTCACCGTCCTGGCCGTCCGCACTGAGCTGTGCCGGCAGATAGCCGACGATCGCCTCGAGGCAGTGCTCCTCGCCGGCCACGCCATCGCAGTTCGCGGTCGGGAGCTGTGCGCCCACCTTGAGCTCGAGGGCGTCGCCGTCGTTGATCCGGATCTGCGGTCCGACGCCGCGGACCAGCTCCAGGGTGATCGGCAGGGTCCAGCTGGTGGCGGTCTCGACCACCTTGTCCGAGTTCAGCGCCAGACCCGGCAAGCCGCTGTCGAAGGGGGTCTCCCCGGTCTTGTCGCTTCCGGTCAGCTCGGTGGTGATACTGACCGTCTCCCACTCCGTCGAACCGAGGCTGGTGCAGACCTCCTCGGTCTCACCCGCGGGGACCTCGCACACGGGTTCACATTCGTCGTCGTCGGTGCAGGTCATGGAGACCTCCACGTTCGTGGCGGCAATGTCCTCCAGACCGGGAGCGGCGTTCACGCCGGCCGCGACGGCATCGTCGAGCGCGTCGACGAGTTCCTCGGCAGTGTCCACCGTGACGGGGAGGTCGAGTTCGGTGCGCAGTTCGCGCGTCAAGCCGGTGAGGATCTCGGCGACGTCGGCGCCGGCGTCGAGGTTGCTGCCGATGAGCGGGGCGGAGACGGCCGATCCGTCCTCGCGGAGGTTGGCTGGCGCAGCGCCGTCCGTCGCCTCACCCAGCGCGGCGGCCAGACCGTCGAGCCCCTCGGCGAGGTACTTGACCTCCATCGCCTCCGGCTCGGGCTGGGCTGCTCCGGCCCCGCCGGAGGAGTCGGTCGGGAGGGCGGAGTAGTCGATGGTCCCTGCGTCACTGACCAGGTGCGCGACGGCGGCGTGTCCGGAGCCGTCGACGGCGTCCTCGGTCGAACGCACGGTCTCAAGCGCGCCGGCGGTGCCGTCATAGCTCGTGGTCACCGTGACGTCGAGGTCGGCGTTGTTTCCGGAGCCGGACACGGTTCGCTCGGCGATACCGGCCTGCAGCTTGGTGCTCGGCGGACCGACGAGCGCCGCGTTGCCGAGGGCGAGTGTGGCCCGGGACGCCGTACCCGTCGTGTCGTCCACGGCCGGACGGGCGGTGGCGGTGGCGACGTCGATGGCCAGCGTCGTGGTGGAGTCGACGCCCACGTCGAACGACCGGCCGCTGACCACCTGGCCCGGGTCGTCCACACGGAGCCGGAGCGGCGCGTCGAGGGTCTGGTCCCCGGGGGCCGTCGCAGTCAGGGACACGCCGAGATTCGCCGTGCCGAGCTCGTAGGACAGGTCGACCGTGCCCACGTCGCCTGGGGGACGAGGGAGGCGACCGCGACGTCGAGCTCCTGCGCGCTCGAGACCGACGCCAGCCCCGGGGGCACCACACCCGCGGCGTTGGGGCGATTCGACTCGTCCTCGGCCGCGGCGGCTGACATCTTCGCCAGACCCTCGGTCAGCGCAGCCCGCTCGACGGCGAGCTGGGCCGGGGTCAGGTCGACCAGCGGCAAGGTGGAGGTGTACTGGTCGTCGGGGAGGTCGCCGTCACCGGTGATGTTGTCCCCGGCCAGGCTGTCGAAGGCGACCGACGTCGCCGACAGTCCCTCGATGACCCCGTCGCGCAGCGCGAACGGGTCGCCGAGCACGATCAACTCGACGGCGTCGCCGTTGCCGAGCCCGGCGTCGCCGTTGGGCGCGAGCTCCGCGCAGGTCAAGGTGTCGGCGTCGACGAGCGTGACGTTCTGGCAGGTGATGCCCGCCGTGACCAGTCGCCGAGCCACTTCGGTTCGGGGTGCGGCGTCGGACGCGGGGGCGGGCACGCCCAGCGCGGTGTAGAGGTTGGTTCCGCCGGGCAGGTTCACACCTACGACGTCGGGAACGTCGTCGTCGGTCCCCTGCTCGCCGTCGTCCCCGGCGGCGCCCGGCGTGACCTGCGCCGTCCCCGACAAGAAAGTGGCCGGCACCGGGTCGAACACCCGGAGATCGGCGTACCCGTCGCCGAACGTGACCTGCGGGAGGCCACCAGGGCCCCAGCTCACGGTGGCGCTGCCGGAGGCCGGGCCACCGGTGCCCGTGGCGTAGTCGGAGCCGCCCGGAGTCAATGGCTTCTCGGTGGCCGTGAAGCCGAGCCCCGCGGTGACGTTCGAGTCGAGCGCAACCTGGCCGGCGTTCAGTGCTCCTTGCTCGTCGAGCAGCGTGCTGATCGGGAGCACGCCTGTGCCGGTGCGAGCCAGGGTCACGGCGGCCTGGTCCTCATCGGTCTTGCCGAGGCTCAGCGAGTCGAGGTCCGCCAACACCCCGAGGAACCCGATCCGGGCAGGCAGGTCGGTGACGCCAGACGGCGCGGTCGCGCTCAGGTCGCCGATCTCGATCAGCGAGTCATCGCTGGGGATCAGCTCCGTCTCGCGGGACGCCCCGGGCGCGGGTGCCCCGGTCTTGATGCCGAAGCCCACGTCGAAGGACGCGTTGGTCGCGGTCGTCGTGGCGAGTGCGGCGGCGCCGGTCTCCGACCCGAGTCCGGTCAGGCCGACCAGCGCTCCGAGCGTGCCGGGGTTGCCAAGAGACAGCGACTTGTTCCGGCTGGACTGGACGATGCCGACGGCGATGTCGAGACGGCCGGAGGTCAGTGACGCGGACGAGCTCGACCCTGCGGACAGGGTCGTCGATCCGGCGTACGACGTCCTGCACCGTGTGCGGCATCGACCGGGCCTCGAGGTCCTGGCCGTCGGCGGTGAAGGTGACCGAGACGTCGGGCTCGCCGTCGGAACCGTCGATCTGGACGACCCCGGTCGGGGAGGCGCCGACGGTCCCGGCCGGCTCGGAGGTGATCGACCCGTCACCTCCGTTGGTCGTCCAGTCCACGTTGCTGACGCTGCTGATCCCCTCCGGGGTGATGGCGGCGCAGTAGACCGTGTCGCCC
Organism: uncultured Actinomycetota bacterium; assembly: GCA_963841625.1. Lineage (GTDB taxonomy): Bacteria > Actinomycetota > Actinomycetes > Propionibacteriales > Nocardioidaceae > Nocardioides. Next base: position 168,362 of record CAWJDH010000004.1, on the reverse strand, counting down.
GGGCCGGCGGTGCCTGAAGGCGGGTTCTCCGGAGACGCGCCGCACTGAATCTGCGCGGCGGCTGCCGTGGAGAGGAGGTCGAGGAGCTGGTCACCGGGGGCGAAGAGGTCAGAGGTTCCGCCACCCAGGTTGGGGAACGGTACGTCGGCCGCCTCCTGCAAGGCCAGGACGGTGCCGGTGTACTGGGCCAGCGAGGTCAGCCCGTCGACCATGGACAGCCCGGTCGCCTGCTTCAGCGCGGCTCCGTAGTCACTGTCATCGGCGTCAGAGGCGCTGGGCCAGACGGCGTCGGGGGCCGAGTCTTCGTCGATGCTCAGGGTTCCGCTCCGGCCGGTCCCGCCCGTCAGGCTGGCGGGTAGGGCGACGTCGAACAAGACGTCGATGGTGTCCGAGTCGGTGTCGGTGGTGATCCGGAACAGGTCGGGCAGCGTGGAGTAGCGCAGGTCCTCCAGGGTGAGCACACTGCGGCCGTCCGGGTCGCGCATCGTGATTTCCTGCTCGCGGCTCAGTCGGTAGTGGCCGCCGGTCACGTCGATCTCGGTGAAGCCCTGCCGTGCGCCGAACCGGGTCACAGAGTCAGAGTCGATGTCGACGCTGAGGTCCATCGTGGGCTGGCTGACCAGTGCCACCCGTAGAAGCGGGTCCGGCTGGTTCTCGTCGACCTCGACGACGAACGGGCTCGTGGTGGCCAGGGACACCGCCAGCGTGCCAGCGCTCGGCACCGATCCGCCGCTCCTGGTCCCGAAGCGCAGGTCCCCGTCGTCGTGCACGAGCTCGAGCTCGTGGTTCGGGACGGAGCGCTCGTAGTCGAAGCTGAACTGGTTGCCGTCTTGCACGACGTTCGTCACGCCCGGGACGGCCGCCAACCCAGCCACCAGGTCGTTTCCGGTCAGGTTGGCGGCGACGCCTGCGGCGAGCTGCTCCTCGAGCTGGAGCACGCCGGCGAGGGAGGTGTTCGTGAAGGGCAGCGGAGTGGCGAGCTCGGGGGTCTGACCGACGGCAGAGATGGCGCTGGCAACGGCGAGCACGCCGAGCCGACGCAGGGATTCGTCGGCCGCGGCCGCCGGCTCCTCGGCGCTGGCGGCCGAGCTCAGCGCTGGGGTCACCAGCAGCGAGACCGCCACGGCCATCGCGACCACACAGCGCCGTCGTGCGCCCGTCAGAAACCTGACGTTGTCCACCCATCGTGCCGTGGTTGAAGCCACACCGTCCCCCTGAACCCGATTGGTGCTGCAATGCGCCTGACGCGCGTGTTTGCATCAGATCACCGCCGTTGGCGTGCCGTATCCGGAATCAGGAAACTGGAAAGAGCCTTGTTCAAAAGCCGGAGGCAACGTCCCGTTCAGCGGTCTAGCCCGGCGCTCCCTACGATGGCGGAATGACTATCCGGCTCGGCGCTCACATCGACCAGACCGATCCCGTCGGCGAGGCACAGGCACGCGAGGCCGACCTGGTTCAGTTCTTCCTCGGCGACCCCCAGGGCTACAAGGGCCCGGAGTTCCGTTACGCCGGCGGTGCCGACGGACTGCGGGAGGATGCCGAGGCCGCGGGCATCGACCTCTACGTCCACGCGCCCTACATCGTCAACGTGGCGACCACCAACAACCGGATCCGGATCCCCTCGCGCAAGCTCCTGCAGAAGCACGTCGACGCGGCCGCGGAGATCGGGGCCAAGGGGCTGATCGTCCACGGCGGTCACGTGGGGTCGGAGGACGAGCTGGCGACGGGTTTCGACAACTGGCGCAAGGCGATCGAGGCGACCGACCTCAAGCTGCCACTGCTGATCGAGAACACCGCGGGGGGTGATCACGCGATGACCCGGCACCTCGACCGGATCGCCAGGGTGTGGGAGGCCATCGCGGCCGCGGAGGGCTCGGAGATGGTGGGCTTCTGCCTCGACACCTGCCATGCCCACGCGGGCGGCAACGACCTCGAGACCGTCGTCGACGACGTACGCCGGGTGACCGGTCGGATCGACCTGGTGCACTGCAACGACAGCCGCGACGAGTTCGACTCCGGCGCGGACCGGCACACGAGTCTCGGCGCGGGCCGGATCGACCCCGACCTGCTCGCCGCCGTGGTCCGCGACGCCGGCGCACCCGTGGTCTGCGAGACCCCGGGCGGTCCCGACGAGCACCGCGCCGACTTCACCTGGCTCCGCGACCGCCTCTGACCGAGGAAGAGTGAGGGGCCGGTAGCCTCGGGGCCGTGCTGACCGTCCGCGAGATCTCCCCGTCCGAGCACCTCGACTTCATCCGGCGTCAGCGGTCGGCCAGCTTCCTGCAGACCCCGGGCTGGGGACAGGTGAAGTCGGAGTGGCGGCGCGAGTCACTCGGCTGGTTCCGGGACGAGGAGCTGGTGGGCGCTGCTCTCGTGCTCTACCGCCAGCTGCCGAAGGTCCGTCGCTATCTCGCCTACCTGCCCGAGGGTCCGGTCATCGACTGGGACACCGACGACCTGGCGGCGTGGCTCGAGCCGATGGCCACCCACCTGCGCGAGCGGGGCGCGTTCGGGATCCGGATGGGTCCGCCGGTGGTCACCCGTCGCTGGACGGCGGCCCAGGTCAAGGAGGGCATCGCGGCCGACGACGTACGCCGCCTCGGCGACGTACCGCCCATCGAGCAGACGTCGAACGGTGCCCGGGTCATTGCCCAGCTGGAGGGGCTGGGCTGGAAGCCGCAGTCCGTCGAGGGCGGGTTCGCCGCGGGCCAGCCGCAGTACGTCTTCTGGGTCCCCTTGGCGGGCCGCACCGAGGACGACGTACTCAAGGGGATGAACCAGCAGTGGCGTCGCAACATCAAGAAGGCCGCCAAGGAAGGCGTCGAGGTCTCCGCGGCCGACCACGGTGACGCGAGCGCGGACCTCAAGCGGTTCCACGACCTCTACGTGCACACCGCCGAGCGCGACCACTTCACGCCCGCGCGGGCTGGCCTACTTCCAGACGATGTACGACGCCCTCAGCACCGAGGACCCCGACCGGATCCGGCTCTGGTTCGCCGAGCACGAGGGCGACCTGGTCGCGGCCACGATCGCCATCCGGGTGGGGACGCACGCGTGGTACTCCTACGGAGCCTCCTCGACCGAGAAGCGCGAGGTGCGCGGCTCCAACGCCGTCCAGTGGGCGATGATGCGCGACGCCCTCGCCGCCGGCGCCGACGTCTACGACCTCCGCGGCATCACCGACACCCTCGACTCCGACGACCCGCACCTGGGGCTGATCCAGTTCAAGGTCGGCACCGGCGGCGAGGCCGTCGAGTACGTCGGCGAGTGGGACCTCCCCCTGCGCCCCCTGATCTACCGGGCCTTCGACCTCTACATGAAGCGCAACAAGTGAGCCTCACCCTCACCGTCGACGGCGAGCGCTGGCGCAGCCATCTGCAGACCGTCGCCGAAGCGACCCCGGGCCTGGTGCCCGTGGCCAAGGGCAACGGCTACGGCTTCGGGCTCGGCCGGCTCGCCCGGCGGACCCAGTGGCTCGCCGACCAGGGACTGGGGTGCGACACGCTGGCGGTCGGCACCTACGAGGAGCTGCCGGAGGTCGCCTCCCGCTTCGACGGCAATCTGCTGGTCCTCACCCCCTGGCGCCCGTTCGGTGCCCCCCTCGACGTCGACCCGTCGCATGCGGGCCGCGTGATCCACACCGTCGGCAGGTCCGAGGACCTGCACGGGCTGCTGGAGCGGCAGCCGAACGCGCACTACGTGCTGGAGCTGCTGACCAGCATGCGCCGGCACGGCCTCACCCCGGAGGGGCTGCGCGAGGTCACCTGGCCGGAGGGCAGGCGAAACGGCCTGGCCGGAGTCGCGCTGCATCTTCCGCTCGCCCGGGAGTCCCACCTCACGGAGGTCCACAACCTCGTCGACGACTTCATCGCCGCGGGTCTCGACGGCACCACCACCGTCTGGGTCAGTCACCTCACCGGCGTCGAGCTGGAGGCATTGAAGGGCGAAGTACCCCGACTTCAGGTTCCGGCCGCGCATCGGCACCGGCCTGTGGCTGGGTGACCGCAAGGCTCTGAAGGTGACGGCGACCGTGCTCGACGTCCATCCGGTGGAGCGGGGAGACGTCTTCGGCTACCGCGGCCGGTCCGCGCCCAAGTCCGGCCACCTGCTGGTGGTCAGCGGCGGCACCGCCCACGGGATCGGTCTCGAGTCGCCGATGGGCGAGTCGTCCCTCCGCTCGCGCGCGGCCACCCTCGCCCGGGGAGGCATGGACGCGGTCGGGTTCGTCCGGTCGCCATACACCGTCGACGGCAAGCAGCGCCTGTTCGCCGAACCACCCCACATGCAGGCGTCCATGCTGTTCCTGCCGCGAGGGCCGCGCGTGCCCGAGGTCGGCGAGGAGCTCCGGGTCCGGGTGCGCTACACCGCCACGACGTTCGACCGGGTGGTCATCGACTGATCGCGGTCGACGGGGTCGAGCTCGGGCCGCAGCACGTCGCGCGCCACGATTCCGACGAGCCACAGCTCGGCCAGCATCCGCACGATGATCGCCAGCCAGTAGAACCCGGGGTCGCCACCACCGGCCGGGTCCAGGGCGCCACCGAGATACCACCACACGCTGGCGAAGTAGAAGACCTCACCCGCTTGCCAGATCAGCTGGTCGCGCCAGCGCGGCCGGGCCATCACGGCCAGCGGCAGCAGCCACAGGACGTACTGCGGCGAGTAGACCTTGTTGACCAGCAGGAACCCGGCGACGACCAGGAACCCGAGCTGCGCGAGCCGCGGCGTGCTCGGCGCCTTCAGCCCCAGGGCGAGCACCCCCAGGCACCACGCGAACAGGAAGATCCAGGAGCCCACGTTGACCGTGCCCGGAGCGAGGCTGGTGTCGAGCGACTCCGTGAGCACCAGCCAGATCGACCCCAGGTCTGCCCCCCGGTCGGCGTTGAACGACCAGAAGACCTGCCACTGCTCACTGCCGGTCAGGTACGCCGGCAGGTTGGCCAGCACCCAGGCGCCGACGGCCGCACCGACGGCGACCCCGAAGTCGCGGATCCGCCGGTCGCGCAGGCAGATCACCAGGAGCCCGCCGAGCAGGAGCAGGGGAAACAGCTTGGTCGCCGTCCCGAGGCCGATCAGCACGCCGGTCAGGCCCGGCCGGTCCCTGGCCCAGGCCCACAAGGCACCCGCGACCAGTACGACGACCAGCAGGTCCCAGTTGATCAGGGCATTGAGGGCGAGTGCCGGTGACAGTGCGAACAGCGCCGCGTCCCAGGGCCGGCGTGGGTTGACCTGGGTGAGGAACCAGGCGGCCAGCAGCGCCGCCGCCGCGAACCCGAGCGCACTGAGCACGACGAACAGCCGGACCTCGCGCGACACGTCCTCGTCGCTGAAGAGAGAGTCCGCCGGCATCGCGAACCGGGGCTCGATGTCGGGGGAGCCGTTCACCCAGTGGGTGACCCAGGCGGTCGCCCAGGCGAAGTAGGCGATGCCGACGGGGTACTCCATGACGTCGTACCTCGCGCGCACCTGCTCGTCGCCGGAGTAGGGCCAGTTCAGCTCGGCCAGACCCCTCCCGGTGTAGAGGTAGGGCAGGTCGGAGTAGCACATCTGGGTGTAGCGGGCATCGCCGTCCTGCCACGAGTCCTGGAAGCAGGGCGCCTTCTGGACCATCCCGAGCGCGAAGCACAGGGCGGTCATGGCGAGCACGACCCGGACCGGGGTCCACCACGGGTGCCGGCCGGCGCGTGCGCCGAGCGGTCCGCCGACCGACTCGCTGAGAGCGGTGACGACCGGGTCGTCGCGGGTGGGGTGGACCCGGTCCCCGTCGATCACCTGTCGATCACCCGCTGCGCTCCCGGATCGCCTCCTGCGACCCCTGGCCCTCCTGCCCCGGCGGGGTCGCGGGCGGCCCGGTCGGCGACGGGTCGCTGGTGGTCGGCGGTGGGGGCTCCGTGGTCGGCGGCGGCTCGGTCGTCGGCGGCGGCTCGGAGGTCGTCGGCGGCGGGGGCGGCGGCTGCTTGGTCGGCTTCTTGGACGGCTGCGGAGGACGGCGGCGGCGCGAACGTCGTGGTCGGCGGCGGCGTGAAGGGCACGTGGCCCTCCTCGGGGGCGTCGCCGTCCACGAACACCGGTGGCGGGAAGTCCTCGATCGGGAGACCCTCCATGGCCCGTTGCATGACCGCGGTCCAGGTCTCGGCCGGGTAGTCACCGCCGAAGTACGACGGCAGCCAGCCCTGGAGCTGTTCGTTGCCCTTGCCGCGGACGTACATCACCGACGTCGACAGCTGAGGGGTGTAGCCGGTGAACCACGCGGAGGAGACCTCACCATTGCCGTTGGTCGCGGTGCCGGTCTTGCCGGCGACCGGGCGGCCCAGGGCCTGCGCCGCGGTGCCCGAGCCGCTCTGCACGACCTGCTGCAGGGCGTAGGTCACGTCGGCGGCGATGTCGGCGTCGACGGTCCGGGCGTCCTTGACCTTGTGGGTGTAGCGGGTCTCGCCGTTGCGGTCGACGACCTTCTCGATGATGTAGGGCTCGGCGGCCTGTCCCTCGTTGGCGAGCGTTGCGTAGGCGTTGGCGACGTTGATCGGGCTGACCGTCGCGCTGCCGAGAGCAACCCCGGCGGTCGGCTCGAGACCGGGGCTCGAGTTGGGGAAGCCCGGCGCCTTGCGGGAGCTCGGCTTCGCCGGCGGCAGACCCAGGTCCTCGGCGGCGTCGAGGACCTTCTGCGGCCCGTTGGCCATGCTGTCGGTCATGTCGATGAACGCGGTGTTCACGGAGTTCTCCGTGGCCGTGACCATCGAGATCGCGGAGCCGTAGTCCTCGTCGCCCTGGTTCTCGAAGTCGGTGCCGTCGTCGAGCACGATCGGGGAGTTGCCCTCGAAGGTGTCCTTGAGCGAGAAGCCGTCGCGGATCGCGGCCACGAGTGCCGAGGGCTTCATCGTCGAGCCGGCCTGGCCACCCGAGACCGCCCAGTTGATCTGGGAGTCGAGGTAGTCCTGCCCGCCGTAGATGCCGCGCACGGCGCCGGTGCCCGGTTCCACGCTCGCCACGCCGATGTGGAGGAACTTGTCGCCGAAACCTTCCGGCTTCGCCTCGAGCACGCCCTGCTCGGCCGCGTCCATGGCCTTCCTGGAGAACGTGGTGGTCACCCGGAGGCCGCCACCCTCGATCTCGTCCTCGGTGAAGCCGAGGCGGACCAGCTCGTCGCGCACCATCGTCAGCACGTGGCCACGCTGGCCGCCGAACTGGCTCTCGGCCTGGATCTTGGGGAACTTCGGCAGCCGGCGCTGCGCCCGGTCGGCCTGCCCGGCCGAGATGGCGCCGGTGTCGGCCATGCTCGACAGCACGTAGTCGTAGCGCGCCTTGAGGTCCTGGCGCGCCTGCTGGCCGTTCGCGGGGTCGTACTTGCTCGGGTTGTTCAGGACGGTGGCCAGCACGGCGCTCTGCCGCAGGTCGAGCTGCTTGGCCTCCACGTCGAAGAAGGCCTTCGCCGCCGCCTGGACGCCGTAGGCGCCGCGACCGAAGTAGATGGTGTTGAGGTAGCCCTCGAGGATCTGGGTCTTGCTCTGCTGTCGGTGCAGCTTCAGCGACAGCATCGCCTCCTTGACCTTGCGCTCGAGGGTCTGCTCCTGCGTGAGGTAGAGGATCTTGACGTACTGCTGGGTGATCGTCGAGGCGCCCTGGGTGGCGTTGCCCTGGGCATTGCTGAAGGCGGCACGCAGGATGCCGCGGGGGTCGATGCCCCGGTCGGTCCAGAAGGACCTGTTCTCCGCGGCGACCACGGCGTCCTTGATCGACGCCGGCATCTGGTCGAGGCTGATCGACTCACGGTTCTGCGTCGCGTAGCGGCCCAGCTCGGTCTTGCCGTCGTCGTAGTAGACGAACGAGGTCTGGGTCTGGAAGTCCTCGTTGGGGTCCGGCACGTCGGTCACCGCGTAGGCGACCGCGAAGGCGGCCACCCCCAGCAGCGAGCAGACCAGTCCGACGATCAGCACCCACTTGCCGGCCTTCTTGGCGCGATCACGGCCGCTCAGGGGTCGCTGGGACTTCTTGGTCACTGCAGGACCGGCGGCCCGGCGCTTTCCACTCAAGGTAGGGACTCCGGAAGAGGATCTCGGGGGTTCTCGATTGTCGGCACCACGACGTGAGGCGTCAGGCGCATTCGGTACAGGGTACGAGACACGCCGTACGCGGGCGAAGTCCTGAGGCACGCGAGATCGGCCACACCCCACCCGTCGGGCACGGAACACCGGCGCCCCTGCGGCGGAGATCCGGCCACCTGGTGACTGCCTGCCCGATGTATCGCTACGATAGGTCGCGTGGCACGTCGTGGAGAAACCATCGAGCTGGCAGTCCTCGGACTGCTGCACGAGGGACCCATGCACGGCTACGAGCTCCGCAAGCGGCTGAACCTCATGCTCGGCTGGGGCCGCGTCCTGTCCTACGGGTCGCTCTACCCCGCGCTGAAGAAGATGCTCCGCGGCACCCTCATCGCCGAGGTCGTCTCGGCGACGAAGCCGGTCACACGGCGTCCGCGCATCGTCTACCAGCTCACCGAGCAGGGCCGGGCGGAGTTCCGCAGGTTGATGTCCGAGGTGGGTCCGACCGCGTGGGAGGACGACAACTTCGACATCCGGTTCGCGTTCTTCGGCCAGACCGACATGGAGATCCGGCTGCGAGTACTGGAAGGACGACGTACCCGGCTGCAGGAGCGGCTGGACCGGGTGCAGAACCAGCTGGCCATGACGCAGAAGGAAGTCGACCGCTACGCCGCTGAGCTCCAGCGGCACGGGGTCGAGTCGGTCGAGCGGGAAGTGCGCTGGCTCTCCGACCTGATCAACGCCGAGCGCACCGGCACTGAGCCGTCGACCGAGCACCCGGTCGCCGCTCAGCCCCTCCCGCCGAAACGGCGGGGCGCGAAGGCAAAGAAGTGACCCGGGCACACGTGACACGGGCAGAAGCGACAGAGGAAGGAAACCCGATGGGTTCGGTTCGAGTAGCAATCGTGGGGGTCGGCAACTGCGCGACCTCCCTGATCCAGGGCGTCGAGTACTACCGGAACGCCGACCCGAGCGGGACCGTGCCGGGGCTGATGCACGTCACGTTCGGCGAGTACCACGTCTCGGACGTCGAGTTCGTGGCGGCGTTCGACGTCGACGCCAAGAAGGTCGGGTTCGACCTCGCCGACGCGACCAGCGCGTCGGAGAACAACACGATCAAGATCTGCGACGTCCCGCCGACCGGGGTCACGGTCCAGCGCGGCCACACCTTCGACGGGCTGGGCAAGTACTACCGGGAGACGATCGAGGAGGCCGACGCCGAGCCGGTCGACGTGGTCGCCGTGCTCAAGGAGACCCGAGCCGACGTCCTCGTGTCCTACCTGCCGGTGGGCTCGGAGCAGGCCGACAAGTTCTACGCCCAGTGCGCCATCGACGCCGGCGTGGCGTTCGTCAACGCGCTCCCGGTGTTCATCGCCTCCGACCCTGAGTGGGCGGCGAAGTTCGAGGAAGCCGGCGTACCGATCATCGGCGACGACATCAAGAGCCAGGTCGGCGCCACCATCACCCACCGGGTCCTGGCGCGGCTGTTCGAGGACCGCGGCGTCGTGCTGGACCGCACCTACCAGCTCAACGTCGGCGGCAACATGGACTTCAAGAACATGCTCGAGCGCGAGCGGCTCGAGTCGAAGAAGATCTCCAAGACCCAGGCGGTCACCTCCAACATCGACCACGACCTGGGTGCGCGCAACGTCCACATCGGGCCGTCCGACTACGTCGCCTGGCTCGACGACCGGAAGTGGGCCTACGTGCGGCTGGAGGGTCGCGCCTTCGGCGACGTCCCGCTGAACATGGAGTACAAGCTCGAGGTCTGGGACTCCCCCAACTCGGCCGGCATCATCATCGACGCGATCCGGGCGGCCAAGATCGCCAAGGACCGCGGCATCGGCGGCCCGATCATCTCGGCGTCGTCGTACCTCATGAAGTCGCCGCCGGTGCAGCTGCCCGACGACGAGGGGCGCCGCCGCGTGGAGGCGTTCATCGCGGGCGACGAGTAGCCGATTCGGCTCCCGGTGGTTGAGGTGCGAAGGCGCTCTAGCGCCTGAGCCTCGAAACCCCCGCACCTGGGCAGGGCGGTGACCACTGTGGTCGCCGCCCTGCCTTCACTTCCGGGGTTTCGAGGCTCGTTGCTGGCGCAACCTCGCACCTCAACCACCGGGGGCCGTCCTGCGTAACCCGGGACACACATGGGTCGTTGAGGGGTCCGTCGCGTCATACCCACGGCGCGCCGGACCTTTCACCCGAGGATGCCCATGTCTGCCCTGCACCCCAGGCGGCTGACCAGCGTCGCGGTCACCACTGTGCTCGCCGCCAGCCTCTCCGCCGTAGTCCCGGCCCTGCTCCCCGCGCAGGCCGCCTCCGCACCGGCCGCGGCCTCGCCCGGCACCCGCTCCACGGGCGACGCCGACGGCCTCACCATCGAGAACTCCTTCGTCAGCTCGCAGGGCTGGGTCAAGCCTGGCGACAACTACCCCTCGCGGATCCTGCTCGGCAACGAGACCGGCTCCACCATCAGCGGGGCCACGGTGACCATCACGGCGCCGCGCGGCAGCACCTTCCTCGACGCCCGCGGCCCGGGCAGCCACCCCGTCACCGCCGACCGGATCGTGTGGACCCCCGGTGACATCGCCGCAGGAGCGAACCCGACCCTGGTCCTCGAGAGCCGGGCCGCCAGCACCTCCGAGGAGCCCACGATCGTCTGGCGGGACCTGTCCTCGAAGGCGGTGCTCGACACCTCCGCCGCCCGTTCCACGGTGGTCAGCCACGGGCCCAAGGTGATCCCCCCGGGCGAGGCCTACGAGACGGCCAAGTACGGCGACCGCCCGTTCCCGGTCGTACCCGTCGAGTACACCGACCGCGACTACCAGCCCACCAACAGTGGTGACGAGCTCGAGGCGGTCATCAACGACCCGAAGAAGCCGGGCTCGACCTTCAACCTCTTCCAGGAGATGTCCCTGGGCCAGCTCTACCCCAAGGCATCCGTTGGCTCAGCCGGCCTCGACGGCGTGGGCTTCGACTACGCCCCCGGCTTCGACTTCACCAACGCCGAGGCCGGCCAGACCTGCACCGGAGCCACCCTCGAGGACGCCCCGGTCGACGCCGAGGGCACGCCCGCCTATCCGACCCGGATCTCCAACGGCGTCTACAACCTGCCGGGCGACACCGCCTACTACGGCTCCGACGCCAACGGCTCCGCACTGGTCGGCGCCGTCGCCGGCGTCGGAGCGCTCCAGCAGATCGACTCCGGCTGCGGTTCTCCGGGCAAGCTGGTCTACGACGCGGCGGTCATCGCCGACCCGGAGATCGACTACTCCGACTTCGACACCGACAAGGACGGCGTCGTCGACTTCTTCATGGCCGTCTTCGCCGGATGCGGTGGCCACGGCAGCTCGCAGCTCAGCGTCGCGGGCTGCGACTACCCCGGCGCGCCCTACGACAACGTCTGGCCGCACTCCTCGTCGCTGGAGTTCTACTACTCCGACCCGGAGACCGGGCTGCCCGGCTACACCACCGACGACCAGCTGAAGAACCTCGAGGGCCAGCCCCTCTGGTACACCGACAAGAACTACTCCGAGACCACCACCACCGACATGGGCGACGACCTGAAGGTGTTCGTCCGGGTGGGGCCCTACAACGTCAACCCCGAGACGGCGATCGACAAGGCCAGCGTGATCTCGCACGAGTACGGCCACTCGCTCGGCCTTCCCGACTTCTACTCCACCGGCAGTCGTGAGACCTATGGCGACTGGAACCTGATGGCGACCGACAAGTCGCAGAACATGGACATCTTCTCCCGCCAGGAGCTCGGCTGGGTGGTGCCCGAGGTGCTGAAGCCGGGCACGTCCCCCACCGTCAACGGGTGGACGGACTCCAAGCAGGACACCAATGCCATCCGATGGCAGACGCCCGACGGGACGCCGTACACACTGACCGAGGGAACCGACGGCCGGGTGCAGAACTCCCAGGCGTACGTCGCCAAGCTGCCCGGACGGCAGCTGATCGACCCGGCGAAGTTCGACACCGGTGACACCGCGACCAGGACGCACGCCTGGTGGAGCGGATCCGGCAACGACTTCGGCTGCGCACCCACCGAGGGACGCAACTTCGACCTGGCCATCCCGGGCCTCGCGGACCTCCCGAAGGGCAGCGACGTGAAGCTCGAGTTCAAGTCCCTCTGGGACATCGAGTGGGACTACGACTACGGGTTCGTGCTCACCACCACCGACGGCGGTGAGAGCTACACCTCCAACCCGTCGGAGAACGGCTACACGACGTCCAACACCGACCCGCTTGCCGGCAACCCGAACGCCAACAGCTGCCAGCAGAAGTACGACAACGGACTCACCGGCACCAGCGGGTCCTACGCCGCGGGCAGCGAGGCGACCGACCGCAAGCTGGGTGACTACCCCGACTCGGTCTTCCTCGCCGACAGCTACGACATCAGCGAGCTCGCGGGCGAGCCGAGCGGCGCGCTGCGGTTCAGCTACTCGTCCGACCCGGGCGTGGCCAAGCCAGGCTGGTTCATCGACGACGTCAAGGTCACCGCGACCACGCCCTCCGGTGAGGAGGTGCTGCTGGACACCGACTTCGAGTCCTCGGGCGGACCCGACGACGCTCGAGTGTTCAACGGCGGCTGCCGCGAGAACCTCACCACCTCGCAACGCTGCACGCTCGGCTGGAGGTACGTCGCCGCGGGATCCGAGGCGGCTGCGGACCACGCCTACTACATGGAGATGCGGGACCGGTCCGGGTTCGACCTCGACGGCCACGGGCAGGTCGACCGCGACCCGATCGGTTTCGCGCCGGGACTGTCCCTGGTCTACACCGACGAGGCCCACGGCTACGGCAACGCCGGGACCGACGACCCGCCGGCGCAGTCACCGCTGGACAGCCAGCCCGAACCCGGTGAGTCGGCGCCGAACCTCAACGACGCGGCCTACACCGCGGCGGACCGTGACTCGAGCTACACCGACGCACGACTTGGCCACACCGACAACTACGAGGACCCGGGCAACACCGAGGCGGACTCGCGCTACCCCGAGGTCGCGAACCCGTGGCGGTTCCGCTACGACTGCCTGGCCTTCAACGTCCTGTCGATGCTGGGCGACACCGAGGGTCCGTCGACCTCTGACGGCGACCTCACCGGTGACGTGTCGTTCAGGATCGGAGAGGGCTGTGGAGCGTTCGACTACGGCTACGGAGCGACCGACACCGGTGTCGACGCCCCGGCGAACGCTCGTTTCACCGTTCGGCCCCTGAAGCCGACCGCGGGCGACAAGGTCGTGCTGAGCGGCGCCCAGACCACCGACGACCGCACCGACCCGACGGACCTGTTCTACAGCTGGGACTTCGGAAACGGCGGCAGCCGCGAGGACGCCACCGGTCAGGTGGCGCGCACGGTCTTCAGGAAGGCCGGACTGAAGCTGGTGACGCTGACGGTCACCGACCGGGCGGGCAACCGCGACACCGTGACGCACCGGATCCGCGTCCGTCGCTGACGCCGATGAGTGGGGGGACGGTCCCCGGCCCGTGGGGGCCGGGGACCGTTTTCACTGCTCCGACTCGGCCTTGACCCGGGTCAGGGTCTGCCGCATCCCTTCGCGCAGCTCCCGGGTGAAGGTCTCCTGGCCGCCCAGGGCGATCTTGGTCAGCTTGATCGAGATGTCGGAGATCCCGTCCGGGGCACGACGCCGCTGGATGACGCGGGTGCCGGTCTCGGTCGGCTCCAGGGTGAACGACCAGATCGTGTTGTTGTCCTTGACGCGGAACGCGAACTCGCGGTGCGGCTCGAAGGCGACCACCTTGGTGCGCGTGGGCCACAGCAGCGGTCCGCGGCGGTTGATGTTGAACGCCCGGGTGCCGAGCTGGACGGGGCCGCCCCGCACGATCGTGCGGACCACCTGCGGACTCCACTTCGACATCCTCGGCAGGTCGGTCACGAGCGACCACACCTTCGCCGGCGGCGCGGCCACCTCGATGCTCTCCTCGAGCAACGGCTCGTACTCGGTCTCGCTCATGGTTCTCCGTCCGTGTGGGAAGCCGCGAACCTAGCGCAGCTGCGCGGCCTCAGGACCGGGACGACCACCAGTCGAGCAGCGCGCTCCGGGCTTGATCCTCGGTCTGCGGGCCGTGCTCGAGCCGGAGCTCGAGGAGGAAGCGGTAGGCCGCGCCGACCTCCGGACCGGCGCCGATCCCCAGGATCTCCATGATCTGGTTGCCGTCGAGGTCCGGCCGGATCGCCGCCAGCTGCTCCTCCTCGGAGAGGCGCGAGATGCGTTCCTCGAGGTCGTCGTACGTCCGCCGGAGCCGCTCCGCCTTGCGCCGGTTGCGGGTGGTGCAGTCGGCCCGGGTGAGGACGTGGAGTCGCTCCAGCTCATCGCCGGCGTCGCGGACGTAGCGACGCACCGCCGAGTCGGTCCACTCACCCTCGCCGTAGCCGTGGAAGCGCAGGTGCAGCTCGACCAGCTTCGCCACCGCGTCGGTCACGTCGTTGGAGAAACGCAGCGCCCGCATCCGCTTGCGGGTGAGCTTGGCGCCCACGACGTCGTGGTGGTGGAACGTGACGGTTCCGTCGCCCACGAAGCGGCGGGTTCGCGGCTTTCCGACATCGTGCATCAGGGCGGCGAACCGGGCGACGAAGTCCGGCTGACCGCCCGGGAGACGTTCCTCGAGCTCGATCGTCTGCTCCAGGACCGTGAGGGTGTGCTCGTAGACGTCCTTGTGCCGGTGGTGCTCATCGCGTTCGAGCGCGAGTGCCGGCAGCTCGGGCAGTACGTGGTCGGCGAGTCCGCTCTGCACCAGAAGGGTCAGGCCACGTCGCGGGTAGGGCGCGCACACCAGCTTCACCAGCTCGTCACGGACCCGCTCGGCGGAGACGATCGTGATCCGGTCGGCCATGGCCGTCATCGCATCGACCACTCCCGGGTCCACGGTGAACCCGAGCTGTGCCGCGAAGCGGGCCGCACGCATCATCCGGAGGGGGTCGTCGGAGAACGAGTCCTCTGGCTTTCCCGGCGTGCGCAACAACCGGTGACCGAGGTCGACGATCCCGCCGAAAGGGTCCTCGAAACCACGGTCGGGCACGCGGACTGCCATCGCGTTCACCGTGAAGTCCCGCCGTCCCAGATCTCCGGCCAGTGTGTCCCCGAAGTCGACGGCGGGCTTGCGTGAGGTCGGGTCGTAGGACTCCGAGCGGTACGTCGTGATCTCGACGTTCCACGCGCCCTTCCGGCAGCCGATGGTCCCGAAGGAGCGGCCCATGTCCCAGATCGTGTCCGCCCACCCGGTGAGCAGCTCCTCGGTACGGACGGGGCGAGCCGAGGTGGCGAAGTCCAGATCGTTCTGGTGCCGGCCGAGCATGGCGTCGCGCACCGAGCCGCCGACCAGAGCGAGCTCCTCACCCGCGTCCCGGAACCTGCGACCCAGCTCGTCGATGACCGGAGCGATCCGCTCCAGCTCCTCCGCCACCGAGTCCTGGACCCGGGTCATCTGAAGCGGGGGAAGGTGGGGGTCGGACACGGCGAGCAACTCTATCGGCCGAGAGGGCTCCGGATAGAGTCGGCGCCGTGCGTCACCCGTGGTCCCTGCTTCCTGCCCTTCTGGCGGTAGCAGCCACCACCATGCCGACCCTGGCCGCGGCCGAGCCGACGCTGGGACACGCCGACCAGGACGCTCCGGGGGCCGCGAGCCGGAGTGCGGCCGCCACGGTTCGGCACGCCGCGCGCACCGCTCCGCGGGAGGACGAGTCCGCGCTGGGAGTCACCATCGATGCGCTCTCACCGTCCTACCTGCCCGCGCAGGGGTCCGGTGCGCGTCAACGGCACCCTGACCAACAACACCGACGAGCGCTGGGTCGCGATCAACGTTCACCTCTTCATCGGCGAAACTCCGATCACCTCGAGCCAGGAGCTCGCCGAGGCCACGGACCTGGACCCCGCCGAACCGGTCGGAGACCGCATCACGGCGCCGAACACCTTCGACACGGTGGCGTCGCTCCGGCCGGGTGCGTCCGCGCAGTTCTCGATCAGGATCTCGCGGTCCGCCCTCGGCGTGACCCGTCCCGGGGTCTACTGGTTCGGCGTCCATGCGCTCGGAGAGTCGAGCGAGCCGCGGGACGACATCGCGGACGGCCGCGCTCGCACCTTCCTGCCCCTGGTGCCGCGGGGCAGTGGCTCGGTCAACACGGCGCTGGTGATCCCGATCCGACACGGGGTTCGGTTCGGCCCGAGCGGCCGTATCGTCAACGTGTCCGACTGGGCCCGCACGCTGGACAACGGCGGATCCCTGCGCTCGCTGGTCGACTTCGGTGCCGCGGCCGGCTCCAGGCCAGTGAGCTGGCTCCTGGACCCGGCGGTGCCCGACGCCGTTCGCGACCTCGTCGCGGGCAATCCGCCCAGACCCCTCGACCAGTCCGCGCCCGCCCCCAACCGCTCGACCTCACCATCGCCTTCGTCCGACCCGAGCGAGTCCGGCGCCGAGTCACCGTCCGGCGAGCCCGCGGAGACCCCGGAGGGTGCACGGCGCAACGCCGCCACAGTTCCGGGTGCCGCCTGGCTCGCACGGCTGCGGGAAACAATCAGTGGGGGCGACGAGGTCCTCACCCTGCCCTATGGCGACCTCGACGTCTCCGCCGCCGCCGAGCGCGCGCCCGGCATGTATGAGCGGGCACGGCTGCGCACGGGCGCCGTGCTCGACTCCTGGGACCTGGACACCGCTCCGGCGATCGCGTCGCCGGGCGGGTACCTGCGGCCGGGGGCTCTGCGAATGATCGACCAGCGCTCCACGACCATGGTCACCGACGAGATGTTCGGCTTTCCGCCGCCGGCGGTGGCCGAGGTGGCCGGACGCACCGTCACGGTCACGTCCTCCGACACCGCCGAGGGCGGACCGGGACCCGGCGACCCACTGAGCCTGATGGCGATCCGGCAACAGATCCTCTCCGAGGCGGCCCTGCGGCTGCTCAGCCCCGGCCAGCGCCCCCTCGTGGTCGTCTTCCCCCCGGAGTGGAACCCCGGAAGCGCCCTCGGGTTCTTCTCTGGGCTCGACGTCCCGTGGCTGGACCTCACCGACGTCGACTCGGTCACGACGAAGCGCGCCAAGGACGTCGACAGCGACCAGCTCGACTACCCCGAGAGCCAGGTCGTCCGGGAGCTCGACGCGGCGAACTTCGCGTCCGCCGAATCCCTCATCCAGATCGGGCAGACCCTCGACGAGGTGCTCGTCCGCAACGACCAGGTCGGCGACGAGGTGCTCTCCGAGGCCCTCAACGGCCTTTCCTTCTCGAGCCGGGAGCACCCCGACGCCTCGCGGGCCGAGGCCGACCAGTCGAGGCAGCAGATCTCACGTCAGCTGGCGTCGATCCGGGTCGACGCGCCACCGGCGGTGACCCTGTCGAGCACGACCGGCCGGTTCTCGGCCACGATCGCCAACAACCTCGACCACCCGGTGCGGGTTCGGGTCGAGTCGCTCGCGGACGAGCCGCTCACGATCAGCGACACCGAGACCATCGAGATCGCCGCCGGTGGCCGCAGCGCGGTCCTGCTCGAGGCCGCCACCACCCAGCTGGGCGTCTACAACGTCGAGCTGGTCGTCACTGCCGAGGACGGCACCCCCTTGGGCTCCACCGCCACGCTTCCGGTCCGTTCGGCCCAGGTGAGCCAGGTGATCTGGTTGATCCTCGGCACCGGTGTCGCCCTGTTGTTCGGCGCCATCGTCGTACGCCTGGTGCGCCGGGTACGGCGGGCACGGGACGCATGAGCACACCATGACCCAGCCTCCTGCCGAGTCCACCGACGAATCGCGGATCCTCTCCTCCAGCGCCGTGATGGCCGCCGGCACGGTGGTCTCCCGGATGAGCGGGTTCGTGCGCTCGGCCCTGCTCGTCGCGGCGCTCGGCAACGTGCTGCACGCCGACCTCTTCAACATCGGCAACACCGTGCCGAACATGCTCTACATCCTCGTGGCGGGCGGCATCTTCAACGCCGTCCTGGTCCCCCAGCTGGTCCGGTCGATGCGGAACGACCCCGATGGCGGCGAGGCCTACGCCAACCGCGTCGTCACCGCCGCGGTGCTCTTCCTCGCCCTCGTGACTGTCGTCCTCGTCCTGGCGGCGCCCTGGGTCATGTCGCTCTACCTCGACCCACGCTTCGACGACCCGGCCCTGGCTGCCCAGCGGGAGTCGGTCATCGACTTCGCGCGCTACTGCCTGCCGCAGGTGTTCTTCTACGGCGTGTTCGTGCTGCTCGGCCAGATCCTCAACTCCCGCGGCCGGTTCGGTCCGATGATGTGGGCACCGATCGCCAACAACGTGATCGCGGTCGCGGTCCTGGTCATCTACCTGATGGTCTTCGGCCCGGCCACGGACGCCGAGCAGACAGCCGCGTTCACCAGCGGTCAGGAGGCGCTGCTCGGCCTGGGGTCGACGCTCGGCATCCTCGCGCAGCTGGTGATCCTGCTGCCCTTCCTGAAGTCCGCCGGGTTCAGGTTCCGGCCGCGGTTCGACCTCCGGGACACCGGCCTTGGCCACACCCTGCGGCTCGGGATGTGGACGGTCCTCTTCGTGGTGGTCAACCAGATCGCCTACACCGTCGTCGTGCGCCTCGCTTCCGGTGGTACGGCGGCCGCGGTCGACGGCGGCACCGGCACGGGCTACACCGTCTACGCGCAGAGCTTCCTGATCGTGATGGTCCCCCACTCGGTGATCACGGTCTCCCTGGCGACGGCGATCCTGCCCCGGCTCAGCGACCGGGCCAACGTCGGCGACCTGACCGGCCTCGCCCGCACCCTCGGGATGTCGCTGCGCAGCGCGCTGGCCGTCGTCCTGCCCTTCGCCCTCCTGCTGCCGGTGATCGCCCCGGACATCGCCCACGTGGTGTGGGGCTGGGGCGCCGGCCGTGACGAGTTCGAGCTGTTCACCCCCACGCTCTCCCTGTTCGGCGTCGGTCTGCTGTTCTTCACCGTCCACTACCTGACCCTGCGTGGGTTCTACGCGCTCGAGCGCACGCGCACGGTCTTCTGGATCCAGTGCGTGATCGCGACCACCAACGTCGCGGCCGCGGTCGCGCTGGTCTCCTTCGCCACGGCGGAGGACACCTCACCCGCGCTGGTCCTCGCCTACACCGCGTCGTACGTCGTCGGCTCGGCACTGTCCTACCTCGTCCTGCGGCACCTGCTCGGCGGGCTGGAGACCCGACGCCTGGCCCGGTTCGTGGTGCGACTGGTCATCGCGGCGGGCATCTCGACCGCGGCGGCGTACCTCGTGGCCTGGGCCCTCGACCAGCTCGCGAGCGACCCGAACCAGGCCCTCGCCGCCCTGCGGGCCGCGGTCGTCACCGCCGTCGACGTCCTCGTCTTCGTCCTGGCCGCGCGCCTGATGCGCCTGCGCGAGGTCACCGACGTCATGGACACGGTGACGCGGCGGCTCCGCTCCTCGGCTCGCGGCCTGAACCGCCCTACGATGGAGGGACCAAGCCGTGGAAGGGAAGGCGTGCCGAACTCGATCCGACCGGGCGACGTCCTCGCCGACCGCTACCTGCTCGTCGACCTGCTGAGCGAAAGCGGTTCCGGCAGGTTCTGGCGGGCGCACGACCGCATCCTCGACCGACACGTGTCGGTCCACGTCCTCGCCCCGGACGACGAGCGGGCCGAGGGCCTGATGGAGGCCGCGCGGCTGTCGGCGGCCCTGCACGACCGCAGGATCCTGAGGGTGCTCGACGTCGACCAGACCGACGAGGTCTGCTACGTCGTCAACGAGTGGGGCTCCGGTAGGTCGATCGACATCATCGTCGCCCACGAGGGGCCGGTCGGCGGGCGGCGCGCGGCCTGGATCGTCTCCGAGGTCGCCGAGTCGATCGCCGCCGCCCACGACGCGGGGGTGGCCCACGGGCGGTTGGTGCCGGAGAACGTCATGATCGACCAGACCGGGTCGGTCCGGATCATCGGGCTCGCGGTCGAGGCGGCCCTGCTCGGTCTCCCGTCCGGCCGGATGTCCACCGACGTGACCGACCTCGCCGGGCTGCTCTACTACCTGCTGACCGGCAAGTGGCCCGGGGTCTCCCGCTCCGGTGTGCCCGCCGCGCCCCTCGAGAACGGCCGGGTACTGCGTCCGCGCCAGGTCAAGGCTGGAGTCCAGCGGCCGCTCGACAGCCTGTGTGACGAGGTGCTGAACGCGCCAGGGGTGGCCGGCGACGTGCACCTTCCCGGTCTGCGCAGCGCCCACGGGATCCGCGAGGCGCTTCGCGACTTCGTGGGGGACGTCGCCGCCATGGCGGAGGCCGAGGCCAGCGCCGGGCGGCACCCTGGCGCTCCGCTCCCCGGACGACCCGCTCCCCTCGGCGGCCCGACCATGCGCTTCCCGGCGTCCGGCGCCGGCACGCCGACCGCAACGCCCGGGCCCCGCTGCCACTCCACCGTCGGCCCAGCCCCCGGTCCAGCCCCCGGTCGAGTCCCCGGGCCCACCACGCGCCGCTCCTGCCGAGTCCTCGGACCTGCCCACCCAGGCCGGCGTTCCCATCTTCGACGATGAGAACGACGAGGTGTCCTGGCTTGCGGCGCGGGCCGAGAAGCCGCCACCCCCGCCACCGTTCGAGGAGCCGCCGGAGCGCCCCCTCTTCGCACCGGAGCCCCCTGACGGACGGCCGGCCCGCACACCACGCCCGGGCAGCGCGGCCCCGTCGCAGGAGTTCTGGCCGTGGGACGCCGGCACCGGCAGCGGAGTGATCCCGGCAGCCGAGGAGGACGAGGATGACGGCGTCCCCGGGCGGAGCTGGATGAAGCTGGCTGCCGCGGTGGCCGGTAGCTGTCTGCTGCTGATCGCGATCGTGTTCGCGTTCAACCTCGGGCGGGGCCGCTCGCCCCTGGGCGCCGACCCCGACCCCGCACCCGACCCGACCGACACAACCCCCTCGTCTTCCGGCACACCGATCACCGATGTCACCGCCATCGACCTCGACCCGCAGGGTGACCCACCGGAGGAGAACCGCGAGCTCGCTCCGCTGGCCGTGGACGGTGACCCGGCGACAGCGTGGCGCACCGTGACCTACGAGCAGGACCTCGGGCCCGGCGGACTGAAGACCGGTGTCGGTCTCGCGCTCGACCTCGGGTCGTCCCAGCAGGTCACCGACGTGGACCTGAGGCTCGGTGGGACGCCCAGCGACATGAGCATCTACCTCTCCGACCAGGCGCCGCGGGGCGTTGCCGGACTGAACCCGGTGGCCAGCGTGACCGCATCCGAACAGGAGCGCGTCACCCTGGACGAGCCGGCCACCGGCCGCTTCCTGGTGCTCTGGTTCACCTCGCTTCCTGAAGCCGAGGGCGGCTACCGCGGCGAGGTGGCCGAAGTCGTGGTCCGGGGGTAGCCAGCCCCATGAGCACCCGCGTGGACGACGAGCGCTCCGATGCCGACCTTCTCTCGGCGCACGTCCACGGCGACACCGATGCCTTCGGCGTCCTCTTCGCCCGGCACCGCGACCGGCTGTGGGCGGTGGCGCTGCGCACGATGGGCAACCCCGACGACGCGGCCGACGCACTCCAGGACGGGCTGGTGGCGGCATTCCGCCGGGCCGGCTCGTTCCGCGGGGAGGCGGCGGTCACCACCTGGCTGCACCGGGTCGTGGTCAACGCCTGCCTCGACCGGATCCGCGCCGCGAAGGTCCGCCGGGCCGAGGCGCTGCCCGACGACCTCGACACCTACCGCGACCGCGGGTCCCTGGCCACCAGCACGCCCGCGGACCCCGCGGACCAGGCGATCGACGAGGAGCGGCGCCGGCAGGTGCTGACGGCGCTGTCCAGCCTCCCCGCCGACCAGCGAGCCGCACTGGTGCTGGTCGACATGGAGGGGTACCCGGTCGCCGAGGTCGCGGTGATGCTCGACTGCGCGGTCGGGACGGTCAAGTCCCGCTGCTCCCGCGGCCGGGCCCGGCTGGCCGAGCTGCTCGACGTGCTCGGTCCGGGACGTGAGCCGGACCACCCGGCGCCCGGGAACCCGGTCCAGCCGCCGCCCGTCCGATCCACACAGCCCCGCGGTCCACCGGACCCGGACTGAACGACCGACCTGCACACCCCGAGTGCCCGAGAGGAGGCGCACACCGTGACCGGCAGTGACGACCCGCTGACGCCGGCGGAGGAGGAGGTACGCCGCCTCCTCGCCGAGTCGCGCCACACCGGCCCCACTCCCCCCGACGTGGTCGCCCGGCTCGACCGCGTCCTCGACGACCTCGCCCAGGAGCCGAACCGCGTGGCGCCGGTCGTCGACCTTGCCCGGCGCCGCCGCCGGGCGGCCTCCCTGCTGGTCGCGGCGGCCGCAGTCGTCGCCGTCGGCGTGGGTCTCAGCCAGGTCGTCACTCCGCAGTCCGGCTCCGACAGCGTGCAGGCGGGCGCGGGTTCGCGGGCCCAGGAGGAGACCCAGGACTCCGTGCAGCCGAAGACCCAGTCCCGGGGCGCGGAGTCCGCTGACGAGCCCGCCCCTGCGCCGGTCAAGCCGCAGCCGAAGTCCACCCTGGCCACGCTGCGCCGTACTCACCTCGCCAGTGACCTCAGCGTCGCGCGAGAGCTGCGCTCGCTCGACGCTCAGGCCTATTCCTCCGGGGCGGCCGCGGCGGACCGGGCAGCCGGAGCAGCGTGTGCGGCCGACCAGTGGGGCCGCGGCCGCTTCGTCCCGGCGTCGTACGGCGGTGCTCCCGCCGTTGTCGTGTTCCGGCGCCCCGTGGGCGAGACCCAGATCGCCGACGTCTTCCTGTGCGGCAGCGAGGAGCCCGTCCGCTCCGTGACGCTGCCCGCGCCCTGACCGGAGGCCGGGCCGGTCCTGCGTTCGCGGGGAATGCGCCTCGCCTACCATCGGTTCCATTCACGACCACGGGAACGACAACCCGGGCACGACACCGACCAAGGGATGCCACCGCACATGACCGACACCGCCCCGCGCAACGTCATCATCATCGGCTCCGGCCCGGCGGGCTACACCGCCGCCGTCTATGCCGCCCGCGCGTCGCTGGCCCCACTCATGTTCGAGGGCTCCGTGACCGCCGGCGGCGCCCTGATGAACACCACCGAGGTCGAGAACTTCCCCGGCTTCCGCGACGGCATCATGGGTCCGGCGCTGATGGACGAG
Source organism: uncultured Actinomycetota bacterium (assembly GCA_963841625.1). Classification (GTDB taxonomy): domain Bacteria; phylum Actinomycetota; class Actinomycetes; order Propionibacteriales; family Nocardioidaceae; genus Nocardioides. The sequence continues at coordinate 145,259 of CAWJDH010000004.1, read as the reverse complement.
ATGCGGGCCCAGGCCGAGCGCTTCGGCGCCGAGCTCGTGCCCGACGACGTGGTCGAGGTCGACCTGACCGGCGAGACCAAGGTCGTCAAGACCGCCACCGACACCTACACCGCTCGCTCGGTGATCCTGGCCATGGGCTCGGGCTACCGCAAGCTCGGGCTCGACCGCGAGGAGGAGCTCTCCGGCCGCGGCGTGTCCTGGTGCGCGACCTGCGACGGGTTCTTCTTCCGCGACCAGCACATCGCGGTCGTCGGCGGAGGCGACTCCGCGGTGGAGGAGGCGACATTCCTGACCCGGTTCGGGTCCAAGGTCTCCCTGATCCACCGCCGCGGTGAGCTCCGCGCCTCCAAGATCATGCAGGAGCGGGCGTTCGCAGACCCCAAGCTCGAGTTCGTCTGGAACGCCGAGGTGGAGTCCATCAACGGCGATGACCAGCTCGAGTCGATCACGCTTCGCGACACCGTGACCGGTGAGACCCGGCCGCTCGACGTCACCGGGCTGTTCATCGCGATCGGCCACGACCCGCGCTCGGAGCTGCTGACCGGCCAGGTGGACCTCGACGAGAACGGCTACGTCCTGGTCCGTCACCCGTCGACCCACACCAACCTGCCGGGCGTCTTCGCCTCCGGAGACCTGGTGGACCACCACTACCGGCAGGCCGTGACCGCCGCCGGCACCGGCTGCGCCGCCGCCCTCGATGCCGAGCGCTACATCGCGGCTCTCGACCACGAGGCGTCCACCGCCGGGGACGCCCTGACCACCGAAGCAGTCACCGAGACCGTCCAGACGGCGGGAGCCTGATCAGACCCCGTGCACGTGCCCGGCACGGGTGAGCATGGAACAACTGTCCCCGTGCTGGTGTTGACTGGTTCAGACATCGACGAAAGGTAGATCCGTGGCCGACATCTCAGCCGTGACCGACTCCGACTTCGAGACCCAGGTCCTCAAGTCCGACAAGCCCGTCCTGGTCGACTTCTGGGCCGAGTGGTGCGGTCCTTGTCGCCAGGTCGACCCGATCCTCAAGGAGATCGCCGCCGACCACGGCGACAAGATCACGTTCCTGAAGATGAACGTGGACGAGAACCCCGTCACGCCCTCGTCGTACCGCGTGACCGGCATCCCGACCATCAACGTCTACCAGGGCGGCGAGGTCGTGAAGTCGATCGTGGGGGCGAAGCCCAAGGCAGCGCTCCTCAACGAGCTCTCCGACTACATCGCCTGAGGCTGCTTTCGAGCACGGACCCGCGTCTCCGGCCACCAGGCCGGCGCGGGTCCGTGGCATGTTTGAGGGCCGTTGGCGTGGGTACGTTCCGGGTGCCCCAAGCGGGTTGTGCTTGCGGGCGTTCGTTTGGTCCGAGTTGCGACATGTGGGCGCCGGCTCCTCGGGGCTTGGTGCTCCGAGGAGGAAACCAGCATGGACGAGAAGCCTGAGACCGGACTGTCCGAGGAGCAGCTCCTCCAGGAGGGTGTCACCGCCCTGCCTGACAAGGAAGTGGTCTCGATCCTGGACCTCAACGCCGACGTCGACCTGGCGATCGACGCCGCCGCCCCGATCGACCTCGCCGTGGCGGCCAACCTGAACGTCGCGGCACCCATCGACGCGGCCGCCAGCGCCAACGTCCTTTCCGTCGGCTCCACGGCTGCGGCCATGTCCGACCAGGGCGTCATCATCGACCAGACGCTCAACTCCGACGCCGTGGCCGAGTCCCAGCAGACGAGTGCGATCGACCAGGGCAACGACGTCATCGATGACGGCGCCGCCACCGCGGACCCGGCCGCCACCGACCCGGCCGCCGGCACCGCCACAGGCGCGACGACCGGCGTCACCGACCCGGTTGGTGGGGCGACCGGCGCCGTGGACGGCGTGACCGACACGGTCGGCGGAGCCACGGGCACCGACGTCGGTGGCGTGACCGAAGGTGTCGGTGGGGTCACCGACGGCGTCGGCGGCACCGTCGACGGCGTGACCGACACCGTCGGCCAGAGCGGCGCCCTCGACGGCGACGTGCTCAACGTCGACGTCAACGTCGACCTCGACAGTGACCTGGCTGCCCCCATTGCCGGATCGGTGGCCGCCAACGCCAACGTCGCCGCGCCCATCGACGCTGCGGTGGCCGCCAACATCGCGTCGGTGGACTCGCAGGCAGCCGCCGTGTCCAACCAGGACGCGATCATCACCCAGTCCGTCACCGGCGACGCGACGGCGACGACCGACCAGGACTCCGACATCAACCAGTGATGTCGCGGCGGGCGCCCCTCCACCGGGGGGCGCCCGTCCTCAGCTCTTGACCCAGAGGGAGAACCCGGTGCCGGTCACCACCGACGTGCCCACGCGCGCCGACGGCTTGCAGCTGATCGGCGAGATGGCGGGATCCGGATATCGGACCCCGCCGTCACTGGTACGCCGTGCCGACGGGCAGACCCTCCAGCTCACACCACTGCTCTACGCCCTGGTGTCGGCCGTCGACGGACGGCGCGGCCCCGAGGAGATCGCCGAGCGCGTCCGTGCCGCCACCGGGCAACCGGTCTCCGCCGACAACGTCACCACGCTCATCGAGCAGCACCTGCGACCACTCGGCGTCCTCACGAAACCGGACGGCACGCAGCCCGAGCTCAAGAAGTCGAATCCCCTGCTCGGGCTCAACTGGAAGTTCGCGGTCACCGACCCCGAGCGCACCCGTCGGATCACCGCACCGTTCCAGGTGCTGTTCTCACCCCTGTTGTGGATCCCCATCACGATGGCCTTCCTGGTCATCACCTGGTGGGTGCTCCTGGACAAGGGCCTCGCCTCGGCGACGTACGACGCCTTCGCCCGACCCAGCATGCTGGTGCTGATCTTCGGCCTGACCATCCTGTCCGGCGGGTTCCACGAGTTCGGGCATGCCGCTGCGGCCCGGCGAGGCGGCGCAACCCCGGGCGTGATGGGAGGCGGGATCTACCTGGTCTGGCCGGCGTTCTACACCGACGTCACCGACAGCTACCGGTTGGGCCGCCTGGGGCGGGTCCGGACCGACCTGGGCGGCCTCTACTTCAACGCGATCGTGGCCGTCGTGGTCTTCGCCACCTGGGCGGTGACCCAGTGGGACGGCTGGCTGCTCGTGGTCGCTGCCCAGATCCTGCAGATGCTCCGCCAGCTGACCCCGCTCGTGCGCTTCGACGGCTACCACATCCTCGCCGACCTGACCGGGGTCCCCGACCTCTTCCACAGGATCAAGCCGACGCTGCTGTCCCTGTGGCCCTCCCGCTGGCGCAGTCCGGAAGCCGGCATCCTCAAGCCCTGGGCGCGGGCCGTGATCACGCTGTGGGTGCTGATCGTCGTGCCGCTCCTGCTCGGCACGCTGCTCGTCATGGTCCTCGCGTTCCCCCGGGTCGCCGGGACGGCGTGGGCCAGCGCGGAGCGCGAGCTGAACGGAGCGAATGCCGCCTGGTCCGCCGGTCAGCACCTCGACGCCGTCGGCAGCTACCTGGCGATCGTCGCGGTCGTCTTCCCCGTGCTGGCCACGATCCTGGTCCTGCTGAGGTTCGGGCGCCGGACGGTCACCGGGGCCTGGCGGGGCACCGCCGGTCGACCGATCCGGCGCGCCGGCGCCTGCCTGCTCATTGCAGCGATGGTCGCCGGCCTCGTGTGGGCGTGGTGGCCGACCACTCCCAAGTACCGGCCGATCCAGCCCTGGGAGGAAGGCACCCTGACGCAGGCGGTCTCGGCCGTGCCGGGCGTGGGCGGGACGACAGCCCCGGCCAGGCCGGCGTTCACCGGTGCCTTCGAGGCCGGTGGAGGGGAGCTGGGCACGGCCTGGCCCGAGGACAAGCCCCTCCCGACCGCCGACCAGCCCCAGCTCGCGCTGGTCCTGGTCCCCGCCGGGGCCCCGGGAGACACGGGCGACCAAGACGATCCGGCGGCCGGTGGCCATCCGGCCACGGACCCGGGGACGGAGTCCCCCACGTGGGTCTTCCCGTTCGACCAGCCCGACCCGCCCGCACCGGGCGACACCCAGGCGATGGCGGTCAACACCACCGACAACAGCGTGGTCTACGACGTCGCCCTGGCCATGGTCTGGGCCGACGGGCAGGAGGACGTCGACAACATCAACTCGGCGAACGCGTTCGCCAGCTGCTCCGACTGCGTCACGGTCGCCATCTCGTTCCAGGTCGTGCTCGTGGTGGGCCAGGCCGACGTCGTGATCCCCCAGAACATCTCCCAGGCGGTCAACTGGGACTGTTTCCGGTGCATCACGGCCGCCCTCGCCTCCCAGCTGGTCATCACGCTGGACGACGCACCGGGTGAGGCCGAGCTGGTCGCGCTCTCCGACATCTGGTCCGATCTGGCGGAGTTCGCGACCACCATCTACGGCCAGCCGATCTCTGCGATCGAGGCTCAGCTCGAGGAGTTCAAGAGCGAGATCCTGGCCATCCTGGGAGAGGCTCCACCTGCGACGGAGACGGGCACCGCGACGGATGGATCAGGCACGGCACCGTCCCCCGCCCCGAGCGACGGGGCCTCGGCCACCCCGGACGGTTCCACAAGCTCGTCGGACGAGTCGAGCACCGAGACCCAGGAACCCGCGCCGGAGGAGTCGTCAGAGCCGGCGCCCACGAGCGAGGCCCCGGACCCCAGCACCACTCCGGCGCCAGAGCCCACCCCCGCCGAGACCAGCCAGCCGTCGCCCTAGCGGCGCCTCAGCGGCGGTTCGGGCCGGTCACCTTGGGGGCGGGACGCACCGGGCGGACCGCGCCGACCAGTCGCTCCAGCGCCGCCTCCACCTCGGTGCGCCAGGTGACGGTGGTGCGCAGGTCCATCCGCATCCGCGGCGTGGTGCTGTGGGCGCGCTGGGTCTTGAAACCGACCCGGCTCAGGAAGTCGGCCGGGAGCACGCACGACGTCCGGCCGCGGGTGTCACCGAAGGCCTCCACCGCCCGGAAGTCGCGCTCGACCAGGTCGCGCGCCATCCCCTGGATCAGCATCCGGCCCAGCCCGCCGCGCCGGTAGCCCGGGTCGACGTACGCCGTCGTGAGCAGGACCGCGTCCGGGGAGACCGGTGCCGTCGGGAAGCCGGCTGCTCCCGGGACGAACGCGGAGGGTGCGTAGATGACGTACCCGACCGGCTCGCCGTCGACGAGCACCACTCGGCCGCAGGACCCCCACTCCCGCAGGACGTGGGAGGTCCAGATCTCCTTCTCGGCCGCGGGGTCCTCCACCAGCGCTCGGCGGACCGGATCGAGCTCCCAGAACAGGCAGGTGCGGCACGGCGCCTCGAGCGCCCCCAACAGGTCCGGCGTGAGCCGGACGACCTTCCGTGACATCCGTCTGCCTCCCGGACCCATGCTAGACCCGGCTCCGGCTCTTGCGAGGATGTACGCCGTGCGCCCGATCCGGCAGAGCAGGAAGCTCCATGACGTCCGCTACGACGTCCGCGGACCCATCCTCGTCGAGGCTCAGAAGCTCGAGGCCGAGGGACACCGCATCCTGAAGCTCAACATCGGCAACCCGGCGCCCTTCGGCTTCGACGCGCCTGAGGCGATCGTCGCGGACATGGTCCACCACCTTCCGGACGCCCAGGGGTACGCCGACTCCCAGGGCATCTACCCCGCCCGCACCGCGGTGGCGCACTACTACCAGGAACACGGAATGCGCGACGTCACCGTCGAGGACGTCTTCATCGGCAACGGCGTCTCCGAGCTGATCTCCATGGTGCTGCAGGCCTTCCTCGACGACGGCAACGAGATCCTGGTGCCCGCTCCCGACTACCCGCTCTGGACCGGGGCGGTCACCTTGTCGGGGGGTCGCCCGGTGCACTACCGGTGCGACGAGGAGAACGACTGGAACCCCGACCTGGCCGACATCGAGTCCAAGATCACCGAGAACACCCACGGCCTGGTGATCATCAACCCCAACAATCCCACCGGTGCGGTCTACAGCAAGGAGACCGTCGAGGGTCTCGTCGACATCGCCCGCCGCCACCACCTGGTGGTCTTCGCCGACGAGATCTACGAGAAGATCCTGTTCGACGGCGCCGTACACCACCACGCCGCCACCGCGGCCGGGCACGACGTCCTCTGCCTCACCTTCAGCGGGCTCTCCAAGGCCTACCGGGTCTGTGGCTACCGGGCGGGATGGGTGATGATCTCCGGGCCCCGGGAGATCGCCGAGGACTTCCTGGAGGGCCTCACGCTGATCGCCAACATGCGGATGTGCGCCAACGTGCCTGCCCAGCACGCGATCCAGACCGCCCTCGGGGGCTACCAGTCCGTGGAGGAGCTGATCGTCCCGGGCGGGCGCTACTACGAGCAGAGCATGCTCGCCCATCGGCTGCTCAACGAGATCCCCGGCGTCTCCTCGGTGCGGCCCAGCGGCGCGCTCTACTGCTTCCCCCGGCTCGATCCCGCCGTCTACCCGATCGAGGACGACGAGCAGTTCGTGATCGACCTCCTGCGCGCCAAGAAGCTGCTCGTCACCCACGGGACCGGGTTCAACTGGCCGCTCCCCGACCACTTCCGCCTGGTGACGCTCCCCGACGTCACGATGCTCGAGGAGGCGATCGGCCGGATCGCCGACTTTCTGGCCACGATGCGCTGACGGGCTACGCTGCCCAACAAATTGGCAGCACCCGACCGAGAGGGCGCCCACGTGCGTGACCTGACCTACCCGCCGATCATCGTGGCCTGCAAGGCTGCCTTCCGGTTGCTCGGGCAGAGGATCCACATGACCGGCACCGAGCACGTGCCCCGCACCGGCGGCGTGCTGCTGGCGGTCAACCACGTCGGCTACGTCGACTTCATCTACGGCGGCCTGGCCGCGAACCCGTCAGGGCGCAAGGTGCGGTTCATGTCGAAGCGCGAGCTCTTCGACCACCGCTACACCGGACCGCTGATGCGCTCGCTGCACCACATCGAGGTCGACCGCGGAGCCGGGACCGCGTCCTACGACACGGCCGTGGACTACCTCAGGGCCGGCGAGGCCGTCGGCATCTTCCCCGAGGCGACGATCTCGCGGGCCATGGAGCTCAAGGAGTTCAAGACCGGGGCGGTGAGGATCGCCGCCGCGGCCGGCGTCCCGCTGGTGCCAGTGGTGCTGTGGGGGACGCAGCGGATGATGACCAAGGACCATCCCAAGGACTTCTCCCGGGGCAAGACCATCCTGATCCGGGTCGGCGAGCCGCAGCACCCCGCCGGGGTCGACCCGGTCGCCGAGACCGCCGAGCTGCGGGATGCCATGTCGCAGATGCTCGACGAGGTGATCGCGGCGTACCCCGCCGACGAGCAGCCGCCGGGGGCCTGGTGGGTCCCCGCCTCCCACGGGGGTAGCGCGCCCACTCCTGAGGAGGCCGCGCGGCTCGACGCCGAGGAGAAGGTACGCCGCGCCGCCCAGCGTGCGGCCCGCGAGGAACAGCGCTAGATCACCAGATCCACAAGCCGCTTCATGGCTTTGTCACTTTGTCGACATCGCGTCAGGTGCCAGCCACTCTTGCTCGCTGACTGGGTTTCGACGCGCTGCCGTGCCTTCGCAGGCTCAGGCACGACGCTCGCTCAACCTGCCCGGGTTCACGGTGCGCGCTCGTTCCTCGCGCGCTCCTGCCCGGTCAGATCGGCCGGTCGTCCCGGTTGCGCGGGTCCATCACGTCGACGATCCGCTGCAGGTCCTCCATCGAGGCGAACTCCACGGTGATCTTGCCCTTGCTCCGGCCGAGGTCGACCTTGACCCTGGTCTCCAGGCGGTCGGAGAGCCGGTCGGCCAGCTCGGTCAGGCCCGGCGCCACGGGCTTGCGGCGCACCTGACGTGTCGTCGGCGACCCGGGCTCGCCGACCGCGACCAGCTCCTCGAGCGCCCGAACACTGATGCCCTCGGCGACGACCCGCTGCGCGAGCCGGTCCTGGAGCTCATCGTCGTCGACGGCGAGGAGGGACCGGGCGTGGCCGGCCGAGAGGACCCCTGCCGCGAGGCGACGCTGCACCGCGGGGGTGAGGCGAAGCAGCCGCAGCGTGTTGCTGATCTGGGGCCGGGAGCGGCCGATCCGCGAGGCCAGCTCGTCGTGGGTGCAGTCGAAGTCCTCGAGAAGCTGCGCGTAGGCCGCAGCCTCCTCCAGTGGGTTCAGCTGGGAACGATGCAGGTTCTCCAGCAGGGCGTCGCGCAGCATGTCGTCGTCGCCGGTCTGCCGGACGATGGCGGGGATGGCCTCGAGACCGGCCTTCTCCGCAGCCCGCCAGCGACGCTCGCCCATGACCAGCTCGTAGTCGTCCTGACCCACCTTCCGGACGACGATGGGCTGGAGCAGCCCGACCTCGGAGATCGAGTGCACCAGCTCGGCCATCGCCTCCTCGTCGAAGACCTGACGGGGCTGGGCGTGGTTGGGGCGGATCTGGGAGGGCGGCAGCTCGGCGAAGTAGGCGCCCGCGACGATGTTCGGGGCGCCGTCGCCACGCGCCGGACCCTGCCCGTCGCTGCCGTCAGCGTAGGTCGCCGTCATGCTGTCCGGCCGAACCTCCGCCCCCGGCGCGTCCGTGTCCTCCGGGCCGCCCGCCGGGGCGGTGGGGATGAGGGATCCGAGGCCGCGGCCGAGGCCGCGGCGGGGGGTCTTGGTGCTGGTCACGTCGGTGCTCCCTTGGTGGCGATCTCGCGGGCTGCTTCCAGATAGCACAGGGCCCCGGTCGAGCCGGGGTCATAGGTCATCACCGTCTGTCCGTACGACGGCGCCTCGGAGACCCGGACCGAGCGCGGCACGGTGGTCTTGAGCACCTGGTCACCGAAGTGCTCGCGCACCTCCTCGGCCACGCCCTGGGCCAGGCGGGTACGCCCGTCGTACATCGTGACCATGATCGTGGAGACCTTCAGGCGCGGGTTGAGGTGCTGGCGCACCATCTCGACCGTCTCCAGCAGCTGGCCGAGTCCCTCCAGCGCGTAGTACTCCGCCTGGATCGGGATCATCATCTCCTGGCCGGCGACCAGTGCGTTCAGCGTCAGCAGGCCGAGCGAGGGCGGGCAGTCGATGAACACGTAGTCGAAGCGCTCGTCGCCGACCTCGGCCGCCGTACCGACGAGGGGATGGCCGTTGATGGCCCTGGCCAGGCGGCCTTCGCGCGCCACGACGCTGACCAGCTCGATCTCGGCTCCGGCGAGGTCGATCGTCGCCGGCACCACCATCAGGCCGGGAACATCGGGGCAGGCCACGCCCACCTCGACGAGGGGCGTGCCCTCCACGACGGCGTCGTAGGTCGACGGCACACCGCGTCGGTGATCCACGCCGAGGGCGGTGGAGGCGTTGCCCTGGGGGTCGAGGTCGATGACCAGCACCCGCTGGCCGAGCTGCGCGAGCCCGGCAGCGACGTTGACCGTCGAGGTGGTCTTGCCGACGCCGCCCTTCTGGTTGGCCACGACCACCACCCGGGTGGCCTCGGGACGGGGAAGCACCGGGCCCAGCCGGGCGCCGTGCCGGGCGCGGACGGTGTGCTCCGCGGCCCGGGCCAGCGGGGTGCTGTGGTCGCCGTACTGGGGCCCCGCGGGGTCGGCCGGGCTGTCGGCCAGGTCCCCTGCGGTGCGCACGACCGGGGCCTGCGGCTCGGTTTCACGTGAAACCGGAGGATGTTCGATTACTGGTTCGATCTGTGGAGAAATGTCCTCACCCTGTGGATATTCGCGCTCCCCAGGCCAGCCGAGGCCGGTGGATAACTCGTCGGTAGCATCCGCGGGCCACCCCAGGCGGCGAATCGTCGACCCGGTAAATGTCTCGCCCACGTCGCCCCAATCCTCCGCAGTCGGCCGGCTTCCCGGATGCCTTGACACCTGCCCGATCACCTGGCGGGTCACCCGCGGCGCCGCCCCTTCTTCTTCGACGACCCCTTCGGGCGGGGCAAACGTACCCTTGCCGGTTCAGCCCAGACCACCCGGATCGCCGTCGAGGGCGAATCCGCCACTTTTGCGCCCACCGAGTGGATCTCCGGGGCCGCGCAACCCAGCCGACGGAGCGTGCTCTCGGCAGCGGCGATCTCGTCCGCCGCGGACGTTCCCTTCATCGCCACCAGCGCGCCGGTGGGCGCCACCAGGGGCATCGACCAGGCCAGCAACCGGTCGAGCGGGGCCACGGCCCGGGAGGTCACCACGTCGAACGTGCGCGTGCCGTGCAGTGCCTCCGCCCTCGACCGGTGCACCTCGACGCCGCTGAGGCCCAGGTCCGCCACCACCTCCTCCAGGAAGGTCGTCCTCCGCAGCAGTGGTTCAACCAGGGTCACGGTGAGGTCGGGCCGGGCAATGGCGAGGACCAGGCCGGGCAGGCCGGCACCGGAGCCGATGTCGCAGACGTCCGCACCCGCCGGCACCAGCTCTCCCAGCACCGCGCAGTTGAGCAGGTGTCGCTCCCACAAACGGGAACCCTCGCGTGGGCCGATGAGGCCGCGGACCACGCCTTCGGTAGCGAGCAGGTCGGCGTACTGCTGGGCCAGCTCGAGGCGGCCGGGCGCGAACACCGTGCTCGCGGACGGGGGCGGGGGTGGTGCGCCCCCGGGCTCGGATGGTTTCACGTGAAACCGCCCGGTTCAGGCCGGGAGGATCACCACGTACCGGCGGGGCTCCACGCCCTCGGACTCCGAGGTGAGGCCGGCGGCCGCGACCGCGTCGTGCACCACCTTTCGCTCGAACGGACTCATCGGGTCGAGGTTCCGGCGCTCGCCGCTGTCCTTGACCTCACTGATCGTCTTCTCGGCCAGCGCCACGAGCTCCTCGCGCTTGCGGGCACGGAAGCCGGACACGTCGAGCATCAGGCGGGACCGCTCACCCGTCTCCCGGTAGACCGCGAGGCGGGTCAGCTCCTGAAGCGCGTCCAGCACCTCCCCGTCCCGGCCGACGAGCTGGCTGAGGTCGGCTCCCACGATCGACACAGACGCTCGGTCGCCCTCCACGTCCATGTCCAGGTCACCGTCGAGGTCCGCGATGTCGAGCAGCTCCTCGAGGTAGTCGGCGGCGATCTCGCCCTCCGTCTCCAGCGCCTCGAGGCGAGCCGCCTCGCTCACCGGCTGCTCGGCGGTCGTGTCCACCGTGGACTCCTCGGTGGTCTCGGTCTGCGTGTCCGTGTCGTGCTCGCTCATCGCTTCTTCCCCTTCTTCTTGTTCGTGGGTCGGCCGCCGCCGGATCGGCGTTGCTGGCGCGACTGCTTCTTGGGTTGCTGGCGCTGCACGGGCCGCTCCTCGACGGCGGTGGAGCCGGCGGAGCCGGCGGGCTCGTCGGCCACCACCGCCACGCCGTGCCGCTCGGCCTTCGCCTTGTCCCGCTCCGCCTTGGCACGTGCGGCCGGCGTGCCGGGCGCCGGGTTGTTGCGGATCACGTAGAACTGCTGGCCCATGGTCCACAGGTTCGATGTGGTCCAGTAGAGGAGGACGCCGATCGGGAACGCGATGCCACCGACCGCGAACACCAGTGGCAGGACGTAGAGCAGCATCTTCTGCTGCTGGGCGTAGGGGCCGGACAGGGCGTCGGCCGGCATGTTCTTGCTCATCAGCTGCCGCTGGGTGAGGAACGTTGTCGCCGTCATGGCGACGACCAGGATGGCCGCCATCACCATGACAGCGACGTCGCCGTCGGCGCTGAGGAAGGTCGACGAAAGCGGGACGCGCCCGAAGAGCTCGGCCTCACCGAACTGCCGGGCCTGCTCCAGCGTGAGGACGCCCTTCGGCTGCTCCTTCGCCGCGTTGTTGAGGATGCTGAAGAGCGCGAAGAAGATCGGCATCTGAAGCAGGATCGGCAGGCACGAGGCGAACGGGTTGGTCCCGGTCTCGCGGTAGAGCTTCATCGTCTCCTGGGCGAGACGCTCCCGGTCGTGGCCGTACTTCTTCTGCAGCTCCTTGACCTTCGGCTGGATCAGCTGCATGTTCCGGCTGGACTTGATCTGCTTGACGAACAGCGGGATCAGCGCGGCACGGATCACCAACGTCAGCCCGATGATCGACAGCGCCCAGGCGGCGCCGCCCGCCGGGTCCATGAACGTGCTGAACAGCTGGTGGAACAGGTCGAGCACGAACGAGATGGCGTAGTACAGCGGCGTCATGATGAAGCTGCCGAGCTCGCTGAAGAAGTCGATCATCAGGCTCCTTGGCCGGGGGTGGGGCCCGCCGCAGCGCGAGACGGGTGGGGTGGAACGGGGTCGTAACCGCCGGCCGCCCAGGGGTGGCAGCGGGCGAGACGGCGTACGGCGAGCCAGCCGCCGCGAATACTGCCGTGCTCGGTCACCGCCTCCAGGGCGTAAGCCGAGCAGGAGGGGTGGTAGCGGCAGACCTGCCCGTAGATCGGGCTGATCACGGCACGGTAGGCCTTCAGCAGGCCGATCAGCACATACTTCATCGAATCACTCGAGTCAGGCAACGAGCCAGGTCGGAGCGGAGTTCCGCGTACGACGCCCCGGCGGACGGAGGCAGCGCCCGCACGACGAGCACCGAGCCGCTCGGGAGGGCGTCGCCCTGCGCTCGCACCAGCTCACGCAGACGGCGCTTGACCCGATTGCGGGTCACGGCGTTGCCCACAGCGCGGCTCACCACGAACCCGACCCGTGGTCGACCGTCGGAGTCCGGACAGGCCAGGTGCAGGACAAGGGTGCCGCTGCCGGCCCGTCGACCCGTCCGGATCGCGAGTGAGAACTGTGCGCTCCCGGTGAGCCGGTGGACCGCACTCGACACGGACGCATGCCTGGCCGGGACGGCCGGCTCAGACCGACAGGCTCTTGCGGCCCTTGCGGCGACGCGAGGACAGGATCGCGCGACCGGCACGGGTGCGCATGCGCAGGCGGAATCCGTGGACCTTGTGCCGGCGACGGTTGTTCGGCTGGTACGTACGCTTGCTCACGAGTTTCTCTTTCGGTGGTCTGCAGGGCCTTCACCGGGCGCGGATCAGCGGTGTGCCTCATCGGCTGGCACCGCTCACCCACGACGAGGACAACCCTGTTCGTGGACATGCGGCACCGGTCGACACCTGGTGGTCGCGAAGCCTTCCTAGCAGCTCCGACCGGCCAACGGTACGCGCTGGGTTCGGAACGGGTCAAACCACCGCAGGACCACCGCCTGACAGCCTGTGGATGACGCCTTGCCGCCAGCGGTGGCTGCTTGTTACGTTCGCCCTCACCGAGTTTCCCCGGCACCGCCGGACCATCTCGATCACGACCTGGTGTGACGTACCCAACAGTGTGTCAATACCCCCGCTGACCTGCGGAAACAGTGATCTTGGCTCCGCCCGCGTGACCTCTCGGTCAGGATCCTCCAGGAATTGGGGGACGGGTGCACAGCCTGTGGACAAAGCTGTGGACTCGAAGGCGGGCACATTCCGCGACAGGCGACGCACCACTCGAAAGCAGGGCTCCGTGGAACAGAGTACGGCCGATCTCGGCGCCGCCTGGCGCAACGTCGTGGAGGAGCTCCAGCCCAACCAGCGCGCCTGGCTGCGGGCCAGCGAGCCGGTGACTCTGCACGAGAGCACCGCCATCATCGCCGTCCCGGACGAGTTCACCCGCGGCCAGCTCGAGGGCCGGCTGCGAGGCCAGCTCGAGGACGCCCTGACCGTGGCCTTCGCCCGCGAGATCCGGCTCGCGGTGACGGTCAACCCGTCGCTGCAGGCCCCCGAGCACAGTCCCGGCTACGACCAGCCCCACCACGACGACTGAAGCGACAAGTCGAGAGATCGACAAGTCGACAAGTGGTTTTGAGTCTTCGGAGCTCCCGGAACAGCCCGGACCACAGCTCTCCGACCCGCCCACCGTCGCGCGACCGAGCGCGCTCGAGACCCGGCTCAACCCGAAGTACACCTTCGAGACGTTCGTCATCGGGTCCTCCAACCGCTTCCCGCACGCCGCCGCCGTGGCCGTCGCCGAGGCGCCCGGGAAGGCCTACAACCCGTTGCTGGTCTACGGCGACTCCGGACTCGGCAAGACCCACCTGCTGCACGCGATCGGCCACTACGTCCGCAGCCTCTACAGCGGGGCCAAGGTCCGTTACGTGTCGAGCGAGGAGTTCACCAACGAGTTCATCAACGCCATCCGCGACGACCGCCAGGACCGTTTCAAGCGCCGGTACCGCGACGTCGACGTACTCCTGATCGACGACATCCAGTTCCTGGAGGGCAAGACCCAGACGCAGGAGGAGTTCTTCCACACCTTCAACACGCTGCACAACGCCAACAAGCAGATCGTGCTGACCTCCGACCGGCCGCCCAAGCGACTCGAGCGGCTCGAGGACCGCCTGCGCAACCGCTTCGAGTGGGGCCTGATCACCGACGTCCAGCCACCGGACCTCGAGACCCGGATCGCCATCCTTCGCAAGAAGGCGGCCATGGACCGGATGACCGCGCCGCCGGACGTGCTGGAGTTCATCGCCTCCAAGATCCAGACGAACATCCGTGAGCTCGAGGGCGCACTGATCCGGGTGACCGCCTTCGCCAACCTCAACCGCCAGGAGGTCGACATGACCCTGGCCGAGATCGTGCTCAAGGACCTGATCCCCGAGGGTGGCGAGCCCGAGATCACGGCCGGGCTGATCATCGCCCAGACGGCCGCCTACTTCGGGTTGTCGATCGAGGAGCTGACCGGGCCCAGCCGCGGCCGTCACCTCGTGATGGCCCGGCAGATCGCGATGTACCTGTGCCGCGAGCTCACCTCGCTCTCCCTGCCCAAGATCGGGGCCCAGTTCGGCAACCGCGACCACACGACGGTGATGTACGCCGACCGCAAGATCAACCAGCTCCTTGCGGAGCGCCGGGCAGTCTTCAACCAGGTCAGCGAGCTCACCAACCGGATCAAGATGCAGGCCCGCCAGTCCTGACGCGACCTCTCGATGTCTGGGCGGCCGGCTGTGGACAGGGTGTGGGCCGACGCCGAGCAGCACTGGACCCACTGTGCACAAGCCAGTGGCCGACCCGCGCCGACATCGTGTCGTCCACACCGGGTGCCTGGTTCGCCGTCTCCTCGTCCACAACCGTCTGTGCACCACGATTGGGCACCTGACCTGCGCGGATGCACCCTCTCCACAGGATCCACCGCTGCTACGACTCCCACGGACCTACACACTGGATGGATCTCCGGTGAACAACTACTCCCCCCATGTCCTGGGGACGAACGCCCCCGCCGAGTCAGGCAGAGCCCTGCCAACTCTCCCGCCCGGGCCGACCGCATGGCAGGATGCTCAATCCAGAAGCCGCCCGAAGTCGTAAGGACACCAACACCGTGAAGTTCCGCGTCGAACGCGACGTGCTCGCCGATGCCGTCGCCTGGGCTGCCCGCAGCCTCCCGGTCCGCCCGAGCGCTCCGGTGCTCTCCGGCCTCCTCATCGACGCCGGCGACGAAGGCCTGGTCCTCTCGACCTTCGACTACGAGACCTCTGCCCGGGCGACACTGTCCGCGGAGGTCTCCGGCGAGGGCCGGGCCCTGGTCAGCGGCCGCCTGCTCGCCGACATCTGTCGCAGTCTTCCCGCCAAGCCGGTCGAGATGGTGCTCGACGGTCCCCGGGTGTCGCTCACCTGCGGCTCGGCCCGGTTCACCCTCCAGACGATGCCGGTCGAGGACTACCCGACCCTCCCCGAGATGCCCACGGCGACCGGGACCGTGCAGAGCGACGAGTTCGCCCACGCAGTCGCCCAGGCGGTCACCGCCGCCGGCCGCGACGACATGCTGCCCGTGCTGACCGGCGTCCGGATCGAGATCGACGGATCCACGATCTCCCTCCTCGCGACCGACCGGTTCCGGCTCTCCCACCGCGAGCTCGGCTGGGACCCGCGCACCCCCGACGAGTCGTTGGCGGCGCTGGTTCCCGCACGAGTGCTCGGCGACACCGCGAAGTCGCTCACCGCGGGCAGCGAGGTCACCATCGCCCTGGCCGCCAGCGGCCGAGGTGAGGGCATCATCGGTTTCGAGGGGGCGGGCCCCGGTGGTGTCCGTCGTACGACCACGCGACTGCTGGACGGCGAGTTCCCCAAGGTCCGCAGCCTGTTCCCCAGCGAGCACCAGACGGTGGCCCGGATCGACAAGGCGACCCTCATCGAGTCGGTGAAGCGGGTGGCGCTCGTGGCCGAGCGCAACACCGCGGTGCAACTGGCGTTCAGCGACGGTGTCCTCACCCTCGATGCCGGTTCCGGCGACGAGGCACAGGCCTCGGAGTCGATCGAGGCACAGATCGAGGGCGACGACATCACCACCGGCTTCAATCCGCAGTTCCTGCTCGACGGGCTCACCGCGATCGACGAGGAGGTCGTCGAGCTGGCCTTCACCCAGGCATCGAAGCCGGTGGTGATCTCCGGGTCGACGACCACGGACGGCGACGACTCCGGGTTCCGCTACCTGCTGATGCCCCGGCGACTCCTGTCGTAACTCACGACGGCCCTCACCGCCCTGCTGAAGGTCACCGGGTTTCGACCCGCCCGTCGCGCCCTCGCTGGCTCGGTCGCGGGGCTTGCTCAACCTCCCGCCACACGCCGTGCACTCCTACGTCGTGCCCGGCTAGTGTCGTGACATGGATATCGGGCTGGTCGGACTGGGCAAGATGGGCGGCAACATGCGCACCCGGCTGCGCAACGCCGGCCACACCGTCGTGGGTTACGACCGCAACGCCGAGGTCTCCGACGTCGAGAGCCTCGAGGAGCTGGTCGGCAAGCTGCCCTCGCCCCGCGTGGTGTGGGTGATGGTGCCTGCGGGTGAACCGACCCGGGAGACGGTGCGAACCCTGGGCGAGCTGCTGGACGAGGGCGATCTCGTCGTCGACGGCGGCAACTCCCGGTGGACCGATGACCAGGTCCACGGCGACCACCTGGCCGGCAAGGGCATCGGCTTCGTCGACTGCGGCGTCTCCGGCGGTGTCTGGGGTCTGGAGAACGGCTACGCCCTGATGTACGGCGGTTCGGACGAGGACGTCGCGAAGGTGCAGCCCGCCTTCGACGCCCTCAAGCCCGAGGGTGAGTTCGGTGCGGTCCACGCCGGCGGGATCGGTGCCGGCCACTTCTCGAAGATGGTCCACAACGGGATCGAGTACGCCGTCATGCAGGCCTACGCCGAGGGCTGGGAGCTGCTGGACAAGGTCGAGGTCGTCGACAACGTGACCGAGGTCTTCCGATCCTGGCGCGAGGGCACCGTGATCCGCTCCTGGCTCCTCGACCTGCTCGTGGCCGCACTCGACCAGGACCCCGGCCTCGCCGGGATCAGTGGATACGCGGAGGACTCCGGCGAAGGGCGCTGGACCGTCGAGGCAGGAATCGACAACGCGGTCGCGACCCCCGCCATCACGGCCGCCCTTTACGCACGGTTCGTCTCGCAGGCAGGACGACTCCCCGTCCATGAAGGCGGTTGCGGCGATGCGCAACCAGTTCGGCGGTCACGCCATGCGCACCGGAGCGCCCAAGGGCGGCGACGCCCCCGGCGAGGGCACGCCGGACCAGTCCGGGGCTGCGCGGCACGCCGGTTCCGGTGACGGGCCGGAACCGGCCGAGAGCTAGCCCGCGGTGTACGTCGCGCGCCTCCAGCTGCTCGACTTCCGCTCCTACGGCGAGGTCGACGTCGAGCTCGAGCCGGGGGCCAGCGCCTTCCTGGGACGCAACGGCCAGGGCAAGACCAACCTCGTCGAGGCGGTCGACTACCTCTCCCGACTGGCCTCCCACCGGGTCGCCACCGACGCCCCGCTGGTGAGATCCGGAGCCGAGAGGGCCCTGGTGCGCGCCGCCGTCGTACGCGAGGGGCGTGAGGCGACCCTCGAGGTCGAGATCAACCCGGGACGGTCCAACCGGGCCCGGGTGAACCGCTCGCCGCTCCCCCGTCCCCGCGAGCTGCTCGGACTGGTGCGGACGGTGGTCTTCTCGCCCGAGGACCTCACCCTCGTGAAGGGGGACCCGTCGGAGCGCCGGCGCTTCCTCGACGACCTGCTGGTACTGCGCACGCCCAGGCTGGCCGGGGTCCGTTCCGACTACGACCGGGTGCTCCGCCAGCGCAACTCGCTGCTCAAGACCGCGGCGGCGGCGCGTCGCGGATCGTCGGGTGAGACCTCGGCGCTCTCGACGCTGGAGGTGTGGAACTCCCACCTGGCCCGGAGCGGCGCGGAGCTGCTCGCGGAACGGCTGGCGCTGGTCGAGGAGCTGCGTCCCTACCTCGGCAAGGCCTACGAGACGGTGGCCCGCGGCGCGTCACGCGACGACGCCGAGATCGAGTACCGCCCCTCGTTCGATCTTGCTGCCGAGCTGGTGGAGCAGGTCTCACGGCAACCGTCCGCACACCGATTCCCTGGTCGAAGCCCTGCTGGACGCGCTCGCCGAACGCCGCAACGACGAGCTCGACCGCGGCGTCTCGCTGGTCGGCCCGCACCGCGACGAGCTCCTGCTCAGCCTCGGCACGCCGGAGAGCCGGCTGCCGGTCAAGGGCTACGCCTCGCACGGGGAGTCCTGGTCGTTCGCGCTGGCGCTGCGCCTGGCCTCCTACGACCTGCTCCGCGCCGACGGTGACGACCCGATCCTGATCCTGGACGACGTGTTCGCCGAGCTCGACAGTGACCGCCGCGCCCAGCTGGCGGACCTGGTCGCCGGTGCCGAGCAGGTGCTGGTCACGGCCGCCGTGGCCGCGGACGTGCCGGAGGCGCTCGCGGGCGTCCGGTACGCCGTCGGCAACGGGGAGGTGACCCGAGATGGCTGACGACGAGCGCGACCCGGCACCCGAAGAGCCGACGGAGAAACCGGCCGACCACCCGGAGGACGGGCTCGACCTCGCCCGCGCGCTGACCCGGGCCTCGGCACGGTCGACCCCAGCGCGGAGGGCGAAGAAGAAGACCAAGGGACGGCGACCGCCACCCGGCCGCGCGAGCGGAGCCCACCCCGACGACCGCGACCCCCAGACCCTTGACGCCACCGTGGGCCGGATCGTCGAGGACCACGGCTGGGACCTCAACCTCCGGGTGCAGGGTGTCTTCGCCCGGTGGCCGGAGATCGTGGGGGCCGAGATCGCCGGGCACACCACCCCGGAGTCCTTCGCCGACGGCCGGCTCGTGGTGCGCACCGACTCCACGGCCTGGGCCACCCAGCTCAAGCTGCTCGCCCCGAGCGTCGTACGTCGGCTCAACGAGGATCTCGGCCACGGGACGGTGACGCTCATCGAGATCCTCGGGCCGCATGGACCCTCCTGGAAGAAGGGTCCACGCTCGGTGCGGGACGGCCGCGGCCCGCGCGACACCTACGGCTGACCGGACGGGAGTCCTGGGCGGGGCAGCGAGAAATCTGCCGATCCAAAGGCTTCGCGGACGTACCGGGGCCCATGCGCCACCCTGCGAGGGCGTCGCAGCCGCCTTCACGGGGCGCTCAGGGGCGATTCTCGTCCACAGATCCCCCCACTTCGAGGGGCCAGGACGTGGAATGCGGGCCCTGAGGCGGTACCATGGACGTCGGGTCGTCGGCTCATCACAGCCGCGACCTTCTGTATGTCAGCGCCACGCCGGATCCGGGCCCAGCCTGGCCGGGTGGCCCGTTGCGAAGAGGTGTGCGTGACCGACGAAGCCCCCGTCGATACCAGCCAACGATCCGCCAGTGCACCACCCCTCGGGGTCGAGTACGACGCGTCCGCGATCCAGGTCCTCGAGGGCCTCGAGGCGGTGCGCAAGCGGCCCGGGATGTACATCGGGTCCACCGGCGAGCGAGGCCTGCACCACCTGATCTGGGAGATCGTCGACAACGCGGTCGACGAGGCGCTCGCCGGCCACTGCGACCGGATCGTGCTCACCCTGCAGCCCGACGGCGGGATCCGGGTCGAGGACAACGGCCGCGGCATCCCGACCGATACCGCGCCCGGCCAGGACATGCCCGCCGTGACCATGGCCCTGACCATGCTGCACGCGGGCGGCAAGTTCGGTGGCGGTGGCTACAAGGTGTCCGGCGGCCTGCACGGTGTGGGCGTCTCCGTCGTCAACGCGCTCTCCAGCCGCCTCGTCGTCGAGGTCGCCAACCGGGGCCACGTGTGGCGGCAGACTTTCCAGCTCGGTGTACCCGACGGCGACCTCGAGCAGGTCCGGCCGATGGAGAAGGGTGAGAGCACCGGAACGACCGTCACCTACTGGGCCAGCAACGAGATCTTCGAGACGACGACGTACTCCCTGGAGACGATCACCACCCGGATCCGCGAGTACGCCTTCCTCAACAAGGGCCTGGAGATCGTGGTCCGCGACGAGCGACCGGCGGCCGACGAGATCGCCGACGCCGTCGAGGACGACAGCGTCGCCTCCGACGTCGACCAGTCCGGGACCGACGCGATCCGGCGGGCCCAGGGCGGCGGGATCGAGCAGGTCTTCAAGTACGACCGCGGCCTGGTCGACTACGTCGAGCACCTCAACCGGCGCAAGGACAAGGCCAACCCGACGGTGATCTCCTTCGAGGCCGAGACGCCCGAGAGCGCCGAGCAGCACATGAGCCTCGAGGTGGCGATGCAGTGGAACACCACCTTCACCGAGTCGGTCCACACCTTCGCCAACACGATCAACACCCACGAGGGCGGCACCCACGAGGAGGGTTTCCGGGCCGCGCTGACCGGCCTGGTCAACCACTGGGGTGAGGAGTGGGGCCTGGTCAAGAAGCGTGAGGACCGGGTCTCGGGCGACGACATCCGCGAGGGACTCACTGCGATCGTCTCCGTCAAGCTCGCCGAGCCGCAGTTCGAGGGCCAGACCAAGACCAAGCTCGGCAACACCGAGGCCAAGGGCTTCGTGCAGCGGATCATGAACGACCAGCTCGGCGCGTGGTTCGAGCAGAACCCCGCCGAGGGCCGCGACATCGTGCGGAAGTCGCAAGCCGCGGCCTCCGCGCGCATCGCCGCCCGCAAGGCACGCGACCTCGCCCGCTCCCGCAAGGGCCTGCTCGGCGGCGGCGGCCTGCCGGGCAAGCTGTCGGACTGCCAGTCCACCAACCCCGCCGAGTGCGAGGTCTTCATCGTCGAGGGCGACTCCGCCGGCGGTTCGGCCCGCCAGGGACGCGACCCGCGGGTCCAGGCGATCCTCCCGATCCGCGGCAAGATCCTCAACGTCGAGAAGGCCCGCATCGACAAGGTGCTGGCCAACACCGAGGTCCAGGCGATCATCTCGGCGCTCGGCACCGGCATCCACGAGGAGTTCGACCTCGCCAAGCTGCGCTACCACAAGGTGGTGCTGATGGCCGACGCCGACGTCGACGGCCACCACATCAACACCCTGCTGCTGACGCTGCTGTTCCGGTTCATGCGGCCCCTGATCGAGCACGGCTACGTCTACATGGCCCAGCCGCCGCTCTACCGCATCCGGTGGAACAAGCCCCACGAGCACGAGTTCGTCTACTCCGACTCCGAGCGCGAGCTGCTGACCCGCGACGGCCTGGAGCAGGGCAAGAAGCTGCCCCGGGAGAACCCCGTGCAGCGCTACAAGGGGCTCGGCGAGATGAACGCCGAGGAGCTGTGGGAGACCACGATGAACCCCGCCGGCCGGCTGATGCTGCAGGTGACCCTCGACGACGCCGCGCAGGCCGACGAGGTCTTCTCGACCCTGATGGGCGAGGACGTCGAGCAGCGACGGTCGTTCATCCAGCGCAACGCCAAGGACGTGCGATTCCTGGATATCTAGGTCTCTAGCGAGATCCCTAGATCCCAGTAGAACCGACCAGAGAGACGAAGACACGTGACTGAGCAGACCGGGAACCTGATCGAAGGCGGCGGCGACGACGGAGGCGGCGGCCGGATCGAGCCGATCGAGCTGCAGACCTCCATGCAGCGGGCCTACATCGACTACGCGATGGCCGTCATCGTCGGCCGGGCGCTGCCCGATGTCCGTGACGGGCTCAAGCCGGTGCACCGGCGGGTCCTCTACGCGATGTTCGACGGCGGCTACCGGCCGGATCGCGGCTTCTCGAAGTGCTCCCGTGTCGTCGGTGACGTCATGGGTCAGTACCACCCCCACGGCGACACCGCGATCTACGACACCCTGGTCCGGCTCGCCCAGCCCTGGGTGATGCGGGCGCCGCTGATCCACGGGCAGGGCAACTTCGGCTCTCCGGGCAACGACGCGGCGGCGGCGATGCGCTACACCGAGTGCCGGATGGCGCCCCTCGCGCTGGAGATGGTCCGTGACATCGAGCAGGAGACCGTCGACTTCCAGCCCAACTACGACGGCCGGTCCCAGGAGCCGGTGGTGCTGCCGTCGCGCTACCCCAACCTGCTGGTCAACGGGTCGGCCGGCATCGCGGTCGGCATGGCCACCAGCATCCCGCCCCACAACCTGCGCGAGGTCGCGGCCGGCGCGCAGTGGGCGCTCGAGCACCCCGACGCCACCCGGCAGGAGCTCCAGGACGCGCTGGTCGAGCGGATCAAGGGTCCCGACTTCCCCAACGGCGCCCTGATCGTCGGCCACGACGGGATCGAGCAGGCCTACCGCACCGGCCGGGGCTCGGTCACGCAGCGGGCCGTGATCGAGATCGACGAGGACAGCAAGGGCCGGACGACGCTGTCCATCACCGAGCTGCCCTACATGGTCAACCCCGACAACCTGGCGCTCAAGATCGCCGAGCTGGCCGACTCCGGCAAGGTCCAGGGCATCTCCGACGTCCGCGACGACTCCTCCGGCCGCACCGGTCAGCGGCTGGTCGTCGTGCTCAAGCGTGACGCGGTGGCCCGGGTCGTGCTCAACAACCTGCTCAAGCACACCGAGCTGCAGACCAACTTCTCCGCCAACATGCTGGCCCTGGTCGACGGCGTCCCGCGGACCCTGACGATCGACCAGTTCATCAGCAACTGGGTCTCCCACCAGCTCGACGTGATCCAGCGGCGGACCCGCTTCCGGCTGCGCGCGGCCGAGGAGCGCGCCCACGTCCTGCGCGGCCTGGTCAAGGCCCTCGACAGGCTCGACGAGGTGATCGCCCTGATCCGGCGCTCGCCGGAGGTCGACGACGCCCGCCAGGGCCTGATCGAGCTGCTGGAGATCGACGAGATCCAGGCCAACGCGATCCTCGACATGCAGCTGCGGCGGCTGGCCGCACTCGAGCGCCAGAAGATCGTCGACGACCTGGCGCGGATCGAGCGCGAGATCGCCGACCTCGAGGACATCCTCGCCAACGAGTCGCGCCAGCGGCAGATCATCGGCGAGGAGCTCGCCGGGATCGTCGAGAAGTACGGCGACGACCGGCGGACCCAGATCATCCCCGCCGACGGCGACCTCTCGATGGAGGACCTGATCCCCGACGAGGAGCTGGTCGTCTCGATCACCCGGGGCGGCTACGCGAAGCGGACGTTGCGCCACCAGTACCGCACCCAGAAGCGCGGAGGCAAGGGCGTGCGAGGCGCAACCCTGCGGGGAGACGACGTCGTCGAGCACTTCATCGCGACGTCCAACCACCACTGGTTGCTGTTCTTCACCACGGCCGGGCGGGTCTACCGCACCAAGGCCTACAACCTCCCCGAGGCGTCCCGCGACGCCAAGGGTGGCCACGTGGCGGGGCTGCTCAGCTTCCAGCCCGACGAGAACATCGCGCAGGTGCTGGCGATCCGCGACTACGAGCAGGCGCCGTACCTCGTGCTGGC
The DNA here is from genome assembly GCA_963841625.1 of uncultured Actinomycetota bacterium. GTDB lineage: Bacteria > Actinomycetota > Actinomycetes > Propionibacteriales > Nocardioidaceae > Nocardioides. Next base: position 121,746 of record CAWJDH010000004.1, on the reverse strand, counting down.
AACGCGCAACGGCCTGGTCAAGAAGACCCGGCTGGGTGACTACAACAGCCCCCGCCAGGCCGGCGTGATCGCGATCAACTTCCGCGAGGACGACGACGAGCTCATCGGAGCCGAGCTGGTCAACGCCGACGACAACATCCTGCTGGTCTCCCGCAAGGGCCAGGCGATCCGGTTCCGTGCCGACGACACGCAGCTGCGGCCGATGGGCCGGGCGACGTCCGGGGTCAACGGCATGAAGTTCCGCGAGGGCGACTCGCTGCTGTCGATGTCGGTGATCCGCGCCGAGCAGGTCGCGGCCGAGGAGGCAGCGGCTGCCAGGGCCTCCGCTGCCGGCGACTCGACGGCGGCGGGCGATCTGCCCGACGTGAAGGAGCAGTACGTCTTCACGATCACCGACGGCGGCTTCGCCAAGCGGTCGAGGATCTCCGAGTACCGTCTCCAGTCGCGCGGCGGTCTCGGGATCAAGGCCATGTCGCTGGCCAACGAGGAGCGCGGTGTGCTCGCCGGGTCGTTCATCGTGGAGGAGGGCGACGAGATCCTCTCCATCACCCAGGCGGGCCAGGTCGTGCGCAGCCCCATCAACGAGCACTTCCGGGCGACCGGACGGTCCACGATGGGCGTGAGGTTCGTGACCCCCAAGGAGGGCGACGCGGTCGCCGTCGTGGCGCGCTCGGTCGAGACCAAGGAGGCGGAGGTGCTGCCCGACGAGACCGCCGAGGCGACCCCCGGCACGGACGTGGAATCGCCGGATACGGCGGAGGATGCGACAATCGACGGATCGGGAACCACTCCGAACGACCCCGAGACTCCGGAGGAGGGTGAAGCCTGATGGCCGAGCGCCCCGCTGAGCGCACCGCCACCCGCACCGGCAGCCACGTCGGCAGTCATACCACCGGCCGCGGTGACGACACCACGGCGCGCCCGCCCCTGGCCGACCGGATCCAGGCCAAGCTCGCGAGTGCTGCGGACGAGCACCGGGCCAACGCCCGGGCCGAGTCCAAGCCTCCGGTCCACAAGTCGTCGTCCTCCCCCCGCAAGGGGCCCCGCCGGGCGCGGCTCCGGCTGACCCGGATCGACCCGTGGTCGGTGATGAAGACGGCATTCCTGCTGTCGATCGCGTTCGGCCTGGTCACGGTCGTCTCGGTGTTCATGGTCTGGTCGGTGCTCGGTGCCGCCGGCGTCTGGGACTCCATCAACCAGACCGTCCAGAACATCCTCGGCGGCGACGGCGCCGGCGACTTCGACGTCCAGAACTACGTAGGCGTGTCCCGGGTCATGGGCTTCACCATGCTGGTGGCGGTCATCGACGTCGTACTCATCACCGCCATCGCGACCCTCGGTGCGTTCCTCTACAACATGGCGGCCGCCCTCCTCGGAGGCATCGAGGTCACCCTCACCGAGGACCGCTGAGCACCCGCAGTCCGGTTTTGTTGGCGTCCTCCACGGTGGGGTAGTGTTCCCCTCCGGTTCGGGGCCTATAGCTCAGACGGTTAGAGCGCTTCCCTGATAAGGAAGAGGTCAGAGGTTCAAGTCCTCTTAGGCCCACCCACCGCGCACCGCCCGCCGAGCGAGGAGTCACGATGAAGAAGGTCCTGCTGGTCCTGGCCGCCGCCGTCGGTGCCGTGATCGCCCGCAAGAAGCTCGAGGAGAGCCGCGCCGAGCAGGAGCTGTGGGCCCAGGCGACCGACAACGTCGACTCCGCCAGCGGCCCTGGTCACCGGCGGGCCTGACCGGCCCCTCCGAGTGCCACGACGGGGCCATGGCGCAATTGGTAGCGCACCTGCTTTGCAAGCAGGGGGTTAGGGGTTCGAGTCCCCTTGGCTCCACCGATCCGACGTCCCTGGGATCAGGCGCCCGAACGGGACCGTGCCCCCAGGCACGGTCCCGTTCGATGCTCCCCGGCATGTGTCAGGGCGTGGCTGCCTCTTCCTCGAGCTCGACCACACCGGCGAAGCTGAGGAAGTCGCCCATGGTGAAGGCGCCCTCGTGCTCGACGGAGGGTGTGAAGGGCCGCCTGGCGTTGAGGTAGGAGGCGGGGTCGACGGCGATCTGGTCGATGAACACCTCGGCGATGATGCGCCCACCGACGGCACCCAGTCGGGCACCGTTCTCCTTGAGCTCGGACTCGGCCAGCATGTAGAACCACAGCGGCGCCTCGCCGTTGAAGTCGGGGTAGGCGGTGGCGTTGATGCCGAGCTTGTTGTTGGCGAGCACCGGGATGCCCATCTTCTTGGCGACGTCCTGGCCGCTGGGGATGCCGTAGCGCGAGCTGCGGACCAGGTTCAGCTGGCCCAGGATGTTGGTGCCCGCGCTCGGGAGCCCGGGTGCGCCCAGCGGCAGGTTGAACAGGGACTCGGAGACCTTGGTGTCCAGCTTGCGCGACAGGTTGCCCTCGAACTCGGGGGCGCCGTCGATCTCGAAGAACTCGATCCAGTCGATGTGCGTGTCCTCGGTCAGGTGCTGGCCGCCGCGCAGGTCCGGGGCGCCGGTGAGGTCGAACACCTTGATCGGTGCGTCCTCGGAGAGGTCGTTGACCTCGTAGGAGTCACGGACCTGGGAGTGGCCGTAGCGGAAGACCGCGGTGGAGAACTCCGTCGGCGTCATCGGCGCGTCCGGCGTTGCCCGGGCTGGTAGAACCCGTTGGTCACCGGCTTGCCCAGGAACAGGTTCACCCGGTCCTGGCCGACCACGTGCGGCAGGTAGTCGTTGACCACGACCCACTGGTAGTGCCACTGCGTGAGCCGGCGGGCGGTGTTGAAGTTCGCGCCCTCGTCGATCAGCCGGTTGTGGAACTTCTGCACCGCCAGGTGCAGCTGGGCGATGATCAGGTTCTCGTCGTTGCGGGGCTCGATCAGGATCGCGCCGCCGTTGGCGTTGCGGGCCAGGTCCGGCACCCCGTTGACCTGGTCTTCCTCCTCGGTCACCTTGAAGTGCTTGTTGTCGGCCTCGTACAGGTCGTCGCTTGGCGTGCCCTCCACGGGGCCCTGGCCGTAGACCGAGTCCAGGTCGAACGCGGCGGTGCGGGCGTTCTTCAGCGTGGTCGGGTCGAACGGCGCGGACGGCAACGGTTGGGTGTTGCGGGTCAGGTCGTGGTCGATGAACTGCCCCAGGTAGGTGAACCCGGCCGGCACACCCTTGTTGTCGAGCTGGGCCAGGCCCTTGTCCTCCTGGGTCTGCACCAGCTTGGTCAACGACTGATCGGACGGCCTGAACGGGTCCAGGGTCGGGAACATCCGCCCGAAGCTGCTTTGCTGACCCGGATCGACCGCTCCCGCCATGGAAGCGCCGACGAGCGACAGTGCTATCGATGTGACCGCTGCGGCGGCGAGTGGACGGCGGATTGCGCGCGTGCCTAGGTGCATGATTGGTCCCTCTGCTGGAACTGGCCAGCTCCCCACCCCGGAGAGCGTTGTGACTCTTCAAGCACCGTGGGGGGTGGGGGTCAAGAGACCGTCAAACGACTGGTCGAGCAGCGTGTTTGGCAGACTTCTCTGCCATGTCTGTCCGTGCGCTGGTGGTGTGGGTGCTGGGTGCCGCCCTGCTGCTCACCGTCCGGCTGTGGATCCGACATCCCGCCACCGGACGCGCAGCCCTCACCGGTGCATTCGCCGACGACGACCGCGCATCCGCTGTTCGACGCCGGTCTCGAGCCGTCCGAGGCGGCACTGGCCATGATCCCTGGCTCGGCGACGACCGTGACGGTCACCGACTTCGACGAGATCCGGAAGGACCTGGGCGTCCCCGACCTGACCAGCGAGGATCCCGTGGCGGACCGGTTCGACTTCTGGGAGCGTGCGCGGACCGAGGCACCGCTGCTGGCCGACGGCATGCTGCGGGCGGACAACAGCGAGTTCTCGCTCGACTACGGCTTCACCCAGGACGACGTCGACTGGGAGGCGCACTTCACCGGTCCCGACGGCAACGGCTACATCGTGGCCTTCCGCCCCGACCTCGACCTCGGCGCCGTCTCCCGCGCCGTCGAGGCAGGCGCCGGGCCGCTGGACGGGGCGCGGGTGATCGCGGATGACCACCTGCTGGTCTCCGGCACCGCCGAGGACGGGGTGGGAGTGTGGGCGGCCGACCCGACCTGGGACGGACTGGTGGGCCAGCCCGCTGAGGCGACGTACCTGCGTCGCGGCTGCATCCCGTTGAACGACGCTCTCGGCCCGGACGCCGGCGCCGAGGAGCAACAGGACCTGGTGGCCAGGCATCCGGTCACGAACCTCGACGACCTGCCGGGTTTCAGCGTCGCGTTCGGCGACCACAACGCGGTCGTCCGGATGGAGCCGAACCGCGACGACCTGTTCGACCGGCTCGACCTCGGCCGGGACTGGCCGGTGCCCGGCTTCGGAAGTGGGTTCCGCTCTGGTGTGGGTGACCCGGGGAGCGGGCGGATCGGCTACACCGTGCCTCGGCCCGCGCAGGCCGCGGCGCTGACCCTGCTCGAGGAGCTGCCGTTCGCGGTGTGCAACGAGGTCAGTCCGATCGCGGAGCCGACCGGGCTCTGACGGACCCCTTCAGTCGCGGGCTGAGCCGGCCTCGAGCCGGTGCAGGTTCTTCACCGTCTTGGAGGTGCGAGCCTGGGCCGGGTCGGGGCAGGTGCCGAAGAGCCGGTCGGCGGTGCCGGCGGTGGTGACGGTGAACCAGTAGTGCTCGTTCTTGTAGTGGTGGAGCCGGTGGTTGCGCCAGACCTTCTTGTAGGACGCGCCCCTCGGGCGGTAGTCGGAGTGGATCAGGTAGTGGGTCCACTCATAGCCGAGCTTGAGGCCGTAGACCGAGACCAGCAGGCTGAGCGCGGCGGCGGTGGTCGGCATCGCCAGCCAGGCCAGGACGACGTACGCCGGCAGCAGCCAGGCGAGCGCCCGCCACGGGATGAACACCAACGGGATGTCCCGTGGGTCCGCGTGGTGCTCGCGGTGCTTGCGCGCCAGGAGCGAGTCGACCTCGAGCGGGCCGACGCGGCGGGGACGCCAGTGGAGGATCCCGACGTGGATCAGCCACTCGATCACCGGGAAGAGCGCCACCAGTGCGGCGGGGATCAACAGCTCCCACCAGGAGCCGCCCCCCACCAGCACCCGTGCCACGACCGATCCCAGCAGAAAGGTGGAGATCATCCATGGCGAGGGGTGTCGCCAGAAGGCGCGCCAGGCGGACCCCAGGGTCACCTGGGTGCGCCGGCTGCCGGTGATGCGCTCCTCGTCGGCAGCCAGGCGGGTACGGGCGAGCGTCTCGATGTCGGGGCTGGTGTTGCTCATGTCGTCTCCTCGAGGGTTTCGAGTGCGGAGATCAGGTTGCGGGTGGCCGGCCGGAGCACGCGCTCCGCCGCGGCACGCGCAGTGTCTGGGTCGCCCTCGGCGATCGCGGCGGTGAGCACGCGATAGGCGCCGATCTGGCCGACCTCCTCGCGCATCAGCGATGCCAGCGCCTCCAGCGCGGGCTCGTAGGCGGCCCGGAGGCTGTTGAACATCAGCCGGAAGGTCAGCGAGTCGGCGGCGTCCACCACCAGGTCCCAGTACGCCAGCGCGTGCCGCTGGCGCTCGACGTCGTCGTCGGTGGCGGCCAGGGCGTCGACGGAGTCGGTGAGGGTCGCGGCCGCCGCCGGACCGCCCCGCTCCGCGGCGAGGGACGCCACGCCAGGTCCGATGACCAGCCGTGCCTCGAGGATGCTGCGGGCCACGGCGGTGTCGAGGTTGCCGGCACGGACCAGCAGTCGGGGGAGCAGGTCGAGCCCCGCCGTCTTCCTGAAGTCGCGGACCGTCGTTGCGCCGCCCTGCCGGACCTCCACCAGCCGGGTCTGGGCCATCCGCTGAAGTGCCTCGCGGACCGCCGGACGGGAGACGCCGAGCACCTCGGCCAGGCGACGCTCGCTGGGGAGCGTCTCGCCGGCCTCGATCTCGCCGTCGACCACGCCGGCGAGGACCTGGTCGAACACCTCGTCAGGCACGGAGCGACGGTTGACCGGTTGCAAGGGCATGGGCGGGACCATAATCCGCAGCCCGGTCGATGGTCAAGTGGTCTTACCAGTGGACGACGATGGGTCGACTCGACCGTGCTCACCGTGGCAGTAGCGCCGACTGGGTCCTGTACGGCGCGGCAGTAGCGCCGACTCGGCGTTTGTAGGCTTCCTGAGTGCGCACCTTCCCCGGCCGGCAGCTGCTGGCCCCGCGGTTCCTGGGCGTGCACCTCCTGGCGCTGGCCAGCGTCATGGTGGCCGTGCTGCTCGGCGCCTGGCAGTACGACGCGTGGCAGGCCCGCCGAGCTGCCGAGGCGGCCGACCTCACCCAGCAGGACCCGATCCCGCTGGCCGAGGCGATGGGCCCCGACGACCCGTTCCCCGGAGACCGGGTCGGTCAGCCGGTGACCGTGGACGGCTCCTGGGTCTCCGCAGGGGACGGTGTTCGTCTCCGGCCGGCAGCACGACGGGCAGCAGGGCTACTGGGTGGTCACCCCGCTGGCGATCTCCGCGCCGGACGGGCCGGCGCTCCCCGTCGTCCGCGGCTGGGTCGCCTCGCCGGAGTCGGCACCCGCGCCGCCGAGCGGGCAGGGCGAGCTGGTCGGCTGGCTCCAGCCCCCCGAGGGCTCCACCGCCGTCGACGAGGATCCCGACGACGACGTACTCCCGGAGCTGCGGATCGCGGACCTGGTCCAGCGGGTCGACCAGGACCTCTACGGCGCCTACGCCGTCCTGACCCGGCCGACCGAGGGCCTGCAGCCGGCCGACCTCGACCAGCTGCCGCAGGTCGGACGGTTCACCGCGCTGCGCAACCTTCTCTACGCCGTGGAATGGTGGTTCTTCGGCGCCTTCGCGCTGTTCGTGTGGATCCGCTGGCTCCGCGACGAGGCAGGGGCCGACGCGAGCCAGGACACCTCGCACGCCCCAGTAGGGTCGGGCGCGTGACCACCCCATTCGAATGCTCACGGAGTTGTGGGTTGAGGAGGGCGCGCAGCGCCCGTCTCGAAACCTCCGCCAGATCACCCCACGAAGTCACTCGCTGCGCTCGGACTCCGCGGGGACCCCGATGACCGGGGACCCCGGTGAACAAGCTGTTCGTCGCCTACCGCGTGCTCGCCCTGCTCGTCGGCGTGCTGCTGGCCTTCTGCTCGCTGGTGGCGCTCCCGCTGAAGTACCTCGCCCCCGACGGCAGCACCCTCCAGACGTTCGGCGAGAACGCGAGCATCATGTGGGTGGCCCACGGATGGGTGTTCATGATCTACGTCGTGGTCGCGTTCCTGCTCTCGCGTGCGGCGAAGTGGACCACGGCGTTCACGATCGTGGCGCTGGCCGCCGGGTTGATCCCGCTGCTGATCTTCTGGGTCGAGCACCGGGTCAGCCAGCGGTTCAAGGCCGAGCATCCCGAGCTGGCCTGAGAGGCGCGCCGTGACCACAGCGTTCGTGCTCGGGGGAGGTGGTGTCCTGGGCGCGGCGGAGGTGGGGATGCTGCGCGCCCTGTTCGAGCGCGACATCGCCCCCGACCTGGTCCTCGGCACCAGCGTCGGCGCCCTGAACGGGGCGATGGTGGCCCGCGACCCGACCCTCGCCGTCATCGACCGGATGGCCCGGTTGTGGAGGGGCGCCGCCGAGAGCGGCGACGTGTACGGCGACCGGCGGCTGCGCACGGTCCGCCGGGCCGTGTCGACAGGAACCCACATCTACTCCCCGAAGCCGCTGACCGAGCGGTTGCGAGACGAGTTCGGCGACCTGACCTTCGAGGACCTGCCGGTGCGATTCCAGGTGTGCGCGGCCAGCATCGAACGGGCCGCCGAGCACTGGTTCGACTCGGGCCCCGTGGTCGACGCCATCGTCGCGAGCGCCGCCGTGCCCGGCCTGCTGCCGCCGGCCCGGGTGGGCGACGAGCACTTCCTCGACGGCGGCATCGTGAACTCGATCCCGGTGGGCCGGGCCGTGCAGCTCGGGGCGAGGAGGATCTTCGTGCTCCAGGTCGGCCGGATCGACCGCCCCCTCAAGCCGCCGACCAAGCCGTGGGAGGTCGCGCGGGTGTCGTTCGAGATCGCTCGCCGGCACCGGTTCGCGCGAGAGATGAGCGAGCTGCCCGAGGGCGTCGAGGCACACGTCCTTCCGGCGAGGGGTACCTCGAGGCGCGACGACTCGATCCTCGCCCACCGGGACTTCGCCGGCGTCCAGGACCGGATCGATGCGACGTACCAGGCGAGTGTCGAGTACCTCGACGAGTGGGTCGGATGATCTGGTTGCTGCGGCGCCTGGTCGTCGCGCCGCTCATCATCCTGGTGACGACCGTGCTCTGGATCAGCCTCCCGGCGTGGCTGATCGTCGCCGCCGGGATCTCGCCGGTGCTGCCCGGTCGGTGGCGGGCGCTGCGACTGATGTGGGTGGTCATGCTGTACCTCACCTGCGAGTCGCTGCTGCTGGTGGTGCTCCTCGGCCTCTGGCTGGCCTCCGGGTTCGGCCGGCGGATCCGGACGCCCTACTTCGAGGGCATCCACTACGACCTGGTGCAGGGCGTGATGTGGGTGTTCTTCCGCGAGGCGAGGCGGGTGCTCGCGCTGCGGATCGAGACCAGCGGCCCGACGCCGGATGCCCATCCCGGCAAGCCGATCCTGGTGTGCTGCCGGCACGCCGGACCCGGTGACTCGTTCACGCTGATCCACGCGTTGATGCACTGGTACTCGCGCGAGCCGCGGGTGGTCCTCAAGGACACCCTCGCGTGGGACCCGATGATCGACGTGGTGCTGAGCCGCATCCCGGCCAGGTTCATCACTTCGAACCCGGCGGCGGGGGAGGACCTCGAGTCGCAGATCGGGGTGCTGGCCTCCGGGCTCGACGAGAACGACGCGTTCGTGATCTTCCCCGAGGGTGGCAACTTCACGCCGGAGCGCCGTCAGCGCGGCATCGACCGGCTCCGCAAGCTGGGTCTGGAGCGGATGGCCCGGCGAGCCGAGACCATGACCAACGTCCTGGCTCCACGCCCGGGCGGGGTGATCGCGGCCCTCGACGCGGCTCCCGAGGCCGACGTCCTCCTCGTCGCGCACACCGGGCTCGACCACCTGCTGACCGTGGGCGACGTGTGGCGCGAGCTGCCCATGGACAAGCGGATCATCATGCGGTTCTGGCAGGTGCCGCACGAGGAGATCCCGACCGGTCGCGAGGAGCGGATCGAGTGGCTCTTCGGCTGGTGGGAGCAGATCGACGACTGGGTGGCAGAGAACCGGCCGGAGGAGATCGCCCCCGGGAGCTGATCGTCCCGTGAGCGGCTCCTCCGGCCGGTGACGCGCCAGGTCTGTGGCTTCAGGCCCTGGTGATCAAGAGCTGGAGATCAGGCCTTGTGTGAAGGCTTGGTGTCGGACTCTTCCTCGAGGCTGATCACCTCGGCGGGGTCGTCCGGCGTCGAGACAGGGTGCGGCTCGCCGGTCGAGTCCGCCAGCACCTCGTCGGGTGAGGAGCCGGCGCTGTCGTCGGCGGGCTCGGTCGCGACCGGTCGCGAGGCGTCCGATGACGGAGCCGGGGCCGGGGCCGGTGTGTACGACGACTGCCAGTTGTCGCTGGTGGCCTGACCGCTGAACTTCTTGTAGGCCACCCCGGCCGCTGCGGCGAGACCACCGAAGAGGAGCAGCTTCTTGAGCTTGCCGCCCTTCTTGCCCTCCTTGCGCAGCTCGGCGGCCTTGGCCGTGGCCAGGTCGCGCCCCAGTGCGGCCTTCTCCGCTGCCAGGGTGGCGCCGATGGCGGCCTTGTCCGCGGCCACCGCGGCACCCTCGGCGATCACCGGGCCGGCCTTGAGCCGGGCGTCCGTGACGACCGGGCCGACCTTGTCGCGGGCGTCGGCGATCAGGGGCGCTGCCTTGCCGCGCGCGTCCGCAATCACGGGTGCTGCCTTGCTGCGGGCGTCGGCGATGACCGGAGCAGCCTTGTCACGAGCGTCGGAGAGCAGTGGTGTCGCGCGGTCCTTCGCCGAGGCTACGGCCGACTCGATCTGCGGCTTGGCGCTCTCGACGTAGTCGCTTGCTCGGTCGATCAGGGACTTCTTCTTGCGCAGACCCATGGCGTGGCACTTCCTCTCGTCGGTTCACGTCCATTCGACCATGCTTTGCAGCACCCGACCAGCAGCGGGTCACCTTGTGGCCCGTGGGAGGATCGGGTCGCACGCGCGGCCGACGTCGACGTCGCCGTACCCACTCATGCGAGAGGTAGTCATGTCCGGAGCCCAGGCCATCCTGAAGACGAACAAGGGCGACATCACCGTCGACCTGTTCCCCGACCACGCCCCGGAGACGGTCGCCAACTTCACCGGCCTCGCCGAGGGGACCAAGTCCTACGAGTCCGGCAACGGCCGCACCGGCCCGTTCTACGACGGCCTCGGTTTCCACCGGGTCATCGACGGCTTCATGATCCAGGGCGGATGCCCGCTCGGCACCGGCACCGGCGGCCCGGGCTACACCTTCAAGGACGAGCCGCACCCCGAGCTGACCTTCGACAAGCCCTACCTGCTGGCCATGGCCAACGCCGGCCCCGGCACCAACGGCTCGCAGTTCTTCATCACCGTCGGCGCCACCCCGTGGCTGAACTTCAAGCACACGATCTTCGGTGAGGTCGCCGACCAGTCCTCGCGCGACGTGGTCGACGCCATCGCCACCGCCCCGACCGGTCAAGGGGACCGCCCGGCCGAGGAGGTCACCATCGAGCGTGTCGAGGTCGTGCGCTGACCGAGCAGTCCACTCCCGCGACCGGGGTGCCCACCTGTTACCGGCACCCCGGTCGTGAGACCTACATCCGCTGCCAGCACTGCGAGCGGCCGATCTGTCCCGACTGCATGCACGACGCCGCAGTCGGCTTCCAGTGCCCTTCCTGTATTGCGGAGGGTCGCAAGTCCACCCGCAGCGGCCGGACGGCGTACGGCGGCCTGAGGCCCGGCAACCCCGGGCTCACCTCGATCGTCCTGATCGCCATCAACGCGGCGGTCTGGCTCCTCCTGCTGGCGACCGGCGGTCAGCGCAGTCCCCTGTACCTCCGCTTCGCCCTGTTGCCGGAGGGCCGCTGCATCCCCACCGGCCGGCCCGACCAGTTCTTCCCGGGCAGCAGTGAGACCGCCTGCTCCCTCTCGGCCACCCGGACCTGGGTCGACGGGGTCTCCGACGGCGCCTACTGGCAGCTGTTCACCAGTGCCTTCACCCACCTCGAGATCTGGCACATCGGCTTCAACATGCTGGCCCTGTGGTTCCTCGGACCACAGCTCGAGCAGGCCATCGGGCGGAGCCGCTTCCTGGCGCTGTACCTGCTGTCCGCGCTGGCCGGCTCGACGGTGGTCTACTGGCTGGCCGCGCCCGGTGTCGCCACCATCGGTGCCTCGGGAGCGATCTTCGGACTGATGGGTGCGCTGCTGGTCCTCGCGTTCAAGGTGGGCGGCAACACCCAGCCGATCCTGATGTGGATCGGCATCAACTTCCTGATCACCGTCGTCGGCCGCGGCTTCATCTCCTGGCAGGGGCACCTCGGCGGCTTCCTGGGCGGCGTGGTGATCGCCGCGATCCTGGTCTACTCGCCACGGCAGAACCGCACCCTGTGGCAGTCGGTCGGCCTGGTCACCCTCACCCTCGGGCTGTTCGCAGCCGTCCTGGCGCGCACCGCCGTCCTCACCTGAGCTATCGCGCCGCGCAGCCGGGCCCCCTGGACCACCCGTTTTCGCGGCGGTCCATAGCGGATCGACGTCATTTTTCCGTGAAATCTCTTCCACAGCTGTGCACTTATCTGTGGAGAACTACACATGTGTAGTTATCCCCAGAGTTATCCCCTGCTGTGAAGAAGTGAATCGCCGGGGTTGCGGTGGGTGCCCGGGTGTCGGGGGTTTGGAGACGCGTCGCGCAGCCCCTCGCGCTCGCTCGGGCCTGTGCCGACGCTCCTCAACCTTCGTCGCCATTCGTGTCGCGCGTTCCGCGCGACACGGCGTCTCATTCCCAGTGAGTGGCGAAGGTAAACCCGACGGCCATGAACGCGATCCCCACGACGAGGTTGAACTGCCCGAGATCGTTGAAGACCGGGATCGTGTCGATGTTGTTGCTGAAGACGTAGAACGTGCAGATCCAGAGCAGGCCCACCAGGAAGCACCCGAGCATCCCGATCACGACCCCGCGACCACGGCCCAGGGGGGTGCTGGGGTGGGCCGACAGGGCCAGGCCGACCATGATCGCGCCGAAGCCGATCGCGTAGTTCCAGTCGCCGAGGTCGGCCATGAACGCGGGACTGCCCGGCTTCGGTGCGGGGATCACCGTGGGGTCGACCCGCACCGCCAGGTAGTAGTAGGCGATCCAGGCGATGCCACCGGCGATCAGCACCAGCGCGACCACGAAGCGCGCCGAGAACACGGGGCCTCGCACCGGGTCGAGGAACTCCTGCCGGGACTTCTGCTTGGACACCCTTGCTCCTTGGGTCGGCTTGCGGGGCGCAGGCTAGCGTAGTCGGCATGAGTGAGGGTTCCGAGCCGAGGGCGGACGACGCCCCGGAGCGTCCCCGTCGCCCGTGGGGGCGATGGCGGATCGGCACCCCCGCCGTCGTACTGCTCTGCGGCGCCTTGTTCGTCGTCAGCGCCACCAACAGCGAGGGCACCGACCTCCGCCCGGGCCGCTACACCGACCTGGCCGCCCTCACTGACAGCGAGGCCGACAAGTACGACGCCCTGGAGCAGCGGGTCTCCGACCTGAACGCCGACGTCGAGCGGCTGGCGAAGTCCGTGGACGACCGGAAGGTCGACCGGTTCAACCGCCGCGTCGAACGACTCGAGGACCCGGCCGGAATGACACCGAAGTCCGGACCGGGGGTCGCCGTGACGCTGTCCGACGCGCCGGAGGAGGTCATCAACTCCACGACCCAGGACCTGAACCTCCTCGTCGTCCATCAGCAGGACATCCAGGCGGTGGTCAACGCGATGTGGAAGGGCGGGGCCACCGCGGTCACCGTCCAGGGGCAGCGGGTGATCACCACCACCGGGATCAAGTGCGAGGGAAACTCCGTGCAGCTCCACGGGGTGCCCTACCCCCAGCCCTACGTCATCGAGGCGGTCGGCGACCAGACGGAGCTGGTCCGGGCCATCGCGGACGACGACTACCTGCAGATCTACCGCGAGCAGGCAGCGATCCCGGACATCTCGGTGGGGTGGGACCTCCAGCTGCAGGCCCTGGTCACCGCGCCGGCCTACGACGGCCTGACCGACCTGAGCTACGCCAAGCCGTTGCGCTGACCGCGGCCGGTCAGCGAGCGCCCCTGGACGGCCGGGGACTCGGTCGTCGGCGGGATCGTCTCGTCGGGGGCGGTGCGTCCGGTGTCGTCTCCGGTGGCGTCTCGGTCGGCGAGGGCGACTCGGAGGGCTGCTCCTCGAAGGCCGAGACCACGATGGTGACCGTGGACCCCTGTGGGGCGTCCTGGCCGCCCGCCGGGCTCTGCCGGATCACGGTGCCCCTGGGCTGGTTCGAGTTCGGGTCCTCCACGACGTCGGGCACGAAGCCGGCGTCCCGGATGACCTGCTCCGCCTCCGGTCGCCGGAGGCCCACGACGCCGGGCACCTGCTCGGGTCCGTCGGAGTAGAACACCGTGACCAGCGTCCCCTCGGGGACCTTGTCGCCCCCGGGCGGGTCGGTCGAGAGCACGCGTCCGGCCGGCTCGTCCGACTCGCGCTCCTGCATGGTCACCTGGAGGTTGGCGTCCCTGAGCGCTGCGGCGGCGGCCGGCCGGGGCCTGCCCACCACGAAGGGCACGTCGACCAGCGGCTTGCCACTCGAGACGACGATGTCCACCTCGGTGCCGGGGTCGGCGAACTGGTCCCGGTTGGGGTCCTGCTCGATCACCCGGTCCGCCCGGACGTTGGCATCCTCACGGAACTCCACGTCCCCGACCGCGAGACCGGCGTTGCCGATCTCCGCGCGCGCCTGGGCCTCGGTCTTGCCGATCAGGTCAGGCACCTGGACCTGTTCGGGCGGTGACTCGAACAGGCTCGGCAGCAGGTACGCCCCGGCCGCGATCAGGGCGAGCAGGAGCAGGCCGAGCAGGACGTAGAGCACCTTCCGGCTGCGCGTGTCGTCCTCATCCTCCTCCGGAAGGGGCGCACCCACCGCCGTCGCTGCGGTGGAGGGGATCGTCGTCGTCGGTGGCGGCGGGGGTACGACGGCGTGGACCGGCCGGCCCGCCAGGTAGCGCTCGATGTCGCTGCGCATGGCCGCCGCGCTCTGGTAGCGGTCCTCCACCCGCTTGGCCAGCGCCTTCATCACGATCGCGTCGATGGCCTCGGGCAGCTCGGTGTCGTGGTCGCTGGGGGGCACCGCCGGCTCACGCACGTGCTGGTAGGCGACCGCGACCGGACTGTCGCCGACGAACGGCGGCCGCCCCGTGAGCAGCTCGTAGAGCAGGCAGCCGGCGGAGTAGACGTCGGAGCGGGAGTCGACGGTCTCTCCGCGCGCCTGCTCCGGCGAGAGGTACTGCGCAGTGCCGACGACGGCCGCGGTCTGGGTCATGGTCGAGGAGGCGTCCGAGATGGCGCGGGCGATGCCGAAGTCCATGACCTTCACGTCGCCGCTCGGGGTGAGCATGACGTTGCCGGGCTTGATGTCGCGGTGGATGATCCCGGCCCGGTGGCTGTAGTCGAGTGCGGAGAGGACGCCGCTGGTGATCTCGAGGGCCCGCTCGGGCAAGATCTTGCGGCCCTCGCGGATGATGTCGCGCAGCGTGCGCCCGGCGACGTACTCCATGACGATGTAGGGCTGGGCGACGCCGGAGCCGTCGCTGGCCGTCTCTTCACCGGTGTCGTAGACCGCGACGATCGCCGGGTGGTTGAGGGAAGCAGAGGACTGTGCCTCCCGCCGGAACCTGGCCTGGAACGTCGCGTCGCTGGCGAGGTCGGTGCGAAGCCGCTTGACCGCCACGACCCGGCCGAGCCGGCTGTCGGTGCCCTTGCGGACCTCGGCCATGCCTCCCCGGCCGAGCATCTCGCCCAGCTCGTAGCGCCCGCCGACGAGGTGCCCGTTCACGACTGCTTCTCCTGGCCGGGCGGTGCGGTCGGAGGTTGAGGCTGCTCCTCGGTCGGCGGCGGGCCCCAGTAGGTCACGGTGACGGTGTCGCCCTCCTCCAGGGTGCCGGAGGGATCGACGCCCTCCACTGAGTCCTCCTCCTCGTCGCCGGGGTTGTCCTGCTCGTCCTTGCGCACCTTCAGCCCGAGGTCCTTGAGCTCGTCCTCGACCTCGTCGACGTCACGGCCGACGTAGTCGGACTCGTCCACCTCCACCGTGTTGTCCTCGGTCGGGGTCGGGGTCGGGGTCGGGGTCGGTGAGGCCTGAGTCTGCTCGGGGGTCGTGGGGTCCGGGGAGGGGGACTGGCTGGTCTGTTCGCTCTGCTGGGCCGCGGGCGGGTCCGGCTGGTCATCGTCGCCACCGGCCAGCATGGCCACGGCCACGATGGCCGCGACCGCGAGGAGGCCGAGCAGGATCCAGGGCCACGGAAGCTGGCGGCGGCGGCGCCGCGGCCGCGGCCGGGGTGGGCGGGCGTCGGCGCGCTGGCGGGGACCGGCACGGGCGCGACCCCGGTCATCACCTGGGTCCGGTCGGGGCCGGCCGCGACGGCGGCGGGGTTGCGCAGGGCAGTGGCGAGCTCGGCGCCGTCGGCGAACCGGTCCTCGGGCGACTTCGCCATGGCCCGTCTGACGACGGCCGCCAGGTCGGCGGGGACGTCGTCGGGCAGCTCGGGAACCGGCTCGCGCAGGTGGGCGAGCGCGGTGGCGACCGCTGTCTCCGCGACGTAGGGCCGGTGGCCGGCCAGGCACTCGAAGGCCACGACGCCGAGGGAGTAGACGTCGGAGGCGGGGGTCGCCGTACCACCCTGCGCCTGCTCGGGGGAGAGGTACTGCGGGGTGCCCATCACCTGACCCGTCTCGGTGAGGGACATGCCCTCGGCCGCGCGCGCGATCCCGAAGTCGGTGATCTTGACGGTGCGGCCCGGCGTGACCAGCAGGTTGGCCGGCTTCACGTCCCGGTGCACGATCCCCGCTGCATGCGCGGCACCGAGCGCGTCGGCGGCCTGGGCGAGCAGGTCGCGGGTGGCGTCGGGGTCCAGTGGGTGCCCGGGCTCCAGCAGGGCCGAGAGCGGCTGGCCGTCGACCAGTTCCATCACCAGGTACGGACGAGCCACGCCGGATCCGTCGCTGGGAGCGGCCTCGCCGAAGTCGTAGACGGCGGCCACGTTCGGGTGGTGCAGGGACGCAGCGTGACGGGCTTCGGTCTCGAAGCGCGACCGGAACGTCGCGTCGTCGGCGTACTCCGCCTTCAGCAGCTTGACCGCCACCTGGCGCCCCAGGACGGTGTCGGCGGCCCGCCACACCTCACCCATGCCCCCGGTGGCGATCCGGGACTCGAGGGCGTAGCGGTTGGCCACGTCGACGAAGCGGCGTTGCTCCTCCGTCACTGGATCACCGCCTCCATCACCGACTTGGCGATCGGGCCACCGACGGCGCCACCGGCGATCTCGCCGCGGGGGATGTCGGCCTTCTGGATCATCACCGCGACGGCGACCTGGGGGTCGTCGGCGGGGGCGAACGACACGAACCAGGCGTACGGCGGCACGTTGTCGCGCCCGCTCTCGGCGGTGCCGGTCTTGCCGGCGACGTCGACGCCCGGGATGGCCGCCGGGCTCGCGGTCCCGTTGGTGACCGTGGAGACCAGCATCTCCTTGAGCTCCTCGGCCGTGGAGGCCGAGACCGCCCGGGAGAGCTCGGTCGGCTCGGTCTTGTCGAGGACGTCGAGCTCGGGGGAGCGGACCTCGTCGACGACGTAGGGCTTCATCGCGATACCGCCGTTCGCGACCGCGGAGACCACCATCGCCATCTGCAGCGGGGTCGAGGTGACGCTCGACTGCCCGAAGCCGGACAGTGCCGTCTGGGCCGCGTCCATGTCCTCGGGGTAGGCCGAGGGCGCCTGCAGGGGCAGGTCGTCGAGGTAGGTCGAGTTCCAGCCGAAAGCCTCCGCCTGCTGGTGCATGGCGTCGGCGCCGAGCTCGTCGGCGAGCTGGGCGAACGTGGTGTTGCAGGACTGCTCCATCGCCTGGACCATCGGGATCCGGTCGGTCCCGCAGGCCCGCCCCTCGTTGTCGATCACGCCCGACTCGCCGCTGGTGAGCGGCAGCTGGTAGGTCGGGCCACCGGGCACCAGCGACTCCGAGTCGGCGTAGTTTCCGCTCTCGAGAGCTGCGGCCGCGGTCACGATCTTGAACGTCGAGCCCGGCGGCAGCGTGGTCTGGATGGAGCGGTTCAGCAGCGGCTCGGAGTCGGCGTTGCCGAGGCGCCTGGCGGTGTCGGCCACCTCGCCGAAGTCGTGGCTCGCCATCAGGTTGGGGTCGTAGCCGGGGCTGGACACCATCGCCAGGATCTTGCCCGAGGTCGGCTCGAGCGCCACCACGGCGCCCTCGGCCTCACCGGGCACGGCCTCGAGCCCCGCATACGCGGCGTCCTGGGCGGCGGGGTCGAGGGTCAGCTGGACGCTGCCGCCCTTCGGGGTGGAGTTGCTCAGCAGGTCGACCAGCCGGGTCACGAACAGGAGCGAGTCGTCCCCCGAGAGCACGTCGTTCTGGGACTGCTCGATCCCGGTCTGGCTGAAGTAGGAGAACCAGCCGGTGACGTGGGAGTACTTGAGGGGCTGCGGGTAGCGCCGCTGGAACTCGTACTGGTCGTCCGACCTCACGCTCTCG
Source organism: uncultured Actinomycetota bacterium (assembly GCA_963841625.1). Classification (GTDB taxonomy): domain Bacteria; phylum Actinomycetota; class Actinomycetes; order Propionibacteriales; family Nocardioidaceae; genus Nocardioides. The sequence continues at coordinate 104,057 of CAWJDH010000004.1, read as the reverse complement.
GCGACCGCCTCCCGGCCGACCAGGATGGCACCCCGGTCGCCGGAGAAGGAGGCGGCGAGCACCCGCCGGTTGCGCGGGTCCTTCTCCAGGGCGCCGGCCCGGTAGTACTGCAGGTAGGTCGCGTTGATCATCAGCGCGAGGAACAGCAACAGGCAGAAGATCGAGATCGTGCGGATCGGCTTGTTCACAGCTTCACCACCTGGGTGGTCTCGCTGTCGGGCTGTTCGTCCTCGGGCGCGAGCGATGGCACCGGCCGGCGGGCCTGGTCGGAGATCCGCAGCAACAGGGCGACGATCACCCAGTTCGCCACCAGCGAGGAGCCGCCGTAGGACAGGAACGGAGTGGTCAGACCGGTGAGGGGGATCAGCCGGGTGACGCCTCCGATGACGACGAACACCTGGAGCGCGAGGACCCCGGCCAGCCCGGTGGCGATCAGCTTGCCGAAGCCGTCGCGGCACACCAGAGCGGCCCGGAGTGCGCGCTCGACGAGGATGCCGTACATCAGGACGACCGCGATGACCCCGGTGAGCCCGAGCTCCTCGCCGATCGACGCGACGATGAAGTCGGACTCGGCGAAGGGGACCCGGTCCGGGCTGCCACCACCGAAGCCGCGGCCGATCAGCCCACCCCATCCCATTCCGAACATCGCCTCGACCGGCTGGAAGGCCAGGTCGTCAGTGCCTTCGCCGTAGTGGTTGAACGGGTCCAGCCAGATGTTGACGCGGGTGGCGACGTGGCTCATCACCCCGGTCGTGGAGGCGATGTAGTAGAGCAGGGTTGCCCCCCCGATGAACAACGTGCCACCCACGACGAGCCAGCCGGGACGCTCTGTCGCGACGTAGAGCAGGACCAGGAACAGGCCGAAGAACAGCAGGCTCGAGCCGAGGTCGCGCTGGAAGACGAGGATGGCGAGGCTGACCAGCCACATCGCCAGGATCGGGCCGAGGTCCCGGCCGCGGGGGAGGTCGACGAAGAGCACCCGGCGCCCCGCGAGAGCGAGCGCGTCGCGGTGCAGCACGAGGTAGCCGGCGAAGGCGATCACCAGCAGCACCTTGGCCACCTCGCCCGGCTGGAAGCTGAACGCGCCGAGCCGGATCCAGATCCGCGCGCCGTTGATGGTGGTGCCCAGTCCGGGGACCATCGGCAGGAGCAGCAGGGCGATCGCGGTCAGGCCGAGGGTGTAGGTGATCCGCTGCAGCGCCCGGTGGTCGCGCAGGAAGACCAGGGTGGCCACGAACAGCGCCACCCCCACGGTCATCCAGATCAGCTGCTTCTGGGCGAACCCGGCCGTCCGGTCGGCGGCCTCGTAGGCGAGGTCCAGTCGATGGATCACCGCCAGGCCGAGCCCGTTCAGCGCGGCCACGACCGGCAGCAGCACGGGGTCGGCGTACGGTGCGGTGAGGCGTACGACGACGTGGGCCGCGATGATCAGGGCGGCCAGCCACCCGCCGTAGCCGAGGATGTCTGCGGGAACCTCGCCCTCGACCCCGAGGCCGACCGCCGCGTAGGCGCCGACCCCGACCGCGAGCGCGAGGACGAGCAGGAAGAGCTCCGCGCCCCGGCGTCGCCGGTGCACGAATCCCAGCAGGCTCGACGTCTGCGACAAGTCAGCCACCCGACCCGTCGGTCGAGGTGTCGTCGGACTGTCGCTGGGCGAGGTTCTCGACGGTGCGCCGGGCGTCGTCGAGGTTGCCGGCCTCGATGCCCTCGCGCACCCTGGCGGCGTCGAAGTCGGAGAGTCGGTTGAGGTCGACGTCGCTCGACTCGTAGGGACTCGACAGCTCGACGCCGACCAGGTCGCCGTTGAGTCCGCGGTAGATCGTCACCACCCCGCCGCTCTCGCCCACGTAGTACTGGGTCTGGCTCCATGACCAGGTGGCGGCGAGCCCGACCCAGAGCAGTCCGATCACGACGACGGCGGCGAGCAGGACCCGGACCCAGACGAACCGGCGCGGCGGTCTGGGCGCGTAGCGGGCCTCCTCGGGGTCGATCGGGTCGCTGGTGATCGCGTGCGGCACGTCGTCGGGGATGTCGGCGACCACCGGCTCGAGCTCGCCGGTGTCGCCGGAGCGGTGTCCGCGGAAGAGGCCCGTCATCGCGCCGCCGCGCTTGCGCTTGAGATCGGCCGCGGCGCCGACGAGCATCGGGCTGAGGTCTCCGGGGCCGGCCTCGGCGGCGTCGACCACGTCCGCGACGAGGCAGGTCACGTTGTCGGTGCTTCCGGCATCGAGGCTGGCGCGGACCAGCTCCACGGCGGCGTAGTCGGGGCTCCCGCCGCGGAGGATGTCGGCCAGTCGGCCGTCGTCGAGGACGCCGCAGGCGCCATCGCTGCACAGGAGCAGCCGGTCACCTGGCTCGAGGTCGACGTGGAAGAGGTCGGGCTCGGCGTCGCCCATTCCGTCGAGCGCTCGCAGGATGAGGTTGCGGTGCGGGTGGACCCGCGCCTCGTCCTCGGTGATGCGACCCTCGTCGATCAGGGTCTGGACGAAGGTGTGGTCCTTGGTCAGCTGGCGGAGCTCCTGGTTGCGGAACAGGTAGGCGCGGCTGTCTCCGAGGTGCCCCATGCCGAGCCGCTCCCCGTCGAAGAGGGCAACGGTGGCGGTGGTGCTCGTGCCGTTGAGGGAGGGCTCCTCGTCGACGAGCTCACCGATCCGGTCATGGGCCCGGTGGATGGCTCCGGCCACCTGGCCGAGCAGGTCGTCGGTGGGCTTCTCGTCCAGCTTTCGGAGCTGCTGGATGGCCGTGCTCGAGGCGATGTCGCCGCGAGCTGCGCCGCCGACGCCGTCGCACACGGCCATGACCCAGGGACCGACGTACCCGGAGTCCTGGTTGTCCTTGCGGACCCGGCCGACGTCGGAGATCGCCGCGTAGTCGAGGCGCAGCATCATTTCCTCAGCTCGAGGATCGTCTTCCCGATCCGGACCTGGGTGCCCAGCGTGAGCGTGGTGGGCTGGGTGATCCGAGCGCTGCCGATGTAGGTGCCGTTGGTTGAGCCGAGGTCCTCCACGAACCACTGGTCGCCCGAGGAGGCGATCCGGGCGTGCCGCGTGGAGACGTAGTCATCGTCGAGGCGGATCGCCGCGTCGTTGCCGCGGCCGATCAGGATCGGCGCCTTCGCCAGGTCCGCGCGCTCCCCGGAGTTGGCGCCGTCGACGACGAGCACGTGGGTCGGGCTACCGCGCCGCTTGGGCGGGGGCTTGCTGCTCTTCTTCGTCTTGGTGGCCCGGGCTGCTCCACGCTCGGGCGCCGGGGCTCGGGCACCGAACATGTCGGACCTGATCACCGAGATCGCGGACAGCACGAAGATCCACAGGATGGCCAGGTAGGCCAGCCGGATCAGGAACAGGGTGAGCTCAGACATCCGCGCCCTCCTCGATGACGCGGACCGTCATCGTGGTGTTGCCGATCTTGACCGTCGTCCCGTCGTGGACGCGGGTGTGCGTGATCCGGTGACCGTCGACGAGCATCCCGTTGGTCGAGCCGAGGTCCCGCACCGAGAGCCGGAGGAGGCCGCCGCTCAGGTCGACGTCGAACTCCACGTGGCGACGGCTCACGCCCGGGTCGTTGATCCGGACGTCGGCCTCCGTGCCCCGACCCACCACGAGGCCCGGGGGCTGGAGGGGGTGCTTGGTGCCGTTGATGTCGAGCAGGGCGCGGGCCCGGCCGACCTGGGTGTCCGTGGCGCTCCCGGTCACCCGGGCCTGTGCCTTGCTGCGGACCCGGAAGCGGCCGGTGGTCAGGTCCTCCGCGGCCTCGAACTCGATCCGCACCGGCCCCGGGAAGACGTAGCCCTGCTGTTCAGCGTGGTCCTCGACCTGGTGGGTGAGCTCCTCGGCCAGCGCGGTGTCGTACGGCGAGAGCCGGTCGAGGTCGCCCTGGGACAGCTCGACGTGGAACGAGTTGGGGCACATCCGCCGCTGGCGGGACAGGATCTGGGCGTTGTTGTCGCACTCCCGCTGCAGGGCGGCGGCGATCTCGACGGGTTGGACGGCGCTGCGGAAGGCGCGGGCAAAGGCACCGGAGATCATCTGCTCCAGCTTGTGCTCGAAATTCTGCAGTCCACCCACGGCTCCGCCTCCTTCCGCGCATGACAGCAGGGCCGGTCAGCCCCCGATCGAGCCCGATCGTATCGGGGGGACCGCCGCGGGCCACGGGCCCCACGGCCACGTGGGCGGTTTGGGGATGATCTCGGCGCTGGGATAGCCTTGGCCCGCTTCTCGCGCGAGTGGCGGAATAGGCAGACGCGCACGGTTCAGGTCCGTGTGTCCTAACGGACGTGGGGGTTCAACTCCCCCCTCGCGCACACACAGCAGGTTGCCTGCGAACCTGCACTCGATCGCCGACTCACCGTCCCCGGGACGACCGCTCGCGTCGGCCGCAGCGCATTCTCGACACGGCCCCCGGCCGCGGCGCAGGTCACACCCCGCAGCCGTGACTCTGGCTGGGTCGCTGCGTTGACATACCTAGAGTATGAATCAGACCCGGGGTCGCCCCGGTGGAGGAGGAATCATGACGCACGCCCGTATGGCGCCGGCACGGCTTCTGGCCGCGGCCGTTCTCGCCGTGGGTTCGCTGGCGATTGCTTCGCCCGCGATCTCGCTGTCCGACCCGGAGTCCGAGCTGCACTCGCTCCAGCATGTCCGGGCGACCGGCTCGGTCCACTCCTGGGATGGCGCCTTCCGACGAGGTTGCCAGAGCCACGGCTATCGCTACCGGGTGAGGCCCGGCGGCAGCGACTGGTCGCTGGAGCTGTTCCTCATCGACGCAAGGGGCAAGCAGATCTCGACCGGTTACGAGTGGAAGGGGCGCGACCCGAAGCGCGGGCGCGGCCACTTCGACTTCTGCTCGCAGTCGACGCGGCCCGGGAGGTTCACGGTGAGGTCCCGGCTGACGTGGGACGACGGCAGGTACCACGAGAAGTGGCTGGAACCGCGCACGATCCATCTCCGCCGCTGACCTCGGTCCGGCCTCCGCGTGACCTGCGCCTCGTCACGTCGTTGGAGAGGCAGCCCGGCGAGGGCCGGGCCTTACTCTTGGAGGCTACAAGTGAAGAGGAAGAAGACGATCACGCTCGTCGGGGTGGGCGTGGCTGGTGTCGCGCTCGCGCTGTCGGGGGTGTCTGCGTCGGCGGGCCAGCAGGACGCGGCCAGGGGCGGCGGTCAGATCCTTGTCGGGAGCGAGGGTGGGGCAGGCAGCACCATCGCGTTCACCGCTGAGGGGACCGCCGATGCGGCCAGGGGCCAGGTCCAGTATGTCGACCGCTCGGGTGAGGAGCAGGTGGTCCGGCACGGCACCGTCGCCTGCATCGACGTCCAGGGCACTGTTGCCCGGGTCGGGGGAACCTGGCGCGACGGCGGCACGTTCGGGCTGTACGTCGAGGACAACGGCAATGGTGATGGGACGGACATCGTCGCGCTGACCCCGTTCAACGAAGCGAACTGTGCCGACGATCCTGAAGACGAGAACAGGACCGCTCTCGCCCGCGGCAACGCGCAGGTCTGGGACCGCGGCTAGTCACGATGTTCGACCACAGGATCACGAGGGCTCTCGCGGCGCTGGTCGTCGCGGGTGCCCTCGTGTCCTGTGCCGCCGACGCTGAGCCTCCGGCGTCGGCCAAGAGGGAGGGAAAGGGCAAGGCGGCCCATCAGAAGCGTGCGGACACCAGGTCCGGTCATCCGCACGGAGCCGCCAAGCCCAGGCCTGCGCAGAAGCCGCGCGGCAGCCATGGCGGTTCCGGTTCCGCGGGCGCCCAGGCAGCCGGCGCCGCGAGCGGCACATCCGGTTCGACCAGCGCGTCACAGGGAAGCGGTGCCGCGGCGCAGACCGTGTCGAAGCCGTCCTGCCGCGACGACTCGCGGGGCGACATGGACGCCTCCGGATCCCCACCGTCGGCCGCCGACGTCACCAGGGGATGCCTGCGAGCCGACGGGCCGCAGCTGCGCCTCGAAGCCAGCACCGCCGGCCCGGTTCCAGCCCGGATGCCCGATCGGGACACCCAGCTCTCCTTCGGATTCGAGCTGACACCCGCCTCCGGCTCCCCCTTCTACGTGCACGCCCAGGCGAGCCCCGGCGGCTGGACGACCCATCTCAGCCGTGGCGACGGCCAGCGTGAGATCGGCCGGCCGACCGTCGACGGAACGCGCATCGTGCTCACCTTGCCGCTCGGCGAGCTGCGCGGCGCGCAGCACGTCCAGTGGGCCCTGGAATCCAGCTGGCTGAAGTCCGGCCTGCTCGGCACCAGCTACGCCTTCGACAGCGCGCCCAACATCGGGACTGCCAGCTTCCACCGCTGACCGGCTGATCACTGGTACGAAGAAGCGGCCTTCACGCGTCGACGAAAGGCAGGTCCAGCCGGCTCGCCAGCTCCTCGGCCGTGACACCGAAGGTCTCGACGAGCCTCGCCCCTTCAGGACCGACGTCGAAGACGGCGAGGTCGGTGTAGACGCGGTCGACGCAGCCGACGCCGGTGAGCGGATAGGTGCACTCGGGCACGAGCTTGGGTGTGCCGTCCTTGGCGAGGAGGCTCATCATCACGAACACCTGTTTCGCGCCGATCGCGAGATCCATGGCGCCGCCGACGGCCGGGATGGCGTCGGGGGCGCCGGTGTGCCAGTTGGCGAGGTCGCCGGTGTGGGAGACCTGGAAGGCGCCGAGGACGCACACGTCGAGGTGGCCGCCGCGCATCATCGCGAACGAGTCGGCGTGGTGGAAGTACGACGCCCCCGGCAGCTCCGTGACAGGGATCTTGCCCGCGTTGATGAGGTCCGGGTCGACCTGGTCGCCGTCCGCGGCGGGACCCATGCCGAGCATGCCGTTCTCGGTGTGCAGCACCACGCCCGAATCACGGTCAAGGTGGTCGGCGACCATGGTCGGCTGGCCGATGCCGAGGTTGACGAACGAGCCGGCGGGGATGTCGGCCGCGACCCTGGCGGCCATCTCCGCTCTGGTGAGGCTCACGGAACCACCACCCGGTCGACGTAGATCCCGGGAGTGACCACGACCTCGGGATCGAGGCCGCCGATGTCGACGACCTCGTGGACCTGGGCGACCACGGTGGTGGCTGCGGTGGCCATGACGGGACCGAAGTTCCGGGCGGTCTTGCGGTAGACGAGGTTGCCGGCGCGGTCGGCGCGGTGCGCCCCGATCAGCGCGACGTCACCCTTGATCGGGTACTCCAGGACGTAGGTGCGGCCGTCGATCTCCCGCGTCTCCTTGCCCTCGGCCAACGGCGTGCCGACGCCCGTGGGCGAGAAGAACGCCCCGATCCCGGCGCCGGCGGCCCGCATCCGCTCGGCGAGGTTCCCCTGCGGGACGACCTCGAGCGCGACCCGACCCTCGCGGTACAAGCCGTCGAAGACCCAGGAGTCGGCCTGACGGGGGAACGAGCACACCATCTTGCGGACCCGGCCCTTGGCCAGGAGTGCGGCCAGCCCGGTGTCGCCGTTGCCGGCGTTGTTGGAGACCACGGTCAGGTCGGTCGCTCCCTGACGGATCAACGCGTCGATCAGGTCGACCGGCATCCCCGCCATGCCGAACCCGCCGATCAACACGGTCGATCCGTCCTCGACCCCGGCGACCGCCTCGTCCGTGGTCTCGCACACCAGGGTCACGTCACGTTCTCCAGCACCACGGCGAGCGCCTGTCCCACGCCGATGCAGATCGCGGCCACACCCCATCGGTCTCCCGATTCGCTGGAGGCGGGCGGTGAGGGTGCCCAGGATCCGGCCGCCGGAGGCCCCCAGTGGGTGGCCGATCGCGATCGCCCCACCCTTGGTGTTCACGATGTCCGGGTCGATCCCCCAGAGGTCGACGCAGGCCAGGGACTGCACCGCGAACGCCTCGTTGAGCTCGACGTGGGCGACGTCGGACCACCCGATGCCGGCCCGGGCCAGCGCCCGGTCCGCGGCCTCGACCGGCGCGGTCCCGAACCACTGCGGTTCGGTCGCGGAGGCACCGCGACCCGCGATCCTGGCAACGGGAGCGAGCCCGATCCGGTCGGCCGCTTCCTCGGAGCCGATCAGCAGAGCCGACGCCCCGTCGTTCAGCGGCGATGCATTGCCCGGTGTGATCGTGCCGTCTGCGCGGAACGACGGCTTCAGCCCGGCCAGCGACTCGGGACTGGACCCGGGTCGGATGCCCTCGTCGCGGCCAAGCTCGACGCCCTCCACCGGGATCACGAGGTCGTCGTAGAAGCCGGCCTCCCAGGCTGCGTCGGCGAGGTTGTGGGAGCGGGCCGCGAAGGCGTCCTGCCGGTCCCGCCCGATGCCGTACTTGTCGGCGATCAGCTCGTTGGCCTCACCGAGCGACACGGTCCACTCGGCCGGCATCCGCTCGTTGACCAGCCGCCACCCCAGCGTCGTCGACACCGCGGTCACGTGGCCGGCGGGGAACGGCCCGCGACGGCTTCGGCAGCACCCACGGCGCCCGGGTCATCGACTCCACCCCGCCGGCAACCACCACGTCGGCATCGCCGGTCTCCACCGTGCGGGACGCGGCCATCGCCGCATCGAGGCTCGATCCGCACAGCCGGTTGACGGTCGTCGCGGTCACCGACGTCGGCAGCCCCGCCAGCAGCACGGCCATCCGGCCCACGTTGCGGTTGTCCTCACCCGCACCGTTGGCGTTGCCCCACACCACGTCGCCGATCGAAGCCGGGTCGAGAGCGGGAGCCTTTCTCAGCAGGCCGGTCAGCGCCGTGGCGGCCAGGTCGTCGGGACGCACCTCGGCCAGCGCACCACCGAACCTTCCGAACGGCGTGCGGGTGGCGGCGTACACGAAGGATGTGGTCATTCGTCCTCCTCAGCGAGGACCTGCTGGGCGATCCGGAACGCGGTGTTGGCGGCCGGGACGCCGCAGTAGATCGCGGTCTGGAGCAGCAGCTCCTTGATCTCGTCGACGCTCAGCCCGTTGGTGCGGGCAGCGCGCAGGTGCAGGGCGAGCTCCTCGTGGTGGCCACGCGCGACCAGCGCGGTCAGCGTGATCAGGGACCGGCTGCGCCGGTCGAGTCCGGGACGGGTCCAGATCGTGCCCCAGGCGTAGGTCGTGATCAGCTCCTGGAACTCCCGGGTGAACTCGGTGGTCGCCGCATCAGCCCGGTCGACGTGGTCGTCGCCGAGGACCTCGCGTCGCACGACCATGCCCTCGTCGTACGGCGCGGTGGACGGCTGGCTGCTCACCGAGGACGTGGCTCCGGATCAACCGGGCGACGAGCTCGGGCACCTCGGCCGGAGCAAGGTGGGCCACGCCGTCGAGCTCGACCAGCCGGCCGTCCTTGACCCCGTCGGCGATCTCGCGGAGCCGCTCCGTGGGGGTCGCGACGTCGGCCGCGCCGGCCACGGCCAGCACGGGAGTCCCGATCTCGGAGAGCCGATCGCGCACGTCGAAATCCGAGAGGACACGGCAGACCTGGCAGTAGCCCTCGTCGTCGGCCTCCTGCAGCGCGTGCAGCAGGGCCGATCCTCGCTCCGGCTCGCGGTCGAGGAACCCGGGTCCGAACCAGCGCCCGGCCGAGGGCGACACCATGACCGATGTCCCGGAGCTGCTGACCTGGCCGATCCGGTCGGACCACATCTCGGGCTCGCCGATCCGCGCGCCGGTGCACAGCAGGACCGCCGACCCGACCCGGTCGGGCACGTCCAGCATCAGCTGGAGCCCGACCGCGCCGCCCACGGAGTCGCCGGCGTAGGCGAAGCTGCCCCCGGTCTCGCCGCGCTCGGCGAGCAGGGTGTCGACGACCTCGAGGACCCCGCCGGCCAGCTGCTCCATCGTGTACGCCTCGTCGGGTACGGATCGGTTGTGGCCATGGCCGGGCAGGTCCCAGGCCACCACGTCGAAGGCGTCGGTGAGGTGGGCGGCGCAGGCGCTCCACAGCGTCGTGGCCGAGGTGCCGAGGGACGGGCCGAGCACGAGCAGCGGCAGCTCGGCGCGGTGACGGGCGCCGGTGAGCCGGACGGCGGTGATGGCGGGGATCACGTGGGCTCCTCGCTCTTCAGGGACCGGCGGGCCCGGTCGAGTGCGGCGTCGATGATCTCGTCGGTGGCGCCGCGGTAGTCCGTCGAGGGCTCGTGTCCTGCCAGCTCGGCCATCGACTGCTGCTCGGACCCGATGTCGGCTGTGCCCAGGGTGGCCGCCATCCGGTCGGCCTGCACCCGGAGCCCGGCCAGGAGGTCGGTCGCCTGCGAGCCGGCGACGACGGTACGCCGCACCAGCGTCGCGACCGTGGCCCACTCGGCGTGCCACGCGCCGGCGGCCCGCTCGTCGACCGAGTTGGCGGCCGCGACGTGCAGCGTGGCCGCGAGCTGCGGAGCGGCAAGCGCGGCGCGGCGGATCAGTGCGGAGAGGACCGGGTTGCGCTTGTGCGGCATCGTGGAGGAGCCACCCCCCTCACCCTCCGCCAGCTCGCCGATCTCGGGTCGGGACAGGCTGAGCACGTCGTTGGCGATGCGGCCCCAGGCGTCGGTGCAGCCGACCGCCGCGTCTCCGACCCGGGTGATGGGTGCCCGCGCGGTGTGCCACGGCATCGACGGGGCGAGACCGAGAGCGTCGGCCAGCTGGTCCCGCGCTGCGGTGGCGTCGAGACCGAGCTCGACGACCGCGGCCAGGGTGCCGGCGGCTCCACCGAGCTGCACGGGGAAGGCGAGGGAAGCCAGGTCCTCCTCGGCGTCGAGGACCGCCGTCAGCCAGCCGGACACCTTGATGCCGAACGTCGTGGGCACTGCGTGCTGCGTGAGGGTCCGCCCGACCATCGGCGTGGTCCGGTGTGTCTCGGCGAGGTCGGCCAGCATGCCGATCTGCTCCCGCAGCTCGCGGCGTACCTCGGACACCGCATCGCGCAGCAGCACCATCAGCGCGGAGTCGACGACGTCCTGGCTGGTGAGGCCCCGGTGCACCCAGCGGGCCGCGTCTGCGTCGAGCCGTTCGCGCAGGATCGCCACGAGCCCGATCACCGGGTTGCCACGCGCTCTCCGACGGGACCGTCGACGGGTCGATCTCGGGCAGCGGCCCGTGGGCGACGCCGAGCACGTCCAGCCAGGCCTCCTCGACCGTGACCATCGCCCGGAGGAACGACCCCTCCGTCAGGTGGTCGCCGCCCCGTGCGTCGCCGGGCCAGAGCAGGTCGACTCATGCGATCAGTCTTGCGGAAAGGCGAGGAAGACGGTCTCGTCGTCCCCCTGCAACCGGATGTCGAAGAGGTAGCCGTGCTCGTCGGCGGTGGCGACGAGGGTCGCCCGACGGTCCTCGGCGAGGCCCGGCAGCAACGCATCGTCGGCCGTTTCGGGCAGGTAGGCGCGAGTGAACAGCCGGTCCAGCAGGCCGCGCGCGAACACGGTGATCGCGAAGAACGGCCCGGTCGGCGCGAGTGTCGTGAACGAGTACCGGCCCTGGTCGTCGGTCGCCGCGCGGCCCCAGCCTTCATCCCCGCCGCGGGTCAGCTCGACCAGGGCGTCCGGCACCGGCTCGCCGGCGCCGTCGAGCACCCGCCCGTGGAGGGTGATCGCGTGCGGGTCCGCGGGGGAGACCAGCTCGGCGTACCCCTCGCGGACCAGCGCGAACGAGAAGAACGGGCCGACCGTCTGGCCGGGCGTCGGCGCGAGGCTCATCCGTCCTCCCGGGGTGTCCGGTGGCTGCCGGTGAGCACGATGTCCCAGCGGTAGCCGGTGCACCACTCGGGCTCGGTCACGTCGTGGTCGTACGACGCCACCAGCCGCTCGCGCGCCCGGGGGTCGAGGATCGACTGGTAGATCGGGTCGAGGGAGAACAGCGGGTCGCCCGGGAAGTACATCTGGGTCACCAGCCGCTGGGTGAAGTCGTTGCCGAACAGCGAGAAGTGGATGTGCGCTGGCCGCCAGGCGTTGCGGTGGTTGCGCCACGGATACGGACCGGGCTTGATGGTCGTGAAGGTGTAGCGCCCCTCGGCGTCGGTCAGGCAGCGCCCGACGCCGGAGAAGTTCGGGTCGATCGGCGCGGGGTGCTGGTCCCTCTGGTGGAGGTAGCGCCCAGCGGCATTGGCCTGCCAGATCTCGACCAGCTGGTGCCGGACCGGCCGGCCGTCGCCGTCGAGCACCCTCCCGGTCACCTTCATCCGTTCGCCGAGGGGTTCGCCGGAGTGCTGCACCGTGAGGTCGGCCTCGACCGGGCCGATCTCGCGCTCGCCGAAGACCGGGCTCCACAGCTCGATTCCCTCCGGGTCGGCGGGGTGCAGGGCCTTGGTGGGGTGCCGCAGCAGGCTGGAGCGGTAGGGCGGGTAGTCCAGGCGCGGCTGCGGCTCGCCCTCGACGGCGGTGGCCGCGACCGAGGCCATCTCGGCGTCGACCTCGGCCTGGGTCGAGCCGGCCGTGTCTGAGGAGGCCAGGAGGTTGGTCACGGTTCGACGGTAGGGCGTGCGCGTTGCGCGGCGTCACCGTCTCCTTCCACTGAGTGGAAGCACCGGCTGGTCAGTTGGTCGGGACCGGCGGACACGGTGGGGCAACCGACGCGACATCCCGGCAAGGAGTTCCCCATGTCCCCCTCTCTCCGTACCACCGGTCCGACGACCGGAACGAGCACACGGGCGGCGGCCGGTCTCTGGCCGGTCCTCCTCTGCTGGGTTGCGGTCGCACTGGACGGATTCGACCTGGTCGTGATCGGCGCGGTGATCCCGACCCTTCTGGAGAGCGGCGATCTCGGGTTCACCCCTGCCGCGGCGACCACCGCCTCCACCATCGGCCTGGTCGGCGTCGGCATCGGCGCGGTGACCATCGGCCCTCTGACCGACCGCTTCGGCCGACGACGCAGCCTGATCTCGTGTGTCGCGCTGTTCTCGGCGTTCACCCTTGCCATCCCCCTGGCGCAGGACGTCACCCAGTTCACGACGCTTCGTTTCCTGGCCGGACTCGGTCTCGGCGCCTGCCTGCCGACCGCGCTGGCCTACATGAGCGAGCACGCCTCCACAGGTCGCGGCGGTTCAGCGGTCACCCGGATGATGACCGGCTACCACGTGGGCGCCGTGCTCACCGCGGTGCTCGCGCTCGTCCTCATCGACACCTGGGGCTGGGAGTCGATGTTCGTGGTCGGCGGACTCGCCGGGTTGGCCACCGTCCCGTTGCTGTGGGCCAAGCTGCCTGAGTCCGAGGCCTACCTCCTTGCCCGTGGCAAGGTCGAGGACGGCTCAGCCAGGAGGGTGAGAAGCACCGAGGTGGTCAAGGGCCGCTACCTGAGGGTCAGCCTCGGCCTCTGGGTGGCCTCCTTCATGGGGCTCCTGCTGGTCTACGGGCTCAACACCTGGCTGCCGACGATCATGGGCGAGGCCGGGTACTCCATCAAGGCCGGCACCGGCCTGCTGCTGGTGCTCAACCTCGGCGCCGTGATCGGCCTGTTGGTCGCGGGCACCATCTCCGACGCCCGCGGCAACAAGCCGACCGTGTTGCTGTGGTTCGGGCTCGCCGCCTTCTTCCTGGCCCTGCTCTCGATCAAGATGGACAGCTCGTTCCTCGTGTACGCCGCGGTGATGCTCGCGGGCATCTTCGTGTTCAGCGCCCAGGTGCTGGTCTACGCGTTCGTCGGCCACCTCTACCCGCCGGAGATCCGCGGCACCGCGCTGGGCATGGCCGCCGGTGTCGGCCGCGTCGGCGCGATCGTCGGCCCCGCGATCGGTGGCGCCCTGCTCACCGCCGGGATCGCCTACCCGTGGGGCTTCTACGCGTTCGCGGCGGCTGCGTTGCTCGCCGTACTCGCCTTGTCGACGGTGCCGGCTCACCTGCAACCGGAGGACTGATCGGTGGAACACTGACCGGGTGGCCGGCAACTCCTCCGCTTCCGGTGTCTCGGTCACCAGCCGTGCGCTCGCACTGGTCGGCGCCTTCGACGAGGACCACCGCCGGCTGACCCTGACGGCGCTGGCCGGCCGTGCGGGACTGCCGGTGCCGACAGCCCATCGACTCGCCGCCGAGCTCGTCACATGGGGCGCGTTGGCGCGGACTGCGGAGGGTGATTTCGTCATCGGCCGACGGCTCTGGGACATCGGGCTGCTCGCCCCGGTCCAGGCAGGGCTGGTCGAACGGGCATCGCCGTACCTCCACGACCTGTACGGGGCCACCCTGGCCACGGTGCACCTCGCCGTTCGCGACAACACCGAGGTGCTCTACCTCGACCGACTGAGCGGCAGTGAGTCCGTGCCGGTCGTGAGCACGGTCGGTTCGCGGCTGCCGATGCATGCGACCGGCGTCGGCAAGGTGCTGCTGGCGCACGCCCCGACCGAGGTCCAGGACGCGGTGCTGACCGACCTCCCCCGGATCACGCCCTACACCGTGACCCAACCGGGGCGGCTCCGCCGCCAGCTGCGCCAGGTGCTGCGCGACGACTACGCGACGACGTCCGAGGAGATGAGCCTCGGAGCGTGCTCGGTGGCGGTCCCGATCCGGCACCACGACGCCGTGGTCGCGGCGCTGGGAATCGTGGTGCCCAGTCTCAAGCGAGACAAGGTGCGGCTCGTGGCCGCGCTCCAGGTGGCAGCGCGGGGCATCGGCCGCGGGCTCGCCCTTCCGTCCAGCGAAAGCGGTTGATGGCCGCGCGCGTGTGGCGACCAGTTGACTGAGCCCATGGACACCCGCACCCAGGTCGCGATCATCGGTGCGGGCCCAGCGGGGATGCTGCTGTCCCACCTCCTCGACGCCGCCGGCGTCGAGTCGCTCGTGGTCGAGACCCGCTCCGAGGAGTACGTCGCCTCACGGATCCGCGCCGGCATCCTCGAGCAGTCGACCGTCGACCTGCTGCACGAGTGCGGGCTGGGTGAGCGACTCGAGCGCGAGGGGGACCGACACCGCGGCATCTACCTGCAGTGGCCCGGCGAGCGGCACCACCTCGACTTCGTCGACCTGACGGGGCGCTCGGTCTGGGTGTACGGCCAGACCGAGGTGCAGAAGGACCTCATCGCCGCGCGCACCGCGGCCGGCCAGCAGATCCACTACGAGGTCACCGACACCGCGCTGCACGACCTCGAGTCCGACCGTCCGTCGGTGACGTTCACCGACGGTGACGGCCGTGACTGCCGGGTCGTTGCCGACGCGGTGGTCGGCTGCGACGGTTCGTTCGGGCCGAGCCGCGGCAAGGTCCCGCCAGAGGTGCGCCGCCAGTGGGAGAGGGTCTACCCGTACTCGTGGTTCGGCATCCTCGCCGACGTCGCCCCGTCCACCGACGAGCTCATCTACGCCTGGCACCCCGACGGCTTCGCACTGCACTCGATGCGTTCGGCGCACGTGTCCCGGTTCTACCTGCAGGTGCCCAACGACACCGACGCCGACGACTGGTCCGACGACCGGATCTGGGAGGCCCTGGCGGCCCGACTCGGCCACGGCCAGGACGGCTGGGAGCTGACCCCGGGACCGGTGACGGACAAGAGCGTGCTGCCCATGCGCTCCTTCGTCTCGACTCCGATGCGGTACGGGCGGCTCTTCCTCGCCGGGGACGCCGCCCACATCGTGCCGCCGACGGGAGCCAAGGGCCTCAACCTTGCAGTTGCCGACGTGGCACTGCTGGCTCCGGCTCTGGCCGCGCTCGTGCTCAAGAACGACCACCGACTTGCCGACGAGTACTCCGACACAGCGCTGCGACGGGTCTGGCGGTGCACGCACTTCTCGTGGTGGATGACGACGATGCTGCACCACACAGGAGACCCGTTCGACGAGCAGCTCCAGCTCTCGCAGCTGCGTTGGGTGACGTCCAGCGAGGCCGGGGCCACTGGCCTGGCGGAGAACTACGCCGGGATGCCGATCGGGTTCTAGCCCGTGGCGACGCCGGGCCCCGACCCCTCGGATCGAGCCACCAACGCCGCCGGTTCGTGCCGGGCACGGTAGGCGTGCACCGGCTGGTAGTGGTCGTGCAGTGTGGTCAGCAGGCTGAGGAGGGACAGGAAGAAGAACGCGTTCCCGGCGTTGATGTCGCCCGGTCCCAACCCGAGGAACCACTCGGCGAGCAGCACGAGGGTCCAGTTCACCCCGAGCCGGAACAGGAAGGCCACGACCAGTGACCCGGTGGTGACCGTCCGGCGTGCGGCGACCAGGACGATCGCGGCGTTGGCTATGACGAGGACGGTCGTGCCGACGAACAGCTGCACCTCCGTGGACCGGACCCCGGGCAGGATCTGCGCGAACAGAACCGACAACAACCCGACCAGGACGACCTTCTCGAGGGTGATCCGGGAGAACAGACGCGTGCTCGCCCGCCAGGCCGCTTGCTCGGCCGCGGTGTCCATGGCCTCGGGCAGGGGGTCGGTGGCGATCCGGAACGGCCAGTCGGCCGGAAGCAGCCGAGGGCGGACGACGTACTGGAAGCCGAGTGCGAGTACGACGGCTGCGCCGCCGAGGATCGCCCACGCCCACGGGTGCTCGGCCAGGAAGTCGGTGACGTCGAGCTTGGCAACGTGGATCCAGTACTCCTGCGGAAGCTTGATGAGCACCCAGATCAACGCGGCCGCCCCGATCCACCAGGCCAGCGCGAACCGCAGCGGGTTCCACCGGGAACGCACGCCCTCGTAGGCGATGAAGAAGTACTCGAAAGTGTTGGGAAAGACCAGCAGCAGGAGCCGGGTCTGCGAGAGCTCGAATGCGACGACCCCGACCAGCCGGAAGAAGTAGAGGAAGCGGCTGACGTCGAAGGCACCCATGTGGGTCCAGTTGCGCAGCGTGGCCAGGTAGGCGATGGCCAGGTAGTAGACGTCCATCGCCTTGTCGTAGCCCTGGTAACCGGGCGGGTCGTAGCCGAAGCTCTGGAAGATCGTCTGGTCGACGCCGTCGACCACCAGGCAGGCGACGATCGCGGGTAGCGGGAAGCGCGGGATCAGCACTGGGAGCAGCAGGCGAGCCACCACCACGCCCACGAAGACCAGCGTCACCACCCTTCGAGTGTGGTGCAGCAGTTCCGATCGGTCAGGTGGCGATCCGGAAGCTCCGCGGCCCGGGGGCACCGCGCTCAGACTCACCCCGCTCGATGCAGAACTCGTTGCCCTCCGGGTCGGCCAGCGTCACCCAGCCCGTGCCGTCAGCACCGCGATGGTCGCCGACGACGGTCGCCCCGGCGGCAACGGCAGTGTCGACCATCTCGTCGCGGGTGCCCCGTTCCGGCGACAGGTCGAGGTGGAGACGGTTCTTGGCGGTCTTGCCCTCCGGGACCGGGATGAACAGCATGCCCGTGCCGTCGTAGGGGAAGCTGGGCGCGAGTACCACCTCGGGGTCGTCGTCGTAGTAGACGTTCCAGCCGGTGAGGGCCGACCAGAAACCCGCGAGCGCCCGGGCGTCGGCGCAGTCGAAGGTGATGTTGTGGATGCGGATGGACATGCGGCTCAGTCTGCAAGGGAGGACCGACCGAGTCGAGCGGGGTCATCGCGTCCCCGCAGGCCGGGGATACTGGGGCCATGACGAGGCGGACGAACCGGATCCTGTTGATCGTCGTCCTCGTCGCGTTCATCAATCTCCCGGTCCTGCACAGCACCTGGACCCGGTGGCAGGTCGAGCGGAACGGTACTGACACGACCGCCGAGGTCGTGGACACCCGCGTGCTCGGCGACGAAGCCGAGCCCAACTACTGGCTGGTGTTCCGGTTCTCCGAGGCCATCGACCCCGATCGCCTCCCGTGGAGTGCTCAGGTCGACCAGGAGACGTTCGACGAGGCCGGCGCCGCTCGCTCGGTCGACGTCCGGGTGCTCGAGGACCGGCCCGCGGCTCACATCGTGGAGGGCGAGGTCCGCAACCGGCTCGGCCTGATCATCACGCTGATCGCCGACGCCATCCTGCTCGCCATCCTGCTGCTCGTGCGGCGGGGACGGCCGAGGCGGCCGGTGCCGATCCGGATCGCCGCGATCGGCGACGTCGAGCGCTGCCCCCCGGGTGGATCACTCGAGCAGATCGAGGGGGATCTCTATCTCGTCCGGGGGGAGGTCACCGGCATCGACGGCGACGAGATCGTCCTGGATGCCGGCGAGCGCGACGTCCTGGTCATCCTCGACGGGCACCGCAATCCGGTCGGCTACCAGCAGCCGGCGGAGGTGCGCGGCCGGATCGTCCCCTGAATCGGGGAGGACGGGGGATCGTCGAGAGGGGCTACGTTCGGCCCCGGAGACTTCGGGGGCTCAGCTCCGGGGCCGACGCGCGGTCGGCGGGTCGATGCGCACGACGGCCTTGGCGACCTGTCGGCGCTGCGGCGCGCCGATGACCATCAGAGCCATGGCCAGAGGGACCACGACGACGAAAGCAGTGATCAGGGTCATCAGGCTCTCGATGATCAACATGAACTGATCATGCTCACCCCGAGACATGTCCCAAACCTCGATGTCCAGACCATTTTCTCGAGGGGAGCCTGCAGATCCACCTCGACGTGCCCTAGAGGTCGAACTTCGCCCGCTGGCCCGGTGGGACCAGCTCGACGTAGTCGGCCTTGTGACCGCGGATGTAGCCCGCCATGAACGGGCAGTAGGGCAGCACCGCGAGGCCGTCGCTGCGTGCCGCGTCCAGCACCCCGCGAGCCAGGGCGGAGCCGATGCCCCGCCCCTCGAAGCGGTCGTCGACCTCGGTGTGCTTGAGGGCGATCGCGTCGTCTGAGCGGGTGTACTCCGAGAAGCCGGCCAGCTCGCCGTTCTCGAAGACTTCGTAGCGGGTCAGGTCCGGGTTGTCCTGCACGACGACGGCCATGGTTGGAGACCGTAGTCACTTGCCCCGGATGCCGCCATGAGGACAGGCTGAATGCATGGCCGCCACCACGTCGTCGTACTCCATCACCATGCGGCTCTACACCGCGCCGGACCACGGGATCGTCGGCGCAGTCGCCACCGCCATCGCCAAGGCCGGCGGGGTCGTGACCGCGATCGACGTCGCGGAGTCCAGTCACGAGCGGCTGGTCCTCGACGTGACGTGCTCGGCCAGCGACTCCGCACATGCCGAGCAGGTCGTGACCGCTGCCGACGAAGTTCCCCACGTCGAGGTGCACAAGGTCAGCGACCGGACCTTCCTGCTCCACATCGGCGGCAAGATCGAGGTCACGTCGAAGGTGCCGCTGCGCAACCGCGACGACCTCTCGATGGCCTACACACCCGGCGTCGGCCGGGTCAGCCTTGCCCTCGCGCACAACCCGGACGACATCCCCAAGCTGACGGTCAAGGGAAACTCGGTCGCGGTGGTCACCGACGGCTCGGCAGTGCTGGGGCTCGGCAACATCGGGCCGGGGGCGGCGCTTCCGGTGATGGAGGGCAAGGCTGCCCTGTTCAAGCGGTTCGCCGACATCGACGCGTGGCCGATCTGCCTGGCCAGCCAGGACACCGACGAGATCGTGCGCGCGGTGGAGATGATCGCGCCGGGCTTCGGGGGCATCAACCTGGAGGACATCGCGGCCCCCCGGTGCTTCGAGATCGAGCGACGGCTCCGGGAGAGCCTGGACATCCCGGTCTTCCACGACGACCAGCACGGTACGGCGATCGTGGTCATCGCCGCGCTCACCAATGCGCTGCGGGTGGTGAAGAAGCGCCTGCCCGACTCCCGGGTGGTGGTGGCGGGCGCCGGGGCCGCCGGCTCGGCGATCGTCACCCTGCTCCTGGCCGGCGGAGCCACGGACGTGGTCGTCTGGGACCGCGAGGGCTGCCTGTCCTCCGACGACGACTCGCTGCCGCCGGCCAAGGCGGAGCTGGCGGCACGCACCAACCCGCGGAAGGTCCGCGGCGACCTGCGCACCGGGCTGACCGGCGCCGATGTCTTCATCGGGGTCAGCGGCCCCGGCCTGCTCGACCCGACCTGGATCTCCGACATGGCCGACGAGCCGGTGGTGTTCGCCCTCGCCAACCCCGACCCGGAGGTGGACCCGGCGGAGGCCGAGAAGTACGCCGCGGTGGTGGCCAGCGGTCGTTCGGACTACCCCAACCAGATCAACAACGTGCTCGCGTTCCCCGGTGTCTTCCGCGGCCTGCTCGACGCCCGGGCCTCCGAGATCACCGTAGAGATGCTGCTGCGCGCCGCCGAGGCGATCGCCCACGTCGTCAAGGACGACGAGCTCAACCCGAACTTCATCATCCCCACCGTCTTCAACACCGACGTGCCGAAGGCCGTCGCGGCCGCCATCAGCGGCAAGACGATCGAGTAGGCCGACGGGGAGGCCGCGCGCCGGGCACGTCCCGAAGCCGGTACGTTGACCCACGCCCATTCCAGCACCAGGGAGGCACAACGATGTTCGGACGCAGGACGACCGGCGAGCCCGTCAGACGCAGAGCGCGAGCCGACGGCCGAGGAGATCAGGGCGGAGAACCGCACCGTCGCCCACCAGCGGTTCGGCGGCATCAACTGGGGCGCGGCGTTCTTCGGTTGGCTGGTCGCGATCGCAATGACGGTGCTGCTCGCCGGAATCGTGAGCGCGATCGCCGCAGCCGTCGGTGAGGAGATCAACCTGACCCAGGCGGACGTCGAGGCGGATCGCGCCACGGCGGGCCTGGTCGCAGCGATCGTCGTCATCGCGATCTTCGCGATCGCCTACTACGCAGGCGGCTACGTCGCCGGGCGGATGTCGCGCTTCGACGGCGGTCGTCAGGGCCTGGCCGTGTGGATCGTCGGTCTCGTGGTGACCATCGTGGCGGTGGTGCTCGGCCTCATCTTCGGCGAGCAGTACAACGTCCTCGACCGGGTGAACCCTCCCGACATCAACGCTCCGGAGGACGCCGGGTTCGGCGCCATCGTCGCGGGCGTCATCCTGCTCGTCGTCACGGCCCTCACCGCCATGGCCGGCGGCAAGGCGGGTCGTCACTACCACGCGAAGGTCGACGCGACGCGCTACCCCGTCTGACCGCTACCCCCACGCTGACCCGCCCGAAACTTTCGGGCGGGTCAGCTGCATTTTCGGGTCGTGCTTGCCAGATCGGTTTACAAACTCTATGGTTTTGTAAACCGATCAGCTAGTCGCCGAGAGGCAGGCCCATGACCGACCAGATCGCACCGACCTTCGACAGCCCGGGCACGGTCCCGACCGGTTCCACCGAGCAGTGGCGGGACAAGAAGCGCTTCCTGTGGCTGATCGGCCTCGTCGTGCCGTCCCTGGCGTTCGTCGGCTACGGGTTGTGGGCCGCGACCGGGTTCGGAGGCTTCCTGTGGATCGGCCCCGTCGTGATCCTGGTGATCGTCCCGGCCATCGACCTGATGACCGGGCTCGATCGCTCCAACCCACCCGACGACGTGATCGAGGCGCTGGAGCAGGACCGCTACTACCGCTGGATCACCTACCTCTTCCTGCCGATCCAGTACGTCGGCTTCGTGGGCGCGTTCTGGGTGCTCGCCAACGGCGACCCGCTCGGCCTGCAGGGCGAGCTCAGCACGCTCGACAAGGTCGGCCTGGCCATCTCGATCGGCTGCATCGGCGGGATCGGCATCAACACCGCTCACGAGCTCGGCCACAAGAAGGAGAGCCACGAGCGCTGGCTCTCCAAGATCGCGCTGGCCCAGAGCTTCTACGGGCACTTCTACATCGAGCACAACCGCGGTCACCACGTCCGCGTCGCCACCCCCGAGGACCCGGCCAGCGCCCGGCTCGGCGAGAACTTCTACGAGTTCTGGCCGCGCACGGTGTGGGGGTCCCTGAAGTCGGCCTGGCGGCTGGAGAAGCGGCGGATCGCCCGGCGGGGCAAGCACCCGTTCCGCATCGGCAACGACGTCCTCAACGCCTGGCTGATGTCGGCGGTCCTGTGGGGCGGCCTGGTCGCCTGGCTCGGGCGTGGGGATCACGCCGTACCTCCTGATCCAGGCTGTCGTCGGCTTCTCGCTGCTCGAGGTCGTCAACTACATGGAGCACTACGGCATGCTCCGTCAGAAGGTCGGGACCGGTGAGCGCCAGCGCTACGAGCGGGTCGACCCCAGCCACAGCTGGAACTCCAACAACGTCGCGACCAACGTGCTCCTCTACCACCTCCAGCGGCACAGCGACCACCACGCCAATCCCACCCGTCGCTACCAGGCGCTGCGGGACTTCGAGGAGTCCCCGGTGCTGCCGACGGGGTACGCCGGAATGATCGTGCTCGCCATGGTGCCGGCCGTCTGGCGGCGGGTGATGGACCCGCGAGTGCTGGCGCACTTCGACGGTGACCTGACCCGGGCCAACATCAGCCCCCGCAAGCGGGACCGGATCCTGGCGAAATACGGTGACCCGCCCAAAACTTTCGGGCGGGTCAGCGCGGATCCTGGAAGTTTCGGGCGGGTCAGCGAGGACGAGGTGCTGGCGGCGCGGTGTCCCGGATGTGGCTACACCTACGACGTCGACGCCGGCGACGAGCACGAGGGCTTCGCGGCCGGCACGGCGTGGAAGGACATCCCCGACTCGTGGTGCTGCCCGGACTGCGGCGTGCGCGACAAGCTCGACTTCGTGCCGGTCGAGAGGGCGCACGCATGAACACCCCATTCAAATGCTCGCTCCGCTCCGCTTTGAACGGGGACCCCGGCTGATGCGGATCGTGGTCGACCGTGACCTCTGCGAGGGGCACGGCATGTGCGAGGCGATGGCCCACGAGTTCTTCGAGCTCGATGACGACGACGTGATGCACGTCCTGGACGAGACCCCGGCCGAGGAGCACCGCACAGAGCTGGCCGCGGCGACCGCCTCCTGCCCGGTGCTGGCACTGACCCTGGAGGGCTGACCCACCCCCGATCACGCGGTGGCTCCCTAGACTGGGCGCATGACGGCCGCTGTCTCCACCCCGCTGCGGCAACGGCTCGTCGCCGCGGCCGTCGAGCTGACCACGACGCGCGGCTGGGCGCACGTGACGATGTCGCGACTGGCCGAGCGGGTGGGGGTGAGCCGGCAGACGGTCTACAACGAGATCGGGACCAAGCCGGCGCTCGCCGAGGCGATGATCCTCGCCGAGCTCGACCGCTTCCTCGCGGCCGTCGAGTCCGCCTTCGACCGGCACCCCGACGACCTCCCCGAGGCGATCCGCGCGGCCGCGGGAGGAGTGCTCGAGCTCGCGCAGGACAACCGGCTGCTGCACGCGGTGGTCTCGGCCACCCACGGCGCGGACACCGAGCTGCTCCCGCTGCTGACCACGCACGCACACTCGCTGCTCGCCGCCGCGAAGCTGGTCGTGGCCGAGCGGGTCGCGCCGTACGACGTGCCGCTGGACGCCGCCCATCTGGAGGCCGCCATCGACATGGTGGTCCGGGTGGTGCTCAGCCACGTGATGCAGCCGTCGGGTGCCCCCGACCGGACCGCCACCGACATCGCCTGGATCGCGACCCGCGTCCTGCGCTGAACCGCGACCTAGGCTCGATCCTGTGAGCAGCTCGGCACCCGCGACGATCCGGATGGGTACGCCGACCGGTCGCGCCATCGTCGCTGCCGCGACCCTGGGCACCGGGATGACGCTCCTCGACACGACCGTCGTCAACGTCGCCCTGCGCACCATCGGGCGGGACCTCGGCGCGACCCTGTCCGAGCTGCAGTGGATCACCAACGGCTACCTGCTCTCCCTCGCCTCGCTGATCCTGTTCGGCGGATGGCTCGGGGACCGGTTCGGCCGACGCCGGATGTTCGTGGTCGGGACCGTCGCGTTCGCGGCCGCCTCGCTGCTGTGCGGCCTCGCTCCGACGCCGGTGGTGCTGATCGCAGCGCGGATCCTGCAGGGGGCCGGTGCCGCGCTCCTGACTCCGGGGAGCCTGTCGATGATCCAGGGGGCGTTCCGGCCGGCCGACCGGCCCAAGGCCATCGGCGCCTGGTCCGGGCTCGCCGCCATCGCGGCCGCCGTCGGCCCGTTCGTGGGCGGGATCCTGGTCGAGTACGCCTCGTGGCGGTGGATCTTCCTGATCAACCTGCCCCTGGCGGCGATCAGCATCTGGATCGCGGTGCGGTGGGTCCCGGAGAGCCAGGACCGCGCGCACTGCGGACGCGCCGACATCGCTGGGCCGGTGCTGGCCTCCCTCACGCTGGCCGGGATCACCTACGGCCTCATCCAGTTCGGAGACCCGCTCGCGCCCGCGGCCCTGGTGGTGGGGGTCGCGGCCTCGGTGGGCTTCCTCGTCGCCGAGTCGCGGCACCCCGATCCGATGCTGCCGCTGGGGCTGTTCGACAGCCGCACCTTCAGCTCGGCCAACGTGATGACCCTGCTCGTCTACGCCGCCCTCGCCGCCGTGATGTTCTTCGTCGTCCTGCAGCTGCAGACGGTCAGCGGATATGGCGCACTGGCCGCCGGGGTCTCCCTGCTGCCGATCACCGTCTGCATGGTGTTCCTGGCGTCACGGGGCGGCGCCCTCGGTGCGCGGATCGGGCCCCGGCTCCCGATGACCCTGGGTCCGATCGTCATGGGCGCCGGCACCATGCTGCTGCTGGGGATCGGCGTCGACGTGGACTACTGGCGCGACGTCCTCCCCGGCGTCACCGTGTTCGGGCTCGGTCTGGCGCTCATGGTCGCACCGTTGACGGCCACCGTGCTCGCCGCCGCCCCGGACCGCAACGCCGGCATCGCCAGTGGTGTCAGCAACGCGGTCGCCCGGATCGGCTCGCTGCTCGCGGTCGCGGTGCTGCCGGTGGCCGTCGGCCTCTCCGGTGTGGACTACGCCGACCCGGCGGCGTTCGACGCGGGCTACCGTCTGGCGATGATCGCGTCCGCCGGGATCCTGGTGGTCGGCGGGCTGGTGTCGTGGTTCACGATCCGCAACGACGTACTCGAGGCGCCTGCGTAGGTTGGCCCGCAAGCGGATCGGTCTACATCTGGTGAAGTTTCGACCTCGAGGGCGGTCCGTCAACGTTGGTCACCGCGGTTCACGACCTCTGACCAGGCGTGATTTGACCCGGCATCCGGGACGACGGACAGCGGAGGTTGCCGGATCCGCTTAACCTTGGCACGTGGGAGGGTCTGCGGCTCTGCGTGTGCTTGCGGCGGCGATGGTGCTGGCCGCGGTCGCTGGCTGCAACAACGACGAGCAGACCGCGAGCGACAGCCCGTCGACGAGTGCCCAGGGGTCTCCCACCGCCGGCGACCCGACCACGGGCGGAGAGGGCGGGAAGGCGAAGGGCGGGACGAGCGGCACCGACGCACCCGAGGCGAGCGCGACCGTCGACGCCGACCTCGCCGTCGACCCGCCGGGGCCGATGAAGAGCGCAGTGCTTCAGCCGGATGTCCTGATCTTCAACCAGACGCCCCTGAGCGAGTCCCTGGTCAAGCGGATCAAGGGGCTCCGCAACGTTGCGGCCGTGGAGACGTTCGGCCTCGCCAACGTGGTGATCGAGAACCGCGCACTGAACCTCGCCGCGGTCGACCCGGCAAGCTTCAGGCGATTCGCCCCGACGGAGACCGCCCAGTTCCAGCCGGCGTGGGAACGGGTGGCCGGCGGCGAGCTGTCGATCACACCCTCGCTCGGCCGACGGTTCCAGGACAAGAACGGCGAGATCGCCCTCGGCTCTGACCAGGACGCCCCCACCATCCACATCGGCGCCTATGCACCGCAGACGATCCGGATCGACGCGGTCGTCAACGAGAAGTGGGCCGAGCGGCTGGACATGGAGCTCGGCAACGCGGTGCTCCTGTCGACCGGCAAGAAGGCACCCGAATCGATCCGCAAGCCGTTGCAGCGGATCGTCGGCGACAAGGCGTCGATCCAGAACCTCGACATCGCGTCCCGGGTCGGGCTCGACCCCAAGGCGGCCTACACGGCGATCCCCACCTCCGGCACGGCCGCGGACGTGGTCGGCACCTTCAACTACACGGTGATCGGCGGTGGCCGGATCGCCCCCGACCCGGCCTGGGTGGCCTCGCACATCGGGACCGAGGTGATGCCGATCATCGGCACCATGACCTGCAACCGGGCAATCTTCCCCCAGCTCCGAGCGGCCCTCGAGGAGGTGGTGGCCCGGGGACTGGCCGGCGCCCTGCACCCCGGCGAGTACGCCGGCTGCTACTACCCGCGCTTCATCGCCGGCACCAGCACCCTGTCCAACCACTCCTTCGGGCTGGCCATGGACTTCAACGTTCCCGGCAACCAGCGGGGCACCGCCGGCGAGATGGACCGGGACGTGGTCGCCATCTTCAAGAAGTGGGGCTTCGACTGGGGCGGCGACTGGAACTACACCGACCCCATGCACTTCGAGATGAGCTCCGTGGTCAACCCCGCCTAGGTCGGGGCCCGCCCGCTCCCGTAGTTTCGCGGACATGCGCGCCGTACAGGTCATCACGCCCACCGGCCCCGACGGGGTACGCGTCGTCGACGTCGACGAGCCCGACGCCCGGTCCGACGAGGTCCTGGTCGAGGTCCACCGCGTCGGCGTCTCGTTCCCCGACCTCCTGCTGAGCAAGGGGGAGTACCAGCTCAAGCCGGAGCCGCCCTTCACCCTCGGCGTCGACTTTGCGGGCACCGTCGTCTCCGGCCCCGACGGCTACCACGTCGGGGAGCGGGTCGCCGGCGTGCTGCCGTACGGCGGCGCGGCGGAGCTGGTCGCCGCCCCTCCGATGTCGGTCTTCACGTTGCCTGAGCAGCTGTCCTTCGAGGCGGGCGCCGCGCTGCCGATGAACTACCTCACCGCCCAGTTCGCCCTGGTCGAGCGCGGCCAGGTCCGCGACGGCGAGACCGTCCTCGTGCACGGCGCGGCCGGCGGGGTCGGCACCGCCACCATCCAGGTGGCCAGGGGGCTGGGAGCCCGCACCATCGCCGTGGTGAGCACCGAGGAGAAGGCGGAGCTGGCCCGCCGGGCCGGTGCGGACGACACGGTGCTCGTCGACGGCTTCAAGGACGCCGTGCTCGGTCTCACCGACGGCGAGGGCGTCGACCTCGTCCTCGACGTCGTCGGTGGCGACGTGTTCACCGACTCCCTCCGGATCCTGGCTCCGCAGGGTCGGCTGCTGGTGGTCGGGTTCGCCAGCGGTCAGGGGATCCCCGAGGTCCGCGTCAACCGACTGCTCCTCAACAACGTGGACGTCCGCGGCGTCGGCTGGGGCGCCTACGCGATGGTCCGGCCCGGCTACATGCACGAGCAGTGGGACGCCCTGCTGCCGCTCCTCGAGAGCGGGGCCATCGACCCGCCGATCGGGGCGACGTACGACCTGGAGGACTTCGGGCGCGCCCTTTCCGACATGGACCAGCGGCGGACCCTGGGCAAGTCGGTGGTCCGGGTGCGCGACTGACGCTCGCGCCCTGACTTGTTCCTCTTGTCCCGACGGCGCGGCCGGTTAGGGTCGTTCCGTGACGATCCTTGACGATGCCCGCCAGGGCATGGACCCCGAGACCCGACCCCAGGACGACCTCTTCGGCCACGTCAACGGCCGCTGGCTGAGGGAGGCGGAGATCCCCTCCGACCGCTCCAGCTGGGGTGCCTTCGTGAAGCTCGCCGACGACGCGGAGCAGCACGTGCGCGAGATCATCGAGGGGTTGGCCGACCGGGTCGCGTCCGCCGGCGACGCGGGTGTGAACGAGGACGCGCGCAAGATCGGCGCCCTCTACGCGTCGTTCATGGACGAGGCCAGGATCAACAAGCTCGGCCTGCGCCCGGTCCAGCCGCTGCTCTCCGCGGTCGACGCCCTGCGCGACGTCCGCGACCTCGCGGCGTTCCTCGGGGAGTTCGAGCGGCTCGGCGGCTACGGCCTGTTCGGCTCCTACGTCAACACCGACGACCGCGACTCCGACCGCTACATCGTCAACATCTTCCAGGGCGGGCTCGGGCTGCCCGACGAGTCCTACTACCGCGACGACAAGTTCGCCGAGGTCCGGGACAAGTACGTCGCCTACCTCGAGCGGTTGCTCGGCCTGGCCGGGCACGACGACCCGGCCGGGGCCGCCGCAACCATCCTGGCGATCGACACCAGGCTCGCCGCCGGGCACTGGGAGCGGGCCGAGACCCGCGACGTGCAGAAGACCTACAACCTGGTCACCGCCGACGAGCTCCAGCAGCTCTGCCCGTCCTTCGACTGGCACGCCTACGTCACCAACCTGGGCGGGCCCGACATCGACCCCGACGCGGTGATCGCCGAGACCCTCGTGCGCCAGCCGTCGTACCTCGAACACCTCTCCACGGTGCTCGACGAGGTGCCGATCGAGGACTGGCGGGAGTGGCTGCGCAGCCACGTGCTGCGCGCCGCGTCGCCGTACCTGTCTGATGAGTTCGTCGAGACCAACTTCGACTTCTACGGCCGCACCCTCAACGGCACGCCCGAGCTGCGAGCCCGCTGGAAGCGCGGCGTCTCGCTGGTGGAGGGGGCGATCGGCGAGGCCGTCGGCCGGGAGTACGTCGCTCGCCACTTCCCGCCCTCGTCGAAGGCCCAGATGGACGAGCTCGTGGCCAACCTCCTCGAGGCCTACCGGCAGTCGATCACCGACCTCGACTGGATGAGCGAGGAGACCAAGCGTCGGGCGTTCGAGAAGCTCGACACCTTCCGTCCGAAGATCGGCTACCCCGAGAAGTTCCGCGACTACTCCGCGCTCCAGGTCAGCTCCGACGACCTGCTCGGCAACGTCGCCGCCGCCTCGGCCTTCGAGACCGACCGCCAGCTCCGCAAGATCGGCTCACCGGTCGACCGCGACGAGTGGTTCATGCTGCCGCAGACCGTCAACGCCTACTACAACCCGGGAACCAACGAGATCTGCTTCCCTGCGGGCATCCTGCAGAAGCCGTTCTTCTCACCCGACGCCCACCCGGCGGAGAACTACGGCGGGATCGGGGCGGTGATCGGTCACGAGATCGGTCACGGCTTCGATGACCAGGGTGCGCAGTACGACGGCGCCGGCAACCTCAACGACTGGTGGAGCGCGGACGACAAGTCAGCGTTCGAGCTCAAGTCCAAGGCGCTGATCGAGCAGTACAACGGCTTCTCACCCCGCGAGCTTCCCGGCGAGTTCGTCAACGGGTCGCTCACCGTCGGTGAGAACATCGGCGACCTCGGCGGGCTCACGATCGGGCACAAGGCCTACCTGATCTCGCAGGGCGGTGAGGCCGACCTGGAGTCGCGGCGGATGTTGTTCCTCAACTGGGGCTACTGCTGGCGCACCAAGCGCCGCAAGGAGCAGGAGCTGCAGTACCTCACCATCGACCCCCACAGCCCACCCGAGTTCCGCGCCAACATCGTGCGCAACCTCGACGAGTTCCACGAGGTCTTCGAGACCGGTGAGGGCGACGGGCTGTGGCTGCACCCCTCGGAGCGCGTGCGGATCTGGTGAGTCCGCAGCTGCGAGACCGCCGACCTGCTGAGTGGGTAGTCCCGTGCCAGTGGCTCGTCCCGACGGCTGGTTCGCCGCCGCTGCGACTGGGTGAGCGCCTTTGCCGTCGGAGTAATCTTGATTACATGATTACAGAAGAAGCGAAGGAGCGGGTGCGCGGCTGGTTCGCCGGGCGGCTCCCCGAGGACTGGCAGGCCGAACCTGCCCGGATCACGATCGACCGCGAGGAGATCACGGTCATGCTGACCATCCCTGATGTCGACCTCGGTGACGAGGACGCTTCGGAGGCTGCGCTGGACGAGGCCCGGGCCGGTCGCGCGTCGGCCTTCCGCGAGGAAACCCGCGGACAGCGGATGGACATCGCCGGCGAGGCCCAGCACCGGTTCGAGCGCAAGGTGTCCTGGGGAGTGGTCGTGGGAGGGCGCGAGGCGCTGTGGACGCACGTCGCCGCCCCGGTGATGACGCGGTTGCGTCAACCCCAGCGACTGGTGCTCGACACCCTGGTCGACTCTGGCGTCGCCCGATCCCGCGCCGACGCGCTCGCCTGGTGCGTGCGCCTGGTCGGGCAGCACGAGACCGACTGGCTGGCCGCGCTGCGCGACGCCATGGGCCGGGTTGCGGACGTGCGTGAGAAGGGGCCGGCCGCTTAGCGAATCAGCGGCGCAGCCGGCGCCACCCTCGACGCACCACCCGGCGCGCCAGCGGCAGCGGACGCCGCGACCTCGTAGTTCCGCAGCCGTCTACCCCGGACCCACGACCTCTGAGCCAGGGCAGCGACCGCGACGGCAGCGGCGTCGAGCAGCTCTTCGGGGTCCACCTCGACGCCGGTACCAGACGGTGCCGAGGAGGTGCTGGACGTGAGGTCGTTGAGGTCGCCGATGACGTGGAAGCCGCCCGTATCGATCCGTTGGATCAGAGCCTGCGACTCGCCCTTCACCGCCTCGAGCACCGCGGCCGACAGCTCGGGTCTGCCTCGGTTCTTCGCGGTCAGCTCGGGCGCCAGGAACGACTTGATCTCGAAGTGCTGGGCGTGTCCGGACAGCCTCACCGTGTCCTGTGCGTTGACTCGCCGGATCAGCTCGGTGGTGACCAGGTCCATGGACGGGTTCGCGCGTGCCGCCTCGAACGTGTCCAGCCGAGTGGGATCGACACCGAGCGCCTCGCAGAACCGCTCGAACAGCAGCGTCCGGGGGGCGCTCGACGGCGGCACCGTGACCACGTGAATCCGCTCCGCGGGCAGGGCCGCCGCCCAGGCCTCCAGCGTGGACGATGGCGCGGGTCATCTTCCGCAGCTGAGCGGGGTCCTCGGCGACCCGCTCCTGGAACTGCGGCCAGGTCGCGGTCCCGCCGTTCTTGATGCCCTCCTGCCACCGCGCGGGCAGGACGGCCACCTGGTCGCGCAGGGTGAGCACCACGTGGACCTCACGGTCGGCGAGGTCCCCGAGCACACGGCGGACGTGCTCGACACGGAAGAGTGAGTAGCGCTCGCACGACATCACCACGTCACCGGGAGCACTCAGCACCGCAGCCCGCATCCGGTTCCACTCGCCCTGGGGAACCTGCCGCGCCCGCGAGGACTTCCTGCGCATCAGCTCGTTGGCCGCGCGGTGGTGGCTTCCCTGGTCGCCGACGATCGTGACGCCCTGGGCGAGGAACGACGTCCCGGTTGGCGTCGAGCAGACTCTGGAGGTACGTCGTGCCGGTCTTCAGCGGCCCCGGGTGCAGGAAGACGCGTTGGGTCACGGGCCCCTCCTCTCTGCGGTGCCGAACTCTACCGCCGTGCGCCCGGCCGGGGATCGTGGCCTAGGTGTCGAGACCCTGCTCCTCGTCGACCCGCTTCTTCAGCCGCCCCATCCCGGGGAGCTTGGCGAGCATCTCGTTCAGCTCGCGGGAGACGTCGAGCAGGTCGTGCAGGTCCGGCGCGACCGACGTGAGCGTTTGCAGGATCGGGATCACGTCGGTCTCGAGCTTCTGCGCCAGGAGCGGCAGCTGGTCGATCAGGGCCACCATCGCGTCCACCTCGCGCGGGTCGGTGGTCTCGGCGAGTCGCTCGATCGTCGGCTGGAGCCGCGTCAGGGAAGGCTCGAGCCGGCCGATCAGGTCGTCGGCGCGGGCCACGGTCGTCTCCGTCCGGGCCACCACCTCGTCGGCGGACGACCTGGTCCGCTCGATCCGGGCGATCAGCTCACCCGCGTCCGCGAGGACCTGCTCGGCCGTGGCCAGGAGGCCGGTCACCCGGTCGACGAGCTGGACGACGTCCCGGGGACCGGGGATCGGCGGGAGGCGCATCCCGCCACGCTAGCGGCAATCGCGGTGTCGATGAGGACTGGTAGACAGTCCGGGTGACCGCGATTCCCGAGGATCGGGCCGAGACCCGCCGCCTGGCCGAGGCCCACCTGCGTGCCCTGGTCGGGCCCCGTGAGGGGCAGAGTGACGCGGTCCTCCGCGAGGACCAGTGGACCGCGATCGAGGCGCTCGCCGTCGATCGGCGCCGGGCGCTCGTCGTGCAGCGCACGGGGTGGGGCAAGTCGGCGGTCTACTTCGTCGCCACTGCCCTCCTCCGATCCGCGGGGGCCGGCCCGACGGTCATCGTCTCGCCGCTGCTGGCGCTGATGCGCAACCAGATCGCGGCCGCCGAGCGGGCCGGGATCAGGGCGGTGACGATCAACTCGACCAACATCGAGCAGTGGCAGCCGATCCACGACGCGATCGCCGCCGGCGAGGTCGACGTCCTCCTGGTGAGCCCCGAGCGCCTCAACAACCCCGGCTTCCGCGACGAGGTGCTTCCCCGGCTCGCCGCGACCTGCGGGCTGCTGGTGGTCGACGAGGCCCACTGCATCTCCGACTGGGGCCACGACTTCCGGCCCGACTACCGCCGGATCCGCACCCTGCTCGCCGACCTGCCCGAGGGGATCCCGGTGCTCGCCACCACGGCCACGGCCAACGCCCGGGTGACCGCGGACGTGGCCGAGCAGCTGGGCGGCGGAGCCGAGGTGCCCCTCACCCGAGAGGGTTCCGACGAGGTGCTGGTGCTCCGGGGATCCCTCGACCGGGAGTCACTCCGGCTGGGCGTGGTTCGGCTGCCCACCGCCGAGCAACGCCTGGCCTGGCTGGCTGACCACCTCGCCGAACAGCCCGGGTCGGGGATCATCTACTGCCTGACCGTCGCAGCCACCCAGCAGACCGCCGACTACCTGCGCAGCCGCGGCCACCGGGTCGCGGCCTACTCCGGGCAGACCGATCCCACGGAGCGGCTCGCCCTCGAGGAGGACCTCCTGGCGGGACGGGTCAAGGCCCTCGTGGCGACCAGCGCCCTCGGGATGGGGTTCGACGCCACGCTCGGTTTCGTGGTCAACCTCGGGGCGCCTGCCTCGCCGGTGGCCTACTACCAGCAGGTCGGGCGGGCCGGGCGCGGCACCGACGAGGCGAGCGTCGTCCTGCTGCCGGCGATCGAGGACCGCGACATCTGGCACTACTTCGCCTCCCTCGCCTTCCCGCGGGAGGAGCAGGTCCGGCAGACCCTCGCCGTCCTCGCCGACGCCGGGCGACCGCTGAGCACGGCCAACCTCGAGACCCACGTCGAGCTGAGCCGCACCCGGCTCGAGACCATGCTCAAGGTGCTCGACGTCGACGGTGCCTGCCGCCGGGTCAAGGGTGGCTGGGAAGCCACGGGACGGGAGTGGGTCTACGACGCCGAGCGCTACCAGCGGGTTGCCGCGGCGCGCGAGCGCGAGCAGCAGGCGATGCTCGACTACCTGCGCACCGACCGGTGCCGGATGTGGTTCCTGCGCGACCAGCTCGACGACCCCGAGGCCGCCGACTGTGGCCGCTGCGACAACTGCGGCGGCCTCGACCTCGGCGCCGAAGTCTCGGGCGAGGCCGTCGAGGCGGCCGCGGCGCGGTTCTCGCGTCCCGGTGTCGTGGTCGAGCCGAGGAAGATGTGGCCCACCGCCCTGCCCGAGCTCGGGCTCGACCTGAAGGGCAAGATCGCGGACCCGCCGTCCGAGGGGCGCGCCGTCGCCCGGCTCACCGACCTCGGGTACGGCGGCCAGCTGCGCGACCTGTTCGGCGCCGGCGCTACCGACGGCCCCGTCCCCGCACCCCTGGTCCGGGCAGTGGTCGAGGTGCTGGCCGACTGGCAGCCGAAGGTCGACTCGATCGTGGTGGTCGAGTCCACGACCCGCGCGACCCTGACCGAGGACCTCGCCTCCGGCCTGTCGCGCCACCTCGGCGTACCGGTGATCGGCCGCTTCGCGGTCGCTGACGCGTCGGTGCGGCCCGGCCAGGGCGCGGTCAACTCCGCCCAGCGGGTGGCGGCGGTCAGTCGCCGGTGCGAGCTCCGACTCGAGGAGCGCGGCGACCGGGTGCTGCTCGTCGACGACCTCGTGGTCACCGGGTGGACGCTCACCCTCGCCGCACGGGCGCTCCGGCGAGGCCGGCGCGAACGACGTGCTCCCGCTGGCCCTGGCCGTTCAGGCCTCGGGTCAGGGCGCCGCCTGCAGGGCCCCGTCGGGGCCGGGGACCAGCAGGCCGTCGGCTGACCGACGAGGGTCAACGCCCGGTCGAACCGGCCCTGCTCCCAGTACGACGCGCCCACCAGGCCGGCGAGCTGCTCGGGATGGACCGGCCCGTTGGCCTCGACCGCGCGGACCAGCTGGCCCATCTCGTGGAACACCTGACGGTCGCGCCGCCCCTCGGTCGACGGGTTCGGTGGTGGCATCGGCATGTCGTGTTCTCCCTGTCTCAGACCGTCTGCGGGCTGGGTCGGTGCTGGTCCTCGCCGGCGTCGTCCTCGGCGGTCAGCGGTCGGGCGATGCTCTCGAGCGACTGGCCCTCGGCCTTGACCCCGAGGAAGGCCGCGACGATACCGCCGGCGATCATCAGGATCGCCCCGATGTAGTAGCCGAGCGCGATCGCGGAGATGCCCTCACCGCCGTCGACGGCGAGCTGGATCAGCTTGCCGAACAGCAGGGGCCCGGCAATGCCTCCGGCGGCCGTGCCGACCGCGTAGAAGAAGGCGAT
This sequence comes from uncultured Actinomycetota bacterium, assembly GCA_963841625.1. Taxonomy (GTDB): domain Bacteria; phylum Actinomycetota; class Actinomycetes; order Propionibacteriales; family Nocardioidaceae; genus Nocardioides. The sequence goes on along the minus strand of CAWJDH010000004.1, from coordinate 69,909 downwards.
GCAGAGTGCCCGGGTCTCCATCGGGAACACCTCGCTGGCCGTGAGGTACGCCGCGCTGGCGCCGGCCGAGGCGAAGAAGAAGATGATGCAGCCCATCAGGGTCAGCGTCACCGCCGTGTAGGAGTCCAGGGTCAGGCCGGTGATGCCGAGCAGGACACCGGAGATGACGTAGGTCGCCGTCAGCATCCGCACCCGGCCGATGGAGTCGAAGAGCGGCCCGAGGATCAGCGCACCCGCGAAGTTGCTCACCGCGAACACCGCGATGTAGTAGCCCACCTGAGTGACGCCCATGAACTCGCCGAGCGTGTCGCCGTAGGTGAAGAAGAAGGCGTTGTAGAGGAAGGCCTGCCCGATGAACAGGGACAGGCACAGCGTCGTCCGCTTCGGATACATGGTGAAGACGGTCTTCGCGATCAGCGGCAGGCCGATGGTCCTGCGCTGGCGGATCGTGATCGTCTCCGAGACCGCCGGCAGCTCCTTGCCGGACTCGCTGGTCACCTGGGACTCGATGTCGCGGACCACGGCCTCGCCCTCGTCCTCACGGCCGTGGATGAACAGCCAGCGCGGGGATTCCGGAACGTTGCGGCGCACCAGCAGGATGCCGACCGCCAGGATGGCTCCGAGCCCGAAGGCGAGTCGCCAGCCCCACTCCTGGTTGACCACAGTCGGGTCGAGCAGCGGGATGGTGAGCAGGGCACCACCGGCGGCGCCGACCCAGAACGAGCCGTTGATCGAGACGTCGACGCGCCCGCGGTACTTCTTGGGGATCAGCTCGTCGATCGCGGAGTTGATCGCGGCGTACTCTCCACCGATGCCGGCGCCGGTGAGGAACCGGCAGGCGAAGTACCAGGTCGGGTTCATCGAGAACGCCGTGAGCACGGTGGCCACGGTGTAGACGCCGAGCGTGATCAGGAACAGCTTCTTCCGACCGAATCGGTCGGTCAGCTGCCCGAAGAAGAGGGCGCCGATACAGGCACCCGCCACGTAGATGGCGCCGGCGAAGCCCACATCGAAGCTGTCGAGCCCCAAGCCGGTCTTGGGGTCGGCGAGCGCGTCGGACATCGATCCGACGATGGTCACCTCGAGGCCGTCGAGGATCCAGACCGTTCCGAGGCCGATCACCACCAGCCAGTGCCATCGGCTCCAGGGCAATCGGTCAAGTCTTGCCGGGATGTCGGTGGTGATGCGTCCGGTCTCCACTCCGCTTGACATGGCGCTCCTCAGTTCTTGTTGTTGAGCTTGCGGGCGACGTCGAGGACGCGCTCGACCATGTGGTCGAGGGCTGCCTCTTCCTCGTCGCCTACCGGGTCGTTGTTGTCGGGTCCGGTCACGTGGCCGACGCCGTAGGGGTTGCCGTCGGCGAACTTGAGCGGGTCGGTGTAGCCGGGGGCCACGATGATCCCGCCGAAGTGGTGGATGGTGTTGTAGAGGGCGAGGAGCGTCGACTCCTGGCCGCCATGGTCGGTCTGGCTCGACGTGAAGCCGGCGTAGACCTTGTCGGCAAGCTTTCCCTCGCCCCACTGGGGGCCGAGGGAGTCGAGGAAGTTCTTGAGCTGGCTGGCCACGTTGCCGAACCGGGTCGGGGAGCCGAGCAGGACCGCGTCGGCCCACACGATGTCGTCGGGTGTCGCCGTGGGTTCGGAGGCCGTGGCATCGACGTGCTCGCGCCACTCGTCGACGGAGTCGATGGCACTGTCCGGGGCGATCTCCTGGACCTGACGCAGCCGCACCTCGGCGCCGGCCTTCTCGCCGGTTGCCGCGGCGCGGCGGGCCATGGTGTCGATGGTGCCGGTGGAGGAGTAGTAGATGACGGACAGATTGACGGGCATGCGGCGGTGTACCCCGGCGTCAAACGGCACAAACGTGCCTCACCTGATCCATTTGGGCTACGGATGGGTAGCCCGTTCGGACTAGGCAAGCGTGGTCTAGACGAGTAACGTGAGGCGAACCGCACCCACTGGTGCCCTTGCTGCAAAACAGTCGGCGAGACCGCTCGCAATGGTCAGGAACCTGAAATGAGCGTCAAGCCCGATCTCCGCAGCACCACTATGTCCCGACGCCAGCGTCGCGACCGCACCGCGCGTGCCTTGTCCGCCGTGGCCGAGACGTCCGGTGAGCGGCGGCGCCAGGAGCTGCTTGACTACGTGGTGCGGATCAACATGGGCGTCGCACGTACGGTCGCCGGTCGCTACTTCCACCGTGGTGTCGACGAGGACGACCTGATCCAGGTCGCCTACATGGCCCTCACGCGGGCGGCCCGCGACTTCGACGCGAGCCGGCACCAGGACTTCCTGTCCTATGCCGTGCCGACCATCCGCGGGGAGCTCAAGAAGCACTTCCGCGACCAGGGCTGGATGGTGCGTCCGCCGCGGCGGGTGCAGGAGGCCCAGGCCAGGATCACCCGGGCCGAGGGCGCCCTCTCCCAGGAGCTCGGCCGGCCGGCGCGGCCATCCGAGATCGCCGCGCACCTCGACATGGACCTGGACGACGTCATCGAGGCCCTGGCAGCCGACGGGTGCTTCTCCCCCTCCTCGCTGGACCGCCCGGTCTCCTCGAACGACGACGGCGGTGGGGTGACGCTGGTCGACTTCCTCGGCGAGGCCGACCAGGACGCCCCGGCGGCGGAGGCCAGGGTCGTGCTCGGCCCCGTGGTTCGCCAGCTCAAGCCCCGTGACCGCCGGATCGTCTACCTGCGCTTCTTCGAGCAGCGGTCCCAGCAGGAGATCGCCGACGAGATCGGCGTGACCCAGATGCAGGTGTCGCGTCTGCTCGCGCGGATCCTGCGGGACCTGCGCAGGGAGCTCACCGCGGGCGAGAGCCGCCTGCTTGAGGTCGCCGAGGCATCCTGACCCCGCTCGCGATCGCCGGGGTCGGCGGCCTCACAACGGCCGAAGCACCAGGTGTCGTCGTACGTCGAGGAGCCTGACCCCGCCGTCGGGACGTGCCGGAACGCGACGTAGCGAGTAGACCCGGTCGGCGGGGTGGATCGACCAGTCCAGCCGCGCCAGCGAGGGTACGACGGTGCGCAGCAGTGCCATGGCGATGCCCTCCCCGGGACAGCGGTGACCGGTCTCGACGTTGCCACCCCCCTGGGGGATGAAGTCGGCACGCTCGGCCGCATCGGACTGGAAACGCTCCGGGTCGAACGTGTTGGCGTCGGCCCAGGCATCCGGGTCGTTGTCGGTTCCGTAGACGTCGAGGAAGACCGGGGCCCCCTCGCTCACCTCCTGCCCCTGCCAGGTGAACGGGCACCGCGACCGGCCGGCGAGCAGGGGAGCGAACGGGCTCATCCGCCGGACCTCCTGGCAGAACTTCTCGACGGCCCCCGGTTCTCCGGTCGCGCACCGGTCGGAGAGATCCGGGTTCGCTTCGAGCTCCAGCGCGGCGAAGGCGGCGTAGTAGGCGACGGCGACGGTTGGCCGCAGCACGTTGAGCAGCTCCACCCCCGCGGTGCGTGCGGGAAGTGGTTGCCCGTCGAGGTCCGTCGCATGCGCCATCACCCAGGCGGCGGTGCGCTTGCCCGGCGTACGTCGGCCCTGACGTACCTCGGTGATCACCCGGGCCGCCCAGGCATCAGCCCGGCGGCGGGCCCGCCTGGCCCGGAGCCAGGCCGGTGAGGGCGTCGCGAAGCCGTCGATGATCTGGCCGAGGTCCTGGGAGCGCCTGGCCATCACCCCGGGGGCGTCGGCAGCGCCGGCCCATTCCTGGGCGGCCTCGCCGAACACCGTGACCGCCGTGGGGAGAACCGTCCCGGAGCCCTGGTGGACCCAGCGCTCGAGCTCGCGGGCCCACTTGCGCGACACCCGCTCCCGCAGGTCGGCGACGAGCTCCGGCGCGGTCACCTCCAGGAAGAACTGCTTGCGATGCCGGTGTGCGGCGTCGTCGAGGGTGTGGACGGCGTCTCGCCCGAAGATCGTGAGCGCGATCGATCCCGGCGAGGCCGCTCGGCGCCCGACCCGCTCGTTGTCGTAGAACAGGTCGACCCCCTCCTCCCCGCGCACCACCAGAGAGCGACGGAGGAGTGGGCGGAACAGGGACGTCGGACCCGAGGTCCTCGCCCGCAGCCATCCCGAGAGGTAGCCGGCCCGCACAAGGCTCGCGGTCCGGTCTTGGAGCCCCATGGCAACTCCCTTCCTGGAAGATGCCAGTACCCGCGCCCCCGCTGGGCAAACGGCTCAGGCGAGCTGCGTCTCGATCCTCTCCACGAGCGCCGGATCCTCCGGCTCGACGCTGGGATCGAACCGGGCGACGATCGCCCCGTCGGCGCCGAGCAGGAACTTCTCGAAGTTCCACGCGATGTCGCCCGTGCGTCCGGTGCCGTCCGGCGTGCCGACGAGAGCGGTGTAGATCTCGTGCCGCTCGGGACCGTTGACGTCGACCTTTTCGGTCAGGGGGAACGTGACGCCGTACGTCGCGGAGCAGAACTCGGCGATCTCCTCCGACGCTCCGGGCTCCTGGCCACCGAACTGGTTGCAGGGCACGCCGACGACGCCGAAGCCCCGGTCGGCATACTTCTCGTGGAGTCGCTCGAGCCCGGTGTACTGCGGGGTGAGCCCGCACCGGCTCGCGACGTTGACCAGGAGGGTCGAACGAGGGCCGGCGAGGTCACCGAGCGTGGCGGGTGTCCCGTCGAGTCGGGCGATGGGTGTGTCGAACAGGCTCATGCCCTGGAGCGTAGCCACCCGCCGACGCGACCCGGACCGGCAGCCGGTCAGTCCGGGATGCCGAGCGACTGCAGGGCCATCTGCCGCAGCAGCAGGCTCATCTCGCCGTCGGGCAGCAGTCCGCTGTGGGGCGTCGAGTTGATCAGGCCGAACGCCGCGTGGGACATGGCCCGCGCCCGGTCCGGCCCGAGGTCCTGGTGCACGGCGCGGAGCCGGTCGGCCCACAGCTCGACGTACTCCCGCTGCAACCTCCGCACCCGTTCGCGGTCCTCCTCCGGCAGCGACTCCCAGTCGCGGTCCTGGACGACGATCAGAGGCCGGTGCCGCAGGGCAAACCCGACGTGCCAGTCGACGAGGGCGCGCACCGCGGCCACGGCGTCCTCTGCCTCGGCGACCCGCTGCCGGCCGACCGACAGCAGCTCCTCGCTGATCGTGACCAGCATCTCGGCCAGGACGGCGTCCTTGCCGGCGAAGTGCTTGTAGAGCCCTGGTCCCGAGATGCCGACGGCGGCGCCGAGGTCGGCGACGGAGACACCGTGGAACCCGCGCGCGGCGAAGAGCTCAGCCGCAGTCTCCAGGATCTGCTGGCGTCGGCTGGCCGGCGCGCTGCTCACCGCGCAAGGTTAGCGTCCGTTAACGCCCCGGAGTCATGCGGAGCGATCAGGCCAGCGACAGGAAGAGCTTCTCCATCCTCTTGATCGTCGACGGGGTCGGTGCCCCCGCCGCGGGTCATGCACTCCTGGAGCCCGCAGGCGACGATCGCGAAGCCGGCCCGGTCCAGTGCCCGGGAGACCGCTGCGAGCTGGGTGACGACGTCCTCGCAGTCGCGACCCTCCTCGAGCATTCGCAGCACGCCGCCCAGCTGGCCCTGTGCCCGGCGGATCCGGTTGATCACCGGCTTCATCTCCTGGGGGTCCAGGTCCATCGTCAGCCCTCCGTCGAGTCCGCGAGGGAGGCGTCGACATCGAGGTCGCGGAGAGCCTCGATCACCTGATCCAGCGCCGGGGCGGGCAGGGCGCCGGCCTGGGCGAAGACGAGGGTCCCGTTCTTGAAGGCCATCAGCGAGGGGATCGAGGTGATCTTCGCGGCGGCCGCCAGCGAGCGTTCGGTCTCGGTGTCGACCGAGCCGAAGACGATGTCCTCGTGCGCCTCGGAGGCTGCCTCGTAGATGGGGGCGAACTGCCGGCACGGCCCGCACCAGGCGGCCCAGAAGTCGACCATCACCATCTGGTTCGCGGTGATCGTCTCGTCGAAGTTGTCGGCGGTCAGGGTGATTGATGCCATGAGGTGCCCTCCTCCGTACAATATACCCATAGGGGTATGACAAGGTGAGTGACGTGAACCGCATCGAGGTGCTGACCGTCGAGACTCCCTCGCTCGGCGACCGGAGCTATGTCGTCCACGACGGCCAGGTCGCGTTCGTGGTCGATCCGCAGCGCGACATCGACCGGGTCCTCGCCCTGCTCGGTCAGCACGGTGTCGAGCCGACCCATGTCTTCGAGACCCACCTCCACAACGACTACCTGACCGGCGGGTTGGCCCTCGCCCGGGCCACTGGTGCGGCGTACCACGTCAACGCGGACGACGACGTCGAGTTCGAGCGCTCCCCGATCCGCGACGGCCAGATCGTCCAGGTCGGTCCGCGGATGCGGGTGACAGCGCTGGCCACGCCCGGCCACACCTATACCCACCTGAGCTACGCCCTCGCCGACGCCGAGGACGGTGCCACGATCGCCGTGTTCTCCGGCGGCTCGCTGCTGTACGGCGCGACCGGCCGGCCCGACCTGCTCGGTCCCGAATGCACCCGCGACCTCGCCCGTCTCCAGCACGGGTCGGCCCACAAGCTGGCGCAGCTGCTCCCGGACAGCAGCGGGGTCTACCCCACCCACGGCTTCGGCTCGTTCTGCTCGGCCAACCAGTCCGACGCCTTCGAGTCCACCATCGGCCGGGAGCGGGAGGTGAACTCCGTGCTCTCCCAGGACGAGGAGACCTGGGTGGAGGAGCTCATCGCCGGGCTGGGCGCGTACCCGGCCTACTACGCGCACATGGGGCCGGCCAACGCCGCCGGACCCGGTGCTCCCGACCTGAGTCCACCAGCGCCGGCCGACGCGGCCGAGCTACGCCGACGAATCGACAGCGGTGAGTGGGTCGTCGACCTGCGCAACCGAACGGTTTTCGCCGCGGCGCACGCTCCCGGGACGCTGAACTTCGGGCTCGACGGGTCCTTCGCGACGTACCTGGGCTGGATGGTCGTCTGGGGCGCCCCGGTCACCCTTCTCGGGGAGACCGCCGCCGACGTCGCCGACGCCCAGCGCGAGCTGGTGCGGATCGGGATCGACCGGCCGGCCGCGCACGCGACGGGTGGGCCCGAGAAGTGGACCGAGGGCGAGCTGCGCAGCTTCCCGACCGGGACCTTCGCGGACCTGGCCCAGGTCCGGCACCACCGCGAGGTGATCGTCCTCGACGTGCGCCGCGACGACGAGCACGCGGAGGCCAGGATCGCCGGCGCCGTCAACATCCCTCTTCAGGACCTGCCCACCCGGCTCCCCGAGGTGCCGCCGGGGGAGGTGTGGGTGCACTGCGCCAGTGGCTACCGCGCCTCGGTGGCCGCCTCGTTCCTCGATGCGGCCGGCCACCGCCCGGTCGCGGTCGACGACGACTTCGACAACGCGCGCCCCGCTGGCCTCGACCTGGACTCGTCGGTGGACGAGGTGGTTAACGATCGCTAACCTCTACCTGTGACCCAGGACCTGACGGCGGACCAGTCGACCCCGACTGCCGGCGGCCTGAAGGAGCTCGTCGACGAGCTCCGCGAGCGACTCGCCCTCGTCCGCCAGGGCGGTTCCGAGAGCGCCCGCACCAAGCACACCGACCGCGGCAAGCTGCTGGTCCGCGACCGGATCGACCGGCTCCTGGACCCCGGAAGCCCGTTCCTCGAGCTGAGCCCTCTGGCCGCGACCGGGATGTACGGCGCAGGGCCGGACGACACGAACGCCGTCCCCTCGGCCGGCATCGTCACCGGCATCGGCCGGATCAGCGGTCGGGAGTGCGTGGTGGTCGGCAACGACGCGACCGTCAAGGGCGGCACCTACTACCCGATCACGGTCAAGAAGCACCTTCGTGCACAGGCGATCGCGAGCGACAACCGGCTGCCCTGCGTCTACCTCGTCGACTCCGGCGGCGCCTTCCTGCCGATGCAGGACGAGGTGTTCCCCGACCGCGAGCACTTCGGCCGGATCTTCTTCAACCAGGCCAACCTGTCCGGCCGCGGCATTCCGCAGATCGCCAGCGTGATGGGCTCCTGCACTGCCGGCGGGGCCTACGTCCCCGCGATGTCGGACGAGACGGTCATCGTCAAGAACCAGGGCACGATCTTCCTCGGCGGACCGCCCCTGGTGAAGGCTGCGACCGGTGAGGTCGTCACCGCCGAGGATCTCGGTGGGGGAGATGTCCACGCCCGGACCTCCGGGGTCGTCGACCACCTCGCCGAGGACGACGCACACGCCCTGGCGATCGTCAGGTCGATCGTCGACACCCTCGAACGTCCCGCTGCGGCGTCGATCCCGGTGCACGCCGTCGAGGAGCCACACGAGGACCCGCACACGCTCTACGACGTGATCCCCAGCGACACCAGGACGCCGTACGACGTGCGCGAGGTGATCCGCCGGGTCGTGGACGCCAGCCGGATGCACGAGTTCAAGCAGCTCTACGGCGAGACACTCGTCTGCGGCTTCGCCCGGATCTGGGGCCACCCGGTCGGGATCGTCGCCAACAACGGGATCCTGTTCAGCGAGTCGGCGCTCAAGGGTGCGCACTTCATCGAGCTGTGCAACCAGCGCGGCATCCCGCTGGTCTTCCTCCAGAACATCACCGGCTTCATGGTCGGCCGCGAGTACGAGAACCGCGGCATCGCCCGCGACGGCGCGAAGCTCGTGACCGCGGTTGCCTGCTCCGTCGTGCCGAAGTTCACCGTCGTCATCGGCGGCTCGTTCGGCGCCGGCAACTACGGCATGTGCGGCCGCGCCTACGACCCGCGCTTCCTCTGGATGTGGCCCAACGCCCGGATCTCGGTGATGGGCGGGGAGCAGGCCGCATCGGTGCTGGCCACCGTCCGGCGCGACGGCATCGAAGCAAGGGGTGAGAGCTGGAGCCCCGAGGCCGAGGAGGACTTCAAGGCCCCGATCCGCGACCAGTACGAGCTCCAGGGCTCGCCGTACTACTCGACCGCCCGGCTCTGGGACGACGGGATCATCGACCCCGCCGACACCCGACGGGTCCTGGGCATGGGGCTCGCCGCCGCCGCGAACGCGCCGATCCCCGAACCGTCCTACGGCATCTTCAGGATGTGAAGCGTCGATGAAGACCCTCCTGATCGCCAACCGGGGCGAGATCGCCCGGCGCATCATCCGCACCGCCCGCGCGGCGGGGTGGATGACCGTCGCCGTCCACACCGACGTCGACCGGGAGGCCCTCCACGTCCGCGAGGCACATCAGGCCTACCGCGTCGAGAGCTATCTCGACATCGACGAGATGGTGCGAGCCGCCCAGGCCTTCGTCGCCACCCACGTCCACCCCGGTTACGGCTTCCTCTCCGAGCGGGCTGAGTTCGTGCGTGCGCTGGACGCCGCCGGACTGGTCCTGGTGGGGCCGTCGGCAGAGGTGATGGAGGCGATGGGCCGCAAGGACCGGGCCCGCGAGGTCGCGCTGGCGGCCGGGGTGCCGGTGGTGCCGTCGTACGGCGTCGACAACGACCCCCACTCGTTCGACTACCCGGTCCTGGTGAAGGCCGCCGCGGGTGGTGGTGGCAAGGGCATGCGCGTGGTCCGGTCGGTGGCCGAGTTCGAGGAGGCGATCGGGGCAGCCCGGCGCGAGGCGGCCAAGGCCTTCGGTGACGACACGATGCTGGTCGAGAAGTACGTCGAGCATGGTCGCCACATCGAGGTCCAGGTCATCGGCGACCAGCACGGGTCGGTGTGCCACCTGTTCGAACGGGACTGCTCCACCCAGCGCCGGCACCAGAAGGTGCTGGAGGAGGCACCGGCGCCGACCCTCACCGACGAACAGCGAGCCCGGATCACCCGGCCGGGGTCGACCTGGCCAGCGAGGTGGGCTACACCAACGCCGGCACCGTGGAGTTCCTGCTCGATTCCGAGACCGGCAGCTTCTACTTCCTCGAGATGAACACCCGCCTCCAGGTCGAGCACCCCGTGACCGAGGAGGTCGTCCGGGTGAGCGGCCGCCGCGTCGACCTGGTGGAGCTCCAGCTGCGGGTCGCGACCGGACAACCGCTCGGTTTCGAGCAGGCCGACGTCACCGTCGAAGGCCATGCGATCGAGGCCCGCGTCTATGCCGAGGACCCCTACGCCGGCTTCCTCCCGCAGGCCGGACGAGCCTCGATCGTGCGCTGGCCGACCGACGTGCGCGTGGACCACGCGCTGGAGTCCGGTCAGGAGGTCAGCACCTCCTACGACCCGATGCTCGGGAAGGTCGTGGCCGTGGGCGCAGATCGCGACGCAGCGCGTCGCCGCCTGGTCGACGCCCTTGACCGGACCGCGATCCTCGGCCTGACCACCAACACCGGATTCCTGCGCTCACTGGCGGCTGACCGGCCGTTCGCCGACGCCGTGATCGACACGGCCTGGCTGGACCGCAACCGACTTCCCGACGGGATCGGGGAGGAGGATCCCCTCGCGATTGCGGCGTGGACCGACGTCGCCGTGCAGCGGATGACGTCAGGTGACCCCCACCCGTTCCAGCCGGACGGCTGGCGGGTTGCCGGCCCGGCGGCGCCGTTCGTCGTCGAGCTGGACGACCGGGTGCTCGCCGTGGACCCCGCGACTGGCGAGGTCGAGGGAGTCCGCGGCGCGTTGCGCAGTACCCGCGTGCAGATCGAACCGCTCGCTGCGCCGGCCGACCACGTCGTTGACGTCAGGATCAACTCACGCACCGGTGGTGTCCGGTACCGCGCCGTCGTGAACGCCGAAGCCCACCAGGTGGAGCTCGTCGTACGCGGGCAGCGCTTCGTCTTCCACAGGCCCGATGTCTTCGCAGACAACGGCCCCGCTGCCGGTGACGGGACCCTCGCCGCCCCCATGCCCGGCACCGTCCTGGAGGTCCGCGTCGAGACGGGTCAGCAGGTGGACGAAGGTGAGGTGTTGGGCACCATGGAGGCGATGAAGATGGAGCTCGCCCTGACCGCACCCTTCGCCGGCACCGTGGCGGCGGTGGACGCGAAGGCCGGCGAGCAGGTCGCGCTGGGCGCGAGGTTGTTCCTGGTCGAGCCGCCTGATTCCGGGGAACCGGCGTGACGTCATCCGAAACGGCGGCCATGGCGCGCAAACCGTATGACGTCCCGGGGTTGCCGGAGCGGGTGACGATCTACGAGGTCGGCCCCCGGGACGGCCTGCAGAACGAGAAGGCGCTGGTGCCGACCGAGGTCAAGGCCGAGTTCATCCGTCGGCTCGTGGCGGCGGGGCTCCCCGTCGTCGAGGCCACCAGCTTCGTCCACCCGAAGTGGGTGCCCCAGCTCGCCGACGCCGCAGAGCTGATGGAGATCCTCGGCGACGAGGGCCGGGAGCTCCCCGTGCTGGTCCCCAACGAGCGCGGGCTCGACCGCGCCCTCGAGCTGGGCTGCCGGCACATCGCGATCTTCGGCAGTGCCACGGAGACCTTCGCGCAGCAAGAACCTCAACCGCAGCCTGGACGGGCAGTTCGAGATGTTCGAGCCCACCGTGGCCCGCGCCCGCGCCGCCGGACTCGACGTTCGCGCCTATGTCTCGATGTGCTTCGGCGACCCCTGGGAGGGGGACGTCCCGATCGACCAGGTGGTCGAGGTCGGCAAGCGTCTCTTCGACCTCGGGGCCAGCCAGCTGAGCCTCGGCGACACCATCGGCGTGGGCACGGCCGGCCACGTCGGCCGGCTGATCGCGGCGTTCGTCGACGCGGGTGTGGCCCTCGACCAGCTGGCCATGCACTTCCACGACACCTACGGCCAGGCCCTCGCCAACGCCCACGCCGCGCTCCAGGAGGGCATCACCACCTTCGACTCCAGCGCCGGCGGCCTCGGCGGTTGTCCCTACGCCCGAAGCGCCACCGGAAACCTCGCGACCGAGGACCTGGTGTGGATGCTGAACGGCCTGGGCATCGAGACCGGCGTCGACCTGGACCAGGTGGCCGCGACCAGCCTCTGGATGGCCGGGCACCTGGGACGCCCGAGTCCCTCCGCCGTGGTGCGGGCGCTTGCAGGTGGTACGGCACAATCGCCAGCATGAGTCGGCGCGTCTACCTGCACATCGGTGCCCCCAAGACAGGGACGACGTACCTCCAGGACCGGCTGTCCCTCAACGCCGTGAGCCTCGCCGACCACGGGATCCACTTTCCGAGCCGTTCCCCGCTCGTGAGCCCGGGACTCTTCCACTTCCGGGCCGCCCTGGACCTGCTCGGCCAGGACTGGGGCGGGGAGCCGGGGCACGCGATCGGCAACTGGGACGCCCTGGTCAAGCGGATACGCCGCAAGTCGGGCAGCGTCATCGTCAGCCACGAGATCCTCGCCCCCGCGCGCGCCGAGCACGTCGCCCGAGCCATGGCCGACCTCGAGGGCACCGAGGTGCACGTCGTCTACTCCGCCCGAGACCTCGGGCGGGCCGTCCCCGCCGCCTGGCAGGAGAGCATCAAGCAGGGTCGCAGGTGGAGCTACCGGCGCTTCCTTCGCCAGATCCGGCGGGGGAAGCCGTGGTTCTTCCGCGCGTTCGACCTGCCCACCGTTCTGGCCACCTGGGGGGCCGGGTTGCCACCCGAGCGCATCCACGTCGTGACGGTGCCGCAACGGACCGACCCCGCGCTGGTCGCGCCCAAGGCGTCCACCTCGCCGGCGGGACGTTCGAGTCCAGCCGCCGGCGACCCGTTGTGGCTCCGCTTCTGCGAGGCCTGCGGCATCGACCCGGCGTGGGCGCCCCGGGACAGCACGCGGACCAACCAGTCGCTCGGGGTCGCCGAGACCCAGCTGATCCGCCAGCTCAACCGCCGGCTGGACCGCGCGACCCGGCGCGAGTCGTCCTACGACGCCTTGATCCGGGAGATGCTGGCGCAGGACGAGCTGGTTGGCCGGACCTCGGCGCCGGTCCGGCTGCCCCCTGCCGACTACGACTGGGCCGAGCAGGTGTCCGAACACTGGATCGACTACCTGCAGGAGAGCGGGGTCCACGTCGTCGGCGACTACGGAGACCTCCGCCCGATGCGACCCTCGGAGGGCGCCAGGTGGCGCGACCCGGACCGGGTGCCGCCACGCCAGCGGCTGCAGGTATCCCTCGACGCGCTGGCCGCGATGACTCGCGAGGCCGCCGCCCGGCCCGATCCCGAGCAGCGCTTCACGCACCGGATGCGCCAGCACGCCGAGCGGTTGCGCGGCCAGTGACGGACCGGCGCGCGTGGGGGTGGGTCCAGCACCTCCGTCACGGCGGGTCCACGCCCTGGGCCGACTGGGTCGGCACCGCCGAGCCCGATGGGGTGGTGGTCCCCGGGGCCCAGCAGCTCGAGCTCCTGCGTCGCCTCAACCAGACCGGCGCCCCCGGGCCGCTCCTGGTGCAACGGGTCCTCGGCGCCAGCGCTCCCGGCCGCGGGCAGCCCGACCTCGACCTGGTCGGCGCCGCCGCAGACGCTCGGTTCGGACCGCGACCCGTCGATCCCTCGACCCTCGCCGACGTCGAGCTGCTGCGGGTGGCTGCCAGCATCCTCGCGGAGGACGTCGTCGCCACGGGCCTGCCGCGAGCCGCCCAAGGTCGGCCGGCCACGGCCCTGGCGGCGCCACTACCGCCTCTACGGTGACCCTGAGCTCGTGGCCCCGGTTCGGGCCGACCTGGTCGCCCGGGGCCGGCCGCCCGGCGGGCGCGCCCCGGTCCACGTGGTTCTCGCCACGGACCTCGGCCGGATGCTCGCGCACCTGTGGACGCGACCGCGCCCTCAACGCCGGGGTCCCCGGCTGGCGGGCCTGGCTTCGCCGGTTGGAGCGAGACGGGGCGCTGCCCCGACGGATCGATCCCCTTCACCTGGCCCGCCAGCTGAAGGACCGGGTCGCGCCCGACCGGATCCACGTTGTCCTCGACCCGGATGCGGTGGGGCCCCTGGTCGGCGTACGACGACCGCCCACGCAGCCGCCCGAGCTGGCCGGGGAGGCGCGCGAGCTGGCCCGCAGGATCGGTGCCGTGGTGGGCATCCTGGTGCCGGCCGACCAGCGCAAGGCGCTGATGCGCGAGACCCTCCGGCCGTGGCTGGTCGGGCAGACCGGCAGCACGCTCGTCGTCCCGGTCGAGCACCACGGCTGGCTGCGCGACCACGCGGCACGCATCGCCGATGGCCTGAGCCGGGCTGGCTACGCTGTCCACGGCGACCCAGGGCACCTCGTGCCGCTGCGCGGGCCGGGTGTCGAGGCTCCGGCGCCAGGCGCCACGCTGGCCCTCGCGATGCGGATGATGCTGGCCCGAGGCAAGGTGGCGGAGACGAAGGAGGAGGCGACATGAGCAGACGGGTCCTCCTGCACGTCGGCACCCCCAAGACCGGCACGTCGTACTTGCAGGACGTGCTGTTCCGCAACCGACAGACCCTCGAGCGTGCGCAAATCCTCTATCCCGCTGACCGCTTCGACGCGCACTTCCTGGCAGCGTTGGACCTGATGCAGCTTCCGTGGGGCGGGCTGGAGTCCGAGGCCCACGGCGCGTGGGACCGGATGGCCGCGGCGGTCCGGGCCTGGCCCCACACCGCCGTCATCAGCCACGAGATCCTGGCCACGGCCTCGCGGAACCAGATCGCGCGGGCGCTGTCGTCGCTGGGACATCCGGACACCGAGGTGCACCTGATCCTGTCGGTCCGCGACCTGGTCCGTCAGATTCCTGCCGAGTGGCAGGAGAACGTCAAGCATCGCAGCGGGTTCAGCTACCACGAGTTCCTCGCGATGATCCAGGACCCGGCACGCGAGGGGCGAGTGGCTCCCTGGTTCTGGGGCGTCCAGGAGATCCCCGACATCCTCAACCGGTGGGCCGCCGACCTGCCTCCCGAACGCGTCCACCTGGTCACCGTGCCCGCTCCGGGCGGCCCACCCGACCTGCTGTGGGAGCGGTTCTGCGAGGCGTTCGGGATCGGCGGCCTCGACCTCGACCGCGAGGGCGAGCGGACCAACCCCTCGCTGGGCGTCCCCGAGATCGCGCTGATGCGGCGGATCAACCGCAGGGTCAACGCGGCCGTCCCGCCCACGCGCTACCGGCCCCTGGTCCGTGAGCTCCTTGCCCACCAGACCCTGTCCCGGCGCACGGGATCGCCGCGGCTGACGCTTCCGCCCGACGTCCATCCCTGGGCGCAGGAGCTGGCCGGGGCCTGGATCGACGAGATCAAGGCGCGCGGCTACCACGTCGTCGGCGACCTCGGTGACCTGGTCGGACCGCCCGCGACGCTTCCGTACGCCGACCCCGACCACCCGGTGGAGTCGGAGGTGGCCGATGCGGCGATCGATGCCATCCGGGCGCTGCTGCTCGAGAACGGCCGGCTCCTCGGTGTCGAGGAGCAGCTGAACACGCAGCTGGCGGAGACCCGGGATGCACTGGAACGGTCCTATCTCCGGCCGACCTACCGTGCGCGCGAGAAGATCGTGCGGAGGCTCGAGTCGAGCCGGACCGGTCGCGGGCTGCTGAAGGTCTACCGCTTCGGCCGCGGCAGGAGCTCGCGGTCGGCGTAGCGGCCGACCTGCCAGGTGCCGAACGCGTCGGCCCCCATGCCGATCACCCCGCCGACGATCGGGATCCGCCGTCCGACGGTCACCGCCAGCCGCTTGCCGGCGACCCTGGCGATCATGTCCGCGGCCACCTCGTTGGAGATGATCCGGTCCAGGCCGGGGTCGTGCGCCGGTGCCGTCGCCAGCGCCATCGGGGGCGCCGGCAGCTTCTTGCGCTTCACCATCTGGTTGACGGTGTCCTCCCCGATCATGCAGACCAGGATCGCGTTGCGGACCCGCGGGTCGTCGAGGTCGTAGCCGCGCAGGTGAGCGATGCCGGCGACCATCCGGGCCTTGACGAGCGTCAGGCCGGCGATGTTGGTGGGGATCAGGATCGAGGCGGTCACCAGGCCGCCGAGGTTGGTGAGGAAGCCCTGCGCGCCGGCGTAGCGGACGTGGTTCTCGATCACCTCGTGGATGCCCCGCTCGACGTTGCCGTGCTGCTCGCGCAGCTGGGCGTCAGCGGCCTTCGCGGCCGGTGGGAGCGGACCGACCCCGTTGATCGCGCGGTGGAGTGACTCCCGGACGAAGGTGGACGTCAGGTCGGGGGCGAGCTCGGTGACGCGCGGGGCGAGCCGCCGACCGATGTTGCCCATCATGCTCATGGCGCGATCCTACGGAGGTGGTCGATACCGTCGACCCGTGCCCGTCGAACCCGAGCCGACCCGCTGGTCCTTCCCGGCCCCGGACCGGCAGGGCATCGGTGACGACCTGGTCGGGCTCGGCGCCGATCTCGAGCCCGGCACCCTGCTGAGCGCCTACCGATCCGGCATCTTCCCGATGCCGATCGGGGAGCCGGGGGAACCGATGCACTGGTTCAGCCCGGTGCGCCGGGCGGTGCTGCCGCTGGACGGGATGAGGGTCTCCCGGTCGTTGCGGCGTTCGGTGCGGGACTTCGAGATCCGGGTGGACACCGCGCTGGAGGAGGTGATCGACGGCTGCGCCGACGTGGAGCGCGACAGCGGCTGGATCGACGCCGACATCCGGGCGGCGTACCTCCGGCTGCACCGGCTCGGCTGGGTGCACTCCGTCGAGGCCTGGCGCGGCGGCCGCCTGGCCGGAGGGCTGTACGGCGTCGCGATCGGTGGCCTCTTCGCGGGGGAGTCGATGTTCCACCGGGAACGGGACGCCTCGAAGGTGGCCCTGGTCGGGCTGGTCGACCTGCTCTCCGACGAGCACGCGGCCACCCGGGTGCTCGACACCCAGTGGCAGACCCCGCACCTGGCGTCGCTGGGCGTGGTCGAGATCTCGCGGGCCGACTACCTCACGAGGCTGCGCGAGGCGCTGCCGCTGCCGTTGCCGGCGGTGTTCGCAGACGGCGGGCGCTGAGGACGGCCCGCGTCAGACGACGTGCGGTGGCCCCTCGGTCTCGCTCACCATCGGCCGACCGGAGTCGGCCCAGTCGACCATCCCGCCGTGCAGGTTGACCGCGTCGCGGCCGTGCTGGTTGAGGTAGGCCACCGCCTGCGCGGACCGGCCACCGACCTGGCACACCACGAGGGTCCGCCCGTCGGGAACCTCGTCGAGCCGCTGGACGAGCTCGGCGAGGGGGATGTGGACCGCGCCGTCGATGTGCCCGTGCTGCCACTCGACCGGTTCTCTGACGTCGAGGACCGTCACGTCGCTGGGCAGAGGGTCGGGCACCCCGTCGACCTTCACCACGGGGATCTCGGACATCTCTTCATCTCATTTCAACAGCTTCGACATCCGGCGGTCAGCCAGAGGCTTGCCACCAGTCTGGCACGTGGGGCAGTACTGCAGGCTGGAGTCGGCGAAGGACACCTCACGGACGGTGTCGCCGCACACCGGGCAAGCCTGCCCGGTGCGGCCGTGGACGGCGAGGTGGGACTTCTTCTCGCCCTTGAGCTCGGCCGCGGCGAGGCCGCGGGAGCGGTCGACGGCGTCACCGAGCACGACCCGGATGGCGTCGTGGAGGACGTGGATGTCGTCGTCGGTGAGGGTGCTGGCCGCCTTGAACGGTGACATCCGGGCGGCGTGCAGGATCTCGTCGGAGTAGGCGTTGCCGATGCCCGCGATGGTGCCCTGGTGCCGCAGGACACCCTTGATCTGGGAACGGCCGGCGTCGGCGAGGATCTTGCGGAAGAGCTCGAGGGTGAAGTCGTCGGTGAGCGGGTCGGGCCCGAGCGAGGCGATGCCAGGCACGTCAGCCGGGTCACGGACGACGTACATCGCCAGGCTCTTGCGGGTGCCGGCCTCGGTGACGTCGAGCCCCGACTGGTCGTCGAGCACGACGCGGACGGCCAGGGGCGACTTGTTGCTCGGCTTCGGAGGCAGGGCGGGCACCTCGTCCCGCCAGCGCACCCAGCCCGCGCGTGCCAGGTGCAGGACCAGGTGCAGGCCGGAGGCCGAGACGTCGAGGAACTTCCCGTGCCGGGTGACCCCGTCGACCAGGGTTCCCTCGAGCGCCTGAAGCGGCGGGTCGAAGGTCTTGAGTGCGCTGAACGCGGCGACGTGCACCTTCACGATCGCTCGGTCGTCGAGCCGGCCCGCGAGGTCGAGGGCCAGGGCTTCCACCTCGGGCAGCTCGGGCACGCCCCTCAGTCTAGGACCGGCACCCGGGCCCAGCGGGGCACACGACCGGTGACAGATCTCCCGTGCGGGCCCACAATGGGCTCATGCCCCCGGCCCGACCGTTGCCGAAGACGGGGTCGGTCTTCATCGACGCCCGCGGCGGTGACCGCGCGCTTCGGGCAACCTGGCACCACGAGGCAGGGGTGGTCGTGCTCTCGCTCTGGCGCGAGAACGTCTGCGCCGGATCGTTCCGGCTGAGGATCGACGAAGTGCCGGAGTTCATCGACATGCTGCGGGCCGGGCTCGACCGGGCGTACGACGCCGCGCTCGTCCGGGGTGACACGACGGAGCTGCCCGCCGCGACCCGGGCGTGAATCGCCGGGTCCGAAATCTAAGGACAGGCCTAGAGTCCCCGATACGGTCCGATCATGGACCCGATCCGCAACCCCTACGCCCCGGGCGCGGGGCAGCGACCACCCGAGCTGGCGGGCCGGGATGTCGAGCTCGAGACCTTCGACGTCGTCCTCGAACGGATCGCCCGCGGCCGCCCCGAGCGCAGTCTGGTGCTCACCGGTCTGCGCGGCGTCGGCAAGACCGTGCTGCTCAACGCACTGCGCTCCGCCGCCGTCCGCCGCGGCTGGGGGACCGGCAAGCTGGAGGCCCGGCCCGACCAGCCGTTGCGCCGCCCGTTGTCGAGCGCCCTCCACCAGGCCGTTCGCGAGCTGGCCCATCCCAAGCCCGACGACGTTGACCACGTCCTCGGCGTGATCCGCGCCTTCGCGCAGCGTGAAGCCGGCGCCGACGCCAAGCTGCGTGACCGGTGGAACCCCGGCATCGACGCACCGGTGGTCAAGGGCCGCGCCGACTCCGGTGACATCGAGATCGACCTGGTCGAGCTGTTCACCGATGTGGGCGGCCTCGCCGCGGATGTGGGCAAGGGTGTCGCGGTGTTCATCGACGAGATGCAGGACCTCGGACCCGACGACGTGTCCGCCTTGTGCGCCGCCTGCCACGAGATCAGCCAGTCGGGCCTGCCGGTGATCGTGGTCGGCGCGGGTCTGCCGCACCTCCCCGCCGTCCTCTCGGCGAGCAAGTCCTACTCCGAGCGGCTCTTCCGCTACCAGCGGATCGACCGGCTCGCCCGCGAGGGCGCCGACCGCGCGCTGAGCGCGCCCGCCGCCGACGAGGACGCCGCCTTCACCGAGGAGGCGCTCTCCGCGATGTACGCCGCGACCGGGGGTTACCCCTACTTCATCCAGGCCTACGGCAAGGTGGTGTGGGACCTCGCGCCGCGGGCACCGATCACCGCGGAGGACGTCGCCGTGGCCGCGCCCGAGGCCGAGGGTGAGCTGGCCGTCGGATTCTTCGGCAGCCGCTTCGAGCGCGCGACGCCGGGGGAGAGGGAGTACCTGCGGGCGATGGCCGACGCCGCGGTGGCGATCTCCGAACGGTCGGCGGAGGAGCTCGACGACATCCAGAGCGTCCCCACCGCCGACGTCGCCGCCGAGCTCGGCAAGAAGCCGCAGTCGCTGTCGCCGGCACGAGACTCGCTGCTGAAGAAGGGGCTGATCTACTCCGGCGAGCGGGGCCGGATCGCCTTCACGGTGCCGCACTTCGGGAGGTACCTCCGCGAGCACGCGTGAGTGCTGGCCTACCGCTCGCTGTCAGGCCCGAGCACGGGCTTGATGTCCACGACCGGGGTCCCGTCGATCGCCTCGAGTCCGCTGACGTGGATGCGCTCGTCCTGGATGGCCATGATCCGGACCCGGTGCAAGCCGATCGGATTGGGCCGGTGGGAGGACCGGGTCGCGAACACGCCGGTCAGTGGACGGGACGCATCGTCGCGCGGATGCACCGCCAGCACGGTGCGGTCCGCCCGGTGCAGCCAGGTGAACACGAGTACGTCGTCGCCCGGCTGCAGGTCCCGTGCGGCCGCGGAGAACTCGGGATCGATGGCGATCCAGGCGTCTGGTGCACCCTCGTCGCCTTGTCGCGGGGCCTCGTCGAGCGCGGTGAGTGGTGAGTGCACCATTCCCACTCGGCGCAGGGTGTTCATCAGGAGCGCCTCCCGTCCGCGTCCGGCTGGGGTCCGAAGGCAGCGCACTGCCTGCGCATGATCTCCCGCATCGAGGTACCGCGAGGAACGCCGTAGACCGTGCCGGGGAAGTCGAACGGCTCCTGCACGGCCCAGAGGTCGTAGTGCCGTTCGGGCGCGAACAGCTCTGCCGGATCGCCCGCGGCGATCCACCCGATGGGCAAGACGGTCTTCGGAGCGAGCGCCGAGTTGACGTGCAGCACGCTGTTGATGCGCAGCTCGCTGCCGGTACCGGCATGCGAACCGGGGAACATCGACACCCCGGTGGCGACGAACACCTCGTCGTCGATCGTGGTGCCGTTGAGATGGGTGTGGGGTCCGATCATTACCGCGTCGCCCACCGTGACCGGGTGCGATGCCCGGCCCCGGAGCAGGGCCTGCTCCATGACCAGGACGTGGGAGCCCACCGCGATCGGGCCGAGGTCGCCGTTGAGCACGGCGCCGTGGAGCACGCGCGACCCGGCGCCGATCGTGACGTCCCCTGTCACCACCGCCGACGGTGCGATCCAGGCGGTGGGGTCGATGTGTCCCATGACCCGAGAGTAGGCAGCCACGCATGTCGAATCACGTGCGTCTGGTGAAGGCGATCCTGCCGCTGGCTCGCGTGACACTGGCGTAGTGGGAGTCGTGGGCCATCGTGTGGTGGCGTGGGCAGAGGAGTCTGCCTTCTCGACGCTGGTGACACCGCCCTTCGTCCACGGCGGGTCGTGGTGGGCATGGCAGCGACCGGGCGGCCAGTCGCAGCCTTCGGCGGTGCAACCCTTGTCGCGCAGGCCCATCGCGATCCGCTGTGGGCCGGAGTGGAAGCGCTTCTGGCGACCGAGGTCGAGGACCTGCGAGGCGCCACCGAGGACGGCCGGAATGATCCCTGCCTCGCAGGCCAGGCGCCTTGCCGCGGCCGAGGAGATCACCGCACCGGTGTCCAGACTGGCCGCGGCAAGACCGCCGATCAGCGTCTCGACGCTCATAGTGACCACGACGGTGGCCGCGATCCCGCCGGTATTGGGGAGCCGGTTGGTGGGGTAGCGCTCGATCCACTCCACGAGAGCCCGCCCCAACTGACTCGGCCACGACAGCCGCTCTGTCCCATCGTTGGCTGAGGCTCCATCGGACTGACCCTCGACACCTCCGGTCGAGGCCCGGTGCTTCGGAGCAGCGATCGCCATCAGCTGCTTCTTGAGCATCTCGCCCTGCAGCGTCGGGAGTGTGAACCGGCCGAAGCACCGGCCCTGGCCGTCGTCGGTCATCGTGAACCGTGCGCACTCGGCGGCCGCCGCTCCTCTGCCTCGAGCTGTCGTGCTTCGTGGGCCTCGCCGACCTCCGGGGCGACCACGTCGAGGGTCCGGCGGCCCAGGATCTTCAGGGCCTTGGCGTCGTGCTCGCGGGCATCGACGATCAACCTGGTCCGAGCCAGGGCGATCGTCTCCGGGTCGACCACATCGGCCGGCAGGGCGTCCACCGCGGCCACGATCACCTGCGCCTGGTCCGGCAGCAGCTCTCCCGCCGCCATCGCATCCCGCACCGGCTCGTGGGATCCCTCCAGGGCGTTGGCGAGTCGCACCTTGCCGTGGGTCGCCGCGCGCGTCTGTCGGGTCTCGACCGCCCACCAGCTCGCGGTCGATGAGGCCCCGAACCCGATCCCCGCCTCGCGGCGATCCGCGTGCGCCGCGACTCGCAGCTCCAGCTCGGCCACCCTCGCCGCGAGCCTGGTCACCGCGGTGAGGGTGGCCTCGGCTTCGGAGGCGTCCATCGACCAGACCGGAGTCTCAGACAGGGCGTCGAGCTCGGCGTGCAGCCGCGCAACAGCGTCGACGATCGGGTGCCGCGTCGGTTGCCAGGCCGTGATGCTCATGCCACAAATGCTCCCTGACACCACCGACATTTCCGGCCCCGCATCTCAGGATGCGAACACCTGTTCGAATCACAGGCCCATTCAGTTTCCGCCGCTCGACATCGAGCTGGTCACGGGCGACGGCGCGAGGTCAGTGGCCGAGGTCCGATTGGCTCTGGTTGACGTCGAAGACCAGGACGCTGGGATGGCTTCTCCTGTCACGCAATCACGCGTGGCGCCGGGCCGCGTGGGTCGGCCGACCGACACAATGGCGTCATGAGGCCCCAGGTGGTCGCCCATCGCGGTGCCAGCCACGATCTTGCGGAGCACACCCTGGGTGCCTATCTGGCTGCCATGGAGGCCGGCGCGGAGGCGTTCGAGTGCGACGTACGGCTCACCGCCGACGGCCACCTCGTGTGCGTGCACGACCGCAACCTCTGGCGGACGGCCAGCAACCGGAGTCCCATCTCGACAATGGAGCTGGCCGATCTCGACGCCCTCGACTTCGCGTCGTGGAAGAACCCCTGGGCCGACCTCGATGACGAGGCACCTGAGCCAGACGCCGAGCACGGCAAGGTGCTCACGCTGCGAAAGCTGCTGGAGATGGTGGCCGACCAGGACCGCCGGATCGAGCTGGCGATCGAGACCAAGCACCCCACGCGGTTCGGCGGGCTCGTCGAGCGTCGCCTGGTCGAGCTGCTGCGCGACTTCGGGTGGGACCAGGCCGACTCGCCAGTCCGGGTGATGAGCTTCTCGTGGGCTGCCCTGCAGCGGGTGCAGCGGCTCGCCCCGGAGGTCTCGCTGGTGATGCTGATCGAGAAGGCCCACCACTGGCCGATGCTGCGCCAGGTGATTGGCGAGGACTGGATGGTCGGACCGGGGATCCAGCAGCTCCACGACCACCCGGGCTTGAGGAAGCACCTCCTCAAGAGTGGACGCGACATCCACGTGTGGGTGGTCAACACCGACCGGGACCTCGAGCTGTGCCTCGAGCTGGGAGTCAAGGCGATCATCACCGACCGGCCGGCCTACATGCTGGAGCTGCTGGACGGGTAGCTCTTATGTTTCTCATTCTCGCCATTTGCCGCGATCTTTGTGGCAATCATGGCCCTAGCCGCTGGCGAGGGGGAGCCCGTCCGAGGCTGGGCACATTCACCACGATCCCTATCAGGGGGAAAGGACCTGCTGGCGGCGAACAAAGGAGGAGATCCCTGATGTTCACTGCTCCCGTCCGAGGACGGACAGCTACAGAAAAATGGGAAGCCCGCGGGGCACTCGTCGCCCTGGCCGCGCTGGCCACGGTGTCGGCGTTCGCGGCTCCCGCTCATGCGGCAACCACCTACGAGTTCACGAGGGTGGCAGCCAGCACCGACGGCTTCGATCAGAACACCCTCACGGTCAGCTGCCCCTCGATCAACAACGGGGGAGACATCGCCTTCAAGTCGAGTCGCGGGGGTGTCGACGGCATCTACCGAGCAAACGCCGGTGGAACGGTGTCGACCATCTCCGAAGTGGGAACCGATGTGGGCACTGCAGAGATAGCCACCCTGGCCAACGGCAACCCGTCGATGAACGACTCCGGCCAGGTCTCGTTCGGCGCAAGTCTGTCCGATGGCTCCCAGGCCATCCTGCGGGGCGACGGCACCCTGCCCTTGACGGTGATCGCCAGGACCAGCACGCAGAGGACGAGGTTCGCCTCCTTCGACGACAACACCTCGATCAACGACAACGGTGAGGTTGCGTTCGACGGTCAGCTCGGCTCCGGCGCGCGGGGCCTCTTCTCAGGAACTGGCGGGGCTACCACCACCCACTACCTGAACACGGCGGACGCATCCGTGGACGGCAGCCCGGCCCGTTTCAACGCCGCTCCTCCGGGTCGCCCCTCGATCAACAACCTCGGTGACATCGCGTTCCTGGATGAGATCCAGGGAACCTTCCGCCAGGACATCTTCAGGGGCCAGGAGGAAACGTTCACGACGATCTCGGCGGCCAGCCCACCCGTGGCTGACACGCCGCCCCTCCTCAACAACGGCGGAACCGTCGCCTGGCAGACGACCTTCCTCGACCAGACCGGATTCGCCGTCAGGGCGATCGTGACGGGCGGCGGCGTCGACCCGGACACGACGCTGGTCGACTCGTCGGGAGCGTTCAATCTCTTCCACAGCTATGCCATCAACACCACCGGGGCGGTCGCGTTCAGCGCCACGCTGGATGCAGACACCCTCGGCATCCCGTCCATCTTTGTCGGCCCCGACCCCAAGAAGGACCGGGTGATCGGGCCTGGCGACAAGCTGGACGGCGGGACCGTGGCCGGCCTCAACTTCTGCGAGGAGGGGCTCAACGACACGGGTCAGCTGGCGTTCGTCGCCGACATCGAGGACCGCAACGGTGACGTCCGGACAGCAGTGTTCCGGGCCGCGCTCAGACGCTGAGAAGACCACGAGTGCAGTCAAGGTGCGAATGGGGGCCTTCGGGCTCCCATTCGCCTGCGGCTAGCCTCCTCGACCATGGGAAAGCGCTCTCGCACCAAGGCCCGTGACCACGCCACGCCGGCGGGTGAGGTCGGGCCCCGCCAGCCGTGCCCGTGTGGGTCGGGACGCCGCTACAAGGCGTGCCACGGCTCGGCCGACGGCCCCGCGGCGGTGTTCGTCAGCCGGCCGTTCGAAGGTCTCCCCGGCGAGTGCGACATCGTGGCCATGCGCGAGCTCGTGCAGTCCGCGACCGCGCCGCTGACGCTGGCCGACGACGACAAGCGCACGGTCCGGCTCAGCACCCTGCTCCCGATGGCCGCACCCGCCATGGTGCGCGAGACCGGTGATGTCTGGCTCGGGCTGCAGGTCCGCCACAACTTCGGAGACCCCGCCCGCGACCTGGGCGCCGTCCTGGTCAGCGCCCTCGAGTCCGAGCCCGGCATCGTCGGGCTCACCGACCCGCCGGGCGAGGGACCTCGCCTGCAGGACCTGGTCACGGGTACGACGCTCGACGTCACCGTCCACGACGGTTTCGACCACTGGATCGACGACCAGGAGGACCAGTCGGGTCTCGCAGCTGCCCTCGACCAGGCGAACGCGTCGGTCAACCCGACGGCCAGGCTGGAGTCGGTCGAAGCGGCGTACTGGACCAACGTGGGACCCAAGGAGCACCTTCGCTGGGTGATGCCGGAGCCGGAGGACCGGCTCCTCGACGCCCTGGCCCGGCTGCACACGGCGGGCCGGGACCACCTGGTCCCGGACGGCCGCTTCGTCGGGATGTTCCGGGCGCACGGCCTGCTCACCCCGGTGTGGGATCTCCCGGTCGGCACCGGGGCGGAGGCGGTCGAGGAGCCCGCGGCACGGTTCGCCGAGCACTTGTCGGAGGCCCTGGCCGACGAGTCGGAGCTGAGCGGTGACGAGCGGTCCGCCCGCTCCGGACTGGCCAACCGCCAGGTCACGATCCGCTGACGGGAGCGGTCCCGGCGGCTCGGGGGTGGCGAACGACACGCCCCACCCGGCTTGTGCCCCGTTACCGGCCCCGGTAGATTCCGCTGCGCCCGGTCGTTGTTGTGTCCCCCGTCAACAGCGGCCGGGCTTTCATTTGCTCGACGGCACCTCAGTTGTCGTGCAGCGGCACCCGGGAGATCGGGCAGCTCATGCACCGCGGGCCGCCTCGTCCCGATCCCAGCTCCGACCCGGCGATCTTCACCACCTCGATGCCGGCGTCCTCCAGCCGGTCGTTGGTCTCGTCGTTGCGCTCGTAGGCCACGGCCACGCGTGGCGCGATGGCCAGCGTGTTGTTGCCGTCGTCCCACTGCTCCCGTTCAGCCGTGACCGGGTCCAGGCCGGTGTCGATCTGGTGCAGGGTGTCGATCTCCATCGCCTTGGCGGCTGCGACGAGGAAGGGCTCGGCGTCGGCGACCTCGAGGACCAGCTCGTGGGCGCCCGTGCCGTGTTCCGCGACGGTGACGGCGTGGGCACGCAGGGAGTCGGCGACGTTGGGGTACATCACGATCTTGTCGACGTCGACCATCGTGCACACGGTGTCGAGGTGCATCGTCGCGCGCTCCTGCGCGATGGGTACGGCGAGCACGGTGTGCGCCAGACCCGCGTGGAACACCTGGCGGGCCAGCCGCTCCACGCCGGCGGGCGTCGTACGCTCGCCGACGCCGACGGCGATGACGCCCGGCGCGAGCAGGAGTACGTCGCCGCCCTCCACGTGCTCGTGGTGCCAGCCGTGGATCTTGCGGGTGCCCTGGAAGCGCGGGTGGGCGGTGTAGATCAGCTCGGTCAGCTGGGTCTCGCGCGAGCGGGCCGGCATGGCCAGCGAGGTGATCGCCACCCGATCCCGGATCCAGACGCTGGAGTCGCGCGTGAACAGCAGGTTGGGCAGCGGGTCGATCAGGAAGTCGTCGTGGGCGAGCAGGGAGGTGACCAGCCCGAAGCCGCCGCGCACCTCGTCGTTGCGGATGCCCGCGGTGAGGTAGCCGGTCAGCTCCTCCGGCGGTGCGTCCTGGAGCACGCGGGCGAGGTAGCTGCGCATGGTGTCGCCGAGGTGGAGACCGCCCAGCGCGGTGGTGATCGCGTGGTTGCGGGCCTGGTCCTGCTGCAGCGCCTCGGTCAGCAGATCGGTCAGGTAGAGCACCTCGACGTCGCGCGACCGGAGGGCCTCGGCGAACGCGTCGTGCTCCTCCTGGGCGCGGTGGACCCACGGGATCCCGTCGAAGAGGAGCTTGTCGTTGTTGCGCGGTGTGAGCCGCTTGAGCTCGTTGCCCGGGCGGTGCAGCATCACGGTGCGCAGACGGCCGACCTCGCTGTCCGCCCCGTGCGAATCCGGCCCGTTCTGTGCCCCCGCGGTGGGCCCCTGCGTCTCCATGACAACAAACTCTAGGGGGTTCTCAGCCGGTCTTCCCCTGTGCGCTCTTCGAACGACGTAGCAGCCACGGCTCGAGCCGGGAGTACCCCTTGACCGACTTGCGCGGCAGACGCCGGAATCGGTAGTCCCCGGCCTGCGTGTACGGCGAGATCTGGGCCAGCTCGTCGGCGGCACGATCGAGGATCTTCGACAGCCCGAGCGACTCGTCGGCGGTGGGCAGCTCGGTCGTCTCCACCGAGTCCTCGGCGATCGGCCCGGAGAGCTCCTCGTAGGCGCCGCGGTCGACCAGGACGCTGCCGGGCCTGGCCACCGACGTCAGCCGGGAGGCGATGTTGACCTGGGGGCCGTAGACGTCGCCCAGCCGGCTGACCACCTCGCCGTAGGCGAGCCCGGCGCGGACCCTCGGGAACTTGTCGTCGTCGTCCTCGCCGCGTTCGGTGACGATGAGGGCCACCTCGGCCGCGCTGACCGGGTCGTCGGCCACGAACAGCACCTCGTCGCCGATCGTCTTGATCACCCGGCCGCCGAGGTCGACGACGGTGCGGGTCATCTCGTTCTCGAAGTACTCCACCCATTCGACAAGCTCGCTGTCGGTGAGTGTCTTGCTCTGGCCGGTGTAGCCGACGATGTCGACGAAGCCGACCGCCATCGTGCTGGTCGTGCCCGTCCCCTCTTCGGCGACCTGCGAGAGCAGGCGGCTGGCCGCACCCTCCAGGTGGCGGCGCCAGATGTAGGTCTGCAGCTTCTCGACCCGGGGCAGCACCGCTTCCATCAGCTCGGTCAGCCGAGCCTGGGGATCCTCGCCCTCGATCGCCAGCTCCGCGAGGAGGTTGACCTGCCACTCGGCCAGCCGGGCGAAGCTTCGCCCCCAGGTCCGGACCAGGGCCGCCTGCGAGTCGGGCGTCAGGATGCCGAGCGAGATCAGCTCACTGGTGCGCTGGAGGGCCTTGAGATCCTCCTTGGTGAAGGCCACGTCGTCGTCGGCGGCGTGGGGGAAGCCGAGCTGCTGCCACAGCTCCTCGGCCACGTCGATCGGCATCCCGGCCTTGTCGGCGACCTCCTTGCGGTTGAAGGTTCGCTTCGAACCGAGAAGCGCGCGTTCGATCTCCTCGATCCGGCCCAGCGGATCGCTGTCGTCGGATTCGACTGCCAAGTCAGGAACCCAGGCGCTCCTGCGCTGCCCGGTCCAGCGCGTCCTTGAACGAGGGGACGTCATCGCACAGCTGGCGGAGGTCGTCGCTGGTGAAGTGCAGCACCTCTGCCTTGTCGAGGGTGACGATGGAGGCGCTGCGGAGCTTGTGGTTGACGATGCCGACCTCGCCGATGATCTCGCCGGGACCGAGCCGGGCGATCTCCTCGCCGTCCTTGCGAACCGACACCTCGCCCGAGAGCAGGATGTAGGCCTTGTCGGACGGAGTCTTCTCCCAGATGGGGGACCAGTTGGCCGGCAGCGTGACGAAGGTTCCGGCGTTCTTGATCCGCTGGACCTCGTCGTCGGTGAATCCTTCGAAGATGGGCATGCGGTGATCCTTCCGGACCGGGAGAGGGGTGTCCAGCGCGTCTCGCGATCAGGGAAGCCGCCGCCACTCCTCCGCCAGGACGGCGTACTCGCAGGAGTCGGTCCACTCGCCCTTTGACCAGAAGTCGCGCAGCTTGTGGGACTCACGACGCATCCCCAGGCGCTCGCACAGCGCCGCGGACCGGTGGTTGCGCGCGTCGAGCTGCGCGGTGACCCGGTGAACGCCGTAGTGATCGAAGGCCAGGTCGACCAGCGCCCGGGCCGCCTCGGTGGCGATCCCGCGGCCGGCGGCGCGCGGGTCGAGCACCCAGCCGACCTCGGCCTGGCTGTACGACGGCCCCTGCAACATCAGGATCAGGTCACCGACCATCCGCCCGTCGAGCTCGACGACGAGCGTCAGGATCGGACCTCGGCCCTCCCCGGCATGCCGGGTCACCCGGCGCCGGATCTCCGCCTCGGCCTCGCGCCGGTCGAGCGCGGGTGTCAGCAGGTACAGCGCGACGTCCGGGTCGGAGTAGTAGGCGAAGAGCGACGCGGCGTCGTCAGGGACCGGATGCCGGAGCACCAGCCGCTCGGTGCGCACCGGCAGCGGCGGGTCGCCCGGGGCGAGGAAACGCTTGCGGGGCGCGTCGATCCACGTCTCCCGCGAGAGCGGCCCGCCGAACCGGAGTCTGTCGTAGCCGGTCATCGGCAGCTCGAGGTCGTCGAGCTTCGAGGTCGCCTCGCCGAGCGAGCCACGGCCCGTAGGGTCGTCCGGCACCCGCTCGAGCACCGCGACGGCCGCCCTGACCTGCTCGACGAGGGCGGTCTTGCGACGGATCGTCAGCGGGGTGACCGACCTGAGGCAGACGTACCGCCCCGAGAGGTAGGCCGCCCACTCCTGCTGGGCGGTGTCCTGCGCGTCCGCCGGCCAGTGGTCGAGGAACCACTCCTGCAGCCGGTCCGGCCCGCCGGACCACTCGACCGGACCGAGGTAGTCGGGCGGCACCATCGGCGTGCCGTCGGCAAGGAGGTACGACGGCAGGGGCAGCTCCCCGGCCAGCATCCGGTCGAAGGTGGATCCGGGGTCGGGAACCTCGACGAAGTGTGCGTGCACGTAGCGGTCGTCCTCGGGCGACATGGGGTGTTCGCCGTTGACCTCGAGGTAGCGCGCTCGGACCCGCTCGAGAGTCATCGCGTCATCTCCCAGACGGTGAGCCCGGCCATGAGCACGCACACCCCGGCGCCGATGTAGTGCAGCACCGAGAGCCGGACGTGGTTGAGCAGGACCCGACCCACGATCACCGCCAGCCCCGACACCGTGAGCAGCGCGCCCCAGGCGCCGATGAACACCGACACCGGGTCGTCGTACTTCGCCACCAGCGAGAGCGTCAGCAGCTGGGAGAGGTCGCCCCACTCGGCCGCGAACAGCACCAGGAAGCTGGTCACGACGGCCTTGACCACACCGTCGGCGTTCGTCGACACCTTGGCGGCGTACTCGCTCTCGGACTCGGCCTCGTCCTCGTCGGCCGACGAGGCAGTGCGGTAGAGGATCACCGCTCCGACCAGGAACATCAGCGCGGTGCCGATGTGGACGATGTTGTCAGGCAGCAGTCCGACCGCCTTGCCCAGCGCGACCGCGACCCCCGTCTGGACGGCGAACGCCAGCCCGACCCCGATCCAGACCAGGAGCGGACGGAACTTCGTCGAGAGCACCAGGGTGGCGATGAACGTCTTGTCGGGCAGCTCGACGACGAAGATCGCGCCGAAGGTCAGCGCGACGACCGCGAGATCCATCAGCTACGGCCCCTCAACCCAGGAGCTTCCGGCTCGCGGAGACCGCATCGGCGAGGACGTCGGCCACCGGTCGGCCTTCGGCTGCCGCGGCCCGGGCCACGTCGTCGTACTCCGGCATGGCATTGACCACCGCACCCTCGTGCCGGGCGAGCTTGACGGCGATCGTGTGGCCGGCGACATCGACGGACGACATCTCGCGGTCGAGCGCGTGCTTGTCGAGCCGCTGCTCGCGCAGGCCGATCGCGGAGGTCTGCCGGAACACGGTGGCCCGGACCGCGTCCGCCAGGTGTGGCGGGACCAGCACGCTGAGGGCGTGAGCCGGGCGTCCCTTCTTCATCAGGATCGGGGTGAGCCAGGCGTCGGACGCACCGGCGTCGAGCAGGGCGGTGATGACCGACGGCCAGACCCGGGGGTCGAGGTCGTCGACATTGGACTCGATCAGGACCGCGGTGTCCTCGCCGACCGAGCCGCGTGGAGCCCCGGTGAAGAGGCGCAGGACGTTGGCGTGGCCCTCAGGATCCCGGCTGCCTGCGCCGACCCCGACCTGCTCGGTCGTCATCGGGGGCTGCGGCCCCCAGCTTGTCGCGACGGTGGTCAGGATCGCGGCACCGGTCGGGGTGCACAGCTCCATGGCGGGGGCTCCCGCCGGTCCGGCGTACGACGGCGCACCGCGCAGCAGCTCGGCCACCGCCGGGGGCGGGACCGGCATCGTCCCGTGGGCCCCCTCGACCGCCCCCGAACCGACCGCAACCGGGCTGACCACCACCTCGCCACCGAGCCGGGCAAACCCAGCACTGGCGCCGACCACGTCGGCGATCGCGTCGAGGGCGCCGACCTCGTGGAAGGTCACGTCGTGCGGATCCGAGCCATGCACCGCTGCCTCGGCCGCGGCGAGGCGCTCGAAGACACGGAAGGCGAGGGTCCGAACCTCCTCGTCGAGGCTGGACCCTTGCAGCATGTGCCGGATGTCGCGCCACGAGCGGTGCTGTCTCGAGTCGCGCGCCACGACGTGGCAGCGGGTGGCGGCGAAGCCGTTGCGGGTGACCTGCTCGACGCGGAGGTTCACCGGTTCGGGCGCGATCGCGTCGACCGCGTCCTGGAGGACGTCGACCGGGACTCCGGCGCCGACAAGCGCGCCGAGCACCATGTCGCCGCTGGCGCCGGCGGACGCGTCGACCCAGATCGTCACGTCGCCTCACTGCGGGGCTGGCCGGTCCGGCGCGCCACCCGGGCCGCGGCCACGCCGGCACCAAAGCCGTTGTCGATGTTGACCACGGTCACCCCAGGGGCGCAGGAGTTGAGCATGGCCAGCAGGGCGGCCAGCCCACCGAAGGAGGCGCCGTACCCGACGCTGGTGGGGACCGCGACCAGGGGCACGCCGGTCAGTCCCCCGACGACGGAGGGGAGCGCGCCCTCCATGCCCGCCACCACGATCAGGCAGTCGGCCCTTTCGAGCTCGTCACGTACCGCGAGCAACCGGTGGAGCCCGGCCACCCCGACGTCGCGGACCTGGTGGACGGCGGCGCCGCAGACGCGGGCGGTCAGTGCGGCCTCGGCGGCGACCGGAGCGTCGGAGGTCCCGGCGCTGATGACCGCGACCGTCCCGGTGGCCTGGGGGAGCGGCCCGAGTGTGGCCGCACGTGCGACGAGGTCGACGTCGGCGTCGAGCTCCCGCACCGCGTGCAGCGCCTCGTCGCTGAGCCGGGTGGCGAGGACAGCACGGTCCGGGTGCTTCGAATGGAGCGTGCGCAGGATGGCGACCACCTGCTCGGGGGTCTTCCCGGCGCCGTAGACCACCTCGGCGTCGCCGGTGCGTGCGGCGCGGTCGAGGTCGACCCGGGCGAAACCCAGGTCCTCGGTGCGGGGGTCCTCGCTCACGCCGCGAATCTATCGCCCGCGGACGACGCCGGACGCGCTACTCCGCCCGGAACGCGTCGGCGGGGTAGACCCCGAGCACCTTGACGTCGGTGGTGAAGAACGCGAGCTCCTCCAGCGCGCGTGCCACCGCGGCGTCCTGGGGGTGGCCGTCGACCTCGGCCAGGAACTGGGTGGCGGTGAAGTGGCCGCCGACCATGTAGCTCTCCAGCTTGGTCATGTTGACGCCGTTGGTGGCGAAACCGCCCAGGGCCTTGTAGAGCGCGGCCGGGAGGTTGCGGACGTTGAAGACGAACGTGGTGACGATGGGCCCGGCGCCGGACGGCGCCTCGACGTAGTCCTGGGAGAGGACCACGAACCGGGTCGTGTTGTGCTCCTCGTCCTCCACGTCTGTCCGGAGGATGTCGAGGCCGTAGATCTCCGCGGCCAGCGGCGGCGCGATGGCGGCCTGGGTCGGGTCCTGGGCCTCCGCGATCTCGCGGGCTGCCCCCGCCGTGTCGCCCGAGACCAGCGGGGTGAGGCCCAGCTCGCGGATCACCTTGCGGCACTGGCCCAGGGCGTGGACGTGGCTGTGCACCGTCTTGATGGTCTCCAGCGACGCCCCCGGCACCCCCATCAGCGTGAACTGGATCCGGAGGAAGTGCTCGCCGATGATGTGCAGGTCCGAGGTCGGCAGGAAGTGGTGGATGTCGGCCACCCGGCCGGCGATCGAGTTGTCGATCGGGATCATCGCGAGGTGGGCGTCCCCGGACTCGACGGCGGCGAAGACGTCCTCGAACGACGCGCAGGCGACGGCCTCGTGGTCCGGGTACTGCTGGCGGCACACGAGATGCGAGTTGGCCCCGGGTTCCCCCTGGTAGGCGATGCGTCGGACGGTCACCGACGCATTTTCACACGGCACGCTCGCGGCAACCCGATTCGCCCGGCCAGCGGTCATAGGGTTTGCACCGTGCTGATCCTCGCAGTCCTCGCCCTCGTCCTGGCCCTTGCCGCCGGGGTCTTCTCGGTGGTCGCGCTGCGCCGCACCGGAGACTCCCGACGTGTGGGCGCCGATGCCCTGCCCACCGATGTCCACGGCCTGCGCCAGGAGGTCGCCGCGCTGCGCAAGGAGGCGGTCGACGCGTTGCGGCACCTTGCCGTGGTCCGGTACGACGCCTTCGGCGACATGGGCGGGCACCTCTCCTGGTCGCTGGCGCTGCTCGACGACGGTGGCCACGGGGTCGTCCTCACCTCGATCCACGGCCGCAGCGAGGCCCGCACCTACGCCAAGAACGTCACGGGCTGGACCAGCGAGCAGCAGCTCTCGCCCGAGGAGGAAGAGGCGATCACGCACGCCCGGCCGATCTGACCGGGCCCTATGCTCCGCCCATGAACCCGATCCGCTGGATGGCGATCCGGCTGGGACGCCAGCCCTGGCTGCCCAGGTTCGCGAAGTACATCGTGGGTCTGGACGTGCTGATCCAGCGGCTGACCCGCGGCCGGCTCACCATGCTGTCGCTGGCCGGGCTGCCTGAGCTCATGCTGACCGTGCCGGGGCGCAAGAGTGGCATCCCGCGCTCGACGCCGCTGCTGTGCGTGCCGCACGAGGGCGGGTGGCTGGTCGCCGGCTCCAACTGGGGCGCCCCGAAGCCGCCGGCGTGGGTGGGCAACCTCGACGCCGCCGACCGGGCCACCGTCACCTTCCACGGCCGGCCGAGCACCGTGTCGCCGCACCGAGTGAAGGGCGAGGAGCGGGCGGCGTACTGGCAGGTGATGCTCGAGACCTGGCCCAACTACGCCAAGTACGCCGAGCGGACTGATCGCGAGATCCCGGTGTTCCTGCTCCGCCCGGTCTGACCGCCTGAGCGTCCGGGTAACGCCACCCTCTGGTGGCTACCTGACCGATATACCGGTCGACAAGCACCCACAACGCGGCGTTACCCCGGAGCGGCCTCAGCGGGGGACGCGGACCAGCAGCCGTCCGTGGACGACCTCCATCCGGAGCTCGCGGCCGGGCCCGATCGAGTCACCGTCGAGCTGGCGCGGGGTGTCGGCACCCGCGCGGATCACGACCGACGACCCGACCTTCCGGTCGACCAGCTCGTCGGTGTGCTTGAGCTTGAGCAACACCCGCCAGGCCAACGGGATCCACGAGAAGAAGTTGCGAGGGTGCAGGATCACGATGTCCAGCAGGCCGTCGTCGATGGCGGCGTCCGGCAGGAGAGGCATTCCGGCCTGGAGGAAGCCCACGTTGCCGACGACGACCGTGCGCGCGCGGTGGCGGGTGAACTCCTCGCCGTTGACGGAGATCTCGACTCGTTGAGCGGGGAACATCAACGACTTCAGGGCGGAGATGACGTAGGCGAACCAGCCGATCCGCTTCTTGATGTCCTCGTTGACGCCTTCCATGATCGCGGCGTCGAAGCCCATGCCGGCCATCACCATGAAGTGGGTGTCCTCGATGCCGTCGCCGCTGACCGCCACCATGTCGATCGCCCGGTCCTGACCGCTGAGCGCGACGTCGATGGCGGCCCGCAGGTACAGCGGGATGTCGAGGTTGCGTGCCAGGAGGTTGCCGGTGCCGGCAGGGACGATGCCCACGGGGATGCCGGTGCCGGCGAGCTCCGCGCACACCTCGCGGACCGTGCCGTCGCCGCCGCAGACGAGGACCAGGTCGGCCCCCTCGATCGCCGCCGCCGCGGCCATTCCGGTGCCGGGATCCTCGATCGTCGTGTAGTGCCAGGTGGGCTCCGACCAGCCGGACTCGGCGGCCATCGCACTCACCACCGATCGGAACTGGCCCGGGTCCTCGACCTTGGAGGGGTTGAGGACGACGGCCAGCTGCTTCGTCGTGGGCACGGCCTCGGTGAGCGGTTCGGCCGCCTCGGCGTGGCTCCGGGGCAAGGGGCTGTAGACGGCGACGCCGAGCAGCACGAAGAAGGCGCCGAGGAGGACGCCGGCCACGACGTCGCTCGGGTAGTGGCGTCCGAGCAGCACCCGGTCGGCGCACGACGACCACGACGACCAGGCCGGCGACCAGATAGGTCGCCCGCCGTACGTTGGAGCGTCGGACCAGCATCGCCACCAGCACCATGACCAGCCCGGCAAAGGCGGCGATGCCGGATGCGTGCCCGGAGGGGAAGGCGTTGTTCTGGAGCAGCGCGTCCGGGTCCTGCCACACCGGACGAGCGCGGCCCATGGCGTCCTTGAGCAGAGTGGTCGCGACCGAGGTCGCGAGCATCACGCCGACGGTGAGGTAGGCCGCGCGTCGGTGGTTCTTCACGAAGAGGACGATCGCCAGTACGGCGGTGAAGATCGTCATCGCAATCGTGTTGAACCCGAGCTCGATCGTCCGCAGCGCGGGATGGATCGCGGGCTCGCCGGCGGCCCATCCCTCGACCGGCTTGCCCTGCCGGTCGAGGGAGGCCAGCGGCCCCCACTCGGTCCCCACCAGGACGGTGAGGACGACGAGGAGGGCCAGACTGAGCAGGGCCCAGCCCAGGGGGGCCGCGCGGGATCGCTCGAGCAAGTGCATCTCGTTCGGTCGGGGGATGGTCCGCGACAGGGTATCCAGTCGCGGTGCTCCTATCCGTGTGACCGGGCTCGGTCCCTGCGGCTAGCCTTTGCACGTGATAGACCCTCGCCTCTTGCGTGATGATCCCGACCGGGTCCGCGCCGCCCAGGTGAAGCGCGGGCTGACCACCGACGTGGTCGACCGGGCACTGGCGGCCGACGCCGCCAGGCGCGAGGCCATCGCCACCTTCGAGGCCAGGCGTGCCGAGCAGAAGCAGCTGGGGAAGCAGATCCCGCGCGCCGAGGGCGAGGAGAAGCAGGAGCTGCTGGCGCGGACCAAGGTCCTCGCCGCCGAGGTCAAGTCGGCCGAGTCCGCCCA
Organism: uncultured Actinomycetota bacterium; assembly: GCA_963841625.1. Taxonomy (GTDB): domain Bacteria; phylum Actinomycetota; class Actinomycetes; order Propionibacteriales; family Nocardioidaceae; genus Nocardioides. Next base: position 34,139 of record CAWJDH010000004.1, on the reverse strand, counting down.
GTCCGCCGCCGAGGCCGAGTGGCAGGCGGCGCTGATGTCGATCCCCAACGTCGCGGCCGACGAAGCCCCGGCCGGGGGCGAGGAGGACTTCGAGGTGATCGAGGTCGTGGGTGAGCCCCGCGACTTCGCTGCCGAGGGGTTCGAGCCCCGCGACCACGTGGAGCTGGGCCGGATCCTCGGCGCCATCGACCTCGAGCGCGGTGCCAAGGTGTCGGGTTCGCGGTTCTACTTCCTCACCGGCGTCGGCGCCGAGCTCGAGTTCGCGCTGATCAACCTCGCCCTGGAGCAGGCGCGGGATGCCGGGTTCACCCAGGTCGTCGCACCGTCGCTGGTCAAGCCGCGTGCGATGGAGGGGACCGGCTTCCTGGGGCAGGCCGCCGACGACGTCTACCGGATCGAGGGGGAGGACCTCTACCTGGTCGGGACGTCCGAGGTGCCGATGGCGGCCTACCACTCCGACGAGATCCTCGACGGGTCCGCGCTGCCGCTGCGGTACGCCGCGTTCAGCCCGTGCTTCCGCAAGGAGGCCGGTTCGCACGGCAAGGACACCCGCGGCATCATCCGGGTGCACTGGTTCGACAAGGTGGAGATGTTCGTCTACACCACCGTCGAGGAGTCGTTCGCCGAGCACCAGCGGCTGCTCGAGTGGGAGAAGCAGTTCCTCGACAAGCTCGAGCTGGCCTACCGCGTCATCGACGTGGCCGCGGGCGACCTCGGGCTCTCGGCGCAGCGGAAGTTCGACTGCGAGGCCTGGATCCCCACCCAGGGCAGGTACCGCGAGCTGACCTCGACCTCCAACTGCACCGACTTCCAGACCCGCCGGCTCGACACCCGGGGCCGCTTCGAGCCGCCGAGGTGGGTCGAGGTGCGGCCGGTGGCGACGCTCAACGGCACCCTGTGCTCGATCACCCGCCCGATCGTGGCGATCCTGGAGACCCACCAGCAGGCCGACGGGTCGGTCCGGGTGCCGAAGGCGCTGCAGCCGTGGCTCGGCGGCCGCGAGGTCCTGGAGCCGGTCCGACGGTGAGCGACCCCACGTCGGTCGGGTCGGGCCCGGCCGGGAGCCCCAACCACGGCTGGACGCCCAAGCTGGTCGCCCTCGACATCGACGGCACGCTGCTCAAGTGGGTGGAGGGCGCGGGCACGACCCACGAGGAGATCTCCCCGGCCGTCCACGACGCCGTACAACGAGTCCTCGACCGCGGCGCCCACGTCGTGCTCTCCAGCGGACGCTCGCCCCACGGCATGGTCCGGATCGCCGACCTGCTCGGGCTGCCGAGCGAGGAGGGGGACCGGCTCTGGGTGGTGGCGTCCAACGGTGCCGTGGTCTTCCGCTACCCCCCGCTCGAGGTCGTCCACGAGGAGACCTTCGACGCGGCCCCGGCGGTGGCAGCGGTGCTCGAGCACCACCCGGACGCGCTGGTCGCGGTCGAGGAGCGCGGGGTCGGTTACCGCGTCAACCGGCACTTCCCCGCGGGAGAGCTGTCCGGCGACATGATCATCACCGAGGTCGACGACCTCGTGGCCGGCCCGGTCAGCCGTGTGATCATCCGCGACCCCGACGCCACCGCCGAGGACTTCGTCGAGCTGGCCGCCAGGCTCGGGCTGCACGGCACCGACTACGTCGTGGGCTGGACGGCCTGGCTGGACCTGAGCCCGGTCGGCGTCTCCAAGGCCTCCGGCCTGGCCCTCGTCGCCGAGCGGCTCGGTGTCGGGCAGGGCGACGTCCTCGCCATCGGCGACGGACGCAACGACATGGAGATGCTGCGCTGGGCCGGCCGCGGAGTGGCGATGGGGCAGGCGGTCGAGGAGGTCCGGGCCGCCGCCGACGACGTGACCGACCCGGTCTACGACGACGGGGTGGCCGTCGAGCTGGGCCGCTGGTTCCCGTGACCCTGCCCGAGCCGAGATCGCCTCGACCCCGGCTCCGGCTCCCGCTGGTGACAGCCGGCGGACGCGGCCGACGATGCGCGGCCGGGAGCCGCGACCCCTCGCTGGCACCCGGGCTATCCGCGCCCCGACGACGTCGACGCCGCCTCGCATCGCGCGCGAGGGGGACACGTGGGGGCCCCGACACATCGTGTGTGACGGCCAGACGGTCGGGACGATCGGTCTGCTTCGGCCCGCCCGGAGGACGGCGAGGTCGAGGTCGGCTACGGCCTGGTGGAGGCGGCCCGCGGCCGCGGCATCGCCACCGAGGCGCTGCGGGCGCTGCTCGCCGAGACCGACGCGGCGGGCGTCCGGGTCCGGGCCGGCGTCCGGCCCGACAACCGGGCCAGCCTCAAGCTCCTCGCCGGCTGCGGCTTCACCGAGCTGCGCGGCAGCCGACGAGGAGGGCGCGCTGGTGCTCGCGCGCCCGCTGCCCGCGGCGCGGAGCTGACCGACGTGCCGCGGCTGGTCGCGACCGACCTCGACGGCACCCTCGTGCGCACCGACGGCACGGTGTCGGCGTACGCCCACGACGTGATCGCCGCCCTCGACGAGAGGGGCGTCCCGGTGGTGTTCGTCACCGGCCGCCCGCTGCGCTGGGCCGAGGAGGTCTTCGAGTACGTCGGGGCGCACGGCCTGGCGGTCGTCTCCAACGGCGCCCTGGTGTGGGACGTCGCCCGCGACCAGGTCGACCTGATCCGGCCGATCGCCCGGTGCGTCGGCCTCGAGGTGTGCCGCCTGATCCGGGCCGCGGTGCCCGGGACGGCCTTCGCGGTCGAGACCGTGGACGGGATCGCGCTCGAGCCCGACTTCCTCGAGCGCCACCCGGTCCCTGCCGGCAGCCGTGCGCGGCCCGCTCGACGAGATCTTCGACCGCCGGCGCTCAAGGTGCTCGGCGCGGCACGAGGAGCTCGAGCCGCAGGAGTTCTGGGACCGGGCTCGCGGCCGCGGTCGGGGAGCTCGCGGTCATCACCTGGTCCTCGACGTCGCGCGCTGCTCGAGATCAGCGCGGAGGGCGTGACCAAGGCGTCGACGCTGGCGCTGCTGTGCGACGCGCATGGGTGTCGGCGCGGGAGGACGTCGTGGCCTTCGGCGACATGCCCAACGACCTCCCGATGCTGGCGTGGGCCGGCACGTCGTACGCCATGGCCAACGCCCACCCGACGCGTGATCGAGGCCGCCGACCACGTCGCGCCGGCCAACGACGACGACGGGGTGGCCACGGTGCTGGCTGGTGTCTTCGACCTGTGATCTGCTGATTGGACGGATGTTCGCGAAGCTCGCCGCCTGCTGCCCGGCTCCTGCTCGGCGCTGGTGCTCGCCTGCGCGGGCGTGGTGCTGGCCCAGGTGCCGGCCCACGCCGCGTGCAGCTGCGTCCAGAGCGACGTGCGCACCGACATCAAGCGCGCCGACGCCGTGTTCAGCGGCGTCCTGGTCGACTCGTCCGGCACCGCGGGCGGAAGGAGCAGCGACTTCGCGACTACGAGGTCGAGGCGGACACCCTCTACAAGGGCGACGTGCGCACCTCCGCGGTCGAGGTCCGCTCGCGGAACGACGACTGCTGCGCCTCGGCGACCTGGAGGCCGACCAGCGCTACGTCTTCTTCGTCACCGAGCAGGGCGCGGACCTGGCGCCGACCAGTGCAGCGGCACGGCGACGAGCAGCGGCGAGCTGGTCCGCCAGGTCGAGCAGGTCTCGGCGAGGGCTCCGCCCTGGGCCGCTCGAACGAGCCGCAGGGCCGGTGACGGTGGAGTTCACCAAGCTCTCCGACGCCGAGCCCGACAGCCTCACCCGGATCGCCGCCCCCGGCGCCGCCCTCGTCCTGGTGGGCCTGCTCGGGCTGTTCGTCGTCCGCCGCGTCCGCGACTGACCGTGCAGTTGGCGGTAGCGCCCGGAGCGCCCGTGAGTGGCGGCTCATGGCCCCGCGACGCACGTCGCGTGCGGATGAGCGGCGGTGGGTCGGGCACGGTCAGCGGCGGCGGTGCCGGCTCACCGCCGGCTGGGACCGTCAGAGGTACATGCCGCCGCGGTCGCGCTGCCGGGCGGCGTCCGGGTCGTCGCCGCGGGCGTCCGGTGCCCGGCGTGCGGAGGCGCCGGGCGGCAGCTGGCGCATCTGCTCGAGCTGGGCGCGGGCCGCCATCTGCTGGGCGTAGATCGCGGTCTGGATGCCGTGGAAGAGCCCCTCGAGCCAGCCGACCAGCTGCGCCTGGGCGATCCGCAGCTCGCCGTCGGAGGGCGTGCCGTCCTCGGTGAACGGCAGCGAGAGCCGCTCGAGCTCCTCGACCAGCTCGGGGGCGAGGCCGGCCTCGAGCTCCTTGATCGAGGCGCGGTGGATCTCCTTGAGCCGGTTGCGGCTGGCCTCGTCGAGCGGTGCCGCCTTCACCTCCTCGAGCAGCTGGCGGATCATGCTGCCGATCCGCATCACCTTCGCCGGCTGCTCGACCAGGTCGGTGACGGCGCGCTCGCCGTCGTCGCCGTCGCCACCGCCGCCGCGGCTGCCTCGGCGAGCACGCTGGCCGGGACGGTGCCCATCGGCTGCCCGTCGGGGCCGACCACCACGACCTGCTGCTCCTCTGCGTCTGTCCGGAGGCTTCTCGCTCATGGGCCCAGCCTACGCATCGGTGGTGAGCACGATCTTGCCGATGTTGTCGCCGGCCTCCATGAGCGCGTGCGCCTCGCCGGCCTCCGCCAGCGGCAGCGTGGCGTGCACGATCGGCCGGACCCGGCCGTCGGCGACCAGCGGCCACACGTGCTCGACCACCGCGGCGCAGATCGCGGCCTTCTCCGCGGCCGGGCCGGGACCGCAGCGCGGTGGCGATCACCGCGCCGCGCTTGCGCAGCAGCGCGGCGATGTCGAGCTCGCCCTTGGTGCCGCCCTGCATGCCGATGATCACCAGCCGCCCCTCGGTGGCCAGCGCGTCGACGTTGCGGCCGAGGTACTTCGCGCCCATGTTGTCGAGGATCACGTCGGCGCCGGCCCGTCGGTGGCCTCGCGGACCGACCTCGACGAAGTCCTGCTCGCGGTAGTTGATCGCCACGTCGGCGCCCAGCTCGCGGCAGACCGCGAGCTTCTCCGCCGAGCCGGCGGTGGTGAGCACCCGCGCGCCGAGCGCGGAGGCCGAGCTGGATCGCGAACGTGCCGATGCCGCCGGCGCCGCCGTGCACGAGGAACGTCTCGTCGGGCTGGAGCCCGGCGACCATGAAGACGTTCGACCAGACCGTGCAGGCGACCTCGGGCAGCGCGGCGGCGGTCACCAGGTCGACGCCGTCCGGCACCGGCATCAGCTGCCCGGCCGGTACGCACGACCCGCGTCGGCGTACCCGCCGCCGGCGAGCAGCGCGCACACCTCGTCGCCGACCGGCCAGCCCGTCACGTCCGCGACCGACGGCGGCGACGGTGCCGCTGCACTCGAGGCCGAGGACGTCCGAGGCGCCCGGCGGCGGCGGGTAGAGGCCCTGCCGCTGCAGCAGGTCCGCCCGGTTGACGGCGGTCGCGGCGACGTCGAGGAGCACCTCGCCGGGCCCGGGCGCGGGGTCGGGCACCGTCGCCCACGGACAGGACCTCGGGGCCACCGGCCTCGGCGGCGATCACGGCACGCATGCCGTCAGTCTGTGCGTCCTGAGCCGGCGGTCGTCAGGACGCTCGTCGGGCTGTGGTCGACCGTGCTGTCGTCGGGGACGTCGTCGACGATGTCGTCGGGGTCGGGGGCGTTCGCCGGTCGGTCCCAGCCCTCCGCCAGGGTCTGCGCCTGGCCGGCCAGCTTCTCGACCGCCTCCGGGTCGGCCCCCTGCTCTCCGGCGGCCACGCCCAGGAGGAACGCGGTCACCGGCGCGCGGCCGCGCTCGACGTTGTCAGCGGCGTACCGCACCAGGTCGTGGACCAGACCCTCGTCGACCTCGGCCTCGACATCGAGCACGTCGCACAGCTCGTCGATCCAGTCGTGGAGGTTCACCTGACCAATGTGGCCAGGAACGGCCCGGCTCGCAACCCCCTTCGGAACTAGGACGTCGGCAGACGCGCAGGTCGCGGAGGTCCGCCCAGGTGTCGACGTCGCGGTGCTCGTCCCCCGCTCGACGGGACCTCGGCCAGGTCCAGCGGCGCGAGCAACCGGTGCAGCGGCAGGCCGTGCTGCTCCTCGAGCCGGGCCGTACGGCGTCCAGACGCGCCGGGTCGACCACCACCGCCAGCTGCCGGCGGCCGCCGGGGTCGGTGAGCACCGCGCCGTCGCGACCCGCGCGCGGCGTCCAGGAGCCGCCGGAAGGTGCCGGCGCTGACGTGCGGCATGTCCACGGCCAGCACCGCACGAGCGCGGGGCGGTGCGGAGCAGGGCGTCGCGGCCGGTCAGCAGCGCGGCCGCCGGGCCGCCGTACCGGCGGCTCCTCGAGGGTGAACGTCACCGGCCGCTCCGTCGGCACCTGCTCACCGACCACCACCACCTCGGCGGCGTCGATCACCGCGTCCAGCGCGCGCGCCAGCAGGGTCCGGCCGTCGACCTCCATCGCCGCCTTGTCGGCACCGCCGAGCCGGCGGCCCGGCCACCGGCCAGGATGACCGCGCAGAAGCGTCAGCCCGGGTCGATCTGCATGCCCGAGTCTCGCATCGGGTGGCCCGGGGCGCCGGGACCATCGGTGGCAGTCTGGGTGCGTGACGAGCAGCGTGCGGGTCGCGCTGGTGCAGGAGGCATCGGGGCTGGATCCGCGGGCCAACCGCGCCCGACTCGCGGAGCTGGTGCCCGACGACGCCGACCTGGTGGTCCTCCCGGAGGCGTTCGCCCGCGACTTCGGGGAGGCCGGCTCCGACGTGAGCGAGTACGCCGAGCCGCTCGGCGGCGACTTCGCGACGCGGTCGCGCGGGTGGCCGCCGAGCGCGGCACCACGGTCGTCGCGGGCATGTTCGAGACCGCGCCCGACCCCGGCCGGCCCTTCAACACCCTGGTGGTGCGCGGCGCGGCCACGGCTGACTACCGCAAGGTGCACCTCTACGACTCCTTCGGCTACCGCGAGAGCGACCGGCTCACCGCCGGCCCGATCGACCCGCTCGTCGTCGATCTCGGCGGCTGGCGGGTCGGCCTGATGACCTGCTACGACCTGCGCTTCCCCGAGTTCGCGCGCGCCCTGGTCGATCGTGGCGCCGAGGTGCTCGTGGTGCCGGCGGCGTGGGTCGCCGGGCCGCGCAAGCTCGACCACTGGCGGACGTTGGTGCGGGCCCGCGCGATCGAGAACACCGTGTTCGTCGCCGCCGCCGCGCAGCCGGGTCCGCGCTACACCGGCCACTCGCTGGTCGTGGATCCGCTCGGCGACGTGCTGGCGGAGGCGGCGAGGAGCCGGGCCTGGTCACCGCGACGCTCGACCGCGAGGTGCTCGACGAGGCCCGGCGGACCAACCCATCCCTGGCCAACCGGCGTCTGTAACCTTCCTCCGCCGTGCACTCACCACCGCGCCGCGGAGGCGCTCGCGCGGCCTCCGGGATCCCGGGCGTGGTGGGGGGGCTGGTCGTCGAGCACGGCCGGCCTGGCCGCCCTGGTTGCGGCTCTGGCGCCGGCCGGTCCCGCGATCGGCTCGGGCCACTGGCGGCCAGGCGTCGGTGACCGTCGCGGCCGCCTACACCTGGGCGCTGGCGGCGCGCACCGGCGGCCGCCCCTTCGTCTTCGGCGGGCTGGCGCTCGTCGTGGGGGTCGCGGTGCTGCTGCTCGACGAGGACTACCTGCGCACCGGTGCCGCGGTGATGACCTGCGTGGTGACCGCGGTGTTCGCGGTGATGGCGACGGTGCCCGCGCCGCGCTACTTCACGCCATTCGCGAGTGTGTGATCGCCGTGCTGCTCTCCGCGATCGGGGCGCTCGCGACCGTCGGCTTCGAGCCCACGATCACGGTGACCCGCTTCGAGTACGTCACGCTCGGGCTCTCGCTGGCCGGCGCGTTCCTGGTGGTCTACCGGCTCGGCGCCGGTCTGCACGGCCTGGGCCGCCGGGGCGTCGTGATCGTCGTCGTCGGCGGCGTGCTGCTCGCGGTCTCGCTGCTGTACGCCGAGCTGCTCCGGCGCTACGGCACCCCCGAGCTGGTCGAGGCGCTGCTCGACTCGGTCCGGTGGAGCCGGGACCACCTCGGGGCGTTCCCGCGACCGATCGAGACCATCCTGGGCATCCCGGCGCTCGCCTACGGATGCCACATGCGCGCCCGCCGCCGCCAGGGCTGGTGGGTGTGCGCGTTCGGCGCCGCCGGCACCGCCGCCGTGGCCAACTCGCTCGCCAACCCGGCGATCTCGTTCGAGGAGAGCGGCCTCTCGGTCGCCTACGGCCTGGTGGTCGGGCTGTTCTTCGGCTACCTGGTGACCCGGCTCGACCTCGCCACCGGACCGGTGCGGCGCGGGCGCGGCCGACGGGTCGCCGGTGCCGCGCCCGCACCGCCCCTCCGAGCCGCGCCGTACCGAGGCCCTCCTCTGATCGGGTACGCACGGGTAACGGCTAGGTTCGGGGCATGCCGCGTGACCAGGTGACCGAGATCGTGGCCGAGATGGTGGCGAACGTGCTGCGCGTCGAGGTCGACGCCGGCGACGTGGTGAGCGAGGGCGACCCCTCGTGCTGCTGGAGTCGATGAAGATGGAGATCCCGGTCTTCACCGAGGTCGCCGGCGTCGTGCGCGCGGTCAAGGTCAGCAGCGGCGACGTCGTGCAGGACGGCGACGTGCTCGTGGAGATCGGTGAACCGAGCTGGGAGCAGAGGGGGCGGGATTCGAACCCGCGGCTGACATCTCTGCCAGCGACCGCTTTCAAGGCGGTTCCGATCGGCCACTCCGGCACCCCTCCGTGCCACGCCGAGACGGCACGGAGCAGTGTAGGGGCGGGCCGGGGTCGGCTCCGCGCCTACTCGGAGCCCCCGAGCTCGATCTCGACGTCGTCGTAGACGAGGTCGTTGAGCCGCTGCATGTGCCGGGAGATGTCGGCGACCAGTCGCCGCAGCTCGCGCGCGGACCCGCTCGACATCGGGGTTCTCGAGCACCTGGGGGCCCAGCGCGCTCAGCCGGCCGAGCAGCGTGTTGCGCTCCCGGAAGCCCGCGCCGCCGCGGGCGGCCAGCCAGCCGTCGGCGCGGGTGCTCGACCTCGCCGGAGAGGACGTCACGCACCGCGGCCATCCGCTGCCGGACGGTCCATCGCCAGTTGCCCAGCGAGACTCCTCGCTCGCGGTGCTCGAGCCTTGCGCGGCGCCTCGATCGCCTGCTCGAGCGCGCGCAGCGCTGTGGTCATGCCCGTTCTCCGCCATGGGGGACTCCCGGGGGTCTGGGGATTTGAGTGTGACCCCCGGTCCGCCCCGGCGGACAAGACCGATTGGCGCACCAAATTCGTCTCTTGTTCAATCAGTCCATGCCATGCCCGATCCGTCCGACTATCGGCTCGCGCCGGCTCCTCATCGCCCGGTTCGTGGGCCTCTACCTGGTCGCGGCTGGCCGTGGTCGTCTTCGCCGCCACGGTCGTGGTGGCCGCGACCGGCCTGCCCGGCGCTCGTCGTGCTGCTGGTCCTGGTGCGCTCGGGCCTGTCCGTGATGGTCGCGGGTGCTGCGCTCCCGGGGTCTACGGTCGTGCACCTCGACGAGTCCGGCTACCGGGTCGCGCTGGTGCGCGGCGCCGGCGTGAAGGAGGCGCGCTGGTCCGACGTCGAGGACGCCGTCACGGCCAGCCCCGGGGCTTCCCGTGCGTCGTGATCCGGCTGCGCGACGGGCGGACTACGACGATCCCGGTGCAGGCGCTGGCGGCCGACCCGGACGATTTCGCGCGCGACGTGCGGCGACTCGGCGCGGCGCCGGGCGGCGACCGCGGACGTTGATCCGCGCGACCGATTCGGTCCCCTCGGCCGCGCCGTGCCTGTAGCCTGTCGCGGGCCGGCGTGGAGGCGTCGCCTAGTCCGGTCTATGGCGCCCGCCTGCTAAGCGGGTTGAGGGTCAAACCTCTCGCGGGTTCAAATCCCGCCGCCTCCGCCGCCCGCTCGCCCCAGCCCGGGCTGGGGAGAGTCGAGATCCGGAGCACTCCGGCAGCGACGCGCCTGTGCGAGATTGCACATATCTGCAATGCAGATATGTGAGCCAACAGTGTTCGCTGAAGGGCATCACACGCGAGACTCAAGGCTCGAGGGCCATTCCGTGGGACCCGCGGACCTGAGGATATGAGGGGACAACATGAAGATTGCTTCGCAAGGTGGCATCACGCTGGCGGCCGCCGCCATGAGCGTGGGCCTGATCGCAATCTCTGCGCCGGCGCAACGCCGACACGAGCTGGGGCCCACGAGGAGTCCCGCACCGTGGCAGCCGCTGAGCGCAGCTCAGCGTTGAGACCGCGGCCCGACCTCCTCGAACGTGAGTCGGCCTCCCGCACCGTCCCCCGGCCGGTCTCAACATGATCGAGGGCGGTGTCTCGGGTCCAGGCCTGTGACATCTGCCCTCGATTGTCCATTACACCGCGACGGGGGTTCAGTCGGCTCGCGTGGTGCTCGGTGCCGGAGATGCCCTGCGGCCCATCGTGTAGCCGAGCTGGAAGCGGGTCTCGGCCTCGTACTCCGCCTTCAGGTCGGCCACGTAGCCGGCGTAGGTGCGCGGGCTGACGCCGAGCCGCTTCGCGCTCACCGGGTCGGAGTGGCCCTCGATCAGCATCCGGATCGTCATCGCCCGCTGCTCGGCGGCGATGTCCGCATCATCGTGCGCTCGCGGTTGGTGAACGGGCGGGCCGCGCTCCCAGGCCCGCTCGAAGACGTCGACCAGGTAGGCGACCACCGACGGCTCGCGGATCACCACGGCGACGCTGAGCGTCGTCCCCGCTCGGGATCACCGCGACCCGCCGGTCGACGACGATCATCCGGTTGAAGAACTCGTCGAGCGTGCGCACCTCGGCGCCGCGGGCGCTGACCGCCGCGACGTACTTGTGGGTGATCGAGCTGCGCCGCGCGCTGTGCTGGTAGAGCGTGCGCATCTTGACGCCGCGCTCGAGCATCGGCGGTGTCGCGCTGGGCGGCCTCGGCCAGCGCCGCGGCGCTGCGCCCGGTCTGCGGCTGCGCGGTCAGCACCTCCTCCTCGCCCTCGGCGACCAGCGCCGGCGAGGAAGGGGTCGATCGCCTCGGCCGTGCAGGTAGGTGAACGGCCCGCGGGACCGGTGACGGGCGACCGGCGCCAGGCCTGGGTGAGCGGCCGAAGGCCTGCGCCCACCGCGACGACTCCTCGAGCAGCCGGCGCCCTCCTGGCTGAGCGGCGTCACCACCCGCGACTGCACGCTGCCGGGGTCCTCGGGCAGCCAGGTCTCGCTCGTCGTGTCGAGCTGCACCAGGCCGAGCTCGACCGAGCAGGTCGAAGGCCTCGGCGAGGTCGCCGTCGGCGATCCGCGGGTCGCCGACCTTCGATGCCGCCGTCGGCGACGATCTCGTCGTACAGGGCCGCGGCGCCTGGCCTCGAACAGAGCTCGCGGTCCGTCGGGGCCGAAGCTGCCGCACTCCCTGTGCACCCCTCCCGTTGCCCGAGCACGGCGCCGATGATCCCACACACCGAGGCATCGAGGGCCCCGTCCGCGTCAGCGGAGCGGGGCCTTCGTCGATGCGGTGGGCGCTGCGGTCAGGCGCCGAGGCGCGCCTTGAGCCCGTCGAGCTCGGTCCACAGCACCGCCGGCAGGTCGTCGCCGAACTTCTCGAACCACTCCTGGATCTGCGGGATCTCGGCCTTCCACTCCTCGACGTCGACGGCGAGGCGGCCGCGAGGGCGTCCTCGGTCATGTCGAGGCCGTCGGTGTCGAGCGCGCCCGGCGCCGGCACGTGGCCGATCGGGGTCTCGACGGCGGCGGCCTGGCCCTCGATGCGCTCGACGACCCACTTCAGGACCCGGCTGTTCTCGCCGAAGCCCGGCCACAGGAAGCCGCCCTCGTCGTCGCGGCGGAACCAGTTGACGTAGAAGATCCGCGGCAGCTTGGCCGCGTCGTTGTCCTTGCCGACGGTGATCCAGTGGTTGAAGTAGTCGCCGGCGTTGTAGCCGATGAACGGCAGCATCGCCATCGGGTCGCGGCGGACCACGCCGACCTGGCCGACCGCGGCGGCGGTGGTCTCCGAGGAGAGCGTGGCGCCGAGGAAGGTGCCGTGGGTCCAGTCGCGGGCCTCGAAGACCAGCGGCACGGTGGTCTTGCGGCGGCCGCCGAACAGGATCGCGTCGATCGGGACGCCGCGCGGGTCGTCGTACTCGGCGGCGAGGATGTCGCACTGCTTGATCGGCGTGCAGTAGCGGCTGTTGGGGTGGCTGGAGAGCTCCTCGGCTGTCGGGCGTCCAGGGCTCGCCCTTCCAGGAGGTGGCCTTGGCCGGCGGGTTCTCGAGGCCCTCCCACCAGATGTCGCCGTCCTCGGTGAGCGCGACGTTGGTGAAGACCGAGTTGCCCTTGTTGATGGTCTTCATCGCGTTGGGGTTGGTGTGCTCGTTGGTGCCGGGCGCGACGCCGAAGAAGCCGTACTCGGGGTTGACCGCCCACAGCCGGCCGTCCTCGCCGATCCGCATCCAGGCGATGTCGTCGCCGAGCGTCTCGACCTTCCAGCCGGGGATGGTCGGCTGCGAGCATCGCGAGGTTGGTCTTGCCGCAGGCGCTCGGGAACGCCGCGGCGACGTACTTGCGGACGCCCTCGGGGCTGGTCAGCTTGAGGATCAGCATGTGCTCGGCGAGCCAGCCCTCGTCGCGGGCCATCACGCTGGCGATGCGCAGCGCGTAGCACTTCTTGCCGAGCAGCGCGTTGCCGCCGTAGCCGGAGCCGAAGGACCAGATCGCGCGCTCCTCGGGGAACTGCACGATGTACTTGGTGTCGTTGCACGGCCACGGCGACGTCGGCCTGGCCCTCGGTCGAGCGGCATGCCGACCGAGTGCAGGGCCGGGCACGAAGTCCGGCGTCGTCAGCTCCTCCATCCGGTCGCAGCACGTGGCTGCCCATCCGGGCCATCACGCGCATCGAGGCGGTGACGTAGGCCGAGTCGGTGATCTCGACGCCGAACATCGGCTTCTCGGCGTCGAGGTGGCCCATCACGAACGGGATGACGTACATGGTGCGGCCCCGCATGCAGCCGGCGTAGAGCCCGCGCATGAGGTCCTTCATCTCGTTCGGGTCCATCCAGTTGTTGGTGGGACCGGCGTCCTTCTCGTCGACCGAGCAGATGTAGGTGCGGTCCTCGACGCGCGCGACGTCGATCGGGTCGGAGGCGGCGTAGAAGGAGTTGGGCTTGATCGCCGGGTTGAGCCGGGTGAAGGTGCCGGTGGCGACCAGGGCGTCGGTGAGCTCGGTCCACTCCTCGTCGGAGCCGGTGCACCAGTGGATGCGGTCGGGCTGGGTCATCGCCGCGACCTCGGCGACGAAGTCGAGGATGCCCTGGTGGGTCGTGGGGTGGTGGTGGGTGCCTGCGTGTCGGCGGTCATGCGTGTGTTCCCTCTCGCGCATTCGCGGCGGTCGCCGGCGTCGTAGGTCGGCGCTCAACGGCCGTCGAGCGTATCGACGGATGTGTCGTGGAGTTGTTGTGGATCGCGCGGCGTCGTTGGATCGGTCAACGGTCCGTGGCCCCGTCACGGGTCTGGCTCGCATCGCGCAGGTACGCGGTGGCGCTGACGGTTACCCGGGCGCGTTGGAGCGGTCAGGTAGATCGGGCGACGGTCAAGCGTACAAGCGTTGGGCCGGTCCGCTGATTTCGGCTTCCCGGAGTCCGGTCGGCTATCCTCGACCGGTCGCTCGGCGGTCGCGGTGACGGGCGCCCGTAGCTCAACGGATAGAGCATCTGACTACGGATCAGAAGGTTTGGGGTTCGAATCCCTACGGGCGCGCCGAGTTTTCCGCAGGTCAACGCGGCTGTGTCACGTCCCGTCCGCGCGGTACGTGGCTCGCATCCCGACCGTGATCCCACGCTCGAGGGTTCAGCTGGCTTGCTCAGGCGGGGTCGTTGAAGGGCGGCGGCTGGGGGTCGGTTCCGGAGACGGCTTTGACGATGTCGGTGGCGACGTCGTGGAGCTTGCGGTTCTGGTGTTGGGAGCTCTCGCGCAAGATGGCGAAGGCGGTCACGAAGTCGCAGGTGTTGTGGGCCATCAGGATGCCCAGGGCCTGGTCGATGACGGCTCGGGTGGCCAGGGCGTCGCGTAGCTGCTCGCTGAGCTGCACCTGGTGCACCTGGCGGGTGACGACCGTGAGGGCGGCCGAGGCGGGGCCGGCGAAGAGTTCCGCGTGCTGTTGCTCGGACGGCCCGAAGGCGTCGGGGGTGCCCGCGTAGAGGTTGAGTGCTCCTCGGGTGTCTCCGTTGACGATGAGCGGTATGGACAGGGAGCTGTGCACGCCGTAGCTCAGGGCGTAGGCGGGGTAGGGGCCCCATCGCTGTTCGGTGGCCATGTCCGCTGCCGACACGATCTGGCCGGTCCGCATGGCCTCAAGGCACGGCCCCTGGTCGTGGCCGTACTGCACCTCGTCCACGTGGGCTGCGAGTGGGTCGCTGCTGGCCACCGTCAGGGGCAGGTTGTCCTGGGCCAGGGTGATGCCACACGAGGCTGGAGGGGTGAGCGCGGCGGTGGCCAGCCGTGCCAGGTCGTGCAGGAACTTGTCCATGGTCGGGGTAGCGACCATGAGGTTGGCCAGCTCGGTGAGGGCGTCGGCAAGGTCGGGGACGCCAAGTGGTGCACCTTGCAGCCGGTTCATCGGCACTCACGTGTTCCCGGAACGACCCTCTGCGGAAAGGGTCGCTGCGCATCGTTCCTCACCGGGAACGACACCACCTTGACCGGCGATGCACGAAGAACTCTCGGCTCCTTCACTCTACGCGCCCAGCCCAGAAGAGGGCCCGTTCTTGGTGACTGTGGGGCCTTCGCGGCGTATCCTTTGCCGTGGGTTCGGTGAACAGCCCGCAGCGTCGACGTCGTCGCACGCCGGGTAGGTTCTCGGCCCCTCTGCCCCTTGGCTGCTTGGTGTGTGTCGGCTCCCCGGTGTCGTGTGGAGGGTGAACCATGGTGGCCAGAGGCTCGGAAGACCATGGCCCGTGCCAGTTGGCCGTGCATGGCAGTCCTGACGGTGTGCACGAGCAGGCGTCGTTACTCGTCGAGGGGATGGATGGCTGCATGGTCGTGTTCGCTGTCGGCGAGGTCGACCTGGCTACGTCGTCGGCCTTGCGGGAAGCGTTGGTCGAAGCTGGTGGAATCCCGACGCCACCTGATCGTCGATCTGAGCGCAGTGACGTTCCTGGACTCGAACGGCCTCAGCGTACTGATCCGCACCCAGAAGCGGATCGGGGCAACTCACAAATCGATGAGCCTGGTCGGACCCAATGGCATGGTCGCGAAGGTCCTCAGAATCACCCGGATCGACGAAGCCATCCCGGTCCACCCAAACATCGACAAAGCTCGAAGAGTGACCAGCGCGGGATGGGTTCTTCCACTCCCATTGAATTCAGATCATGCGGAGAGCGAGAGGATGCGGCGAGGGGACTGATCTTCTGGTGGACCGAAGAAGCTAGCGCAGACGTTTGTCGAACTCGCCGACAGCCTGGTCGACGAGTTTGACGTGCTCGACCTGCTCAACGTGCTCGTCGAGCGCTGTGTCGACCTCCTGGGCGTGGCCGCGGCCGGGCTGCTGCTCGCAGACGGTGCGGATCGGTACCAGTTGCGGTTGGCGGTGTCCTCCAGCGAGAGCGCCCGGCTGCTGGAGCTCTACGAGATTTCAGAACCACGAGGGCCCCTGCCTGGAGTGCTACCGCACCGGAACCTCCGGTCTCCCTCCGCTCCGGCATGGAGGAGGCGCACTCCCGTTGGCCGCGGTTCGCCGATGCCGCGAGCCGGGAAGGGTTCGTCGGTGTGCTCGCGCTGCCGCTGCGGCTACGAGGACATGTGATCGGTGCGCTCAACCTGTTGACTCGACAAGGGACCGCACCCGCATTGATCTTAGCTCTCACCCCGGTCGCACAGCTGATGGCTGATGTGGCGACCATCGCGATCCTGCAGGAAGTGAACTCGGGAAGGCAGCGCGCAGCCCTCAATCAGCAGCTACAGAGCGCGCTGACCAGCCGGGTGGTCATCGAGCAGGCCAAGGGAGTAGTTGGCCGCCCGACTGGCTATCGAAATGGAGGAGGCCTTCGAGGCTTTGCGCAAGCATTCGCGGGATCACCGCCGCCGTCTGAAGCGGAGGTCGCCGAGGAAGTGGTGAACGCGAGCCCGGACGAAGTCCGGGTGTCGTACGGCGATCGGCGCAGTAGACCCTACCCGACCCTCATGGCCGGACCAATGCGCCGGCGAACTTTACCCGTCCCCGGGGCCTCCACCAACGATCCGCGGCGTATGTTTGAGGGGATACATCCCGCCAGCGGCGCTGCTGGTGAAGGGACCTGGACCTCGCCCCGCCAATGAAACCGGCTTTTGCGAGGTCCTCTTCATGTTCCTGCTTCGAGTGCCTGAGTTCTTGCATGGCTGCTCCTGCACGTCCGCCCCAGCCGGCGGGCAATGCCACTGGTCGCAAAGACACCCGGGGGGAAGGGGTAGATCGATGAGCATCCAGATCGTGATGATGGTGCCGCCAGAGGCGGCGAGTGTGTCCCTGGCACGGCACACCCTCACCGAGACGATGAGAATCGCCCATGTCGAACCGGACTGCATCCAGGAGGCGGAGGTGGCCTTGTCCGAGGCCTGCACCAAGGTGTGGCAGGGCCTGGCAGAAGGCAAGGGCCTCGAGATCCTGATCAATGTCGGCGACCAGGAGCTCTCGATGCACGTCCTGGAGTCCGGGAATGGCTACCGCGGGCATGACCACGGGACCTTCGTTGCCGAGGTCAGTGCCCAGAACAGCCGCGGGATGCTGCTGATGAACGAGTTCGCCGACCGCGCCAGCTTCCACGCAAACGGTGGAGGGGGCTCGATTCGACTCACGAAGCAGCTCCGTTGGATCGAGCAGCCATTGCCAAGGTGGAGCGCTGACCCGTCGCAGACCCAGGCGGGGACACGCGCGTAGCCCGCGCGCGAGCATCGGCGGCCCTCGCGGCGCGCTCCGCATCCGGGCGACGTCACGCTCGCTTCCCGGATCAGTGGGTCCAGGCCGAGGTGGGCATGAGGCGTTCGGGGCTGTCGCCGGCAGCATCGGCGAACGCTTCCATCGACTCCGTCAGCTGCTGCCGCTGCCCCTCAGGGAGCTTGTCGAGGATCGCGCCGATCGCGTCCCGGCGAAAGTCCAGGAGCGACCCGACCATCGCCTCCCCCTGGTCGGTCGTGGTGAGCAGCATCTGGCGCCGGTCGTCCGGGTTCTCCCGTCGGTCGACCAGACCCGCCTTGACGAGCACGTCGCAGGCCCGGGTGGTGTTCGACGGGTGGACGCCCATCCACTGCGCGATGGCGCCGGGGTTCAGGGGTCCGTGGCCGTGGAGGATGACCAGGACCCGCCACTGCGGCAGCGTCAGCTGGGTGTCCGTCTCCGCGAACGAGCGCGCGACGATGGCCACCAGCGCCTTGGAGGCCAGCATGACCGCCTCGACCTGCCGGCTGGACTCGGTGGGGGGCACTGCCATGGCGACAAGCATCGCAGATCCGTCCGAGTCCGCATGCCCGATTCACGTGGGAGATCGGGCCCTGCGATCCCGGGCTAGGGCGAGGGGGAGGACGCGTCGGGCGAGGGCTCGGCGCTCGGTTCGGGTGACGGCGGCGCCGTCGTCGGCTCGGTCGTCGGCTCCGACGACGGCTCGCTCGCCGCCGGTTCGCTGGGTGGTGGTGCGGTCGGTGAGCTGGTGGGTGAGCTGGCCGGCGAGCTGGCCGGCGAGGGTTCGCTGCTTCCGTCGGTGGAGGCGCCGTCGGACGACGACCCGGAGGTCGATGTCGACGTCGTGTCGGGCACGACCGGCGGCGCGCCGCCGAGGATGGCCATGATCTGGTCCTGGAAGGCGTCGAGTTGGGACGTGATCTGGTCCAGGTTGTACGACGTGATGTGGCTGGCCGAACTCGAGGAGCTCGCTCCCAGACCTGCAGAGACAGCAGCTCCTGCTGGCCCGGCGGCCCGTCGACCGAGAGCACCAGCTGGCTGGCAAGGGCGACGGTGATGCACCCGAAGCACTCGTAGTTTGCCGCCACGGCGAGGTTCTGCGGGACCACGACCGAGGCGTTGTCGACGATGAGGACGACCTGGAAGGCCACTGCCACGGTGACGCAGTTCGGCAGGAGGCGTAGGCGTGGGCCTCGTTGACGTTCAGCACCTCGTCGCCCTCGGCCCACACCAGGGCGAACGCCACGTCGTAGACGACGGAGTCGTCGGTCGTGTTGACCGCCAACGCCTGGTTGTCCCCGTCCTCAGGAGGCAACGGCTGGTCGAACGGGAAGACCCACGGCTCGATCGTGTCGTCGCTCGGCAACCCCGTCGGGTCGTCGGTGGGGCCGGTGGGGTCGGCGGTCGGCGCCGGGCGCTCGCGCGGCCCTGGGGCACGAGGACCATCGCCAGCTGCGGCTCGTCCTGCGTCGGGATCGCCGACTCGGCGGGGAAGGTCGCCTGGAGCGGCTGGTCCTGCGACAGCCGCCCCGCCGCCGCTGTGCCGGGCGGGAGCGGCGGCCGTGCCGCGTCGGAGGCCGTCAGGACGTACTGCTGCGCGCGGCACGAGGGCCGAGAGAGTCCCTTCTCGTCGGGCCGATCGGCCGATAGGTGCCCGGGCTGCGGCCACCACGCCCAGGAGACGCCCGTCACGACGACGGCGCTCAGGACGGCCGCCGCCGCCCGGCGGCCGAGATCCCCGGCTCCACCCGACAGGCTGCGGAGCCAGCGCCAGCCGACCCGTCCGAGGATGAGCACGCAGCCAGCACGGGCAGCACCACGCCCAGCACCTGGAGCACGTGGGCGGAGCCGTCGACGAACCCGCCGCTCCCCCACGCGTCGCCGAGTCCGGCTGCGTCCTCGCGGACACGCTCACGCCGTGCCGACCAGGCGCGGCGTCGCCATCACGACCGCCACGAGCATCAGGGCCATCATCGGGATGGTCACCAGCACCCAGGCGGTGATGACCATTCGCGACCACGGCTTGAGGACCCGGTTCTCCGGGTGTGACCAGCGGTGCGGCAGCAGACCACGCAGCGTGGGGCGCATCCGGTGGTAGAGGTCCGGCACCCCGGCGAGGTCGGCGAGGACGTGGTAGCCGTCGAAGCGCAGCAGGGGCAGCAGCTGCTGCACCATCTGCATGATCTGGGTGGCGACCAGCAGCAGCAGCGCCTCCCAGCCGGTAGTACCACCACGCGAACGTGAGGACCACGACCAGCGCGTTGAAGTAGAGCCCGCCGAGGTCGGTGCGCACCCGGCCCGCCCGGCCGAGTCGGTAGCTGTCGGTGACGTCGGTGTAGAAGGCCGGCCAGACCAGGTAGAGGCCTGCCCCCATGGCGCCCGGCTCAGCGCCGCCGTACCGAGCGGCCGCCGCGTGCCCGAACTCGTGGAACCCGCCGGAAAGCACCGTCACCACGAACACCAGCAGGAGCAGGTGCGGTCGCTCGAATGCGTCGTACGCCGACGCCGCCAGCCCCTGTTCGAAGAACACCCACCAGGTGACGGCGAGGAACCCGACGACGATCACCGCCACCACCGCGGCCGGAAGAGGAACCGGAACGGATCGGTGAGCCGGTGCGTGGTGCGCGGGTTGGTGACCTTGAACTTCAGGGCCAAGCCGAGCAGCGGGTCGCCGCGGCGCAGGACGGCTCGGTCCCGTCCGCCTGCTGGAGCAGCCCCAGCGGCCGGAGGTGGTCGTCGATGAGCATCGCACCTGCTCGGCCGTGACTCTGGCGTCCGATGGCGCGGCCGACGTCCTCCGCGATCTCGGCGTGCCCGCGGCGACCGTCGACCGCCTCCAGGACCTGGTAGAGCAGCGGCGTGAGCTGCAGCGTCTGGCCGTCGCCGCGGCGGACCAGTGCCGGAGGGGTCCGGTATCCGGACCCCTCCATCTCCCCGAGCAGTTGGACGCCGGCGACGCGCGGGGGCGCCCCGACGAGTCGTGGGCACCCTGGGGTGGTCGTCGCGTCCGTCGGTGCCGGCGTCGCGCCGCGGTGTCGCCGTGCCGGCGACGCGCCGGGGTGGCCGCCGGTGCCGGGTCGTCCGTCGACGCGGTGTCGGTGTCGGCCGGCTCGATCGAGGCCTGGTCGATGTCCGAGACCTGGTCGGACGTCGCGTCCGCGTGCCCGGTGATCGACTGGGTGATGATGGCGTCCTGCTGGGCGATCGCCGTCGCCTGCGAGCCGTCGGACAGGATGTTGGCCGCCACGGCGGCGTCGATCGGCGCCGCGACGTTGGCGTTGGCCGCGACGGCGCCGTTGATCGGGGCGGCGAGGTCGGCGTCGAGGTCGACGTTGACGTCCACGGCGAGCAGGTCGCCCTTGAGCAGGTCACCGGTGTCGAGCCCGGCGAGCGTGTCGGTGACGTCGTCGAGGATGTCCCCGACCGTGCCGACGATGTTGCCAGCCGCGTCGAGCACCTGGCCGGTCAGCGGGTCGAGCGCGCCGACCACGTTGCCCGCGGCGTTGACCACGTTGCCGGTGGCCGCGTCGAGGGTCCCGACGATGTTGCCGGCGGAGTCGAGCACCGTGGCGCCGTCGACCAGGCCGGTGACCGTGCCGAGGACGTCGCCGACCGTGTCGAGGACCTGCGCCGGTGAGCGGGTCGAGGGTCCCGACGACGTTGCCCGTGCCGTCGAGCACGTTGCCGGTCGCTCCGTCGAGCACGCCGATGACGTTGCCCGTCGAGTCGGCGACCGTCGCGCCGTCCACCAGGTTGGTGACGGTGCCGACGAGGTTGCCGGCGGAGTCCACGACCAGGCCGGTGGCCTCGTTGAGCGTGCCGACCATGGTGCCGTCCGGGTCACACGTTGCCGGTCGCGGCGTCGAGCACGCCGAGGATGGCGCCGGTGGAGTCGACGACCACCGCTGCCGTCGACGGGCTCGGTGGCCGCGGCGCGGCCGTCGGCGGCGTCGCGGCCAGCGTCGCCGTCGGCGGTCGGCGTCGCCTCGCGCGGCCGCCGGCGTCGCCGGTCGCGGCCGCGCGGTGCCGTCGGTGACGGTGTCGGACTGGTCGATCGTGCTGTCCTGGATGGCGGTCGCGATGCATCGGCGTCGACCGTCTGCGTCACCAGGACGCCCTGGTCGGCGAGCGCCTGGGCGGTCGAGCCGTCGGACAGCACGTTGGCGCCCACGGCGGCGTCGATCGGTGCCACGACGTTGGCGTTCACGCGACCGCGAGGTCGATCGGCGCTGCGCCGTCGATCGCGAGATCGATGTCGGCGGCGAGGTCGAGGATCGAGACGACCTCCTTGTCCGGCAACGCCGTCACCCCCTCCCGCCAGCTCCTCGGGGGTCAGCGGTGCGAATTCTTCTCCGACATCCTTGTTCCCTCCCAGGGCGACCGCACCCCGAGCGGTGGGCGCCCTCACGTTTTCTCGGACGAATCGACTGCCCGCAGCAGAAACCCACTCCGAGCGTTGGGGACCGTACCCATGTGGTTGTGGTCTAAACCGAAACACGTGCGACCGCCCCGCGTACCGACCGGTAGGCGGGGCGATCAGGGGTCGGGTCGCCTGACTCAGGCGGTGTTCGGCGCAACGGTGCACACCGTGGTGGCGAAGTTTCCCGATGCGTCGGTGCCCATGAGTTCGGCATCCCCGTTGAGGGTGAACTTGTTCTGGACCGTTCCGGTGAACGGCTTGACCTCGACCTTGCCGCCGGGTGCCTGGGTGAGCTTGAACGTGGTACCGCTGGCGTAGGGCCCGAACCGGAGGTTGGATGCGGTGTCCCGCACGTAGATGTCCACGTCGGGATCGACGTCGTCCAGCAGCGATCATCTGGTAGTAGCCGTCGCTGCTGTCGCTGGACGATGGTTCCGGCCGGGTTGGGGCCCGGCGGGCAGCTGACGACGGGTGCGATCACGTCGCCGTTGAGGTCGACGTGGACGGTCTGCACGAAGTCGGGGCCACCGGGCACTCCGTCGAGCGTGAAGCCGATCCGACAGGTGAGCGTGCCCCGGGGTGCAGAGCTGTCCACCTGGATCGTCGACTCGAAGGTCGCTGCCTCACCGCTGGTGACGGTCAGAGCCCCCTGGTCGGGGACGAGCGACAGGCCGGGGTCGCAGGACGGGCCAACGGCGACGCTGACCTGGAGATTGGTGAGGCCCTCGAGGATCTTGGCGGCCACCTCGTCGGGGGCCACGCCGGTGAGCAGGCTGCCGCCGGTGGCGGTGGTGATGCGGGTGGCCTGGCCGGAGTCGTCGAGCCGGTCGTCGCCCACGCTCACGGCGACGACCTTGCGCCTCGGCCTGCTCGAGGAGGGCGGTGGCGTCGGCCTCGGTGTGGCCGCCGCTCGGGTCGTGGCCGGGGGCGTCGCCGAACCACGCGACGATTCGCGAGGATCCGGGACGGAAGCTGATGGCCGCCGTTGCCGATCTCCCACAGGGCGTTGAGCTGGGCCTCATGCCAGTCGCCGCCGTCGCACAACGTGGCGACTGTCGACCGCCGCGACGATGGAGTCGGCGTCCTGCCGGTGAGGTCCTGCTGCGACCGTGAACGCCGGAGCCACCTCACCGAGTCGCAGTACTGCGCCACCGCGAACTGTGCGTCGGGCTGGCTCGCCTTCACGGTGGCGATGACCTCCGCGATGTTGGCCTTCACGTTGTCGATCGCGTTGCCCATGCTTCCCGTGCGGTCGACGAGCAGCACCACGTCGGGCGTGGGCGGGAGCTCCGGCGTGGTGACCGTGGTCGTGACCGCGATGCTGTCGCCGGGCCGGGCGTCGTACGACACCTCGGCCGGGTCGACCCCCACGACGCCGGCGGCGGTGGCCGTGGTGGCGATGGCGAGCCCGACGGCGGTGGCGGCGACGGTCGCGACGCAGCGACGCAGTCCGAGAACAGACACGTGATGACCCCTCGAGATGGCGAGGCGTGCGCCTCGGAAGTGGCGGCGTCCGGGCCTGCCCGCTGGTGGCATTCCTTGCCTGCGCCGACGATGTGTGCCCGGACAGCATGCGTGAGCCCGGGCGGTCACCGCAGCGGTTTCGCAAGATTGACCGAAGGGCTCCTTCGGATCGACTACTGAGCGCTGAAGCTGACGCTCGTCGTGCCGATGTTGCCGGCCAGGTCGGTCGCGGTGACCGTGAGCTGCAGGCTGCGACCGGCGACCACGGCGTACGCGATGGCCTTCGACCACGTCGTGGTCCCGGTCACCGCCACGGGGCTGCCGCAGGTGGCGTAGTTGCTGCCCGTGCCGGTCCAGCAGGTGCCGGCGTTGACGTCCCTGAGCACGAGCGTCACCGAGGTGACCCCGGAGCCGGAGTCTGAGCTGGTCCCGCACGCGCCGGGCGTCCCGGAACAGGTGTTGGCCCAGCGGCCGGCGGCGGGTCCCATGGTGTCGCGGTAGGCGACACCACCCTTGGGGTCGGTGGTCGTCACGGTCGGCAGCAGCGTGTCGAGGGTGGCCGGGAGCCCGGCCGAGGCGGTGGAGGAGTTGCCGGCCGGGTCGGTGGCGACGGCGGTGAAGGAGTTGGCTCCCTCCGACAGGGTCACCGGGGCCGACCAGGTCCCGTTGGCGGCCGCGACCACGGACGGGAACGTGGTGGCCCCGCGGGAGACGGTCACCGTGCTCCCGGCCTCGGCGGTGCCCGACAGGGTCTGGGCGGCCACGTTCGTCACCCGGTCACCGGGGGTGCCGGAGTCGGTGCCGATCGAGTTGCTGATCGTCGGCGTTGCCGGAGCCGTGGTGTCGATCCTGACCGTGTGGGACCGGGTCGTCTCGACGTTCCCGAAGGCGTCGGTGGCGTAGTAGGTGATCGCGGTCGACCCCTGGGCCGAGACCCCGAACGACGCGGCCGACCCGGCCACCGTGACCGGCGATCCGGCGCCGATGCGGTAGGTGATGCTCGAGACGCTGGTGGCGGCGTCGGCGGCGGTCAGCGTGATCGTGACCGCACTGTTGTTCCAGCCGGCCGCGTTGGGAGCAGGGTTGCTGGCCAGGCTGGTCAGCGGAGAGATCGTGTCGAGGACGAACGGCGTCACCGGGCTCTCCTGGCCGGTCCAGGACCGGAACGTGGCGACCACGCCGTACTGCACCCCCGTCTGCAGGGGGGAGGAGTCGAAGCAGGAGCGCGTGGGCGCCACGGTGGCGCAGACCTGGGTGACGGTCGCGCCCGCGTGGCGCAGCACCGTGTAGCCGGTCGCCTGCGTTCCCTCGTTCAGCGTCGTCGCGGCCCAGTCCAGGCGGACCGTCGACCCGACCTGGGTGGCGGTGGGGGCCATGGCACGTTGGACAGTGGCGGCTCCCGCCGGGGCAGTGCCCGAACCTGTGGCAGCCCAGGCCGCGGATGCGGCCTGGGGCTGTAGCACGATGAGGGTCGCGACGGCGGCCGCGATCAGGGCGACGGGCGATCTCACAGCTTCACCGCCGTCACCCGGACGCGCACCGCGAACCGCACGCCCTGGCAGGCGTCCGGGGCAGTCCTTCGCATCCCCACCTTGATGGTCGAGGCCATCCACGACCGGGAAGGGATCCGCACGCGGGGAGCACGCGTCGGCCGCAGCTGTGCGGCGGTGCAGCGCTTCGTCCCGGTGGCGGTCAGCGCGACCGTGTCGATGGCGATGGGGAAGGAGTACGGGTTCACGTACCTGACCCCCAGCTGCACCCGATGTCCTGGATAGAGCCCGCCGACCGAGCCCACGCTGACGCCGAGGCGTCCGGTCGGCGCGTTGCCCGACGGCTCTCCGGCGGGCCGCTGGTTGCCCGTGCCGAGGGTGTGGGTCCCCTGGGATGCCGACCCGGTGATGCTGGTCCCGGGAACGTGGGGCTGCACCAGGATCGGCTGGAGGGCGACGGCGCCGGGGACCTCGCCGCCGGGCGACCGGTCCTGGCGCTCCCAGGCACTCGGAAGGACGACGAGGGCGGCCGCCACTGCCGCTCCCGCCACGAAGGCGGCAACGGTCAGCGCCTGCCCCCGTCGTCCCACGTCAATGCCCTTCGTCCCTGCCCCGCCGGGTCAAGAGCCGGTCAGTTGCTCAGACCGGTGATGCCGAGCTTCACGGTGAACACGGCGCCCTGGCAGGCATCGGTGGCCGCGTTGCTCATCGTCACCGGGAAGTCGTGCGAGGAGCTGGTGTCGGACGGCGCCACGACATCGCTCAGCGTGACGTCCGAGCCGGTGACCACCGTCGCGTCACAGGTGCTGTGCGCGGCGTCCACGGTGACGCTCTTCAGCTCGGCCTTGCTCAGCTGCACGTCGTACGGGTTCGTGTTGGTGACGGTGAACGGAACGTCGACCGACTTGGTCGGGAAGAGCCCCGACACGTCGGAGACGGTGACGGTGAGTGCGGTGGCCTGGCCGGCGGTGACGGCGCCGGTGTCCTCGCCGTAGTTGGTCCAGGCCGCGAAGCCGATGCCGACACCGAACACGGCGGCGACGGTCCCGCCGACGACGGCTGACCGGGTGATGTTCTTGCGCATGTGATGATCCCCTTCTATCGCGCTTCGGCGACTCGGGGACCTGCCCCGCCCGAGCGATTGACTAACGGTGATTCACTCTGGGGCTCGCGTGATTCGCGGCTCGGACGATTGATTCAATCTTGAACAACCCCGAGACGTCTGGATTGGCACGGCCACCCGAACGGGCCATGGAGGCGTGACCCGTCTGGACCACTACGCGAGCGCTGCCGCCCGCGGTCACCCTCAGGCAGGGCCCAGCTCAACGCGTGGCGAGGCCGAACTCAACGGGTCAGGGCCGGCATGAAATCGCCGGGAGCGGATACCGGGAGGAGCGCCCACCAGGGTGCCTCGATCGGAAGGGAGACCCATGGGACTCAAGGACAAGGCAGAGAACACGGGCGAGAAGCTCAAGGGCAAGGCCAAGGAGGCCGAGGGCCAGGCGACCGGCGACAAGACGCGCGAGCGCCAGGGCCAGGCCGACCAGAGCAAGTCAGACCTGAAGCAGGCGGGGGAGAACGTCAAGGACGCCTTCAAGAAGTAGGCGCCCGACCAGAGAGGGAGCACTGAATGACACCGATCCTGTTCATCATCGCGGCCATCCTCGTGATCTGCGGAGTCTTCGCGCTGATCCGCGGATCCGTCCTGTGGGGGATCGTGCTGATCGTCCTCGGGCTGCTCGTGGGCCCCGGGGGCGTGAGCATCTTCGGATGACGTAGGAACGACACGTGTCGGCGGCGGGCTCTAGGTTGGAGCCCGTCGTCGTCGCGTGAGGAGGGCCTCGAGTGACTCTCACGGTGCATCCGGCCGAGCGCACCGACCTGCTCGCCGACGCCCTCGCCGACCTGCTCGCGACGCCGCCGGAGGACCCGTTCGCCGAGGAGGTCGTGGTCGTCCCCGCCAAGGGCGTCGAGCGCTGGCTCACCCAGCGGCTCTCCCACCGCCTCGGCGTCGGCCCGCGCGGCGGCGACGGGGTCTGCGCCGGGGTCCGGTTCCTCAACCCCCGCTCGCTGGTCGCGCTGCTCACCGGCACCGGGAGCGCGACGACCCGTGGGACCCCGACCGGTTGGTCTGGCCGCTGCTCGAGGTCATCGACGACGTCGCTCGACGAGCCGTGGTGCACCACCCTCGCCCCCCACCTCGGCCACGGCCACGACGGCGACGACGGGCGAGCTGCGCCGCGACCGGCGCTACTCCGTCGCCCGCCGCCTCGCCGGCCTGTTCGCGTCGTACGCCGTCCAGCGGCCCGCGCTGCTCACCGACTGGCGCGAGGGCCGCGACACCGACGGCGCCGGGGCGACGCTCGCCCGCGACCTCGCGCTGGCAGGCCGAGCTGTGGCGGCGGCTGCTCGACCGGCGTCGGCGTGCCCGCCGCCCGACGTGCGGCACGCCGCGACGCTGGCGCGCGATCCGCGCGGGCGGGCCGCTCGCGCTGCCCGCCGGCTGTCGATGTTCGGCCACACCCGGCTGCCGGTCACCGAGCTCGAGCTGCTCGCGCGCGCTCGGCGAGGTCCGCGAGGTGCACCTGTGGCTGCCGCAGGCCTCGCCGGCGGCTGTGGGACGAGCTGGCGGCGGCGTCGGCGCGGGTCCGGTGCGCCGCGCGCGACGACGACGTCCGGCCGGCTCGTCGCGCCACCCGCTGCTCGCCTCGCTGGGCCGCGACTCCCGCGAGCTGCAGCGCTCGCTGACCCGCTCGGCCGGCCGCCGAGGCGGCGGTGCCCGACGCCGGCGGCGGCCGCGCCGACACGCTGCTCGGCTGGCTCCAGGCCGACCTGCGCGCCAACGCCGCACCGACGCCGACGACGCGCGCCGGCCGGGTCCTCGCCGCCGACGACCGGTCCGTGCAGGTGCACGCCTGCCACGGCGCCGCCCGCCAGGTCGAGGTGCTCCGCGAGGTGCTGGTCGGGCTGCTCGAGGACGACCCGACGCTCGAGCCGCGCGACATCCTCGTGATGTGCCCCGACATCGAGACCTACGCGCCGCTGTTCTCCGCGGCGTTCGGGCTCGGCGAGGCCGTCGGCGCCGGGACGCCCACCCGGCCCACCGGCTGCGGGTGCGGCTCGCCGACCGGGGGCTCGACCAGCACCAACCCGCTGCTCGCCTCGCCGCCGCGCTGGTCGAGCTCGCCGGGGGCCGGGCCACGGCCAGCGAGGTGCTCGACCTGGCCGCGCGCCGAGCCGGTGCGGGAGCGGTTCGGGCTCAGCGACGACGACCTCGCCGCGGTCACCGGCTGGGTCGAGCGACGCCGGCGTCCGCTGGGGGCTCGACGCGGCGCTGCGGGCCGACGTTCGCGATGGAGGTTCCCGCCAGAACACCTGGCGCGCCGGGCTCGACCGGATCCTCCTCGGCGTCGCGATGGCGGGGACGACCACCGCCACCTCGGCGCGCGGCGCTGCCGCTCGACGACGTCGGCAGCACCGCCATCGACCTCGCCGGGCGGCTCGCCGAGCTCGTCGACCGGCTCGAGCCGTGCGTCGACGCGCTGTCCGGGCCGCGCGCCGCTCGGCGAGTGGGTCGACGCGCTGCGCGACGGTGTCCGTCCCTCGGCGAGGTCGCCGCGCGACGACGCCTGGCAGCTCGCCCAGTTCGAGCGCGAGCTCGCCCGGCCGTCGAGGCGCCGGCGAGCGGCGACGGCGTCGACGCTGCGGCTGGCCGACGTCCGCGCGCTGCTGGCAGCCGGCTGGGCGGCCGGCCGACGCGGGCCAACTTCCGCACCGGCACCCTCACGGTCTGCACGATGGTGCCGATGCGCTCGGTGCCGCACCGCGTGGTCTGCCTGGTCGGGCTCGACGACGGCGTCTTCCCGCGCAGCCAGTGCCGCGACGGCGACGACGTGCTGGCCCGCGACCCGATGACCGGCGAGCGCGACCCGCGCAGCGAGGACCGGCAGCTGCTGCTCGACGCCGTGCTCGCGGCCGCGCGAGACGCTCGTCGTCACCTACACCGGCGCCAACGAGCACACCGGCGCGACCCGGCCGCCGGCCGTGCCGCTCGGCGAGCTCCTCGACGCGCTCGACGCGCACCGTGCCGAGGCGCCGGTGCGCGACCAGGTGCTCGTGCGCCACCCGCTGCAGCCGTTCGACAGCCGCAACCTCGTGCCCGGGCGCGCTCGGTGGCGCGGGCCGTTCTCCTTCGACCGCGCGGCGCTGGCCGGCGCGCGGGCGGCCCCGGCCGCGCGGCGCCCGGCTCCGCCGTTCCTCGCCGGACCGCTGCCCGGCGCGCCCGGCGCAGGACGTCGCCCTGGCCGACCTGCGCGCCTTCCTGCGCACCCGGTGCGGGAGTTCCTGCGCGCGGCGCCTCGACGTCGGCGACCCCGCTCGAGGACGACGAGGTCAGCGACGCGATCCCGGTCGAGCTCGACGCGCTGGAGGCGTGGGAGATCGGCGACCGGCTGCTGCGCGACGTGCTCGCCGGCGCGCGACCCGAGCGCGTGCTGCACGGCCGAGCAGCTGCGCGGCACGCTGCCGCCGCGGCGGCTCGGGACCGGCGCGCTGCGCGACGATCACCGAGGACGTGCAGGCGCTGCTCGCGCCGGCACCGCCGACCTGCGCGCGGGCGACGCCGCGCACCGTCGACGTCGACGTCGACCTCGGCGGCGGCCGCCGGCTGACGGGCACCGTCGCCGGCGTCTACGGCAACCAGCTCGTCTCGCTCGGCTACTCCCGGCTCGGGCCCAAGCACCGGCTGCTGCCGTGGGTCGACCTGCTCGCGCTGAGCGCCGCCACCCCGACGAGTCGTGGACCGCCCACACCGTCGGCCGGCGACCGCGGCGGCCCGCGGACGCGCCCTGGCCGGTCCGCTCGACCACCGCGCCGTCGACCTGCTCCGCCGCCTCGTCGAGCTCTACGACCGGGGCTGCGCGCGAGCCGCTCCCGCGCGCCGCTGAAGACGGCCTGCGCCTGGGCCGAGGCGCGCGCCGCGGAGCTCGATGGGCAACGCCGAGTCGCCCGACGAGCGCGGCCGCGCGGGAGTGGGACGACCGACCCCGACAACGCGCTTCGGCATCACCGGCGAGGACGCCGACGCGCTGGCACGTCCCGGTGCCGCGGGCGACGCAGGCGCCGCAGCTCGGCGCTGCTCGCCGCCGGGCTCGGCCGACGTCGCCTGGCGGATCTGGGAGCCGCTCCTCGACCGGCGCGGAGCGGGTGGCGCCGCTGTGACGACTCCGAGCCGTTCGACATCGCCGGCCCGCTGCCGACCGGCACCACCCTGCTCGAGGCCAGTGCCGGCACCGGCAAGACCTGGACCATCGGCGCGCTGGTCACCCGCTACGTCGCGGAGGGCGTCGCCCGCTCGAGCAGATGCTCGTCGTCACCTTCGGCCGGGCGGCGAGCCAGGAGCTGCGCGAGCGGGTGCGCGCCCAGCTGGTCGAGGCCGAGCGGGCGCTCGCCGACGCCGCCGCCGGCCGGACGCCCCCGACCTGCATCGAGCTGCTCCTCGCGCTGCCGACGCGGCCGAGCGCGCGCTGCGCCACCGCCGGGTCGCCGAGGCGCTGGCCACCTTCGACGCCGCGACGATCGCGACCACCCACCAGTTCTGCCAGCATGGTGCTCGGCTCGCTCGGCGTCGCCGGCGACACCGACGCCGGCGCCACGCTCGTCGAGGACCTCGACGACCTGCTGGTCGAGGTCGTCGACGACCTCTACCTCCGCGCCTTCGCCTCGCCGACGCCGAGCCCGCTTCAGCCGCGGCGAGGCGCTCGCGATCGCGCGGGCGGCGGTCGGCGACCCGCAGGCGCGGTCGAGCCCGCCGACGAGGACCCCGACGACGCCGCCGGGCGCCGGGTGGCGTTCGCCGGCCGTGCGGAGCGAGATCGAGCGCCGCAAGCGGCGCTCGGGATCCTCAGCTACGACGACCTGCTGACCCAGCTCGCCGAGGCGCTCGAGCGCGAGGACGCGCCGGCCCGGGCCCGGATGCGCCACCGCTGGCAGATCGTGCTGGTCGACGAGTTCCAGGACACCGACCCGGTGCAGTGGCAGGTGCTCGACCGGGCCTTCAGCGGGCACGCGACGATGGTGCTGATCGGCGATCCCGAAGCAGGCGATCTACGCCTTCCGCGGCGGGACGTCGCACCTACCTCGAGGCCGCGCGGACCGCCGCGACCACCAGACCCTCGGCGGCAACTGGCGCAGCGACGACGACCTGCTCGCGTCGCTGCAACCGTGCTCGAGCGGCGCCGCGCTCGGCGACGACCGCATCGTCGTGCACGCCGTCGCCGCCCACCACCCGCGGCCGGCTCGCGGGCGCCCCGCACGCCGGCGCCGTTCCGGCTCCGGGTCGTGCGGCGCGACCAGCTCGGCGCGCGGGGCGGGCATCTGCAGATCGACCGTCCGACCGCACATCGCCGCGACCTCGCCCGCGACATCCGCGCGCCTGCTGGCCGCCGGAGCGACGTTCGACGGGCGCCCGTCTCGAGCCGGCGACGTCGCCGTCATCGCCTACCGGCACGCGACCTGTCGGCCGCAGCGAAGCGCTGCACGCGGTCGGGGTCCCTGCTGTGATCGCGGGCGGCGGCAGCGTTTCGCCACACCCGCCGCCCTCGAGTGGCTGACGCTGCTCGAGGCGCTGGAGCAGCCGCACCGCGTGCCCGCGGGTCCGCGCTGCCGCCCTCACCGGCTTCCTCGGGGAGACCGCGCGCCGAGCTCGACGAGGGCGGGTGACCGGCTCACCGACGACGTCGCCGAACGCTGCGCGGCGTGGGCGGAAGTCTTCGCGACTGCGGGGGATCGCCGCGGTGATGGAGGCGGCCAACGCACACGGACTGCCGGCGCGGGTGCTCGGCGCGGGTCGGCGGCGAGCGCCAGCTCACCGACCTTCGGCACATCGGCGAGGCGCTCCACGAGGTCGGCACTGACCGAGCGGCTGGGGGCTGGTCGCCCTGTGACCTGGCTGCGCGGCCAGATCGCCGAGGGTCGAGCAGGTCGCGGCGCCGAGCGCACCCGACGCCTCGACACGGACGCCGCCGCGGTGCAGCTCGTGACCATCCACGCCAGCAAGGGACTGGAGTACCCCGTCGTCTACCTGCCCTCCCGTTCGATCGCTATGTGCCGAAACCGCGATCCGCTGTTCCACGATGCACAGGCGGACGACGCTGCCGGGCAGTCCGTGGCCAGGCGGCCGGCGCGGTGGCAGCGACCACGTCGACGGTGGCGGCGAGGAGGACGACGGCGAGTGGCTGCGCTCCTCTACGTCGGGATGACCCGGGCCAATCGCAGGTGGTGTGCTGGTGGGCGCCCACCCGCAACACCCCGCCTGCGCGCTGCAGCGGCTTGTGCTGGGGCGCCGCCGGGTCTGCCGAGGTCCCGGTGAGCGCCCGGTCACGACGACCAGTCGCCGAGTTCTTCGAGCGCTGGCGGGACAGCGGTGGCCGGTCCCGGGCCCGCGGTCGACGCCGACCCGGGGCCGACCGCACGCCGTGCCGATGTGCCCGCCCTGACTCGGTCCGCGCGTTCACCGCGTACCGTCGACGCCGCGTGGCGGCGCACGTCGTACTCCTCGCTGACCGCCGTCGAGGTGGCGCGCCGGCGGCAGGGGTCGCGAGCGAGCCGGAGCTGGTCGCCACAGGACGACGAGGCGCTCGGACCTGCCGCCGTCGCCGGGTCGACCGCGGGCCTCGGCGCCGACCGTGTCCCCCATGGCGGACCTCCCCGTGGGGGCCACCTTCGGTTCCCTGGTGCACGCCGTGCTGGAGCACGCCGATCCCGGGCGCCCGACCTCGCGGCGGAGCTGCTCGGCCACATCGACGACCAGCTGGTGCGCTGGCCGGTCGACCTCGACCGGGACCAGCTCGCCGACGCGCTGGTCGCGGTCTGCGACAGCCCGCTCGGGCCGCTGGCCGCGCACGACCCTGCGCCAGATCCCGCTGCGCGACCGCCTGGGCGAGCTGGACTTCGAGCTTCCCCTCGCCGGTGGAGACCTGACCCGCACGCCGCCGCCGCCCGCCTCGGCGATCTGGCCCCGCTGCTGCGCCGCCACCTCCCGGAGGGCGATCCCGTGCGGTCCTACGCGCGACCGCTCGAGCAACCCGCCCTCGGCGGGCAGAGCCTGCGCGGCTACCTGACCGGCTCGATCGACGTCGTCTGCGGCTGCCGGGCCGCCGCTACCTCGTTGTCGACTACAAGACCAACTGGCTCGGGCCGCACGACGCAGCCCCTCACCGCCGCGGCCTACCGCCCCGAGGCGCTCGCCGCGGCGATGGGTCACTCGGACTACCCGCTGCAGGCGCTGCTCTACGCCGTCGTCCTGCACCGGTTCCTCCGCTGGCGCCAGCCCGGACTACGACCCGGACCTCCACCTCGGCGGCGTGCTCTACCTCTACCTCCGGGGCATGTGCGGCCCGGAGACCCCGATCGTCGACGGCCACCCGTGCGGGATCTTCGCCTGGCACCCGCCGGCAGCCCTGCTCGACGAGCTGTCCGACCTCCTTGACGGGAGGGTGCCGAGATGACGCTCCCAGCTCTTCGAGCCCACGGGTGAGCACGACTGGCGTCTCGTGCTGGGGGCTGGTGACCTGCTCGGGGAGTTCAACCGCGCGGGTGTCCTCGAGTCCTCGGACCTGCACGTCGCTCGCCGGGTCGGTGCCCTCGCCGACGAGTCCGAGGAGACCGTGCTGCTGGCCATGGCGCTGGCGGTGCGCGCTGTCCGCCACGGGTCGGTCTGCGTCGACCTGGCCACGGTCCCGGCCGTCGCTCCCGACCTCCCCTGGCCGGAACCGGCCGGCTGGGCCGACGGCGTTGGCCGCGTCGCCGCTGGTCGAGCACGGGGCGCTCCGGGTCGAGCACGGCCTGGTCTACCTCGACCGCTACCACCGGCTGGAGCGCCAGGTGTGCGACGACCTGGTCACGCGGCTCCGACAACCCGCCCCGGAGGTGGACGAGAAGGCGCTCGAGGCTGCCCTGACCAGGGTCAGCCGCGGGCACCTCAGCGACGAGCAGCGCACCGCCGCCGTGCGCGCGGTGCGCCAGTCCACGACCGTCCTGACGGGCGGTCCCGGCACGGGCAAGACCACCACGGTCGCGCGGATCCTGGCCCTTCTCGCTGACCAGGCCGCGGTGCGGGGCGAGCGACTCTCCATCGCCCTGACCGCGCCCACCGGCAAGGCCGCCTCACGGCTCAAGGAGTCGGTCGAGCGCGAGCTCGCCTTCCTGCCGGAGGAGGACACCGCCCGGGTCGGCCGGCTCGAGCCGATGACCCTGCACCGGCTGCTCGGCTGGCGACCGGACAACACGACCAGGTTCCGTCACCACCGCGGCAACCGGCTCAAGTACGACGTGCGTGGTCGCCGACGAGGCCTCGATGGTCGAGCTGACGATGATGGCCCGGCTCCTCGAAGCCGTCCGACCGCAGGCGCGGCTGCTGCTCGTGGGCGACCCGCGCCAGCTCACGTCGGTCGGGGCCGGTGCCGTCCTGTCGGATCTCGTCGAGGGCTTCGAGGGCGACCCCGCCTCGCCGGTCGTGTCCCTCACCGAGAACTTCCGCTCGACCGATGACATCAAGGCAGTCGCAGAGGCGCTGCGGATCGGCGACGCCGACGGGGTGCTGGCGGCTCTGCGCGCAACGTCCTCCGAGGTCGAGTTCGTCGAGACCGACGACGCCGCCGGGGTGCTGCGCACCGACACATGGCCGCCGCCCTCGACGTCCGGCGGGCAGCGGAGGCCGGCGACGCGGAGGGCGCCGTCGCGGCGCTCGACGAGCACCGCCTGCTGTGCGCGCACCGGGAAGGACCGCACGGCGTCCGGCACTGGAACCGGCAGGTCGAGGTGTGGCTCGGGGAGGCGCTCGGCCAGGACC
>CAWJDH010000003.1:0-7320 GCA_963841625.1 uncultured Actinomycetota bacterium | reverse complement strand
ACCGCCCCGAGCCCCCACGTGGCTGACTCGGGCCGATTCGTGCCAACACCCTGAGAATCCCTGATTCGCTGCACAAACGTGGGGAGGCCGCATAATCAGGTCGGCCCGAACCTGGGCGACGATTGGGGGGCACCACATGGATCTCGGGGCACCGTTCACTCGACGGACCCTTCTGGGCACGGCAGCAACGGCGGCTGTGGTGGCTCGCGCCCTGTCCAGCCCGATCCGTGCCGGGGCAGCGGGCACGCCGCCCAACGTCCTGTGGATCATCACGGACGACCAGATGCGATCCACGCTTCCCTACATGCCGCGTGTGGGGCGGCGACTGGTCGGGAGGGGGATGCGGTTCAGGAAGGGCTACGCGGCGGTGCCGCTTTGCGGCCCGGCCCGCGCTTCGATGTTGTCCGGCATGTACCCCCACAACCACCATTGCCTGACCAACGGCACCCATCGGCAGTTCGTCGACCAGGGGCTCGACCAGGACACGGTGGCGACCCGGATGAAGGCCGCGGGATATGACACCGGCTACTTCGGCAAGTACATGAACGGAATGCACGGGGAAGACCGAAACCGGATCTATCGTGCCCCGGGCTGGGATCGGTGGGTCAACCGGCTGATCGGGCAGGACTTCTGTGTGGACGGGGTCATCAGGACCGTGAAGGGTCGCGTCGACCAGTACTCCGCCGACAAGTGCCAGGGCTTCATCGAGGATCGGCCGGGCAGGCCGTGGTTCGCGGTGTTTGCGCCACGTAACCCGCACAACGACTTCAATCTCGAGTACAACCCCACCCGGGCGCACGCCCACGACTTCGACGGGGTGCGGTGGGACCCGCCTTCCTTCAACGAGCAGAACATGGCGGACAAACCCAGCTTCTGGCACGCCGTGCGGCCCAAGAACAGGGAGTCGATGCGCGCGGCCTGGGAAGGCAAGCTCGAGGAGCTGCAAGACACCGATGACCACATCACGCAGATTCTCGATGCTCTCGCCGCCACCAACCAGCTCGCCCGGACCTTCATCTTCTTCGTCTCCGACAACGGTTTCCTGCTGGGTGAGCATCGGATGTTCGCGAAGGGAAAGGCGTACGAGGAGTCGTCGGGCATCCCGTTCGTCGTCCGCGGCCCCGGGGTGACGGTCGGCACGGGCGGCGCTCTGGTCTCCCAGGTGGACCTGATGCCCACCACGCTCGCGATTGCGGGCTTGGATCCCGACGCTGGGCGCGCACTCGACGGCCGCTCGATGCTCGGGCCGTTGAGCAGCGGCGACTGGTCGGCGTGGCGCCGTCGGCTGCTCGTGGAGCACCCGAAACTGGGCTGGGCGATGCTCCGGGAGCGAACCCTCGCGTTCGTCGACCACTACCAGCTCGGTGAGCAGGAGCTCTACGACCTGGCCACGGATCCCTACCAGATGCGCTCCAGGGCTCGAGACACCGACACCACCGCCATGACCGCGCGGCTCACCGCCATGCGCACCGCCGCCGGAGTGCAATTGCGGGAGCTGGAAGCAGCCCCCTGATGAGCAGTTCCGACGAGCGTCGGGGGCGCCGAGGATTCTGCGCCCGACCCGGGTCCGGGCTAGCCTTCCGTCCATGGACTTCAAGGTTGCTGACCTGGAACTCGCCGACTTCGGCCGCACCGAGATCAGCCTCGCCGAGCATGAGATGCCCGGTCTGATGGCGATGCGGGAGCGGTACGCCGACTCGAAGCCGCTCGCCGGCGCGCGGATTGCCGGCTCGCTGCACATGACCGTGCAGACGGCCGTCCTGATCGAGACCCTGGTCGCCCTCGGCGCCGAGGTCCGCTGGGCCTCCTGCAACATCTTCTCCACCCAGGACCACGCCGCGGCCGCGGTCGCCGTCGGCCCCACCGGCACGGTCGAAGAGCCCGCCGGCGTCCCGGTGTTCGCCTGGAAGGGCGAGTCCCTGGAGGAGTACTGGTGGTGCACCCAGCGCATCCTGCAGTGGCCGGACGGCAAGTTCGCCAACATGATCCTCGACGACGGCGGCGACGCCACCCTCCTGGTCCACCTCGGCGTCGAGGCGGAGAAGAAGGGCGAGGCGCCTGACCCGGCGACCGCCGCCAGCCACGAGCAGAAGGTCATCTTCGAGGCCCTGCAGGCGTCGCTCTCCGAGAGCAGCGACCGCTGGACCAAGATCGCCAACGAGATCCAGGGCGTGACCGAGGAGACGACCACCGGCGTCCACCGGCTCTACGAGATGATGAAGGAAGGGTCTCTGCTCTTCCCCGCGATCAACGTCAACGACTCGGTCACCAAGTCCAAGTTCGACAACAAGTACGGCTGCCGCCACTCGCTGATCGACGGCATCAACCGCGCCACCGACGTACTCATCGGAGGCAAGGTCGCGGTCGTCTGCGGATACGGCGACGTGGGCAAGGGTTGCGCCGAGTCGCTGCGCGGCCAGGGCGCCCGGGTCATCGTCACCGAGATCGACCCGATCTGCGCGCTCCAGGCCGCGATGGACGGCTACCAGGTCTCGACCCTGGAGGACGTGCTCGACACCGCCGACATCATCATCACCGCGACCGGCAACAAGGACGTCGTCACGGTCGAGCAGATGAAGCGGATGAGGCACAACGCGATCCTCGGCAACATCGGTCACTTCGACAACGAGATCGACATGGCCGGCCTCGAGGCACCCGGTGTCGCCGAGCGCAAGAACGTCAAGCCGCAGGTCGACCTGTGGACCTTCCCCGAGGGCAAGGCGATCATCGTCCTCTCCGAGGGCCGCCTGATGAACCTCGGCAATGCGACCGGCCACCCGAGCTTCGTGATGTCCAACTCCTTCACGAACCAGGTGCTCGCCCAGGTCGAGCTGTTCACCAAGCCGGAGGCCTACCCGGTCGGTGTCTACGTGCTGCCCAAGCACCTCGACGAGGAGGTCGCCCGCCTGCACCTCGACGCGCTGGGCGTCCGCCTGACCGCCCTCACCGACGACCAGGCTGCCTACCTCGGCATCCCGTCCGAGGGTCCGTACAAGCCGGAGCAGTACCGCTACTGACGCACGGACGAGCGATTCGCGCACGGTCTGCTGGCAGACTTGAGGCATGACCCAGGCATCGGACGCCGGCACGAAGGGCCGCGTGCTCGTCGTCGACGACGACGCCTCCCTGGCGGAGATGCTCACGATCGTTCTTCGGCAGGAGGGCTTCGAGAGCCGCATGTGCACCCGCGGCAACGAGGCGCTGGGTCACTTCCGGGAGTTCCGGCCCGATCTGGTGCTCCTCGACCTGATGCTGCCGGGCAAGGACGGCATCGACGTCTGCAAGGAGATCCGCGCCGAGTCCGGGGTGCCGATCGTGATGCTCACCGCCAAGGGCGACACGATCGACGTGGTCCTGGGCCTCGAGTCAGGCGCTGACGACTACGTCGTCAAGCCCTTCAAGCCCAAGGAGCTCGTGGCCAGGATCCGGGCGCGCGTACGCCGCTTCGACACCCCGGCCAACGAGTCGCTGTCGATCGGCGACCTCAGCATCGACGTACCCGGTCACGCGGTCACCCGTGACGCACAGCCCATCAACCTCACCCCCCTGGAGTTCGACCTCCTCGTGTGCCTGGCCCGCAAGCCGTGGCAGGTGTTCACCCGCGAAGTCCTCCTTGAACAGGTCTGGGGCTATCGCCACGCGGCCGACACCCGACTGGTCAACGTGCACGTCCAGCGCCTGCGCTCCAAGGTCGAGCACGACCCGGAGAACCCCGAGATCGTCGTGACGGTCCGCGGGGTTGGCTACAAGGCGGGGACTCCCTGAGCGGCATCGGGACGATCCGATGACCGGTCGCAACCTCACCGCCGCCGCCCGACGCGGCCTCACGTTCTGGCGCCGGTCGATCCAGGCCCGCGTGGTCGCCAGCACGCTCCTGCTCTCCGCTGCGGTCGTGGGGGTGGTCGGCTGGTTCCTGCTCCAGCAGACCCGCGACGGCCTGCTCGAGCAGCGGGTTGCCGCCGTGGTGGCGGAGTCGAACGACGAGACCACCGAGGCACGCACCCGGCTGGCCGCCGCCCCCGGCACGGACATCGACGTCGGAGCCCAGCAGCGCGACCTGGTCGACCCGATCATCCAACGCGGGGACACGCGCGGGTTCGGCGTCGTCCTCTTCGGCCCGGTGGGCTCGGGTGCGCTGATCGAGGACGGCGGGGCCTTCTCGACTCCCAACCTCGACACCTCGAGCGTGCCGGTCTCGCTCCAGCAGCACTTCGCCGACCCGGCCGGAACCGCGTGGACCTACACCGAGATCCGGACCAAGGGCGAGGACGGTGAGCCGGCGAGCACCGAGCCCGGCGTGGTTGTCGGCTCGCAGGTCGTGCTGCCCGCCAACGGTGAGACCTACACGCTCTACTACCTGTTCCCGCTGACCGCCGAGCAGGAGACCTTGGCGCTGGTCGCCCGGGCACTCCTCACGGCCGCGGTGCTGCTGCTCCTGCTGGTCGCCGGCTTGACCTGGCTGGTGACCCGCCAGGTGGTCACCCCGATCCGCCTCGCCCGCCGGGTCGCCGAGCGCCTGGCCGCCGGACAGCTGCAGGAGCGGTTGCGGGTGTCCGGCGAGGACGACCTGGCCCGGCTGGCCACCTCGTTCAACCAGATGGCGACCAGCTTGCAGCGCCAGATCCGCCAGCTGGAGGAGCTGAGCCGGGTCCAGCGCCGGTTCGTCTCCGACGTGTCCCACGAGCTGCGGACGCCGCTCACCACGGTGCGGATGGCCGGCGACGTGCTGCACGACGCACGCGTCCGGTTCGACCCGGTCACCGCACGCTCGGCCGAGCTGCTCCAGACCGAGCTGGACCGGTTCGAGACGCTGCTGGCTGATCTGCTCGAGATCAGCCGCTTCGACGCCGGAGCGGCCGTCCTCGACACCGACGACGTCAACCTGGTCGACGTGGTGCACCGGGTCGTCGACCTCACCCGGCCGCTGGCCGAGCAACGGGGCACGGACGTCGTCGTCGAGGCCCCGGATCACCCGTGCCTGGCCGAGGCCGACGTTCGCCGCGTCGAGCGGATCGTCCGGAACCTCGTCACCAACGCGATCGACCATGCCGAGTCCGGCGACGTCGTCATCCACGTCGCCGGTGACGACCACGCGGCCGCGATCGCGGTCCGCGACTACGGGTTCGGCCTTGCGCCCGGCGAGTCCGCGCTGGTGTTCAACAGGTTCTGGCGGTCCGACCCCTCGCGCGCCCGCTCCAGCGGCGGCACCGGTCTGGGCCTCTCCATCGCTCTGGAGGACACCCATCTCCACGGTGGGTGGCTCCAGGCCTGGGGCCGGCCGGGGGAGGGCGCCCAGTTCAGGCTCACCCTGCCGCGCCGCGCCGGCGGGACGCTGCGGCAGAGCCCACTGCCGCTGGCGCCCCTGGATGCAGGGGAGAAAGTCCGATGAGACCGGCGGTGCGGCGTGCCCTGGTGGCCGCAACGACGTCGGCGGTGCTGTTGGCGGCCACCGGCTGCGTGCAGATGCCGGAGAGCGGTCCGGTGGTCGGGACCGGGTCCGAGGGGCGGGCCGACGAGCCGCCCGGCGTGTTCATCGACCCGAAGCCCCCGGAGCCGGGCGCCAACCCGGCCGACATCGTCACCGGCTTCCTCGATGCGATGACGGCCACGCCGATCCAGACCAACGCGGCCAAGCAGTTCCTGACCAGCGACGCCCAAGCCGCGTGGACCCCGGAGGCAGGGACCATCACCTACTCGGAGGCTTCCCCGCCGCGGGGCGGGCTGCGGGTCTCGGTCAGGCTGGGTGGCGCCCGACACCTCGACGGGCGTGGCTCCTACCTCGGTGCGCTTCCTTCCGGGGAGCGGTCACTGACCTTCCCGATGGCGTCGGAGGACGGCGAGTGGCGGATCGCCCGCGCGCCCAACGCCCTGATCGTCCCGGACTCGTGGTTCGAGCAGCGGTTCCGGCAGGTCTCGCTCTACTTCTTCGACCCCAGCGCCCAGATCCTCGTGCCCGAGCCGGTGTTCGTCCCGCGTGGCGAGCAGCTGGCCACGGCTCTCACCAGCGCGCTGCTCCGGGGGCCCGGCCCGGCCCTGGAGGGCATCTCGCGCAGCTTCATCCCCGACGGGCTCAGCTTCGGGCTGTCGGTCCCGGTCTCCGAGGAGGGGGTCGCCGAGCTCTCGCTGCGCGGCTACTCCGGGCGCCTGACGCCGGATGCCAGCGAGCAGATGCTCGCCCAGCTGGCCTGGACGCTGCGCCAGGAGCCGACGATCGAGGCACTGCGGGTGTCGGTGGGTGGTCGGCCCATCACTCTGTCCGGGGGAGAGAGCCTCTTCGACGTCGACGTGCAGGGGGCGCAGTACGACCCGACCGTGCTCGAGGCGAGCACCCTTCTCTACGGGCTGCGGGACGGCCGGCTGGTCTCGGGTCCGCCCGACTCGCTCGCCCCGGTCACCGGCCCCATGGGGGTCTCCAGGCTGGGCGTGCGTTCCGTGGCGGTCGACATCACCGCTGACCAGGTGGTCGGCGTCTCCGCCGGAGGCGACGGGCTGCTCCTGACCTCGGTCCGCAACGAGAGTGACCGGGTGGAGTCGGTCGTCAGCGGCGCCCGCCGGCTGCTGCGGCCCGCGTGGGACTTCAGCGACCGGGTGTGGCTGGTCGACAACGGGCGCGGCGGCGCCCGGGTCTCCTACCTCTCCGGCGACCTGCCGGTCGGGGTGCGGGTCCCCGGCGTCACCGGGCGCCGGGTCACTCACTTCACGGTGTCGCGGGACGGCTCGCGGCTGGTCGCGGTCGTCCGGGACGCCAGAGGCGACCGGGTGATGATCAGCCGGATCGTCCACGACGCGCAGGGCCAGGTGGTCCGGGTCCAGCGCGCCGACCACATCGCCTGGGAAGGCGACAGCCGCCTCGACGTCCGCGACATCGGGTGGAGCTCGGCGACTTCCGTTGCCGTCCTGCACCAGCTGGCCCGAGAGCTGTTCCAGGTGCGCACCATCTCGGTGGACGGCTCACCGCCCGGACCGGACAGCCTGCTGACCACCCTCCCCGGCAAGGTGACCGGCCTGGTCAGCTCGCCCGAGCAGAGCGAGAGCCTCTTCGCGATCACCCGGTCCGGACTCCTCGACCTGACGCAGGACGCGCCGGCCACCGCCCTCGATCCGCGGCTCCGCAGCCTCGACTACGTCGGTTAGCGCCGGACGCATCCACAGGACCTACTGCGCCCGGTTGAGGACCCCGTACCGACCTGCTGCGATCGACGCCATGCGCGACGTCTTCGCCGACCTGGTGCTGGGCGGAACCTGTGTCGGGTGCGGCCGACCCGGCCGGCCGCTGTGCCGACCCTGTGCTGGGGGACTCCGACCCACGCCCAACCGTCG
>CAWJDH010000002.1:0-13324 GCA_963841625.1 uncultured Actinomycetota bacterium | reverse complement strand
CGCGAGATCTGGTACACGCTGGGCGGTGCCAGGCCCGGCAGGCACCGCGGCGCGGAGTACCACGGGGAGTTCACGCTCACCCGCAGCGCGACCCTGAGGGCGATCGCGTTCGATGCCGCCGGCAACCCGAGCCCCATCACCTCCGCCAAGTTCATCCGGCGCTGAGACCTCTGGGCCAGCGCGTTTAACGCGTGGTTGACGTCGCTGCCCAACCCTTCTCGCACGTGCCAGGACCGGCGTGCGGCTGCCGTACGACGACCCAGGGACGTTGCGGGGACAACGCAAGCACCACCTGGGTGGGTGGACTAGACGTAGGAGTGGGGACATGGAACTTCGCGGCCAGGGACGGCTTCGGGCACCTAGCGCAACTCGGCGGCAGCGACGCGATGCCGGCTCCCGACGCAGGTTGGTCTCGCTGACCGCCAGCGCGCTCGTCGGTACCGCCCTCACGCCATTGACCGCGCTCGCGCCGACGGCGCTCGCACCGACGGCGCTGCTCGCACCTGCGGACGCGGTCGCCGTCGGACAGGGGTTCAACCTGAACCCGTCGGACCTCAGGTTCATCCTCAAGCAGATCAAGATCGCCGAGCACCACGCGGCCACCTACGACGCCGCCCACCCGTGCGATGGGCTGATGGGCCCGGGTGAGTTCCAGATCCCCACCGACGCCCAGGGGGAGGAGCTCCCGTGGGGGTTGCGGACCGTCGACGGAACGTGCAACAACCTGGTGCCGGGGCAGGCGAAGTACGGCGCCGCCGACCAGCCCTTCCCGCCGAGCGCCGGACTCGACTACCGCGCCGCCGAGCCGGCACCCACGGGGTTCCCCGGCAACGCGCTGACCCCCGGAGGCAACACGTCGTACAACCGCCCCGGCAGCGTCGTCGACTCCCAGCCGCGCCTGATCAGCAACCTGATCGTCGACCAGACCGACGGCAATGACGCCGCCGTCGCCGCCGCCGGAGGCCCCGGCGCCGAGGTCGATGAGGAGTCGGGAACCCTCTCCATCCCGAACGTGGCGCCGGACGTCGGCCTGTCCGCGCCTTTCAACGGGTGGTTCACACTCTTCGGTCAGTTCTTCGACCATGGCCTCGACCTGGTCAACAAGAGCGGCGGCGCGGTCTTCATGCCGCTCAGCCCCAGCGACCCGCTGTACGTCCCGGGCTCGCAGACGAACTTCATGGTGGTGACCCGGTCGACCGGAAGCCCGGGCGGGACGACGAACCAGACCGCCACGTTCGTGGACCAGAGCCAGACCTACACCTCGCACCCGTCGCACCAGGTGTTCCTCCGGGAGTACACCGAGGACGCCGACGGCAAGCCGGTCAGCGACGGCATGATGCTGCGGGGAACCATGGCCGACGGCACCCGCGACGGCATGGCCACGTGGGCCACCGTCAAGGAGCAGGCCAGGACCCTGCTGGGCATCGAGCTGGACGACCGGGACGTCCTCAACCTGCCCCTGCTGGCCACCGACCCGTACGGCAAGTTCGTGCCCGGCGACAACGGGTTCCCTCAGTTGGTGCTCCCAGGCAACGTGCTGCGCGAGGGCAACCCCGACGCGCCGGTGGACGCCACGCTGGCCGTCAGGACCGGGCACGCCTTCCTCGACGACATCGCCCACACCGCCGCACCAACCGGCCAGGCGGGCCCCCTGACGGCCGATGGCGACTCGGACACCGGGAACGCACCTCCGGCCGGCACCTACGACAACGAGCTCCTCGACGAGCACTTCGTGGCCGGCGACGGCCGGGTCAACGAGAACATCGGCCTGACCGCTGTTCACGACATCTTCCACGCCGAGCACAACCGGCTCGCGGGGGACCCGACGCCGCTCGACCAGCCGTCCCCCGAATACAACCGGAACATCAAGGACGTGCTGCTCCGGGAAGACCCGACCAGCGTGTCGGAATGGCAGACCTCACCCGGTGTCTGGAACGGCGAGCGGATCTTCCAGGCCGCCCGCTTCGTCACCGAGATGGAGTACCAGCACCTCGCGTTCGAGGAGTTCATCCGCAAGGTGCAGCCGATGGTGAACGCCTTCGGTGAGGGTGGCACGGGTTACAACACATCCATCAACCCGGCGATCCGGGCCGAGTTCGCCCACGCGGTCTACCGCTTCGGACACTCCATGCTGACCGAGACCGTGGCCCGCCGAGAGGCGGACGGCACGCCCAACAACATGAGGCTGCTCGACGCGTTCCTGAACCCGGTGGCGTTCGACGACGGCGGCACAGTGGATCCCGCGGTCGCGACCGGACGGATCGTCCGTGGCATGACCCGCCAGACCGGCAACGAGATCGACGAGTTCGTCACCGAGCAGCTGCGCAGCAACCTGCTCGGCCTGCCCCTGGACCTGCCGGCGATCAACATCGCCCGGGCTCGTGAGGCCGGGGTGCCGCGTCTGAACGCGGTGCGTGCGAAGTTCTTCGCCGACAGCAACAACTCCGCCCTGCGGCCCTACGCGAACTGGACGAACTTCGGTTTCAACCTCAAGCACCGCGAGTCGCTGGTGAACTTCATCGCCGCCTATGGCAAGCACCCCTCGATCACCGGCTCCATGGCGAACCGTCGAGCGGCGGCGACACTGCTGATCGATGGAGACGTGGGCGCCCCGCCGGACGCCGCGGCGTTCATGAACAGCACCACCCCCTGGAACAACAACAACAACGGACTCAACGACGTCGACCTCTGGATGGGCGGCCTCGCCGAGAAGCGGCGATCTTCGGCGGTCTGCTCGGGTCCACGTTCAACTACGTGTTCGAGAAGCAGATGGAGGACCTGCAGTTCGGTGACCGGTTCTACTACCTGTCGCGGACCGCGGGCCTGAACCTGCTCACGCAGCTCGAGGGGAACTCCTTCTCGGAGCTGATCTCCCGCAACACCGACGTCGACAACCTCCCGTCTGACTCCTTCTCCCGCCCGGACTACGTGT
Source organism: uncultured Actinomycetota bacterium (assembly GCA_963841625.1). Taxonomy (GTDB): domain Bacteria; phylum Actinomycetota; class Actinomycetes; order Propionibacteriales; family Nocardioidaceae; genus Nocardioides. The sequence continues at coordinate 10,392 of CAWJDH010000002.1, read as the reverse complement.
TCAACGTGGACACGCTGACGTCCGGCCCGGGATCGGCGATCGTGAACGACCCGTTGACGGACGACGACGAGAGCAACCGAGCTGGTGACCCCGGCAGGGACCTGTGGAAGATGACCGGCGAGAACGGCCTTCGCTACACCGGCCCCGCCCACGCGGTCTTCAACGGCAGCGAGGACGACGACCGGGTGTGGGCCAGTGAGGGCGACGACACCATCCGCGGCAACGACGGCAACGACTGGATGGAGGGCGGCGACGGCGTCGACAACCTGATCGGCGGCCTCGGCGACGACATCATGGAGGACCTGTTCGGCGACGACGTGCTCAAGGGAGGCGACGGCGACGACGCACTCTCCTCGGGCCAGGGCTTCGGCGGCGACCTGAACCAGGGTGGTCGAGGCAACGACTTCATCACCGACGGCAACGACATCACCGAGTCGTTCGGCGGTCCCGGCAACGACTTCGTCCTCGGCGGCGACGACATCGACACCGTGTTCGGCGACGACGGCGACGACTGGATCGAGGGCGGCATCGGCCCGTTCAACCTGCTCCAGGGTGACAACGGTGCGCCGTTCCAGGACGACCCGAACAAGCCGGGCCACGACATCCTCGACGGCGACGGAGGCGAGCAGGACTTCGACTCCGAGGGCGGCGACGACATCATGCTCGGCGGTCCCGGGATCCAGCGGTCCGAGGGCATGCTCGGCTTCGACTGGTTCAGCCACCAGGGGGACCCGCAGGCGGGTCGGAGCGACCTGGCCTTCATCGGCGCGCTCCTGCCCGGGCCGGCCGCGCTCCGTGACCGGTTCGACCTGGTCGAGGGCCTGTCCGGCGCGGAGACAGGACGACGTCCTCCTCGGCGACGACCGAAGTGCGGCCGACATCGTCGGGGTGGGTGACGTCGCGATCGGTGACGGCCATGGGCTCAACGGGGACGGCATCGACCGGATCGCTGGGCTGCAGGACGTGCTGGGCCAGGGTGTGAGGTCCTACGACGCCGGCAACATCATCCTCGGCGGTGACGGCAGCGACACGCTTTCTGGACGCGGAGGTGACGACGTCCTCGACGGCGACAAGTACCTTCACGTCTACCTCAGCGTGCGCAACGACGCGGGCACGGAGATCGACACCGCCGAGACGCTGGAGGAGGTCGAGGCCGCCGTGTTCGCTGGTGACCTCGACCCGGGCAACATCGTGATCGTCCGGAAGATCGAGGACGGAAACGGTGCCGGGCATGACGAGGCCATGTACTCCGACACCCGGGACAGCTACCAGTGCACCGACCTCTCAGGTGCGACTCCCCAGCTGCTGCCGGAGTGCCCTCGGAACTGGAACGGTGGACGGCTCGAGGTGAGCCACCTCGGCGGCGGCGGAATCGATGACCCGCTCGACCCCGGTGGCCTCGTTCTGGCCAGCGACGGGACCGACATCGTCGAGCACGTGGAGGAGCTGGTCTTCTCCGACAGCGCCCCGCCCGAGGCGCCGACCGGCGTCATCGCTGAGGGCCTGAACAAGAGTGCGCAGGTCGACTGGCTCCCGTCGGCGAACGCCGTCACGAACTACCAGGTGCAGGTCCTCGACTCGACCGGCACTCAGGTCGGTGCCCTGCGCGAACTCCTGGAGGTGCCGGACATCGGCCTCGGCCTCCTGGTCGAGGGACTGACCAACCGGCAGGCCTACACGTTCCGGGTCCGGGGTGTCAACGCCTTCGGTACGGGCGAATGGTCACTGCCCTCCAACGAGGTGACCCCGCACGCCGATCCCCCGGGTCGTCCGGCGGCTCCACAGGTGCAACCCGGCAACCAGCGCGTCAAGGTCACCTGGACTGCGCCCTTCGACGGTGGCTCGCTCATCACGGGGTACGAGCTGCGGATCACCGACCCAGCAGGAACCCAGGTCGTGCGGTCGACCACGGACACCACCTTCACCGTGACCGGCCTGACCAACGGGACGACCTACCGCTTCGCGGTGCGGGCCATCAATGAGGAGGGCCCGGGCCCGTTCTCGCCGCAGGTCACCGGGGTGCCGCGGACCACACCGGGGGCGCCGCAGATGACGGGAGTGGACCCGCGGAACCAAAGCGTCCGGGTCCGTTGGGCCGACCCGGCCGACGATGGCGGAAGTCCCATCACGGGCTACCGGGTCCTGGTGCTCACCCTGGATGGTCAGCAGGTGGGGAGTCTGCGCAGGGCCGAGGCCCTGGCGAACCAACTTCTGGTCAAGGGCCTCCAGAACGGCCGGTCGTACCGCTTCCGGGTACAGGCGCTCAACGTCGTCGGTGCCTCGCCCTGGTCGACGTCCATGAGGACCAGGCCGTCCGCGGGCTAGTTGTCGGCGAGACCGCACTTCGGGCCGGGTGGTTCGCCACCCGGCCCGAGGCCACGCCCGCGTAGGCTTCGCCTGTGCTCACGACCCGTCACGGCGTCCGGGTTCTCGGCCCCGAGGATCTCCCCGACTTCGTGCGGCTCGTCGCGCAGGACCCCGTGGTCAACGTGTTCGCCGACTACCGCGCCCGCACCACCAACCTTGAGCCCCGATGGCTGGGCGGCGAGGTCTGGGGACGCTTCCTCGAGGGCAGGCTCGCGGCCGCCTGCCACGTGGGCGCGAACCTCGTTCCCGTGCAGGCCACGGAGGACGACGCGCGGGTCTTCGCCGAGCGGGCACTGACCCGCGGGCGCAGCGTCTCGACCATCGTCGGCCCGCAGGCCGCTGTCCGCACCCTCTGGGACGGCGTCGCCGGCACCTGGGGCAGGCCCCGGGAGATCCGGTGGGACCAGCCCCACCTTGAGATCGCCGAGCAGCCGCGGGCCGAGCCCGACCCGGGGGTGCGGGTCACGACGATGGACGACCTGGCGGAGGTCTATCCGGCCTGCGTGGCGATGTACTCCGAGGAGGTCGGGGTCTCGCCAGAGTCGGGCGGTGGCCGGGAGCTCTACCGAACGCGCGTCAGCCAGCTGATCTCCCGCGGCTGGTCCTTCGCCGGCTTCGACCATGGGCGCCTGGTCTTCAAGGCGGAGGTCGCGTGCGCGTCCCCGTCCGCCGCCCAGGTGCAGGGCGTCTGGGTGCCGCCGGACCGGCGCGGTGAGGGCATCGGGGTTCGCGGTATGGCAGCCGTGGTCGAGCTGGTACGCCGCGACATCGCTCCGGTCGTGGCGCTCTACGTCAACGAGTACAACCTCCCGGCTCGCCGGGTCTACGAACGGATCGGCTTCCGCCAGACGGCGACGTTCGCGACCGTCATGTTCTAACTGGTTCGCGAGCGCGAGCACCCCGCAAGTAGCCTTCGCGCATGATCCTCCGGATGTCGAGCCTGTTCGTGCGGACCCTGCGAGAGGATCCCGCGGACGCCGAGGTGCCGAGCCACCGTCTCCTGGTTCGCGCCGGCTACATCCGCCGTACCGCTCCCGGCATCTACACCTGGCTCCCGCTGGGCCTGCGGGTGCTGCGCAACATCGAGGGGATCATCCGCGCGGAGATGGACGCGATCGGCGCCCAGGAGCTCCAGTTCCCCGCGCTGCTTCCACGCGAGCCCTACGAGGCGAGCAACCGCTGGACGACCTACGGCGACGGCATCTTCCGCCTGCGGGACCGCAAGGGCGCCGACTACCTCCTCGGGCCCACGCACGAGGAGATGTTCACGCTCGCGGTCAAGGACCTCTACTCCTCCTACAAGGACCTTCCCGTCTGGCTGTACCAGATCCAGACCAAGTACCGCGACGAGGCACGTCCGCGCGCCGGCGTCCTGCGCGGGCGGGAGTTCATCATGAAGGACTCCTACTCCTTCGACACGACCGACGAGGGACTGGACCGCTCCTACGCCGCGCACCGCGAGGCCTACGTCCGCACCTTCGACCGGCTCGGCTTCGACTACGTCATCGTCAAGGCCACCAGCGGCGCGATGGGGGGCTCGAAGTCGGAGGAGTTCCTGGCCAAGGCGGATGTGGGCGAGGACACCTACGTCCGGTGCACCAGCTGCGACTACGCCGCCAACGTGGAGGCGGTCGAGGTGCGGGCGCCCAACCCGATGCCGTACGACGACCTGCCGGCCGCCCACGCCGAGCAGACCCCGGACACGCCCACGATCGAGACGCTGGTCGACCACCTCAACGAGAAGTTCCCCCGCGACGATCGTCCGTGGCGGGCCGGGGACACCCTGAAGAACGTCATGGTGATGCTGAAGCACCCGGACGGCACCCGCGAGCCACTGGCGATCGCGGTGCCCGGCGACCGCGACGTCGACACCAAGCGGCTGGAAGGCCAGCTCGAGCCCACCGAGGTCGAGCCCTTCGGGGACGCGGAGTTCGCGAAGCACACCAGCCTGGTCAAGGGTTACATCGGCCCCCAGGCGCTGGGCGACAAGAGCGACTCCGGCATCCGCTACCTCGTCGACCCGCGCGTTGTCGACGGCACCCGCTGGGTCACCGGCGCCAACGTCGACGGCCAGCACGTCCTCGACCTGGTCGCCGGGCGGGACTTCACCCCGGACGGGACGATCGAGGCGGCCGAGGTCCGCGACGGGGACCCGTGCCCCAACTGCGACGGCACGCTGGAGTCGGCCCGGGGCATCGAGATGGGCCACATCTTCCAGCTCGGCCGCTGGTTCGCCGAGGCGCTCGATCTCCGGGTACTGGACGAGAACGGGAAGCTGGTCACGGTCACGATGGGCTCCTACGGCATCGGGGTCACCAGGGCGGTCGCCGCCATCGCCGAGGGCAACAACGACGAGCTCGGCCTGGTCTGGCCGCGCGAGGTCGCGCCGGCCGACGTGCACCTCGTCGCCACCGGTAAGGATCCCGCCATCTTCGCCGCCGCCGACCGGATCGCCCACGAGCTGTCCGCTGCTGGGGTCGACGTCCTCCACGACGACCGGCCGAAGGTGTCGCCGGGCGTGAAGTTCAAGGACGCCGAGCTGATCGGGGTCCCCACCATCGTGGTGGTCGGGAAGCGGCTCGCGGACGGCACGGTGGAGGTCAAGGACCGTCGTACCGGTGATCGCGAGGACGTGCCCGCGGACCGGGTCGTCGACCACCTGGTTGCGCTGGTCACGACTTGAGCATCGACTCGGTCATCTTCGACTGGGGCGGCACCCTCACCCGCTGGCACGACATCGACTTCCATGCCGAGTCCCTGGCGCTCGCCCAGGCCGTGGTCAACGCCGACCACGACATCGAGGTGTCGCGGGAGCGACTGCATCGTGCGGGGGAGATCATCTGGGGGCGGAGCCGTGACCACCAGCAGAGCTCGACGGTCACCGACCTCTTCGACGAGGCAGGGCTCGACCACGACCCCGACCTGCTCTCGGCCTACTACGACTTCTGGGAGCCCCACACCAGCACGGACGCGGAGGCTGGTCCGGTGTTCGAGCAGCTGCGATCCGAGGGGATCAAGGTGGGGGTGCTCTCGAACACGATCTGGCCACGGGAATGGCACGAGGGGTTCTTCCGGCGCGACGGTGTGCTCGATCTGATCGACGGAGACGTCTATACCAGTGAGCTGCCCTGGACCAAGCCCTCTCCTCGTGCGTTCAGGGCGGCGATGGCGGCGGTGGGAGCGACCGATCCAGGCCGGTGCGTCTACGTCGGCGACCGGCTCTTCGACGACGTGTGGGGAGCCCAGAACGCAGGCCTGTATGCGATCCACGTCCCTCACAGCGACATTCCTCCCAGCCAGGTCGGTCACTCGGAAGGCGTTCCGGACGCGGTCGCGGAGCGGCTCGCGGACGTGCCCGCGATCGTTCTCGCCCGGTGGTGACCAGACCCTAGGGTGGTACTAGTACCTAGGGACTAGTCCTAATACCAAAGGTTGATGGTTACTTCTACCTATGGATGGGTAGGTTCCCCGGCAACCCAAGAATCTGCGGGGGCGGGTTGTTGAGGGAGGGAACCTAGTAATGCGTTTCGCGCGAACCGTTTGTCTGGCAGCCGCAGCAGGTCTCGGGGCAACTGCACTCACCGTCGTCGGCATCGCCGCACCAGCCCAGGCCCGGGTCGCCGAGGCCGGGCACGCGTGCCTCACCCCCGACACCAACGAAGAGGCCGCCGCGGCTCGCGGAGGAGCCTCGGGCCTCGACCACCGCGGCATCTCGGCCGCCGAGCAGCGGGCGATCGCGCGTCGCACCAACACCCGTCTCGCAGCCCGCGGCACCACCGCCCTCGTCGCCCGGAAGGTCCCCGTCTACGTCCACGTGATGCGAAGCGCCACTGGCCGCGGTGACGTCACCAACCGCCAGATCACCCGCCAGATCGCAGTCCTCAACGGCGACTACGCCGGGTCCGGCTTCTCCTTCAATCTGATCAGCGTCCGCCGCTACAAGAACAACGCCTGGCACCATGACCTCAAGTCGACGCACTACCGCACCGTGACTCGCAGGGGCGGCGCCAACGCCCTGAACATCTGGCTGGTCGACTTCTCCTACCTCGGGATCGCGACCTTCCCGTGGGACTACGCCAAGAAGCGTGGTGTCGACGGCATCCGCGTCCAGTACAACTCCCTGCCCGGCGGCAACATCATTCACTACAACGAGGGCGGGACGGTGACGCACGAGACGGGTCACTGGCTCGGTCTCTACCACACCTTCCAGGGCGGCTGCACTCAGCTCAACGACCAGATCGGCGACACTCCCGCCCAGTCCAGCCCCACCAGCGGCTGCCCCGCGACGCGGGACTCCTGCCCACTGAGCGGCGCCGACCCGATCCACAACTACATGGACTACAGCTGGGACAGCTGCTACTCGGAGTTCACCAACGGCCAGGCCCAGCGCATGAACAAGATGTGGGCCGCCTACCGGGCCTGACGCGGCCACTCGCATGAACTGCAGGTTCGTGCAATGCACAAACATGAGTCTGACCGATGCTGGCGCACCCGGTGTCCCTCGTTGCAGGATTGTGCACGAGGGAGTGATTCGCCACTGGCGAGCGCTCCCTGACTGGTCTCCAGGGATCGGTCAACCACGGTCCGCGAACTCGTGGGCTCCGGGGAAGATCTCGGGACTTCCTCGGTAGCTGAGTTCGCGGACCGCGGCGTCGGTGAGCGCGTCGATCGCCCACCGGCGGCGCTCGCCCACGGTGTTGGCGACGAGCCAGGCGTAGGTCGAGGCGCCCCGGCGCTCCAGCTGGAGCGCCGCGCTGGACACCGCAGACGGTGAGCCGAGGCGTCCGGGGATCTCGTAGGCAGACTCCGAGGCCACCGGTGTGCCTCCCTCCTCGAGCACCAGACCGTTCAGGTGGTCGCGGCGCGCACGGTGTGTCTCGTAGGCATCGGACACCGCCGCGAACAGCTGGGGAGTGTCGGACGCCGAGGTCTGCGCGCCGAGCACGCCGTAGACGTAGAGAGCCGCGTGCTCACCGGCGAGGGCGAGCTGCAGGGCGTCGAGCGTCGTCACCGACCCTCCAGCTCCGTCAGCGCCACCTGCTGCTGGGCGATCGCGGCCGACATGGACGCCAGCAGTCGGGCCAGGCGTCCGCTCTGCGCCGCCACAGCGTGGTTCGCCAGCAGGCGCTGGTGGCGCAGCTCGCGTGCTAGCAGCAGGGTCAGCGCTTCACCTGAATTTCTGGCCCGCGGGGGCCGGTTGCCGGATCGTTCGCTCGACCCGAGCACCGCCAGGTGCGCGTCGTGGACCTGGGCGAGCTCTCCCAGCGGGCGGCGCAACGAGTCGTGACGACGGCGGAGCGACTCGACCAGGAGCTGGGTGGCGACGATGTCGTCGACCACGTCGTCGACCAGGGCGGCATCGGGGTCGTCAGGGTCCGTCGGGTCCGCCGAGGGAGTGGGAGCCGAGGCGGGATCGTCGGGGCCCGGGTCGCCGAGGTCGCACCCGGCGAGGACGGCGACCCCGGCGAGGGCGCCCGCCAGCGTCGTACGCCGGGTGGTACGCAGGGCAGGGGCGGGGGACACGGCGCCGACCCTATCCCCGCACCGCTATCGTGGAGATTCGCTGGATCGAGGAGGTCGCTTCGGAGACCGTCTCGAGATCTACCAACTGCACAAGGAGGTCGGGCACTCGTGAGCAGCGTCAGGCAGGACGCCATCCGCGAACGCATCGAGACCGAGCTCGTCGGCCCCCTCACTGCGTTGGAGCTCGACGTCGAGGCGGTGGAGATCACGCCGGCCGGCAAGCGCCGGATCCTCCGGATCGCCGTCGACAAGGACGGCGGCGTGACCCTCGACGACGTGGCCGACGCGACCAGGGAAATCTCCCGGGTGCTCGACGAGTCCGAGGTGATGGGCGAGCAGCCCTACACGCTGGAGGTCACGTCACGGGGTGTCGACCGGCCGCTCACGCTGCCCCGGCACTGGCGGCGCAACGTCGACCGGCTGGTCAAGGTGACCAGCACCGATGGCGAGACCGTCGAGGGACGGATCGTGACCAGCGACGACGCGGCGGCGTGCATCGACGTCGACGGGACGATCCGCGAGATCGCCTACGCCGACATCACTCGCGCCCTGGTCCAGGTCGAGTTCAGCCGGCGCGGGACGAAGGAGGGCTGATGGACATCGACCTGAGCATCCTCCGGATGCTGGAACGCGAGAAGGAGATCTCCTTCGACATCCTCGTCGAGGCCATCGAGCAGGCACTCTTGACGGCGTACCACAAGACGCCGGGGGCGCAGGAGAACGCCCGGGTCGAGCTGGACCGCAAGACGGGGCACGTCACCGTGTTCGCGTCCGAGCTCGACGAGGAGGGCACCCAGATCGGGGAGTACGACGACACGCCGGAGGGCTTCGGCCGCATAGCGGCGACGACGGCGAAGCAGATCATGCTGCAGCGTCTGCGAGACGCCGAGGACGACATCAGGTTCGGGGAGTTCTCCGGCAAGGAGGGCGACATCATCTCCGGCGTGATCCAGCAGGGTCGCAATCCTGACGACGTGATGGTGAACCTCGGCAAGCTGGAGGCACTGCTGCCACTGGGGGAGCGGGTCCCCGGCGAGCGTTACGACCACGGCACCCGGATCAAGTGCCTGGTCATCTCAGTCCGCAAGGGCATGCGCGGGCCGCAGATCACCCTGTCGCGCTCGCACCCCAACCTCGTCCGCAAGCTGTTCGCCCTCGAGGTGCCGGAGATCGCCGACGGTACCGTCGAGATCGCGGCGATCGCCCGCGAGGCCGGTCACCGCACCAAGATCGCGGTGCTGTCGACGGCGTCCGGGGTCAACGCCAAGGGTGCCTGCATCGGCCCGATGGGCCAGCGGGTCCGCAACGTGATGTCCGAGCTGCACGGCGAGAAGATCGACATCGTCGACTGGTCCGAGGACCCGGCCGAGCTGATCGGCCACGCGCTGTCACCGGCCCAGGTGACCTCGGTCGAGGTGGTCGATGCGGCCACGAAATCGGCGCGCGTCGTCGTCCCCGACTTCCAGCTCTCCCTCGCCATTGGCAAGGAGGGCCAGAACGCGCGGCTCGCAGCACGACTCACCGGCTGGCGGATCGACATCCGGAGTGACGAGCCGCCGCGGGATGAGACTGCGAATCCCGCGATCAGCGGCGAGGGCTGAGGAGCGTCACCCCAGGCCCGAGCGGAGCGAGGGACTGGGTGACGCGTCTTGAAACCCGGTGAGGCCATGAAGGGCGGTGACCACCACCGTCATCGGCCTGCCACCGGTTCCGGGGTTTCGAGGCTCGCTTCGCTCGCACCTCAACCGCCGGAGCCCCAGACGCGGTCGACGGTGAGCGTCGGCACCAAGTGGTCGTCGTCCCCGGTGGACCACTCCGGGAAGTCGAACAGGGCGAGCATCAGCTGGAGCGGGTACGTCGGCGGCATCGAGCATCGACGAACTTCAGCACGGTCGACGGTGAACACCGCCGCATCGGCGTCCCACGTGACGGCGTAGTCGTGATCGCGGGTGACGTCGATCGGGACCCGCGGGGCGTCGAAGTCCTGCGTCAACGTCGGGTCGCGGAACGCCTTGATGCCGACGCCGACCTCGGCGGAGGGCTCCTCGGCCGGGCCGAGTGCGTTGCCGAAGATCTCGAACACGCAGATCTCGCCACAGCGTTCCTGGGCCGTGTCGTCCTCGAAGCCGCTCATCCAGAGCGCCGCCATGGACCGCGGAGAGAGTGACATCCGGGCCCGGATACCGATCGTCCCGCCGGTGGGCAGCCAACCTTCGAAGCGTTCCTGCTCCTCGCGCACGGTCTGTCCCTCGCGGAACCGCTGCTGGCCCCGGGTACTCCCGACCGGGCCGGACCAGCTTCCGCTCTGGATCCCGGACACCCGCAACGGGGGAGTGTGGTCGCCGGCGCACCACGCGCCCTGCTCGACCGGAATGGAAAGGGTCAGCTCCGAGTTCGCCAGGGTGTAGGTGGCGGCGCTCGCCGATCGCGAGCTCCACACCGGCAGGTAGTGGGGTAGCCAGAGCGAAAGGTCGAGGTCGCTGCCGTCGAAATCATCGGTGC
>CAWJDH010000001.1:0-14127 GCA_963841625.1 uncultured Actinomycetota bacterium | reverse complement strand
AAGACCGGAGAAGACCAGCCCGGTGAGCGTCGTACTGACCGCGAGCCGGGTCGAGTAGGCCACCATCACGACTGGCGGCGCCGGCGTGGCCCGGGCGGAGCGGAGGTCGACGGCGAACGGCCGCCGGGCCGACCAGCGCAGCCCGGCGGCGGCGACCTGGACGGTGACCACGAGCAGCGTGGCGGCGAGCGCGGCGAACTCGGGCGCCGAGGGGATGCCCGCCCGAAGCGAGGCCAGCACGACCGTGATCGCCGAGGCGATCAGGAGGAACTCGGCCAGCACGATGGCACGAGCGGTGAACACCGTCTGCGGAGACACCGGCAGGCTCTCCCGCCAGAGGCCACCGCGGCCGTCGAGGCACCACGCGTTGACGCCGAACAGCAGAGCGCCGCCGGACGCAACCAGGCCGGGCAGGATCGTCATCGCGTGCCACGGCAGGTCGCCAGCGACGGCGACCAGGCCGGGGCCGATCGCGAGCACGAGAATGCCACGTCGCATCGGCACGGTGCGCCACACCGAGGACCGGTCCGTGCGAACCAGCGCGAACAGGTCCGAGCGCGGGTTGGGTCGAGCCTCGCGGGTCTCGCTCTCGACGCGTAGCTCGTCGCGGGCGGTGCGCCGGGCCGCGAAGTGGGCCGGCACCACCCCGAGAGCCGTCGCTGCCAGCACGATGGCGACCTCGACCGCGAGCGTGAGCGCCCAGCGCCAGGAGAAGCCGTCGACCCCTCCGACCACGAGCCACACGGTCGGCACCCGGTCGAGCAGGGGAATCAGCTGGTGCGCCGCGTGCAGCCAGACTGCGGTGCCGAGGAGGGCCACAGACAGCACCCGCATCACCGCGATGCCGTGGCGTCGACGGCGGACCGCCTCCATGGTCCACGCCACGACCTGGGCGATCGAGGTCGCGACCAGCAGCCACAGCAGGACCACGACCTGGGCGGCCACCAGCTCAGCCGACGCCCCCAGCCCGTAGGCAGCGCGTGCCGAGCAGCAGCCAGGCCTGGAGCAGCCACGCGGTGTTGACGGGAGCCAGCAGCAGGGCCCCGAGGTGGTCGGTGGTCGGGCTGATCGGGTACGGCGTGGCCTGGTCCCGTGGCAGCAGCTCGCGCCCGCCGCCCGAGACAACGGCGGAGATGACGGCCACGGCAAGGAAGCCCGCGAACGCCACTGGTAGCAGCGTCAGCACCGTCAACGCGCGATCGCCGTCGCCCGCCCCTGGCACGAGAGCCGGGACCACGGCCACGAGCACGGTGCCACCCAGCATCGCCGCCATGACCCAGCGGTGCCCGCGCCGCCCGGACCTCCGGGCGCGGAAACGCATCAGGTGGCCGACGTCGGCGACGGCCCTAGTCGAGAAGTCCACGGTAGGCCCGCGCCCCCTCGTCGCCGATCATGTCAACGGCGTCCATGGTCGCGACCCGGGAACCGCCGCGCAGGCACCAGCACGTTGCCGCAGGCCTGCACGGCGAGCTCGCGCAGGTGGGTGGAGACCAGGACGCAGGCGCCCCGCGCGCGGGCGTCGCCGATGACGTCGAGGGTCGCCTCCACGCCGATCGGGTCCACTCCGTCGAAGGGCTCGTCGAGGAGCAGCACCTCCGGCTCGTGCAGCGCGGCCAGGAGCACCGACAGCCTCCGACCCATGCCGTGGGAGAAGCCACCGGTGACCCGGTGGGCGGCGTCGCCGAGCTCGAACCGCTCCAGGAGGTCGCGGCCGCGCTTCTCCCAGTCGCTCAGTCGGCGCAGCCTCGCCGAGAGCTGGAGGTGCTCCCATGCGGTCGCCCGCGGGACCAGCCCTCCGACGTCCGGGCAGTAGCCGACCGACCGCTTGACCTGCAGCGCCTCGGTGCGCACGTCGTGGCCGGCCACCAGCACCGTGCCCGCGGTGGGCGGCACCACGCCGGCCAGCACCCGCATGGTGGTGGACTTGCCGGCCCCGTTGCGGCCGAGCAGGGCCGTGGCCTGGCCGGCGTACGCCTGGAGGTCGATGCCCGCAACCGCCTCCACCTCGCCGAAGCGGACGTGGAGGCTGCGGACGTCGACAACGGGCCCGTGCTGGCCCACCCGAGAATGCTGGCTCACCCGAGAATTGTCCCCGAGCCGTCTGGACCTGTCCCGAAAACAGCTGACCCGCCCGAAAGTTTCGGGCGGGTCAGCGTGGTGTCAGGCGGGGAAGGTGTCGCCCTTCTCGGCCAGCTCGCGGAGGTACGACGTCGCGCGGAACCGGTCGCCGTACTGCTCGGCGAGCTGGTCGGCCCGGGCGAGGAACGCCTTGAGTCCGACCTCTCCGGTCGGCGACTCGTAGCCGGTCATGAACTGCGCGGCACCGCCGGTGTTGGGCGGGAACCCGATGCCCATGATCGAACCGATGTTGGCGGCGGCCGCGGACTCGAGGACGCCCTCCTCGAAGCACTTCGCGGTCTCGAGTGCCTCGACGAAGAGCAGGCGGTCCTTGACGTCCTCGATCGGGAGCTGCTGCTCGGCGACCGGGAAGGTCTCGGCCAGCCCGGCCCAGAGTCCCTGGCGCTTGCCGGCGTCGTCGTACTCGTAGAAGCCGGCGCCCTTGAGTCGCGACGGGCGGCCGATCTCGATCATCTTCTGGACCACCCCGTCGCCGGGGTGGGCGGGCAGGTCGATGCCGTCGCGCTCGGCGGCGTCGAGGGTGGCCTTGCGGATCTTGGCCATCAGCTCCATGTTCAGCTCGTCGGAGAGCTGCAGCGTGCCGACGGGGTAGCCGGCCTGGGTGGCCGCGCGCTCCAGCGAGACCGGGTGGACACCTTCGGACAGCATCGCCAGGCCCTCGTTGACCATCGTGCCGATGACACGCGAGGTGTAGAAGCCGCGCGAGTCGTTGACCACGATCGGGGTCTTGCGGATCTGCTGCACGACGTCGTAGGCCTTGGCCAGGGTCTCGTCGGAGGTCTGCTCGCCGCGGATGATCTCGACCAGCGGCATCTTGTCGACCGGGCTGAAGAAGTGAAGGCCGATGAAGTCGGCCGGTCGGTCGACGCCGGTGGCGAGCTCGGTGATCGGCAGGGTCGAGGTGTTGGAGCAGAGCAGGGCGTCAGGGTTGACGTGCTCGGCGATCTCGGCGAACACCTTGTGCTTCAGGCTGGGGTCCTCGAAGACCGCCTCGATGACCAGGTCGCAGCCGGCGAGGTCGGCCGGGTCGGCCGTCGGGGTGATCCGGCCGAGCAGCTCCGCCTTCTTCTCCTCGGTGCTGCGGCCCTTGGCGATGGCCTTGTCGAGCAGCTTCTCGCTGTAGGCCTTGCCCTTCTCGGCGTTGCCGACCTCGACGTCCTTGAGCACGACCTGCATGCCGGCGCGGGCGCACGAGTAGGCGATGCCGGCGCCCATCATGCCGGCGCCGAGGACGCCGACCTTGGTGCCCTTGAACGGCGGCACACCCTCGGGACGGAGCTTGCCGGCGTTGATCGCCTGCAGGTCGAAGAAGAACGCCTGGATCATGTTCTTCGAGTTCTGGTTGACGATCAGCTTGGTGAGGTAGCGCGACTCGATCCGCGACGCGGTGTCGAAGTCGACCTGGGCACCCTCGACCGCAGCGGAGAGGATCGCCCGCTGGGCGGGGTAGACCGCGCCCTTGGTCTGCTGGCGCAGCAACGCCGGGAACGCCGGGAGGAACTGGGCCAGCTTGGGGTGGCTCGGGGTGCCGCCGGGCATCCTGTAGCCGTCGGCGTCCCAGGGGTTCTGGCTCGCCTCGGGGTTGGCCTTGATCCACGCCTTCGCGGCAGGGACCAGCTCCTCGCGGGTGGCGACGAGCTCGTCGACGAGGCCCTTCTCCTGGGCCGCGGCCGGCTTGAACCGGGTGCCCTGGAGCAGCACCTCCATCAGCGCGGACTGGATTCCGAGCATCCGCACGGTCCGGGTCACGCCACCGCCGCCGGGCAGCAGCCCCAGGGACGCTTCGGGCATCCCGACCTCGACCTTCGGGTCGTCCACGACGATCCGGTGGTTGCAGGCCAGGGTGATCTCGAAGCCGCCGCCGAGCGCGGCACCGTTGACGGCCGCCACCACCGGGCGCGGGAACAGCTCGAGCCGGCGCAGGCTGGCCTTGATCGCCTCGGCCATCCCGAACACGTCGGCCGCGTCGTCCTTGGTCGCCTGGACCATCTTGTGGAGGTTGCCGCCGGCGAAGAACGTCTTCTTGGCGCTCGCGATCACCACTCCGGTGACGTCGTCCTGCTCGTCGTACAGCCGGTCGACGGCGGCCGCCATCGACTCCTGGTAGAGCTCGTTCATCGTGTTCGCGCTCGCCGTCGGGTCGTCGAGGGTGAGGGTGACGATCCCGTCGGCGTCCTTGTCGTAGCGAACCGCACTGCTGCTCTGTCTTGGTGCCGCTCATGTTCTCTCTCCTACACGTTCAAACTCGTTGAGTTGGGCGTGATGGCCGGTCGAGTTGGGCGTCAGGGCCGTCATTGGGGCCATCACACCCAACTCAACCGGGGTTGGTCAGACCAGTTCGACGATCGTCGCGATACCCATCCCGCCGCCGACGCAGAGCGTGGCGAGGCCGCGGCGCTGGTCACGGCGCCGGAGCTCGTCGATGAGGGTGCCGAGGATCATCGCGCCGGTCGCGCCGAGCGGGTGACCCATTGCGATCGCGCCACCATTGACGTTGGTGATCTCGTGGGAGATGCCGAGGTCCCGCATGAACCTCATGGCCACGGCTGCGAACGCCTCGTTGATCTCGAACAGGTCGATGTCCTCGACCGAGAGACCCGCCTTGGCCAGCGCCTTGCGGGCGGCCGGAGCCGGTCCGGTGAGCATGATGGTCGGGTCGGCGCCGGAGACGGCGGTGGCGAGCACCCGGGCCTTCGGGGTGAGCCCGAGATCGGTGCCGACCTGCTCGGAGCCGACGGCCACCAGCGCGGCGCCGTCGACGATTCCGGAGGAGTTGCCCGCGTGGTGGACGTGGTCGATCTTGTCGACCCAGTGGTACTTCTCGAGGGCCACGTCGTCGAAGCCGGCCTGGGCTCCGATGTCGGCGAACGACGGCTTCAGCCCGGCCAGCCCCTCGACCGACGTGTCGGGTCGGATCAGCTCGTCGTGGTCGAGGACGGTGACGCCGTTGAAGTCGGTGACCGGGACGACCGAGTCGGCGAAGTAGCCGTTGGCCCACGCCTTCGCGGCCCGGTGGTGGGACTCGGCCGCGAACGCGTCGACGTCCTCGCGGCCCCAGCCCCCGAGGGTGGCGATCAGGTCGGCGCCGATGCCCTGGGGGACGAAGCCCGTGGTCAGCGCGGTGGCCGGGTCGGAGGCCCAGGCCCCGCCGTCGGACCCCATCGGGACCCGGCTCATCGACTCGACGCCGCCGGCGAGGATCAGGTCCTCGAACCCGCCGCGGACCCGCGAGGCGGCCTGGTTGACGGCCTCGAGGCCGGAGGCGCAGAACCGGTTCAGCTGAACGCCGGCAGACGGTCTCGGGGTAGCCGGCCGCGAGTGCCGCGGTCTTGGCGATGTCGCCGCCCTGCTCCCCGATCGGCGAGACGACGCCGAGGACGACGTCGTCGACCCGGTGGGGGTCGAAGCCCGGGTTGCGAACCTTGATCTCGTCCAGGAGCCCGACGGCGAGGTCCACGGGCTTGACCTCGTGCAGCGACCCGACCTTCTTGCCCTTGCCACGCGGCGTACGAACGTGGTCGTACACGAATGCTTCTGCCATGACCGTCCTGTCTTTGGGGAGCTTGTCGAGACCCAACCCCGATTGTGACACCATTACTGTCATCATGGTCAAGGTGACCGGACAGTGGTTCGGGTCACCCACGGGGAGGAGTCTCGGTGGAGGAGTCGGTCGAGCACCTGCGCGAGCTGCTCACCCTCGACGAGCTCACCAATCGGGTCGGGATGAGCGTCCGCAACGTGCGCTTCTACACGACGAAGGGGCTGATCCCGCCGCCCATCCGGCGCGGTCGCTCCGGCTACTACACGCCCGACCACGTCGCCCGGCTGGAGCTGGTCCGGGAGCTGCAGACCCACGGGTTCACGCTGGCCGCGATCGAGAAGTACGTCGCCGGGATCCCCTCCGATGCCACCCCCGAGGACATCGCCCTGCACCGGACGATGCTGGCGCCCTGGCAGTCGGAGATGCCGGTCGAGATGTCGCGCAGCGAGCTCGACAAGCGCACCGGCCGCAAGCTCGATGACGAGGACCTGGCCACACTTTCAGCGCTGGGCATCGTCCTGCCGGCAGCCCGGGGCCGCTTCAAGGTGGCCGTCTCCCAGCTCACGGTCGGCATGGGCCTGCTCGACCTCGGCTTCCCGACCGAGGCAGCCAACGCCTCCGCAGAGGTCTACGCCGACCACGGCCGGCAGATCGCCGAGGAGCTCTACGAGGTGTTCCGGACGATGGTCTGGCCGGCCTACAAGGAGGCTGGGATCTCGCCCGACCGGCTCCAGGAGATCATCGAGCGGCTCAAGCCGCTCTCGATCGCCAGCCTGGTCGCGGCGTACGAGTCGGCGATGGACCAGACCAAGCGCGAGGGGATCGCCCGCCGCACCCAGTCCAGCTAAGCGGCCACCCGACCGGCCGCCGAGGCGACGCCCAGCCAGCTGTGCGGGTTGCCGTCCCAGCACCACCCGAGCTTCGGCGCCCCTTCGCTGATCCACATCGCGGGGACCCGGCGATCGTGCCGCCGGGAGCCGGACAGCATGAAGCACTTGTTCTTCGCCAGCAGGTGCGGCGCGTGCGTGACCACCGCGATCCCCTCGTCGATCGTCAGCGGCGTCCGGCCGCGACGTCGGATCACCGGCAGCGCGTCCTCCGGGCGGACGTTGCAGAACTCCTCACCACGCTGGATCCCCGTGAGCAGGTAGGCCTTCGCGGACCCGACGCCATCGAGCCCCAGCTCGGGAAGCGGGTGGTACGTCGCCAGGTCACCGTCGGCGTGGTTGCGGTCGACGACGCCCGGCTTGTTCCCGTCGGCCAGGCGAAGCAGGGGCACCGTGACCTCAGGGCGGACCAGCTCACGCGTCACCACGACGACGAACGGCACGTCGTCCTGCTCGGTGATCCGGGTGGCCGGTCCGGCCAGCGGCTGAAGCAGCTCGCGGAACGACGGCTCGTCGAGCCCGGACAGCTCCGGGTAGCCGAGCTCCACGAGACGGTCGACCTGGCGTGCGAACTCCTGGGCAGGGTCGTCGGACACGGGCTGCTCCCTGGGTTGGCGGTGAGGTGTCAACGCGTGCGCGTCCGGGGAAGTTCCCCGCCACTCTCTAGGGTGGCGCCATGACCACCCCACAGAATCGCTCACTGCGCTCCCGATTGACACCCCACCGACCCCAGACTTCCGCGGGGACCCCGGATGAGCGAGCCACTGACCGTCCTGGTCACCGGCGCGACGGGCTTCATCGGTCGCCGCCTGGTCCCCGCGCTGGTCGAGGCCGGACACACCGTCCGGGCCATGACCCGCCGCCCCGAGGAGTACGACGGACCCGGCGAACCCGTCGCGGGTGACGTCTTCGACCGTGCGTCCCTGACCGACCCTCTGACCGGGGTCGACGTAGCCGTCTACCTGGTCCACTCACTCGACGACCCGGACTTCGAGGAGAAGGACGCCGACGCCGCGCGCACCTTCGCCAAGGCTGCCGTGGCGTGCGGGGTCCGGCAGATCGTCTACCTGGGCGGGCTCGGGTCCGAGGACGACACGCTCTCGCCCCACCTCCGGTCCAGGCGGGAGGTGGAGCAGCTGCTCGGCGAGACAGGGGTGCCGGTCACGGTGCTGCGGGCGGCGATCGTGGTGGGTGCCGGCGGCATCTCCTGGGAGCTCACCCGTCAGCTGGTGAAGAACCTGCCGGCAATGGTGGTCCCTCGTTGGGTCTCCACCCTCACGCAGCCGATCGCCATCGACGACGTGATCCGCTACCTCGCCGGAGTCGTCGGCGTCCCCGAGGCGTTCGGGCGCACGTTCGAGATCGGCGGACCCGAGCAGCTCACCTACCTGGAGATGCTCCAGGTGGCCGCGGAGGTGTCGGCCGGGCACCGCGTCCCGATCGTGAGGGTGCCGGTGCTGACGCCTCGACTGTCGTCGTACTGGCTCGCGCTGGTGACCGACGTCGACCTCACCACCGGACGCAACCTCATCGACTCGATGGGGACCGAGGTGGTGGTCACCGACGACTCGATCAGGGAGCTCGTGCCCGGGGAGCCGTTGCCGTACGCCGAGGCGGTGCGCCGGGCGCTGGAGGACCACCAGCAGGACTGACCCGGAGGGGCGTCTCCGGCCTGATCTGCTGAAGGATGGGACGCAGACCCAAGGCCGGGACGAGTCAGGCCGTTGGGCGTCGCACGATCGCCCCGCAGCACGGATTCAGGCGCGGTAGGCAGCCCACATCTGGTCCATGCGCGCGGCCTGGCCCTGCGTGAACTCGGTGTAGCAGCTGTCGAAGCTGTAGTCCATGTAGTTGTGGATCGGATCCAGGCCGGGCAGCGGGCAGGAGTCCCGACCCTCGGGGCAACCGCTCGTGGGGCCGGACTGGGCCGGGGTGTCGTCGACCTCGTCATTGAGCTCGGTGCAGCCACCCTGGAAGGTGTGGTAGAGCCCGAACCAGTGGCCCGCCTCGTGCGTCGCCGTGCCGCCCAGGTTGAAGTTGGTGATGCTGCCGCCGGGCAGCGAGTCGAAGTGGACGCGGATGCCGTCGATCTCGCCGTGCTTGGCGTAGTCCCAGGGGAACGTCGCGATCCCGAGGTACTTGAAGTCCACGAGCCAGATGTTCAGGGCGTTCGCACCGCCCTCGCGCGTCTGCGCCCGGTAGGTGGCGGACTGGCGGTCCTTGTGCCAGGTGGTGTTGTTGTATCGGTCGATGCCGGCCAGGTCGAAGGAGTAGTCAGTGCCGGAGAAGTCGCGGTTGAGCACCGCGATCTGGCGGGTGATCTGGCGATTGGTGACGTCACCGTTCCCCGCGGCGTCGCGCATGACGTGGACGTAGACGGGGACTGACGCCGCGAGCGCAGTGCTCCCGCTCACGCCCGGCCCACCCTTGGCCGCCAGGCGGTTGTTGGTACGCCGTGCGATCGCGCGCTGCTCGGCGGCGGAGATGGCCGGGTGGTCGATGCCCGTTGCTCCTCCACGAGCCCCGGCGGCCGGTCCGGAGGTGGGCGTCAGGCACGAGGCCTCAGGGTCGGCGACCCGGGCCTGGGCGGGAGCTGCCAGGCCGACGACGGTCAGCGCGGTCGCCCCCAGTCCAGCGGCGCGGCCATTCGAAGGGCTTGCGGGAAACGCATGTGGGGGTCCTTCCTCGATGACCGCAGAAATGAGCGATCAAGCGGGAAAGTACCCACGCTGATCTCCCGCTAACCATTCCGGGATGACAGGGGCAGCCAGGGAGGCCAGCTCAGCCGAACAGCACGGGCAGGGCGAACAGCATCGACAGCGACCACGTGACGTGGGTGAGGATCGGGGCGAGGATCCCGCCCGACGCCCGCCGCTGGAGACCGACGACGGTGCCGAGGACCACGGCGGCGAAGCCCAGCATCACGTTGCCGGTGGCCAGCGTCGCGACGGTGTAGGCGACCGTCGTGACCACGACCGGGTGGCGGGTCACGGCGGCGTAGACGGCCCCCCGGAAGAACAGCTCCTCGGCGATCCCGTTGACGGCGGTGACCAGCACCAGCAGCGTTGCCGAGCCCTCGTCGGCGTACTCCACGACGGAGCGGACGAAGCCGTCGAGCAGCGTCGATCTCGCGCACCACCAGGGCACCCACCACGAAGACGCCTGCGAGGCCGAGACCGATCAGGATCGGTGCGACCACCGGTCGGACGTGGTGGCCCGACGGATGGACCTCCCGGCCGAGGTGGAGCGGGCCGGAGGCGAACGCGCCGACCGCCCAGACCAGCGCGAGCCCGACGGTCGCGGGATAGAACCAGGCGCTGCCGGGCTCGATCCGCAGCGAGATCCCCAGGATCGCCCCTCCGAGCACGACGAACGCCAGCGTCACGAGCTGGCGCCGGCGCAGCTGCGCCGGAGTCTCCCGGTGGTCGCGGGGTACGACGTCCCACAGCGCGCGCTGCAACCAGGCGCGCAGGGGATCGACGTTCATCGCCGCGAGCCTACGCGGCGACGAGGACCTAGCGGCTTCCGGAGCTGAAGCTCGCGGCGCTGTGGCGGGCGCCGCCCGACGTACCGGAGCGCTGGCCGGCCGAGCCGGACCGTCGACCGGACCCGGACTGGCCGCCCCGTCGGTTGCGGTTGCCGCTGCGGTTGCCACTCGGGTTTCCGTTGCGGTTGCGAGCGCCGCCACCTCGGCGGCGCCCCTGTGAACCGCTGTTGCCGCCATTACCAGCGGCCTGACCCTCGACGACGATGCCGCCGGGCACCTTCACGCGCTCGCCCGGCGCCAGCTCGGCGAGGACCGGGTGGCCCGCGCCGTCGAAGCGGGTGGTGCGGGCCTTGATCCCGGCGGCCCGGGTGAGCTGGCGGACGTCGCCGACCTGCTCGCTGGTCATCAGCGTGACGACCGTGCCCCGCGCGCCGGCGCGGGCGGTGCGACCGGAGCGGTGGAGGTAGGCCTTGTGCTCGACGGGCGGGTCGGCGTGGATGACCAGGGCGACGTCGTCGACGTGGATCCCGCGGGCCGCGATGTCCGTGGCGACCAGCGTCTGCGCCCGGCCGCTGTGGAAGGCGTCCATGTTGCGGGTGCGCGCGTTCTGGCTCAGGTTGCCGTGCAGCTCGACGGTCGGGACGCCGCTCCGGTTGAGCTGGCGGGCGAGCGCCTTGGCGCCGTGCTTGGTCCGGGTGAACACCAGGGTGCGCCCGGGTGCGCTGGCCAGGTCGACCAGGATCGGCAGCCGGTGGTCGCGCGAGATGTGCAGGACGTGGTGGTCCATGGTGGCCACCGGTGACTGCGCCGAGTCCGCCTCGTGGGTGACCGGCGAGCGCAGGAACCGCTTGACGATGACGTCGATCGCCTTGTCCAGGGTTGCGGAGAACAGCAGCCGCTGACCGTCACGCGGCGTCTTGTCGAGCAGACGTCGTACGGCGGGGAGGAAGCCGAGGTCGGCCATGTGGTCGGCCTCGTCGAGGACGGTGACCTCGATCGAGCCGAGCGAGCAGTGACCCTGGCCGATCAGGTCCTCGAGCCGGCCGGGACAGGCGACGACGATGTCGACGCCTCGGCGCAGGCCCTGCACCTGGGGGTTCTGGCCGACGCCACCGAAGACGGTCCTGGTGGTGAGCCCGGCTGCCCTGGCGAGCGGGGCAAGCGCCTGGTCGATCTGGCCGACCAGCTCACGGGTCGGCGCGAGGATGAGCGCGCGGGGCGCCCCCGGTCGCCGGTTGCGGCCTGAGGCCACGAGCCGGGCGACGAGCGGGAGCAGGAATGCGTAGGTCTTGCCGGAGCCGGTGCGGCCGCGGCCGAGCACGTCGCGGCCGGCCAGCGAGTCCGGCAGCGTCGCTGCCTGGATCGGGGTCGGGGTGACGATGCCGAGGTCGGAGAGAGCGGTCGCGAGGTTCGCGGGCACGCCGAGGTCGGTGAAGGAAGGTGCTGAAGACAAGAGGAAGTCGCTATCGCTTGGTGTGTCTCACCAATGCCGTCCCCCGCCGGCGGCGGAGGTGGGAAGCGGTGCCTCGCCGTGATGGCGAGGGGCGCGGTGTGTTCGCGCGGAACCCGAGGCAAGACTGGACGGGTCGTTGGCCCCAACCCTAGGGGGCAGGGGCCAACGACCGTGAATCGACGCGCAGGTCTACTGCGTCACAACTCCGAGTCCCTCGATCCGCACCGGTTTCCCGGACGTGGCGACGACGAGCTTGATCGTGCCGCTCCTGGCGGAGGTGAACTCGTGCTCGAACACCTGCTTCTTCTTCGTGGTCGTCGAGCTCAGGTTCACCTGCTTGAGCAGCGTCTGTCCCAGCATGATGTTGACCTTGCCCTGGCCGGGAGCCTTCGTCGCCACCAGCGCGACCCGCCGCGCGCCCGTCACCGACTTGGACAACGCCGCACCCTGCTTCGTCGAGGTGGAGTAGGTGTCGCGGAAGTAGCCGGTACCGGTCTTCTTCGTCCATCCCGCCGAGTGCGTCAGCGCCGTGTTGTTGACCGGCACCGTGAACGTCCGGCTCGCGGCGCTCGGGTCCGCCGAGCCGAACCCATCGGTCGCCCAGGCCTTGACCACGTGCGTCCGGGCGGACAGGCCGCTCAGCGCGTGCGGTGAGGTGCAGGTGTCCGCGTCGCCGCCGTCCAGGGAGCACGCGAACGTGGAGCCGGCCGCGGTCGAGCTGAGACCGACCGAGGTGGCCTGCGAGAGGAGGTAGGAACCGTCTGCGGGACCCGAGACGATGGTGGTCTCGGGGCCTGGGCATCCGTTCGTCCCCCCGGCGTCGGCCGGGCAGGCGTCGGCCGGGTCGGCGACACCGTCACCGTCGAAGTCGTACGTCGACGTGGTCGGTGCCGTGGTCGTACGCAGGATCGGCTGAGCCACTCCGCTTTGGGCGCGAAGAAGCGTGTTGCCCTGAAGGCCGCCTTGGCCGGGGAGTCCGAATTGCTCCTCGGTCGTCTGATCGGTGTAGCCCGAGTTGAGGCCACCTTGATAGACACCGACGCTCGGCCCGCCGACACCGCCGCCGCCGCCGCCGCCGCGGCCTCCCGGCCCACCGGGCGTGCCCTGCTGACCACTGCCAGCGCATACCTGGATGAAGACGGTGATGCACTGACCGGCGGCCCCGAACTGACCGGAAAGGCCCGCCCCACCGTTGCCGCCGGTTCCGCCGTTCCCACCGTCGCCACCGTCACTGCCCTCAAGGGTGGAGCCCACCGCCACGACGGAGGAGTTGAACGAGTAGACGCCGAACGAACCGCCACCGGCGTGCCCTCCAGCGCCACCCACACCTGGGGACCCGCCCGGCCCACCCAGGCCGCCCTGGCCACCGCAGAGGGCGGTGAAGATGTTCGTGGCTCCGAAGCCTCCGCGTCCACCCGTGCCTCCGCCGCCCGGGTTCCCGGACTGGCCGTTGCTGGATTGCTGCCGAAGCCAGGTCGCGCCGGCCTGCGCGACAAACGTGCCGTTGGCACCGTTCGCGCCAGACACGCCCTGTTGCCCATTGCCGATGCCCGGATTGCCGAAGAGGCCGGCGATGCCATCGCCGCACCCGCCGAAACCGCCGGAGCCGCCCGCGAAGCCGAGGCCGGGCTGACCGCTCGGGCCGGTGCCGCCACTCGCTCCGTCGATCCCTGGCGCAGTCGTCGAGTGGACGTTCTCCAGCACCACCTGGGAGGCGACGGCGCCGTCCGGGACGGCGCGGAGGCCGTAGCTGTTGCCATCCGCCTCCCGCTGGCCGTTCAGGGTGAGCAGCTGGAGCACGACGTCGGTGTCGCCGAACGCAAGCGCGCCGGGCCCGTTGATGCCGTTGACGTTGGTGGTCTCCGCCGCGGAACGGCTCGCAAAGTCGGGGGTGTAGCCGCCGTAGACGCTGACGCCGTCGGCCAGGGCGAGAGTTCCGGGGAAGTTGCCGCCGGTGACGTAGACGTCCTTTCCGTCGGCCGCCGCAAGGGCGATTGCTGAGGTGATCAGCTTCTTGGGGTTGGCCAGGGTGCCGGAACCGTCGTCGTTGGGAGCGGTGCTGCTCACGAAGACGGCATTGGCCTTGTTGCCGTCGATGCCGTCACAGTTGGTGTCGGCGAAGTTGAGGTCCGGACGGTCCGGCGCCCCCGGGTGGACCGACGGGTCGAGCGGCGCACAGTCAGCCACTCCGGCGGACAGGTCCCCGTCGAGGTCGCCGGGTACGGGCGCCGCCGCGGCAGGTCCCGGCTGCAGCGCGAACGGGCCGATGACCCCGATCACGAGCGCAGAGAACAACGAGATGGTCTTGGACATGGTCCCCCCAGTAGGCAGGTGTTGCCGACGATGACGACTCAAGGGAGCGCGTCCCCGAGCGCCTGATACATGACCACCGGGGCGGACCGAGCGACTCCCGGGTGCCGCAGACAGGGGCGAAGGGTCCGATCAACGGACGCGCAGGAAGCAGCGCCGGTCGTGGACATGTCCCCCCAGTGCAAGCGAATGCTCAGGGCGCCGACTGCTCGACGCACCGGCCCCGACGTTAAGCGGAGGTCAAGTCCACTGGAATAGCCCAGACGGGCGGTCCGACCCTAGGGTCGCCGGCTCGCTCAGCCGAAGCGGA